>JBLXDK010000011.1:0-109071 GCA_048264225.1 Sphaerochaeta sp.
GAAAAGAAGTCCAAAAACATCCAAAATACTGACCGCTGGAGATTCTAGGAGGAGGAAATTATCATTTTCGGCTTACACAAAAACTTTGTTATTTCTCTTTTTTACTAGCCCGAATATGAAAAATCCCATTGTTGTCTCAAATGACTTTCTCCGATCTGAACGTACAAGATATATGCAATCCAATAGGTACCAACCCCCTTCTCCCCTCAATTTTCAGTTTGTTCAACGGTTGTACTTGACAGGAGGCATATCCCATGGTAGGAAGATAGCATGCACAAACATACAACCCACACGGCCAGTGAGCTTCTGATGCCGCTTCCAAGACACTTGGAAGAGAAAGAAGGCTCGTATCGCCTCCACAAGGGGACAACCATCAGCTTCGACCCCATCTTCTCAGACGTAGCGACCCTCGCCGCCGAACAGCTGGACTGCAAGGTAGGAGACGAAGATATACTCTTCAAAAAAGTTACACCGATGGGAGAAGATGCCTATCACCTGAAAGTGGGCAAGACCCAGATAGTTGTCTCAGCCAGCGAAAGCTCTGGTGCTTTCTGTGCTCTGCAGACCATCAGGCAGATGGCCCTGGCCAACGACAACTTCATCCCCTGCTGCATGATAGAAGACGAGCCGGCTTTCTCCTGGAGAGGGTTCATGCTCGATACAAGCCGCCACTTCTTTTCTGTGGCCTTTATCAAGAAACTCATAGATGTCGCATCGCTGCACCATCTGAACCGTTTCCACTGGCATCTCACCGATGATCAGGGATGGAGGTTCAAGGTGGAGGGATACGAAAGGCTGGAGACCATTGCTTCCAAGCGGAAGCTACTCAACTACTGCGACGGTAGGGAGTATGGCGGCATCTACAGTGATGAGGACATCCTCGAGATCCAAGAGTATGCGCACAAGCGCCATATGATGGTAGTCCCGGAGATAGAGACTCCAGGACATGCCTCAGCTCTGCTTACGGCCTATCCTGAATTCGGCTGCACAGGCGGCCCGTACGAAGTACAGGACCGCTGGGGTATCTTTGATGAGGTGATGTGTGCGGGAAATGATGATCTGATGCATTTTTTGCAAGTTGCAATAACCAAGACAGCCAAACTTTTCACTGACCCATACATCCATATCGGAGGGGACGAATGCCCACATACCGCTTGGGAGACCTGTCCCAAGTGTAGGGAGAGGATGGAAACAGAGTCTCTTTCATCAGCCAAACAATTGCAAAGCTGGATGACCAGCGAGATCTGCAAGATGGTTGAGAAAGAGGGGAAACGCCCCATAGGATGGGACGAGGTCTTGGAAGGAACCGAGAAACTCGGTCTCCCCGATTCCCTCATCGTAATGTCCTGGAGAGGTGACGAGGGTGGCATTGAGGCAAGCAACCTTGGCCATGATGTCATCATGTGTCCAAATACAGCCGGTTGTTACTTTGACTACCAACACATCGATTCCTATGAGGAGCCGGGTAACATTGGTGTCACCACCATTGAAAAAACATCAGAGTTCAATCCCATACCCAAAGAGATTGCAGAGGAAAAGAGAACTAGAATCCTTGGAGGACAGGGCAACCTCTGGACTGAGAAGGTAACCAGCTCCCGCTTAGCAGAATACATGCTCTTCCCCCGCCTTTCGGTGATGGCAGAGCGGCTGTGGAATCCTCAGGAGTATGCTTCGGTGGAAGGGAGAAGAGAGAGCTTGGAGAAAAAACTTACCGCCCTTGATATCAATCTCTATAGGGGAAAAGGCAACTAGGCCTTGCAAGGAGAATCCCGATGTGGTCTAATAAAGAGCCACCTCCTGGTGGATTTTCTCTAAACGCAGGCCCTTCTTCCGTTGGAAAAAGGGCCTGCATCTATGTGACAATGACTTCAATACTCCTTTCAAATCCTACTTTGGCATCTGGATCAGATCATGGGAGACCAGGGGATGTTTGCGTGAGTGGTAAGTTCTGCTTTTTCTTGACATGCCCACATTCGTGGGGGGATTCTAACGGTCAACAATCACTACATGGACAAGCCCATGGCTTCATGCGATAGCCCGAAAGAGGCAATCATTTTTCATACAAATTTGATAAATTGTCTATTTTTTTGGTTTTTGAAAGGTTGACACCAGCTATGCAGTAGTTTCTACTATATAAAGAAGAGGCTCACTAGCTGAATACTTCACCGATGCCCTACTTCCTCTCTTCGAAGGAGGTCATATGAAGCATTTCTTACTCTTTACCATGGGTGTAGTACTTATGTGTTGCCTGACAATTGGTTGTGAAGATGTAGAGACTCCTCCTTCACCTTCACCCTCTTCTCAAGAAGTGACAGATTTTCATCTTGATGCAGGAGAACTTTCCTTACAGGTCTCCTGGACCAATCCTGATGTTTCTGGTTTTGAAGGTGTAGAACTGTACTATAGAAAAGACAGCGATGCTGAATATACACGCTTTCTAGGAACGTTAGATCCAAACAAGACCATCATCTCTTCTCTTGCCAGTACGCTCTATCATGTGTTGATCAAATGTGTATACACCACCTCCAATCATACTACCGACGGCGTTGTACAGAGTGCGACGGTAATGGAGGATGACATACCTCCTGATGTAACAGATATTTCAGTAGTAGGTGGGGTCAGAAGTATTACTGTTTCGTGGGAAAATCCTGATATTCCAGATTTTGACAGAGTCGAGATTGAATATGGAATTCTCTTTGAAGAATATTCGGAAATTCCAGGTCCATTAGATCCTTCCCATACAACAGTTGATGAGTTGCTTCGTGATACCAAATACTGGTTCAATTTTGTAGTCTATGACACGCAAGACAATAATTCCAAAGGAGTCTCACGATCAGGGAGAACCTTACCTTACTCGCTGAGAGATGAGGGTCCTGCGGGAGGCATACTCTTCTATGTTGACCTAACATCTGACGATGACCACATATATATGGAAACCGCCCCTGCCGATTGGAAAGGCTTCTCAAATCCTACCAGTCCCTGGGCAACTGCTACTACTGCTCCCGGTTTGGGGATAAATTACAGTCAGATAGTAGTCAGTACAACCGATACCATCTCAAGCGGTGAACAAAACACCTTCAATATTGTCTCAGCCCATCCAAACCCATCTGGCTTCCCCTTTGCAGCAGACAGATGCGACACCCTCGTCTATGGAGGGTATGATGACTGGTTCCTTCCTTCTGTCGTACAGCTCAAGGCAATGTATGACAATCTGCATGACAGACCTTCTCCTCTTGGTGACTTTGATGAGACGACATCATCGGTATATTGGGCATCTGTTCAGGACACAAGTCGCCCTACCTATGCCAAAGCACTAGATTTCGATACCGGCTTGGAGAAGAGCAAATATAAGGCAGAGGCACATACGGTTAGACCAGTTAGATCTTTCAGCCATGTCCGAATGGTAAAAACTCCAACTATCATTACAAATCCAGAAAGCCCATACCTTCCTGGGACTGTATACACGATATCCATCAGCTGTGCTACTGCCGGTGCCTCTGTATACTATACCCTTGATGGATCAGATCCCACACAAGAGGATATTCTCTACAGTGGTCCCTTTACCCTTACTACAGGAGCCACAACGGGATCACCCATACATGCAAAGGGGTTTAGAGTTAATCAGGATCCATCTTCTACAGCCACCCTTCTGATGGGTATAGAGTAAGGAGAAGCTAACCTTTGGACTACCGTTACGTGACCTTACAAAGATACAAAAAAGCACCAGAGTCTCCCCTGATGCCATGTAATCCTAGAAAAGAATCTCATTCGCCCTTGTTAAGCAGATCCCTGGGGATGTTGATGATGTGCATATCACCTTTCCCCGGACGGTAAAAGGTTGCGACGAACCCTATGATGGTTACCAGATCACTCTCTGTCTTGAGGGCAAGCTCCTCTGAGAGCTCGCGTTTCTCGTCCTTGAATGCTTGGAACTTGACCTTTACCAGCTCATGGCTGGCAAGGGCTTCGTCAAGAGCTTTGATGATCCGTTGATCAAGGCCACCCTTTCCAACCATTACCACTGGCTTCAGTTCCTGGGCCTTGGCCTTCAGGAAACTACGTACACTACTATTCATGAGGCCACTATACCTATTCATAGCAGGTCTATGCAACTATGAAGCACAACAAAACGAAACTTCTTGCCCAATATCAGGAGCCTCTTCCCGGTTTGTTGGAACAAGGAAGAGGCTCTTGGATTATTGAGATTCGACATGGACTACGCAGTGTTTGCTTCTATCTTTGCCTAAGGCTTAGTCCTACTTCACATCCCTGTACTTCTTCTCCACAATGAAACGCTTGATCTTCTTGGTGCTCGTAAGCTCAAGAGGCTCATCAACAACTGTTGTGCGGGTTATCTTCTTGTACGCCTGCAGTTCCTTGTTGACTTCCTTTACAATAGCTTCAATACGGTTCTGGATTGCAGCTTTAGCCTTTTCCTTGCCATGTTCCTTTTCCATTTCAGTGACAAACTTCTCAGCAGGATAGACAATTGCGCGGATACCTTCACTCTGAGTCTTCACATCAGTGATGTAACCACAGACACAAATGGTCTCAATCTCAGTATACAACTGGAAGTGATCCTCGATCTCCTCAGGGAATACATTCTTGCCCCCATCGGTGACAATGATGTTCTTCGCCCTACCTGTGAGATACAGATACCCATTCGCATCCTGATGTCCAACATCTCCAGTATTGAGCCAACCATCCTGCAGGACCTCAGCGGTAGCTTCAGGGTTGTTGTAGTAGCCCTGCATGATCATAGGACCCTTGATATGGATGATACCGTTGCCATTCACATCTGGATCCACGATCTTGACCTGGGTTTTGGCCACAACCTTACCAACTGAGGTTTCTATATATGCGTCTATCGGATTGAGGTGAGTGATGGGGCTGGACTCGGTAAGCCCGTAGCCCTGCACAAAATCAATCCCCAGTTCGTTGAACATCTTGAATGTGGAAGCAGGGAGAGGCCCGCCACCAGAGATGCAGATTCGGTTGTTCTCCAAGGAGAGCTTCTTCAACAGGAAGCCAAACATCTTCTTGCCGATGTTCACCCCGAACACCTTCTTTATCAGGCCGGAAAAACGCATCATGCCACGGATCACTCCATACAGTATGATACCCTTCTCCCGAACTCCACCCATCAGGGCTCCGATCATCTTGTTGAACAACATCGGAACAGCAAGGAACATGGTCACTTCCCCTTCCTTGAGCTCCTTGAGCACCTGACTGATGACCAGCTTCTTTCCAAACACAATGGACGAACCTGCACTGAGGCCGACAATAAAGACCGCCATCATAGTATAGGCATGATGGATGGGAAGGATCGCATAAAATACATCAGTAGGGAGAACTTCCATGTTAGCTTGTGCGAGGTAGGCATCAGAGACCAGGTTGCTATGGCTGAGCATGACACCCTTGGGAGTCCCTGTGGTTCCACTGGTAAAGAGGATGGCAGCAGTATCGGAGGCCTTTGCAGGCGTACGTTTCTGCTCTTTCTTCTCCTGGGCATCAAGGATAAAAGTGAACTCATCAGTAGGTTCCAAGCTGATCCTGCCAGCGATCTCCAGCTTGTTCTCCTTATCAAAATCCTGCAGACGATCAAGGTCAGCAAACATATACTTCACATCAGCGAAGGTCATGAGTTTTCCCATATCCTTGTTGTTGAGGGTATTGTCCAAGGGGACTACGATAGCACCTGCATCAAGGATAGCCAGATAGGCAATAGCCCATTCCGGGCTGTTCTTGCCTGTCACGGCAATCTTATCCCCTGACTTCACCCCCTTGGCAAGCATATAGTTGGCCAGTGACTTTACATAGGTTTGGACCTCTGTGTAGGTGAAGGACTCTTTAGTAGGCACAAATGCCGAAAAACACCTGTTTTCAGGATACCTGCTTACCGAGATGTCAAACATCTGGACAACAGTGGGCCATTCGCCGGTAAAGGCCTTACCCCGATATTCATCAAGAAATTTCCAAGGCTCTAGGGCAGTTCTCGTCTTTGCCATCTGCTATACTCCTTACAGCTATTTGCCGTCTTATCTCTATACTATAAGCATAACCATTTCAAAAATGCAAGGTTTTCATGACACAATTTCGTTTTACGTAATTGTGTAATGTGTATTATGTATCCTTTTCCTGCAACAATTTGAGACCCTTTGCAAACTGTTGCAGAGATGTAGATCAAAGCTTGCGCTTGTAAGGGAGAATCTCGTGGATATGGTGATCCCATGATACTGTCGTTTCTATTGTATCCTCCCTAGTTCTCATGCTACCTCGCTGCATACTACTCAGAAAAACACAGGCTCAAAACCATTCGCTTTGTCCTCAAATCACCTTGATTCTCAAAAAAACACTATAATATCATAAAGTAATGTAAAAAATAATTTACAATTAGAATATTTTATATTACACTATGTCTATAAAACATTACTATAATGCATAAAAAAGGAATATACATGTCATATCAAGAAAAAAGAACCTTGACGAATATGGTTACTGGAGTCGTGATCCTCGCAGCCTATTCCCTGTACGCCTTTGGGAAATACCAGAATGGTTTGGTCGAGACAACGGATCTGAAGTTTTGGGCAGCAACCATGCTGATCTTCATAGGAATCGGGGTCATCGCTTCGGTCATCATCATGATTCTCTTCCATATTCTCTATGCCATCGCACTAGCAGTGAAACAACGAAATTGTGATGGAGAGAAGATAAACCAGACTATCGAATCCTCAATGGTTGAAGACGAGATGGATACACTGATAGGACTGAAGTCATCTCGGATTGGATTCATATGTGCAGGGATTGGATTTGTAGCTGCGTTGGTTTCTCTTATTCTTGAACAGCCTGCTATGGTCATGCTTAACCTACTATTCTTCTCCTTCAGCATCGGATCGCTTGTCGAAGGGGGGTTCAGCCTTTATTACTACAGGAAAGGTGTCTGAAATGACAAAGAAAACCGAAATCACCAACACTATCAGGACCTTACGTTTCTTTGCCGAGGAGATGACCCAACAGGAACTTGCAGAGAGAGCTAAAGTCTCCCGGCAGACGATCATAGCACTTGAAGCGGGAAAGTACTCACCTTCATTGGAGTTGGCTTTCCGCATAGCCGAAGTTTTCGGTGTCCAGATTACAGAAGTCTTCAGCTACAAATCCAAAGGTGGTGCCAAATGAAAGCGATACTATGGGAAAAATCCAAATCAAAGGCGGCTTTGTTTCTTCGTGATGTGGAAAAACCCATCCCAAGCAACAAGGAAGTGCTGGTACGCATCAGCGCTGCTTCGTTGAACGCCCTAGATTATCGGCCCATGCAGATGGGTGTCGGAATACCAAAAAGCAGGATTTTCGGAGCCGATATCGTAGGTTTGGTGGAAAAGGTTGGCAGGGATGTCAGCAGGTTCAAACCAGGTGATACCGTACTTGGAGACATATCAGGCTGTGGAAGTGGTGGTTTTGCCGAATACGTCGCTGTTCCTGAGGAAGTATTGATCCTAAAACCCGCAGGTGTATCCGATGAGATCGCTGCTGCGGTTCCTGTAGCTGCAGTGACTGCTTTGCAGGCATTGCGTGACAAAGCGGCCATTCAACCTGGCTCACAGGTGCTCATCTATGGAGCGAGTGGTGGTGTGGGCACCTACGCCATCCAATTGGCCAACTACTTTGGAGCAAAGGTGACCTCTGTCTGCAGTGCACAAAACCTGGAGATGGCCAAAAGCCTAGGGGCCGGGGAAGTGATCGATTATGCCCGTGAGGATATTACCCGAAGCAACAAAAGATTCGACACGATCATCGCTATCAACGGGCACAACAAGTTGTCCTCATATAAGAGAATTCTCGCTCCCCACGGAACCTATGTCATGGTCGGTGGTTCCCTGCGTCAGATCTTCAAATCGATTCTTCTTGGACCGCTTCTATCGGTTGGAGGCAGAAAATTTCGCTCATTGGCTGCGAAGCCCAAGGTGAAAGACTTGGAGTTTGTCATGGATCTGGTTGCCTCACAGAAGCTCAGACCAGTCATAGACAGAAGATACCCCCTGGAACAGACGGCAGAAGCAATGCGTTATGTCAGTGGTGGCCACGCCCGGGGCAAAGTCATCATCACCATATGATCTGTGCATTCGGGCCCTTTTAGGTTCTCCTACAACGATCTTGGTTCTCAATACAGTTCCACAATCATAGAGCTGAACGAAAATCACCTGCCAACCAAAGCCATACCCTTTCAAAGATGTTCCCCCCTCTTTCATTCTTTGGAGAAAGGAAGGCCTTTACACTTGTCTGCACAAACTTATGTATCATGCATCGTGTTCCTGCAACAATTGGTGACCTCCACAAACTGTTCCAAAGAAGGGGTAAAGAACTTGTCCTTGTGCCATACCAGAGAGAACATCCTCCCTAGGCTTACCTCCCGTATCTGGATTTCACGTAAAATCCCTGTCCTCAGATCAGCAGAAACCAATCTCCTGGAGATGACTGTCAACCCTTGGCCACTACGTACGGCACTCAGAATCGCATCACTGGAATGACAGATCCACTTCTCCCGTATCGTCACCCCGCACTTTTCCAAGAGATTGACGAACAACGCCCTTGTACCGCTACCCTTCTCACGTAAGATAAACGGCAACCCCTCAAGGTCTGTGATGGCAATCTCAGAATCGAGGGGGAAGTCCTTTGCTGCAACCAAGACCAAGGAGTCTGATAGCACCTCCTCCATCACCAAGGAAGAGGTATGCACAACCCCCTCCACCACGGCAACATCGAGGCGGCTTTCACTCAGCATCTTCTCAATGGTCTCGGTGTTGTCGACATAGACCTCCACGCTGACAAGAGGATGACTCTTTTCAAACCGTGATACCAACTCCCCCATGATGCTGCTTCCCACACTTATCGTCGCACCCACACGAAGCACTACAGGGAGGGCAAAGGCCCCCAGGTTTGCATCAAGCTCATCATACAAAGAGAGGATTCTCCGGGCATAGGAGGCGAGATAGGATCCGTCATCTGTGAGGTAGAGCCTCCTGGAAAGCCGCTCAAACAGACGCACCCCATACTCGCCCTCAATATTGGCTATTACCTGACTGACACTCGGCTGTGTCAAGCCAAGGTTGTTCGCACTCTCGCTCATGGAAAGGGTTGTAGCCACATCGGTGAATATTGTGAGATCTCGCAGGGTCATTGATGCTCCTTATATAGGTTATTACCTATAATCAACATAGAAAACATATTATTTACTATATACATAAAACTTCCCATACTGCAACCAATTTGAGGAGAAAACCCATGAAACTGACACCAGAAACCATACAAAGTCTGAAGGCAGAAGGATATCTGCATAACAGGGGAACAGAGAGCTTCTCTGCCAGGATCATCCCTGTCGGAGGATCACTAAGCGCAGAACAGACCATCTCAATAGGAGAGGCCGCAAAAAGATTTGGAGGATCAAAGGTCAGCTTCACCAGCCGGATGACCGTAGAGCTGCCCCATATCCCCTTCGACCAGATCGATGCGTTCAAACAATTCATTGGGGAAGCAGGCATGACCACCGGAGGGACAGGGGCCAAGGTTCGTCCTGTTGTCACCTGCAAAGGCACCACCTGCACATTCGGCCTCTATGACACCAATGAGCTCAACCAGGAAATTCATAAACGATTCTACGAAGGCTATCGCGCAGTAAGGCTTCCTCACAAGTTCAAGATAGCGGCAGGGGGATGCCCCAACAACTGCATCAAACCCGAACTCAACGACTTCGGCATCGTAGGGCAGAAAGTTCCCGTCCTCGACAAGGATATCTGCAGACAGTGCAAGCTCTGCAATGCAGAGAGAGGCTGTCCCCTCCATGCGATAACAAGAGAGGGGACTGTGACCCCCTGTATCCAGAGCAGTATGTGCAACAACTGCGCCAGGTGCATCAAACTCTGTCCCTTTGGTGCCATTACAGGACAACAGACACGCTACAAGGTCTTCCTTGGTGGACGATGGGGTAAGCAGACACGCATAGGAACTGCTATAAAAACCCTCTTCACTCAGGAAGAAGTGCTCTCCCTGATCGAAAAAACCCTCCTGCTGTTCAAGGAGGAAGGGCTTGCAGGCGAGCGCTTCTCTGCTATCATCGAACGCCTGGGAATGGCAGAAGTGGAACGAAGACTCCTCTCAGATGACCTTCTGCTGCACAAAGAGGAGATCCTCAGTCATGTCGTATAGACAAGCAACCGCTTTAGAGCCTACCTCTTTCGCTCTCTCTTCTATCTATAGCCCATGGAAAACCAGGAGAGCATTGCCCGCCTTTAGCAATCTGTCGTCTCTAGGCACCCTGTGCTCTCTGTGCATCCTCTTTTTCCTTTGCATCCTGGGTATGACAGGATGCAAAGGAGAGAGCCTTTCAATTCCTGACTATAATTCAAACCACACTACAGACCAGGAGAAAGCGATACTCCAGTTCACCGACTCCCTGGACAGGGTTGTCACCCTTACACAAAGGCCTAGGCGGGTAGTTGCCCTCAGCGCATCGTATGCAGAGACCTGGCTTCTGGGAGGCGGGTCCTTGGTGGGAACCACATCCGATGCCCATGTCCGAAAAGAGTTCACTCTGGATACAGAGGTCGCAACCATCGGAACCATAAAGGATCCCAACAGTGAAGTCATCCTCGCCCTTGAGCCTGACCTGGTCCTGCTATCGACAGACATACCCTCCCATCTTGCACTCTCGCCCTTGCTCAACCAGGGCAAGATTGCCCATGCCTTCTTCCATGTGGAGGGGTTCGATGATTACCTCTCCATGCTGGATATATGCACCACCCTCACAGGGAGGAAGGATCTCTACAGGGCAAACGGCTTGGAAGTGGAGCAGAAGATAATCTCCTTACTTGCAGACAAGACACAAGGGGAAAGCACAAGCACGTACCTCCTGCTTCGATCCTATTCGACAGAAGTCAAGGCTAAGGGAGAATCCATCATGGTAGCAAAGATGCTCAGCGACCTAGGTCTTACCAACCTAACCGACATGTACCCTTCGTTGCTTGAGGAACTGAGCATGGAGACGATCGTATGGGAAGATCCAACCTACATCTTTGTCATCCCCATGGGGGATGAAGAGGCAGCACAGGCAACTATGGATCGTCTGTTGGAAACCAACAGGGCCTTCGCCTCCCTTGATGCAGTACAAAAGGGCCGCTACCACCTGCTTCCAAAAGATCTATTCCATTACAAGCCCAACAACCGATGGGGGGACAGCTATGCCTATCTTGCAAAGCTCCTTGTCCTCTAGGAGAAATCAGAAAGCCACCGTGACCAAGGGCAATCAGGCATATGGTTCTCTGCTGTGTCTTCTAGTCGCTATCCTTGCCCTCCTCTTCTGCCTGAGCCTGTGCCTGGGATCATCACCCATCGGAATCAGAGAACTGCTCCCTATCCTCACCGGAGAGGATAGTTTCAGTGCAGCCTACAGGATTGTCCGGCATGTACGCCTTCCCAGGACACTGGCGGCCCTTATCTGTGGCATGGCCCTTGCCGTCTCCGGCTCGCTTTTGCAACAGGTACTGCATAACCCCCTTGCCGGGCCCTCCATCATCGGGGTCAACTCCGGAGCAGGCTTCTTCTCACTGCTATCGGCAGCACTGTTCCCCCACCTCATAGCAACAAGTTCGATCTTTGCCTTTCTGGGTGCACTGGGGACAAGCCTGTTGGTATATGCACTTGCAAGACGATCAGGCTCGACCAGGCTGACCATCATCCTTGCAGGGGTTGCCGTCTCTTCCCTGCTGGGCTCCTGCACCGATACCCTGCTTACCCTCAGGCCAGAGACTCAGATGGGCAGACTGGACTTCCTCATCGGTTCATTTGCCCATGTCCCTATTTCCCAGATTGAGCAGACCTTCCCCTGTATAATTGCAGCAGTCGCTCTTTCTCTGCTGTTGAGCCGTGACATCAGCATCCTCGCTTTAGGTGATGAGGTGGCCCTCTCCCTTGGTCTTGCTGTAGGAAGGGTACGCTTCTTTGCCCTGATGCTTGCATCCCTACTCAGCGGGAGCGTTATTAGCATGTGCGGTCTTATCGGATTTGTAGGTCTGGTGGTACCCCACATGATCCGTTCGCTATTTTGTGAGGACTCCGCCTATTTCCTTCCCCTTGTCGCAGTAGGAGGCTCGGCTCTCACCGTTGGGTGTGATTTGATAGCTCGCACCCTCTTCAGCCCCTACGAACTGCCTGTGGGGATCGTGCTCTCCTTCTTGGGAAGCCCATTCTTCCTTGTTTTGCTGTTCAACCAGAGAAGGAGGGCACCCCATGCTTGAACTGAAAGACCTCAGCATCGGATTCAAAGGGCTTCCTGTGGTGAAGGACATCAACCTGACTTGTTCCAGGGGAGAGATCACAACCATCATCGGCAAGAACGGGACAGGAAAGTCCACCCTGCTAAAAAGTGCGGCATCACTGCTAAAACCCTTGTCAGGAACCATAATGTTGGAAGGAAAACCCCAGCAGGAGTATTCACGCAGAGAGTGGGCAAAAAAGATGGCCTTCCTGAGCCAGAGCCACACAGAATCCAACTGTACGGTGCATTCGTTGGTGGAACATGGTAGGTATCCCCATCTGGGGTTTTCCAGAAGGATGGACGAACAGGACTGTCTTCTGGTGGATAGGGCCATAGAGACCATGGGCATTGGAAACATACGGGACAAGGGACTGCTACAGATTAGCGGTGGCGAACGACAAAAGGCATACCTGGCCATGGCCCTTGCCCAGGAGACCCCCTATATTGCCTTGGATGAGATGGCAACCTATCTGGATCTCTCCGTGCAGAAAGAGATGCTCGCATTGTTGCAATCACTCAAAGGACAAGGCAGATGCATTATTGCAGTGATGCATGACCTACCTTCAGCCTTACAGATATCCGACCATATCTGCCTCTTGGACAAGGGGGAAGTGGTTGCCTATGCCAAGGCAGATGAGGCCCTTGCCTCAGGTCTCATCGAAAAGGTCTTTGGCGTAGAGATCACCAGGATAGCAGGAGGGAAAGGCCCGAGGTATCTGGTCTCCTAGCAGAAAAAATCCATCACCCATCACCTCTACAGCTTGAGCCTGTCCTCCAGTATCCAGGAGGAGATGTCTTGCAAGACCTGCTCGTCTAGTGTTGTCTCAATGAGGGCATACTCTTCAGGGGAGCCAGTCGTTGCCGGTTGGAAGAGATGGTTCAGCCCTTCGTAGACCTTTGTAGTATAGCGGGTGTTCCCCCCAGAAAGCAGAGCTTCCTCGATAGCCGGAACATGAAGGGATGCCGACACTTGGGTATCCTTTGTTCCGTTGAGGATCATCACAGGGATGTCCAGGTCTTGCAGGTAGGTTGCAGGATCAAGGTTCAGGAATGTCATGTACCAAGGGGAGAAGAGTGCTGAAATCTGTGCTTTTGCCGCTTCTGACGGCAATCCAAACGACATCAACATCTGCAAGACAGAAGCCTTGCGCTCTTCCAGCGGTCGGCTCTTATCCAAGACAGTTGCGTAGATTGCCAGGTTTGTAGCGACCGCTTGTGCGATAGCCGGTTCGGGGACTTGTTGGGCTCTGAGGATAGCTGCCGTCTGGTCTTCGAGAACTGCCACCCCGTCAACTCCTGAGCCTGCCATAAGGATCAGGAAATCCACGTCCTTGTCTCTCTGGGCAACAATAGGTGCGATGATGGCACCTTCGCTATGCCCGATTATTCCCAGGTTGTCACTATCGACATAGGGCATGCCCTTGAGGTAGGTCAGAGCCGATTCTGCATCTGTGGCAAAGTCCAATGAAGTTGCCTCACTTGCATCGCCTCCCGATTCGCCAAACCCGCGGTCATCATAGCGCAAGACCACGATTCCAGAACGGGTGAGCTCATCAGAGAGGACTAGAAACGGCCTATGCCCCATCAGAGCCTCATCCCTGTTCTGGGGTCCTGAGCCACTGATCAGGATTACTGCGGGGAACGGGCCGTCCCCTTCGGGTCTGGTGATGGTCCCTGCAAGCTGGAAACCCTCCTTAGATTGGGTGAAGAACACATCTTCAGAGATGTACGGATACGGTTTCTGTGGATCCTGAGGCCTACTTTGTTCCTTCTGCTCGCTCAAGCTGAGGACAAGGGGCAGAGCCTGTCCCATCTGGGTAAAGGTACCCACGATCTGTTGTGTAGCTCCATCATAGGTTCCGCTAAAGGATGCCTGCATGGCTTCCATTTCGATGGTAAGAAGGGCCCCTTCCTGTCGGATTGATGTTACGGAATAATCCTTGAGCCCTTGGCTCGGAATCTGCAACATGGCTTCAGTGCCTGTGATGACAAATCCCATTGTCAGCGAAGATACAGGGCTTATCGCTAAGGTCCCTTCCCAATAGCCGCTGAGATCAATGGCTTCATTCTCTTCAGCCAATGCAGGGCCATCAGTGGGCGTAGGGGATCCGGAAGATTCCTCAGACATGCTGGCACATCCTGTGACGATAGCGATGATAAGGATAAGGAATGCAATCTTGTATAGTTTCATGGTAATTCTCCGACAACCTTTTTTTGCAGGTACGTTTTTTGCACCATGGAGAAAGAATAATGCGTCATGCATAAAAATGCAACGTGAATGATAAGACCGTTTTTGTATGTTGTCAGGGTAGTATGATACTTGGTGATTTCCTCTCCCAAAAAGGTTGCAGTACGGGAGCCTTCGCTGAAATACCGGTCAACTGGCCAGTGAAGTCTCTTGCCCTCCTGATCATACTGCCAATCCTGCGGCCCCTGAGCGGTAAACAACAGCAAAGCTATCGTAGGCAGCCTCTGGTTCCCCTAGAGGAGGTAAAGCTCTTTCTCAATGAACAGATTCACCAGGTCCGGATCGAACTGGGTGCCACTGAAAAGCTTCAGCTCCTCAACGGCGATCTCTGTCGGGAGGGCTGAGCGGTAAGCTCGGCTGGTGGTCATCGCATCAAAGGCATCGGCAAGGGACACAATACGCACATCCAGGGGTATCTGGTCGCCTTTCAGCCCGTCAGGGTAGCCCTTTCCATCCATGCGCTCATGATGGCTTCTGATAATGGGACGGTAGGCCTGGAACATGTCGATATGGGAGACAATCCTCTCCCCTGCAACAGGGTGCTGACGGATGAGCTCATACTCGCTCTTGGACAACTTGGAGGGTTTGTTCAATATCTCTTCGGGAATTCCAATCTTGCCGATGTCATGCAGAAGAGCCCCTCCTTCGAGGGTATGCAGGCTCTCCTCTGAGAACTTGAGGGCCCGAGCAATAGCCAGGGAGATGGTTCTCACACGACTGCAATGTCCTTTTGTGTAGGGATCCTTCTGTTCGATTGTCTCGGTAAACGCTTCCAAAGTGGCAAGAGTCGTACTTTTTAGGGCGACAAGGGCATTTTGCAGCTGATCTTCCAACTCTTTCTGATGGGCTAGGGAGTGATCCTTCTCTGCAACTTCTTCCTGTTTGAGGGAGGTGGTATCCAACACACGGGAGACACACTCCACCAGCACCTCACGGTGAACTGGCTTGGCTAGGTAGTCGCTTGCTCCCAGCCGGATAGCCTTCATGCCGGTATCCAGATCGTTGAATGCCGTGAGCATAATGACAGGGATGCGTGGGTAGTTGCGCCTGAGTATCTCAAGGACCTGCATACCGGACAGACCCGGCATCTTGATGTCCAGCAATATCAGATCAACCGTTGAAGAGCTGGTCTTGAGCACTGCGAGCAACTCGTCCCCATTTGCGCAGACAGTGACCTGATAGCCCTCTTTTCTCAATAATATCTGCAGGACCTTGCGGATCGCCTGATCATCATCTGTTGTAATAATATGTTTGTTCATGCCGTGATTCTCCAAAATGCAGTGTCCTACAACAAAAACGGGGTGCTCTCTCTATACTCTTCATAGTCTGAGAACATCTTAGGAAAGAATATATGATCTTCTATCGTTATCAGGATGAAGTTGCAGAGGGTTAGCCCCACAAAAAGCATAGTAATTTGATAGTTCCAATAGTATATCGATACCAAAATATTAATCATAGTATACCAGATAAAACCTGGGTGTCTAGATATGCTATAAGTTCCCTTTTGATATAGCTTACCAGTCTTGTCAGAGAATAGCGATGTCTCGATCATCACAGAAAAGACCAGCAGCAGGGCAAACACTAGGACCAGGGGGGCGATGATCCACACGACAAAGCCGGGAAGCGGTGACTGATAGGAGAAAAAAATCACAGGAAAGGGTACGACCGTGACAAAAAAACCTATATAGAGGAACTTCCTCAGCAAGGGTTTGTCATGCAAAATAGCCACATCATAGAGTCCTGCAAGCAAATACCCGGTGGCACCTAGGAGAAATAGTTTGATTAATTCCATATTCTGGCTCTATACTAATACAAATTATCTTCTTTTGAAAGAAAAAAGGGTTCTCCATGATCATTGATGTCTCTACCATTATCCCTGCAGTGGCCTTCATTTTATACGTATTCTTTACTGCATTTGGATTTATGCAACACAAGAAGGAAGGATTCTTCTGGTCGTTCCAACTGTATATGGTGTTTGTCTCCATCTGGAGCTTCGGCTCGATGATGATGCACCTCAACAGCGGCTTCATGACCCCTCTCTTTTGGAACAGAATTATGCTTATAGGTCTGCTTTCCGTACCGTTCGGGCTAAGCAACTTCATCCTGGACATGCTGGAGATACACAAACGTTCCATCAGGATATTCATCTATGCCAGCTATCTGTTGATCATTCCTCTGATGATCCTCAACTTTACCGGGAGCATCGTAACCGAGGCAGGCTTCACAGCCGAAGGGGTCTTTTACTACAAGTTGGCATCGGGTTCCATCGTTGCCTACTCCATAAGCTATGCCTACCTGATCATCACCCTCATCATCCTTCTGATAGGATCCAAGCATAAAGCCCTGAAGAAAACACACAAGAACTTGTTTCTTCCCCTCATTGGAGTGGTGGTGATGCTCATAGGAATCCTAATGAACATCTTTCCTCCGTTGGGCATATACCCCATTGATATCTTTGCCGCCACCATCAACGCCTTGCTGCTTTTTTACACTATCTACCGATACCGACTGATAAGCTATTCGCGCATCGGCATCAATATCATCTATACCACTATCCTTGCCATCATCGCCTCAATCTCCTACTACATCATCATATCCATCATCCAGCTATTCAACAGAAATTTCATACCCGGTGATGTCTCACAGCTCACCATCATCCTCGGGGTGGTCACCGTGCTCATCATCCATCCCATGAGAAACCTGCTCGCCTATGTGGTGGACACCGTCATCATCCCAAAACGCCATCCCTACCAGACAACCATCAGAAACCTCAGCCATAGGCTTACGACCATCGTCAACCTCAAGGAACTGGGCGAAGAGGTAGTAAAAAACCTGAGTTCAGGGCTCAAGACCGATTGGGTCATTTTCGTTGTTAAGCGTCTGGACAACGGGGATACCTTCAACATGATCGCCAATAGCAAATGCCCCACATCCCTCAAGGAGGGTGATGAGGTGGTCTTCACCTTCCCCCCCTACGTGGAGGAAAAGCTCCATAGGCTGAGAAGTGAGAACATCTCGTCCATCCTTAACGTCACCCCCGATGAAAAACGCTTTGAAGTCTGTGAGCAGCTACCTCCTGCCGATGTCATCATCCCCTTGGTATTCAGAAAACAGATAGCCGGATATATCCTCATCGGCTATGACTACACCAAATCCCTGATAACCCCTATTGAACTTGAGGCATTGGAAATCCTCGCTGCCCAGAGTTCCCTCTCCTTGGAAAACGCCCTCTCCTTTGAACAGCTCCGGGAACAGGGTGATGAGCTTACCATGAGCAAGAACAAGATGGAGGCCATCTTCAACGGTATAGCCTCCCCTGTCTGCCTGATCGACATCGACTATACCATCCAAGAGGCAAACACTGCCGCCGTTGCCTTCTACGGCAACAACAGACGCGATCTCATCGGCAACAAATGTTACCGTGCCTTCTTCCAGCGTCAGAGACCCTGTCAGTTCTGCCAGGCTCTCGACTGCCTGCATAACGGGGCGGTCGAAGAGACCGAAGCCACTTTCAAGGAGAGGGTATTCTCGTTCCAGTACCATAATGTCAAAGTGCCGGAAAACTCCAAGAAGGTGTTCATAGAGATCATCAACGACATAACAGAACAGAAGAATATGCAGGAGGAGCTGGTCAGGACTGAGAAGATGGCAGGCATAGGGACTTTGGCAGCCGGTATTGCCCATGAGCTGAACAACCCGCTTGCGGGGATCGTGGGAACAGCGGAGATCATGCTCAGCGAGATAGAGGAGGATCATGTCCATCATGAGTATCTGGAAGATATCCTCTCCTACTCAAAGACTGCTGCCGATGTCATCAAGGAGCTTTCCATCTACTCCCGAAAAGAAGAGGAAGTCCCTGATGAGAAACAATCGGTGGAGATTGTCAGAATCTTGGAGTTCTCCCTCAGACTTGCCTTGCGCGGCATAGACTCCCAGAACATCGACGTCAGACGCAACTACCACGCCCTTCCCTATCTGGAAGCAAACGAAAGCAAGCTACAGCAACTGTTCCTCAATTTCATCGTCAATGCCATCCAAGCTATGGAAGGCAATGGGATCCTCACCCTTACCTGTATGGAAAGTGATGATCTGATCATAGTAAAGGTAGCCGATACCGGGTGCGGTATTGCAGATGAGGATCTCAACCAGATCTTCACCCCTTTCTTCACCACAAAAGCACCGGGTTCGGGCACAGGCCTCGGACTCTCAAACTGTTATACCATTGTAGACAAGATGGGGGGGAGAATCAGAGTGAAAAGTGAATTGGGTGTAGGTACGGAGTTTACCACTATTTTTCCTGCAAGCGATGAAAGACGGGAAACCATACGCTTCACCCTAGTCAACGACCAAGCAGGGATGAATGATGTGTTCTTTATCCAAAGGAAGGTCCTGATCGGGGAGAAGGGCTATCTTGAGGAGTCCATCCACCGTCAGGAAGATGAGAAGGCGATGCACATCCTCGCATTCAAGGGCCTGCATCCGGTCGGGACAGTCTCGCTGATGACCAGTGAACATTTCTGGCCACTGCCCATCAGCGAATACTTTGATATAGAGTCTGTGTTGAACTCACGCAACTGCTCTGAGATCATACGCTTGGCAGTCCTTCCTGAGATGAGGAACACCTCAGCCTCCATAGGCCTCATCATACTGGTATTCCTGCTTGCCCGCAGCAAGGGTATCGAAAACCTTGTCATAGATGTGTTTGCCGATGACCTGAAGACCATCAAACTCTACAAGAAGTTCGGCTTTGAGGAGGTAGGGACCTACTACTCACCCTCTGCTGTCACAGTGCTCACCCTGCAGAGCAAAAGCACCCTGGAGAGGGACAAGAGCCAGTTGAGACACTTTGTACGCCCCTTGTTTGCCCGCCTCAGGCCCATGTTTGACTTCGGTGATCAGACCCAAGCGGTCCATGAAGAGATGGATAGGATTCTCAGCGCCGACTCATCCAACGAGATGGTAAAGGAGCCTGAGGCGGAGGTCGCCATAGAGATCTGATCCAAAGCACATCTCGTTGACCAAACCACCGTATGCCATTACAGTTGTCGCGAGGTGTTTACAACTATGCAGTTTACTTCTTTCCAAGAGGTGGTCACCTACATGGAGAGCTTTACCAACCTGGAAAAGCAGACCGACCACTATACCACCAGGACCTACCGTCTGGATCGCATGCATGCGATCCTCTCCCATATCGGCAATCCCGAACGATCATTCAGGAAGATCCACCTGGCGGGTTCCAAAGGCAAGGGCTCCACTGCCTCATATCTGGCAAGCGGCCTTACTTCCCTGGGGTACAGGACAGGCCTGTATGTATCGCCTCATCTGGTGGACTACCGAGAACGCTTTACCCAAAGCGGCACATTCTTTCCCGACACCCTTCTGATAGAAACAGGAAACGAGCTGAAAAGACGCCTTCAAGGTTTCAGCTTCAGTGACCAGTGGGGAGAGACATACCCGACGACGTTCGAACTCTTCACCTCCTTTGCCTACCTGCTCTTCGCCCTCTCAGGGTGCGAGTGGGCCGTCATCGAGACAGGTCTGGGAGGGCGCCTCGATGCAACGAACACCATCGTCCCCGAGGCTTCCGTACTCTGCCCCATAGAGCTAGAGCATACGAAGATACTTGGGGATACCCTGGATAAGATAGCCTATGAAAAAAGCAAGATCATCAAGTCCAAGGTGCCGGTTTTTATCGGCTACCAGGAACCGGAGGTGATGGAGGTCTTCTGCAAGGAGGCCGAATCACAGCAGAGCAAGGTGACCAAACTCTCTGAAGAGCTGCTTACCTACAGCTACCGAATCTCTGGCAACGGGGAGATCGTGGAGTACTGGTGGCGTGACAGGAGCCATGAGGTACTCTCCCTCTCCATGATGGGCAAGGTGCAGGCACAGAACTGTGCACTAGCCCTGCTTGTGCTGAGGAAGCTAGGATTGTTCGGAGAACATACCCTAGAAGCCCTCCAGAGGAACACCCTCCCCGGACGATTCCAGAAGATTGCTGAAAACCCGGATATCTATCTCGATGGAGCCCACACCGCCCACTCGCTTTCAGCCCTGCTCGAATCCTTCTCCACCCTCTACCCCTCAGGGGAAAACACCATCATTTATGGGGCTCTGGAGGACAAGGACCACAGCCATATGGGATCATTGGTCCTTGACCACTTCTGTAAGATCATCATATCCAGGCCCGGAACCTTCAAGAAAAGTGACATCTCCCTCATCGAACAGAAGCTTCGCCTGATGGCCTCCACCAGAGATAAGGAGTATGATATCCGCCTGATAGAGGACAACCGGACGGCATTGGAAGCTGCCATGGCAAACACCCCAAAAGGCGCCGCCATCCTTGTCTGCGGATCGTTCTACCTTGCAGGCGGGGTGAAAACAGCGTACGATACCCTACGGAGAAACAATGTCGTTAAATTGGCGTGAGCTACAGCTCATCAGAGAAGAACTCCCTTTGGAGGGCAGTACCCTGCAGTCTGTGGTACAACACGACTTCCATTGCCTGAGCTGGTACCTGTACCATCCCAACCATGGGCGCTGGACGCTCTATACCGAGGTAGGGACCCCTTATAGCCGCATGCATATTGCCACCGGCCCCATCGCAGTTCAGCAGAGGGGAAAGACTGCCAAGCTCCAACGCTTTGTCCAGTTCTGCCGCGCCAACCTGGAAGGGGCTAAGATCGTCAAGGTAGGACAAACCCCCTTCGACCGTATGCTTACCTTTACACTGGACAACCATGGACGCACACTATTTTTACACCTGCGCTTCTATAGCGGCCCAGGTGCAAACATCTTTATCACAGATGAAGAGAACACTATCTTGGATCTGCTCTACCGCCGTCCCGGACGGGACGAAAAAAGCGGAGCCACGTTCGTCGCCCCTGTTGAGAAGCAAGATGATGGGGGTAAGTTCACAATTCGTGAACGGACCGAGACCTCTTTCAATCGCCAGATAGAACAGCAGTACGGCCAGGCAAGTAATAAAGAGACCCTCGAGGAACTGCTGGTCAAGATACGGCGCAAGCGTGACAGGGAGATCCAACAGATAGAGGCCACCTCATCCTCCCTTGAACGCAAGATGGCGGAAAGTGGAAAATATATGCAGTTTAAGAAAATGGGTGACCTGCTCAGTGCAAACGTCCATCTGATAGCCCTTCATGCCCCCGAGGTGGAGGTGGAAGACTGGGAAAGTGGAGAAAAGCTCACTATCACCCTTAAGGAAAACCTTCGTCCGAGCGAACAGGTAAAGAGCTATTACGAGCGCTACCAGAGAGCCAAAGGAACCTTCGAGAATGCCAAGGAAGAGTACGAAAAGGTTCAGCAAGAGCTCAAGGAGAGTGTAGCGAAATATGCCAGGCTACTCACGCTTTCAGACGACGAAAACAGGGACATACGCAACCTGAAACGGGAACTGGGTACTGAAACAGCAGACAAGCCTACCAAGGCCAGATCTCCGGGTCTCACTATCAAAAGCGGACAGTTCACCCTTCTGGTGGGGCGCAATGCCAAGGAGAACGATGAGCTACTTCGCCACTTTGTACGGGGCAACGACTACTGGATGCATACGCGTGACACCCCTGGAGGCTATGTCTTCATCAAGTTCCAAAGGGACAAGAGTGTCCCCTTGGAAGTGCTGCTTGACGCTGCCAACCTAGCCCTTGTCTTCAGCAAGGCAAAGGCCCAGGGGAAGGCAGATCTCTACTACACCCAGGTAAAACACCTCAGGCGCCCGAAAAATGGCAAGACAGGACTGGTTATACCCACCCAGGAGAAGAATCTCTCGGTAACACTGGACGAAGGACGCCTTGCAAGACTACTTTTGGAGGATGAAGATGCACACAAGTGAACATCACACCATATTCTATCCCGGGGATGCCCTAGAGCTCACAAGCCAGAGTGCCAAACGAAGCGATGGGCAAGACAAGACGGGCAAGCTTACAAGCCTGCCCGCTGCGATCATAACAGCGCACGCCAGCTATGATGTGGTTCTGGATCTGCTGCACCAGAGCTTCTCCGCGGTAACGGCCTTGAGCCCAGAGCTTGTGGTGATCCTGGCACCGCTACACCAGCAAGCTCTGGTTATCGACGAGCCCCACTTTCTTTTCGTCCCGACAGGCGATGGCATCAAGTTGCCCCATACCGAGATGCACTACGCCACAGAACTGAGAAAGAGTCTGCTCTCGCTCTTTCCCGATAGCATCAAGGCAGAGCAGAGCTACTTTATTGAGGAGAGCGCTACAGAGCTTACCCTGCCCTTGGTAGATGCCTACTGCAACGGCGTCCCTGTCCTGCCCTTGCTAACCCATACCGTTGATGCTGAGCAGTGCAGAACCTATGCCGCAGTCTTGAAGACGATAGTCGCCCAGGTTCCGAAGACCCTGTTTGTACTCTCTGCAAACCTCAATGCCATACTCCCCTCAGCCTTGGCAACTGAACATGCCAAGACACTTGTCACTCTCCTGGAACAAGGGGAACCCTTGTTGGATAGGTTTCGGTCCAAACAAATATCCAGCTGCTCCATAGCAGCCTTCGAGGCCTTGCGCCATCAGAGCTGGGGAAAAAGCGGGTGGGATTTCACCCTCTTCTCCACAGGAGGGGAAATCTGTGAAACGCTTCCCCAAGAATACATAACAAAAGAACGGATTGTCTGGCATGCCAGTGCAAAAAGGAAAGAGGTCTGAGATGGTTGGTGCCCCTGATGTGTTTTCGTCTGTCATTGAACAGAATACCTATACCTGTATGGCCATCGGTCCGTCAGGTGTCGAGCTTCCCTCCTACCTGCTGCAGGGGCAAAAGGCCCCCGGGTATATCATTGTAGAGGGTGAAAAGCCCAGACCCTGGTACTGGAAAGGGTTGTCTGTGGTCGAGGACAAACGGTGCCTCTACTTCGATACGATAGACCTGTTCCCCATCACCGACATAGCAACGACCAGGCGAAGCCGGGCCCTACCTCTGCTACGGGAGCTTGCCAAGGCACTCTCCTCGCTTCCTGCAAAATTCCTTGACCTTTCCAGCAACACCCTGCCCCTGTGGAGGATATGGGGCATTGAGGATGGGGGTTTTCTCATCCTGCCTCAGGATTTGGCTGACCTGTTCTCCTCCTGTGCGGAAGAGGATGTGCGCTACAGCATGTCATCTGCATGGGTGCATCATGGCCTGCATACCCCGTTTTCCCTCTGTGACCAGATGGTCCAACTGCTCTATTTTGCAGCTGCAGGCTTTCCCCCCTTTGGGGCCTTGGAGACAAGGGAAGACGGCTTCAGAGCTATTCCCCTCAGTTTGGTCTCTCTGAATCTTGACCAAAGGAGCACCTCCTTCATCGACAACACCCTGCGTCTCAGCCTGGCCAAGCAACGCGAGGCTAGCGGCAACATGGAGAGTCAGAAAGCACTCTCCTGGTTCATAGAGGCTACCGAAAACCTACAGTGGACCCTAAAAGACCGCAAAGAGGCTCCCACCTATGAGGCGATGAGGGAAGTTCCGACAAGCTCCCTGTTTCTGGCAAATCAGAAGAAACGCGCCGAACGGAGCATTTTCTGGAGAAAGAAAGGATGGATCGTCATCACAGTGGTCGCTTCGGTCACCCTGATCGTCTGGTTTGCGACAGGCAGGATCAAAGAGGCCCTCTCTCCCCCCTATACCGCAGGCATGCCAGCCGAACAGGTCATCGAAGAGTATTATACAAGCCAGAATGAGCTCGATCTGCAGAAGATGGAGGCATCGCTAGCGAAGAAGGTGAAAAACCCCGCAGCCATGGAGGTCACCAACCTCTTTGTCTCGCGTCAGACACGCCAGGCCTATGAGGGAATCACCACCCAGATAGATCCCAACACCTGGATAGCCAACGGCAAGCCGGATCTGCTGGAAGGAACCTTCATCTATGGGGTTGCCGATGTCAGGATTCGACAGCTCGACAGCCAGAACTATGAGGTGACAAGCACGCTCTACTCGCCTTATCCCTACTTTGAGGATCAGGAGGAGACTATGGTGAAGGAGGGTGAGATCGTCATATTCAGGTATGAGCAGATACAGCATTTCAGCATTGGTGTACATAAGCGCGGTTGGCTTGAGATTACATCGCTCGACAACAAGAAGCTAAACAGGTTGGAGGATCTGAGGATCCCCACCTACAAGAGAGAGAGCAGATCTATCGGTACGCCTCAATAAGGGCAAGAATGGGTTCCTTGTCTGCTGGGTTCATCCATGTAACATCAGCAAAACTCTTGAAGAAGGTCATCTGCCGCTTCGCATAGTAGCGGCTGTTGCGTTCGATTTGCTCTCCTATCATGGACAGTGAGGCCTCGCCGCTCCTCATCGCCTGAAAGAACTCCTTGTACCCGATGCCCTGCAGACCTGGCCAAGCCTCATCTGCTCCCATCTCTATAAGGTGACGGATCTCAGATACCAACCCTTCAGAAAACATCTGCTGCACACGCAACGCTATACGCTGTTTCAGCTCATCGCCCTCTCGCCAGAGGCCGATTATCAAGGGCTTCATCCCATTGCGGGGCTTACTTGGTACGCTGTAGCTACTCAGGGGCCTTCCTGATCCTTCATAGACCTCCAAGGCACGGCTTACCCGATACATATCAGAGGGATGGATTCTCTTGGCAGAAAGAGGATCAACATGGCAAAGACGCTCATAAGCCCAATGATCCCCTCGCTTCTCTATCTCCTGGGCAATATGCAGGCGCACATCCTCATCACTGGGAGGGGCTTCGGCCAGTCCAAAATAAAAATGCTTGAAATAGAAGGCCGTCCCCCCACTGAGCACAGGGATTTTCCCTTGTGCGTGGATCTCAGAACATGCCTGGTCGGCATACGCAACAAAATCCCCTACACTGAACTGCTGCCAGGGGTCGAATATGTCGATAAGATAGTGGGGGATGGCTTGGAGGGTTTCAGAGTTGGCCTTGGCCGACCCTATATCCAAGTGTCGGTACACTTGGATGGAGTCGGCGTTGACCACTGAATACTTCTTGGGATTGAGATCCATAAGAAGTTCTGTTTTTCCTACCCCTGTGGGGCCGAACAGAAAAACTACAGACTCAAAAGGATTAGAGCAGGTCTGGGGCTTCGAAGTGGATTTCACCGTTAAGGGCTCTTCTGAGTACTTCGCTAACAATTTTGCCATTGTTCTCCTCAATCTCCTGACCACCACAACCGGGATTACTCAAGATGATAGCCTCTTTGATGGCTACACAGGTAATCTCATAAATATTTTCTTCATAATCAATTAGGGTGTCCAATGGAATGCTCACTATCGATTCTCCTTCTACTATATACTACAACTTTCTAAGTGTAGTGAATTTCAATAAGAATGTACAGCACTCAAAAAGCGTGTCTGTACCCAAGGCGGACAAATTGTCCGATGCCATCTTCGAGCAAGGATGAAGAAGCGGGGCCTTCTGACCACTGCCAATCTTTCGGCAGGTAGGCAAGCTCACAAAACAGGATATCCCTTACTGACGGAGCCTCCAAGGAGAGCTGAAGCAAGAGCCCTGCCTGCAGGGCTCTTGCCTTCTCATACTCCCATCCCATGCGAAAGGTAGACCCGATTCCGACTGCCACAGTAGAGCCGATCCTTTTTTTGAGCAAGAGGTTCATGCTTGCAACAGGATAGCGGTACCAGTCATCACCACGCTCCAAAGAGCCCAGAAGCGGCAGGGAGAGGGTGAGGTTCTGTTCTATTGAAGGGGTGATGAAGCCAATCTCCACCGAAGTGGAGACACTGGACTGGCTGATACCCAGATAGGGGGCACAGGACAACAGAGGAAGCGCGAGGGTAAGAAGGCCAAAGAACAAAAGGCTTTTTTTCATGGAGTTCCTTTCTTATTGCAGTTTCTTCGCTTCTGCGAGGATCATCGATGCCACCTCTTCTGGTTGGAGTTCTGTGGTGTCAATGACCAGGTCGGCTATAGAGGTGTCACTGTTGTCGATCCCATAGAGCCGTTCGTAGCGTGCACTGTCATTTTTGTCCCTCCGGGTTGTCTCTGCCAGCCGTTCGGAGAACGTACCCCCTTCTCGCTTGAGCACCCTCTTTGCCCGCTCTTCTGTGGTTGCTGTGAGGTAGATCTTGAGATCTGCCTCCTTGAGCATCCAGATGGCAAGGCGGCTGCCCAGCACACAGTTTTCGACAGAGAGGGCCATCTCAACCTGGCGACGGTCGACCTCAAAGTCATAGGCATCGCTCTCTTCTGCGAGTTTGCACAACTGCCAAAACTCAAGGCCTTTCTCTTCAGCAAGGCTGCGAAAGGTGAAGTTGATCATGACAAAACCCAAGGCCTCGGAGACCATGGTACTTATGGTAGTGTTCCCGCACCCGCTTTTTCCACTGATTGCTATGCGCACAAACTGCCCCTACTCTATGTTGCGAATCTGTTCGCGTATATTTTCCAAGCCGTCCTTCATACGGACAACCTGCAGATTCATCTCCACCATCTGGCTCTTGCTTCCTATGGTGTTGATCTCCCGATTCATCTCCTGGCATAGGAAATCCAAGCGCTTTCCAACGGGCTCTTCCTGTTCGAGGAGGTTGAAGAACTCCTGAAGATGGATCGAGAGACGCTTTATCTCCTCGTTGACAGAGTATTTGATCAGCATGACCGCAATCTCGGAGAGGATGCGGTTCTCGTCATAGTTCTGATCTCCAAGCATCTCCTCAAAACGGGAACGGAGGTTGGCCTTCACCAGTGCCTCCAGCTCATCAGCATGGGATGCTATGACGGTGTGGCCCTCTCTGACTATCTCGCCCATCCTATGCAGATCCGCTTTGGTATGGGCGCCTTCACGCTCCCTGCTCTGGTCAAACTGCACCAAGGCAGTGCCAAGGGTGGAGAAGAGCGAACTCCTATAGATCTCGCTGTCGCTTTGCCTGATGCTGGTGAGCACCCCTTCACCTCCGATAAAGTCGGAGAGGGTTGGCTTCAGGGCCTTGCCGCTGAGAGCTGCCACCTGGGCGAATGCCTCGGCATACCGTTTGACAGCGAGGGTGTCCACCACTATCTCCATATCGGAGGCGAGGGTCTTGATCCTGATGTTCACCTCAATGTGCCCACGGCTGGCAACTTTCTTGATCGCATCATCTATCTCAATCTCAAAGGGTGCGAGATAGAAAGGGATGTTGTGGTTTATATCCAAATATCTGCTGTTGTAGGACTTCAGCTCAACAGAGATCTGAAACTCTTCGTTCAGCTCCTCCGCCGATCCATATCCGGTCATGCTCTTCATCAAAGACTCCTTCTCGCCTGGGCTATCCGCCCGGTAAGGGCTCGGTTGTTTCCAGCACCCATCGTAATACACAAATCCTGTGGTTGCAACCAACCCGATGCGATCGCAACAGCCTCACTATCATCCTGGGCGTATACACACGCCTGGAGGCGACAACGAGTGGTTCTCATGATCCTCTTGCCTAAGGCATCAGAGAGGACTTTCCCCATATCCTGCCCTGCATGAAGGGCGTTGTCATCTCGTGCGGAGCCGTAGCAGCTCTGCACGATAAGGCGGTCGGCCATGCCCAGGGCAAGAACAAACTCCTTGAAGAGGGCTTTGGTCCTGCTTGCAGTGTGCAAGGCGAAGATGACCAGGATGGGCCTGTTGGGATACCGGCTATGTAGCTCTGCCAAGCTGGTTATGATCTCAGTAGGATGGTGGGCATAGTCATCAAAGTAGAGGACCCCACCCTCATCTCTCATACGCTCACACCGACCCACCACTCCGGGAAAGGAGCACAGTTTCTTACTGAGCATGCCCGCCAAGGTAGGAATTATCTCAGCCGTTATCAGGGTGCCACTTTCCAGATAGAGCTTGGGGTTCTCCCTGTCAAGGATCATGGCGAGGGCAAGGACGACAGCTCCTATCTGGTTACCGACCAGAGACTTCTCCTGCACGGAGAGAGAGAAGCCAAAGGAATCCAGACAAGAGAGGGTGTACGCATCCTCATACCCCTTGCTGATAATGCGAAACGGGCCGTTGTCATCAAAGCCGTAAGTCATGACGGTTAGGTCGGCCCGTTCTCTTCTGGCATAGGAGGCAAGGCCCTTCGATCCCTTGTCATCACTGCAACAGATCAGAAAGCCCCCTACCGCCAGGTTGTCCACAAAATGCTCAAAGCTTTCCTCCACATCTGAAAGACAAGAGAAATAGTCAGGGTGGTCGAATTCGATGTTGGTAACCAGAGCTCCCCGAAGATGATAGGACAGGAAGTGATCCTGGTACTCGCACGCCTCAAACAGGGCGATGTCACTGCCTTGGTAGAATGGCGAGGTGTTTCCTTGCACCATTGAGCCGAAGATGCTGTAAAAGGGAAAGGATGTGAGGGTCCCCGTAGAAAGCAGATACGATACAAGGGCTACGGTGGTGGTCTTGCCATGGGTTCCGGCAACAGCATAGCTGTCACTCAGGGTGGAAAGGTAGGAGAGGAACTGGGGATAGGAGTACACAGAGAGGCCGAGGCCAATGGCTTCGGCTAGGATGGGGACACTGGCCTCATACGCTGTGCTATGGATGACCAGATCGGCATCACGATCCAGGAGGGAGGAAGAAAACCCCTCATGCACCACAATGCCATGACTGGACAAGAGTTCGTCTGTGGTGAATTGTTCTGAGCTGTCACAGCCTGTGACTTGGGCACCTGAGGCTTTGAGCAGGACCGCCAGTGAAGCCATACCTGTCCCTTTAATGCCTATGCAGTACACCTTGCGTCCTGAAAAATCCACCCTAGCTCCTCTCTCAAAAAGGGAAAAAAAAGACTGCCGACAAGGACAGTCTCACATGCAAACTCTTAGCTTTATTTTGCTGCAGCAGCCTTGATGTTGGCATTGCATGATTTGCAAACTTTTGCCTTCTCACCATCAACGGTGGCTTCATACAGAACCTTTACTTCAGTTCGCTTGCAGACCGGGCAAGTGCCCCGTCCATGGTTAAATTCCTCGCGGATACCACTACCTCTATGTGCTTTGGACATATACTTTACTCCTTACG
Organism: Sphaerochaeta sp.; assembly: GCA_048264225.1. Taxonomy (GTDB): domain Bacteria; phylum Spirochaetota; class Spirochaetia; order Sphaerochaetales; family Sphaerochaetaceae; genus Sphaerochaeta. Next base: position 29,541 of record JBLXDK010000011.1, read on the forward strand.
GTTACAACAATCTACCGTTTGACTATATAGTTCACCCTTTGGAGTGTCAAGTATGGCCAATTGCAGTTTTGTTCCCAAGCGTGGTATTCGGGACCAAAAAAGTCTATCAGCAGAAAAACTGCGATCAGAAGGGAGAAACCCTTGGCCCTTAATTGTTCGATCATAGAGAAAAGGGGGACTTTCCCATGAGCCACAAACCAAAAGCCCAAAGCGACCTTGGGTTCATAACGAAAAGCTGACGCTCAGAAACCCTGCAACTGTACTGTCGTCATCGGCTTTCCCCCGATACCACTCCATGGGGATCTCACAGCCGAGGTCTATGGTGAAGGCCCCTAGCTGGGCAGCAAGGCCCAAGGTATGGGTCCCTTGGGTGAAATCGAACTTCAACAGGTCACTGGGAAGTTTCTTCTTCTCACGATACCCGCTTTTCAGGCTGACAGACCAGGTTGGCAACAGCTGTAACTTGAGGTCAAAGCCCGTCCTGAGCTCCCTGGTATCTTCGGATCCCAGATCCACAAAATCCAAGACTGCCTGCAGTTTGAACAGGTGCAGGAGATTGTTCGAATCATAGGTGGGGGTGTTGAACGAGAAGCCCCAGTCAAGGGTCTTGTATATTTCATCAAAGCTGACCTGCAAGGAGTCACTGCCCAGGGCGTAGGCAAAATTGTTGCTTGTGATCCCCATGGTAAACCACTCATAGTCAAGCAGCACACCCAGCCCCACAGAGATGAAGGCCCTGCTCTCCAATGTCTCAAACTTCCCCAGCAATGTCTGTACGGCAAAATCCGAGAGGATGCTTTCGTCTCGTATGTCTACCGGATATCGCTCTGATACTGCAAGGGCCTTCACATTCACGCCAAAGGCGAAGAAGGACTTGCCGGTCGCCCAGTCAAGTTGAAACAGGGTATGGTTCAGACCACGGTAGCGTGTCAGACCACTGAGATCCTCTCGCTCGTTGAGCGACACCTGTGTCTGAAGGGTGAGGGCGACATTGTTTCCACTAAACGAGATGCTCAGGTGGGTAAAAGGATTCTGCATCAGGGGGTTTTGCAGATTATCTCGGAAGTTAGCCGGTCGTATCGTCTCGTGGTAGCTGCCGGTCAGGGTGAAGAAACTCTTTTCCCGTGAACGGGCAAACAGCAGGGCAGGGTTATAGAAGAAGGACGATGGCGATCGTGAGAGCGCAACACCTGCAGATCCCATCCCTATCGTTCCCCTTTCCGTCTGGAGAAGAGCGGAGGAAAACAGAGAAGGGACAGATAGTGTTGTTACACATACAAGAACAAGTAAGATTCGTTTCATGCGCCTGCCTTGAGGGTAGGGAAGTCGAAAGCTCTCGCCCTCACAAAAGCTCCATGCGATCCATCCTCTCCTCTGTTATAGCATAGGCTGAACCGATTACCAACAGCATACCAAAAAACCAAACGCAACTCCACTACCAGTTGCATGCGCTACCCTTCCCTGTTACGATATCTGCATGAATACGCTCATGGGTCTGTTGAACGCTATAGGCATCGATTCTTCCCATCTTGCCCAAACACAAGTCATCAGGAAAATTTGCCACAACTCTAAAGAGTGCATAGCATCAAGTGTTTTCTTCGCTTTTGCCGGCCTCCATACCCAAGGAGAGCTCTACATTGACGATGCAATTGCCAAGGGGGCAGTATGCATCTTCAGTACAAGGGAGGTGGCTCACAAGCAGGATCACATCCTGTACTTTGTCACCGATGCACCCCGCTCCCTCTTTTCGCGTATGTGTGCCGCCTTCTACGACTGGCCGAGCAGAAGCCTGGAGATTATCGGGGTTACCGGCACCGATGGCAAGAGCACTACATGCGACTACCTCCATCAGATGTTGCAGGCCAAGGGGTACAGAATAGGCCTGCTGACAACTGTCAGCATGGATGACGGGGAAGGCAAACACCCTTCCCCCTATCGTCAGAGCACCCCTGAAGCCGATCAGCTGCAGGCCTTCCTCTTCCGGTGCAAACTGAACAACCTCACCCACGTCATCCTGGAATGCACCAGCCATGCCCTAAGCAAGGAGTATGACAGGCTTGCAACCATAGAGTTCGCCCTTGCCCTGGTTACGACCATCAGCAGCGAACACCTTGAGTTCCACAAGAGCCAGGAGGCCTATGTAGCGGCAAAGTGCAACCTGGTCAGGGCCCTGCAGCCAGGGGGAACCTTCCTTACCACCCGTCAGAACCCTTACAGGGCCAAGTTCCTCGCTGAACTTCCCCCTTTCAGCTACTCCCACTTGCTTGAGAAAGCCCTTCCCTTCACCACATCCGTACGGGAGACAGGACACATAGATATACACTACCAACAGGAGACGGCGAGCACCCCCCTGCTCCTTCCCTGTCTTGCAAGCAATGCGATGCTCGCCCTGCTTGCCTGTTCGCAGATTGTACAGGAGAATGCGGAGGATCTGTTGCCCCTATTGGCAAACCTAAAGCCTGTCGCAGGACGGATGATCACCATTGGGAACACTCTCAAGCTACGAATTATCATCGACTTTGCCCATACCGCTGATGCCTATGACCAGCTCTTTTCCTCTATAGCAAAGTCAAAAAGTAACGGGAAGATCATCGCTGTCTTTGGCTGTGCCGGGGAACGTGACACCACCAAGCGCCCAGAGATGGGGCGTATCGCCTCCCTCTATGCCGACAGGATCATCCTCACCGAGGAAGATCCGAGAAACGAGTCAAACACCAGCATCTTCAAGGATATCCGTTCCCGCACTGAGAACTCCTCCTGCATCATAGAGGAGATAGAAGATCGAACAGAGGCCATACAAAGGGCATTTGAACTCTCAGAGGGAGGGGACACTCTGCTCTTTCTGGGAAAAGGGCATGAGACGAGCATTGAAGGCAAACAGGGCAAACGCCCTTGGAATGAGGAAGAGAGTGTACGAGCCTTGCTTCAGATGAAAGAGAGGGAACAGGTATGAACATTGCCTTGATCTATGGAGGACGATCCGGCGAACATGAGGTCTCGATCAACAGTGCAAGAGGCGTCTTGCCCCATCTGTGCAAGCTGGGACATACAGTCTACCTGCTCGCCATCACCTTGGAAGGCAGATGGTTCTACCAGAACAAGCAGGAAAGAGAAAAACCCCTTGGAACAGAGAGCAAGAAGGAGGGGGGAAAAGAGGTACCTATAGGAACTACCATCAAGACTGACCATCCTCTTACCATAGTCCCAGGAGAGGGCGTCTTCTGTGGTGAAGAGAAGCTTCCTCTGGATGCGGCTTTTGCCGTGACCCATGGCTTTGGGGGGGAGGATGGCAACCTGCAGGGGCTCTGCATGTTGGCAAACCTGCCCCTCTGTGGTTGCGACACCCTCTCCAGTGCCATAGGGATGCATAAGGACATCGCAGCAAAGCTGTTTGCCCTGGAAGACATCCCCACTGTCCCCTCACAGGCCCTTCGTAGCCAAGATATCCTCTGGTTGGAAGGAGGAGCCTCCCCTGCCCCTTCCTGGCTTGGTCTGCAAGGTGATCAGAACAGTGAAGATAAAACTGGTACAAATTCAGCAACAAAAACACAAACTGAAGAAAAAACACTACCCCAAACACCTATCATCCCTCCGATGGATAGTATAGGAAAAATGCGATGGGAAGAGGTCTGCGTGTTTCTCCAAGAGAAGGTAGGACTTTCCTTGTTTGTCAAACCCGAGGACAGCGGCTCCTCGCTGGGAGTCTCGGCCCTTCGCACTCCTACCGCCCAGGCCTTCAGAGAAGCGGTCCTGCAAGCCAGGAAACACAGCGCCTCCGTTTTGGTGCAAGCTCTGATCGAGCCTATGGATGAGCTTGAGTGTGCTGTGCTTGAAACAGAAGAGGGAACAATCCTTACAGCAGGGCCTGCCTTGGTGGTAGACCCGGGTAAGAGGAGCAACCATTTCCTCAGCTATGCATACAAATACTCCCAGGTCGACACTGCCTACCTGCAGCTTCCCTCCTCATATGCCGAACCTATTGAAAAGCAGATACGCTTGTATGCAAAAAAGGCATTCAAGGCTATCGGAGGTGAAGGGTATGCCCGCGTAGACTTCTTTGTATCAAGGGATGCAATCTACCTCAATGAGATCAACACAGCTCCTGGAATGACGGACAAGAGCCACTTCCCCACTCTTATGGCCCATGCAGGATATTCGATGGAACAGGTCTTGCACATCCTCATTGAGGGAGCCTTGAAACGAAAAAGGGAAGAGAAGCTTCGCACTTACCGCCCCCCGGAGGCTTGAGGGTGGAACAGGTAATCTTTCATGTGGACATGGATGCCTTCTATGCATCGGTGGAGCAACATGACAACCCTTCCTTGGCTGGCAAGCCCCTGGTCATAGGGGGCTTGGGCCCACGAAGTGTGGTTGCCGCCGCCTCCTATGAAGCGCGCACGTTCGGCCTGCGCTCAGCGATGCCGATGAGCCGGGCCTTGCAGCTCTGCCCTTCAGTTCTTGTAGTGAAGCCCAACATGCACCGCTACAGCCAGGTCAGCAAGACTGTCATGGAGACGCTGAGATCCTTCTCTCCCACTGTCCAGCAGATATCCATCGATGAGGCCTTCCTTGATATGACAGGGACCAGGCGCCTGTATGGCCTGCCCAGGGAGGCGGCGGTCCTGCTCAAGGCCAAGGTAAAGGAGGAGACAGGACTGAACATATCGGTTGGAATAGGGCCTTCTTACTTCATAGCGAAGATGGCAAGTGACTATGACAAGCCTGACGGGCTTTGCAGGGTCTCTCCTGGGCGGGAGGAGGACTTCATAGACGCTGTCGGGCTGAAGAAGCTTTGGGGTGTGGGCAAGGTCACCCAGGAGCTGTTGGCACGAAAGCATATCACCACCACACAAGAGTTGCGCCAGTACTCCCTTGTCTCGTTACAGTCCATCTTCGGCAACTCCATGGGAAGCTTTCTCTACCATGCATCCAGGGGAATAGATCCGGGGATATTCACCAGTCAGGCAAAGAGCCACTCCATATCAACCGAGACAACTTTTCCCGAGGATGTCCATACCAAAGTCGTATTGGAACAGAACCTCTTGCAGATGAGCCATGAGGTGATGTTCCGTGCCCTGGATGAGAAACAGATAGGGCGTACCATCGGCATCAAGGTAAGGGCACCTGACTTCACCACCTATAGTGCCCAGATAACTCCCAAGGCGAATATCTACAGTGCTGAACAGATTTATTCGTATGCTAAGCAGCTGCTCTACCAGAAGTGGCATGAGGGCATGCCTGTCAGGCTTATTGGGGTAGGCCTCTACCAGCTCTATGAGGGGGACAAGCCCATGCAGGAAGAGCTGTTTGAGGATCCCTTCCAGAAAAGGAGGGAGCTGGAGAAGGTCATCCTGAAAATGCACAAGAAGGGTCAGCAGGTCTTCAAGGCTACTAACCTGGAAGAGGAGAAAGACGAATAAGACGGTGAGTAGTAGGAAAGAATGGAGAGGCAAAAGAGATGATATGATGCCTTTTTGTTTACACTTTTGAGAACATATAATCAGGGAATCTGATCCAACCATATCCCCTCTCGTTTGGTTCACCAGAAAAACAAGGTAAGGGAGACGGAGAATGCTCTCTTGCTTTATACCAAACAAACGACAGACCCAAAAGCCAGGGGTGGCTTCCGGGTCTGTCAAAACAGTCTGGCCCCTGTAATGGGGGGCATTGGTCAGGGGTCAGTCAGTTAGTATCTAGGCTAGAAGATACGCTGTTACACTAGGGAGGGAAGAGATGATGGAGGGAGTCCTAAAATAGTAGAACCCGAACCCAAAGAACGAGAGAAGAGCAAGAATCACCACTATCCAAATAACAAGGCGCAAGGCCAGCAATCCTGCAGCAGACGAGCCAAAAAGCACTGCAATTACAACAAAAAGCACAATCATATATATTGACATACGGTATCCTCATACAGGGAAAAACCCACTTTGCAAAAAGATCCACTTGTCCCCTTTGCAGGGAGAATTTTCTAAGTATGTATACAGCATAGTGTTATGACCATGATAATACAAGGCATGAGGCATATATACTTCACGTATCGGTTATATTTTGTCTCATCTGTGCATCAAGGTTAGAGTCAGGCATCTTAGATGATCACTAGAGGCTGTACCCTTTGGGGACAGCATCTAGTTCGTATGCAGACGCGTCAGGCGCAATACACTGAGCATCATCCCCACAATGAGGACAGCCTGCAGGACAGGGAGCCATATCAGGCCGACCGTCGAAGCAAGGGCACCCACTACAGGGGGCATGACCATGTTGCCCACATAGGCTGTGGCCATCTGCATCCCAATGATGGCCTGGCTTGACCCGAAACCAAAACGCCTGGGTGTCTCGTGGATCATGCTGGGGAATATGGGTGCGCTTCCCAGGCCCAATAGGACTAGGGCGAAACCTGCCACATTGGCATTTGGCGATAGGAACAGCAGCAGGCTGACCAGACAGAGCCCAAGGCCACCAAAGGTCATCTGGTTGTTTGATACACGAAAGGTAATGAAGCCGCTGAGGATCCTTCCTCCTGTGATGCCCATGTAATAGAGGCCTCCCCAGAGTGCGGCCTTGGCCGGATCCAGGGCCTTGACCTGTACAAGATATGTTGTTGCCCAAAGTCCTGTCGCTATCTCAAGGGAGCAGTACAGGAAGAAGGTCAGCAGGGCAAAGGGGACGCCCTTGATCTTCAATGCCGCCCTATTGCTCTGTGCCTGTCCACCCACTTCCTTGCTATCCTGATCTCTCCATAACCGGACAGAGAAGGCCAGCACAAGGACGAGGATAAGCTGCAGGGCGCCGATAGAGCGGTAGCCTCCCCTATAGCTGTAGCCCAAGGTGAGGGTGAGGGCGACAATGGCAGGGCCCATGCTTGCTCCGACTCCCCAGAAACTATGCAGCCAACTCATATGCCTTGCCTTGTAGTGCAAGGCGACATAGTTGTTCAGGGCGGTATCGACTGATCCCGCTCCCAAACCCAGAGGAAGGGCAAAGAGGAGCAGCAGGACAATATGGTGGGAGACAGAGAAACCCAACAAGGCAAGGGCGGTCATCAGGACACTGATGAGCGTCACCTTCCCGGTGCCGAACCTAGCGATGACCTTGGTGCTGAGTAGTGCTGAGATTACCGTCCCCATGCTGGTCGTCGCCGCTATGATGCCGGCACTCCAGAGGGGAAGGCCAAGATCCACATGCATCACTGGCCAGGAACTGCCAAGCACAGCATCAGGGAGCCCCAAACTGATAAACGATACATAGATGATGATCAGAAGCGCCATTCTTTACCGTCCTGTCGAGAGGAAATAGATGGTGACCCCAATGGCAAGGGCAATCCTGTAGAACCCGAAGATGGAGAAGTCATGCCTACGCACATAGGCAACCAGGGCCTTGATACTGACCAACGATACGAGAAAGGATGTTATGAATGCAACGGCGATAAGCAGGTACTCATCCCCTGTGTAGGAAAATCCAAGTTTCAGCAGTTTCAACAGAGAAGCACCCGCCATGACAGGGATAGCCATAAAGAAGGAGAACTGGGCGGCGATACTCCGTTCGAGGCCAAGAAGGATACCCCCTAAGATGGTGGATCCGGATCTGCTGGTCCCGGGAACCAGGGCGAGCATCTGAAAGGCACCCATCGCAGCCGCATCCTTGAAAGAGATGGCATCGAGGCTTGTGATACGAGGCTCCTGTGTCCCCCTTCCCTTCTTCTCCAACACCACATATACCAGACCATACACAGCAAGGGCTACAACGATGACTTGCCACTTGTAGAGGTAGGTATCCATCAGGTCATCCAAAAGGAAGCCAGCAATACCTGCAGGGATGGTAGCCACCAGGACTTTGGCCCAGAGAATCCATGTGTCATGTTTTTCATGCTTGTCTTTTTTCGGAGAGAAGGGGTTGAGCAGGGAGAAATAGAGGATGATGACAGCAAGGATGGAGGCGAGCTGTATGATGACCATGAACAACTCTTTGGCATTGGGACCGAGGGATAGGACCATCACCTCATCAAGCAGGAGAAGGTGTCCTGTAGAGCTTATGGGAAGCCACTCGGTAATCCCTTGCACGATACCCAATAACAACGCCTTCATTACCTCAAGCATAGGTTCCTCCTCGACACGTTCGCCAGTCTAGAACATAATCGGAGTCAGTTCAAGCGTATTTACCCCCTTGGCACAGGTTGTGATGCCTTGTACGGATTTGTCTTAAGTGGTAGATTTGCATGCATAAGGAAGAGCACATGGCCCTACATATTGTACTGTTTGAACCTGAAATACCCCAAAACACCGGCAATATTGCCCGTACCTGTGCTGCCATAGGGGCGACTCTTCACCTTGTGCACCCTTTGGGATACTCCTTGGACGAGAAACACCTCAAACGGGCAGGGCTGGACTACTGGCATCTGCTTACCCTTATCGAACATAAAAGCATTACATCATTTCTGCATGATCATAAGGATGACAAGCTCTTTTTCTTCACGACCAAGGCTCACCAGCTCTACAGCGAGGTAGAATACCCCTCAGGGGAAGTATTCCTGATCTTCGGCAAGGAGAGCCGGGGTATCAGCGAACACATCCTGGTCGGACACGAAGCGGGGTGTGTGCGCATTCCCATGCTCGAGGAAGCCAGGAGCCTCAACCTCTCCAACACAGTAGCCATAGCCGCATACGAATATTTGAGACAACAGCATTTTCCGTCCCTCTTGCAGAATGGGACCTTACACAGACTCACATGGGGAGAAGCGACATGAAAAAAATAGGGATCATCGGGGCCGGGAACATGGGTGGTGCGATTGCACAAGCCATCAGTGAGGACACAGATTGGCAGGTAAGCCTCTTCGATACGGATACGGCAAAACTGGGATCCTTCGTAGGGTGTTCTGTTGCCACCTCCATGGAGGAGCTTGTGCAAGGATCGGATCTACTTTTGCTTTCGGTGAAGCCACAGGTACTGCCCTCGCTGTACCCCCTCCTGCGCAAAGCGGGATCAAGACAGAAAAAGTGGATCAGCATAGCAGCCGGGGTCAGCCTGGAAACCCTGACAGAGAACCTGGGTACTGCTGAGGTTGTCAGATTCATGCCCAACCTGGCAGCCCAAGTGAGGCAGTCGGTCACCGCTGTGACCCCCAGTCCCACAGCCTCAGCCTCCCTGAAAGAGACCTCCTTGGTTGTGGCCGAGCTGTTCGGCTCAGCCTTCCTGCTGCCAGAAAACCAGATAGCGGCCTTCACCGGCATCAGCGGCTCAGCCATAGCCTATGTGTTCCAGTTCTTCCATGCCCTCGCCATGGGCGGGGTCAAGGAAGGGCTTGCCTACCCCCAGGCACTCGCCATTGCGCGCGATACCTGTCTGAGTGCAGCCGCCCTTCAGAAGAAGGAAGGGGCAAACCCAGTGGCCCTTGCCACTATGGTCTGCTCTGCGGGAGGGACTACCATCGAAGGGATGAGGGCCCTTGCCGAAGGGGGCTTCGATGCTACTGTAATGGCAGCAGTATCGGCTTCAGCGGAGAAATTCCGCCTCCTTGAGGAAAAGGCAAAGCAGAAACTATAAGAAAGCTTGCATTTTGCACTATCATAGCTAATGAGGAAGTATCATGATTGACTTGAAAGAACTGAGAGAGAGACGGGACGAGATAGCACAGAACATCCGAAACCGTTATATGAGTGTCGATATCGATGCGATCATCGTTTTGCAGGAGAAGCGCTCAGCTTTGCTGCAGGAGAGCGAGGCTTACAGGGCAAAACGCAATGAGAACGCCCAGAAGATGAAGGCCAAGCTCGACAAGGAGACACGTGATGGCTACATTGCCGAAGGAAAGGAGATCAAGGAGACCATCGCACGGCTTGAAGCTGAACTCGAAGTGATCGAGACAACTTTCCAGGCGAAGGTGAGGACCATCCCCAACTACGCACATCCCGATGCCCCCATCGGCAAAGAGGATAAGGACAGCACAACTGTCAGGGTGGTGGGAAAGGCCCCCACCTTCTCATTCAAGCCCAAAGACCATGTACAGCTCGGCGAGAGCCTGGATCTCATAGACTTCGACACGGCTACCAGAGTATCTGGGCCCAAGTTCTACTACTTGAAAAACCAGGCTGTGATCCTCCAGATGGCCATGGAGCGCTATGCACTCGATATTGTGATGAAGAGAGGCTTCACCCCCTTCATCACCCCGGATATCGCCAAGGAAGAGATACTGTCCGGCATCGGCTTCAATCCTCGTGGGGAGGAGAGCAACATCTATACCCTCGAAGGTACCGATACCTGCCTGGTGGGAACAGCTGAAATTACCCTTGGCGGGTACTATGCCAACCAGATCCTTGACAAGAAGAAGTTGCCCATCAAGATGAGCGGACTCTCACACTGCTTCCGCAGGGAGGCAGGAGGGGCCGGACAGTACTCCAAGGGCCTGTACCGTGTACACCAGTTCTCCAAGCTGGAGATGTTCATCTACTGCCTGCCTGAAGAGAGCGAACACTACCACACGATGCTTCTGGAGATAGAAGAGGAGATTTTCAGAGGCCTGGGCCTCTCCTACCGAGTTGTGGATACTGCCACCGGAGACCTGGGCGCCCCAGCATACCGTAAGTTTGACATCGAGGCGTGGATGCCTGGCCGCGGTGAAGGCGGCGAGTATGGGGAGGTTACCTCCACCAGCAACTGTACTGATTACCAGGCCCGTGCACTGGGCATCCGCTATCGAGATGACGAGGGGACGATCAAGTTTGTCCATATGCTCAACGGGACTGCCATCGCCCTCAGCCGGGCCATGGTCGCAGTGTTGGAGAACTTTCAGAATGAGGACGGCTCGGTCACGATCCCTCCCGCATTGGTACCCTACACAGGCTTTGATACTATCAGAGCACTGTAACAAGGAGTGAATCAGGTGATTCAAACAAGCGCACTCACTACCGATTTTTATGAGCTGACCATGATGCAGGGGTACTTCAGCGAGAAGCACAACCCTGAGGTGGTCTTTGAGATGTTCTACCGTACCAACCCTTTCGAGGGTGGGTACGTGGTATTCGCTGGTCTCAATGACTTCATCGACAAGCTAGAGGGCCTTTCCTTCAGCTCTGATGACATTGCCTACCTGAAGGGCCTCGGCATCTTTACCCCTGACTTTCTGGACTACCTTAAGGATTTCTCTTTTTCGGGGGACATCTATGCGATGACAGAGGGGACTGTGGTTTTCCCCGGGGAACCTCTGGTACGCGTCCATACCAACCTCATCGAGGCTCAGCTGATCGAGAGCCTGATGCTCAACAACCTGAATTTCCAGAGCCTGATAGCAACAAAGGCTTCCAGGATGTCCCTTGCTGCAAGACGGGGCTTGCTCATGGAGTTCGGCCTCAGGCGTGCCCAGGGCCAGGATGGGGCGCTTTCCGCTTCGAGGGCCGCCTTCATCGGGGGTGCACAGGTCACCAGCAACACCCTTGCCGGTAAGGTATACGGCATTCCTGTCGCAGGGACCATGGCACACTCCTGGGTCATGAGCTTCCCCTCTGAACTGGAGTCCTTCAGGGCTTTTGCCAAGTACTACCCCGAACACCCCACCCTGCTTATCGATACCTACGACACCTTAGGTTCGGGCATAGAGAACGCCATCATCGTGGGTTTGGAGCAGAAAAAGAAAGGAAAGAAGATTGGGGTGAGGATCGACAGTGGAGACCTCTCCTACCTGCCTCGCGTGGTGCGTAAGCGCTTTGATGATGCCGGCCTCAATGATGCTACCATCTCCGTCTCCAGCGACCTGAACGAGGAGATAGTGCAGACTCTCATCCATGATGATGTGCCAATCGACAGCTGGGGCATCGGCACCCACCTGGTGACCGGTGGCAAACAGTCGGCTCTGAACGGGGTATACAAGCTTGCTGCCAAGCAGGACAAGGACGGTCTCATGGTTCCAACCATGAAGATATCCAACACCTACGAAAAGACCACCAACCCGGGCATCAAGCAGGTCTGGAGGTTCTACGACCACGAGGGAGGCGCACTCGCTGACCTGATAGCCCTTGAGAAGGAACATATCACTGCAGGGAAGGCCTATACCTTCTTCCATCCTTTCTCAGAGGTCGATTTCTTTGAGATGGCGCCTGAGCGCTATGCAAAGTGTGTTCCCCTTCTGACCAAGAAGGTAGCTGAAGGGAAGCGCATTGGAGAAAAACCAAAGGTGCAAGAGATCCAGGCCTTCTCCATCGAGAATATCAGGGAATTCCACAAGACATACCTGCGCCTGATCAATCCGCATATCTACAAGGTGAGTCTCTCTTCCAAGCTAAAGAAGATGAAGATGGACCTGCTTGTACAGCAGAGAAGGAAGGTAAAGGAAGAGGCAGCCCTCTAGATTCTCTCCACCCGGTATCGGAGCACTGTCTTGAGGTGCTCCGGTTCTGTCTTCTTGGGATTTGATATATAAATCTCACGGTGTGTTGCATCGAGTCTTTGCAGCTGGTTCTCCTGGCAAAACGTATCCATCCTGTCAAAGGAACGTCCTTCCGAGGCATAGGGTCCGATGTGCATCATCGTGACACACAAGCCATCCTCTATATATGCAAAATGGGCATCCTTGACAGAGAGGCCTTTGGCGAAGCTGCACCGTTCGGCTACCTTCCTGAAAATCTCGTCTGTGATGAAGGGAGGCTGTGCTATCATGCTTGCCCAGCGCCAGGTATCACGATTCTCCACCTCTATGGCACTCCACACCCCTTCCAGGGGGGAGACTACAAAGCTACGGTACCAACTTTCACCTTTGAATCCCATCTTCAGCGTATAGCTGAGCTGGTACAAAAGCTCAACTGCCTCATCGTAGCTCTCATCCAGCGGAGAGCCCTCCCCCTCCACCACAAAATAGGGGCATAGGGGTACTGTTATCAACGTGGGTTCTGTCTTGGGGGAATAGAGGGCCTTGTTCAGTTTCTTGCGATCATAGTTTTCCATAGACAACTCCTACACACATGATAGTACAGCCTCGGCTATTGCGTTGGCAACCTTCTGTCTCCAAGCTGGAGAGAGTATATTGCGGGCCTCATCTTCATTGGAGAGGAAGCCCAACTCAAGCAGGACCGAAGGAACCCTGCTTGCATTGAGCACATACAGATCCCTCTCCTTGATCCCCCTGTTTCGGCTGGAGGGCATCTGCTGTACAAGCACCTCTTCAAACGTCCTGGCTACAAACAGATTCCGCTGGTTGAGCAACCTGTTAAGCTCCAATGCGGTAAACGGGGCGTACAGGGGAATAGTATTGATAGGGGTATGTTCGTCTAGGAAAGTGACCCGCTTTTCCTGACGCTTGGTCAGCACCTCAAACCCTGTCGCTTCACGAGCCTGGGCGCTATTGATATGGATAGAGACAAACAGGACACTGCTCTGAGGTGCAAGTTCTGCTGTGTATGCGATCTTAGATCTCTCTGCAAGGGAGATATAGGTGTCGTCAAGGCGAGTCATGATAAGCTTCAGGGAAGGCTTTTCCATGGAGAGCAGGGCAAACACCCTTTTGGTGATATCAAGGACAAGGTCACTCTCATTGACAGTCCCCCCTGTAAAGCTGTAGGAGGCGCTTGCCCCAGGATCCCGCCCCCCATGACCGGCATCAAGGATTACCGTCGATACAGGATAGGAGAAAGGGTCATTGGCTGCGCTCATAGGGAACAGGGTGAGTATGAGCAATACAGCCATAAGGGCGAGGGAGCCTCTGTTCATGGCAACACCTCAGAGGGAAATTTCCAATGTTCGAGCAGTTGGGAAAAATCACTCTTCTGCAACCAGACCAACCGTTTTTTCACCTCATCAGAGAGCGCTTCCTTGTCGATGAATCCCTTGTACTTGCGGATGATGTTTTTGCCTTTTATCTGTTCGATGGAGAGGGCCTTGGTATAGCAGCGCTTATAGCCTTCACTTTCACTACGATCTTCGATGATGGATTGGCGGTCGGTGAACTGCATCAGCAGATGACCGGTGGCTTTGACGGTGTGCCCTAACAGGTAACAGCGGATCCCCCAGTCGAGCACTTGGAAGTACTCGCTGTGGATTTTCTCGTCAAAGCCCCGCAACCGTTGAAAAAGGGCGCGGTCATACATACCCAGCGCCATCACCGGGTAGAGGGTGTTCTCTCCCCCCGGTGCATCAATGGTGGGAAAGTGGGAACGGGGATCGAGCTTTCGAGCCTGTAGGTACGGCGAACGCAGGGTGGGAACAATCTCCTTGTCCATATTCGCTATCAGGGAGGCAAGGGCAGCGGGCGCCTCTTTCTCCCTCATGAAGGAAAACAGGGCCCCTCCATCAAAGCGGACAAGCAAGAGGTCACTTCGTACGATAAGGAAGTAACTGGTCCGGCACTCGTTGGCCACAGCGTTTATCTTCTCACCTGTAAGGGCTGAAGAGGGAAATACCAAAAAGGTAACATCCTTGTATGATTCCTGCATTGCCTGAAGGTCGAGCCGTCCTTCCTGGGTGACCACATGCAAGGCATAGTTCATATTCGCCACATACCAGCTCAGGTTCTCGGAAAGCTGTTCGGGTGTGCCGGTATCGAGGATGCCGATAGCCAGCTGCTCAGTACTGTGAAGCTGGTTGATCCGCGATCCGAGGTCGAGCCTTCTTCTGTAGATCCTATAGTTACTGGTCATCGTCAAGCAACACCAAATCCTCCGGACGGAACAGGACGTCCTTATGTCCGTCACCCAGCAAAGCTGCTATATCACGGCTCTCATGACCGGCAATCTTTGCGATGTCGGTACTGTTTAGGTAAGGGGCCGCTTTGGCAAAAGCCTTCCCGTCTGTAGTGCGAACTTCAACAACATCCCCAGCTTCGAAGCCCCCTTCTACACGAACCACCCCCTTGGGCAGGAGGCTCTTATGGGAGAGCAGGGCTCTCTTTGCCCCTTCATCCACCACAATGATGCCCAGATGGGAGTTGTTCAAAAGCCAACGCTCGCGCTGGCTCATCCTCTTTCTGGGATGGATAAAGGTGCCAAGCTCCTCTCCTTCCATGAGGCGCACCAGGACATTATGCTCGTATCCACTGGCAATGATGGAACCACACCCACCGACAGCAGCGATCTTCGCTGCAAGCAGCTTGGTCTTCATTCCCCCGGTGGAGAAAAGGCTCCCTGCCCCGCCTGCACACGCGATGATATCTTTATCGAGGATCTCAATATCCTTTATGAGAGTAGCCTGAGAATCTTTTTTTGGGTCAGCGGTATACAGCCCTGCAATATCAGTGAGGATTATCAGCAGGTCAGCATCGATCTTGCTGGCAACCATCGCACTCATGCGGTCATTGTCCCCAAAGGCCGAGCCGATCTCGGCTGTGCTTACCGTGTCATTCTCATTGAAGATGGGGATGACACCCAGATCCAACAGGGTAAAGATGCTGTTGCGGAGGTTCACATAGGTATGGCGATTGTTCATCTCCTTGCGGGTCAGTAGTATCTGGGAGCAGACCACCCCATGCTTCTTGAAAGCCCTTCGGTAGCTGCTCATCAATAAGGGCTGTCCTATGGAAGCACAGGCTTGGCGCATGGCGATCTGCTTGACCGCCCCTGTAAGCTTGAGCTCCTTGGCTCCCATTCCAATGGCCCCTGAGGTAACCAGCAAGACTTGCAGACCCTGTCTCTGCATCTCTACAAGCTGTTCTACAATTCCGTCGATGCAACCTTCGTCAATGCCCTCTTTGGTGGAAAGCAGATTCGTCCCCACCTTGACCACCACCCTTTGGATCGCAGAGAAGTCACGTTTCATACTAAAGGCTCCTCTGCAACAAGGCTTGCCCCATCACAATCCAGTTCAGTATGCAGAAACATCTTGGCTTTCGCTCCGCTGTATGTGGATACAGTCTGTCCGCTTCCATTGAGCAGCCATTTGCTGCTCATAAGACCGGACAGCCCCACAGGACCACGGGCATGAATCTTAGCTGTACTGATACCCACCTCAGCTCCAAGGCCGAAACGGAACCCGTCTGCAAACCGTGTCGAACAGTTT
This sequence comes from Sphaerochaeta sp., assembly GCA_048264225.1. Taxonomy (GTDB): domain Bacteria; phylum Spirochaetota; class Spirochaetia; order Sphaerochaetales; family Sphaerochaetaceae; genus Sphaerochaeta. Next base: position 45,510 of record JBLXDK010000011.1, read on the forward strand.
GCAAAGACATCTGCAGAATCGACTTCGCGCATAAAGCACCTGATGGCAGCTTTGTCCTCGCTGATAATGGCATCGGTATGTTTGGATCCATACTGGGCTATATGAGCCAAAGCCTGCTCCATTTCCTCAACCACTCGGATATTCAGTTCCAAGGCGAGGTACTCGGTGGCATAGTCACCTTCCTTGTAAGGGGTGCATGTGATGAGGGAAGAGGTTTGTGCATCACCATGAATAAGGACGCCTTTCTCTTCCAAAGCTGTGGCTACACGAGGGAGGAATTCCTTGGAGACACTCTTGTGGACCAAGAGAGTCTCGATCGCATTGCAGGCAGCAGGATACTGCGTCTTGGAGTCCACAGCACATGCAACAGCCTTGTCCAGGTCGGCATTTGAATCCACATACATATGGCAAATCCCATCGGCATGGCCGAGCACCGCTATGTGGGTGTTGTCCATGACGTAGCGGACAAAGGCGTTGGAACCTCTAGGGATAAGCAGGTCGATGGCATCATCCATCTTCAGCATGGAGGATACATCGCTATGGCTTTCCAGCAGGGTAAGCCAGTCTTGCCCCAAAGGTGAATTCTGAGCACTTGCTTTGATGGAGGCAACCAGGGCGGTGTTGGTCCTGAAGGCCTCCTTGCCCCCTTTGAGGATGATGCCGTTGCCACTTTTCAGACAGAGGGAGACTATCTGAACCAGTGCATCGGGTCGTGCCTCAAATATCATGCCGATGACTCCGATAGGAAAGCTGACCCGTTCAAGCAGCAGGTTCTCATCGAGAAGCCTGCGCTCCAGGACTTCCCCTATCGGGTCAGGCAACAGTGCAACCTGGGCAAGGCCAAGTTGTACCGAAGCGAGTTTCTCTTCGTCGAAGACAAGCCTTTTTATTAGGGCCTGGTGAAGGTCTTGGGCCTTGGCATGAGCCAAATCTTCCAGGTTTGCTTCCCTGATACGGATCCAGTCCCGGCTAAGCCCTTCTGAAATTGCGCTCAACAGGGCATTGCGTACTGCTGCGCTGCTTCCTGCCAGCTTGGTAGCGCTTGTCTTGAGCCTCTGTATATCGTCTTGAATGCGTTTGCCATCCATGTGGTAACCTCTTTATTATAGTATGTATACAGTAAACTGAATAAGGGAAGGTATCAAGGAGAAAAGAGGATAGTAAATTTGGGAACAAGTGGATTGTACGAGAGAAACTTGAAAGTGTATTGTAAGAAAGAGGCTCCACGAGATGAGAAGGTCCAAGCAGCTTAATCGTACAAGAGCCCATTGTGTACTAGATTTTTCAAAAATAGTTGTTCTAATGATTCAATCGATGTGCAGAAACTACATATACTTTATGCTAAAATAGAAGAGGAAAGCCAGGGAAAAGCAAGTGCGTATGATAGATATCAATACCCAAGCTGCTGAGGCTAACGCTTAGAACGCTTCTTATACATTTTTTTTCCCAAGCAACCCAGTGGGACAAATGACTAAAAGCGATTGCATTTTGATAAATACAATGGTAGACTGCAACCGTTCGCAACAGTTTAAGGAGCTTGTTCATGAAAAAAATATTCCTAGTCCTTATGATCCTAGTCCTCTCACTCTCTCTTTTCGCCCATGGTGCAGCAGAGCAGCAAATGCAAGGTAGCGACTACTACCGAGCTACCGATGCAAACGGCAGGACTCTCTTGCTGAAGGAAAAGCCGACGTCCATCATGGTGGCGGGAAAAGCCGCTGTCATGCCGGCAAACGCCCTCTTTCTCTTTCCTGAGGTGGAGACCATGGAGTTGCAGCTTTCCAAGACAGACCAAGGCCTGGGAGACTTCTTTTCATTACTCCGCCCCTCCTTGGATGACAGCCCCCGATTTGCCCAAAGTGCAAGCGTTGAGGAGATAGCCTCAAAGAATCCCCAGCTTGTCCTGCTCAAGGCTACCCACTACGAGTCATTGGCCAAGAAACTCGACCAGCTAGGAGTCCCAAACTTTACCATGAATCTGGAAACCTATGCCCAATGGCAAAGGGAGATCACCGAACTCGGCAAGCTGTTGAAGAACACGACTCGAGCACAACAGATCCTCGACCTGTACGAGAACCGTCTCAAAGATATCACAGACAAGGTCAAGACCCTCAACGAGGACCAGAAGGTCAGGGTTCTCCTACTGCAGGGTGTGAGCAGCGACAATACCAACTCTTTCAAAATCGCTCCTGACAGCTGGATGCAGAGCTGGATGGTCGACCAGGTGGGGGCCAATGCCGTATGGAAAGGGGCCAATGCCGCTTCCAGCGGTTGGTCCACAGTTTCCTTCGAACAGATAGCGGCTTGGGAGCCACAGGTCATCTATATTGTCAGCTACAAGAGTCCTGCCGACCCCTTTATCGAGGAGATCTACAGCTCCTCCCTCTGGGCAGAATTGGATGCAGTACAGAACAACCGCGTCAAGGCGGCCCCTGCTGATTTGATGAGTTATATGCAACCGGTTTCCAGCTGGATCCTAGGGGCTCAGTGGATGGCAAAAGATCTCTATCCCCAGCTGTTCCCCAGCTTGGATATGGAGGAGCAGGTACGATCCTTCTATAAGGATATGTACACCATCACCGACGGGGCAAAGCTCGACTATCTGGTCGGTCGCTTCAATGCCTCTATAGCATTGAACAGGCGCTGATGAACGCAGAGTTGCACTACCGCAGTGAGCAAAGACGCAACTGGTATGTCCTGTTACTCCTTTTTGCGCTATTGGTGTTGCTTTCAGGGCTGTTCCTTTTTGCAGGAAGATATCCCAAGGGAGGGTTCTCCTTCCCTCTGGATCTTGGCACAGACACGATGATGCAGAACATTATGCTCAACATCCGTCTTCCCAGGATTGTGCTCGCCATCATTGCCGGGGCGATCCTCAGTGCAGCTGGCTTCACTTTCCAGATGCTCTTCTCCAATCCTCTGGTCGAACCCGGCTTTCTGGGTGTCAGCCAGGGTTCCGCCTTCGGAGCTGCCTTGGTAATCGTAGTTGGTGCCAACAACTCGGCCATGGTGCAGATAAGTGCAACTTTTTTTGGGCTGCTTGCCCTAGCCTCTTCTTATTTCCTTGCCAAGAGATTTCGCTTTGGAGGGTGGTTGCTCAGGCTCGTGCTCTCCGGTATTGCCGTCTCGGCAATCTTCTCCTCTGCCTTGGGGGTGGTCAAGCTGGTTGCCGAACCGACCAAAGACCTGCAGGATATTACCTTCTGGATGATGGGAGGACTGTGGAACAGCAACTGGCTTCAGATCCTCACCATCATGCCGATCGTCCTCATATGCCTTGGTATCCTGTTCAGCTACCGCTGGAGGATGAACCTGCTCTCTTTGCAAGAAAAAAGCGCCTACGCAGTCGGGCTCAATCCCAAGGTGGACAGGACTGTCCTGCTGGTGGTCGCCACTGTAGGAACCACCCTGACCATCTCGCTGACCGGTCTTATAGGATGGGTCGGCCTTATCATGCCGCACCTCGCCCGAAAGCTGTTCGGCTCGGACAGCAAGGCCGCCCTTCCCGGCTCCATGGTCATGGGATCATTGTTCCTTCTGTTATGTGACACGGTGGGAAGAACGCTCTTGCCGACAGAGATTCCCATAGGACTGCTCACCAGCTTTATCGGAGCAATAATATTCATGGTAATCCTCTCTCTGAAACATCAGGAGGGAAAGGCATGACAGCAATTAGGATCGAAGGTCTCAGCTATACCTATCCAAGTGGAACACAAGCCCTCTCCAATATTTCACTTGAGGTGGAGGAACACTCCACCCTAGCACTTCTGGGTTCCAACGGTGCGGGAAAGAGCACGCTTATGGATCTCCTCTTCGGTTGGAAACCATCGCCTACCATCACCCTGTTTGGAAAGCCCCTGAAGGAGTATGGAAGAAAGGAGCTGGGAAGGAACATTGCCCTGGTTCCTCAGAGCGAACACTATAACTTTTCCTTCACCCTGCTGGACTACACACTGTTCGGAAGGGCCCCCTATCTCGCTGAGATGGCTTCCCCTACCGATGGGGATGTGCATATCGCCTACGAGGCACTGGATATGGTAGGTCTCGCCTCTTTTGCACAGAGGTCGGTGACCTCCCTTTCGGGAGGGGAAAGCCAGCTGGTACTGATAGCACGTGCCATTGCCCAGGAAAGCCGTGTACTGCTGCTCGACGAACCTACATCAGCACTGGATCCAGCCAATAGAAGAAAGATCATAGAGATACTCTCCTCCTTGCACGATCAGGGCAAGACGATCATCTTCACTACACACGATGCGCAGTTTGCCTATGAGATCGCCACGCATGTGGCGATGCTCAAGGGTGGCAAACTGCATGCCTACGGCACAAAAGAGAAGGTGGTCACCAGCTCGCTGTTGACCACCCTCTATGACACAGAGATGACCGTGTGCACAGTTGGGGAGAAGACCCTCATCTACTAGGGCCTTTGTCCCCTAAATCTCCATGGGAACAAACAAAAAACTCCTCACATCAAACAGCCCTTTGTCAGTAAGCTTGTAGGCAGGTATGACAGGAAGTGCCATGAAGCTGAGGGTGGTGAATGCATCCATATCGGCATTGATGCCAAACGCCTTTTGTCCCACTTCATGCAGGGTATCAAGGGCCTTGGCAACCTCGGATCCTGGTCTGTCACTCATCAACCCGCCAATGGGCATGGGTAGGGATGCAAGGATCTTACCATCCTTGACGAGGGCCATGCCTCCACCAATACCAATAAGGTACTCGACTGCCACAACCATATCCTCGTCATTGTCTCCTGCCACAACGATGTTGTGCGAGTCATGACCTACAGAGGAGACTAATGCCCCACCCTTCAGGCCCAACCCCCTGATAAGGGCGACCCCTACATTGCCCGTTCCCTTATGGCGCTCGATGACAGCAAGCTTTATGATATCGTCATTAGGATCATGGATCCACTTGCCATTGACGACAGATACCTCTGCCTCCCCAGCTCCGGTGACCACTCCCCCAGGAACAGCATCAATGATACGCACCTTGGAACTCTTCAGAGGAAGGGCAAGTCGGGATGCAGAGAAATCGGTGACATGCATCCTGCCTGCAACCAGAGGATCATGATGAGAGGAGACAGGGTTGAGGATCTTTCCCTCCCGGGCAACCAGCTTACCGCCTATATAGACGCGGTGCATCGAGAAGTCCTTTAGGTCGTTGCATAGTACCAGGTCTGCCCTCAGTCCTGGTGCTATGGCACCACGATCATTGAGGTTGTAGCATTCGCTGCTGTTGACCGTCGCCATGCAGATGGCTTCGATGGCATCCAGGCCATCTGCAACTGCAATGCGTACGTTGTTGTTGATATGCCCATCCTTGAGGATACTCTTGGGCTGGCGGTCATCGGTACAGAATAGGCAACGCCTGCTGTTGGCTGGGGTTACCCCACCAAGCAAACCCAGGACATTCTTACAGGCAGAACCTTCACGAAGCATGACGTACATGCCTCGTCTGACCCGACTATGCAGCTCCTCTGCACTCTCACACTCATGGTCGGTCTTGATGCCTGTGGAGGCATAGGCATCAAGATCACTATCAGAGATCGCAGGGCTGTGTCCATCGATAATCTTTCCGATTTTCCTTGCTTCCCATATCTTATCTACAACAAGATCCTTTCCGGCAATGACTCCAGGATAATCCATCATCTCCCCAAGGCCCAACACCCGAGGGAAAGCGATTCGTTTGGCAATTTCAGGGGCATGCAGGATGGCCCCACTGTTCTCAAACTCAGTGGAAGGCACACACGAGGGAACCATAAAGAAAGCCTGCAAGGCAGTCTTTTCGGTTGCCTCCAGCATATAGTCCAAGCCTGCAAGTCCTGTGACATTGCACAGCTCGTGAGGATCTGCCACTACGGTAGTGGTGCCACAGGGGACTACCAGGTTGGAGAACTCCTCTGGGGTACTGTGGGAGGACTCTATATGGACATGGGCATCGATAAAGCCAGGAAGAAGATACTTGCCCTTGGCATCGACAATCTCTTGTGCACGACCCTCCCCACTTTTTGCATATCCACAGATCAGCCCCTCTGCTATGAGCAAGTCGGCAGAGAACCACTCCTTATTATATACATCTAGAATCTGAGCTCCTGTTATGCAAAGCTCCGCTTCCAGGCGGGCGGTAGCCACTTCTATGATATGTTTGATGCTTTGTTTCTGTCTCTTGTCATCACTCGGTTGTTTTTTTGTCATGTTTGCTCTCCTTGTGTAGAATACCACATCTGCATTGCTAGTAGTGTACCATCTTGGGATGATTGTTCAAGGGTATTCACTCTACCAGACCAGAAGATTCTCCCGGATCCCCAAACCACTGAAACAGGAAAAGCAGACTCTCCTCCACAAAGCTTTGGAACAATACCTGCATGGTATCAGATATATGGCATATACATGCCGCTCAATAGTGACGTCGAACACTATGGACCTTGGTGTCATGCCTAGTGGTTAAGAAATCAGGATATGCTGCGAAGCACAGCACTATAAGTAACAATACCTACCCCAGTGAGTCGAACAGTCTGAAGTTGTCGAGGATGTTTCAGCCTCCATGCAGAGAGGCCTCGGACTCCCTCTTGTGAAGCATATCATGGAGGGATACAAAGGATCGATCAAAGCAGAAAATGCTGTAGGGAAAGGAAGTACCTTCACGTAGAAATTCTCTTCTTCACTTGTAGAGTATCGTAAGACGTCGGCGGGGGCTTGCGCTACCCTTGTTCCGTTGTATCTTTCTGATTTTTCCAGCCTGGCCCTTAAGGAGAGCAATCGGGATCACCAACATCCTGTTATCCTTGTGGTGGAATACAATGACGGCTTGCGATCCAATATCCAATCAATCCTCCAACCTTATTACCGGATACTTGGGGTGGCCAAGGCCAACAGGCCCTTGAGCTGCTAGAGCAACAGAAGGTTGACTTGATCATCAGCGATATCATGATGCCAACGACGAATGGACATGCATTTGCTTGAAGAGGTGAGGCGTCTCTTCAAAGCGACACCCATTCCCTTGATATTCCTTACTGCACGGACTTCAATGGAAGAGAGGATAGATGCTCTCAAGGAAGGTGCCAAACCATTCAGAGGTGAGGTGCTGGCAGCTGTCATAGAAGCGACACTCAGACATGATCAGGAGTTGGTAGGCTCCAGAGTAGACAAACTCCGACAGGGTCTGGCGAGCTTGCTCACACATCCTCATATGGTTTCAAGTGCAACAACTCCCTATCAGCTGAGGATGTTTGCCTCTGCATCTGGACTGCCCTCTCGGGAACAGGGGATCCTAGAGCTCATAGCTGAAGGGAAAAGCGAAAAGCGCATTGCATCTGATGGAAATAAAAATTGGTATGTGAAGCCAAGAAGCAGGTTGGCTTGTTATCGAATGAAAGGTATCAATACCCCAAGGACGGGGTATCTCACCTTGCTTTCCCGACACTCGCTCGGTAATGGCCCCATGGTAATGCTTTTGCCACTCTCGCTTCGTTGGGTAATGAACGCCCATCAAATCCTTCGTAAGAGCTATTCATAGAAACTACGATTTGCAGGGGAACGCATTCGTTTTACCACAATTACTACAAGTGAAATTATGATGAGAACGATAAACAAAAGACTGATAGGTCTCGTAAAGAAGATGCTCAAACCACCCTTGGAGATCAATAGAGTACGTCGGAGGTTTGTTTCAGTCAGAGGTCCAAGCACTAGCCCAAGCAAAACAGGGATAACAGAGTAATCAAATTTGATCAGCAGGTAAGAAATACCTCCGATAATTATCGATACAAACACGTCAAAATAGGAGTGGTTGATCGAGTAGGAACCAGTCAGGCAAAGCAACACTATCAAAGGTGTGAGAATCTCAATGGGAATTACAGAGATTTTCGCAAAAAACTTAGTAAGATACTTGCCTTGGAGGAACATGAAAATATTGGTAAATATCAACCCTATCATCAATGCATACATGGTAACTGGATGTTCAACAAACAAATTTGGCCCCGGGACAAGACCATTGATCATAAAGGCTCCAACCAAAATGGCAACAACCGCATCCCCAGGGATACCAAGTGTCAGCAAAGGTATCAGTGTTGCACCGGTAACAGCATTGTTTGCAGCCTCAGGGGCTGCAATGCCTTCCAAAGAACCCTTGCCAAACTCCTCAGGATGTTTGGATCTTTTTCTTGCCTGATCATAACTGAGAAAAGACGCCATGGTAGCTCCAGTTCCCGGCAATGCTCCAATTCCTACTCCAATAAAGGACGATCGGGCAATAGACTTCACTAATGGCTTAAATTCCTTCATGGATAAGTTTTCACCTTGGTTCAGTTTGGCCAAGTCCACCTTAACCTTCATATCATGCTTACTATATCCAGCTTTCAAAAAAGCTTCTGATATGGCAAACAGTCCTGTTACGATGATGACAAGATCAAACCCCCCGTATAAGTTATAGTTTCCAAAAGTAAACCGGAAAACACCGCTCATGATGTCAATACCAACTACAGCAAGCAGTAGTCCAATTGCTGTTGAGATAGCCCCTTTGGCCAGACTTCTTCCACTTACACCAGCTACAATGGACAGTCCAAATACACAGAGGATAAAATATTCTGGAGGCCCAAATTTAAGTGCTATCTTTGCGATGAGAGGAGAGGTAAACAATAATACTATTGCACTGAATATTCCACCAATTGTTGATGCAGTCAAAGCTGTCGTCAGGGCTTTTCTGGCAAAACCCTTTTCAGCCAAAGGGGCACCGTCCAACAGTGTTGCAGCAGCATGAGGGGTACCCGGAGATCTGATCATGATCGCAGATATGGAACCTCCGTAACTTCCTGCACAATAGATGCCAAGAAGAAACATAAACGATGGAATCGGGGCTAAAGCATAAGTAAACGGCAAAAACAAGACGATACACAATAAGACCGTCAAGCCTGGGATTGCACCAAAAATGATTCCCAACAAAATACCCAAATTCATATAGATAAAACTGGAGAGATGGAAAAACTCTAGAAACCCTTCACCTATTAATGAAAACATATCGCTTTACCACCTATGCTAGTTGGATGTTTAACACCATTCTGAATATATAAAATATTGCTACAGAAATCCCCAAGGTTATTGCATAGTAGTACCACTTTTTGGTCTTAAAAAAGACCAGAAATGCGGTTACCATCAAGAGGGAACTCACAAGATACCCAATGACCTGAATGAGAATTACATATACAATTAGCAATGTGAATAAGAACAATGCCTTCGCCTCAACCTTGATATCGAATTCCTTTTTCTCTACTTCCTGCTTCCGTGCTAGTTTAATCACTTCTACAACAATTGTTTTTGTGCTCATCACCATAATGATTACAGACAATACATAAGGAAACGTCCTGGAATTGACTACCTCATCAGTAATAACCTTTACCTGACTGGGGATGACAAGCAATAAAACAACTGAAAATAGCAGGAAAAAGATGCCTGAAACCAAATCAGTATGTACCCTCACGTGCATAAAACTCCTCCTACTGCTGAAAATGATACGGACCTATAAGCTTTTGCATTACCAATAACCACACGTACGTCATGTCAGACTACCCTAGTTCACAGGCATCAACCAAAAGGGAATACGACTGGAATAGTTGGGATCTCTCACTTCTCAAAAGGTAGAGACAGCCATTGAGTGTCTCTACCCAGTATGCCCATTATTTTTTGTAGACTATCGCGTTGTACTCTTTGGCCTTTTCAATGGCATTGTCGATGTGAGCTTCAATTTCAGCCTTTGTAGAGGGTCTGATCACAAGGTTCAGTTTCTTTGCAAGTGCCTGGAACTCTGGTTCGGCATAAATAGCAGAGAGCTGGGCATGTACTTTCTCAATTACGGCAGGGTCAGTTCCTCCGGGCATCAAGAAGAAGTTGTGGTTAGGGAATACAATGTCAAACCCATACTCAGTGATAGGAGCAATGTCGTAAAACTCATCTTTCCAAGCCTTATCGTCAAACACAACTAAGGTTTTGATGGTACCTGCTTTGGCATGTTCCTTGGCAAGCGCTGGATGGGTTACTCCCAGATCAACATCACCTGAGAGAACGGCTGCAAGCTGCTCTGGTGCTCCAGAGTATGGGACTGCTTTGTATTCGATGCCAGCTTTTGCAAAAAACGCTCCGACAAACAATAGGTTGTCCCCTGTGATAGCAATGGTGACAGGTCTTTTTTTCCCAATTTCCAACAGTTCTTCAAAGGTAGTGATTTCACTGGAAGCGTTGGATACAAGGGCAAATGCAGAATAGGTGTTTCCAATCACCGGCACATACTTATCCCAGCTGTATGCTACATCATTTGTCAAAGGGGTTATGGCAAACAACCCTTCACTAGCCATGATCAACTGAGGAGCATTGGGTTGGTGCTTCATAAATTCAGTAATTGCTACAGCACCACCAGCCCCGGTACGAACAACAGGCACCATCGGTTGGCCAAAATACTTCTCTCCATATTTTGACATGGCTCTGATGGACATGTCGGCAATGCCCCCAGCACTCCAGGGACAAGTCATGATTATTGCCTCTGTCGGCCAGTTTTCCACATCAACTTTTTTTGTTTCCTGGGTTCCGGCAGCAAACAACAGGCTTCCTACCATGAGCATCACAAACACTACACTAATTGATTTTTTCATTTTTTCTCCTTTTTTTGAAACAATCATCCCTACAACCCTTACACGTATACAGACGATTCCTTTTGTGAGGGATATCTTATTATAAGGATGGATATTCGCTCCTGTCTAATACCCTTTTATTCGAGTTTCATAACTTAAGGTTATATGAGCTACCACGCTTATCCAACTTCATTACGGTCATATAGAGCAATGATATAGGGGTGATCCATAGTAAAGGAAGTGAGGGGCGTTGCATGATTGGCCTTTCCTATCGGACGAGTTCTCGTCCCCTTGACGCCTATGAATGCATCTCCCAAATCTTCACGACAGGCCTGAGCCTTTTCCTTTAGAAGCCTCACAACCTCTGGATGAGCATCATAGACATTATGTTGCTCCCCAATATCTTCAGAAAGGTTATACAGTTCCCGCACCTCCTCATTGCTGGTAATATCGGGTTTGCTTGAGGAGGTCCCATCATGGGTTGAGGAAGGACGCCCAGCGTCTGGCCTTCTGGACAGATGAAGCTTCCATTCTCTGAATCGCACTGCCTCAAGGTTGTTGCACATGTAGTAAAACATGGTATCCCGAGGTGTTGAAACACTTCTTCCAAGCAACAAATCTGAGAAATCAAGACCATCGATAACCCTATCGGTAGGAACCTTTGCACCAGCAAGTGTGGCTAGCGTAGGATAAAAGTCCAGTGAAGAAACAAGCTCCTCTGTTACACCTGGCTGAATCTTTCCACCCCAATGCATAATGAGTGGAACGCGCATGCCACCTTCCCAAGTAGTCGCCTTGGTTCCACGCAGAGATCCGTTGCTCTCTCCAAAGTCATTCCTTGACCCGTTATCGGAAGTGAAGAGTATCAAAGTGTTGTCATAGACTCCTTGAGCCTTTAATTCATGCACAATAGCACCCATTGCCCAATCAATGGCACCTACACAGGCCCCATAGTCCCCATTGCGCGAGCGTTTGCGGAATATTTCCGATGCATACAGAGGCACATGAACATGCATATGGGCAAGATATAGAAAGAAAGGGTTTTCCTTATTGTCCCTAATAAATTCAATGCTCTTTTCCACATACCTCTCAGTCAGGGAATTCTGGTCAGGCTGTTGCTGAATTACCTCTTCTCCATGGATCAGAGGAAGGGGTGGCATATTCGGCCTTATTTCCGAAGGTCCCATGTCATTGCTGTAGGGAAGGCCATAATAGTCATCAAAGCCATGTCTGGTTGGCAGGAACTCCTTCTGATCACCACAGTGCCACTTTCCCACAGCAAGTGTTCTATATCCGACATCATGCAATAACGTCGCAATGGTAATTTCACTGGGATTCAGACCGATATCATGACCCGGAAATAGAACCCACTCACCGTGAAAGGAGCCGAATCCAATCCTTGGAGGATAACAGCCGGTCATCATAGCCCCGCGTGAGGCTGAACAGACCGGAGAAGCCATGTAAAAGTCAGTAAATTGTAACCCTTCCTTGGCCAGCTTATCCAGATAAGGAGTATCATTCTTCGTCGATCCATAGCAGCCCAGATCTCCATAGCCCAAATCATCACAATTCACCAGTACAATATTCGGTTTCATATATCTAGCCTCCTCAATTTTTCAGCAAGCAAAGGGTGAGGATCTCTCTTCATGTCACTGTCCATGAGATGCCCTCAACCACTTCACCCTATACAGGTATCAGGACATAATGTGTAAATCACCTTCCCCAGCCTTTCGTGCACATTCCAAGAGCTTAAGCTTTAACCCCTGTTTTTTCTCTGCATAGGAAGGATCATTGATCAGGTTAGTAGTTTCGAAAGGATCATTCTCCATGTCATACAGATAGCGTTCGACATACCGATCTCCGGCACTCTCATCCCATGGGTTTTTTGATGGATCATAGATCACATACTTATACCGATCTGTACGAATCATACGACCAACATAGCTCTCGCTTATTTGAATATATACTGTATTATCCCAATCCGTCTTTTTGCTAATATGAACGAGGGACTCTCCCTGCATCTCGGAAGGGATTGAACCATCTGCCATATCCAGGAGGGTCTTTGTCAGACTGATGTTCCCTACCAGTCTCTCTTCCTCCACTCCCTGTCCAAATCCTTCCCCTTTGATCAGGAGGGGAATATGGATGGTATTCTCATGACTGTTACGCTTGTAATCATCATAGCCATTCTCGACACACTCATCTAGTCGGGTCTTGAAGTGGCAACCATGGTCGCTTGTATAGATAATACTTGTATCCTCGTATATCCCCTTGTCTTTCAGTAAGTCAATGATTCTGCCAAAATTGCGATCAAGGGCATTGCAACACCCAAGGTAGTCAGGATAGTACTGCTCCCAATCTCCTTTACCATCGATAAGGTCTGCTGGTTTTTCATAATTGACAAACTTTTCACGCACCCCGTCAGGAGCTTCAAAATTATTTCGGTCATTCTGCTGATGGGGTTCCAGATGGGAGATGAATAGGAAAAAGGGTTTCTCACTATCATAATTCGTAAGGTAGTCAAGGGCATAGTCTGTGAGACAATCAGCCCTATAGCCAACAAAATCTACCCGTTTATTTTCTTTGTCAAATACATACCCATCATACCCATGGGATGTCATTTCCAATATGTCTGATACCATCCAAAAGTCATTGAACCCACCTCGCTTGTTCATCGGGACCGGTTGTATATTTTCTGCCTTCATATCCGGAACATTGGAATCTGTAGCTAGATGCCATTTGCCAACATATCCGACATTATACCCAGCCTCACGCATGTGATGACCAAGGGCTTTCATATCCTGGGGAAGAGCAATTGCATTTCTATAACACCCTGTCTGTGTTGCATACAGCCCAGTCTGCAGGCAGGAACGTAGTGGCCCACATACTGGCTGTACTGTATATGCCTTAGTAAAATTTGTCGCATCTTCTCTGGCAAACTCATCAATACGAGGAGAAACAGGTAACTTTTGTCCATTACACCCAAGAGAATCAAATCGCTGTTGATCTGACATGAAGAAAATAATATTTTGAGCCATCAACATCTCCTTTACCTTATCTTTGAGCCCATAAGCACGTCCATGCCTCCATGACCCTACTTCCAAATGGTATGCGTTCAGTATACGAGCGCTTGTCAAACCAGTCTAATACCTTTAGAATTGAGTTCTATTACTTGAGGTTATATGTATGCTGGAAAAATTTAGACAATTTGTGGTGCTAAGCGAAACTCACAGCTACACAGCTGCCAGTGAGAAACTACATATCAGCCAGCCAGCACTGACAAAAAATATAAAAAATCTCGAAAAGGAATTTGACGGAGAGCTGATCATCCGATCAAACAAGGGCTGTTCCCTGACGGACCTCGGTCAGATACTCTATCGTCATGCCAAAAAAATTGAGTACGAGATGAAACTGCTCTATACGGAGATGGAAAAAGCGACAACCCACACTCAGAATCATTTGACCGTAGCTTATGGGATACTGTGGCAGATCTTATATGTTGCAGAGATTTTCCTAGCAGTTGAAGAGAGATCCAAAGGGCAGATCACCATTACGGGGAAGAATGGGAAAACAGAAGATATTGATGCTCTGCTTTCTGGCGAATGGGATCTTTTTCTCGGTAAAATCCCGGATGAGATAGATCCCCAGCTCAAGGCAATTCCTCTTCTGAAGACCAACCATTCCATCTTTGCACATACCAGCCATCCACTTTTCGCACAAATGGATTTGGGTAAAGAGATTTTAAGCAAAGACGTTCTTCCCTATAAATGGATAATCTTTGGGTCTCTTGATGATGTTTCGGGTTATGAGATTCCTAACCATTTCAAAGAGAGCATTGAGATTCAGACCGTACATGATATCAACAGTTTGTACACGGTCATCAGCATCTTGCAAAAAAGCAAATCACTTGTCCTTCTTCCTTCCCAAGTAGGTAGACAACTGGGGATGTATCAGATCCGTGAATTGGAATGCCACGACCTACACTTCCTTGCCTATGATACCGGCTTGATCTACCGCAGGGAGATGGGAGGCAACGCCCATCTTCAGATTCTCATAGAAACGATTCAACACATAGTCAAAGCAAGCCTCTCCTAAGTACACTACCAGAGAAATGAGAAACAGTAAGGTGTTGTTACCTACCTACAACACTAACTTAATGAAGAGGAAAAGAACGGGCTGTTTTTCAATGATCCCAGGAGCAAGTTCGATCTTGCATTTCTTCAGAAAATATCCTCTCATGTCACTCATCGTTTCAGCAAGGGAATAGCCGTGGATGTACATACCCAGGCCTATGTGCATCCATCACCAACACACAATACAAACACTTCTTGCAAACAGTCTTCGCTATTGTATTTCTCCAAGTTTTTGGACAGGAGAAGAGAATCCAGTAAAATACCATATCATACTATTTCTCTAGCCATATCTTTCGAATAAAGCAGATTTTTTCTCAGATTTATAGGTATTTATCACTTTTTCGAATGTTACTATACAAACAATTCTCTCAATAAGTAAGATTTTGCTGTACTACTACCAACACTTGTAATAGAATGGTTACGACAATCATCTGTAAGGAGTGCATCGATGGAAAAATTCTTTAAACTCAAAGAAAGAAAGACTGACGTCAAGACAGAAGTGCTGGCAGGAATCACAACGTTCCTCACTATGGCTTATATTCTTGCTGTCAACCCTGGTATCCTATCCGCTGCTGGAATGGATTTCTCTAAAGTATTTGCAGCAACGGCAATTGCTTCTGCAATCGCCACATTGGTCATGGCCCTGTTGGCTAACCTGCCATTCGCTCTCGCCCCAGGCATGGGACTGAACGCCTTCCTAGCTTTTACCGTAGTACTCGGAATGGGCAAGACATGGCAGTTCGCCCTTACCGCCGTTTTTGTTGAAGGTATCATCTTCCTGATCCTGACAGCCGTCAATATCAGAGAGGCCATCGTCAACAGCATCCCGGCGAACCTGAAAAAGGCAATCGGTGTTGGTATAGGACTTTTCATTGCCTTCATCGGTATGCAGAATGCTGGGATCATCGTCAACAATGATGCAACCCTCGTCGGTCTCAGCCACAATTGGTTCACCGGTACCGCTGGTGTTGCTATGCTTGGCCTGATCATCACCGGTGTCCTGTTGGCCTTCAAGGTCAAGGGAGCACTCCTTATCGGAATCATCGCCACCACCATCATTGGTATTCCTTTTGGGATCACCAAGTACGCCGGCGGTTCCTACATTCCTCCAGCCCCCTACTTCTTCCCCTTTGAATTCTCAAGCATCCTTACCTTTGACTTCGTCGTTGTCGTATTCACCTTCCTGTTTGTGGATATGTTCGATACGGTCGGAACGCTCATCGGTTGTGCCACCAAGGCTGACATGATCCAGAAAGACGGTTCCATCCCCAACTGTAAGGAAGCTCTGTTTGCTGACGCAGTGGGAACAACCGTTGGTGCTGTGCTCGGTACTTCAACGGTCACCACCTTTGTAGAATCCTCCTCTGGTGTCGTAGAAGGCGGACGCACAGGCTTGACTGCACTTGTTGTAGCAATCCTCTTTGCCCTCTCCCTCTTCTTTGCACCTCTGTTTGAGTCCATCCCCAGTGCTGCCACTTCTCCTGCCCTGATCATCGTTGGTGTCATGATGATGACCCCTGTCAAGGATATCGAATGGGACGACATGACCGAAGCCATTCCTGCATTCCTGACCATTATCTTCATGTTGGTCGCATACAGCATCGCCGAAGGTATCATGTTCGGTATTCTCTCCTTTGTTTTGTTGAAGCTTTTCAGCAAGAAAGGAAAAGAAATCACCGTCATGACTTGGGTTGTATTCGCCCTCTTTGTTCTGAAGATTATTTTCAGCTCGCTCTGACCTTGCGAACACAAAGATGGACTCCAGAGATGGGGTCCATTTTTTTGTCCAGGCTACTCAAGGGAGGCCTTTTGGTGTAGGATTAGTGCAAAGAAGGATGCCATGCGAAAAGACTATCAGAGACTCAACAGCAACTATACATATCTTGTCACAGGAAGTGCAGGCTTCATAGGTTTCCACCTTACCAGGCAGTTGCTTGATAACGGGTGCAGGGTCATAGGGTATGACAACCTGAACGACTACTATGACCAAACACTCAAGGCAACGAGGCTAGAGATCCTTAGCCAACACAGCTCACTGTTCACCTTCATCAAAGGAGACCTCGCGGACAAGGAAAGACTTGACAGCACCTTTGCAGAATACAAGCCACAGATTGTGGTGAACCTTGCCGCTCAGGCAGGGGTTCGCTACAGCATAGATAACCCCCAAGCCTACCTGCAGTCCAATCTGGTAGGATTTTTCAACATACTGGAAGCCTGCAGGCTCTTTCCTGTCAAACATCTCGCATACGCATCCTCAAGCTCCGTCTATGGGCAGAACAGCAAGACACCCTTCTCCACTGAGGACAAGACTGACAATCCTGTCAGCCTCTATGCCGCAACCAAGAAATCGAATGAGCTGCTTGCCCACTCCTACAGCCACCTCTATGGCATACCTGCCACTGGCCTCCGATTCTTTACCATCTACGGACCTTATGGCAGACCGGACATGGCTTACTTCTCCTTCACTGAGAAGATTCTTGCAGGAAGGACCATCAAGGTCTTCAACCGGGGCGACATGTACCGCGACTTCACCTATATCGACGATATTGTTGCAGCCCTCCAGAGAATTCTTTGCAATCCTCCCCAACCCAACGAGCAAGGGGACAGGTACAAGCTCTACAATATCGGGAACAACAGTCCCGAAAAACTCATGCACTTCATTGAGATTCTTGAAAATACCCTGGGAAGGAAGGCTAGAATAGAGTTCCTTCCCATACAACCTGGTGATGTCTACCAGACCTATGCTGATGTATCCCCCCTTATGGAGGACTTTGACTTCAAGCCGGACACTCCCCTCTCTGTAGGGCTGGAAAGATTTGTACAGTGGTACAGGACGTATTACGACCTGTGATACGGACTAACTGTGATGTTCCACCCGATGGATTGATCAACCAAACATGGCATAAGCTCCCCCATCTCTGCTATGATGAGGTCATGTATGACGTAATCATCATCGGAGCAGGAGCAGCAGGCCTCTTCCTAGCTGCGAACATATCCACAAAGAACGTATTACTTGTGGAAGGCAGTGACAGGGTGGGAAAGAAAATCCTCATCACAGGGGGAGGGATGTGCAACCTTACCAACACTAATGACACCCCTTCATTTCTCAAGCACTTTGCCAATAGGGAACAGACGAATTTCCTCAAGCCTGCCCTCATGAACTTTTCCGCTCCACAGACAAGGCTCTGGTTTGAAAACCATGGCCTTCCACTGACTGTACGAGACGATGGGAAGGTATTTCCCTCATGCATGCGGGCAAAGGCTGTGGTGGACCTCCTAGAGCATGAAGCAACGAGGAACAGCGTTCAGATACGAGTAGATTCTCAGGTACTAGGATTGCACAAGGACGAGCAAAGCGGTGCATACCTTGTTTCCACAGAACATGAGCAATTCCAAGCAAAAACCGTAGTACTGACAACCGGTGGCATGAGCTACCCTGCAACAGGGAGCGATGGATCGGGGTATGCACTGGCCAAGATGATGGGCCACACCATCGTATCCCCCTGCCCCGCCTTGGTAGCTGTTTCAGTATCTGACTATCCTTATGCCAAACTAGCAGGAAACTCCATCAGAGACTCTCTGGTAGAGTTCTTTCACAAGGACGAGACCAAACGGTACAACCAGGGAGCAGGGGACATGCTCTTCACCCATGACGGATTGTCTGGCCCTGTAATCCTCAACAATTCAAGAGAAATGAGAAAAGGTGATCAGATTAGAGCTTCGCTTCTTCCTTGTGCAAACAAGGAAGAGATGAAGAGATACCTTACCGACCTTTTTTCCAAAAACCCAAAGAAACAACTTTACACCCTTCTCAAAGGTGAAGGCATCATAGCGCACCTCGCAGAACTGTTACTCAATGGCCTTTCACTCACCAAAGAAGCCACCTGTGCCAACCTCTCCAAAGACAAGCGAAGAGAACTTATAGAACTGTTGACGGCACACCCTTTTACCGTCTCGGGCAAAAAAGGATTCAATGCAGCTATGGTGACCTCTGGAGGGGTAGCCATTGATGAAGTTGATAGGAAGACCATGGAATCAAAACATCAGAAAGGAGTATTCTTTTGTGGGGAGATTCTTGATATCGATGGTGACACCGGAGGCTATAACCTGCAGGCTGCTTTCTCAATGGCAAAGCTAGCCGCTGATACGATACAAAAAAAGACTTAAGGAGGAGTACCAGATGGATTTCAGTTGGACAACGATCAGGGTAAACGAAATGGAAGCCTCATTGGCTTTCTATCAGGGGATAGTGCAACTTCCCCTGCAAGGAAGGACTGATGTTGAAGGGGGTATGGAACTTGCTTTCCTGGGTTCCGGAGAAACAAAAGTGGAACTGATCTGGAGAAAGGGAGAAAAGCCAGCTCACTATGGGCAGGATATCTCGATGGGTTTCTTTGTTGATGACCTTGATGCCATGATGAAGTTTGTCACTGATAGGGACATCCCCATTCTGGGAGGCCCTTTCAAGCCAAACGAACATATCAGGTTCTTCTATGTCCTTGATCCCAACGGGCTTCGCATCCAGTTTGTGGAGCAGGCAAGAAGGAACTGATTCACCAGTTTGAAAGCGAACCCTGAATCTTTGGGATTGGAATTGAATGAAAGCTCAAGCCTCCTCTGCACAACAATTCTGTTGGATGCAGAGGGGTTTGGGTTGCTTATCAGCATAGGAGCATGTTCACAGGCTTACCATAGGACCATCCATCCTGTGTTTTACAAGCAGTACTTCATGATATATGTACCGTGGGGAGTCATAGTATAACGTATGCCAAAAAAGCCTTGAAATACGCCCACCTGGACACAAAAGGACAAGCATTATTGCTTATTTTCGCAGAAAGACCTTTTCAAACCCCTCCACCATAGGAAAAATTGGTAGGTGATTACCAAGGTGTATATTCCCGTAGAATCAATATTCTGCATCGGTTGGCATATCAGGTAAGAGAGCCTGATCATACTGTTGTTATCATCAGCATGTGGTCACACTATGAATTCTAGCCACCAGGCTTGCAGGGGCTTATGCATTTTCCCAATACCAAACATTTCTGCAAAGCCCCCAACAACAACGAAGGCCAGGATTTCTCCTGGCCTTCTGTTTGAATTGCTTGTCGCTTTCGCCTACTTGATTCTCTTGGTCCCTGCAGTGAGCAGTTCATCCAACTTAGCAGAAGGATTCTGGAACTTTGCAAGGAAAATCATTGCTGCGATAACATAAGGCTTATAGCTTGCTTCCTTGTAGAGGGGGACAAGGTACTTGTCAAAGACAGCGGCCTCAACCTCACCTTCCTTGCAGGAGACACCGGTGATGTCAGCAGGCAGGCAATGCATGTAGAGGGCTTCACCATCTTTGGTGGTCTTCATCAGATCCTCGGTGCAAGTCCAGTTCTTAAACTTGGCATTGGTTGCAAGGCAGCTCTTCTCAAGGGCCTTCAGTGCAGCTTCATCACCATGTGCTACGATCTCAGTCCTCTCTTCCATGACGGCAAAAGGAGCCCAGCTCTTAGGATAGACAATATCTGCATCCTTGAAAGCCTCTTCCATGGTCTCTACTCTCTTGTAGGAACCACCGCCCTTCTTGGCGTTTTCCTTTGCAATCTCCTCGACCTCAGGCATCACGTTGTACCCTTCTGGATGGGCAAGGACTACGTCCATGCCGAAGCGGGTGAACAGACCGATGATTCCCTGGGGAACAGAGAGTGGCTTGCCATAGGAGGGGCTGTAGGCCCAAGTCATGGCAACTTTCTTGCCCTTGAGGTTCTCAACTCCACCGAAGTGGTTGATGACATGCAGCATGTCAGCCATGCTCTGGGTCGGATGGTCAATATCGCACTGGAGGTTCACAAGAGTAGGTCTCTGCTCGAGGATCCCTTCGTCGTACCCTTCCTGCACTGCTTTGGCAACAGTCTTCATGTAGGTATGGCCTTTGCCGATGTACATGTCGTCGCGGATACCGATGACGTCAGCCATGAAGCTGATCATATTGGCAGTCTCACGTACTGTCTCACCATGGGCAATCTGGCTCTTACCTTCGTCCAGATCCTGCATGGCGAGGCCAAGCAAGTTACAGGCACTGGTGAAGCTGAAACGGGTACGGGTTGAGTTGTCGCGGAAAACGGAAATTCCAAGTCCACTGTCAAAAACCTTGGTTGAAATGTTGTTTTCACGCATTGCACGCAAAATCTCGGCTACATCAAATACAGCCTTGATCTCATCATCAGACTCCTTCCAGGTGTGGAAAAAATCATTGAGGTACATGTCCTCAGTCTTGAGAGTCTTTAACTCCTCAATCATTTTCTTAATAGTAGCATTATCCTTCATTCGCGCTTTCCTCCATAGTATTTCTGAAAAAAACCAGACACCGGTACTATAGCATGGCGACAGTCCGATGTCTAGTTATTATGTTGCAGTTTGTTGCAAAAATCTATATCTTCCCAAGTTCCCTGAGGAGCTTCTCAGAAGAGAACGGCCACGAACGCATCCATACACCCACTGCGTCATGGATGGCAATCGCTATTGCCGGGGCAGCCCCATTTGTCGCGATCTCACTGATGGACTTGGCTCCGTAGGGACCAACCTCATCATCGATATCGATCAAAACAGCCTTGAAATCCTCCGGTTGCTCACTGATCATCGGCACCCCGTAGTCAGTAAGGTTTGCCGTGATGCAAACACCATCCTCGTCGATGACCATATCCTCGTAGAGGGTATGCCCGATGGACTTGAGAGCAGCTCCGTACATCTGGCACAGGGCGAGCTCCGGGTTGATGGGAGTACCGGCATCCTGCAAGGCATAGTACTTTTGCACCTTGATCTGACCAGTACGCACATTGACAGCAACCTGGGCAAAGTGGGCGCCATAGGGGATGGAGTTGTGGTTCGTGGTAAACGAAGCACGACCCATCACCTGACCCGACCCTGTGCCTGTAAGGGCATCATGGCTGAGCTTTGCATAGGTGAGGCTCTTCTTGGTCTTGGTACTGTAGACCTCCCCTGGAGCACGACAGATAAGATCCTCTGCCTTCTCGCCCATCTGCTTTGCAGCTTCAGCGAGCAGGTTCTTCTTCAGATCCTCTGCAGCATAGAAGGAAGCATTGCCACTGAAGTAGGTACCACTGGAAGCATAGGCTCCGGTATCAAAGGTACAGGAGTCGGTATCACCACTGATGACTGTAACCAGATCCATGGGAATGCAGAACGCTTCACTGATCATCTTGACGCTAATGGTATCGAGGCCAGTGCCGAGGTCTGCCCCTCCGCTGAAAATCTGGAATGTCCCATCGGTGAGCAGCTTGGCCCAGGCATTGGAGTGGTCAAGACCAGGAAGCCCCGATCCTTGCTGGATCATGGCAAAGCCCTTACCAATCTTCCAGTCAGGATCATCAGAGGTAACCTTCTTGCCCCATTCGATCATCTTGGCACCCTGGACCAGGGCATCTTCAAGACCGCAAGACCCTACAGGGACAACCGTCCCTTCGCGTCCCTCTCCAAGGCCCTTGAGTATCTCCAGCATGTAACCAGGCTCGACCTTGTTTTTCATAGCCATCTGGTAGTAGTCGATACCAAGCTTGTCAGCTAGCTCTGCCATACAGACCATCAGCGAATAGGTGCCTTTGGGGGCTCCGTATCCCTGGTAAGCTCCGGTAGGCAGGATATTGGTGTAGTAGGTAATGACATCGAACTTCATGTTGTCACACTTCAGAAGAGGAAGCGTCTTCGAGCATGCATTCATCGGAACGGTAAGGCAGTGGTTTCCATACGGGCCCGTGTTTGCACGCACATCCATGTAGACAGCAGTAAGGGTGCCGTCCTTCTTCGCACCCATCTTCACCGTCATCCGCATAGGGTGACGGGTCGAGTTGGCAATGAACTCCTCTTCACGGGTGTTGCGATAGTATATCGGCTGTCCTGTAATCCAGGTTGCATATCCGACCAGATCCTCAACCAGGATGTCCTGTTTGGAACCATAGCCACCTCCGACCTTCTCCTTGATGACATGGATCTTGTTCTCAGGAATTTCACACACCCAGGCAACGATACGCCTGACGTGGAAAGGAACCTGGGTCGAGGCATGCACGACCAAACGCCCATTATCAATTTTTGCATAACAAAGGTGTGGTTCAAGAGGTGTACACTGGATCTGACTGGTCTGATAGGTACGCTCGACCACAGCATCAGCTTCCTTGAAGCCCTTCTCCACATCGCCGATATGTCCATGGGCGGCACTGGCGACGTTTCTGCGGATATCTCCATGCAAGGGGAACTGGTAGACGACCTTGCCGTCACGGGGATCGGCACTCTTGTTGTAGTCAGCAAGGTCAGCAGGTGCGCCTACCTTGAACTCGACGGTGCCGTTGTGGACAATAGGTGCACCATTTTCCATCGCATCCTCTACAGTGAAGACAGGCTTGAGAACCTCATACTCCACCTTGATGGCATCCCTGGCGGCAATGGCCTGCTCCATGGTGTCTGCAACAATGGCGGCAACCCTATCACCTACGTGCCTAACCTTCTCATTGAACAGGCGCCTGTCATGGGGGCTTGGCTCAGGGTTTCCCTGTCCAGCCTGCATATAGGTGACCTGGGAACTGTTCTTGTGGGTGAAGATTTCG
Source organism: Sphaerochaeta sp. (assembly GCA_048264225.1). Classification (GTDB taxonomy): domain Bacteria; phylum Spirochaetota; class Spirochaetia; order Sphaerochaetales; family Sphaerochaetaceae; genus Sphaerochaeta. The sequence goes on from JBLXDK010000011.1 coordinate 68,867, forward strand.
ATCACACCTTCCATTGCAAGGGCCTCTTTGGTATCGATGCTCTTGATGTAGGCATGGGCGTAGGGGGAGCGAAGAACCACCATGGTCTTGTACCCGGAGAGAACGCGATCCTCTACAAAGCTCTTTTCACCTGCAACCAGCTGAGGCCCGTCCACCTTGGACTTGGGTTTGCCCACATAGCTGAGGTGGTCGCGGAACGTTGGGGAGATAGTGCTCTTGTACTCACCACTAGCAAGCTTCTCCTTTGCAAGTTCCACCGCAAGGTAGTAGTGCTCATACCCAGCATCACGAATAAATATTCCAGAAAGGACTTCAGCGACCTGAGATCTGGTAGGATTCTTCTCCTTCTCCAGCAACCAGGTCAGCAGCAGGGCGGCCGCTGGTGCATTGTAGGCACTCTGGACAACTCCTGCATCGATCATAGCCTGCTGGACAACACTGAGCTTGCGGCTGTTGCCCATACTCTCAGCTGTACGGATGGTCGCACCGTCAGCTTGCAGTGCGAGCATCAGGTTGGCATAGACAGGAACATCATTGAAAATGATGGTGTCGCTTCCTGCAAACCCTTCGCGGTCGTCACTATCACGGACGCTGATAAAGCCGAGCCTGACCAGAAGCGAGCGAAGCGACTCGGCACCCTCTACAGTAGTTTGGAGCTTCTTATTATTTATGGTAAGCGTAATCTTGTTCATTTTGCACCTCCGGAAATGAAGTTGGAAAATAACTGGGCTATCCCCTCACTGGCGATGTATCGCTTGTAGGAGGAACTGCCAGTACTGTCATCCTTCGCTTCGATTGCATGACCTACGGCGAGCTGTACATCCTGTTTGGTGATAAGCTCCCCATTCTCTATGGCATTCTCAACGGCTGAAAGACGCTGCATGCCAGTTCCTTTGACCGCAGCAAAGACGCGGACATGGTCGATGACACCTTCCCCGTTCTTAGTAGCGCCAAACCCTACCGTTACAGCTGCCTGGCTCTGCACTGTATTTGCATACCTCAGAGTCCCTACAAACCGGGTGTCCTTGGAAATGAGGAAACCCAGCAGCAAGGTGCCGCTGAACTGGGGATGATAGGCATGATACTCCCTGATGGGGATATTATCCTCATTGTACGATCCCTCTTCGGTGATGTTTGCAGTCAGCACCCTTGCCCGGGAAGCGAGCAAGGCGGGAGCCAGGTAGGAGTGGTCACTGCACATGGCCATATTACCACCGATGGTTGCCATATTCCTCTTGGTGAAGGAGCCGCAAAAGAGTGCGGCATCCTTGAGCCACTTGGGAACTAGGGGCGAATCCACCAGCTGCTGGAACGTTACCATACTGCCGATTCGAACAGAGCTACCCTCATCACTGATGGAGGCAAGGCCAACCTTTGCAAGGCTGATGGCTGTCTTGGCATCGATGGTGGAGTTCAATCTGTTTATCTCAGTCCCCCCCGCATAGAACACGCTTTTGGGATTGTTTCGTTTGAGTTTGAGTGCATCCTCAGTATCTTTTGCAATAAGAAATTCCTGGATCATAATGCCTCCTTTCTGGCAGCCTTATCCATGAGCTTGACGCTGATGGCATTTGCCTTGTCGGCAAGTTCTTGCTCGTCATATCCAACCAGCTGCCCCTGGTCTACTACAACCTTTCCGTTGATTATCGTATATGCGGTATTGTGGTTGCTACCACAGAATATAAGGCTGGCTACAGGATCACTCTGACTACCTGCATACGGGATGGTTGAGACATCAAAGATGGCCATATCTGCCGCCCACCCCTCATCAAGCCTGCCTACGTTGCCAAAATTCAGCATCCTCGCACCGTTTTCCGTAGCCATGGTGAAAGCCTGATGGGCTGTAAGACCATCAGAACCATAGCGAACACGCTGCAATAGCAGTGCCTGGCGTACCTCTGCAAGCATGTCGGAACTGTCATTGCTCGCACTGCCGTCAACGGCAATGCCGACATTGATACCCATCTCCAACATCTCCTTGGCACGACAGATTCCACTGCCTAGGCGCATGTTTGAAGAGGGACAGTGTGCAATATGGGATCCTGTGTCCCTAAGAATCTTCAGCTCTTCATCATTGAAGTGGATTCCATGGGCATAGAAGACATCGTCACCTATCAGGTTACACTCCTGCATCAGGGCGACAGGGGTCGTCCCATACATCTCTTGGCAGAAATCAGCCTCATCGGCAGTCTCACACAGGTGTGTGTGGAGCCTGACACCATACTTGCGGGCAAGATCTGCTGTCTTGGTCATGAGTTCCTTCGTAACACTGAAAGGACTGCAAGGGGCCAAGGCTATCTTGTGCATTGCATCAGGGGCAGGATCATGGTAGGTCTTGATACACCGTTCGCTGTCGCTGAGGATCTCCTCAAGGGTCTGTACCACACTGTCAGGGGGAAGGCCCCCATCCTTCTTGCTCAGGCTCATCGAGCCTCTGGTCGGGCTGAAGCGCATACCCAATTGGTCTGCAGCCTTGAACTGCAAGCCCATAAGGTCGCCCTTGAAGGAGCGGGGATAAAGATAGTGATGGTCTGTAGTAAGCGTGCAGCCGGTCTTCATCAGTTCGGCCATGGCGAGCATGGAGGAGTAATAGACAGCCTCATCGTCGACATATTTCCATACGTCATACAGGAACTTGAGCCAGTCAAACAGCTTGGCATTCTGAACGGCGGGGTGGTTGCGCGTCAGTGTCTGGTAAAAGTGGTGATGGGTATTTACCAGGCCGGGGATGACCACATGGTGTGAACAGTCGATGACCCTCACACCCTCTTTTGCGACAAGTCCGCCCTCTGGGGCGATTTTTGCTACCTTGTTGCCTGTAACCAGCAGGTCGGCACCCTTATATGCCTCCTTGTCAAAGCTTGTCTGCAGACAAAAAATGTTTTTCAGCAATATCGAATCCGTCATAGGTTCTCCTACACGATGACTCCACCAGGGCAAGTTCTGACACTTCTAGCATCCATAAAGGTGAAGTCCGTCCAAACTCCGGCATCGCAAGCTGTCCTATGACAGCAAGGAAGGTGGGAAGCAGAAGCTATAAAGATGCACCAGGCTTCCCAAGTGTTGTTGCATCCAGTTCGTAGGGCCTCTCAAAAGTCCCCATCGACAGCAGAAAACGTTACGGTGCACACATCCCTGTCCTAGACAGTTGCAAGGATCAGGTTCTATGATCCTGAAGGCCTCAGAACTGCCTGAAGGCTTTCCATATACACTGAAAGGAGGTAAAGATCCAAGAAGTTCCGTCCCAGACGAAAACCCTTGGTACATTGGTTCTCCAATTGGCCTGATCGCCATCTTTGGATCTCCTCTGTCCGGATTACCACCTTCCATCATCTAGCGAAAAACAGAATGGGTACCCGAAAGGTCGAAACAGCCACGAGGCTCTGCACCCCGTGGCTATAAGTATACCATATCGGTTACGCATTACAAACCATTCGACCTATTTCTTCTCCAGCGAATAAGGAAGCATTGCGTAGAAAGCCGCACAGATCTCCAAGTCGTCGACACGGTTGATCTCGTTGGGAGCATGAGCCTGCGACTCGTCTCCAGGGCCAAAGCCGATTGCGGGAATCTTGTGTCTTCCAGTGGTGGCAACCAGGTTGGTGGAGAAAGTCCACTTATCAACTACAGGCTTCTTACCAAAGAGATCCTTATACCCGGCGACACCAGCAACTACCAAAGGATGATCCTCGTCAATCTTCCAGGTTGGGAAATAGAGTTCCTGAGAGTACTCCTTCTTGGTCCAACCGGTCTTCTCGTAGTTTGGCATTTCAACGACAATTGCCGACGGGTCATCACCGGTTGCCTTGGAGATGTAGTCACGAACCTGGCCGATGGCAAGATCTGCGTCCTCACCCCATGTCAGGCGACGGTCAAGATAGAGCATGGCATAGTCTGCCACTGCGCACTGGCTGGGTCCCTTGACGTCCATCTGGCTGACGGTGATGGTTCCCTTTCCAAGGAATTTCTCTGCATCCGGCTTGAGGTCCTTGTTGAGCTGCTCAATGGCAAGGGCTGCCTTGGCTGCCTTGTACGCTGCACTGACGCCTCTTTCAGGGGCACTTCCGTGACAGGAGATACCCTTGAGGATAACCCTGATCTCCATGCGACCGCGGTGTCCGCGATAGAGCTGACAGGTGGTGGGCTCGGTTGACACAACCAAATCCGGCTTGAAGTTCTCCTCTTCAATGAGGTACTTCCAGCACATGCCGTCACAATCCTCTTCCATTACGGTAAAGGTAAAGTAGACAGTGTACTCGCCACCATAGCCGAGCTCCTTGAGGATGCGTCCGGCAGTGATCATTGAAGCGGCTCCACCTTTCTGATCACTGGTTCCACGACCAAAGACTTTGCCGTCCTTGATCTCACCACTGAAGGGATCGAAATCCCAGTTTTTCATGTTACCCACTTCGACGGTGTCAATGTGTGCATCAAAAGCCAGTTTTTTCTTCCCGTTTCCTACCCGGCCAATTACTGAACCGAGTCCGTCGATGTAGACTTCATCGAAACCAGCCTCTTCACAGAGGGTGACGATAAGACGGCATACGTCCTCTTCCTGAGAGCTGTAGCTCTTCACCTTAACCATTTTGGAGAGGTTGATAGCCGTATAATCGCGATATTCGGCAGCCTTTGCTTTGATCTGTTCCTGAATCGTCATGTATTCCTTCCCTTTGACCGTCTTGGTCATATTCTCTTTCGCACCCGTTACGGTGCGATAGTATCCACATTTTCCCAGACACGCTTGGCAACCTCTGCGGCCTTTGCGTAGATGGCAGGCACATCAATGCCTGGGAACTGGTGATTTTCCATTACCAGCTTGCCATCGACAATGACACTCTCCACGCAGTTGCTGCTCATACCCCACACAAAGTGCGCAGCGCTGTTGTCAGCAACCAAGGGGGTCGGATTATGGTAGTCCAGAATAGTGAGGTCAGCCTTGTAGCCAGCCTCCACCCTACCGAACTTCCCAGCAAAATACTTCTCGACAAGCTTGTTGCCTCTGGCAAGAGCGGTGACATAGTCCCCAGGCCACCAGGAGCCACCCTCATCCTTGTGCTTGAAGAACGCAAGCTTGAGTTCCTCGAACATGTTTCCACCGCATCCATCGGTACCGATGATCAGGTTCTTCACCTTCTGGAGGTTTTCACAGTATCCCACATGGTTGTTCATGTTGCTTCGTGCATTGTGTGCAAAAAACGTGTCATGGCTGTTGATCTTCCCAATCTCGGCTTCGTTGAGATAGAGGCCATGCACCAACAGCGAGTTGTCGGTCAAAAGCCCGAACTTCTCCAGACGGTCGACAATATCCATATTGTAGTGATGATGGGAGTGCACCACATCATACTTGTCCTCGGCTACATGGAGGTGCATGCCTGCCCCGCTCTCATGCATCACCTCGGCCATCATGCGCAGCCCCTCATCGGGGATGGTGAAAGGGGCGTGACCGCCGACCATACCACGTACGAGCGTACGACTCTTTGCGGACTTTGCAAAGCGAAGGTTCTCCTCCACTCCAGCCTCAACTTCCTTCATGCCGAAGTTACGGTCGGTAACCTCGTAGCAGGTTGTGCCACGAACACCTACCTCTTCCATCCCCTTGGCAATGGTGTCCAGGGAGTTGGCGATATAGTTGGGACTTGCATGGTGGTCGATGCATGTGGTGGTACCTGCAGCGATAGCATCGAGGGAACAGATAAGGGAGCTGTAGTAGGTAGCTTCCTCACCAAGCCCCCTATCGAGGCGCCACCACCACTCCTTCAGAATTTGAATGAAGTCATTCTGAGGGCCGGCGGAGATAAGCATTCCTCGGGAAAGCCCGGAGTAGTAATGGTGATGACCACAGACGTTTCCAGGAGTCACTGTCTTGTTCCTGCCGTCAATGATCTTGTCAGCCTGAACCTTATCACCTGCACCCTTGCCTACCGCGCTGATGATGTCATCCTTGATGACGACATCAACATCTTCGGTTACGGCAAAGGGAGGCATTGTCTGCATGACACGGGTGTTCTTGATAACAATACTAGACACAATATGCTCCTTATTCAGCCACGTACCCCAGCAGGTAGCTGTAGGTAGTGAACACTTCTTCTATCAGGGCAGCCACTTCGTCAGTGATGCCTTCCTCGTCTCCTGTAAGAATTCCATCCCCGTCAAGGGCGCAATGGAAGATCTTCCCGTCCAGCCGGACAAGGATCTCATCATCCTCCACAAAGAAACCGCTGTTTTCTGAGCTCTCAAAGTCATCGTTGCGACTGAAGAGGGTAAACTTCTCGTGATAGGGCCCGCCGTCATAGGGACAGAAGGTCTCGCAGTTACCACACTCATTGCAGTAGGCATCGAGGTGGAGGATCTGGAAGGGATCGGAGAAGACTCCAGTGTTGCGCACATCAATGGCAACGTTGGCTCGGTTCGGACATACATCCACACACTTGTTGCAGATGTAGGAACACTCCAGACAGCGCTTTGCTTCATTTTCAGCAAACTTCTTGTCATCAAAGTCCTTGGAAACAAGGATTCTGCTCTTCTTTTCGGCAATCTCTGCAAAGAACTCGTTTTCAGATGCTGTCAGCTCCTCGTTGTCCTGATCCGAGAGGTCATCCTCATCATAGTCCTCAAAGTCTTCATCATCTTCACACGCTTCATCAGGACCATGGTCATGACCACAGCCGCAACTTTCATCTTCCTCATCCTCTGGGCCGAGAATCTTGTCGATGGCAGCCTCAACTGCAGATCGTGCACTTGCGATACACTGCACTACGGTGGAAGGACCGGACTGCACATCTCCGATGGCATAGACATCCTCGACCTCAGTCTCCTTCGTCCCCTTGTCAGCAATGGGCCAGCCCTTCTCATTGACAGGGACGCCAAACCAGGTCAGTTTTTCGGTGTCCGCATACTCGCCGATAGCGGTTATCATGACGTCGCAGTCCATGGTATAGGTCTCATCGGTGGCAACAGGGCGTCTTCTTCCTGAGGCATCCTTCTCGCCAAGGGCCATCTTACGTACAGTGAGCTGGTTCCCTTCAAAGGACTCTGGGTTTGCCAGGAAGATGAACTCTACATTCTCGTCCTGGGCATTTGCATACTCCTCATGGTCTGCAGGCATCTCCTTCTCTGTCCTACGATACAGGACCGACACCTTTTCCACCCCACTAACCCTTGTTGCGGCGCGGGCACTGTCCATGGCGGTATTGCCTCCACCGACGATGACCACATGCTTGCCAAGGCGTACCTTGGAGGGATCCTTACGGTATGTACCGAGGAACTCGAGAGAGCGCTGTACCCGGGAACGATCCCCTGTGAGAGGGATATCGTTGTCCACTTCACTGCCTATTGCGTAGAAAATGTGTGAGTAGCCTTTCGACCGCAAAGCCTTGATGGTCATCTCTTCGCTCTTGACTCCATAGTGGAAATCCACCCCATGGGCCTGGATGAAGGCGACATCATTCTCGATGGCCTCTACAGGAAGGCGGAAGCCTGGGATGACGTGGCGAACCACACCACCGGCACTCTCTTCGCGTTCGAATACGGTGGTATCGAAGCCGCTCCGGGCAAGGAAGTATGCGGCGGAGAGACCTCCAGGGCCTGCTCCAATTACAGCGGCCTTGAACTGGCTCTTATCGGTTGGGCCTTCCCACCTTTTCCTATACTCTTCATAGCCATTTTCTGCGGCAATCTTCTTCAGCTCACGAATCTCAACCGCACCCTCATAATCCATGCGGGTACAGTGCAGCTGGCACTGGTGATCACAGATATGGCCTGTGATGAAGGGAAGGGCGTTCTTGTCATAGATCAATTCAAGGGCATCGGCGTAACGACCCATACCGACAAGCTGCACATATTCGGGGACATCCTGATGGATGGGACATGCAACCACACAAGGGGCTACATAACAGTCAAACATCGGCAGGTCTTCACCAATCTTAATCGAATCGGTACCTCTAAAATCCTTACTTACTTCGACATATCGACCTTCACGGGCATCGGATGAGAGTTTCTCCAGTTTCTTGAGATCAATGCCCTGCATGTCCCATGCCGTGCTTTTCTCGAGAATCTCCACCATCTGCTTCAGACGGGCATAGCCACCTGGCTTGAGCAGGTCGGTTGCAAGGGTGATGGGTCTGATGCCGGTCTCAAACAGAGCCTTTACCGTAAGGGCGGTAGCCCCTCCACAATAGGAGACAGGCAGCTTGCCAGCAAACTCACCACTGAGCATAGTGGCCACTGTGGTGGAAAGGGGAAGCAGAGCCCGCCCGGACATGTACATCTCCTTGCCAGGGAGCTGCTCCTGGTCGTTGACTGAACCGAGGGTGTTAGTCAGCTTGACGCCAAAGCCACGGCCCTCTTTCTTCGCAAGGTCTACCAAGCGGTGCAACATCGCAATGGCGTCGTTGTACTGCAGGTCGTGCTCGAAATTCTCCCGAGTCAGGGTGATGTAGTCAAACCCAAGGGTATCGAGAATCTCACGCACCTTGTCGTAGCCAAGGAGGGTGGGATTGAGCTTGACAAAGGTATCAATCTTCTTTTCGCTCAGCATATAGGTACAGATGGCCTCTATTTCCTTTGGGGGGCATCCATGCATGGTGCTCAGGGTGGTAGACGGGCTGATGTTAGAGCTGATCTTTGCAGTCAGACCTTTGAGTTTCTTCTCAAGTCCTTCCCACTCGGTGCCATCGAAGAGACCTTCATCGAGCATGGCATCGAGTTCTGCAAGATACTCGGCAAATCGTTCGTCCTTGCGGGCGTCGATCATGGAGTCGATGAACTGCTGCATGCGTTCGGTCTTGATGCCTGCAAGGTCATACCCTACTGACATGTTGAAGATGAAGGAGGGTTTTTCAAATTTGCCCTTGTTCATAACAGCTTCGAGCAGGTGAAGGATGATCCATGCCTTGGCATACTCGTCCCAAGCCTTGGGGAGGGTAAACTCCGTGGACCATTCCACGTTGTAGGCCTCATCGCGTGCATCGATGCAAGGTTTTTCAACCTCAAGGGTGTCCATGATCTGCACTGTCTTCAATTCCATGAAGCGTCCACCGACCAGGTAGCTGGCAACTATGTTCTGTGTCAGCTGGGTGTGGGGCCCTGCGGCGGGTCCGCAAGGGGTGGAACAACTCTGACCGAATACTGATATGCTGTTCTTGCCTTTGTCCTGATAGAACTGTTCTTCGGCAATTCCAAAAATTGAATGGTGGTTGCGAAATTCGCCAACAAGGCGGGTAATAAGTTCCGCAAAAGGAACCGGGCGCATGATGTCTGCCATAGGTCACTCCTTCGAGTAAGGGTGTCGCCGGGTACTAAGACCCAACACTGTCTTATTCTAATGCAGATCAGAGAGATGTCAATCATTTTTGCAACAATTCGCAACAAAGTTAGTGTTTTTTCTCTCTTTTCAGGCTGACAAAGTCTTTCTGCATTACTCTTATATACGCGTGTACGGTGGTGGTGCACAGAGCATTCCCATCCCATACAAATGTTGAGCCAAACGAGCATTGTCCCATCCGACCAAAGGGGTTTTTGCCATTTTACTCTGTCAATAATATAGCACTTTACCAAAGAATTGCATACTGTAACTGACACTTAGCGCAATATATCAGAGGAAAATCTAACTTTTACGAATTTTATCTTTACAATTCAAATCTTTCTTGTATACTTGACTAATCCAAAAAGCAACCAATCACCAAAGTATAGTGGAGGAATTTAGATGTTGATCAATTTGAACGGGGATCCGAAAGTACGGAAGAATAATATTGACCGCTGCAGGGAAAAGGGCATTTTGCTGCCAACCTTCAGCCAGATGGTGGATCCTTCCACTATCCCTGCCGATATCCAGGAAAAACTTGCAGATGTCGGTCTTTGGGATGTTAATCCCCTTAACCTTTTCAGGATCACCTGGAAGAACGAACCCACTAAGATGGGAGGAAAGTTCGGTGGAGTGAACTATGTTGAGGTTCCCCATGAACTTACCGGCTGTAAGGCACGAATCCTCGCCCTTGTCGGCAAATGGTTCCCCACCGGTGCCCATAAGGTAGGAGCCACCTACGGATGTCTGGCACCGGCATTGGTTGCAGGCACCTTCGACTCCATCCACCAGCAGGCTGTATGGCCTTCTACAGGCAACTACTGCCGTGGCGGTGCCTATAACAGCGTCCTTCTCGGATGCGAATCCATTGCCATCCTCCCTGAAGAGATGAGCCAAGAGAGATTCAATTGGCTGAAGACTGTCGCCGGCGAGGTCATTGCAACACCAGGATGTGAGTCCAACGTCAAGGAAATCTTTGATATGTGCCACACTCTCGATGAAGAGAGAGGCGCGAATATCGTCATCTTCAACCAGTTCGACCAGTTCGGCAACTATCTGTGGCACTACAAGGTCACCGGTGGAGCAATCCTGGAAGTGCTCAAGGAAGAGGGTATTGCAGACGAGAACGTCTGTGGGTATGTCACTGCCACAGGTTCTGGTGGAACCCTTGCTGCAGGAGACCTTCTCAAGGAGAAATATCCTCATATCAAGCTTGCAGCTTCTGAAGCATTGCAGTGCCCCACCCTGTTGCGCAATGGATTTGGCGGACACCGCATCGAAGGTATCGGCGACAAGCATGTGCCCTGGGTTCACAATGTGCGAAATACCGATATGGTGATCGCCGTCGATGACCAGGACTGCATGGATGTCTACCGCCTCTTCAACGAGCCTGCAGGTATTGAATATCTGCGCAAGATGGGTATTACCGAAGAGACTATCGCAGAGCTTCCTCTGTATGGTATCAGCGGTGTGGGAAATGTGCTTGCAGCCATCAAGATGGCCAAGTACTATGAGATGGGCAGTGACGATGTCATCTTCACCGTCCTGACCGACAGCTCTGAGATGTATACCTCAAGACTGGTGGAACAGAATGAGATCCAGGGCGAGTTTGATGAGTATGCGGCGGTGCGTGCCCTTGCTGCGTGCTTGCATCATCAGACAACTGAGGATACCCTAGAGCTTACCTACTACGAGAAGCTCCGCGTGCATAACCTCAAGTACTACACTTGGGTTGAGCAGCAGGGCAAGACCTATGAAGAGCTCGATGCTCAGTGGTATGACAAGAACTACTGGAAGCAGATTCCGGCGTATGCTGACCAGATAGATGAGATGATCGAAGCATTCAATGCGGAGATCCTAGCCAAATAACTTGGGATCATACCTACAAATGCCGGACTGCAAATCCGGCATTTTTTACTTATGGAGGAAATATAGTATGCGATTTTCGTATGAGTGCAGTGATTGCGCCAAGACCTATCAGACTGATGAGGTCATGTACCAGTGTCCTGATTGTTCCAAAAAGAATGAGAAGGGCTCCTTCTCCAAGGGCAACCTGATAGTCAAGCTCAACAAGGATGACCTTGCCAAGCTTGCAAAGAAGGAACATGTCAGCATGTATGACTTCTTCCCCTATCCGGTACCCACACCGGAAGTATTCCCAGTAGGGGGAACCCCCTTGGCAAGGCCACTCCGACTTGCCGAGAAGTATGGCCTGAAGAACTTATCCTGCAAGTTGGACAGCGCCCTACCCTCAGGCTCCTTCAAGGACCGTGCCAGCCAGCTGATAGCCGCCCAAGCCATTGCCCACAAGCAAAAAAGTATAGCTCTCGCCTCCACCGGAAATGCGGGGGCAGCAATGAGCTGTGCAGGCGCTGCCTATGGTTTGGAGATCATCCTGTTTGTCCCGGCGACTGCCCCCATCAACAAGCTTATGCAGAGTGTGCTCTACGGGGCTACGGTAGTTCCTGTAAAGGGTAGCTATGATGATGCCTTTGCCCTCTCCATCGCATACACGAAGGAGTTTGGAGGCATCAATCGCAACACTGCGTACAACCCGATGACCATCGAAGGCAAAAAGAGCGTCTCCATCGAGTTGTTCGAGCAGTTTGGACGCAAGGCTCCCGATGTAGTCTATGTCTCTGTAGGGGACGGATGCATCTTCGCTGGTGTGTACAAGGGCTTCTATGACCTGAAGGAAGCAGGCCTCATCGACAAGATCCCTCACTTGGTCTGTGTGCAGAGCAAACAAAGCAATGCGATCAGCCAGGCTTGGAAGACACACACCTACAAGAACCTGCAAGCAGCAACGACTAGGGCTGACAGCATCAGCGTAGAGAGCCCTGCAAACGGCAGGATGGCTGTTCGCTATATCAACGAGAGTGATGGCTGGGCAACTGAGGTTGATGACAGTGAAATCCTTGATGCTCAGATCGAGCTGACCCGTGAAGCGGGTATCTTTGTCGAGCCGGCCGCTGCCTGTGCTTGGGCCGGAGTGCGCAAGGACAGCAAGATGCTCCTCGAGAAGTTCGGCAAGGATGTAGAGGTCTGCACCCTTCTGACTGGTACTGGGTTCAAGGATATGGCAGTCTTCCAGGGAAGGGTGTCCATTCCTGAAGCGATTGAAAACAGCACAGAGGCTGTATCCAAGCGTTTCAAACAAGACAAAGAACAGAAATAAAGTAAGAGAATCAAGAAAAAAAAGAAAATAAAGGGAAGAAGCGATGCCAAAAAGCACCGCTTCCCTCTTTCTCCTTTGACAAAAGCCCTTCGTTGCGATACCTTTTGACGTGAGCCAAAAGCTCAAGGAGTGATGCATGCAGAACTTTCTCATTGGCCTGGGGATCGGAGTTGTTCTTGCAATCGTTCTCGTGGTCGTTATGTCAGTGAACAGGCATAAGGAGATTCTCCAGGAAAAGAAGGAGAACGACCGACTGAGAAGGATGCTGAATGACCGTATGGATCTTGAGAGCGATGGCCTTGCTAAGTTAAAAGACGACAACGAGGAACTCAAGAAGCAGAACGAGAACCTGAGGATCAGTCTCAACACCTTCTCTCAGAAACCAAACAGGAAGGAGATGGCCCGCCTACATGTGTATCAGCTAGCTGTTGATCGTCTTACGATAAACAGTCCTGGGTTTGGAGCTGCCTGGCAGGCTGCATTGAAGGAGAGCGAGGAGGAGTTCCAGAAGACCTACGTGGGAGTACAGCCGTTTATAAAGCGACTCATCCCCATGAAGACTGATGCGAATGTGCTTCCAAGATATATAGAGGAAGAAACGAATAAGAAATAGTAAATTACTTGCCGAAGTGGCGGAATTGGCAGACGCACGGGACTTAAAATCCCGTGACCGTTAGGTCGTACGGGTTCAAGCCCCGTCTTCGGTATTTCATTTAGGGCAAAGCTTTTAGAAAATATAACCAAAAGCTTTGCCCTCTTTTTTTAACCCAAATTTCTTTGAATTCTGATTAGGAAACATCCCGGAAAGTGCTCGCCTTTCACACAAGAATAACAATTAAAAAAGAACTTTCAATATGACTATGTATTGGAGGTATTTGGCTTCTCGTAAGGTATTATATAGTTATCTTAATATTATCCTTATACTTCTAAACTATACACCTGTATACTTAACATGTATGAAGCTAAACAAGGCATTGAAGGTCCGGATTTACCCTTATGAAATCCAGACTATCCAACTCAATAAGACTCTCGGGTGTTCTTCCAGGGCAATCTATAATATGATGCTTCATGAAAGAATCTCGTTTTTTGAAGAGAATAAGGATGACAGACAGAAAATCTACGAACACAAATACAAAGAAGTTTCAGCATACAAAAAAGAGTACGAGTGGTTAAAAGAAGCGGATTCCCAGGCATTGGCTTGGGAGAAAGTAAACCTTCAAAACGCCTATTTAAACTTCTTCAAATCATTGAAAGGGGAGCGCAAGGGCCACAAAGTGGGTTTCCCTAAATACAAGAAGAAGAAAACTAAAAACAGTTATACATCCTCTCTCACCAACAATAATATGGTTATTGATTTTAATCTCAAAAAAGTAAAACTCCCCAAACTCGGTTGGATACCGTATAGGGATCAGAGAACTTCCTCCGAAGGAAGGATTAAATCAGTTACAGTTTCAAGAAGTTCCTCAGGGAAATATTTTGCCTCTTTTCTTTTTGAATACGAAGCCCCTGTTATCATTGAAAAAGTTGTAACTGATCCTGAACGAGTCGTTGGGCTTGATATGTCTCTGGAGAACTTTTATGTTGACCACAAGGGGAATACTCCTCATTTTACGAGAAACACACGAAAGTATGAAATGAAACTGGCTAAGGCCCAAAAACGATTGAGCAAAAAAAAGAAAGGTTCACAAAACTGGTATAAAGCGAAGCAGAGAGTTGCACTTGTACATGAGCAGATAGCCAATTCTCGTGCAGATTTCAACAGGAAGCTCGCAACCGAATTGTGCACCAAATACGATGCAGTTTGCATCGAGACTCTTTCGTTACAAGGGATGTCACAAACCTTGCACTTGGGTAAATCAGTAAATGATCTTGGCTATGCAGGATTTGTTTCAAGATTGAAACAAAAAGCTGCTGAGAAGGGAACCTATGTCATTCAAGGGGATAGATGGTTTCCAAGCTCAAGAATATGCCACAATTGTGGGTATAAGAACAGTGAGCTCCAACTTAAGGAGCGTACATGGACTTGCCCAAATTGTGAAACAGAGCTCTCTCGTGATGAAAACGCTGGAAATAACTTACGTAGTGTAGGTTTGGATATCTTGGGGCTGGGCAAGCCCTCTAAGCCCGTGGAGAGGGTGTCAGCCGTCGAAACTTCGGTTCCTACGCAGTCTTCTGTGAAGCAGGAAGCCCATCGGCCTTTAGCCGTTGGGTAAGTCACGTCTCGGGTGTCTACCAATTTTTCCCCACATATGTGGGGAATACTCGATGACAGGTATCCAGTTATTCAATGGTCTGGTGAACTTTTTGCCTTTTACTTCTCAACAACCCACAGTCGCATAGTTTGCTAAAACTCTCTTGACTCCTCTCTCTTGACTCCTCTCTCTTCCTCCTCCATGCTCTACCCATGAACAAAGCTTTTATGCGTGACACCGCCCTTACTCAATACCAACTAGACCTGATCCTTGCCCGATACAACCAAATCAAGGATTCTTCCTTGCATAGTGAGCTGCTTGAAAAATCACTAGTATTGATACAAAATAAAGATAACAGAGCCCTGTTTGTATTATTCGACAAAGGCTTCAAGGAGTTCGGACCCCTCTACCCCCTGGTACTCACCTACAGCCTCTATCCTACTATCGTTAATCTCTATGATCATTTGGGGATCTCAGAATCAGTACGTCAGGCAACACTATCGGATATTTCCATCTGGGTAAAAACCTATGAGGACCAACACGCAGGGTCTACTGGTCTTGACCGGTATGGATGGATCTGTCGTCACCTCTGTGCAAAGGTCATCCGGCTAGGAAGGCTACAGTTCGAACAGAGCCTCTTTCATTTTCCCTATACTATCTACTATGACATTACACAATTACGATATAGAGCCTTTGCCCAGGATGCACTCATGTGTAGCACCGATGGGTATATTGGCGTAGATACTGATTCAGACTCTAGTAATTGGACTACATACTCCTCTATCGAAAACAACCAATTAGTTGCCCATGAAGTCGACCAGAAAACAGGAAGCATTTCACGTGAAGCTGTTTCTGTCCCTCTCACTGATCTGACCCTATTCTGTTCTCAGGATACTGCTGTCCTCGCTGTTCACATTCCAGAGGGGGAACCGCTGACCCCTGTTCTGGTTGACTCTGCCTTTTCTTTAGCTTTGGATATGTTCCACCCCATCCTGTTTGTCTGTGACTCCTGGTTGCTCGATCCTGAACTTTCGAAGATATTGCCTCCAGGCTCAAACATCTGCCACTTCATGCAACGCTTTCTCAAGTTCCCGATTACATTCACGGTGCCTCAGATATACGAACGAGTCTTTGGGTTTGGAACTACCCGAAATGACATATTGGCATGGGAGTGCACCACAAGCCTACAGAAGAAGGTTCAGGCACACATTAAGGCTGGCGGGATATTCCGGACCATGGGAGGGTATATCCCAGCACCTATTGAAGTATAGGGTATGCTGCTCGATCTCTATCGAAATCCTATTTCTATTGCTTTTTCTCTTTGCCTTTTATTGATACAGCTTGATACCCTGGTATACCCTATTCAATGGACTTCTCAGAAGAGACAACAAGAAAGACTCTCATGAGAACAATCCACGTTGGATTGCTTTCATGAGAGCCCAATTATTTTTCTTTAATGGAAATATTCTTTCCGTTCTGCCTTTTCTGTTTCCCTCACGCTTTCAGCTTTGGTCAGCTATTCCGCAGATAGGCAAACACCTCTCGAATAGCTACCGGCTCTCCACCCTGTTCATTCTGAATGCAGAGTTTCTCACAAGTTAGAAGGGTTTTCTCTGTAGCCTCTTGTTTTTCAACAAGGGCCTTTGCCCCGACCACATTCCCTACCATCAAGCGACGCATGATGCCCCTGATATCAAAGTCCTTGCTACAGTGTGGATCTTTACAGAACAGGCAGTGGGATGCCTTTGCCTTTAGTTTGTTTTCAGTAAATCGCATGTCTCCATAAAGCTGCTCACGTGTGTACGGAGGATTGATTTGATTGACGTACTGCTTTTGGTCCTTGTCGTAGAGGTAGGGCTGCATCTTGCGTTTCTTGAGGATGGCATTGGCAGCACTGATCCCCGATACCGTGACTGTCGGGGTTCCTGTCCCCATCACTGTTGACTCACCACAACAGAAGAGGGAATCCCATCGGGTGCTGATATGTTGCCGCTTGAACATATGCTGGCCCAGCATCATCTTCGGTCCGGCAACAGCTCCTCCATTTTTCATCGTATAGCGCTCGATGGTACGAGGTGTTGCCACCTCGCTAAAGGTAATGGCATTTTTGAAACCTGGAAGTCTCTTTTCGATTACTTTGGTCAAGCGTTCTCGTTCCTGTTCCTTCATCTTTGCATACATTGGGGCATCGGCATGTTTCCAATTCCTAAACGTTGGCCCGATGGCAATAAGAATATGTTCGTCTCCAGAACAGATGCTCCGGTCATCGATGCTCGGGATGTAGAGTGTTACCTCACTCTCATCAAGCTCTTTTGGATTTCCGACCAGCATCTCGATAGGTTGCATGTCCTCATGAATTATTGCCTTCTTCACTGTGGTGTAGAGCACCACACTGGGATAGGTCGGCTCTTGGCCTGAAGCCCAATTCCTTTCTGTTTCAGTTGTTGTATCTTTGGGAAGCAATTTCTCGTAGAGGTTCCAGACAGTACCAGAATACACTATCTCATCAGCATACAGCTTTCTTCCGTCATCAAGTTCCACCCCATTGGGTTTGCCATCGGAGAACAGGATGGAGACCACTTCTCTCTCCATGATCATGGCACCCCCATGTTCTTCAATGACCTTCTCAAGTTTGCCAGTAACAAACAATGTTGAGCCTGCAGGATAGTAGCTACCACCAATGTGGTTGTCCACAAACATGACCGTTGCCAGAATGGCAGGAGACTCCTCAACGGTTGCATAGCAGTACGTTGAAGTGAGTTTGTCAAAGAAGTTGAAGATTTCAGGATCGGTAAAATACTTTTGCAACAAGGACTTGGCACTCTTGTTCAGGTAACCTAGGAACTTTGCATAGGAGATGGGGTGACGGAGGAGTGCCTTCAGGCTCTCCTGCTTATCTATCTCGTCGGGGGTGCTATGGGCGGGGTTTTCAACCATGACGTGGGTGTAGAGCACACCCATATCATGGTAGAAGCGTTCGATATTCTTTCTTTGGGTGGGAAATACCAGAGAAAGCTCTTCTATGAACTCGTCGATGTCAGCGTGGAAGTTGACCTTGTGCCCATTGAAATGTACGGAATAGAGAAGGTTGTGCTTGATGATGTCTATAGGTTCTTCCAAAGCATTGAATACGAACCGGTGGGCATTGAAACCTTCCTCACCGAAGCCGAACATCATTGAGGAACCTTGGTCAAACGTAGCAGATCCTCGCCTGAAAGCCCCACACGACCCACCAGGCTGGTAGCCTTTGTCTACCACAGCAACAGAGAGACCCCGTTTTGCAAGCAGGGATGCAGAAGCCAACCCACTGAGCCCTCCACCTATAACCAATACGTCATACATTATCACACCCCTCCTTAAAGCTTAATGGGATTTTACACCAATTAGGAAAGTTGTGCGAGAGATATTTACTACAAGTGTATACCATAGATTCGTGTATTTTGTACTTACCGATGTTTAATCAGGTGGTAAAACAATCCAAATAAGTTCGGGTTATTGAGAGAGCATATGGTTCAGTTGTATTTTATGTAAAACCATCTTGTCTTTAGCAAGTAGTATGCTTGGTCCTTTCATTTTTTATTGAGAATTTTTTGTGTCTTTGAGGCATTACGGTTCTATTGGAATGGTGGATAGTTCTCCAGTTGATCACGAGACATGGTCGTCATGTAGAATGACCGCCATTCATTGGTAATGTACTTGAATCTTCCAATACCAACATCATAATTATTCTTAAACTCAGCAGCATACTCACAATGAGTATTCCTCCATAAATCTGCACCCACATTCATTACTATATGTGCCGATGATCTATCATCAAACTTTTTTGAATCCTTCAGTATCAAACGAGCTTGCGCTGTTATCAGGATGCCACCAATATCATTTGGTTTACATTTATATCGATCTGCAGGCCAAAAATGAAAGGTATACCCCTCAGTCATCCTAATTGTCATGACCCCATTCTTTTGGGTTGCATCAGCTTTAGTGTGTGCATTGAGAGCATAGTCCTCCACATAAGCTCCCCACCCGTATCGACTTTGATTTTGCACAAGAATGTATTTCTTCTGAGAATTACTAAAGATATACGCCTGCAAGCCCTTTACCTCGACTAACGTGTTGTTTGCAATACTCGTATTAGCCTCGTTGTATATCTGTCCCCATGCAGTAAATGCTGTAAAACCTTCTGGATCATGCTTTTTTCCCTTTCGTGGTTCAGAGGCCCAATCATAATACAGGGGCACGCCGGACAAACGGCCTTCATGCGGGAGGGTCACATCATTGAGTATTTGATCAATTAGAGTACTCGAGAAACCCAAAGAACAGCTAAAGAAAAAAACTATGGCAAAGCACAGAAAAAAATAGGTCCGTTTCTTCACATATGGGACAAACCTATTTTCTACCTTAGATTCTTTCACCATGATACCAATCCTTCATCAAAATAGCAGACCTGTTGAAGGTTCTGATGGATACAGTATGATTTCCTTCCAATTCAGAACAGCCGGAGGATCCTTGGTCGAATGTAGTAGGGCCAACCTGAAGGCCTCATCTTACTTCATCACATACTTCCTTATGTGTATTCTACACCCATAGAAAGGTTTGTTCGAGATGCGTTTTGCTTTTTTTCAGATATGCAGTCATGTCCCTATTGGTCTATTTCCCTGCAAGGATCTCTTTGCAGAATTCCTCAAGCTTCCCCTTATGGGTTGGATAGGTATCCTTGGTTATCTCAACAAACCCAATCTCGCCCTTGACCGTACTTTTTGATAGCAGCTTTCTCATAGTGGCAAAGCACTTCTCAAACGAGCCTCCACTATTATTGGCCGCCAGATAGACCTTCTTACCTTCTATAGCATTGGAAGAGAGAAATGAACGCACTGGAGAGCTGATGCCTCCAGCCCAGACTGGGGTTGCAATGATGAGCGAATCATATTGGGCTAGATCTATTGGCTTGTTTGCCAGCTCAGGCTTGTCACGGAATACAGCACTTTTACCTGCCCAGAAGTACTGGAGGAACTTATTGGTTTTTGAGAACTCTATTTTTAGGTGCAATTGAATAGTCGGGCAATCCAACTGTTTGCTCATCTTCTGTGCGATAAACTGGGTATGTCCATTCAGTGAATAATAGATTATTACTGTTCGTTCCATATACGTACTCCTTCTGAAACAGATGTATTACAGTATCACGAAAAAACCTGACTCGCACGTATTTTCCTATACTTGTATGGTTGCCTTGAATGGCACCAAGCTCTCTGGATTACTGTGATTTAGTTCCCCTCAGTGCAAAAAACACTCTCCCATAAGTATCTTATGACTATCAATACCAATACAATGAAAGGTATCAACACCCCAGGGACGGGGTATCTCACCTTGCTTTCCCGACACTCGCTCGGTGATGGAACCATGGTAATGCTTTTGCTACTCTCGCTTCGTTGGAGAATGAAAACTTAGTACAAATTGTACAAAGTTAGGGAAGAACCCCCATTCGTTGCATTGCAATATTCATTCTTTGTCGGTAAAATACCTTAATTTATAGCACAAAGGTTACTCTTCTGTACGATGCTTTTTCTCTTTATCCTACTGGCATCTTACAAGGGATAACCAATTTTTATGAAGGGATTATCATGAAAACCAACCTAGAATTCGAACTTGCACCACTGCCAGAGCTAGAACCAAGCCCCCTCCTGGATTATTCCCACCCCTCGATAGAACAACTCATCGTGAGCCGAGGATGGAATGCCATCGAGGATCAATCGGAACTCATGAAGGGGATCTTCCTTTTCATACGCGATGAGATTGCATACGGCTATACCAAGTCCTTCTCCATCCCAGCATCACAAGTGCTTTCTGATGGCGTGGGAAACGGTATCACAAAAAGCACTCTTTTCATGGCCTTGCTTAGGGCAGTGGGGATTCCCTGCCGTTTGTATGCAGCGAGAATGAACAAAATCATCTTTCGTGGACTGCTGAAAGGCCTTAGCTATAGAATCGCCACGAGGCACCCTTTCCGAACCTGGGTGGAACTCCAGTTTATGGACAAATGGTATCCGTTGGATGGCTTCATCATAGACAAGCCCTATATGCAGAAACTCCAGCAGAAATTCCCCAACCATAAGACGAGCTTTTATGGATACGGGATCGGGGTTATGGACTTCAAGGATCCGGACAACATACGGAACAACAACCATGTTAACGTCTGTAGCAAAGCGATAGAGAAGCCATTGGGGACATTTATCACCCCCGATGCATTTTTTTCTGAAGTACCTGAGGCAGACACCTATGCCAAAGATTTGCGATATAAGACGATCATATGTGATCGCCTGAACAGGTCAATTCAAAGAGTGAGGAACGCAGGCTGATCTCAAGTACACTTAGGGAAGCTTCCTGTTACTCGATTGTGGAGCAGAGGAACACTGATTAATTGTGTTTATCGTATTGAATTAGTGACCTATTTCCATTTTTTTTATTTGTGTCAAACTTCCTTTTTAGACCTGTTCGATACCACATTGGGCCCACGGCTTATGGCCTGGGCTTTTTTTACCTGTTTTCGCTTGGATACCTCTTTTCCCACCTGCTTGCGGATCAATGATGTGCCATCCTGTGCATTTTCCGCTTCCAGAGTTGGAATGAAGTGTATGACAAACGAGGACTTCTTGCGGTTCTTCACATAGAAATAGCCGGCTATGGAGAACACCAAGGCTCCGACGAAGTTGACAAACATATCCTTGATGGTATCGTGCAACCCAATGTCCAGATAGCCACCTAAGCCTAGCTCCCTGCCGTTGACTGTTACTTGGGTGATGTTATATTTTGTCACGACCTGTTGGGTTTTTGTCGGGTCGAGCATAACTGACCTGATGGTGTGGACAATGGTGTCCTTCTGCATATCTGTAGCAAACACCATATCCATGAAGTACTCCATGAACTCCCAGAGGACTCCTATGGTCATGGAGAAACAGAATGCAACCACAGCGATAAAGAAGGGGGAGAGGCGGAAGGTTATCTTCTGGCTCTGGTTGAGGATATCAACCAAGGAGAAGCCAATTGCAGCTGCCAGAAATCCGTTTGCTGTGTGCAGCATCATGTCCCAGAAAGGAAAGGCAACATAATAGGAGCGCATCTCGCCCAAAATCTGGGCAGCGAAGATAAAGAACAGGATGGAGTTCTCCATGGCAGGGGGAATCTCTATACGGGTATGGGTCTCAATGAAAGTGGGGACGGCAAACAGCATGATGGCCAACAGACAGAAGAACACATTCTCATAGTTCTGCTCAAACAACTGGTTGACCATGATGAGAATGACCACCAGCCTCAGCAGGTAGTGCACTATCTGGGCACTGTCGCGGTCGCGGATCATCTGGGCAAAGGACTTCTTGTCTGGCCGCCTCTTGAATATCTTCACATCTAATCCTCTCTCAAGAGTATCTTGATCAGAAGGGAGAGCGAGGTCAAGACGTAAGAGAGATACCAGATACATGGTGGTGCCAGTATTTGGTCATTCAGGACCATCATCCGGTAGCAACCTTCTGGCCTTCTCTGTGTGTGGTCTTGCAAGAGCCTCCTATCTTTAGTATACCTCTCCTATGAAGCAAATTCCCCTAGGTCTGATAGACTCCCACTTCCATCTGCTTGCCATGCAGGAAAAAGGCGTCGACATTGTTGGGTTGCTCTCCGATATGCACTCTCATTCAATGCAAGGCATCGATGTCGGCATCGACTTCGATGACCTTGACCGGCGCTCCTCCCTTCTCTCAGCCTATCCCTTTATCCATTTGAGTACAGGCATAGGTCCCTGGGGTGTTGCCCCTGGGCATCTTCCAGTTTCTGAGCAGCTCGCTGTGCTTTGCGCATCTTTAGAGGAACACAAGGTGTGTGCCATTGGGGAGATAGGGTTGGACAACCACTGGGACTACGGTACCAAACAAGACCAACAGAGGCTGTTCGTCTCTCAGATGGACATGGCTGAGGAGCTAGGACTTCCCATCATCATCCATAGCCGGGAGGCGGACGTCGAGATGACTGAGCTGTTGCAGGGGCGCACGTTTACCAGAAAGGGCATCATGCACTGCTTCCAAGGCTCCATGGATCTTGCCTTGCTTGCAGTATCAAAGGGTATGTTCATCTCCTTTGCGGGACCGCTCACCTATAAGGCAAACTACGAGATGAGAAGGATCTTCTCCTCAATCCCTCTCGACCAGATCCTGCTTGAGACCGACAGTCCCTATCTGAGCCCTGAGCCTCGGAGAGGGAGGATTAACACACCCCTGCATATGGTGCACATCTATGAGGCGGCAGGCTCGCTGCTCGGAATGGGTCTTGATGATCTTATTGTTCAGATGCAGTCCAATTTTTCTGCATTCCTTGGGTGAAACATGCAAGAAGGGTGTAAGAACGCTCCTCAGACCCGACAATCAGAGCCATGCCGGTTGACCTGTTTCCTTAGATTGGGTAAATTTATAGTGAATTAACACCTTACGTTCAAGAAGGAGCAACCTATGACATCCTATAAGGACCTCGGTCTGGTAAATACCAGAGACATGTTCGCTAAAGCAGTAAAGGGTGGCTACGCCATTCCTGCATACAACTTCAATAACATGGAACAGCTTCAGGCTATTGTACAGGCCTGTGTAGAAACAAAATCCCCTGTCATTCTTCAGGTTTCGAAGGGTGCACGCGATTATGCTAACATCAACCTGCTCAGAAACATGGCCCGTGGTGCGACAGAGTACGCCAAGGAACTTGGATATGAGATTCCCATCGTCCTGCACCTTGACCACGGCGACAGCTTCGAGACCTGCAAAGAGTGCATCGACAACGGCTTCTCCTCTGTCATGATCGACGGTTCCCACCTCCCCTATGACGAGAACGTTGCTCTTACCAAGCGTGTCGTGGAATATGCACACAAGTTTGATGTTACGGTAGAAGGTGAGCTAGGTGTCCTTGCCGGCATTGAGGATGACGTATCTTCAGAGGTCAGCCACTATACACAGCCCGACGAAGTCAAGGATTTCGTATCCAAGACCAACTGTGACTCCCTTGCCATCAGCATCGGGACCAGCCATGGGGCCAACAAATTCCAGCCAGACCAGTGCACACGCAATGCCGAGGGTGTACTCATTCCCCCTCCGCTGCGCTTTGATATCCTTGAGGAGATCGAGAAAATCCTTCCCGGCTTCCCTATCGTCCTGCATGGTTCATCCTCTGTTCCTATGGAATATGTCAATATGATCATCGAGAACGGCGGCAAGCTCAAGGACAGCGTAGGCATCCCTGAGGAGCAGCTTCGCAAGGCATCCAAGAGTGCCGTATGCAAGATCAACATCGACAGTGACGGGCGTCTTGCAATGACTGGCATGATTCGCAAGGTTATGGCTGAGAAGCCTGGTGAGTTCGACCCACGAAAATACCTTGGCCCTGCACGAGCAGAGCTGAAAAAAATGTATATGTACAAGAACAAGAACGTTTTGGGTTCTGCTGGACAGGCCTAACCGTTACCAGTTTGGAAAAGCCATCCGAAGAGTATTCGGGTGGCTTTTTTCGCATCCGAAGGGGAAGGACTTTGACATAGGTAGATGCTTATGCTATATTTACCTTCGTCGGCTACCAGTAGCAGACTATCCCCATTAACACCGTGATTTCACAGAAAACACTAAGGAGTTCGATTGGCTACGAAGGATTTGAGGATCAACAGACAGATCCGTGCTAGAGAAGTATTCGTCATTGATGCAGAAGGAAATCAGAGAGGTATCATGAGCACATTTGATGCTGTGATGCTGGCTGAAGAGGTTGGATTGGATCTGGTGGAAGTTTCCCCAAACGCTAAACCCCCAGTATGCAAGATACTTGACTTCGGAAAGTACAGATATGAGCAGGAAAAGAGGCTCAGAGATGCCAAGCGAAACCAAACAGTAGTCAAGATGAAGGAAATTCGGATGCAGCCCAAGATCGAGAGACACGATCTTGAAACCAAATCCAAGTTTATATCTGAATTCCTTGGTGAAGGTAATAAGGTAAAGGTAAGTATTCGCTTCCGCGGCCGTGAGCTCGCTCATACTGAGCTTGGGAAGGTTGTTTTGGATAGGATACTTGCAAAGCTTACCGAACTTGGTGTAGGGTACAACCTTGACCGTGGTGCGGTTATGGAAGGGAGAATGATGAGTATGATCGTCAGCCCCCTGAAGAACACCAACCCACCCAAGAAAGACAATTAAGAAACAGTATCCCGCATGGGATGGTGAATATGCTGCTCCAAGGGGTTCTTGTTCCTTGAGAGCGCAAGTTTGGAAGGTGCAAAAAAATGCCCAAGATGAAAACAAGACGGTCCGCTGCAAAGCGGTTCCATGTTACCGGTACTGGCAAAGTCCGCTATAAGAAGCAGGGACTTCGTCATATCCTCACCAAGAAGACCAGCAAACGCAAGGGTAACCTCCGTGCTACTGGTATCCTCGCCGATTGTGAAGCAAAACGGGCCAAGTCCATGCTTCCTTACGCGTAGGGGGTGCGAATATGCCACGAGCAGTAGACGGAACAAAACACAAGGACAGACGTAAGAAGATTTTAAAGCTCGCCAAGGGCTACTATGGTCGCAGAAGCACCAACAACCGTGTCGCAAAAGATGCAGTTGCAAAAGCAGGTCAGTATGCATACCGTGGTCGTAAAGAGCGCAAGCGGGACTTCCGCAAGCTTTGGATCGCCAGAATCAGTGCAGCTGTGCAAGCTGAGGGACTTAACTACTCCCAGTTCATGCATGGTTTGACTCTTTCTCATATCGAGATCAACAGAAAAGCTCTCTCCAATATGGCTATTGAAGACAAAGGAACTTTCTCTGCTCTCGTGTCACAGGCTAAGGTTGCCCTGGGTAAATAAGCCCAAGACAATTCACCGAGATTTGGTAAGGAGGGGTTATGTCAATTCTTGATACCGTCCAGATGCTGGAGTTGCGCACTAAAAAAGCAGCTGGTCTCATCGCTATGTTACGCAAAGAGAAGGGAGAGCTTCAAGAGAGGTTCGACCTGGTCAATACGCACAATGCGGAACTTGAAGAGTATGTGGAGAAATTCACAACGAGCAACAAGCTTATCGAAGAGAGCATTGCCAATGCAATGGAGAATCTTGCAACCATCGACGGGTTGGATGACATTCTTCTCATGGACGATGCAGCACTCGAATTGGAAGCTGCCGAAGGGTTCACCGCAGGTGATACCGCCGGTTCTGACGATATCGACCTCGACATCCTTCTGGAAGAATCTCCGAACCTTTGACGATTGCTTGCAAAAGCATATGATGTCCAAGAAGACGGGGCCCGGTGGCCTCGTTTTCTTTTCTTTTACCCCCTTTATCAAACCTTCTTCTTACTGTACGATAGAGGTACGGCAGGACAGCCTGCCTTAGATATTTGACATTTTCCTGCGGTGTACGCTTGGAGCAATCGTCTCTTGGCTCAACTTACACAATTGGGATACGGCATAGCTGATTTGCATTGATCCGACCTCCTCGGAGGTTTAATGGAACAGAATTTTCAGCCAACTGGTGTCCCCCTTGAACCTAAGGTTCAAGAGCTAGCTCCGAGACCGGCACCGCAGGTTTTATCTTATATACAGGATATTTCCATGACACAACCCAACACAACCTTACAGGACCTAGTCTTCATTCGCCTTCCCTCCTCCATGGAAAGGGATCTTGGTGACTTCCATATCGACCCATCAATTGAGATCCCTGTCCAACTGCCTGCAGGAAAAGAGAGCCTCGAATCGACAGAGATCAGCATTGAGCTGCTTGTTGCAGGGATGCTGAAGATCATCGCATTTGATCCTGATCACAAGCATTTTCCCTATTACAGGGACTTCGTCCTTGCAGTGCAGTCTGATGCCCCAAATGAACTGAACCTAGCTGCAATAGCTCAGGAGCAGAAAGAGAACTATGACTTCGCCGAGGAACTCTTCCTCACCGTCAACCATCTCGCTCCCCAGAGCCCCACCTTCATCAACCTTGCGACCTTCTACAGCAAACGCGCCTCGCTTGATACTGCGAAGGGGACCTCCTATGACTTCTACCAGCAGAAAGCAATGGAGACCCTCAAGGAAGGGGTAGCCTTGTTTGAGGATGATGCTGCATTGCTTAGCGAACTGGGTTTCTTCCACCTCTACCAAGGCAATGTCGAGATCGCAAAAGAATATCTGGACCGTTTCCTTGCTGTTGCCGAAGAGGGTGAGAAACGCAAACATGTAAGCAAGATCATGGGCGACATAGACAACAAGCTGAACAACGACAAGCTGTTGATGCAGGCCTATGACCAGATCCAGATGTCCAAGGAAGAGGAAGCCCTCACCAGCTTGGAGCACTATCTTACGGACAACCCTAAGGTATGGAACGCTTGGTTCCTCAAGGGCTGGGCCCTGAGAAGACTCTCTCGGTTCCTCGAAGCAGAAAAAGCCTTCCTATCCTGCATCTCCCTCGGAGAGAGCAGCAGTGATATCTATAACGAGCTTGCAATCTGTGCCCTCGAGACAGACAAGAAGGAACTGGCAAAAAACTACCTTAACACAGCCATCGACCTTGATGAGAAAAACATCACCCTCCTCTCCAACCTTGCCTACCTGCATCTGCAGGATGGGGAGCTGGACGAGGCCCGTGAGTTCTTGGAACTTGCCAGGAACATAGATGATAAAGACCCTGTCATTGTCCGCCTGATGAGTGACTACGAAGAGGCTACAGGCGAAAAACTCTCTTCGCCCATCGTGCAGCAGTTCATAAACACCGCAGAGGTGATAAAAAAGGACAATACCAGGCCTTTCCATATCCAAGGCACCGAAGAGGGTGACGATCTGGAAGTCCCTTTTGAAGAAGAAGAAGACGACACACAGGAGTGATGAACCATGCGCTATATCAGCTCATCCCCCCAAGAGACCTCTGATCTGGGCTTTCGCATTGGAAAGGCCTGCAAAGCCGGTTCGGTAGTCTCCCTTCGAGGAAGCCTTGGAGCGGGAAAGACAGTGCTAGCAAAGGGCATCGCAAGGGCGTTGGAAATCACAGAACCGATTGTAAGCCCTACCTTCACCCTTATCCAGGAGTATGAGGGTACACTTGATCTCTACCATATGGATCTGTATAGGATCAGCGGCACCGATGAGTTTGAGATGATCGGAGGCGAGGAGATGCTCTACGGCAATGGAGTGACTCTCATCGAGTGGAGTGAAAAGATTCAGGATATGCTACCCGATGGGACGATTTTTGTTGATATTAGTATTATGAACGATAGCAAACGCGAAATAACCATTGAAGGAATAGACGTGTGAACATTCTAGCCATTGAAAGCTCAAGCGATGCGATTCACCTTGCCCTGGCCCTTGGAGATGAGTCTTCGTTGTTCAAGCGCTACGAGGTGCAGATCGTTGCCAATGGTAGCCGACATTCGGAGTCCTTGGTTCCTCTTATGCTCGGTCTGTGTAAGCGCAACGATCTCTCCTTCAAGGATCTTGATCTGTTGGTCTGTACCAATGGACCCGGATCCTTTACCGGATTGAGGATAGGGATGAGTGCACTCAAAGGTATTTCCCTGGCAAGTGGCATCCCGTTGTGTTCTGTCTCTACGATGGATGCGCTCTTTGGATGCGTCTCCTATTTTCCCGGTGTTATCATCCCTGTTATTGATGCAAGGAAGAGGCGGTTCTACACAGCCCTCTACGCTGAGGGAAGGAGGAAGACCGCCGACCTTGATGTGACTGTAGAGGAGATGGAGACCCTTATGGTAGAGTACCCTTCTGCTCTTATCACCGGCTTTGACGCCGCCATCTTTGCTGAGAAGATCAAAACGTATGAAGGACAGCTTTTTGTCGATGAGACACTTTCTGCAAACCTTCCCCTCACCCTGATCAGGATGGGTTGGGAGAAGTTCCAGAAAGAGGGAGCCGATGACATCGGAGTCGGGCCTACCTACGTGCGCAAGAGTGACGCAGAACTTGCATTACAGGAAAAAATTCGTTCCATGGAGGAAGAAAATGATTGAACAGGATGTGTTGATTATAGGATCGGGGATAGCAGGCATGTCTGCTGCGCAGTACGCATCTCGTGCCGGTCGCTCTGTTACCATTATGGAAGAGCTGGCCCCAGGTGGTCAGACCATGTTCATCGATATGCTCGAGAACTACCCGGGCTTTGAAGAGCCTATCAGCGGCTATGACCTTGCAGTGAAGTTCCAGACACAAGCTGAACGCTTTGGAGCCAAGATAGCATACGCCTCTGTCACTGCCCTTAAAAAAGAGAAGGATCTCTTTATTGCAGAGACCAGTGGCGAGTCCTATCAGGCAAAAGCGGTCATCTTGGCGACTGGAGCAAAGCACCGCCATCTCGGAGTCGAGGGCGAGGAGGAGTATGCGGGCAAAGGCGTCTCCTACTGCGGCACCTGTGACGGTCCGTTCTTCAGGGGCAAGAAGATACTCGTTGTAGGTGGAGGTGACACAGCCCTCACCGATGCAATCTTTCTTTCCAAGATGAGCGAACATGTCACCATCATCCACAGAAAGGATCGATTCCGTGGCCAGGACAACCTTGTCAGACAGGTGGAAAGGAACAAGAACATCGAAATTGTGAAGAACCACACCCTCTCCAAGATTGAAGGTGATGGAAGTAAGGTCACCAGCACCGTCCTCAAGGACTTGAAGGCTAATAAGGAATATACACGTGAATTTGACGCGGTATTCATCTTTGTCGGCATGTTGCCCCAGACGGGCCTGCTTGACAAGTCCCTGCTTGACCATGACGGGTATGCCAAGACCAACGAAAGGATGGAGACCGCCCTACCAGGCCTCTATGCAGTCGGCGATGTACGCGACACAGTTTTCCGTCAGTTGGTCACCGCTGCAAGTGATGGCGCCATAGCCGCGCACTGCGCAAGCGAGTATATAGACGAGCTGGAGGGGATGGAATACGTGTAATTCGTACTCCAGCCTCATATATCAGTAGTTTGTCCTTGACGACAACTAGTCCTTAGTGGTCTAATTGAATCTATGAAGATACTCATGGTCTCAAGCGAATCAGTTCCATTTTCGAAATCAGGTGGTCTAGCAGATGTGGTTGGAGCCCTTTCCACTGCTCTGAGCGACCTTCAAGCCGAGGTCCACGTTCTCTTGCCTTGCTATGGCAGCGTGGATACCTCGACCTTTGTAGAGAGCAACCTCTCACTCGACCTTGACCTTCTGGGGAAACAGGAAACTGTTACCTTCCTGGAAAAAAAGCTCGATGGTGTTCTCTATCACTTCTTATGCCATCATATGTTCACTGCAAGGCTTGGTATCTATGGTGACACCTCCTTCACACCTTACCAGGACAATCTGGAGAGGTACTCCTTGCTGAACAAGGCTGTCCTCCCCCTCTGCAGGGAGCTTGACTGGAAACCAGATGTCATCCACTGCCATGACTGGACCTGCGGCTTCGTGCCTTATCTGCTAGAGCAAGACACTTCCGATTTCTTTTCCACTACCAAAAGTGTCATGACCATCCATAACCTCGCGTACCAAGGGGAGTACTCCCGCCTGCAGCTTCTGAACACTACCATCGAGGCTGATGAGAAGATGTTCTATGGCAATGCACCGGAAAAGAGAACCAACATGCTCAAGACAGGGCTAGAGTTTGCCGATGCCATAACCACTGTCAGCCCCACCTATGCCAAGGAGATCCAGAGCAAGGAGTATGGATGCAACCTTGAACAGCTGCTGACAAGACGCAAGGATGTGCTCACTGGCATCATCAACGGCATTGACTACCAGGAGTGGAATCCCGAGACGGACGCTTTCATCGAGCATCATTTTTCCGTAGATGACCATTCTGGCAAAGGCCAGACAAAAGCGGAGATACAGAAAGAGTTTGCTCTCAAGGTCGATCCATCCATCCCCCTCTTCTCCATGATAAGCCGTCTTGCAGACCAGAAGGGATTTGTGGAGCTGTTGGAAGGCTCTCCCTGTGCACTGGAGAAGATGGTGCGCGACCTGCCTATGCAGATGATCATCATCGGCACAGGTGAACAAGGCCTTGAAGAGAAGTTGGTCGAACTGGGGAAACGGTATGACAACCTTTCAGTAAACATCCTGTTCAGCAACCGCGCCGCCCATAGGGTTGAAGCCGGTTCAGACTTCTTCCTGATGCCTAGCAAGTACGAACCTTGCGGACTCAACCAGCTCTACTCCTTGCGCTACGGAACCATTCCCGTGGCAAGAAGGACAGGGGGGCTCGCCGACAGTATCATCGATTTGGATGAGAACCCAAAAGCGGGCACAGGAATTCTCTTTAGTTCCATGACCTCAAGTGCTATACTACAAGCAGTTGAAAGGGCACTCGTATGGTGGAACAAGGGGAATCAGACTATTGCTGCCATTCGTAATCGTTGCATGCAATGGGATAGTACCTGGATTAGGTCAGCCCGTTCCTATCGTTCTATTTATGAGAAAAACACAGAGGGGAAACAGTAAATGAAGCAAAAAAAACAAAAAGCAATTGCGATTGTATTGGGTGGTGGTAAAGGTACGAGACTCTATCCATTGACTATGGATCGCGCAAAACCTGCAGTTCCCTTCGCCGGAAAGTATCGACTGGTAGATATTCCCATCTCAAACTGCATCAACAGTGGGATCCGTCAGATTTATATCCTGACTCAGTTCAACTCGGCATCACTGCATAACCACATTGCCAATACGTATATCTTTGATACGTTCAGCAGTGGCTTTGTAGAGATCCTTGCAGCCGAACAGACCAACGAGACCAATACCTGGTACCAGGGTACAGCTGATGCTGTTCGCAAGAACCTAAAGCACTTCCATGACCAGAATGCCGACTACTACATTATCCTCAGTGGTGATCAGCTCTATCGGATGGACATCCATGATATGCTTGACCGTCATATCGCAAGTGGGGCAGAGCTTACCATTGCTTCCAAACCCATCAGCCGCGAACAGGCTACCGGACTGGGCATCATAGGATGCGACGAAGAGGGTATCATCACCAAGTTCTATGAGAAGCCTGCTATCGATGTGGACATCTCAGAATACAAAGTGTCTGAGTCATTCATGTTATCCTCCCTAAACAGGAAATTGGATGCTTCCAACGAATACCTTGCAAGCATGGGTATCTATGTATTCAATGCAAAGACCATGGAAGAGGTACTCAACAACGAAAAGACTGATTTTGGCAAGGAGATCATCCCTGGGGTGATAGAGCAAAGAAGGGTCGCAACCTTCCTCTTTGACGGATTCTGGGAGGATATCGGAACTATCAAGGCATTCTATGAGACCAACCTTGATTTGGCTTCCATCAACCCACAGTTCAACTTCTATGATGAGGAGATGCCAATCTATACACACCGTCGCCACCTGCCTGCAACCAAGGTGAACTTCTGTAATGTCAGCTCCTCTTTGGCCTCTGAAGGATCGATCATAACTAATGCGTATATCGTCAACTCAATCATTGGTGTTCGCACCCTGATCGAAAGTGGGGCATCCCTGGATGGAGTCTACTGCATGGGTGCCTCCTTCTATGAGACAGAAGAGGAAAAACAAGCGAATACCCGTAAGGGCATCCCCAATATCGGTATCGGAAAGGGAACCATCATCCGCAAGGCTATCATAGACCAGAATGCACGCATCGGCGATGGATGTCGTATCGGCATCGATGATATCCCCCGTCAGGAAGGCGACTTCTCTATGTACTCGATCCATGATGGGATTATCATTATCAACAAGAATGCCATCATCAAGAATGGGTCGGTGCTGTAGAGGCCTTAGACAGGAATATACCAGTTTTGTAACGGAACACAAGAGAAGGGTTTGCAGTGCAAGCCCTTCTCTTGTCACATAGGGAAAATTGAATTCATTCCTCTTTCTTCTGTTTCTCACGATCAGCTATTTCGTTGGAAATGTCCTGTATTTGCGTTTCAAGCGTAGTCTTCTGTGCCTTACCTCCCCCATTCTTCATCTCTGCAAGCTTCTTCTTCAATTTCTCATGTTTTTGGCGAAGGTCCTCCAGGGACTGGGCTTCATCAGCCTTGTCAAAGACCTTTTCCTCAATGACTTCCTCATCATTGGCTTTGCTTTTGGCTTTCGTATGTTTGGGTGCTTTTGGGACATACTGCTCTTCCTTGCCAAACTCCCTCCTGTCAATAAGACCAGGGGAGGCTACTTCCATACCCTTCCCATGCAGTGTCTGCAATACAGCCTTATGCAGTTCACTGGTCTTACTTAACCGCTCTGTTGTTTCTTCAAGCAGTCCAAACAAGCGATATCTGATCGCATGGTCAAGGAACTCCTCTATGAAGACGAAGGGGTCTGCAAGCTTGCAGGAAATGGCTGCTTCCTTCAGGGCTTCCTCGACCTGTACATGGTCAAGGGAGTATCCTAGTGAAACAGATAGGCTGATGAAGGTACCATCCCTTCTGGTCACCTTGACGGCCCTCTGCACCAGAAGGAGGTTGGGGATGCTCACCACATCCCTATTGACCTGCTGAATCTCCGTATGGAAGATACCGAAGTCGGTGACCCTCCCGACAATGTCATCCATCTCTATGAAATCCCCTCCCCTAAATTCATGCATCATTCTGAGCATGATACCTGCCATGGCATTTCCTACCAGGGTTGTTGAAGAGAGGGCTATTACAGCACTGAACAATATTCCAAGGACGCTGAGAATCTGGTTTTTTACTTCATGGTCAAGCGGCAGGAATCCAATGGCAAGGAATATGCCCAACAGGACAATTCCAGAGATAAGCAACTGTCGCTGATACGGCCATTTCTTGGTACTTTCCAACGTATTCCTGAAAAAGAACCGGACAAGAAATATCAGAGCTGCAGTGCCGACGACAACAATGAATGTGGTGAGGTACGAGAGTACGCCTTCCATAGGAACCTCCAGGGGGGATGGATGGGTAATTATACTATGCTAG
This sequence comes from Sphaerochaeta sp., assembly GCA_048264225.1. Classification (GTDB taxonomy): domain Bacteria; phylum Spirochaetota; class Spirochaetia; order Sphaerochaetales; family Sphaerochaetaceae; genus Sphaerochaeta. Next base: position 102,457 of record JBLXDK010000011.1, read on the forward strand.
GGAAGAAAAAGACATCGTTATGGGGATGAAGGATTGGTCCTGGACTTTGAGCCTTGGGATGTCAGGCCATCATCAAGTCCGGGTTCAGGCAAATAATCAATAGCTACCAAAGACCGATCTCCCAATACGTAGGATGCTCCAAAAACCAGAAAGGCCGCTATCAAAGCAAAAAGCTGAAAGGAAGAGAAACCCACTGCCCAACGGTGTATGCTTTCCGAAAGTTCCCATAAGGATAGGGAACAAAGCCCCTCCTCTACCGCAGCCGAAACTTATCACGCCGATTGCACTCGCACTTCTTCTCATGAAAAAGGTGAGAAAATTCCACAAAACCAGGTGGACAGTATTGTCTGCAAGTGGTTCTACAGTCTAATGAAAAAAGAGATTGATGTGCAAAAGACAATTATGAATACCACCTCTGAATTATCACAACTCTAGTATGGTACCTTTTCGCAAGGAAGAATAGTACCTCCATTTTTTGCGCAATTTTTCTTTAATTTTTCTTGAGTATCATACTATGCCATTGTATACTGCCCTTAATGAGAAAGAGAGATGTGAAATATGGCACGTAAGAAAAGGGTCCGACTTCAGGACATAGCTGAAAAAACAGGCTTCTCAATATCCACTGTCTCTCATTTTATCAATAAGACAAGAAATATTGATGAGACAACCCAAGAGAGTATCATGAAGGCTATCCAAGAATTGGGGTACAAAATGCCTTCCAAGCGCAAACAATTCTCCAAAGGGACTATCCTTGGAGTGATTGTTTCAGATATCAGAGTCGATTTTTTTGCAGAGCTTATAAAGGAGCTGGAGGTTCTGGCATATGAGGAAGGCTATCATGTAATCGTTATGGATAGCGAGGAGAATCCTGAAAAGGAAAAACTTTGCCTTACCACCATGATGAACCTTAAAGTCTCAGGACTGCTCATAGCTCCCGCCTCTACAAAGTCCGACTTCAGCATCTGTTCCCAATTCCCAATTGTGCAAATTGACCGGATGATAGAAACTGGATCCTATGATTTTGTAGGTATCGACAACATGGTGACTTCGTATGAAATAACCAAGCGCCTGCTTCTGAAGGGTAAGACCAATATTGGCCTGATAACCTTTCCCCAAGATAATTATTGCGCTCGGGAACGAACACAGGGATATCGATTGGCAATGCTTGAGTTTGCATGTTTCCAAGAGGACCATATCTTACTCATTGAACCCGATGCAGATACCAACCCTACAAATATTAGCCGGTTCTTGCTTGCCAACCCAGCAATGGATACCTTGCTCTGTACAAATTCAAACATCTGCTATGAGGTGCTGGGAAAAATGCAGGCGTTAGGAAAAAGAAGCCCGATACAGTACGTCAGTACTTTCGACAATAACAAATGGCTAGACCACGTTACATTCCCAGTCGATGCCATAACCCAGCCCATCACTAACATCGCAATTACAGCTATTGAGATGTTGAAGAATAAGATTGTGCAGAAACAGACGATGAATACTAGCAGGAGAATCATACTCAACTGCAGCATTGAAGGACGTTCTTCCCTTTTCAAGAAAGGTGCTAGTGAAGAACCACTGGTATTGAACTAAACAAACATACAACATAAGGGGCATTGCATGGCAGACGAAACGACAAAGAAGATGATCCTCGATGGCGAGGCGATACTGGGCATTGAACTTGGATCTACCAGGATCAAGGCTGTGTTGGTCAACAGGGAGAACGAACCCATAGCCCAAGGTGGCTCTGATTGGGAAAATACCCTTCTGGATGGATTTTGGACATACTCACTCAGTGACGTATGGAAAAACCTAGCAATCTGTTTTGCAAACCTGAAAAAGGATGTACAGGAGAAGTTCGGCATTCCCCTCACAAAAACCAAAGCCTTGGGCATCAGTGCCATGATGCATGGCTACCTTGCATTCGATAAGGATGGCAAGCAGCTGGTCCCTTTCAGGACATGGAGAAATACCACCACCCATAAGGCTGCTGAAGAGCTTTCAGAACTCTTTGACTATCCAGTTCCCGAACGATGGACTATCTCACACCTCTATCAGGCCATCCTTAACAAGGAAGTGCATGTACAGGACATCGCTTATGTTGGCACCCTCTCCGCCTACGTCCATTGGATGCTGACAGGAGAGAAGGTACTTGGCATCGGTGATGCATCTGGACTCTTCCCCATCGACACCAGTACCAACGACTACGACCAGAGGATGATCAAGGGATTTGACACATTGGTAGAGGGCGAAGGCTTCCCCTGGAAGGTACAGTCCATACTCCCGAAAGTTTTGGTCGCAGGACAGGATGCAGGCTTCCTCACTGCAGAAGGTGCCCTTCTGCTCGACCCGAGTGGAACCTTGATATCAGGCATTCCCCTCTGCCCTCCAGAAGGTGATGCAGGGACAGGCATGGTTGCCACCAACAGTATTGCCCAGAGGACCGGAAACGTATCAGCAGGGACTTCGGTCTTTGCCATGATAGTCCTGGAGCATGAGCTTTCAAAAAGCTACAACAAGTTCATCGACCTGGTGACCACCCCTGACGGGTCGCTGGTCGCCATGGCCCATGCGAACAACTGCACAGGCGAGTATGACCGGTGGATGGCCCTGTTCGGGCAAGTCCTGGAAGCAACGGGAAACAAAGTGCCAAAATACCAACTGTACGACACTCTGCTGGGCAAGGCTCTGGAAGGGGCAAAGGATTGTGGTGGCCTGCTTCCCTACAACTATATATCAGGGGAGACGATGACAGGAATCTACGAAGGAAGGCCCCTATTCATTCGCCTTACTGAGAATGAGTTTACCCTGGAAAACTTCATGCGGGCCCAACTGTTCACGGCCCTTGGTGCTCTTCGGGTCGGTATGGACATCCTCTTTGAGGACGAGAGGGTCGAGATAGACACCATCAATGGCCATGGGGGCTTCTTCAAGACCCCTGTAGTCGGTCAGACCATGATGGCGGCAGCTCTGCATACTCCCATATCGGTGCTGAAGACAGCAGGAGAGGGTGGTGCCTGGGGTATAGCCCTTCTTGCCTCCTATCTTGTCAATAATGCAGGCAAGAAGCTTCAGGATTTCCTTTCAATGAAGGTGTTCGCATCAAGCGAAGCCTCGGTGATAGAACCCACACAAGAGGATATCAATGGCTTCAACTCATTCTTTTCCAACTATAAGAAGGGATTGGAAGTGGAGAAGGCAGCGGTGAAGCACCTGCCATAGAATTGTGATCTCATCGGAGAATGAACTGTAAGGGAACAGTACGGGTACGTTGGTATCCGTACTGTTCCCTTGTATCCATCCGCATTCTTTCCCTTGCACGGGAAAACAGGACACATTTCACCTGAGATCATAGCTACTAGCTACCCCCATGCCTCCTCTAGGGGAAAGCAGAAGGATTTGCTCACCTTGGATAGATAAAAATCCATCAAAATCAGTGTATTTCACCGAGTGGAATACTTGCTAATAAAAACAATTATCAGTATATTCGTAGGTGAACAGTCCTGTTGGACTTCCTTGCATGTTACGCCTGAGTATCATTCCCTGCAGGTACCCCATGAAAAGACAATCCTCAAACCTTCATATCTTTGTGAGCTTACTGCTTCTTGTGCTGGCACCCTATCTGTACTCCGGTGAACTGACCTATGACAAAGCCGGTTTGGGAACAGGATCAGGGATAGGATCGCTATCAGATTTTAATGTAAATACTGCTGATGATTCACCATACCTTGCAAATATATGGCTGAATCCTGGATTTATCGGACGTTTGGATTACCAAGGAGAACCCGCTGAGTTTATCTTCACCTCCCTGACACCAGCAAGACTCCCCAAGTTCGCCTTCGTTTTCCTTAACGCCAACGGAACATACAATACTGGACGGTATCGTGAGTTCTTCCTGGTTGTCAGGGCAAAAGGTCTCTACCATAATGGGGGCCAGTATAATTTCACCAGTCAGAATATTGAGATCATCAATAGTGGCGAAGGCATCAATCTCTCCCAAGGGGCTGGTACGGAGCCAGCTGTGATCGGACAGACGGGATACAATACTTCAGGAGGAAGTGGCATCTGCGCTGAAGGCAATGCATACCAATACAAATATCCCTTCAAATATATCTGGATAGATGTAACGCTCATCAGAACAAATACAAGTTCTGGAACCTCAAACAGAGGATACTATGAGGCTTTAGTTTCTGTGACTGCTCAAAATTACCTGACAAAAGATCAAGGTGCGAATTACACCTTGCAGCTGTCGGGGAAGAATAATCCAAGATTAAATACAGCTGATCCCTGGAATTTCTATTTTGGTGTCGAAAATCTCCTGCCTTCCTCTTTCCCCTTTAGCATGCTTTCAGATAAAAACATGCAAAGCAATGCCTTGCCGGTAGGAAAGGTACGATATTTCTCGACTGACGACACTGCAAGCCTCAAATTATCTTCAAATAATCTTGGGACTGCAGTTGATTTTCGCCTCGTCTCCCCTACAAACCAGTCAATACAATATTCTTTGGTATATACCCCTACTCGTGGAAATGGTGTTGAGACACTCATACATTCACCATCCAATTCATTTACTTCCCAATACTATACGTTGAGCTCTCCCATAGGAGGAGCTACCGAGGGAAATTATATTGAAGGAACAACTAAGATCTTTGTGGCTCCCAACCTGCTTCCCCTATCAGGAACCTACACCTCAAACATCTACTGCATCCTGACACGAACAAACTGAACTGTTCAGTCAGTTTCCAGCCAAATGTTGGGGGGATTCTTGGCAGAACCCATCAAACAAAAAACGGTTTTCATTGAAAATATGCATATAACAGGGTATACATTACTCATAGCAAGTATCAAAACAGGTTCTTTGATATGTCCAACCTTATTTTGAGGAATACTATGCCTAAAACGTCACATATGCTTGTGCTAGTCTTATTGTCTCTGTTTCTGTGGAATGGAACCCTGTTCTCTTCTGAACTCACCTTTGATATGGCCTCAGGCAACATGTCTGGATTCGATATTGGCACCAATGATTCCGACTACGATCCTGACAACTATCCCTCCAAAGGTGAGGTCTGGACTTACGATGGTTTTGTCGGACGCCTTAATTACCGTGGCGCGCCGGCAAGGATGACCATCACAAACTCTGGACCTATAAGGACATCCAGCCCTAATAGCAGGTTTTACTTCACCGACACCACCAACGGTTCCAACCCTGACCATTATCGTGAGTTTTTCATTGTAGCCAGGGCAAAAGGTCGTTACCACGGAGGGGGTTCGCATGACTTCAACAGCCAGAATTTTGTCATAGAATCTAGTGGGGATTCATTTATCATCAACAGCGGGGCAGGATCGGAACAGGCTGAGGTAGGTGAAATCGGGTACAATACTTCAGGAGGTAGTGGGACGTATAACGGCAGCAATGGCTACTCATACAAATACCCATACAGCTACATCTGGATTGACATGACCCTCATCAGGACCAACCAGAATCTTCTTTCACAAACAACAGGACCGTGGTGGTGGCCGCGTACAACATACTTTTATGGGTATTACGAAACCGCATTCACCGTAACCACGCAGAATATACAGGATTCGGCTCCCGGAGTGCACTATACGCTGCAGCTTTCAGCCCAGTACAACAGATCAGGTTCAGGAAATCTGTGGGAGTACTATTTCGGCATCGAGAATCTCCTTCCCCCCACCTTCCCCTTCAGCAATCTTGCAACAAGGAACTCCTCTTCCAACGCCCTGACTGTGGGGAAGGTTCGGTACTACTCGACCAACGATACCGCTAGTCTCAAGTTAGCATCCAACGCTGCGGGGACACAGACCAACTTCCTGCTGAGCACACCAGGAACCTCCTCGTTTCCCTACAGCGTAGTCTATGTCCCTACAAGGGGACAGGCTCCTCTGGTAGCGACAACCATATCCTCATCAACGGAGCCTTTCAATTCCATCAACACTACTGTGGGATCCCCCATCGGAGGGACAACCACTGGCAACTTCATCGAAGGGGAAGTACGGATATTTGTGGCTCCCAACCTGCTTCCCCTATCAGGAACCTACACCTCAAACATTTACTGCATCCTGACACGAACGAACTAGAGCTACAATACATTCTGGCCCTAGAGTCTGTTGTGCTGGATATCTGCAGAATCGAGATTTTTCAAACAGGGGAATGTGTACGAATACCCTGAAACCTTGCAGAACTTCACTATAGTGTCTCACACTTCCAAGATGCCATGCATGCTCAGAAATGAGTATTCCCATGCTGAACTACACCGGTGTCAAGGCTTGGCTACACCAGAAAAATTTGGATAATCTTATGTCACAGGGAAAACCACAATGCACTACCTTACGGAAGGTTTTGCATTGTTATGGTATTTCAGACATAGGATCTCTTTATTGATATCTGAAAATAGAGCAGAAAAATCCAGTATTCCCCTGCGACTCTCCCTTGTACAAATGGTTACGCCCCTATATCATTTATTACCCCAAATTCCCATAACATTATAACTAGGATTTAGCGCAATTCTTTCTAAATAATGAAAATAATAGCCTTTTATGCTTGACTTTTCGCTCAAAACATAGTTATAATTGTAGCTATGATTAAGCAAGAGCCAAACA
>JBLXDK010000012.1:0-108585 GCA_048264225.1 Sphaerochaeta sp.
AAATGAGCAAAACCTGCACCTACATACATTTTTAGCTTAGCAATCCATGGCTGGGGAATTGAGCGCTAACAACTGACCACTCTCTGGCTGGAAGGACCAGCTTGCTCAATATCCATACCCTCGCCTGGGATGATGAACTTATGAGGATGTACGGCATAGATGCAACGCTGTTGTGCGACTTGGTAAAGCCCGGCTCTGTCGTAGGTTCCTTGGACAGGGATGTCGCCCTTCGTGTCGGCTTGCAAGAGGGCATCCCGATCATCACCTCCGGAGGCGACCAACAGTGTGCTGCCCTGGGTAGTGGCCTGTTGGATGAACAGACAGTAATAGCCAACACCGGTACAGGTTCCTATGTGGTGGGACTCTCCTCCCAGCCGGTCATTGACCCGCTGATGCGAGTCTTTTGTACCCCTTCGGCCATCGCAGGGTTGTACCATCTGGAAGGGGGTATGGTCTCCACAGGTTCTGTTTACCGTTGGTTCAGGGAGATGCTTGACCCCTCCCTTGATTTTGCCTCCCTCGACCAGCTTGCCCTGCTTTCCCCTCCCGGGGCCTGTGGAGTCATTGTGATCCCCCACTTCAAGGGAAGCGGCTCCCCCTACTGGGATCTCCAGGCAAAAGGTGTCATCAACAATCTTACCCTGAGTACCACAAAAGGCGACATAGCCCGTGCCATCCTGGAAGGCATAGCCTTGGAGATAGAGGAGAATATTGCAATCTTTGAAGCAATTGCCCACCCCATTGCGCAGATGAGGGTTTCAGGAGGAATGGCAAAGAGTGCTGTATTCAATCAGATACAGGCAGACATCCTGCAAAAGCAGGTTGTCCAGCCATACAATACCGAAACCACCTCCTTAGGAGCTTGGATAAATGCCTCGGTAGCCCTTGGTCATCATGCATCTCATCTTGAGGCGTACAGGAAGGCTGTAGCAAATCAGAAATCTGTTGTATTTTGCCCTGATGAGACGCTGTCTCCTGTCTATGAAGCGTTGCTCAGGGAGAAACAGAGGTATCTTTCAGCTTGCAAAAGGTAAAGCCTGGTGTTTTATCCGTATCACCAGCGTAGTTTGAAAAACACTTGCTACTGGTTTCACCTCAAATACTGTCCTTTGTATACCCTAGAGCATCGCTATGTAACCTATCCCAAATATCTGCTATACTTCTACATTAGCTAGTGAGGAGGGTTTATGCAAATAAAACCAACCAATTTGTGGAATGTACAAGATTCAGCCGACCTCTACCGTATCGAAGAGTGGGGTAACGGCTACTTTCATATACAGGAAGACGGGGAGGTGGAAGTTCGCCTTAAGCGTGATACTCCAGAATCCTCCATCAGTCTCCTAGAGATTGCAAAAGGCTTGAAAGACCGGGGAACAAAGCTTCCTGTCCTCTTGCGATTCAGCAATATCCTAGATGACCGGATCCAACACATCAACGAAAGTTTTGCCCAGGCTATCAAGGAAGTGGGGTATCAGGGCTCCTACAGGGGAGTCTACCCTGTCAAGGTTAATCAACAGCAGCAGGTCATCGAAGAGATCTGCCGGTTTGGCAAGCAGTACCATCATGGGCTCGAGACCGGTAGCAAGGCCGAGCTGATCATTGCCCTTGCCTATGTTGATGACCCTGAGGCCTTTGTCGTATGCAATGGCTATAAGGACGAGGAATACATCGATCTAGCCCTCAAGGGGATGGCCCTTGGGATACAGACAGTCTTGGTCATCGAGATGCCGGGAGAGGCAGCAATCATCGTAGAGAGGGCGAAGGCTCTGGGCATCAGACCAAACATCGGCATCAGGATGAAACCTTCGACAGTCGCCGGTGGGCATTGGACTGACTCCGGCGGGGATCGCAGTGTCTTCGGCTTGAACACTACCCAGGTCATAGAGGTGGTTGACATGCTGAAGAGAGAAGACATGCTCTCTTGCCTCAAGCTGCTGCATTACCACCTGGGGTCGCAGATACCCAACATCCGTTCCATCAGGATGGGGGCGACAGAGGCCGCTCGCTTCTATGCCGGCCTTATCGAGGAAGGGGCTCCCATGGGACTGCTCGACATCGGAGGGGGCCTTGCCATCGACTATGACGGCAGCCATACCGATACCAGCAACAGCCGCAACTACACTACACGCGAGTATTGCTCTGATGTGGTTGAAGAGATCATGAACATCTGCAATCAGGCAAAGATTGCCCATCCCACGATCCTCAGTGAGTCTGGTCGGGCATTGGTGTCCTATTACTCAGTCCTGCTGCTGAACATCCTGGACACCAATGTGTTCTGGAACGGGAGGGGCAGGGAGGAGCCTATCGAAGAAGAGCTGCTTCCGGCCTTGGACAACCTGTTATATGTGCGAACCATGCTCAAGGAGGAGACAGCCCAGGAGTGTCTGAATGACTTGAACTACTATCGCGAGGAGATTCGCAACAAGTTCCTATACGGTCAGGTGAACATGCGTGAACGTGCGGCCGCTGAGCATCTCTACTGGTCAATCATCAGTGAGATATACACCCTGTTGAAAGATCAGGAACATCCTTCTGCCCAACTAAAAGTCTTGGAACGACAGCTATCTGACATCTATTATGGCAACTATAGCCTCTTCCAGTCGTTGCCCGATGTCTGGGCAATCGACCAGCTTTTTCCCATTATGCCGATTCATTTTCTGGACAAGAAGCCTGACAGGCAGGCCATACTCTCGGATATCACCTGCGACAGTGAGGGGAAGATCGACCGGTTCATCGGAAGAGGGGGTGTGGAGAACACCCTACCTGTCCATGTCCCCCCCGAAGGGGAGGACTATATCTTGGGTGTTTTCCTGGTAGGGGCCTATCAGGAGACTTTGGGAGACCTGCACAACCTTCTCGGTGATACCAACGTCATGAGCGTCACCTACGATGAGGATGGCAAGTTCCGCTTTCATGATGAACTGGAGGGTGATACCATTGCAGAGGTGCTCAGCTATGTCGAGTATGATACCAAGCAGATGGAGGCGATGATCCGCACCAAGGCTGAGGCCTCGGTTCAGCAAGGTAGGATTACAGCCCAACAGAGAAGGAAGATCATCTCAGCCTACACATCCGGGATGAGGGGATATACCTATTACGAGACCGATCAGGAGGATTGATGTGATGAAAAAACGTTTGATGATAGTTGGTGCCGGTGGCGTAGGCAATGTGGTTGTACGTAAGTCAGCCAGGATGGACGACATATATTCGGAGATCATGCTTGCAAGCAGGACGAAGGCCAAGTGTGATGCCATAGCCAAGGAAGCCGCTCCTGTTCCCGTGGTTACCTCTGAAGTCGATGCTGATGATGTACCCTCCCTTGTTGCCCTGATACGAAGCTTCAAGGCAGATCTTCTGATCAACGTAGCCCTTCCATACCAGGATCTCACCATCATGGAAGCTTGTCTTCAGACGGGGGTGAACTATGTAGATACGGCGAATTACGAGCCCAAGGACAAGGCTGAGTTCGAGTACTCCTGGCAGTGGGCCTTCGATGAGCGCTTCAAGGAAGCTGGCCTTACGGCAATCTTGGGCAGCGGCTTTGACCCGGGGGTGACCAACGTATTCACCGCCTATGCGGCCAAGCACTATTTTGATGAGATTCACTATCTTGACATAGTCGACTGCAATGCTGGCGACCATGGAAAGACCTTTGCCACAAACTTCAATCCTGAGATCAACATTAGGGAGATAACCCAACGCGGACGCTATTGGGAAGAGGGAGAGTGGAAAAGCACAGACCCCCTGGCCATCAAAAAGATGGTGGACTATCCCAATATTGGAGAGAGAGCTTCCTACCTGCTCTTCCACGAAGAGCTGGAGTCCCTGGTAAAGCACTATCCTACCATCAAGAGGGCACGGTTTTGGATGACCTTCTCCGAACAGTACATCAATCACCTCAAGGTGCTTGAAAGTGTTGGGATGACCAGCATCGAACCCATCCTCTACGAAGGTATCGAGATACAGCCTTTGCAGTTCCTCAAGGCCGTCCTGCCCGAACCATCCTCCCTGGGAGAGAACTACAAGGGAGAGACCTCCATTGGGGTCCAGTTGAGAGGTATCAAGGATGGCAAGGAAAGCACTGTCTACATCTACAACAACTGCAAGCACCAGAGTGCCTATGAGGATACAAAAGCCCAGGCAGTCTCCTATACAACAGGAGTGCCTGCTTCCATCGGAGGCAGGCTCTTAGCCCAAGGTATCTGGAAAAAGAGCGGAGTCTGGAATATGGAACAGTTCGATCCCGATCCCTTCATGGCCTTGCTTGGTGAGATGGGGCTTCCTTGGGAGATTGTCGTCGATGGTAAGCTTGCATTTCCAAAAAAGGATACCAGCCATGCTTGATGCGAGAATAGTGGCCCATACTCCAGCCTTTGTGCTGGAGTATGAAGCCTTTCAAAAGAATCTCGCCCTTATACGTGACTTGCAGCAGGAGTTGCCCTGCACCTTCCTGTTTGCCCTCAAGGGCTTCGGCATGCACAGGGTGTTCGGCGAAATTGCAACTTCAGCACAAGGTGCGACTGCAAGTTCGCTCAATGAGGCGCGACTTGCAGGTGAATACTTCACCAACGTACATGCCTATGCCCCGGTCTACCAACCTGATGAGTTTGATGCCATAGCAAAACTTTCCTCACACATTACCTTCAATTCAGTAGCCCAGTACGCACGGTATAAGGACAGACTGTATATGGCCCTTGCAGGGCTGAGGGTGAACCCACAATACGATGTGGTGGAGACAGCCCTGTATGACCCTTGTTCGCCTGGCTCCAGGTTAGGGGTCACAGCCGAAAACCTGCAGGAACTTCCCCCTGGCATCACCGGCTTGCATGTGCACAACCTTTGTGAAAGTGGGGCAGAGGAGATGAAGGGAACCTTGGAAGCGGTAGAGAGACTGTATGGAAAATTTTTTTCCAGCATTACCTGGCTTAATTTGGGAGGTGGTCATCTGGTCACCCGAAAAGGGTATGATCTTATGCTGTTTAGGCAAACTGTACTTGCATTCAACAGGAAGTACCCCCATATCCAACTGATCTTCGAACCAGGGGCGGCCTATGTCTGGGAAGCAGGAGTTCTGGTATCTGAAATCTTGGATATTGTCTCTATCGATGGCATCACTACCCTTATGCTGGATGCCTCATTCACTGCCCATATGCCTGACTGCCTTGAGATGCCCTATACTCCAAAGGTAAGGGGGGCTGCGATCGTCCAGGAAGAAGATCATTCAGCTAAGCATACAGGGCCTCGCTTCCGCCTCGGGGGGGCAAGCTGCCTGGCTGGTGATTGGGTGGGCACCTATCAGTTTCCTTCAATGCCCAAGGTAGGGGACAGGCTTGTGTTCAGCGATATGATGCACTACACCATGGTGAAGACCACCATGTTCAATGGCATCGCGCATCCAGACATCGGTATTATGCGTGAGGGGACGTATGAGGTGGTCAGACACTTCAGCTATGAAGATTTTAAAGACCGCTTGTCCTGAGGAGTGATGATGAAACCGTATTTTTTGGATTCCGAATACCCTAACGCTTCCCCAGAGGAAGCCTATTTTCATGTCATACCGTTTCCCCTCGAACAGACAGTCTCCTACAAGGGAGGCACCTCCCAAGGCCCACAGGCTATATTGGAAGCTTCCGGACAACTTGAGAAACTTGTTGATGATCATGCAGAGCCAGGCTTGCTGGGTATCCATACTACAGAAGCCATTGACTGCTCAAATGTACAGGATGTTTTTGTGAAAGCATCAAAGCTGGTCCTTCGCTCTTTCGAACAAAATTCTGTTCCAGTGATGCTGGGGGGCGAGCACAGTGTCACAAACGCTTCGATCCAGGCCATTGCAAAGCGTGTACAAGAGAATAATGAAGAAGTGGGGATCCTGCAGTTCGATGCACACATGGATCTTCGTGAGGCGTATGAAGGTTCCCTGTACAGCCATGCCAGTGTCATGAAGCGTGCCGTTGAGGCAGGCATCCCACTGTATCAAGTCGGAGTGCGAAACTACAGCACCGAAGATCTTGAGGCAAGAGATGCGTTTAGGGTAGGCCATCTGGATGGCCATGCCCTCGATACCTTGAAACACTCCAAGGAAGGCTTTTCGAACATCTCCTTACCAGATGATTTTCCGAGGAAGCTTTTCATAACCTTTGACGTCGATGGATTTGATGCCTCCCTGATGGGAAGTACCGGCACCCCGGATCCAGGAGGGCTTTTCTGGTGGGATGCCATCAACCTGTTGGAAATCCTCACAGAGGGGAGGACCATCATTGGCTGTGATGTGGTGGAGCTCTCTCCAAATCCGCTGTTGCACCATGGCCCCTACCTTGCTGCAAAGCTGACCTATCATCTGATGGGCCTGATAGCCAGGAGAAATGGGGTAGTATAGGAAGAAATGTTCGAATCCTTGAACATACAGGTGGGGTAGGCTGTGGACACTAAAAAGCCACAACATATACGCACGTGTTCAAAGCTTACGTTGCCAATTCTATACCGAGGATCTTGCAGGCCTCCAAGACAGTGTCATCAGGCTCTTCCAGTGCAATGATGGGATCTGATACCAGGATGGCACCTAGGGACAAGGTTCTCTCCTGCCATGCATGCATCCACTCTCCCTCACCCCAACCATACGATCCAAAGAGTGCTATGCGTTTATTTTCCAGCAAATCTTCCAATGAACTGAACATAGGTTCGAAGAACTCTTCCTCAAGCTCCTCCACTCCCCGTGCCGGACAACCAAATGCAACGGCATCGTAGCTTTCAAGCATATCTGGGGAGAAAGCCTGGGCATGTATAAGACTACCATGTGCTCCACTGAGCCTCACACCTTCTGCAATGGCTTCAGCCATCGCCTCGGTGTTTCCCGTTCCACTGTAGAATACGATAGCAATGTTTCTCATGGGTGTACCTACCTCACTGCAAGGCTAAAGAATGCTGTACGTTCTCAGGTTGTCCTCAGATACCTTGCTGTATATTCATCGGGCAAATCTTTGCCACGATTCATTGCCATGCTAGGAGGGAAGGCGGACTTACTTGTGATCGAAGACGTTCTTGGTGAGCTTTTTAACCTTGATGGTCAGATTTGAACCATGGCCAAACTTGGCTATTGCCTCATTCAGCACCCACTTGTAGGCAAGCCTTGCCTCTTCGTCCTTGCCAATCTTATGATAGCAGTGCCCGATATGGGCCATGAGTCCAATACGTTCTGCCTGGGTGGAGAAATCCTTCTCTGCATCAAGGAATGCCCGCACTACTATGTAATGCCCCAATGCCTCCTTATAGCGTTTCATCTTTTCCAGGCAGTAGCCGAGAGCAACCCGTGCCATGATGGTCTGATTGTCCGCCGACCCCTCAAACTCTTCATAGATACCCAACACATGTTTGCGTAGGGCCAGTTCCTTTGTATAGAGTTCCTGACTGTGGTGGAGATCTGCCTGGAGGCAGATGACATCCATATAGAGGTCGTAGGAAGGACTGTCTTCCTCTGACCACTCTCGCTTGAGCAAAGCAGTCGCAATGGTCTGGGCCTCTGTGTTCTGGGCATCGTCAAGATAGGAGTTGGCCAGAGCTATCTGAGCCTCGATGGTGAGGTCATCATCAAGGCCGTAGAGGTTTTTTGTCGTTTCATATATCTGCTTGGCGACAGAGAGTTCGTTAGCCGGGTCATTTGCCTGCAGATAGGCCATATTGAGCTCTCCCATCAGGGTCACATAGGATGAGTTGGCAGGCCCGTGCACATTGAAATGTTCGACGCGCTGTTTCTCCAGCTCCATAATGTTCTGGTGGACTTGTGCAAAATATATTGGGTCGTCCAGCTCGCTGGTAAGCAGCAGACGCGATAGGTAGTTTTCCATATCCTAAGTATAGCGTTAGGAATTATCCCTAACAAGAGGTTCTCTCACCTTGACCGCATGTATTGCCAAATAGCAGTCGTGTACATAGCTGTCCATCAACATGCAACCGCTGGTGTCAGTGTAGAGGTCGGTTATGACAAAGCCTTGTGTGCAAAGGCCTCCCACCAGGTCGTATATGGTATGGCTGAATTCGATGGTGTCATGTTTCTTCAGCCGTTTTGCAAGTTCCTTCTGGCCTAGGCTGCTCAGGTCGGAGAAGGGGATGGTGTATTTGACCTTCATATGGTTTTTCATAGCAGCCTTCTCATCAAACATATAGAGGGCCGGATTGGTCGCACTGGTCAACAATGAGCCTCCGTCCTTGAGAATTCTGTTGCACTGGCGATATACGTTTTGCACATCGTCAATGAAACAGGTGGAGGTCGGGTTGTATATGAGGTCGAACTGCTTGTCTGAAAAGCGTGAGAGATCGCACATGTCCCCCTGTTCGACAGTTATGCTAAGGGCCTCCCTTTGGGCGATGGTTGCATCTTGGGCAAGCTGTTTTTCGGAGATGTCAAAGACTGTGACATGGGCGCCATAGGCAGCTAGCAAAACACCCTGCTGACCCCCACCACAGGCAAGGCAGAGTACCTGTTTGCCTTTGGTGTCTGCTATCCATGCGTGGGGAACCTGCTTGAAAGGGGATAAGACCATATCAAGGAAACCACCTCTTGCTTGCTCGACCTGTTGGGAGGTGCACCCATCAGTCCATATGTTGCCTTTGGAGGCTTCATAGTCCCATGCCTTGGCATTATAGGTAGTGTAGGTATCCATGAGACCACCATAGCACTAAAGCTTGGGGGTAGCAAGGGAGGTGAAATGAATGCAATGGTTTTGTAACTTTTTACAGTGTGGTCAGTTGTTTTGTAACCAGTGGGGTATAGGTCAAACTATCCAGTTTTTGGTGGGAGTGCATGAGGGTGACTTTGTCGCAGGTATAGCTAAAGGCCTCTATGGCAGGAAGCTTTCTGCATCTAGTCCCACGGGCGAGCGTGATATGGGGATGAAAGACTTGTTCATCAAGAAAGAAATTGTTTGCCCGAAGCTTGTAGGCCAGTTCTTTCTGGAGGGCTTCCAGTGCCTGGTTCTCCTCAATTCCTAGCCAGAGGATATCACCTTGCCGTTTGCGAAACAGACCCAATTGGTTGCATACGAGGGTTATGGGATTTGCTTCTAGGGAATACAGGATCTCTTTGAGTAGGGTAAGGGCATGACCCTCCACCTCTCCAAGGAAGCAGAGGGTGAGGTGTAGGTTTACGGGACGTGTGAAGAGTCCTTTCGGAAAATAGGAAAGAAGGTCCTGTTGCAGGAGAGTGAGCGAATCCTTTATTTCTTGATCGAACTCTAAGGCAAAAAAGAGTCTCATACCCTCATAGTAAGGGCTATAGGCTCAGTTGACAAGAGTTTGACCGGAAAGCCTTGCTCACGAAGCTGTTTGCTCCTAAAATGGCGTCATGGAGGATTTGCATGAAAATAGTATTGGTAGGAGCCGGCAGCGCCCAATTTGGATTCGGAACGTTGGGAGATATCTTCCAAAGCAAAAAACTTGCAGGCAGTGAGATTTGCCTCGTTGACATAGATGAGAAGGCTCTGGATCATGTAACCCAGGTAGCCAGGAAGTTTGTCCAGGAAAATGCCCTTGATTTTACCATTACCGCTTCCTCCGACCGTACATCAGTCCTCCCAGGATCCGATGTGGTGGTCATCTCCATAGAAGTCGGCAAACGTTTCCCCTTGTGGGATGAGGACTGGACCCTTCCCCAGCAGTATGGCATAAAGCAGGTCTATGGTGAGAATGGGGGCCCTGGAGGTGTATTCCATGCCCTGCGCATCACCCCTGTCATCGTCGGGATCTGTGATGATGTAGTCAAGCTCGCCCCAGATGCTTGGGTATTCAACTACTCCAATCCGATGACAGCCATCACGACAACGGTATTGCGCAAATATCCGGAACTGAAGTTTGTAGGTATGTGCCACGAGATAGCGTCCCTTGAGCGCTATCTGCCAACCATCCTGGATACCCAGTTTGAAGACTTGGATCTGAGGGCAGCAGGGCTTAACCACTTCAGTGTGTTGCTTGAGGCCATCTACAAGAAGAGCGGCAAGGATGCGTATCCTGATATCCTGAAAAAAGCCCCTCCGTTCTTTGAGAAGGAACCAGGCTATTCTGACATCCTCGCCTATGTGAAGGAGAACCAAGAGCTATTCCAGACTGAAGGAAGTACCGATAGGGTTCTTCCCGAGGGTATGCAAAGTGCCAAGAAATGGGCTGACAGGACCCTGTTCAAGAAGGTGCTCGAACATTACAGCCTGCTTCCCATAACAGGTGACAGCCACTTCGGGGAGTACATACCTTGGGCTCATGAGGTAGCCGACCATAAGGGTATCAAGGACTTCTATACCCTCTACCAGATGATGCTGTCACATGTGCAGCCAAAGATTGAGCTGAAGCTTAGTGAACGCCTGGTCAGTATCCTGGAGGGCATCATCGATGACAGTGGATATGAGGAGCCTGCAGTGAACATCCTGAACAACAACCTCATTCCGTCCCTACCGTCGTGGATAGCTGTAGAGGTCCCTGCGAAGGTACACAAATACGGACTGGAAGGAATAGCCTTTCCCAACTATCCCAAGGGGTTCGCCTCCTTGCTGCGCAACTACTGTGGTGTCTATGACCTTATCGCAGAGGCAGTGCTGACTGGAAAGAAGGAGTATGTCATCCAGGCTTTGCTGGCCAATCCCATTGTCGACCGCTGTGAGAACATCCCAGAGCTTGTCGATCTTATGATAGAACGGCAACAGAAGTGGCTGGGCTATCTGAAGTAGGAAACCGCTCATCTCAAAGCTCGGGATCCAGAGAAAGGGGCTCAGGTCAGAATTTTGGGCCTGAGCCCATAAAAAGACAAAAAGAAACCTCCCTGCTTGAGGAAGGTTTCTAGTAGCGACAAAGGGACTCGGACCCCTGACCGAACGGATATGAGCCGTTTGCTCTACCAACTGAGCTATGTCGCCATGTGTTGTCAAACAACAATTGCATGATAGTAAATGTAATAAGGTTAGTCAATAGGGTTTTTGGAAAGAGTCTTTCAAAAAATGCTCTCGTTCCTATGGAGGGTTCACTAATTGTATTTTTCTTACCTGTAAATAATTATTGGATCCGAATACATAGCTAAGGTAGTGAGTCAGCTAGTTTTGGTTTGTAATAGAGAGAAAACCGGTAGGCTCAGGTCTTACCAGGTCTTGGACAGCATGGTTTGTATGAGCTCCTTTTTGGGTTCAACGGTAATCACTGCAATTGCCAGTATTCTGTTTTTCTCTCTTCTGTCTGTACCAACTCATACTCATCTTACCCCCCCCCCTTCATTTCATCCTCACGCGAACTGAGCCTTTGAGGAAAGAGTAGAATACAGCATGTTCACTTTAGTCTCCAAACTATCCTCTTGGCAAAAATGCTTGCCTTATTTCCCCTATATCGCTACTCTAGTAACATGATTGGATTCTTCATTAAAAAAGCATTTTTCGATGGATGGGACAACCTCATTGGCATGGTGGTCCATAACCTTGGGTTTCTTCTGGTGATGTTGGCCTTTATGGGTGGACTGAGCCTAGGGGAAGTCAATATGGCACTGAGCATGTTCGCCATACTTCTCTCTTTGGGGCTGTTCGCCTTCTTCTTTGCAGGAAGCGCTTCTTCAACCTACTCCTACAGTCGCTATGAGCGAGGGGGATTTGAAGGGTTTAAGCGAGGCATCAGGGAGTCCTGGCGTCATGCGCTGCTTTTTTGGGCCTTGTTGGTGTTGGATCTCTCCCTCATCCTGCTCGTAATTCCCTTTTATCTCAGCTATGGGAACATTGTAGGGACAGTCCTCTCTGTAGTGCTGTTCTGGGTGTTTGCAGGCTTGAGTCTGGCTCTGATGTACTACTTCCCACTCTTTTACCAGATGCGCGGCGATACACCCCTGAAGACACTGAAGAAGAGTTTTATCATCCTTATCGACAACCTCTGGTTCTCTCTCTTCCAGGCTGTCTATCAGGCTATAACCTTTGTTCTTTCTCTCTTCCTTGCTGGGTTGGCCCCGGGCATAACGGGTATGATGCTCGCCTCCAGCGATGCCACCAAGCTGTTGATGTACAAGTATGACTACCTTGAGGAGAATCCAGAAGCCGACAAAAAGCATATACCATGGGATGAGCTGCTCTATGAGGAGCAGGAGAGTGTCGGTCACCGTTCTCTCAGGAATATGATATTCCCTTGGAAGGACTAGTATGGCTTTGGAAGTCGAGCTGAAAGCCCATGTTTCTGATACTGCCGTACTTAAGAGGCGCATTGAATCTTTGGTTGGAATCTCTTCTGCCCTCTGTGAACTGAAGGAGGATACCTACTTCTCCCTTCCTGGAGAAGACGCTCTCTTTCGTATGAGGGTGGAGCAGAGCGGGCCTTCCTTTGATGCAATGCAAGGCTCTTTGGTCTTTACCTACAAAAACAAAACCCTTAGAGAGGGAATTGAGACAAATGAGGAAGTGGAGTTCTCTTCCCCTTCTTCGCAGGGCCCTTCTGCCTTGCTCTTTTTTCTCTGCCTGGGATATGAAGTGTATATGACCAAGACCAAGAAGGGGTATCTCTACACCTATTCTGTGAGATCGTATCTTCCTCTGCTGACAATTGAGCTCGTTGAGGTGGTAGGACTGGGCTGGTTCTTGGAGATGGAGTTTGTCCTTGAGGATTCATCTATGGTGGCTCAGGCACGGACTTGTCTGCTCTCTGTCCTCGACCAGCTGGGAGTCGCCCAAGCTTCGATCGAAGACGAATACTACATGCATCTGCTCAAGAAGAGGAAACCCGAAGCCTAGGCCTCGGGTTTCTTTGTAGGAATCTTTTGTCCTGCCTATCAGGCGACAGGGTAGTGGGGTACATTATCCTCACCAATGAAACGACTGATACATTTTACGATGACCTCATGGTCCCGAACATCGGTCAGACCCGATACGATCGCAACACCTACCGTTCCTACGCCTTCGACATAGATGGGAAAGCCCCCTCCACATGCGACAAACTTGGTTGGATCGAGGCCTCTCTCCTCAAGGGAGGATCCTCTCTGTTTCAGCCATAAGGCGTAACGCAGGGTGCTCATCTCAAAATTCAAGACAGTTCTGAACTTACGGTCTATCCAACTCTCATTGCTGAGATTCGCCCCTTCAGCAGAGTACTGAAATAGGGTAAGGCCGCTCATTAGCTTGATAGAGATAGCAATCTTCAGATCCTTATCCATAGCCTCCGCTACGAATATCTTGCCCAACTCCCATGCATCTTCATGGGTGAAGGTCTCAAATCTCAACAATTCCTCTTGTGCCGACACAATTGCCAATCTCTCGTCAAGTTCCATACCTACTCCGTTGGGAATGTGATTCCCCATTGTTTTCTCAACGTGTCCATTACTTCCATGACACGAATAATCTCGCTATGCGGCATCTGCTTGCATTCGAGCTCCCCTTCCTCAATAGCCTTTCTACATGCTTCCACCTGATGTTCGAATCCGGTGATGTACTTGAAAGGCTTATATGTTTCCACAAGGTTGTAATCCTTGTCATATACATTAATCCCTTCACAGTTATTGATGTTCAGAAATTCGATAAAGCCACGGCTTCCAAAGATGGCACCCCTACGGTCACTGGTACTTACCATGGAACTGTGCAGCACAGCCATCTTGCCACCCTTAAACGTTAGGGTGATGCTGTTCGACTCGTCAACGCCGCTGTCGGTCTTGATGCAGGTGGAGGATATCTCCTCGATGTGGTTACCAAATACCATCATGGCGAAGTTGATGGGGTACACCCCTACATCCAACAGGGCACCTCCTGCAAGCTCAGGATCGACTAGACGTCTTACACCCTTCACAGGATAGCACAGGTTTGCTGTAAGGGCATGAGGTTCTCCGATGACACGTCTCTCAAGAATCTGATCCAGGACAAGCCTCATCGGCAGGTACCGCGTCCATATCGCTTCTGCAACCAGGAGTTTTTTCTCCTTGCCATAAGCGAGTACCTTTCTTGCCTGCTCGGCATTCATGGTAAAGGATTTTTCACACAGGACATGTTTGCCATGGTCGAGTGCGAGCATCATATGCTCATAGTGAAATGAGTGCGGGGTACACACATAGACCAGATCGACATCAGGATCGTTGACCATCTCTTCGTACGATCCATATGCTTTCTGGATATTCCATTTGCGAGCAAACTCTTTTGCCTTATCCAGATCTCGGGAAGCGACAGCGTATGCTTCTACATGTTCCATCTCTGCTATGGTTGCTGCCATCTTTCGAGCTATGTTACCAGCACCCAAAATTGCCATTTTCATACGTTTTCCTCCTCTGTATGCAACAGTATAGGCTTTCTTTTGGTGTTTTGAAAGTCAAATGATAGGGGAACGGTGAAGATTCGGGGGGTTTATCGCCTGTCCTTGGTACGATTACCCAACCAGTGTCATAAAATTCAACGCCAGAGAGACCACTCCGATGAGAGCGAAGGTCGTATTGCTCCTTACCCTGTGGTTGGTTTTAGAAATCAGTGCAACCAGAGACCAGAGTCCGAAGAGCGTCGCTGTGGTCACCAAGGCCAGACTGATCCCGGCATACAGAGGAAGATAGGGCAACACAATACAGAAGGAAAGGGAAGCACGGGCTCCCCCTTGTGTTCCCAGGGAGAGCAACAAAGCCGCAGTCGCTCCGACCAGAAGTGTAAGCAGCAGCACCATGGAGGATTTTGTAGGGGAAAGCAGCATCGACAAGGCGACATTTGCACAAGCGAGCGAGAGTATCTTCAGAGCTTCCATTACATTGGAGAATACAAAGCGAGCCCCGCTTGATCGGTCAAACAGGTGGTAGAGGGCACTTATCACAAAACATGAGGTGAACAGGCTGAAGGAGAGGATGATAAGGGTTGTGGGTTGTTCAAAGCCCATGTCGCTTCGATTGATGGTTATCGCTAGGAATACAAGCAGCACCATTGAAACCAGGGACCCTAGGATATCGACGACAGCATTGAACACAGAGGAGGGGGTGTAGGGGTGCTTGCCCTCGCTGTTGAGTTTCCTGTTGAAGGTATCGCTGTTGTAGGAAAAGTTGAAATAGGTCCCATTGCGTAGCTTTGCTGTGAAGTCAAGCTTATGCACCTGCTGGGCGTGGGAGGTTATCTCCTTCACCTGTCTTTCGAACTCTGAAAACAATGTGTTCAAATCATCCATACTCAACTCCAGAATTTATCGGTCTTGATCTCTTCGATCAGGCGTGACACTTCGGCTGTCAGTAGCGAACAGATCATCTGCTCGGCCGCATTGGGGTCGGTCTTAGCCAACTCTATCGCTTCAGGGAACTCCATAGGTTTTCCAATGTTTGCATAGTAGTTCCTGGAAACCACCGTCATGCTCCTGCCTGCTGTCTTGGAGCGCTTGTTCCTCACCCTTCTTCTAGGGGCAAGCAGGCCGATAGGGACGACGGGCACAGGCTTTCTCAGGTAAATCCTCGCAACCCCAGGGCGGAACAGGGTCAGCTGGCTTTGGGTATTGAGTCCCCCTTCAGGGAAGATATAGACTGAGTCGCCCTGCTGAAGATACGAGGCTGCTTTTTGGACAACTGTCTTTCTGTCTTCAGGAGTGAGGGCCCTGATCTGCTCTGTCCAACCGAGAAAGTTCCCTATCACAGGGATGCCAAAGCCAGGTCCTATGACTACATGCAGAGGATCGCGCATGAGGGTGGTCACAAAATGCACATCACTGCTGCTAAAATGGTTGGAACAGAAGAGTTTGGGTCCAGAGGGCAGTTTTTCTTCCTGCCAGGTCTGAAAGTCGTAATTGAGTTGCAAGATCACCTTGACAACAGTTCTATAGATGCTGTGAAGGCAATAACTGATCTTTTTCACCCAAATCTCCTCTCTCAAGTGTACAAACAGTGCACCCTCTGGTCAACACCAGGTGGGCATCCAAAGCTCGCGCCCTAGAGAGGGGTCATGTATCTTATGGGCATCGATGTTGTAGACAGCTTTGAGATTGTCATGACAGATCACTTCTTGGGTAGGTCCGTTTGCATACACCCGGCCCTTGGCAAGGAGAAGGGTCTCGTCACTGTATACCTGGACCAGAAGCAGGTCATGCAACACACAGACGACGCTCAGTCCCTTCTCCACCAGGCTTTTGAGGAGATTCATCATGGTACGTTGGTGCTTCACATCCAGATGATTGACCGGCTCGTCCAGCAACAGCACCTTGCCTTGCTGGCAGAGAGAACGGGCAAGCAGGACTCGCTGCATCTCCCCACCTGACAACTCGGTCACCCGCTTGCCCCTGAGGTGCAGGATGTCACAGTCACGCATTGCCTGCTCGACAAACCCTTGCTCGTCATGGCCACCATAGGCATAGCGGCCCATCGACACAGCCTCCAAGACAGAGAAGTCGTAGTCTATCCTCCCGTTTTGGGGAACAAACCCGATTTTTCTTGCAAGGCCCTTTTGTGTGAGGGAAGAGACTTCACTTCCGCTGATATGGACACTTCCCCTAGTGGGGATGAGTTCCTTGTAGAAGAACTTGAGCAGGGTGCTTTTCCCGCTTCCGTTGGGGCCTGTAAGGGCGATGAACTTCCCCTCTGGCAGAGCAATGTCAAGGTTGCTGAACACCTCTTGCCTGTCATAGCCTCCAGTCAGGGCAATGGTTTGCAGACTATACATAGGCATACCTCCCTTTGCGTAGCATCCAGATAAACAAGGGAGCACCAAGGATGCTGGTTATGACCCCGACGGGCATCTCCCCTGTAGGGAGGAGCAAACGGGCCAAGGTGTCGCTTCCCAACAGAAGGACAGAGCCTAGCAGGCAAGTGGGTATGAGCATCTTGCTATGTTTGGGACCGAGGATGAGGCGCGCCATATGGGGGGCCATGAGGCCAATGAAACCTATCACACCAAAGAAGGCTACACAGGTGGCGACAGCAAAGGTTGCAAGCAACAGCAGTATCATACGTATCTTCTGCAAGGGAAGACCTGATGCCAGCGCCGATCCCTCATCAAGGAGCAGCATGTCCATCTCCGTATGGCTGATGCGAATAGGGATGATGAACAGCAGGACACAGACGAGCATAAAGAGTACTTGGCCCCAGGTGCTGGATGTGAAGCTTCCCAGTGTCCAGAAGAGAATCCTGTCATATTGCTCATGGTTGAGGAACATCAAGAGCGTCATTCCCGCTGAGAGGATATAGTTGGCGGCAACCCCTGTAAGCAGCAAGGTGGTCTGGCTCACCTTGTGCTTCGATCCCACAAGAAATATCAGGGCAGTGGTTGCCAACGCTCCGAGAAGGGCAGAGAAGGGGAGCCCAAGATATGCTGAGTACCCAAGTGTTATGGAGAGCGCTACTCCAAAGGAGGCGCCTGCAGAGACTCCCAGTACAAAGGGGTCTGCCATGGGGTTGCGAAGCACCGCCTGGAATACAGCCCCTGCCCCGCCTAGGATGGCACCGCAGAGGATGGCTGTCAGGACACGGGGAAGCCGTAGCTGGAAGATGATGTAGTTCTGGGATACATGCATGGATCTCCCGGTAAGGGTAAGAAAGGTGTCAGATAGGGATATTCCGGCGGGGCCGAGGGTGAGCGATACCATTCCAAGAAGCAGAGTCGACAGCGCCAGAGCCAAAGCCAGGCGTTTTCTCATAGCCAGTCTTCTCCATGTACAGCCTGGGCCAACAGTTCCAGTGCCTGAGCACTTCGAGGCCCTTGGCGGCTGATCATATCAGAATCGACAAAGACCAGGTTCCCTTCCTTAGTCGCGCGGAGGTCGCTGTAGGGTTTTGTAGTGGTGAATTCCTGTAGCGTCTGCTCTTCGGTCTGCCCCCAGCGTTTTGTCATGATGATGAGATCCGGGTCGTTTGCCACCAACAGTTCCTTGCTGTATGTCCATCGTGTTGCATCCTGGGCAATGTTTATGGCTCCGACCATGTCCAGCATCTCACTGATGTAGGTATCCCCTGTTGCTGTACCGTCGAAGGAGCCGAAATCGACCATGAAGTAGACTCGCTTCTTCTCCATAGTCCTCGCTTTTTCCACGACGGCTCTGACAGTGTTCTGCATCTGTAGGATGAGCAGTTCCCCTTCTTTTACCCGGTCGACCCTTTGTGCGATCTCCCGTATCAGGGTATAGGTCTCTGCAAAGGTCTCCTGTAGGTTCAAGGCCATAACCTCGATGCCGGCATTTTCCAGCGATTGCAGCAGCTCATCACTGACAAAGGCTGTGGAGATGGCGAGATCCGGCTGTAAGGAGACGAGCTTCTCCAAGGAAGGGTTGTAAAGCGTTCCTATGCTGGGAAGTGCCAGAGCATCTTGTGGATACGTACAGTAGTCGGTTCTCCCAACCAGGAGATTCCCGACTCCCAAGGCGAACAGGGTTTCCGTTGCATTGGGGGACAGGCTCACTATTGAAAGCTTATCCATGTGTTGTGGTTGTTTTTCCTTCAGCGGTTGCGAAAGTAGGGGAGAGAGCATTGCCATACCCATCATGAGTGCCAATACAAAAGGTCTGAATCTGTTTTTCATATACACGAGCCCCTTTGGAATAACGGGCATGCAAGATACCCAAGCTCATACTCCGTGAGCTTTTAGTAGATCCTCTGAGTCAGGTCTCCTGGCTTTGGCTTACCCGGAACCTGCGACTTCCCGCTTGTGGCAGTGTCATGATGCAGGTTCCCATCCATTACAGTGGCGGGACCGCAGGGGCTTGTACCCCTTTCCCTTGGCTCAGATTGCACATATCGTACGGTTGTTAGTGGTATGCTGTCAAGCCATTGTTGTTGACCTAGGTTTTTGTCTACGGTACTATCGCTGCTATGAAGTATAACAAAATAGAGATTTATTCGGACGGCGGTTGCAGTGGCAACCCAGGCCCGGGAGGTTGGGCTTTCACCTTCAAAGCTGACGGCATCTTTGAGAAGGAGTCCAGCGGAGGAGATCCAGCGACAACCAACAACAGGATGGAGCTTACTGCAGTGATAGAGGCATTGAAAGCCTGCGTCCCTTACCAGCCGGATACGATTGTCATCAACACCGATAGCCAGTATGTGAAGAATGGGATCACCGTGTGGATCAAGAACTGGAAACGCAATGGCTGGAGAACCGCCGCCAAGGCACCGGTCAAGAACAAGGAGCTCTGGATTGCCCTGGACGAGCTGAACAGCAAGCTACCTGTCGAGTGGAAGTGGGTCAAGGGCCACGCCGGTGTTGAGGGCAATGAGCGCTGTGACGCCATGGTACGCATTGAGATGGATACGTTCCTGAAAGACAGATGATGAAAAACGACAAACCTACACTCTGGCAGCTGTACATAGTATTCTTGAAGGTTGGAGGGCTGACCTTCGGGGGTGGATATGCAATGTTGCCCATGTTACAGCGTGAAGTGATAACCAATAATGCATGGGTAACGGAAGAGGAATTGTTGGATATCTATGCAATCGGACAGGTTACCCCCGGAATCATCGCCATCAACACAGCATCCATGATCGGATACAAAAAACGTGGAGTGCCTGGAAGCATTGTCGCTACGTTGGGGGAGGTCACCCCTTCTCTTGTGCTCATTACGTTGCTTGCCTCCATTCTGACCCAGCTCCAGGACAATATTCTGGTTCAGCATGCATTTGGTGGGATCCGTGTGGCAGTGTCCGCCCTTATAGCACAGTCCATACTGACCCTGTATAAAAAAAGCATAGTCGATATCCCTACCTTGCTTCTTTGTCTGGTTACCGTCATAGGCACCATTTTCCTGCAGCTATCACCGGTTGTTTTCGTTCTGGTGGGCATCGTGTTCGGCCTTGGTGCACAACAGCTCAAAAGGAGAAAATCCGAATGATATTTCTCCAATTGTATTTTGAATTTTTCAAGATTGGCTTGTTTTCCATCGGAGGTGGTCTGGCTTCCTTGCCATTTCTCTATACTCTGGCAGAGAGAAAGCCCGAATGGTTCAATGCACAGAACATAATCGACATGCTTGCCATAAGCGAATCGACTCCCGGGCCCATCGGCATCAACATGGCAACGTATTCCGGCTATCTTACTGCAGGGCCCCTCGGAGGTCTGATAGCTACACTAGGGGAGGTTACCCCCAGTGTCATCATCATCTGCATCATCGCCAGGTTTCTTGCCCAGTTCGACAAGAATCCCTTTGTCAGGGATGCCTTCTATGGCTTGCGGGCGGTGGTCATTGGCCTGATCATCTTTGCAGGTTCCAAAGTGTTTGCTGTCACCTTGCTGGATGCAGGGGCCATGAGGTTTTTGGAGACAGGGTTGTTTATAGTCTTGTTTGCCCTTGCTGTGAAGTTCAGGAAGGTGCATCCGCTTATTTGGATTGTTCTGGGAGCGGTTCTGGGTCTTTTTCTGAAGCTTCCTTCATAAGGGTGGCCACTAGGGCATACCAACTTGCATCTCCCTCTATGGTGGCGAGAACCTTGAAGGCTCTCGCTTCCTCTTTGTGTACAGAGAGCAGGTATAGGCCTGCTTCCTTGGCAAAATCGGTATAGCCCTGTTCCAGAGCAAGTTCCATCAGATCTGCATGGAGGGAGAATTTCCCCCTATCCAAAGCCAGGATATCCCCATACAAGGCAAAAGCATCATCTGTCTCTCCCTTCTCTCTCAGGGCATAGGCTTGTGCAAGCAGGAATTCCATGTGAGCAGGAAAGAGGGAGAATGAAGCACTGCTGAGTGTGATGGCTTCATCGAACTTTTGGTTTGCCAAGAGGGCGAGGACCAGATTGTAGCGGCCCTTGCTCTCGTTAGGGGCAAGCTTCACAGCCTCTTGCAGCAAGGGCAGTGCCTGTCCAAACTCCTTGGCATCGAGCAAGCTGAGAGCCTCAGCTTGCAAGACCAGACTTTTCTCCCTCTTTGCCTGGGTGGTCGAACACGAGCCAAACAGCAAGACAGAAAAGAGAAAAACAAGGAGGATGGGGAACAGGCGCTTCACGACTGCAGTACCGTCCTCTCTATCTCCATTACTTGGGAGCGATAGAGGTTGTTGATCGAAGAGCCGTAGTCAGCGAGCAGCTGTATGATGTTTCTGGGGTTGTTTTCCCCATCCTTACCATTGAGCCTGTCTCCGGCATCTCCAAGGCCTGGCAGGATGTAGGCCGCATCATTGAGGACAGGATCCATCCAGAGGGTATAGACCTCCGCCCCTTCGATTGCACGACAAATCCGTAGCGATCCCTTCAGTGCACTGATGACGTTGATGAACTTCACAGACTTGGGCTGGATGTTGTTGTCACGCAAATACTTGACAATGGTTACCAAGGATCCGCCTGTGGCGTTCATGGGATCGGCAAAGATAAGGTCCTTGCCGTCAAGATCCTCCAAGGTGAAGTAGGATTTGTCAAGATCGAGGATGTAATCCATATTGGATTCTTTCTTGCTGTCATCGCGCTTGATCTTGAAGAGTGCGAAAGGTGTCACAAAGTCATCGGAGGAGTACTCCTGTATCTCCTTGCTCAAAATCATGCTGGGAAGCAGCGCCCCACGCAACATGACGCACATGACACTGTTCTTTATGAGGGAGTCAACATCTGGAATCCTATGCACAGCATAGTTTCTCACCGGGCTGGTCACAGGTGTCTTGGTGATGATGCTTCTCTTGCTTGGAAGGGCGGCATCAGCATAGACATGGGAGAAGAGCATCTCGTATGCCCTTTGGATATAGTAGAGGAACTCCTCATGGTCGGTGCTGGGGTCGCGGAGCTTTGCAATGAGGCGAGAGGCCTGGCCATGCTGCTGCTTGGGTGTCTCAAATGAGTAGACGTGGATGTTCGGCTCTTGTGAAAAGACATCCTTAAGATACTTGCCAATCTCAGAAGCGCTGTCTACAAGCCCTTTCCTCGCACATTCAAGCTGCATGAGGTCAGTTGCGTTCTCCAACACTGCACAGTGGGCAAGGGATTTCTTGTACAGCTCATCGACATGGGCTATCTTTTCCTTGTCACTATCCAAAAGGTAGCAGTCAAGGTCTGTAGCATGCAGTATAACTTTATTCATCGTGTATGTTCTCCTGTTTCTCAGAAGATTTTACCCGATGTGAACCTTTTGTACAAGGAAAGTCATCCCTTAACTGCACCAGCTGTCACCCCCTTGATGAACTGCTGGCTCATCGTCAGGTAGAGGAGCAGAACCGGGATGGCCGAGAGCGTCAGCACGGCGAGCACCTTTGACCAGTCCGTCTGGTACTGTCCGAAAAGTCGGGTGACCCCAAGCAACAGCGTCTTCTGGTCTTCGGTGTTGATGAAGATGAGGGGGAACCAGAGGTCATTCCAGAAGGGTATCAGGTTATAGATGGAGACGGTGGCCAAGGCCGGTCTTATCAGGGGTAGGATTATCAGGTGGTAGACCTTCAAAGAGGTTGCCCCATCGATATAGGCTGCCTCCATCAGAGAGGCGGGTATCTCCCGTATGAAGGTGGTGAGTATGAAGATCCCTACAGGTATGCCCATGGCGACATAGATGGGTGGAAGGGACCAGATGGTATTCAACAGTCCCAGGGCTCTTGTTATTTCCAACAGGCGGATGGATGCTATCTTGATGGGAAGCATCATCCCTGCAATGAACAGAAAATAGAAGAATGTGGAAAAGCGACTTTTCCAGCTTGCCAAGGCGTACCCCGCCAAGGATGTGACCAAGGTGACTATCACCAAGGAAAGTACTACCACAACAAGGCTGTTCTTGAAGTAGGTGAGGAAGTCCCCATCTCTGAGGACAGTCACATAGTTCTGGAAATTCCACTTCACTGGAATCCAGAAAGGGTTTTCATAGATGGTGAGCCTTGACTTGAAGGAGTTGATGACCAGTACCCATAGGGGGAACAGGACGATGAAGACCCATATGAGCATGATGATGTGGCTTGTTACATGTCTGTTTTGTCGTCTGAGGGAACCTGCCATATTATTCACCCCCTTGTGTGTTCTTGAGGGTCGGGATGACCCCTGCAAGCAGAATGAGGAAGGTGATGGTTGCAATGGCAGCCCCAAGGCCTGCATCAGGTATTCCTATCGGGTGTTGGCCTGCAATGCCATAACGATAGAAGAGGGTGCCTATCAAGTCAGTTGAGTAACCGGGAGCCCCGTTGACGTTTTCCATGGCAAAGACGATGTCAAAGGCGTTGAAGTTATTTACAAAGGTAAGAACCGCGATGATACCCACAACGGGCTTGATAAGAGGAAGCTTGATGGAAAAGAAGGTCCTGAAAAATCCGGCCCCCTCTATCCTGGCAGCTTCCAATATATCCTCGCTGATATTTCGCAGAGCCGCAACAAACATCATCGTCGGAATTCCCATCCATTGCCAACAGGAAACCAATGAGACACACGTGAGTGCTGTATTCGTATCCCCCAGCCAAGGGTGCTTGAGAAAGGGAAGCCCCATAGTAACAAAGAAGTCCCCAGACCACACTGGATTGAGTATGAGTTTCCATAGGTATCCGGTGACAAGAACCGCAAAGGTCGTCGGGATGAAGATGATCGTCTGGTAGACTTGCCTTCCCTTCATATGTTCGTTGGTGAGTATGACAGCAAAGATGATGCCCAGTGCGTTCTGGAAGATGAGGTGGATGAGGAAAAAGTACCAGGTGTTTGCAAAGGCTCCCCAATACCTCTCGGAGATAGCCGAATCAGTGAAGAGTCTGGTGAAGTTGCCCAAACCGACAAAGCTTCTTGTCTGTGGATTGTTTCCCGTATAGAGGCTGAGCCTCAGGGAATCAATCATAGGATATGCCATAAAGACAACATAGAAGAGCAGGGCAGGTATCAGATAAAGCGCCCAATGCCACTGCCGACTCTTTTTCAATGTGGTTTTGTTCTTGTACATCTATGCTCCTTCACCTCAAGATGGAGGGTTGCCCATGAGATGGGCAACCCTAATTATTATACAGACGTACTGTTAGCGAAGCTTTTGGATCGAGTCCGCAGCCTGTCTGGCTGTGATATCGCCCTTCATTACCTTGATGACCGCCTGGTTCATAGGTGAGTAGAGGTCCATCAGGGCTGGCCATACGAAGCGTGCATCAGTCTCTTTACCTGCATTGAGGGCTAAAAACTCATTTGCCTGAGGATTTTCGAGTGTGATGGCAAATTTGATCATCGGAAAGAAGCCACTTGGTAGGTTTTTGCTTGCAGTGGTAGCACCCTCTTTTGTGCAGAGCCAAGCGAGGAAGGCCTTAGCTTCAGATGGATGAGCTGTATTACGGTTCATGGTGATGGCCATATCGGGGTGGAAGCATAGTGCTGTCTTGTTCCCCTTGGGGGCAGGAATGGCAAAGACGCCCCAGTCAAAGGTTGCATCATCATAGACACCTACTGTCCAGCTCCCGTCGACAAACATGACGGCCTTCTGGCTGTTGAACAGAACCTGGCTGTCATTGTAGGTAACCGCTTCAAAGCCGGAAGGACAGTACTTTGCGACATCGGCCATCGCCTGGTAAGCACCGACAAAGGCTGCATCGTTCATCTTCAGCTCTCCCGTTTCGTACTTTACCCTCTGCTCGGCTCCACCGATGTAGTTGGGTAACAATCCTAAGAAGAATGTCTCAAAGATATCCCATTCATCTGCAAGACCGTTGGCAAGGGGAGTATAGCCTGCTTTTTTGAGCTTGGCATTGAGTGCGAGGAACTCTTCCCATGTCTGGGGAATGGTCAGTCCTTCCTTCTTGAAGATGTCCTTGTTGTAGTAGACAGCATGGGAGACAGCTGCAAAGGGAACTGCAAACTGCTTGCCGTCAGGCATCTGCCAAGGGGCTCGGTTGGATGCGCTAAAGTTTTCCTTCAGGCCGGGGATATCAGAGACATCAGCAAAATACCCGGCATTGAAGAGTTCCTGTCCTGCAGCATAGGAACGGGCATACATGAGATCGGGCCCTGTCTTGCTGTCCAACTGCAGACGCAGTGTTGCGTTGTAGTCAGGTGGGTTGGTAGGTTGGAACTTGATCGATACATTCGGAGCAACCTTTTTGTATTCTGCGAGCAGACGGTTCATCTGCTCCACGTCATCAGTTCTCCATGATCCCATGGTAAGCATGACAGTATCGCCTGCCATATCCTTGTTTCCTTGGCTGCTGAGGGGCAGTGCCAAGCTCAAAAGAAGCAGAACAGCGACAAAACAATTCAGTTTTTTCATCAGTGACTCCTTTGAAGGGTTATAGCAAAATTATAGCACATAATTTAGTATCATAAAACAAATTTGATTTACTTACATATATTTATCTCTATTTGCATAGTATTTCTTTTGGGTATAAGAATTGACGGATCATGAAACATGCTGGCATTCTTGCGTTTGGGGAGGACAAGAAAAAAATTGTATGATACTGTCTACCTATCTTTCTCTTTTG
Organism: Sphaerochaeta sp.; assembly: GCA_048264225.1. Classification (GTDB taxonomy): domain Bacteria; phylum Spirochaetota; class Spirochaetia; order Sphaerochaetales; family Sphaerochaetaceae; genus Sphaerochaeta. The sequence continues at coordinate 25,264 of JBLXDK010000012.1, forward strand.
AGGTGAACTATGAATCTAGTGTTTCTCGGCCCTCCAGGAGCCGGAAAAGGGACTATTGCTTCCCAGGCGAAAAAACAGTATGACATCCCGCACATTTCAACCGGGGACCTGTTCCGCAATCATATCAAACATGAAACAGAATTGGGCAAACAAGTTAAGGCGATTCTTGCTGGTGGGGATCTCGTCCCGGACAGCATTACCATTGCCATGGTCAAGGAGCGTCTCCTAGAGTCTGATGCCAAGAAAGGCTTCATCCTTGACGGATTTCCCAGGACCATAGCCCAGGCTGAGGCCTTGAAAGGGATGACGGATTTGGATGCTGTGGTCAACTTCGAGCTTGGACGAGAGCAGATTATCAAAAGGCTCTCGGGTCGCAGGATGTGCAAATCCACAGGAAGAATCTACCACACCGAATATGATCCCCCAAAACAAGAGGGCATCGATGATGAGACAGGGGAGCCTCTTATCCAGCGTGAAGACGACAAGCCAGAGGCAATAGAGCATCGTCTTGATGTCTACTTGGAGCAGACTGAGCCACTGATTGCCTTTTATAAGAAAGAAGGCTTGCTGGTGGATATCGATGCTTCCCTCTCTCCCGATAGTGTCATGAAACAATTGATCAGTGTCCTGAAATAGGAAAAATACACAAAGCTGGCTTCTCCAGATGCTAGACACAACAACGAGGATCTGCCATATACATGGCAGATCCTCGTTGCTATACGGCTTTGTTCCTTACTCCACACGCTTGCCAGCCATCATTTTTATATATTTCCGATATCCATGAGGATGCTCATCAGGTCCGGGACTATGAAAAGGGTGATGGGGATAGCGAAGAGTTCTCCCCAAGCGAGGGGAATGGCGGCTGGTATCAGATACTGGGCTTGTTCACTTGTTTCTGCATCAGACCAAAGACTGTGGTGACAGTGGTGGGGATGATGGGTCTGAAACGACTACCCCCTGCAAAGACCAAGGCTTTATGGAGGGTTGAACCTTCTTCACGCAGTTCGTTTAATCGGGTCATCATGACCAGGCTGTCATTGACAACGACACCCGTTGCTGCTAACAAGCCGAAAAAAGACAACACACTCAAAGGATGTCCCGTGACCATATGTCCGATAGTGGCTCCAACAAATCCAAACGGGATGGCCGCCATGATCACCAGCGGTTGCCAGTACGATTTCAAGGGAATAGCGAGGAGGGCATATATCAAGATGATGATCATGATGAGGGCACGGACCATTCCCCCTTGGATCTCTTTACTCTCTTCCAGTTCCCCTCCTCCCTTGATGGTCAGATTGGAATAGTCCCCTTTCAGGTTGCCGGATTTGTTCTCTTGAACCCATCGGAACGCTTCTGTAGAGATGTGTGTTTCAACGACTACTTAGATGTATAATCTAGAAACACATATCTTTTCCAGAATTATTATAAGTTTCCCAAAAAAACGGACTTTAGATTTTCCGTTGTGACTTGGGGAGCTGGATTTTTCCTGGGCCTGCCTCTGGGTCTCTTAGGTTTTTCTGGTTCAGCCTTCACTTTTTTCGGTCTTCCCACCTTCCTCGATTCCTTTATCAGTGGTTCTGAAAGCCCGAGCTTCTCAAGGCACACCAACACTGAAGGCAGGGTGTGGATCCATTGCTTGTCGTCTGACCTCGGAAGGCCCGTAGAGCTGGCTTGTCTCCATGCGGAGGCCAGGTCTTCCCTCAGCTCCCCATAGGTCATGTTATCCAGAAGTCTCGCATCACCGGCCTTTCTCACTATCCTGGAAGACATGAGTGTGGCTACAAAGTTCACGAACTCTGCCCCGATGAGGGAGTAATCCCCCTGTACGTGTGTTGAGTCCAGGTCTTCCTCAGTCTTGTACTGTGAAAAGAGTAGCTCTATCAGCCATCTGTCCTCATAGCCCTGGTAGACCTGTATGAGGGACATGTCCAGGTCCGATTCGAAGACAATCAACCCATACCTGTCCCTGAGGGACAAGTATTTCTTACTGTCGAACGACTTTTTCTTCTTTGACTTGTCAATTACCGCACGCTCCTCACCAGCAACCCATAGGGCTCAGTTTTCTTCTGTATGGTTTTCAATTGGATTCAAATTACGACTATAGAATCCTAAACGAGGATGCAATTCACTGCTTTGGCCTCTCTGTCTGTGCCATCAGGTGTTCAAGCTCCTCTTCTTCAGCGAGCTTGCCGTTACGACCATAGTAGCCGATAAACTTTGAGAGCCTGGTTAGCTTAGCCTCTGAGGGATGCTTCTCCTCCATCCTCCAAGCCCAGTTGTGGGAGCCACAGGTGGAGGGGATGTTCATTCTGGCCTTTGAGTTCAGATCCAACAGGTCCTGCATGGGGAAGATTGCATACTGGGCATAACTTGCCATGACTGAGCGAATCATCGCCCAGGTCACATCCTTTTGGGTGCACCCAAGATACTCCATCACCCTCTCCTTGTCCTTTTGCTCTAGTTGTTCAAACCAACCCCGGACGGTGTCATTGTCGTGAGTTCCCGTATAGGCGACACAGTTGCTAGGGTAGTTGTGGGGTAGGAAAGAGTCAAAGGGATTCGGCCAATCGGCAATGTCGCGTGTAAAGCCAAACTGAAAGATGCGCATCCCAGGGAAGTTGTTCTCATCCCGCAGGTGTTCAACCTCAGCTGTTACAAACCCGAGATCTTCAGCAAGGATGGGAAGTTCTCCCAGTTGGCTTCTCACTTCCTTGAAGAAGTCTGTCCCTGGTGCCTTGACCCAAAGGCCATGCTCTGCAGTCTTGTGCCCATAAGGAACCTCCCAGTAGGACTCAAATCCCCTGAAATGGTCGATGCGAAGGATGTCACACTGATGGAGCAGGGTTTTCATACGTAGCATCCACCACTGGTAGTTGTCCTTTTTCATCTCCTGCCAATCATAGACAGGGTTGCCCCAGAGCTGTCCGGTTGCACAAAAACAATCTGGTGGGACACCGCTCACCCCTGAGTAGTGACCGCTCTCGTCAGTCTTGAACAGGCTGATGTTGCTCCATGTGTCCACCGAGTCAGCCGCGACAAAGATGGGTATGTCCCCTACGATGGAGACCTCATGCTTGTTCGCATAGCTCTTGAGAGTCTGCCACTGTTTTTCGAAAAAATATTGCAGAGCCTTCCAAATATCGACTTTCTTAGTATATTTCTTGTGCAGACGGGCAACATTCTCCTTGGAATAGGTACCGTCCTCCTTTTTCCATACGCTGAACCAACGCGCATCCTTGTAGTGTTCGTACAGGATCATGAAAAGGGCGTAGTCATCAAGCCAGAACTGGTTTGTCTTGCAGAAATCCTGATACTGCTCTTCGTGTTCTGCATGTTTGAGGAAATTGGCCGCTGCCTTTTTTAGTAGGGGCATCTTCCATGCATCGACCATCGAGTAGTCGACCATGTCTGTGGGAAAGGGAGGAGGCGATGCAATCTCTTCTGGTTCCAAGTAGCCATCCTTGGTCAGCAGGGTAAGGGAGAGCAGAAGCTCATTGCCGGCAAAGGTCGACCGTGCTGCATACGGGGAGTTGCCAAATCCAGTTGGGCCTAGAGGCAATACCTGCCATAGTCGCACCTGGGCTTTGGCTAGCGAGTCGACAAAGGCATAGGCTTGGGGCCCAAGGTCGCCGATGCCATATCGGCCGCCCAGGCTGGTGGGATGCATCAGCACCCCGCAATATCTTCTTTGGTCAGTGTTCATCTTTGATGGGTACCTCTCTGAGGGATTGTCTCTCTATGATGCTGAAGGGAATCTCCATGTGGGTCGATCCCAGAGCCTCTCCGTTGATCATGCGAAAAAGAGCCTCACTTGCAAGATAGCCCTTTTCCTGAGCTGGCTGGTCAACGGTGGTAAGAGCCGGGGTTATCAGTTGGCTCTCTATGATGTTGTCGAAACCAACAACAGAGATGTCATCTGGCACTTTGATGGCATGTTCTTTGAAGTAGAGGATTGCTCCGATGGCTACGATATCACTCATTGCAATGACGCATGTGGGTTTGCTTTTCAGCTTTGAAATGAGATGGCCTGTATGTTTGCCGTCTTCGAGGGTACACTCGCTGACCATCTGGGTCACACACCCATCCAAGTCATAGAGGCTCAACCCATACTCCTTGAGAGCTCGTTCGTACCCACGTTTCCTTCGCTTGGGAACGCTTGCCTCATACTCGTCAGAGTCAAAGGCATCTTCACTGAGGCTTACGATGGCAATGCGTCTATGACCCTTCTCCAAGACCAGATGCATTATCTGGTAGGCTGCATCCTCATCGGATATGTTAACTGAAGGCATATCCTCAGAAGGGGTGCCGTCGATCGTGACAAAAGGCAACTTGCGGGTATTCATGACATTGACAATATCCATACCCACCTGCATACCCATGGTGATGAGCCCGTCAACGGCGGCACAGCGTACTGCATCGGTAATGGATTCGTTCAAGGGTGGGATAAGGGTAAGGGTGTACCCGTATTTTTGGCAGACGCTTCCGATGCCTTGGATCACCTGAAGGGTATAGGGGTTGCGCATCGAGTAGTGGATTATCTGAGGCAGGAGAAAGCCAATGCTGAGGTGCCGTCTCAAGGAAAAATTACGTGCCATGGGGTCAGGGATATAGCCAAGCCTTTTGGCTGTATCCAGTATGATGTCACGAGCCTTGACACTGATCCTGGAAGGTTCGTTGAAGGCAAAGGAGACAGCTGTCTTTGAATACCCGCTTTCGCGGGCTATATCTTTAATGGTTGGTCGTTTCTGAGGAAGATCCATGCTTACATCCTTTTGAGCAAGAGGTATTGGTAGGGGCCAAGAATGAAAGGGGTGTTTGAGAGTACTAGGTCCCTCTGTGAAAATACTTCATGGTAAGAACCAAATATTGGACTAGCAAACCGAACTGACTTTTGATATTCGCTGAAATTTACCAAGACTAGATGCTCCTTTCCTCTCTTGAGGGCAAAGACTGAAACATCATCTGAGGGGATGACAACCTCCGGGGAGTCTGAACGGAAATCAGACTCGAGTGAACGGTAGAGTATCACTTCCTGCAAGGCGGAGAACAGGAATTCTGAGGTGTCATCCCTCTTGTTCCAGTCAAACAGTGGACGGTGCAGGTTTCTGCTGTCCTTTGATAGGATCGGGTCATTATGGTAGCTGTAGTCATTCAACATCGCTATCTCATCCCCGCTGTAAAGTACACTTATTCCCTTGGTAAGATAAACGAACACCTGTGCAAGTGCAAGCCGTTTCAAGGCAAGTTCCTTCTGGTAGCAATCCCTCTCCTCCAAGGCTTTTTCCAAACCACACAGGGAGGCAGAGGTGCCGCAGTTGCGTGCATCCTTGGTCTTCTCGTTGAACTCATACAGTTCCCCCTTGGAAAAGGAGCCGGGAAAAGTCCCTTCGTAGAACGAAATGAGAAACTGCTTGTGCTCAAAGGGTGAGAACCCAAGCTGATAGAGATGCTCGTCCTCAATGCCCCATCCGATGTCATCATGACAGCGTAGGTAGTTCACCCAACAGGCAGAAGAGGGAATATCTGTGGGAAGCTCAAGTAGGCTTTTCTGCAGGAGTCGGGTGTCCCTGGTTGCAAGGGAGTTCCACATCTGCACCATCAACGAGACATTGTACAGCAGGTGGCACTCGGGACTTTTCTCCGTTCCGAAGTAAGGGGCAACCTCCCTAGGGGCCATGACAACCTCTCCCTTGATGATGCAAAGGGGAGAGACAATCTCCAGTGCAAGACGGAAGATCCTCAAAAGGGTATGCACCTCAGGAAGGTTCCTGTTCGATGTTCCCCACTGTTTCCAGATATACGGTATGGCATCGAAGCGGAATACCTCCACCCCATAGTTTGCCAAGGTGAGCATCGCATCCAACATGGCAAGAAGCACATCAGTGTTGGAATAGTTGAGATCCCACTGGAAATGGTTGAAGGTGGTCATCACATACTCCCCCATCTCCGGCAGGTAGGTGAAATTTCCCGGTGCCTGTTGGGGAAAAACCTCATTGGTAGTTGCCTCATAGGCATCTACAACAGCTTTGTCGGTGACAAAGAAAAACCTATCCTTATAGGCTTGTACCCCCTCCTTTGCCTTTTTCGCCCACAAGTGGGTGTCGGCGCAGTGGTTGAGCACAAAATCAAGGCAGAGGCTGATGTTGTTTTTCCTACAGGCGTTGGCAAGAGATACAAAGGAGTGCACATCGCCAAGTCGTGGGTCAAAGGAGGTGAAGTCCTCTACAGCATAGCCGCCGTCATTGTTGGTAGGTGGCATTCTCATGCAGGGCATGAGATGGAGATACCGAACTTGTAGGGATGAGAGATAGGGAAGCTTCTCTTCAAGGCCGGCAAATGTCTTGTTGAATTTGTCGACATAGAGCATCTGACCGGCAATATCTGATCCCAGATACCAGAGAGGATGTGCACTCCTCTCAGTATCCAGGGCTTTCAGATTAGGTTTTCTCTCTTGTGCCTTTGTCTGTAGCAGGGTATAAAGACGTTCTATGTCAGTATGCCCATACAGGGCTTTCCACAACTGCTGCAATGTATGTTCGTTTGCTGCCCACCGGCTCTTGAACGTATCCATGGCTTAGCTCTTGATAGCCCCATCGCTGATACCCTTGACGATAAATTTCTGCAAGAAGAGGTAGACGATGATGATCGGGATGATCGAGATGAGGACTGCAGGGAATATTAGCTGCCAGGGATTGCCGAACTGACCTGCTGTTATACGTGCAAAGTACAGCTCCAGGACCAGTGTCTTGGTAGGGCTGTTGCCAATGACCAGGAAGGGCAAGAGATAGTCATTCCAAATCCACATCGAGTTGAGCACTATCACCGTGACGGTGATGGACTTGAGCAAGGGCATGACCACATAGAGGTACATCTGGAAAATATTGCACCCGTCGATGGTCGCCGCCTCTTCAACGCCACGGGGGACACCTTTTGCAAACCCATGGTAGAGGAATACGGACATGGAGAGCCCGAATCCCCCATACATCAGGACAAGGCCAGTGGCACTCTTGAGCCTGATATCATCGAAGAACTGGATAAGGGGGTACATGACAGCCTGGAAGGGGATGAGCATGGCGGCGACAAAGCACATAAATACAAATGTGCTTGCCCTTCCCTTGTTACGAACCATAATCCAGGCAGCCATGCTGCTCACTATCACTATCAGCAGAACCGAGAAGGTTGTTATCAAGGCTGTGACCAGCAAGGCCCTGAAGAAGTGAATCTCCGTCACTGCATTGGTAAGGTAGGAGAGGGTAAAGCTTGTGGGAAAACCCAAGGGAGAGCTGATGATCTCACTCTGGTCCTTGAATGAGTTCACTAACAGCAACCAAAGGGGAGCCAAGGTGTAGAGGGCCATAAGGGAGAGCACCACATAGAGCACTCCCATCTTGATCTTCTTTTTCAGGAAATAGTTTTCATTAATTGATTTGGAGGTGACTACTGTTAATTCTTTCATATTACATCTCCAGTTCTTTTTTCTTGGTAATGGATACCTGAGTCAGGGTAATGACAGCCACAAGTATGAAGAAGATCACAGCCTGTGCCTGGGCTTTGCCGTAGTTCGGCGGAGTGGTATCCTTGACTGTCCTGAGGATCTGCATCGCAAGAAGCCTCGTCCCGAACTCCCCATCGGTGAGGGCGACGTTCTGATCCAGCAGCTTGAAGCTGTTGGCGATCGTCATAAAGAAGACGATGGTGAAGGATGGCATCAGCATGGGGATGGTGATCCTGCGAAATGAGTACCAGTAGGTAGCGCCATCGATGCTTGCTGCCTCGTAGTAGTCGGCACTGATGTTGTTCAGCCCAGCTACGTATATGATCATCATATAGCCGGCATACTGCCAGGTACTGAGCATAGCCAGGGCAAACAAAGCCTTGGTCGAGTCTTGCGTCATATAGCGCAAGAAGGGGAGGTATAGTGCATCTGGGGAGAAAAGGATGTCGGTAAAGATAATCTGGAACACAAACTGCCAGATAAAGCCCAGTGCAAGGCCGCCAAGCATGTTGGGAAGGAAGAATACGGTTCTGTACAGCCCTGAGCTCTTGGTTATCTTGGTAACCATCAAGGCAAGAGCCAAAGCCGCTATGTTGACGAAAATCACTGCTATGAAGGTGTACTGTACCGTATAGAGCAAAGCGGATATGAAACGGGTATCCTGGAAAGCTTCCTTGTAGTTTGCAAACCCTACGAATGATTTGAACATGTTCGTAGCACGGGTACCTGTATCCGGGTCAAAATAATAGGTTCCTCTCCACGCCAGGAATGAATTGACCACACCCATGATGAAAGGGTAGAGGATGACCATAGTAAAGAGGAGTAGGGAAGGCATGACAAGTGGCCAAAACCATTTCTTATAAAAATTCATATGATACTCCTGGGAAGTAGGGGCCGGAAAAACCGGCCCCTAAAGGTTGTAGTGAGTTACTTCAATGCAATCCACTCTTGGATGGCATAGTCAGCGATTGCTTCGTAATCAGCCTTAGTCCAGTTTCTCTTGGTGAGATAACTCTCCATGACTCTCAATCCTACTACATCGCCACTCCAGGATGCAGGTGCGCCCTGGTAAGGGGCCGTGAGGGTATGGCCGCTTGAGATATAGTCAATGATGGAGTTTCCAAGGCTATTGGGAACTGTGGTGGTTGCAGGGTCAGCATTGTAAGGAATAAAGGCGAACTCCTCGACAATGTACTTCTTTCCTGTTGCACTATTGTTCATCCAGTAGAGGAAATCAAAGGCCTTCTGCTGTTCGGCCTTGGGAACCAGGGCGTTGACAGCATAGTAGTTGGGAACGAATACAGGAATCGAGCTGTTGAGCTGTGCTACGGTTGTACCGTCAGTTCTCTTCACATCCTGGTTCTCGTAAGGCATTTTCACGGGAACAAACTCAAGTCTTGCAGACATTGCCTTGTTTACGCCTTCGATGTTACCAAATGCCCAGTTGCCCTGCTTGAAGAATACAGCCTTGCTGTCAGCAAAGATCTGCACAGTCTGGTCATAGCCAAAGTTAGCACTGGAAACGAAATCCTGTCCACGAACGGCTTTGCCTTTAGCCCCTGCAAGGTAGCTGGTCTTCAGATCAAGAGCCTTTGCATAGGCAAGGAATGCACCCTTCAGACTTTTGATCTTCGCCTCGTCAGCCTTGTTGGCTTCGACGGGGTTTGCAAAGACAGCATTGAGTGCAACGTTGATGAAGTGGTCCCCATAGGTCCATTTTTCAGCACCCATGACAGCAAATACGCCGTTGAGCTTTCCACTGAGCTTGCCCTTGGAAGAGGCGAGCATGTAGGAATTGCCGTTCAGCTTGACTGAGGTTGCCTTCGGAGAAGCGATCCAAGCGTCAATAGCCTTAACCAAGGTTTCCCATTCACCATAGGAAGCGGCTTTGATGTCTGCAAGCACTGCATCGACTTTTGAAGCGCCGAAGAGTTCTCCAAGCATATCTCGGTCAACGATGAAGCCATAGCCCTCTACGTTGTAGGGTATGCCGTAGCTGGTCTTTCCATCACTGGTCAGGCGCAGGCCCTGGGGAATGGCTGCAGCCATCTTGCCAAAGTCACCGGTTGTGACGGTGGTGAGGTCAAGGGCGAATCCACCCTGGCTCCACTCTGCAAGTTCCTTGATCCCCTGGATGGAGAATACGGAAGGCATGTTGCGGCTGTTCATTTCAGAGCGCAGGGTCTCCATGTGATCCTGTCCGCTTCCAATTGAGAAGTTTTTGACCCTGACTCCAGTTTCTGCTTCGTATGCTGCACACATTGCTGCAAACTGGGCGGCGTTCTCTCCCTTGGAGTTGTAGACGTAGATGTCATAGCCCTTGTCGGCTTCACCAGATCCCTGTGCGAACAGGGTTGCTGAGAATGTCATCAGGATTACGAGAAGAACGATAAGACTTTTTTTCATGTTTCTCTCCTTATGCTTTTTTCAAGCTTTGAACATTTTCTGTACCAGCGAAGGTTTCTCTTGAATTGGTTCCCTTGCTTGGTATATACTTATACTAAACCGGTTTTCTAAACCAGTCAACCTTTATTTTTACGTATATGTATTTGATTAATTTGTATTGTTTTAGTGATAAAATATAAGATAATTAGCTTTGGAGGCAAGAATGAGTCAGAAATGGAAACAATCAGTGGACAGTTCGGTAAGCCAGACCTATGTCGATCCCCTCTATCCCAAGACAGGGGAGGAGGTGACCATCAGCATCCAGGTGGGAGCCGACAGCGGAATCTCCTCTGTAACCCTGTTCCCCTTTCACCATGGGAATGAACACCCACAGGAGTGTGAGAGAAAGGAGGAAGGGCAAGACTCCAGCAAAAGGGTGTTTTTCAGTACTACACTCCAGATGCCTGATGAAAAGCTGTTCTGGTATTTTGTCTTGTTCGCAAGTGATAGGGCTTACTATTACTCAAACAAGGGCATAACGGCCAGTCCTCCCTCCCTGTATGACAGCTTTTTCCTGATGCCGGATCTTGTCCCTGTCTCCTGGGTAGGCTCTTCTACCTGTTATCAGATCTTTCCTGACAGGTTCAAGGTAGGGGATGCAAGCGTTGGGGCCACAGACGGTCAGTACTCCTTCGATGGAGGGATGGTCCGGACAATGGATTTTTCCCAGAAACCCCTGCCTTTCGATGAAGGCAAATGTCTGGACTTCTTCAATGGGGACCTCAAAGGCATTGAAGATGCGATCCCGCACTTCAAAGCCTTAGGTGTGAATGCCCTCTACCTCAACCCCATAGGGGTGTCACGAACTACCCACCGCTATGACTGCAGTGATTTTTTCCATATTGATGAGAAGTTGGGAGGTGATGAAGCTTTCATCACCTTGGTGAAAAAGCTTCATGAAGAGGGCATCCGTATCGTAGTTGATGTCTCCATCAACCATACGGGGATAGAGCACCCCTGGCTGAAGAGAGCCCAAGAAGAGAGAAATAGTGAGGAGGCTTCCTTCTATTATTTCAATGATGATGGTTCGGTTGCGTGTTGGGAGGATGTTCCGACCCTTCCCCAGCTCAACTACAATAGTACAAAACTCAGGGAGCTTCTCTACAAAAATGAGGATTCAGCCTTGGTCAAATTCCTCAAGGAGCCTTTTTTGCAGGATGGATGGAGACTCGATGTTGCACCTGTGTTGGGAAGAAGAGGGGAGGATCAGCTCTGTGAGGAGGTCTGGAGGGAGGTGCGTACTGCCGTCAAGGCTGTGAATGACCAGGCCTACCTTGTAGGGGAGAACTGGGCCGACTCAGCACCATTTTTGCAAGGTGACATGTGGGACGGGACTATGAACTACTTTGGCTCTAGCCGACCCTTGCGTTCGTGGATGGGTGAGACTGACCGATTTATCTCAGAAGGGTGGGGCCATAATCCCAAGCCGACCAGGGCCTATACGGGAGAGGAGCTGCAACAGGCTCTGGAAAGCCAGCTTGCAAGCTTGCCTTCTCAAATGCACAGCATGCAGATGAACCTCCTCGACAGCCATGACACGACACGCCTGCATGCAACCCCCAATGATTTCGATTTTGCCATCTACAGCGGGTGTGTCATGCTGATGTACCTCCTGCCAGGTATGCCAAATCTCTACTATGGGGACGAGGTAGGTCTTGCAGGCCCGTATGGAAGTGTTGAGGATTCACGCTATCCCATGCAGTGGGACAACCAAAAATGGGATACACGGTTTTATGAACTGTATGCCACCATGGGGGATGTGAGAAGGCGCTATGAGAGTATGCTCCAGAGCTCTTCCCACAAGGTGGTCTATTCTGATGAACACGCTCTGGTCTTCGCCCGCTATGACAGGCAACAGGCCATCCTATGTGTGCTCAACAAGAACAAAGAGGCTTCTACCTTACAGATTCCTAACGCAATGCTCCAGATAACGGAGTTCATTGGAGAGAAGCGCGGGGATATCAGTGCAACGGTGGATACTATCACCCTTCAGCTTGATGGTAAGGAAAACTGTATAGTGGAGTGTAGGCGGGGATAGTCGACCAAAGAGATTCTTCACATCTGTAGAGGCAACTGAAATAGCACTTGCTTCTCTCCTTACGCTCCCTATACGCATGGGAGCGTGTGGAAATAATACATCAAAGAACGGTGAAATGAATTCCATCTCATGTAATGATTGAGATGGGGGTGAAGAGAATACAGGATTCTGCAACAATACCTAAAGATTTTGTTGCAGAATTCTTGTATAAAGAGGAATAAAAGAGCAATATGAGGAGCCATAACCTGAGAGGAGACCTTTTAGCATGGCATATTTCTTTGACGAACCTTCACGCACCTTCAGTGAGTACCTTCTGGTACCCGGCTACTCTGATGAACTCTGCATTCCTTCAGAAGTAAGTTTGCGCACACCCTTGGTAAAATACGCCAAAGGTGAAGAGCCCTCCCTGTCCCTGAACATTCCCCTGACCAGTGCCATCATGCAGTCTGTCAGTGGGGAGTCCATGGCAAGGGCCCTTGCCCGTGAAGGTGGCATCAGCTTCATCTATGGCTCGCAGAGCATAGAGGACGAGTGTGCGATGGTCTCCCGGGTCAAAGCCTTCAAGGCAGGCTTTGTCCCAAGCGACTCCAATCTTCGTTCTGACCAGACTCTACAGGATCTTATAGAACTGAAGAAGCGGTTTGGACACAATACCATTGCCGTCACAGACGATGGCACCGACCATGGAGTATTGCTGGGTGTTGTCTCAAGCCGAGACTGGAGACCTAGCAGGATGGCTATGGATACTCCCATCTCCTCCTTCATGACTCCCTTTTCCCGTCTTATCTATGCAAAGGAGGGGGTTACCCTCAGCGAAGCGAACGACATCATCTGGGAACACAAACTCAACTCCCTTCCTATTGTCGATGAGGAAAATCGTCTCTGCTCGTTTGTATTCCGTAAGGACTATGAGAGTCATAAGGAGTATCCCAATGAGGTGTTGGATAGCCGTAAGCGATATCTGGTCGGAGCTGGTATCAATACACGAGACTATCAGGAGCGTATTCCTGCCTTGTTGGCCAGTGGTGCTGATGTGTTGTGCATCGACTCCTCAGAAGGGTTTACCGAATGGCAACGAAAGACCCTTATGTGGGTTCGCAAGGAGTATGGCGACAGTGTGAAGGTCGGGGCTGGCAATGTCGTAGACAGGGAGGGCTTTCTCTTTCTTGCAGAAAGTGGTGCTGACTTTGTCAAGGTAGGCATTGGTGGTGGCTCGATTTGTATAACACGCGAGACTAAAGGCATAGGTCGAGGGCAGGCCACAGCTGTCATCGAGGTTGCAAAGGCTAGGGATGACTATTTCAAGAGGACGGGCATCTATATTCCCATCTGTTCTGACGGGGGCATAGTCCTTGACTACCATATGACCCTTGCCCTTGCCATGGGAGCTGACTTTTTGATGCTGGGCCGCTATTTTGCACGATTTGACGAAAGCCCGACAGAGAAGGTCAATGTCAAAGGCTCCTATATGAAGGAGTACTGGGGCGAAGGCTCTGCAAGGGCACGCAACTGGCAGCGCTATGATATGGGTGGCGATGGCAAGCTCTCCTTTGTCGAGGGGGTGGACTCCTTTGTCCCCTATGCAGGGCCTCTGAAGGACAACGTTCAGCTCTCCTTAAGCAAGATGCGCTCGACGATGTGCAATGCTGGAGCTATGAACATAAGGGCCCTACAGGAGAAGGCAAAGCTGACCCTGGTTTCCTCAACCTCCATCCTGGAGGGAGGAAGCCATGATGTATTGCTCAAGGATACCAACGATATGCCAAGGAAGTAGGGGGGATTTGGTTGTAGGGTCTGAGACTTTTCTGAATAAGCAGTATATATTAGGATGCAGGGTTGTCTTCTCAAAGGTCAAGGGGGATAGAATTGATTGTTTTGATCCTTTTATTGGTTGGCGGATACTTTCTTCCTCGCTTGTGCACAAATATCTAGTTCATAGTTGACACCTTCGACTTCTTCATGGTACTTTCTTTCAAGTCGGCCGGATAGCTCAGTGGGAGAGCGGTTGCTTTACACGCAACTGGTCGGGGGTTCAAATCCCTCTCCGGTCAAAAGCGCATCCAAGAGGGTGCGCTTTTTACATGTAAGGATGGTATTATGAAGCGCAGCCTGTTTGAGAATCCCAAGATGGCCATCCTAATCGCCATATTCTGCAACTTGCTCTGGGGAACAGCCTTTCCGACGATAAAGGTGGGATACGAGCTGTTCGCCATAGGCGAAAGCACCAGTTCCAAGATTCTCTTTGCAGGAATTCGCTTCTTCCTTTCCGGCCTTATGCTGGTGGCCTACCACCGTGCAACCACCAAGAAGATGCCAACCATCAAAGCCCAGAATTATCCTTGGGTTCTCTCCCTAGCCCTGGTGCAGACTACAGCCCAGTACTTCTTCGCCTACATCGGCGTCTCAAATACCACAGGAGCAGCTGCAACCATCTTCTCCTCCCTCTCTGCGTGCTATGCGGTGGTACTGGCACACTTCTTCCTCAAGAACGACAGGCTCACCCTTGTGAAAGTGGTTGGCTCGCTTGTGTGTGTATTCGGTATCTTTGTCTCCACCCTAGGGGAGGGGGCCATACGATTTTCCCTGAACGGGGAGGGGATGCTCCTTGTCTCACAGCTCTGTTTTGCCATTGGCTCAGTATTCAACAAGAAGATTACGCAGACTGACGGACCTTTGGCAGTCACCTCCTATAACCTTACCCTAGGAGGGTTGGTTCTCATCCTCATCGGTCTTGTAGGTGGAGGAAAGCTCGCTAGAGTCTCGGTTTCCGGCCTTCTGATACTGCTCTATCTCTCCACTCTTTCTGCCTTGGCCTTCACCCTCTGGTCACAAGTGCTCAAGTACCACCCTGTAGGCAAGATAAGTGTATTCACCTTCATTGTACCCATAGCAGGGACCTTATTCTCAGCTTTGGTGCTTGGTGAAGATATCATGCATATCAAGTATCCCATCTCCCTGATACTGGTTACCCTGGGAATCTATACAATCCACCTGAGAAAAAAAGAGGGTAGGGTAATATTTGCCTAGAATGGGATCATTTCATTCAATTTTGTACGAAATTACAGAAGTGCATCAGCTGGAATCTGGTACACATAGGCGAACGCCTTTTGTTTGGTCCCTGTTCTCAGATAGTTGGGTTGTCCATAAAGTTCCATCTCAGTATGTAACAAGGAAGCTTCAGGACAACAGTGTTAACAGCTGACTCAGAGTTAACACAAAAGAATGCTGATACGGACTCGGCCCCACGTATGTAGTACGTGGGAAAATTGAAAAATGCACCAAAGGCATTCATCTGATAGAGCATGTACAGAGACAATCAATGACGTAATTTTTCGTACTTAGTTTTCGTATACCAGATGGATACCCCTATAAACTGAGGGAAATTCCCGTCTCCGTCAGGTCTTTGTAAGTTTTCAAGCTGTCTTAGGAGGTGATTTTTCCATGCTTGTCTATTTTGAGACCTTTTACTTTCCTCTCGATTAAGTTTGTTTAGAATTTCCTTACGAGTATAGACTAACATTGCATTGTTGAGATTCAGAACATTATCCAATACATCTGCATATTGAATATTTTTTGTTAGAATTCTGCCTGAATGAGAATAGTAAATCCTTTGCATACAAGCATCGTCCAGAGGAGAAAGCCCTGATAAAGGCTTGTCACCCTTAGAGGCATCGCAGGACAGATTATTGGCCGTATTGCCTCTGCCTCCATTACAGGACAGTACCATATTTTTCCAATCGAGAGACAGAATATCCCCAGTAACGGGTGTTGAACGGGGAATAATATGCTCGATGGTAGCATCAGTTGTAGCAGTTACTCGTGTCATGCAATAGGCACAAAGACCATGCTGTTCTTTGCACAAATGTGTCCGCATTTCCTGCTTAACTCCAGGAGGAAGATTATCGTACCTCGTGCATCCTTCTTTCTTTTCTGCAATTAATTTCTCAGGGACAGGTCCTTTCTTGATCAACACCATTAGTATTCACCTTCTTCCATTTTCAAAGCAAGGGAAGAGGCAATGAGTTCAGGATCTTTATCTGAAACGATCTTTTGCAATGAGTCCAATATTGCTCTGGCTTCTTTATAGGATTCATTATCAAGATGTTTGTTGAATGTATCAAAAAGGTTTTGGATGTTTGGTTTTCTCGGAGAAGCATCCATGACAAATAGGGTTGTGGTGTTTACGTCACTACCATGCATATTATCAGCAATGAAAGCTTTATTATTCGTAATGGTAACCACACTTCCTTCAGGGGCAGCGCTGATAATGAATGGAGAGTGTGTGCTTACTATAAATTGGATGTTGGGGAACACTTTCATCAGATCGTCTACTATCTTCTGTTGCCATTTGGGATGCAAGTGTTGGTCAATCTCATCAATTAGTACTACTCCTGGTGTTGTTAGAACCATATTTAGTAGTTGAGGGTTCAATTTTGCCATTCGATACGCAATGTCGGCTACCAAAGAAATGGTGTTCTTATAGCCTTCGCTTAATTCATGCACGGGATGATTGTGGGTCTCTCCAGTTTTAGTGACATATTCGATACAAAGTTCATCTGTCTTCATATCAAAGTAACTGCGGATGGTTGAAGACTCCACTTCCAAAGACGAAGCCATACAGGAAGAAATTGCTTGCAGGACTGCTTCAAGTTCCGGAAGATCTTTCCCTTTTTGTAGCTGGATCAAACTCAGCTTCCTAAGCCACGCAACCAGTAATTTATCGTTTGCCTTGACATCGAGACAATCTTGGTACCCTGAAAATCTGGAATTCTTTATATCTGTAGATTTCTCTTTTTTTTGGGCCCAGAGACGCCCTGTACCAT
Source organism: Sphaerochaeta sp. (assembly GCA_048264225.1). GTDB lineage: Bacteria > Spirochaetota > Spirochaetia > Sphaerochaetales > Sphaerochaetaceae > Sphaerochaeta. Next base: position 42,065 of record JBLXDK010000012.1, read on the forward strand.
AATACGATACCAATGGTAAGATACCATCCTGACTACCTTTTTTGACAGCTGACGCTAAATCTGAGGCCTTCTTTATAACTGCTTTAGCATCTTTGATTGTCGTCCTCCCATTCAAGGAGGTTAGGCTTCTTTTCCAAGTAATTTCATCACCAGAACCAAAGGAACCTGTACAGGTGATTTCCACAGGTACTTGTGCCTGCCTGTCAACAACACTTCCAATAAGAAAGGTTTTCATTCTTATATCTGTTTTTGCGATCGAATTTGTACGAACATCAGGGATTCCAGAAAGGAAGCCACCCAGACCAAGTGCCAGTGCATCGATGAGAGAAGTTTTTCCTGATCCGTTATCACCAGCGAAAACCGTTAAGGGCCCTAAGGGTAGATCTGCATGAATGAATTCGAATCCCCTAAAGTTTTTAAGTATTATACTATTGATATGCATTCAAAACCTCTAGGCCTTACTATATAGGCTTGGAAAAAGAATCTCAAGCTAAAATACCGATACCAGGAAGGACTTCGTCATTGTAAAACAAGACATTTTTTTATGTGGTGTTGCCCAGTTAACCTTGAATGGGTATAGTTGGAAAGAATGGGAGGTCATGATGCAGTTTGACCAGTTTTTCCTCTACTTCTTACTCTATTCGATGATCGGGTACATCTGTGAAGTCATATACTGCTCCATCCCCTTGAAACGGCTGGTTAACCGTGGCTTCCTGCATGGTCCCTATCTGCCCATCTATGGGTTCGGAGCCTTGTTGGTCGTCATCCCCCTTATGTTCGTCGATGCCCATCCCATCGTGGTATTCCTTTTTGCCGTGTTGTTGACCAGTTCCCTCGAATACGTGACCAGCTTCCTTTTGGAGAAGATATTCCATACAAAGCTATGGGACTACTCCAAAAACTTTGCCAATATCAACGGCAGAGTCTGCCTGCTCAACTCCACACTGTTTGGCCTGATGGGCCTTGGTGCCACCTACTACCTCCATCCAGCTATGAATCGGGCTGTCTCGTCCATCCCTGAAAGGGTGATGCACCCTCTGAGCAGCGTACTGCTCCTTGTAATCGTTATAGACGCTACAAGCAGTGTATACAGGATGGCATCTTTCCAGAGTCAGCTTACTGAGTTCAGAACTAGGGTCAGGGAACTTGAAGGACGAATCGAACTTCTTGCCAAGCAAAGGACTACCCCTTCCCTTGTTAGCCTCAGAGGACGGCTAGATACAGAACTTGAGGAGCTGAAGGGAAGGCTTGCCAAGCGTTCCAGATGGATATTGGATGCATTCCCATCCATCACAGCAAAGAACGAAGAACAGCGGTTGCAGCTTGAGCTGTTGAAGATGAACTTCCGCTCCTATCGGGAAAAAAAGAAAGCACAGAGGAACAAACGATGATGATGCAAACACGCCTGGATACTATACTGCGAACGATGGAAGACTCAGCAAAAGCGAGCGGAAGAAAGCTCTCTGACATCGATCTGGTGGCTGTCAGCAAGACACACACCTATGAGGAAATCCTTGAGCTGTTCGCCTGCTCCCAGATGCTCTTTGGTGAGAACAGGGTCCAGGAAGTGCAGGAGAAGTTTCCCCAAGAGAGACCTGCTGGGATGAAAGTCCACCTTATCGGACACCTGCAGTCCAACAAGGTGAAAAAGATAATTCCTTTTGTTGATGGTATCGACAGTGTCGATTCACTCAAGCTTGCCAAACGAATCAGTGTGGCAAGCTTGGAATCTGATGTGACAATGCCAGTCCTCCTGCAATACAATACCAGTGAAGAGGCATCGAAAAGTGGGTTTGAGAGTGAAGATGATCTCTATCGTTCTCTTGATGAGATGGGTGAATTGCAAGGCATACGCATCAGCGGCCTGATGACCATAGGACCGTTGTCCGGAGGTGAGAAGGAGACCCGCTGTGCCTTCGCTCTGCTGAAAGAACTGCAAAATTCATGTATCGAGCGTTACCCCCATCTTGATTTCTCCACCTTGAGCATGGGCATGAGCGGTGACTTCCCCCTTGCCATACAAGAAGGAGCCACGATGGTCAGGGTAGGGACGGCCTTGTTTGGAGAGAGGCAGTACACATGATGAAAAAAACCCTTGTCTTGGTGATGCTCCTGCTATTTTTTCTTTCGCTTGTTCCTCTTGCAAGTGAGAGCTTGCCCGCCTATGAACCCTATCAGGAAGAAGAGTTTCCCCTGTGGACCTATAAGCTCAGAAGAGCCGAGATCTTATTTTTCGGTTCCTTTGTCGTGACGATGGGATTTGCAAGCCTGACCTACTCGCTGGCTAAGAATGCAGGATGGGTCCCTGAAGCAAAAGATGACCTAACAGCCCTCCTTATCCAGGCGGGCATAGCAAGCGGCCTCTCTTTGGGGATTGCGGTAGCCGACTACATCATCGGTGAAGTGGAGGCTCCTTAATGGCACAAAAGGAACAATGTCTGGAAATCAGGGTAGGCAAGCTAGCAGAGAAGATCCGTCTTGATGCCTACCTAGCCCAGCAAGGGTTGAAACGATCAATCTTGAGTGAGAAGCGGACCAGTATCCTGCTTAACGGCAAGGTAGCCAAGAAGGGCAAGCCAGTCAAGACAGGAGATGTAATCTCTGTCACCTACACAGAAGAGAGCTTTGAGGGCCTTGTCCCACAAGAAATTCCGCTGAGGATCCTCTATGAAGATGAGCACCTGTTGGTCATCAACAAGGAGCAGGGGATGGTCGTCCATCCGGCCATCGGCAACCATGAGGGGACGGTGGTCAATGCGCTGCTGTATCGGTATGGTATGGATTTCACCAAGATTTTTTTACAAAAGGATCCTGCACAAGCAGAAACCACAGATGAACGTGTAAGGGAGACAGGCGAATCTGCCGACACAGAAGCTAGCGCCCTGTCCGATAGCTATGATGGTGAAGAGGAAAGTGAAGGTGAAACAGAGGAACTCTCCCTTGACTCCCCTGTGATACGCCCAGGCATTGTCCATCGCCTCGACAAGGATACCAGCGGTACCCTTATCATTGCACGCACGTTGGAGAGCTATTTGTCCCTTACTGCCCAGTTCAAGGCCCATACCACAACCAAAACCTATATAGGCCTTGCAAAAGGAACCTTTTCCAGGCTGGAAGGGAGCATCCAGACCAATATCAAGCGCGACAGCCGTAACCGCAAGCGCTTTGTCTCCTGCAGTGGACAGGAGGGTAGGATAGCGCTGACACACTATAGGGTACTGCGACAGTTTGCAGGGTATGCCTTGGTACGCATCAACATCCATACGGGAAGAACCCATCAGATACGGGTACATCTTTCTTCATTAGGTCATCCGATTGTCGGGGATGTAATATACGGCAAGGAGGATGGCACCACCCTGATGCTGCATGCCCTTGAGCTTGCAGTCGATCATCCAGCTACAGGAGAGCGTCGTACCTTCCGCTCTGCCTTGCCTCTACGATTTTTGGAGTATGTGAGAAGGGAGCGGAAGTAGCTTTCGCTCCTTCCATACCTCTTCCGTATTTCTCGCTGTGTAACTCTACATGATCATTTCAAAGGGTCTATGCTCACTCATCTTCACGCCAGTTCTGTCTCTCCTTGGTAATAGCACCCAACTCCAGAAGCTGGTGGTTGAACATCCGCTCGATACGTAGCTTGCTTGCGGTGCCATGACCAGGAAAGAGCAGGATGTTCTCATCGAGGCTCATCAGGCGTTTCCAGATTGACTGCAACAGCAGTGCCTGTTCCCGGTAGCCCTCGGTGGAACCTACACGTCCGCACATCAGCGTATCGCCGGTGAACAGGGCGTGGTCTATCTTGTACACCAGACTGTCCAGGCTGTGACCCGGGACATGGATGACCTCTACCTCAAGTTCACAGAGGGAGAGCACCTGGTGGTCGCTTATGGGTTTTACCGGATACTCGTACGAGGCAAAGGCCGAAGCGTATATGGTTGGATTGTATATCTTGACCAAAGTGCCGAGCCCTGCCGTATGGGCTTTGTGACGATGGGTCAGAAGCACATGCTTGAGCTTGAACTCGTTGGATTCGATCATGTGTATCAGTTCAGTATCCACATGGCCGGGGTCGATGAGGATTGCCTCACTGCCTTTCTTCGATCCTATGAGATAGGTGTTGCAGAAACCTACAACAGAAAAATGCTGGTATATCCTCAATGGTGGGCCTCCGAGTAGTTGGAGTATCGAAAGGATACCCTGCGCTGGTTAGTGTTGACGAAGTCAGCCTTCTTGAGGTTGCAGTCGATAAAGTCGGTATCACGGAGAAAACTGGTGCCGAAATTGGAGTAGTAGAGGTCACAATCACTAAAGTTGCACCCCAGCGTATCAATGCCTACAAAGTTGGTGTGTGTGATGGAGGAACCGCTGAAGTCGCAGTCTATCATCTTGCTGCCGGAAAAGATTGAGTATCTGCTGGTAATGTCATTGAAACGGCACCCTTCAAACAGGCAGAAATCGAAGAAGCTGGTGATGAAGGTACACCCTGAGAAATCGATATCCCTGAAGGTGCACCATGCCATATTGGAGGAGATGAACTCTTTCTTTGGGATGACGAGGTCTTCGAACTCGCCTCCTGTAAGGGAGAGGTCGACCACATCAGACTCACCAAGAAGGGAGGATACACACCATGTGTGCAGCTCCTCCTTGTTCGGGCTGTGCCGGAAGCAGTAGGGGCCGTCTTTGCAGATATAGGTGCTGCAGGATTTTTTGGTGCACGTCTGGAAGTTAAACATTGCTTAACAGTACCAAATCTCAGAGAGTTGTCAAGCAGGGCTCTTTGCTTGTACAGTACAAATATGCAGGAACATACAGGTATTGTCTCCAGGGGCATCAATAATATATATACAGTAAGGGAAGACGATGTGTCCTATCTTTGTCGTATCAAGGGCAAACAGCTCGCATCCGTCCCAAACGAATACAACCCCTTGGCTGTGGGTGACCGTGTCTCATTTGTCATAACAGGGACTAAAGAAGGACTCATCCTTGAGCGCCTTACACGTACCAACTGCTTTCAGCGATGGAACGTCAAAGGAAACAGCAACCAGACAGTTGTAGCCAATATGGATATGATAGTCTGTGTCTGCAGTGCAGACTCACCCCCTTTCCGTCCCAGGTTCATAGACCGCGTCATCGCCTGCAGTATTGGTGTCGATGTGATGATAGTCATGAACAAGAGCGACATTCTCCTGACCGAGGATGAGTTTGAACGTTTTGCCCTCTACAACAAGCTCGGCTATACCATCAGGGGAGTAAGTGCCCTCACCGGTGACGGACTGCCTGAGTTTGTTGCCCTGCTGAAAGGCAAGACGGTGGCCTTCATAGGTCAGAGCGGAGTAGGCAAGTCCACCCTCATCAACAGGATACTGGACGTCGAGCAGAAGATCGGGGAGATCTCTGAGAAGTATAATCGTGGCAGACATACCACCAACTACTCCCTGATGATAGAAGGCCCTGAATTTACCCTGGTCGATACCCCGGGAGTGCGGGAGATACTCGTCCCCCATGGTGATCCTCAGAGGATAGCCCAATCATTTCCCGAATTTGTCGAACCTTCGAAGAAGTGTGCATTCGATCAATGTCTGCACAACGAGGAACCTGACTGTGAGGTCAAGAGGTTGCTTGAAAAAGGGAAGATTCACCACGATCGCTACGACAGCTACCTGAGGATGCTCGCTTCCCTAGATGTAAAGGGCCCACAGTGGATGGGAAAGAGCGACCAAAGCCGTGAACGATACAGAAATATGGATAAGCATGAACAAGAAGAGTATTGAAGACCTGGGATTCGTACAGGTTCTCCAGAAGATTAAGCATTGCGCCTTGAGCATAGAGGGGGCCAAAGAGCTCGGCTCTATGGGTTTTTTGACAGAAAGGTCAGCCTTGGAGGAACGCCAGAGGAAGGTTGCATCCTTCTTTCGGTTGTTAGGACGGTCAGATACGGGTATGCCCTCGTCCTTTGTGGACATCACAAACGCCGTAAAGGTATTGGAGAATCCCCTGCTTGTCCTGGACGGACAGGATCTTATGGGAATCGCCCACTATATAGGCAGTTCCCAGACCCTGTTGGAATATTGTAACCAGAGTCTGGAGAATAGTGGGCCGTTACAGCCTATCTTCGGCTTGCTCGGAGAAAGCATAGAGTCGCCTCTCGTTCGCCTGAAGACGAGTATCCATGCCATTCTGGACGAGTCAGGAGAGGTCAAGGAGAGCCATCCGGCCATACGGGCCTTGCGTAGACAGGTCGAACAGGCGAAGGGGGAACGCTCTCGGTTCTGCAACGACTATATGAAGACCAAAAGCCAGGCGATGCAGAGCGACCAGAGTGCCTACCGCGACGGAAGGGTGGTCCTGCCAGTACGCAACGACCGCCGTAGCGAAGTGGAAGGCTTCATCAGCAGTGCCTCATCTTCGGGCAATACCGTCTTCATGGAACCCTATAAGCTTGTTGAGATGAACAACTCAGTGGTGATGGCAGAAAACCAGATTCTGGTAGAAATAGCCAAGTTGCTTGCCCAGCTAGACAAGCAGGCTCGCCTTTGCAAGAGCGAACTGCTTGCCCTCATGAAGCTGGTCGCAACAGCAGATTCCCTCTTTGCAGCAGCTCGCTACAGCTTTGACCATCAGGGGACACAGACTAATCTCGATCTTGATGAGTGTACGCTTCTCGATGCCCGTCATCCGCTGCTGGGAAAGAAGGCTGTCCCCATCACAGTAACCCTCAAGAAGAACGTGCAGGCTGTGGTCATTTCTGGACCCAATGCAGGTGGAAAGACCGTTACGATCAAGACTGTAGGTCTTATGGCTCTGCTCAACCAGTTCTGTGGCTTCATTCCAGCAAAGGATGGAAGCTCCCTTCCTCTCTTTGATGATATATTCACCGACATAGGTGATGAGCAGAGCATAGAGGAGGAGCTGTCCACCTTCAGCGGCCATATGAAGCAGGTAGGGCATATCCTGAGAAATATGACGGAAAAATCCTTGGTCATCATGGACGAGCTGGGAAGCGGTACCGATCCTGTGGAGGGTTCGGCCCTTGCAAGGGCAACGCTGGAGTACTGCATACGGCAAGCAAAGCTCACCTTGGTGACCAGTCACCATGGTGTGCTCAAGCAGTTCGCCTATGCCAAGGAAAATGTGATAAACGCCTCGATGGAGTTTGATGAAGAGACTCATCTGCCTACCTTCAGGGTTATCAGCGGTATCCCCGGTGACAGCCATGCCCTGGACACAGCTAAGGCCATGCGTCTGCCTAGCGAGGTATTGGACAAGGCAAAACAGTACCTAGGAAGTGAAGCTGTTGAGATAGGACAGATCATCAAAGGCCTGGAAAGACGCAAGCGTGAAGCCGACCTGCATGAGCAGAACCTCAAGGATCGTCACTACAAGCTACAGCAACAGGTTCAGCAGGTCCAGCTGAAGGAGCTGAAGCTCAAGCAGGATGCGCTCATTTTGAAACAGGAGCAGTCAAGCGATCTCTATCGCTTTATGCGGGAGAAGAACAGCGAGCTGGAAAACCTTGTCGCCGAACTGCGTAGCGGTGAGATCACCCGCGAAAAGACAAGGAAGGTAAAGGCATTCGTCTCTTCGGTGCAAGAAAAGTATGAGCAGACTGAAGAACAGATTGTAAGCCAGGGTGAAGAGCTGAAACCCCAGAAGGAAAACTCTGAACCCATACAGTTCAAACCAAATATGGATGTTGTGTGCGGCAAATCCCGGCGCGAAGGGCGCATCATCCGCAAGGCATCAAAGGGCAAGTGGATCGTGGCGATTGGAACGATGAAGTTCACCCTGGAGGAGAGTGAACTCTCCCTCCCCCGGAAACAGGAAGAGAATAAGATCCATGTGCAATATCATAGCAGTGCCCCTCCACCAAAGATGACCCTCGATGTGCGTGGGATGACCTTGGAGGAGGCCCTCTCGGCTCTGGATATCCAGATCGAGAGTGCCTTGGTGCATGGCTTCTCCACCTTTTCCATCATCCATGGGTATGGGGACGGGATTCTCAGCCGTGGTATAGGTGAGTATCTCAAACAGAGTGTGAGTGTCACAGATTACAGATTTGCACTACCCGAGGATGGCGGTATGGGTAAGACGTTTGTGTTCTTGTGAAAAAGGAAGAGTACAAGCAAAATACATGCAGGAGCACAAGCTCTTGCTTTTTTTTTGCCAATGTGATATTACTAAATTAGTAAATTACTAATTTTGTAAATATCACAAATATAGGGAAAACAGAGGAACAAATGACTACCGACAAGAAGAAACTGCGTGAACAGTACAAGGAGAGCAGGCCCCTCATGGGATGTTTTTCCCTGATCTGTGATGCTACAGACGATATGTTCATAGGTTGGGCAACAGATCTCAAGAGTGCCAGGAACTCGCTCTTGTTCAGGCTCTCCATAGGGTCTCTGCTGCATGAGCCTGAGGTACAACAGCTCTATACCCTGTATGGGGGAGATTCCTTCAGCTTTTCAGTGCTTGAAGAGCTCTTCTATGACAAGGAAGATACAAGTAAGGATTATCAGAAGGATCTAGAGATCCTTACCGAACTATATCTGGAAAAATATCCGGAGGCAAAGGAGATACAGGTATGGAAATACCCACGACACTAAAACACAAACCCGTCATCGTAGTTGAGAACTATAGCGAAGTTGACGGTAAGAATGCCTATGATTCGGATGCACAGGGCCTTTCCATCGGGCTTGCCCAGTGGAATGACCGCGGAAGCGTCGAGGCTTCGGCGAAAGTCTGGCGTCATACTGGGGAGAAGTGGTCTCGTCAGAGTGAGGAGCTACCTCTGCACAGGATCCTGGATCTTGCAATATTGCTCTCTAGGACGAGCCTTTACTTTCAGGATGCCTACCGCTTCCCCAAGTATTATGATCCGACCAATACCCAGATAGACAGAATTGGTGTGCAGGGCTCTGCGATGACTGTCGAGGTCTGTACAAACAACCCCCTCATCGATACAGACATCCGACTGCTTGCAGATGTCATGGGTAAGGATGGGGAACTTTTAGGGGAGCGCTTCCGTGTCCTTTCGTCCTTGCTGAAGGAAATGGGGTATTAGGTGTTTCCGAAAGCTTTTGCAACTCTTTGCAAGAGCTTTTGTTCAGTTTTCTTGCTAACTTGTGCAAGGCATGCTACGCTTTTCCTGAAAGGAGTCAACTATGTCTGATTACATGAATGGAACTGGTATCCAATACCATCTGCATATTACTGAAGGCGATGTGGGCAGGTACGTCATCCTCCCAGGAGACCCCAAGCGTGTCCCCCTGATCGCCAAGTATCTTGACGGGGCGACCCTGGTAGCCGACAATCGTGAGTTTGTCACGTATACAGGAACCCTTGAAGGGGAGAAGGTGTCGGTGACCTCTACAGGCATAGGAGGCCCTTCCGCCTCCATAGCAATGGAGGAGCTGTACAAGTGTGGTAGTGATACCTTTATCCGCATGGGCACCTGTGGTGGCATTGCCCTTGATGTGGTGGGTGGCGATGTGGTCATTGCCACTGCAGCTGTAAGGATGGAGGGTACCAGCCGTGAGTATGCTCCCATCGAATTCCCGGCAGTGGCCAACTTTGATGTTGTCACTGCCCTGATGGAGGCTTCCTCCCGTCTGGGCAACCGCAGTCATGCCGGGGTTGTGCAGTGCAAGGACTCCTTCTATGGTCAGCACTCTCCTTCGGAGATGCCTGTCTCCTATGATTTGATCAACAAGTGGGAGGCATGGAAAAGATTGGGTGTGCTTGCCAGTGAGATGGAGAGTGCAGCCCTGTTTGTGGTCGCAGCCAAGCTTGGTGCCCGCTGTGGCAGCGCATTCTTTGTGGTGGGCAACCAGGAGCGAGAGCTTCTTGGCATGTCGAATCCCAAGCTCCATGACACTGACTCTGCCATAAAGGTTGCTGTTGAGGGTGTGCGCAATCTTATCATCAAGGATAGGGAAACAGCACAAGGCAACAAGAAATAATTCTTGGGAAAAATACTAGGGGTAAAATACTAGGGTAAAAGCAGGTCAACAAGTAATACCGTTGCAAGGTAGGGTAGTGATTTGAATCCTGCTATGCAAGCATTTCCAGGCTCCCTGTTTGTGGGGAGCTTTTTTCATGCAGAATGGCCTGGATGCTCAGATCTTGGGGAAATGGGCCCATCTTCCCCAGGGAACTGAGGCAGTTGCTGCCATGGTAGGCCTCATAGGTTCCGCACAGGGGATAGTTCTTCCCCGAAAGCGGTAGTATGCCGCTGATGGTCCTGTAGTGGTGCAGGAGAGACCTGCTGTTGGGAATGTGTTCCAGTGTGCACCGATGTTCCAAAAAACTGAACTGTGGCTTTCCCCCCGGTAGGTCGATGAGCAGGTCGAGTAGGGTTGGAAGGAGGGTGTAGTCCAGAATGGTACCCCCTTGGATCTCTATATGCAAGTATACCCGCAACAGGAGCCGGTTCGCTGTTAGGCGTGTCGAATAGATTGGTCTCTCACTGGAAAAACGCATTCGGTAGTACATCTCTTTCCTCCATATGAAGAGAGACTGGTACTATCTCTGTTTGCTTCAATGCAGGTAAAAGGGAATGTCATGTTCCTCAAGGGTATCTTTTCCTTGCTGAAGGAGCTTGTCCAGACTCTCCTTCTTTTCAGCAATGAGCAAGGCCTCGATGGTGAAGATCTCGAGCCCTTTCTCTTCATACTCGTTCTGCAGCTCAGTGTTGGGGAAGTTACCCAGATCCAAATCAAAGCGAATTTTTTGTATGTCTTCGGTAAGGCTCTCGCTCTTGATCAAGAGCGTTTTCTCTGTCTGTAGGTTATAAATACGTATGATGCCCCGCATGGAATGGGAGCGGTACAGGTGCTTTGCTTTCATATTCAGTTACTATAGTAAATTCAAACAAGTCTGTATACCATATTTGTAAACGACAAGCCCTTGCATTTTTTTTCACAAAAGCCAATACTTTGCTTGTTTGTCGCATGTACCGGGATTTTCCGTTTGTTGCTTATTTATGGAGAATCCTTTATCATATTGCAATATTACAAGGTAGGAAATCAGATGGCTCAACAAATTCAGGATTTGGTCGCTTCCATCCGCAAGGATGGTATTGAAGTGGCCCGGAAAGAGGCGGCACAGATTATCGCTGATGCCAAAGCCCAGGCTGACGAGATTGTATCCCAAGGACGCAAACGTGCTTCCCAACTTATTGAAGAGGCACAGAAAGAGATTGATGTTCGAGACCAGAGTGCACGTGCAAGTCTCCAACAGGCAAGTAGGGATGTGCAGCTCTCCTTGAAGAAGGCTATCCAGAAACAGCTAGACAACCTGCTAGTCGAGAAGCTAGAGAAGACTTTCAGCTCAGAAGCCTTGGTTACACTCGTCTCCTCTGTCGTCAAGGAGCTCAACGTCAGCGACAAGACAGAAGTCCAGCTCAGCGAGAAGGATTTCAAGAAGCTTGCCTCATCGCTGAAAAGCGAACTGAGCGAGAAAATCAAGGGTGGTTTGGAGATTAAGGCTGTCGACAAAGTGCAGAATGGCTTTCGCATCGCCGAAAAAGACGGTTCTGGTTTCTATGACTTCAGTGCAGAAGAGACAGCGGCCCTCATGGAACCGTTTCTCTCTTCAGCCATTGCTGAGATTGTCTTCGCCGGCGCGAAGTAAGGAGCAGAGATGGCTTATTACTATCTGGTTGCGACGCTTCCCATGCTACGCTATGAGGGGGGCCTTCCGTTTGATACGGCCTCTTTTCTCGAGCAGTGTAAGAGCCAGGTTAGCAAATCCGATTACCAGAGCCTCGAATCTGCCCTTTCAGGCAGACATGCATCACATCCTTTTCTCAGGAAGTGGCAGCAGTTCGCTTCCATGGTAAAAAAAGAGCTCAATGACCAGCGCAGTACGAGACTCGGTCTTTCAGAGCCAAAATACCGCAATGATGGGGAGAAGGATTTCCGTATAGGGGAGGCTGTTCGTCAGGCCCTCTCCAATGGCAACGCCCTGGAAGCGGAACTTTCCTTGCTTTCCCTCAAATGGGATTTTATTGAAGAGCTTGCGGCCTTGCACTACTTCGATGTGGAGGCTTTGCTCTCCTATGCGATTAAGCTGCAGATCCTCGAGCGCAAGAGTCTCTTTACCAAGGAGGAGGGCAATGCTGAATTCAAGCGTCTCTTCTCCAATTTACAGTCTGAAATAGCTAATACGTAGTGGAGTTGGATATGGCAAATACAAGTGGACGTGTTATTGGCGTCAACGGCAATATGGTTTCTGTAGAGTTTGACAGCGCCATCTCAAAGAACGAAGTGGGATACATCATCGTTGGGGATGTCAAGCTCAAGGGCGAGGTCATCAAGATCAACAAGAATGTCGCTTCGCTTCAGGTTTTCGAGATGACTGAAGGCCTGAGTGTGGGTGATCCTGTTGAATTCTCCCATGAGATGCTCAGTGTCGAGCTGGGCCCCGGCCTGTTGCAACAGATCTATGACGGGCTACAGAACCCCCTTCCCAAACTGGCTGAGCAATGTGGCTTCTTCCTGCAAAGGGGAGTCTATCTGGATCCCATTCCCAACCAGGATTGGGAGTTTACCCCCTCGGTTAAAGTCGGGGATGTTCTCAGGCCTGCCGATACCTTCGGCACCGTACCCGAAGGGCTGTTTACCCACGAGATCATGATCCCGTTCTCGTTTGCAGAAGTCGACTGGAAAGTCACCTCTATCAAGAAGAAGGGTACCTACAATGTTCGGGAGAACATCGCAACCGTAGAAGACCCCAAAGGCAACAAGCGTGAGTTGAGCATGGTCTTCACCTGGCCTGTCAAACGTGCCATCGACAACTATGAGGAGCGACTTCGCCCCGATGAGACACTGGTGACAAAGATCAGGATCATCGATACCTTCTTGCCCGTGGCAAAGGGCGGTACCTACTGTACCCCAGGACCTTTTGGTGCAGGTAAGACAGTGCTGCAGCATATGACCAGCCGCAATGCTGATGTCGACATCGTCATCATCGCAGCCTGTGGCGAACGAGCTGGTGAGGTTGTAGAGGTGCTCAAGGAGTTCCCTGAACTTACCGACCCCAAGACCGGCCGTTCCCTGATGGAAAGAACCATCATCATCTGCAATACTTCCTCCATGCCGGTTGCCAGCCGTGAAGCTTCGGTATATACAGCGGTCACCATGGCCGAGTACTACCGTCAGATGGGCCTGAACATCCTCCTGCTGGCTGACTCCACGTCCCGTTGGGCACAGGCCATGCGTGAGATGAGTGGTCGTCTTGAGGAGATTCCCGGTGAGGAGGCCTTCCCCGCATACCTAGAAAGCCGTATCGCAGAGTTCTATGAGAGGGCTGGAAAAGTACGGCTTAGGGATGGCAGGATAGGATCGGTCACCATCGGTGGGACTGTCAGTCCCGCCGGAGGTAACTTTGAAGAGCCAGTGACTCAGGCTACCTTGAAGGTTGTCGGAGCGTTCCATGGCTTGAGCCGTGAGCGTAGTGATGCACGAAAGTACCCTGCCATCGACCCTCTCGGGTCATGGTCCAAGTATGTGGGTATCATTGCTGGAAAAAAGGTGGACTATGCCCGTTCAATCCTATTCAGAGGCAGTGAAGTCAACCAGATGATGAAGGTTGTCGGGGAGGAAGGCACTTCCATAGCCGACTATGTCGTCTATCAGAAGAGTGAACTTATCGACGCTTGCTATCTGCAGCAGAACTCCTTTGATCCCATAGATGCATCGGTTCCCGTTGAGAGGCAGAAACATGTGTTTGACCTGCTGTTCACCGTCCTTGGTGCTGTCTATGAGTTGGAAAACAAGAAACAGGTCCGCTCTTTTTTCAATACGATCAGACAGAGTTTCCTCGACTGGAACAACGTCGAGTTCAGGAGTGAGCGTTTCACCCAGATAGAAGGCGAGATCAAGAAACTCTATAAGAGCAAGTTCGTGCAGTTTGACGCTATTGCCGAGAAGTTGATGTAAGGGGTAGATGATGCAAAAAGTATATTCAAAGATTGAATCGATCATAGGAAACGTCATAACTGTACGTGCACAAGGAGTCAGTAACGGCGACCTGGCAATAGTCAGTACCACCTACGGAGACAGTTATGCAAACGTCATCAAGCTCGACAATGACCTGGTTTCCTTGCAGGTATTCTCTGGTGGACAGGGAGTTTCCACAGGAGACCAGATCCGGTTCTTAGGCGTTCCGATGCGCGTTTCCTACAGCGATAACTTGATGGGGCGCGTATTTGACGGTACGGGAAAGCCCCGTGACAAGGGACCTTCCCTGACTGAGAACATGGTTGCCATCGGCGGTCCTGCGGTCAATCCTGCCAAGAGAATCATCCCCCGGAACATGATTCGAACAGGGATTCCGATGATCGACGTCTTCAACACTTTGGTTGAGAGCCAGAAGCTTCCGATCTTCTCGGTAAGCGGTGAGCCCTACAACCCTTTGTTGGCAAGAATTGCCATGCAGGCCGAGGTTGACCTGATTATCCTCGGGGGCATGGGCCTCAAGTATGATGACTTCCTCTTTTTCAAGGACACCTTGGAAAAGAGTGGGGCTATGAGCCGTACCATCATGTTTGTCCATACGGCCAGTGACCCTACCGTAGAGTGTATCCTTGTTCCAGATATGGCCCTGGCCGTTGCGGAGAAGTTTGCCCTCGACGGCAAGAAGGTGCTTGTCCTGCTGACCGATATGACGAACTTCGCCGACTCCATGAAGGAGATGGCCATTACCATGGACCAGGTCCCTTCCAACCGTGGGTATCCCGGAGACCTCTATAGTTCTCTTGCTTCCCGCTATGAGAAGGCTGTTGACTTTGAGGGGGCCGGCTCCCTTACCATCCTGGCTGTCACCACAATGCCCGGCGATGATGTCACACACCCTGTGCCTGACAATACCGGCTATATCACCGAAGGCCAATACTACCTCAAGGGTGGAAGGATCGAGCCTTTCGGCTCCCTCTCACGTTTGAAGCAGCAGGTCAACAAGGATACCCGTGATGACCATCGTGCCCTGATGGATGGTATGATCAAGCTGTTCGCTTCCTACAAGGAGTCGGTCGAGAAGAAATCCATGGGCTTTATGATGACTGAGTGGGACGAGAAACTGCTCAAGTATGGTACCCTGTTTGAGAACAAGCTGATGGATCTCAGTGTCAATATTCCTCTTGAACAGGCCCTCGATTTGGGCTGGGAGATCCTAGCTGAGTGTTTTGAACCGAATGAGACAGGATTGAAGAGTGATCTGATTCTCAACCGTTGGCCGAACAAGTCGGTTGACTAAGGGGGGACGATGGCCGTCAAACTGACAAAGAACGAGCAGAAGCTGCAAAAGGATAGCCTCAAGCAGTTTCAGCGCTATCTGCCGACCCTGCAACTGAAGAAACAACAGCTGCAGATGGTGATCCGTCAGATAGAGACTGAGGTTGCCGAAATGCGCAAAAAGCAGAAGCAACTGGTAGAGGCGATGCAGGTTTGGATAGCTGTCTTTCATGAAAATACAGTTTTTCCCGATGTACTGGATTTGGAGAATCTGATAAAGATTGATAGGGTGGAACGCTCGGTCGGAAATATTGCAGGGGTATCCATCCCCATATTCAAGGAGCTCTCCTTTCAGCCTATCACTTATGACCTTGATGACTATCCCCTATGGGTTGACCAGGCGCTTCAAAGTTTGCGTGATGTCTCTCGATTCGATGCTCTGATAGCTACCCTCGAACAGCAGGTAAAGCTCCTCAACAGGGAGCTGAGGACAACGAGCCAACGCGTCAATCTCTTTGAAAAGGTAAAGATTCCCGAAGCTAAGGAGAATATCCGCAAGATCGCCATCTACTTGGGTGACCAGCAGACAGCAGCTGTGGTACGGGGAAAGATTGCTAAGAAAAAATTGGTAAAGGAGGCCTGATATGATTGTCCCTATGAAAAAAGTATCTGTCATTGTACAGGCCCATAATAAGAGCTCCATGCTTAAGGCTCTGCGTAAGGAGGGGGTGCTGCATATCTTCACCGAATCGGTGCGTACTGAGACGAGTGAGGTTCTGAAAAAGCAGTATGATGATCTTGCAAAGGTACGCTCCAGCATCCTTGACAAGGCTAACCCTAAGAAACTTCCCAAGCAAAAGAGTGTCTCAGAAGAGGTCTTTGTAGAGCTGCACGAATGGTATCAGCAGTTACTCGATACGAGGGCAACCCTTGAGCAAGAGGTTGCACAGGACAATACAAGCATCGAGCAACTGCGACCCTGGGGGGATTTTGATCCTGAGGAGATTGCAAAACTTTCTCGAGAAGGGGTCAATCTCGCTTTCTATACGCTTTCCAAGAAGGATTTGAAGGCACTGGATCCTGCAATACCCTATATCGAACTTGCTCCAATGGGGCAGTTACAGGCAATTGCTGTTGTGGATGCAGTACTCGATAGTGGGGTTGGAGCGACACGCTTCAACCTACCGCAAAAGAGCCTTTCAGACCTTGAAGAGCGCAATGCCTATGACAAGCAACGGCTTGTCGAGATAGATGCCTCTCTTAAGGAGGCGCTGATCTACCTGGATGCATATCAGTACAGGATGGATAGGACAGAGCAGGAACTTCGGTTTGACCAGGTCTCTGCTACCTCTGATGGTGGGGAAGACCTCACGTGGATCACAGGCTACCTTCCAGCCCCTGAAGAGAAGGCTTTCAGTACGTTCGCTTCCAACCAAGGGTGGGCCTACCTTATAGACGACCCGACAGAAGAGGACGAGCCTCCGACCCAGGTCAGATACACAAAGGGTACAGGCATTATCAAACCGGTGTTCGATATCCTTGGGACTGTCCCAGGGTATAGGGAGAATGACATCAGCCTCTGGTTCTTGCTCTTCTTCACCCTGTTCTTTGCCATGATCATAGGTGACGCTGGGTATGGCCTGGTTTTCTTCCTGGCTGCTGTCGGTCTGCACATCAAGGCCAGGAAGGCCAATACCATGGTATTGCTTATCTATGTGTTAAGCATCGCAACCATTGTATGGGGTTCTCTGACAGGTACGTGGTTTGGCTCCAAGATGATTCTCCAATCCATTCCTTTCCTGCAGAATCTCGTCATTCCTTCCATATCCAGCTATCCTGAGCTTTTCGGCCTCGATGCAGTCACTGCCCAGAACCAGGTGATGAAATTCTGTTTTATCATAGGTACTGTACAGCTCTCCCTGGCCTGTGTGCTGAACATTGTCCACAAGGCTCCCAAGAAGGATCTGAGCCTGTTCGCCGATGTCGGTTGGATGATCGACGTATTGGCCCTTTACTTTGTCGTATTGCAGCTCGTCGTCGGTGAAAGTGTCAACTTCGCCTATGTGGGAGGCGCTGTAGGACTTGGATTTGTCCTGGTGGTGGTATTTGGGGAGCAGGGTCCTGGCATTCGGTTTGGCAAGGGACTTGCAGCTGGTCTTGGGGGCTTTTTCACTACCTTCCTGAATACCATCAGCTGTTTCTCCAACATCATGAGCTATATCCGTTTGTTTGCTGTCGGTATGGCATCTGTTGCGATTGCACAGAGCTTCAACAGCATGGCAGGGGGGATGCTCTCAGGCTTTGCAGCCGTCGCTGGTATCCTAGTGCTGATCGTTGGGCACTCCCTTAACCTGGTTATGGGCCTGCTCTCTGTAGTGGTACATGGGGTGCGATTGAATCTATTGGAATTTTCCGGACAACTCGGTATGGAGTGGACTGGAATCTCATACGAACCGTTCTCACAGACGGTACAAGAAAACTGAATCGTTGTTTACGAACAACTAAGGAGAAAACATGGCTAATTTGGAATTTATCGGACTGGCATGCGCCTTGTCCCTTTCTGCTCTGGGTTCCGGTCTTGGCGCAGGTGCTGCAGCACAGGCAGCTGTAGGCGGCTGGAAGAAATGTTATGCGAACGGTAAGCCCGCTCCTTTTATCATGGTCGCTTTTGCAGGTGCTCCCTTGACCCAGACCATCTACGGCTTTCTGCTCATGAATTTCATCGCTGCCGCCATTGCAGCGGGTGCCTCCTCCATGCTTGCCTTTGGTGTAGGGGTATTTGGCGGTTTGGCCATCGGTCTCTCGGCTTGGATGCAGGGCAAGACCAGTGCTTGTGCTTGTGATGCCTTGGCAGAGACAGGAAAAGGAACAGCCAACTACTTTATTGTCATTGGTATCGTAGAGACAGTAGCTCTCTTTACCTTGGTCTTTAGCTTGCTTGCCTTGCAATAGGAAGCTACCGAACAACGGTTCTCATACAACAGGGAACACTCCTTCAAAGGAGTGTTCCTTGTTGTATGGGGCCCATCACTCCTAGTCATATATATAGAATTGATGCATAGCAAGGCTGACCAATACTAATGAAGTATTGCATGTACCCACAGTACTAAATAAGTGATGCCACCTGAGAGATTTTCCTGCATTTCCTATAAACCTAGCAAAACACTAGGGTTGTTGGTTGACAAGATCATCATATGGGTTGAAAATGACTATATACCCCCCAGGGGTATAAGGAGCCGATTATGATGTTTATACCAGTATTGGTTATTGTCTTGATACTGTACCTTGTGTTTCGTAATCCAGATTTTACGAGAAATCGGATGTCGAAACAAGAAGAGCGATCCCCACTGGATATTCTCAAGCAGAGGTATGCAGAGGGGTCACTCTCACAAGACGAATTTCTTCGCATGAAAGAAGAGCTGAGCAACAGAAATTAGGAGGTTGTAGATGCATGGATACAATTGGGGTTATAGAGGCATCTCACGTGGGTTTGCCTGTTTGAACTATATGGATTCACCGTTGGGGTTTTGGTTGATGATCAGTCTGATGGTTCTGGTGACTGTGGCAATCGTGCTGCTTGTTGTCGGAATAGGCAAAAAAAAGCGGCAGGTCAATGATGAATCAGAGGCAATGGCTATCATCAGGCGTCGGTATGCCAAGGGTGAACTCTCTGTTGAGGAGTTTCAGAGCATGAAGAAGGACTTGCAATAGCCTGTTGGGTTTCCCTTTATTCGAGGGAAATACGGAAAACACGTGGAGTGTGCACGAAACAATACATGAGGATCATGAGTTGATTCGTGCACAGTGTTCTTTTTCATATTCATTTTTTCACACGAACGCCTAGTGGGAGACGAAGAGACCTATACGTATTTCTTTTCCAACTCCAACAGCGCAATCTTCTTATCAAGACCCCCAGCATACCCAACAAGCGTTCCATCCTTACCTATCACCCGATGGCAGGGGATGATGATGCCGATGCTATTGCGGTTGTTTGCCATACCGATGGCGCGGCATGCCTTGGGCCTGCCTATCTGGATTGCCATTTCCTCATATGAGCGAGTCTCACCGTAGGGAATTGTCAATAGGGCGTTCCACACCTGTTTCTGGAAAGGTGTTCCGTATGTTTGTAAAGGGATGGTAAAGGCCTTTCTCTTGCCAATGAAATACTCATCAAGCTCCTGTTTGGTTGAGGTGAATATTTCCAGTTGGGTAGTATCTTGAGTATTCTGGGCAAAATCCAACCTTGTCAGTGCAGTTCCATCACTTTCGAGGGTGATGGGGCCAAAGGGTGAGTCGTAGGTATAGTAATAGGTAGGTAGCACAGCGTTGTTTTTCATAGGTAGTCCTCTCTGTCTATCATAAGATAAGATAGCAATGAGATATAGATGTATGGCATTGCATCCTTGCCGGGGAGAACAGAGCATTGATATCTTCACATCAGAATTGTTTGGGGATTGCAAGAGAAGAATACAAAAGAAACCCGTCGAAGGAGCAAGATTGCTCCCTCGGCGGGCTACGATCATTACGACCATATGAGTTGGACAGATGTATTCTGTCTGATCAATCTGCCTTTCTTCTTCCCCTGGTACTTGCTAACCCTTCACAAACACTCTTTCCTCAATAGGTTGGAAGGTCTTCTCTTCAGCAGGACTCTCAATGGAACCAAAAGGCATCTGGGCAATGAGAGACCAGGAGGAGGGGAGATCCCAAGTTTTTCTTACTTCATCTTCAATTAGATTGCCGTAGTGCTGAAGGGAGGCCCCTACCTTGATGGTCGCCAAGGCACTCCATATTGCAAACTGGGTCATTCCAGAGCTGTGCTTGCTCCATAGGGGAAAATTATCATTGTAGAGAGGAAACTCTTGCTGTAGCCCCTTTATGACACTCATATCTTCGAAGACCATGACTGTCCCGGCTCCTGCAGCAAATGAAGCGATTTTGCTTGTGGTATCTGCCACTTGGTTTTCAGGAACAATCTGTAGAAGTGCATCAAGAACAAGCTTCCAAAGCTTCTTGTTCTCATCACCATAGAGGATGACTGCTCGGGCACTCTGTGAATTGAATGCAGAAGGACTCAACCTCACCGCTTCCTGAATCGTCGTGGTAACCTCACCCTTTGATGCGGGAAGTTTGCTACCCAGATTATATATAGAACGTCTGAGGGCGATGCTGTCAAAAAATATGTTTTTCATTGCTATAAACTCCTATGACACAATATAATTGAATACAACAAGAATGTAAAGCCTCTTTGTCTTGTTTCAAGAACATGCTAGACGAATGGTATTCTTATGGGATTGAATATCTGATTTATTTCCTGGTATCGGCCCTTGTGTATTGGTGAAATGAAATTTTTCTTAGAATTCATTGTACTATTCGGAATATCGAAATATTGTTTGAATATAATAAATTTGTCCAAATTAAAGATAATAAATGATAGTTTTTGTATTTAAGTATCAGTATTTAGTAAATACTTTTGAATATTGACCAAAAATAGGTAAGATGGATTGACTTATTTGCATAAGACGATGAGTATAGAGATACATAGCGTTGCTGTTTGCTAAGATTACCGAGTAAAGGAAAGTATCTTCTTTGCATCGTTGTATACATGCCCTTATCACGGGTTGCATGAGAAATTCTATGGAATATTTTCTCTGAGTTGTTTTTGGGATCATCATTGGTGAGATGGTTAGCGTGAATAAGGTTGGTAAGTATGAGTACACAAGGTATTGGAATTGTATTACTGATCTAAGGTATTTCGCTTCTTGTGAGGATATAGGGCTTCCCAGACTGATTCAGAGTCAATTCGATAGTTTTTAGGATTTACCTGTGGCAAGGAGACCATGTGGTTCATCAATGGCTTTATAGCTGTTTTTGTTGCCGATCTTCTTGTGCTGATGGGCAGAAAGTACCCCATGCGTGGGTTGTATTGATCTATTGCTGTATCTCGTATCACTTGAATACACAAAGGATGGAAATTATGACACGAATACTTGGAATCGTTTTGTTTATCGGTGGGGTTGCCCTTATCATTGGAGGGTATTTTGCCTATCAGTCTGCAGCAGAATCACTTCGCTCTTTTCTTGGCTTTAGATTTGGTAAGGAAACCATGTGGTACCTTGTTGGAGGAGCCGCTGCAGTGGTATCGGGCTTGTTACTGCTTATGACCGGAAGGAGCTGACATTGAGCCGGTCTATTGTAGGCTAGAAGTGCAGCTGATTGCTCATCTTTTCAATCGAATCTTTCTTTCTCTCTCTCTCTAGTATCTGTAATATAGTACATCATTGGCTTGAGATGAGCTATCTTTACTATCCAATCCTCTTTTTGTTTTGCTGTACTTTCCGAGCCTCATACTACATACGGGTCAGAACATTTTGCATATGTAGCTGAATGTTCACGTATAGTGCAATCTTTTGCTACACTTGACTGACTGTTTGTTTTCTCTAGTTGATAGCCAATATTTTCAGGCATTGTTCACTCATTCTCTTATCCAGTTCAGGTCGATACAATCTTTTTCCGATAGCTTGATGCTCAAGGTCTTTTCTCATGAGGCTACTTAAGACTGCATTGGTATTGATAGCTCTCCAGAATGCTCTTTTCACTTTGAGCTAGTTCATCATATTGACAAATTTATATAATATGTCGAATATATATCTATATTGTACTGATGATGGGTGGTTATATACCTACAGAGAAGGCTCATCCTTGCAATATTCTTGGCAGACCGGTACATGGCTTGCATAAGAATTCCCCTTGGCCTTTGCTAGGTATATGACCATCATACCCATCACCAGTGATCGAAACGATTATTTCTCAAGGAAGGTATATATGAGTTCACGAGTACTTGGAATTGTATTATTTGTAGGCGGTGTTGCACTTCTGGTTGTCGGGTATATAGCTTCCCAATCTGTCGCGGAGTCTGTTCGCTCCTTTTTAGGCTTCAGATTCAGCAAGGAGACCATGTGGTATCTCATTGGTGGGGCTGCTGCCGTTGTTGCCGGAATTTTGGTGTTGACTACAAGAAAATAACCTTCGAAATGTTTTCCTTCTGATGGTAAAGCTCATCCTTATCAATCTTGTCCTTCGCTCTGAAACCTGTATACTGAAGGGTATTCAAAAACCGAGGTACACCTATGATATATGATGAGCTTTCAATGCTTTCCCACTACAATGCACTTTTCGATGAACTTCCCTCTGTAGTAGCGATCCTTGGGTCAAATGGGTGGGAAGAGGAGCCTGTTGGTCTGGTATTTTGTGGAAATTCCCGCATTACCTGTGAACTAGTGGAGTATGCAACCTCGTCAGAACCCCGACCGTATCAGGTCTTTGCAGAGAAAACACAGATCCATGTCTTATTGGTAGGGGAGGAACTTATGGCTCTTTCCTGGCGCGAGCATGCACGTTCACTTGGGTTTGATAAGGAGGGAATGGCTACCCTTACTGCTGATCCAATTGGGGTGATACAAGCCAAGGCTGGGCATTTTGCCCTGTTTATGCCGGGGGAGCCTCATACCGTTGGTATGGAAGCTTCCGGATCCAGTACCTTGGTACGAAAACTCATCTTCACGATAACCGATTAGTAAAAAAAGCTATACAAGCGTTTACCAGGCACTTAACAAAGAGGGATAAAAACGGTAGAGTTGGCTGTATTGAAAAGGACACAGCATGAAAGAATACCATACAGCCACCATTGGCGATAAAAGACTGGGAAAGGATCTGCCGGTACTGGTGCAGACCATGTATGACAGTGCGATCCCACAGGATCCTACCTTACTTGATGAGCTGCTCAGGCGTATTGGGGCCCTCAATGCCATGGGATGTGATATCTTGCGCTTCTCTTATCCTTCCCTTGATGACCATGACAGTTTTTCATTCTTGTGTAAAAACAGCCCCATTCCCTTGGTGGCTGACATACATTTTGACTATACGCTCGCTTTGGATGCCATTGCTTGTGGAGCCCATAAGATACGTATCAATCCCGGTAATATCGGGGCCCGTTGGAAAGTTGATGAGGTTGTCAAATGTGCATTGGACAACAACGTTGCCATACGCATCGGCCTGAATAGTGGATCCTTGCCCAAGGGTTCTGAGAGCATGCCCGTATTGATGAGCAACTCAGCCTTGGAGTATCTCTCGTGGTTTGAGTCATTGGGCTTTTACAACTCAGTCGTCTCCCTGAAGGCTAGTGATGTGGAGACGACCTATGAGGCCAACAAGCTGTTTGCATCGCAAAGCGGCTATCCTGTGCACTTGGGAGTTACCGAGGCAGGATCTGTAGTCTCGTCGGTTACCCGTTCCACCTGGGCCTTGGGAAGACTGCTGTCCTTGGGTATAGGCAATACGCTTCGCATCAGCATCACAGGCGACATCGAAACCGAGGTACAGGCAGGTGTTGAGCTGCTGAGGACTTTGGGCCTACGAAAAGGCGGCATCCGCATTGTCAGCTGCCCACGCTGTGGTCGGCACAGCTTTGACTCGCAAGGGTTTTTGCAGTCCATCGAGAAGGAACTGCTGAGCGTCCAAAAAGACCTTACCGTTGCCATCATGGGCTGTCAGGTCAACGGACCTGGTGAAGCCAAGCATGCTGACATTGCGATCACAGGTATAGGAAGGGATATCTTCCTCTACGAAAAAGGAGAACTGGTTCGAAAAGTAGCTCTTAAAGAGGCTAGGGAAGCAGTATTGGAAGCGGTAAGGAATGCAGAATAAACTCATAGTGAAGGGTGCTCGCGAGCACAACCTGAAAAACATAGACATTGAACTGGAAAAGAACAAGCTTATAGTCATCAGCGGACTTTCCGGAAGTGGAAAAAGTTCGCTTGCCTTTGACACTATCTTTGCAGAGGGACAAAGAAGGTACGTTGAGAGCCTGAGCTCCTATGCACGTATGTTCCTCGACAGGATGGACAAGCCGGATGTCGATTACATGGAAGGTCTCAGCCCGGCCATCGCCATCGAACAGAAGTCGACTCAGAAAAATCCGCGTTCAACAGTGGGTACCATCACCGAAATCTATGACTACTATCGTCTTTTCTGGGCAAGAGTTGGGACACCTCACTGCCATAAGTGCGGTCGTGAGATAACAGAGATGAGTATCGACCAGATCATCGATGCCATCTATAAGGCCCAGGACGAAAGCAAGATCATCGTAAGCGCACCTGTCGCCATAGGACGCAAGGGCGAGTTCAAGAAGGTGTTTGAAGATGCCAAGGCCGGAGGCTTCCAGAGGGTAAAGATCGACGGTGTCATGTTCGACCTTGATGAGAACATCAACCTTGACAAGCAGGTCAAGCACTCCATAGATGTGGTGGTGGATCGCCTCATATTGCGATCCGATGCTCGTCAGCGCCTTGCCTCCAGCATCGAGACCTGTAACGAGATGACCAACGGTCTGGTCAAGATTACCTTCATCGCCGATGATGGCTCTGAACATGAAGAGATCTACAGCGAACGCAACAGCTGTTCCCACTGTGGCATAACCCTCCCTGACATGGAGCCGCGCCTGTTCAGTTTCAACAACCCTTTCGGAGCTTGCCCCGAATGCAACGGTCTGGGGATTAAGACCGAATTCGATCCCGACCTGATCATTCCCGACTACTCAAAAAGTTTCAACAAAGGTGCCATCGCCACCCAAAATCCCGATGCTGATTGGTCACGCATTCCCTTTGAAGCCTTGGCAAAACACTATGGCTTTACCTTGAACACCCCTTTCAGCAAGCTCGCCCCTGAAGTCATCGATGCTATCCTCTACGGGTCTAAGGAAAGCCTAACCATGGAGTACTCCAAGGAGAAACGTAACGAGCTCTATCGGGTGGACAAACCCTTCCCAGGGGTGATACCGGATCTGCAACGGCGCTATTATGAAACCCAAAGCATGCAGATACGCATGTGGATGAACTCCTTCCAGAACTCCCATGTCTGCGATGCATGCCATGGTGACAGGCTCCGTCCTGAAGCTCTGGCGGTGACAATTAAGGGAATGAATATCATAGATGCGACCCGGCTCTCGGTAAAGAACTCCCTTGAACTGTTCAAGGAGTTCTCCCTTACTGAGAACCAGAAGATCATCTCAGAGCAAGTGCTCAAGGAGATACGATCAAGGTTGCGCTTTCTCAGTGATGTGGGTCTGACCTATCTTACCATCGACCGCAGCAGCGCCACCCTCAGCGGAGGGGAGGCCCAGCGTATCCGTCTTGCCACACAGATCGGATCCGCCCTCAGTGGAGTGTTGTACGTTTTGGACGAACCCTCCATCGGGTTGCACCAGAAGGATAACCAGAAACTCATCGATACCCTGAAAAATTTACGGGATCTGGGTAACACTGTGCTAGTGGTCGAACATGACGAGGCAACCATACGCGAAGCGGACTATGTGGTGGACCTTGGCCCCGGTGCTGGGATACATGGGGGCTACATCACAGCCCAAGGCACCCCCGCTGAGATCGAGGCAAACCCGGAGAGCATTACCGGACAGTTTCTGAGTGGCAAGCTCACCATACCCATCCCGAAGAAAAGGCGTAAGGGCAATGGGAAGAAGATTGTCATCAAGGGGGCGTGCAAGAACAATCTCAAAAGCTTGGATGTGGATATCCCCTTGGGAAAGATGATTGTGCTGACCGGTGTTTCTGGCAGCGGCAAGAGCTCCTTGCTCAACGAGGTGCTTCTTCCTGCAGTCAAGCGACAGCTTGCTCAGAAAAACCCGAACTTTGACGGATATTCGACCATCACAGGGGTGGAGCATCTTGATAAGGTCATCAACATCGACCAGAGTCCCATCGGTCGTACACCCCGCAGTAACCCTGCAACGTATGTTGGGGTCTTCACCCCTATCAGGGAGCTCTATGCCTCCCTGCCAGAAAGCAAGGGACGAGGCTACAAGAGCGGTCGTTTCTCCTTCAATGTGGCAGGAGGGAGGTGTGAGAACTGCAAAGGTGATGGGACACTGAAGATCGAGATGAACTTCCTTCCTGATGTCTATGTGACGTGTGATGTATGTCATGGCAAGCGGTTCAACAAGGAGACGCTCTCAGTACGGTACAAAGGCAAGAACATTGCAGAAGTCCTCGCCATGACCATGGAAGAGGCGGCACAGTTCTTCAGTGCAATACCCCGTATCAAACGCAAGCTTGATACTGTCATCTCAGTAGGGTTGGGATATATCAAGCTGGGCCAGAGTGCCCTCACCCTGAGCGGAGGGGAGGCACAGCGGGTAAAACTCAGCCTCGAGCTCTCCAAATACGGTACGGGAAAAACTCTGTATGTCCTGGACGAACCTACCACTGGCCTGCATTTTGCTGATGTGAAAAAGCTGATGGAGGTCATAAACCGCCTTGTAGACGGAGGCAATACGGTGGTGCTCATCGAGCACAACCTTGATGTCATCAAGCAGGCGGACTATCTTATCGACCTCGGCCCACATGGGGGTGACGGGGGAGGTATGGTGGTGACAAGCGGTACTCCTGAGCAAGTTTCCCTATGCAAAGACTCTTTCACGGGGTATTATCTTGCTCAGATGCTCCATGAAACAGATTGAAAGGTTACGATTTAGAAAGCTGATTATTTTAGCACTCTTGTGTATGGGGTGTACCTTTTCTGTATTCTCTTTCTCCCCTGACGATCCTCTGCTTATGGCCCTCTCCATTGAGCAGGCGACAGAGGGTGAGCTTCAGGCGATGGTAAAGCTTCGTCAGTTGCCTGTAGGGACACCTGAAACAATGCGCTCCTCCCTATATGCCTATCACGGTATCAAGGCCCTCTCCCTGGAGGAAGGGGCTTCTTCCAAACAAACCTATATTTTGAAAATACTTACTGCGGATTCTGTCTCGAATGACCGATCGCTCTCCTCTCTGGTCGTTCTCAAGGGCAATGTGGTGGTGGAGTTCTCCCTTGCCGATGATGAGCAGGTGAAAAAGCTCTCAGCAGACAGGATGGTTGTCGATGTGGAGAATACCCTTCTCATCGCATTTGGAGATGTGGTGTACGATGAGGGAGGAGGTGATGACTCTGTCCAGAAGGTGACCGGGCAGATTGTAACGCTCAACTGGACCAGCAAAGCCCTCCTGGTAACCGGGGGTACCACCACAACAGAGAGAAAGAACAGTGATGATGAGGATGTCCGCTTCTTCACCTCAGGCGATCTGATCTCTTATAACGGAAGTGGCGATGGCATATACTTTGACCAGGGGTTCATCACCACCAACAAGAAGCATGCCTACTCATCCATCACTGCAGAGAACCTTGCCTTTCTCAGTGGAGGGGATCTGTTGGTGAAGAATGCATACCTTTCCATTGGCAGGGTGCCGGTTCTCTGGGTTCCCGCCTTCTTTATCCCAGGTGTGCAGATGGTGGGCAATCCTGCCATTGGCTTCTCCAGTGACAGGGGGATGTTCCTGAACTCCACCTTTGAGATATACGGCACCTATCCCAACTTCAAGAAGGCCGAGAGCAGCAGTTTTACCAGCTTGTTAGCTGGTGAAGCTGATGAGTCCTACATCCCTACCGGTGCAGTCTATCGTCCTAGAGAGGGTGAGATGAATTCCTTTGAGAAGTGGACATCCGACAGCGGATCCTACTTGGTCCTGCTGGCCGATTCCTACGAACAGAGCGGTATCAGCATAGGGATGGAAGCCCACAACAGCTTTCTGTCCAAGAAAGTTGTCCTTGATTCGGATATGCGCATTGCAGTCCATCCAGATGGGAAACAGGAGCTGAAGAGCAGTCTGGATTTCCCTAAGGTGCGGATGTTTGGAAACAACAAGTTTGTCGTGGACACCTCATGGGCGGATCTGAGCATCACCATGCCCTTCTATTCGGATCCCTCGGTCCGTCGCCTCTATGGGAACAGGCTCAGTGCATTCTCCTTCGATTCGCTCTTTGGAAAAAGACAGGAGTTTCCCACAGACTACAGCGGGGATGTGAACAGCTATACCTGGAGGGCGAACGGAACCTTCGACTTTCCTACCAAAATCTTTGGAAACTTCGTCAAGGTGGCCAAGATCTCCACCCTGAACTCCTCAATCGACTGGTATTGGTCAAAGGATCCTACCAGTAACCTCTATAGCTATAGGATCCGAAAGCTCACTCTGCCAGAACTGCAGGCAAGCATAAGCGGGGAGGTTTTCTCCTGGTCACGAACCCTAGTGCAAAAGGAAGAGAGAGTCGCTGAGCACAGTGTATCTGAAGATCCAGTTACCCCTGAACAACCCTTCAGTCTTGATGCCACCTTGCCCAAGGCGTATGTTCCCACCCTAGCCACTAAGGTAAAGAGCGTTCCTACAGATCTCAAACAGTCCATCACCTTAGGGTACTCTGTGGATGAGAAACTAATCCATTCGGTTGCCAACCTTGAAGACCCCAACACCACCTGGGATACGAATAAGAATGTATATACATCCACGACGCCTTCTCTATTTCTTGATATGGTCCTGCATCCAACGTATTTTACCTTCAACCAGAAAGTGAGCTCGCCGTACACAACCAGTGAGGACAGGACCAAGCCAACCTACCTGACAAGGCAATTCCAGGTTACCAGTGCAACACAGGCATCTGTTCCGATAATCGGCCTCACCTATACCCTGGAAGGGAAGCTCTATACCTTCAGAGACTCACAGGGCCTGACCTATGAGTCAGTTGAGACGCACTTCGCCTTTACCAAGGAGCATGTGACCAAGCACCAGCTGAGGCTCGCCAAATCCTTTGACGTCGGGGAGGGCAAGCTCTCCCCTTCGATTACTGCTACGCTCTATCCTTTGACACAATCGCTGTTGCCTGCCTTGGGATATGCAATTGGCCCCTGGGCACTCTTTGCCTCCCTGAAGTTTGTCGATCATCAGGGAGAGCTGGAGCCCAAGCTTTTCTCCTCTTCAGCTTCCTTCACCACCAATGTCGTCCAGCTTTCCTTGTCCTCCGGATATGACCTGGAAAACCTTGGAAACGACAGATGGTCGCCCCTGACCTTGGCCGGAAGCGCCAAGCTCCAACTGTTTGCCAAACAGGTCTCTGTGAAAGAGAGCTTCTCCTTTTTGGCATCCTCGGATTTGTATGGCCCCAACTACTTCAAGGACCTTACCACGACCATCTCCATCCCCAACGTTACTTCCACACTCGTATATGCCGGACCCTCTGATGCCTTGCAAGCCGAAAGCCTTGTTACCCAGGTTGCCCTCAAGGATCTCACCTTTTCCTGGTGGAAGAGACGGATTGCCTTGAAATTGGGCCTTGATGCTAAGCTCAACATCAGTTTTATCGATACCTATGCCACCTCCTTGAGCCTGACAGCCAAGGCAGGTTTCTCCATAGCGGAGTTCCTGGATTTTTCCTTCTCCCTTACCAGCACCAACCGGGGATTCTATCGCTACTATGACGGAGCAGACTTCTCCTTCCCCATGATGTGGGAGGATCTTGTGCGCTCGTTTGATCTCTTTGGGGAGGGTCGGAATGCCACCCAGTTCAATATGAACTCCATAGCTGTAGAGCTGATACACTATATGGAGGATTGGTCTTTGAATTGTAAATATACCGGAAGTGTTGTATTATTGGAAAATCAGTACAAATGGGTTCCGGTTGTATCGGTGTTCCTCCAGTGGAAGACCATCCCTGAACTCAAGGTTGATGAAAAGTGGACCGAGTCATCATCGGGTGTATGGACTCAGAGCACTTCTTCGTAAGGTGGGAGATGGAAAGCAGTATCGATTTCGATAATGAAGAACAGGCAGAACGTGTATGCGGAATAAATGACCGCAATCTGCCCTATATGGAAGCCTTGCTCGGTTGTGAGCTATTTGCAAAAGGTAACAGACTCACATACTCTTGTTCCGATGAAAAATCTGAACATCGTCTTCAGAGGTTGTTGCCACGCCTGCAGGCTTTGGCAAAGATGCAGGACCATATCAGTGAGGCTGAGATATTCATGGAGTATCAGGGCTTGCGAAATGCACGCTCGGTGATGGACATCGCTCAGATGGGTCAGCAGGATGAGCAAAAGAAGCCTTCCATTATAGTACAGAACCGTATCGCTTATCCCAAGGGGATCCGTCAGGAGACTTACATACAGGCCATGGATCAGAAACAGGTGGTATTCGGCATCGGGCCCGCAGGGACAGGAAAGACCTTCCTGGCTGTTGCCTATGCACTGAGCCTTCTGCTTTCAGGGCGGAGACAGAAGCTGATCCTTACCCGTCCTATCGTTGAGGCCGGGGAAAACCTTGGCTTTCTGCCAGGGGATCTGGCACAAAAGATAAATCCGTATTTGCGTCCTCTGTATGATGCGATGGAATCGATGGCAAGCCTGTCGACCATACATCGACTTGAGGAGAGCGGCAGCATTGAGATAGCACCTCTTGCCTATATGCGTGGGCGTTCCTTGCAGAATGCGATTGTGATCCTCGATGAGGCTCAGAACACCACTGTCGAACAGATGCAGATGTTCCTTACTCGCCTGGGTGAGCAGTCCACTGCGATCATAACAGGGGATATCTCCCAAGTGGATCTTCCCAGACATCGCAAAAGTGGTCTTGTCCACGCCCTTGGCATACTACAGGAGATTGAAGGGATTGAGTTTGTCCTTTTTGACTCACGTGATGTAGTGCGTAGCCGAATAGTCCAGCAGATAATCGATGCCTATGCCATTGATGCGAAAAACGATTACAAGGTAAAGCATGAGTAGGAAACTACACAGCAAAGAGAAAAAGGCACGGGATGTGAAGCATCAGAAGGGTCTGGCAACAGCTCTTGTTGTCCTGGTTGTCCTCTCTGTGATGATAATCCCTCTGTTGGTTACCCGCAGTCCAGGTCAAGGGGTACGCTCATTCTCTTCACGCTATGAGGTCGGCTCCCTTGCCAATGAGGATGTGTTTGCATTCTCCTCATTCGAGTATGTTGATACTGATCAGACTGAGCGTCTCATTGAGAAGGCTGAGCAGAAGGTGCTGCCGTACTTCTCGTACTCGTTGCATGCTACCAGTGTTTCGGTCACCCGTGTCCAGGATTTTGTCGACTATTGGGATCCTGACAAGACTGATGTGCAGAAGTTTGAACGTGTAGGATCCCCTGATTCTGCAAATGTGATGGCACGCTTTGCAGAAATGAGTGAAGAGGATCTTCACTTTATGCTTTCAGCTCTGGAGGAGACAAGTGAACTTGTCCTGCAGAAGGGATTGTTTTCACAATCTGATATTGTGAGGAACAAACAGGGAGGCTATGAGTATTTCTATCTGGAAAATACCCTCTCTATGGAGAAGGCGAGGACACTTGTCGAACAGCCTTTCTCTTCTGTCGTGACAAAAGAGAACCTTGGGCCGTTTCTCTCCTACTGGCTGACCTCGTATGGAGATGCCAACCCAAGCTTCCAACCCTTGTTGTTGCTTGATACCCTCATCCTGTTGCTCGAGGACAATGTGCGCTATAACGAGGCGAAGACCCTGCATCTGCGCACTGTAGCCAAGGAGCAGATAAAACCCGTACTGGTCACCATCCAGCGTGGCCAGAAACTGATAGGCAAGGACACTGTCATTACAGAGGAGCAGATGGCACTGGTCTCAAAGATGAACAGCTCTTCCATCAACTACACAGTTCTGGAACTGATAGGCAGGCTTGTCTTTGTCCTTCTTTCCACAGGCGCAGCCCTGTATGTATTCAACCAGTTCCTCAAGCATGAGAAGCGCTTCTACCTCTATCTGAACCTGATGCTCGCCTCAATTCTCCTGTCGCTTTTGATGCTCTATCTTATCTCCCACTGGACGGTGCAGAGTTCAATACAATTCCGTGACTCGTTCCTTCCTATCCTGTTTCCCCCTATCTTCATCTCCCAGATAACGAACAAAAAACGAATAGGTATCATTAGTGGCTTCATGCTCGCCTGCTATGCAATGCTTTTGCCAAACAGCACAGCTATGACCTTTTTTTTCGCCATGACCACGATTGGGTTCTGTCTCTACTTCTTCCAGTTCACGATCAAGCGCCTGGAGGATATCTACAACTGGTTCTATGCTTGTCTGTTCAGCAGTTTTATGGCAATTTCCCTCAATCTGCTTGCAGGTCTCTCCTTCAACGGAATCGTGCCCTTGCTAGGGGCCCTTGTCGTGAACATTTCGGTATCGTTGGTCCTTGTCGCCGCCATTGTCCCCCTATGCGAACGGCTCTTCAATATCCCAACGACATTCCGCCTCAGTGAGCTTGCCCTAGCTGATGAGAGCCCTGTCCTTGACAGGCTCTCTGTAGTTGCCCAGGGTACGTACAACCATAGCCGGTATGTTGCAGACCTTGCCTACAATGCGGCGAAGGCCATTGGTGCCAACGCCATGCTTGCCAAGGTAGGGGGCATCTATCATGACATTGGCAAGGTCGACCATCCTGAGTACTTCATTGAGAACCAAGGTCAGGAGAACAAGCATGATGATATCAAGCCAAGCCTGTCGGTAGCAATCATTAAGAGCCATGTGAAGCTTGGCGTCGAGAAGGGAAGGGAAGCCGGTCTTCCCCAGGAAGTGTTGGACATCATAGCCCAGCATCACGGCAACGATGTCATACAGTTCTTCTACCATGAGGCGAAAGAACAGGCACTCTCTTCCGGCATTGAGGTCAAAGAGGATGACTACTCCTACAATGGGGTGAGCCCTACGACTCCGGAAGCCGCAATCGTCATGCTCAGTGACTGTGTGGAGGCAGCCAGCCGTTCGTTGAAAAAGGCTACACCTTCCAAGTATGAGAAACTTATCCACTCTGTTATCATGGGGAAGATCGCCCGTGACCAGCTTAAGGACTCTCTGCTCTCACTGACTGACTTGGATCTTATAGGAGCCTCGTTTTTGCAATCTCTGATAGGGCGTGACCATCACCGTATAGAGTATCCCGAAGATAAGGATGATACTCTGCAAAAGATACCTGGAAAAGGATGATATATGAAACATGTTTGGGTAGTGGACATTGCGTACGAAGATGAGACCTACCGTGAAATAGCACCGGAAAGCCTGGTGGAACAGAGGGTGTTTGCGGTTTTGGAATCGTTGGATGTGGAGCCTTGCGAGCTCTCTCTCTCCTTTGTGGGTGATATGCAGATACAAGAGCTCAACAGGACGTATCGGGACAGGGATGAGAGTACTGACATCCTTTCATTTGTACAGGATGATGAGGTTGCAGATTTCTGCTGGCCTGAACTCTCCTTTGTCGGTGATAGTGCACCCCCGGTAGAACTTAGGGTACTTGGGGACATGGTAATATCTATAGATACCTTGAAAAGAAATGCACAATCATTTAGTGTTGATGTTGATGAGGAGCTGTTTAGGCTCTTGATTCATGGCTTGCTTCATCTCCTTGGATATGATCATGCAAGCAATGATGCAACTGAGCCGATGCTCGTGCAACAAGAGCAGCTTCTTATGAAACTTGGGGGTGACAAACGTTGATTTCTCGATGGAAGGACTTGTTCAGGAAAAAGCATCAGAATTTGGATCAGGAGCTTCGTGAACAAGTTGAAATAGAAGAACGGCAGACGATGATCGAAGGTATCGGCGAGCTGAATGACAAGACAGTTAAAGAGATTATGGTCCCCCGTGTTGATGTGGAATTCATCAACAGTACAATTACCCTCGACGAGCTCTATGCCATCATCCAGGATCAGGGATTCTCACGCTATCCTGTCTATGAGGATACCATAGACAACATCATCGGTATCCTGTATGCAAAGGATATTCTTCGTCATGGCGTGGAGAATGGCTTTGATGTGAAGGCCCTGATGAGAAAACCCTACTTCATTCCTGAAAGCAAGCATCTTGATGACCTGCTCAGGGAGTTTAAGATACGCAAGGTGCATATAGCCATTGCAATCGACGAGTACGGTGGTGTCAGCGGCATTGTCTGTATGGAAGACATCCTTGAAGTCATCGTCGGTGATATACAGGATGAGTTTGATGATGACGAGGGCGATGGTATTTTCAAGGTTGAGGATCAAGTCTATATTGTAGAGGCCCGTACTTCCATTGATGATGTCAATGAGAAGATTGGGCTGAAGATAGACGAAGAGGATTTTGAGACTATCGGTGGGTACGTGTTTGAGCTTTTCGGTAGGATTCCTGCAGAGAAGGAATCAGTGGAAGATTTGCAGGCGGTATTCACTGTTGAGGACATTGACGGGCATAAGATCAACCAATTACGATTGGTTGTCAAATAATAGTAGGTAATACGTTGACCCTTTGTTGGGTAAAACAGTATATTAATATCGATACGGAATTTAAATTCCCGGAGGAAAACAATGAAAATTGCAATTAATGGTTTTGGAAGAATTGGACGCAACGTATTTAAGGTTGCTTTTGCAGACAAGAACATCGAGATTGTCGGTATCAACGACTTGACCAGTCCTAAGACACTGGCACATCTTTTGAAATATGACTCCAACTATGGTGTATACGACAAGAGCGTTGAAGTCGGCGAGAATGCAATCATCGTTGATGGTAAGACAATTCCCGTGTATGCCCTCAGAAACCCCGCTGAACTTCCTTGGAAGGAACTTGGTGTTGATATCGCCATCGAATCAACCGGTGTATTCACCAAGGCTGAAAGTGAGAAGGGTGGTTACAAGGATCACATCAAGGCCGGTGCCAAGAAAGTCATCCTTACAGTCCCTGCAAAGGACAAGATTGACCAGACCATCGTATGTGGTGTCAATGACGACAGTATCGACATGAGTCTTGAAGCGTATTCAAATGCTTCTTGCACCACTAACTGTCTCGCTCCCATTGCCAAGGTTCTTAATGACTCCTTCGGTATCGATCGTGGTCTGATGACAACCATCCATGCCTACACCAATGATCAGGTCATGCAGGACCAGCCTCACTCTGATCTTCGTCGTGCAAGGTCCGGTGCTGTATCCATCATCCCAACCACAACAGGTGCTGCCCGTGCTGTAGCTGATGTCATCCCTTCCTTGAAGGGCAAGCTCAACGGTATGGCCATGCGCGTTCCTGTTCCTGTAGGTTCGATTGTCGACCTGGTTGTCATGCTTGAGAAGGATGCAACTGTGGAAGAGGTCAATGCAGCCATGCAGAAGGCAGCTGACGGCCCGATGAAAGGCATCCTCCAGTACACCGAAGATCCCATCGTTTCCCATGACATCATTGGAAACCAGCACTCTTCGATCTTTGATGCAGCTCTTACCATGAAAATGGGTGAGAAGATGGTCAAGGTTCTTTCCTGGTACGATAACGAGATGGGTTACTCAACCCGTGTTGTTGACCTTGCCAAGAAACTGGTGAAATAAATCAACCAACTAACTCTTCAGGCCTGTTGCAAAGCAGGCCTGAGGTTTTGCTAGGGGTTGTGTGTCGATTGTATAGAGAATAGTAAGGAGTTTAGTATGATTTTACAGACTATCAGGGATTATGACTTCTCCGGCAAGAGGGCTCTTGTCCGTGTAGATTTTAATGTGCCGCTGAAAGACGGTAGAGTAACTGACGATACTAGGATCAGGGCTGCCCTTCCTACCATCAAATATATTTTGGATGCTGGGGGGAGTGTGGTTGTGATGAGTCACTTCGGCAGACCCAAGGGAAAGAAAAACCCTGAGTTTTCCATGGCTCCCATTGCCAAGGAATTTTCCTCTTTGCTGGGAAAGAGCGTTAAGCTTGCCCCTGATGTCATTGGCGAAGAGGTTACCAAAGAGGTCAACAACCTCACTAGTGGTGAAGTGCTGTTGCTTGAGAACGTCAGGTTCTATCCTGGTGAAGAGGGAAATGATCCTGAGTTTGCAAAAGAGCTCTCCAAATTTGGTGATGTATATGTAAACGATGCTTTTGGCACTGCCCACAGAGCCCATGCATCAACTGCAGGGGTGGCAGAGTACTTGCCTTCCTATGCTGGCTTCCTCATTGAGAAGGAGGTCAAGTTTATGGCCCCTCTGCTAGAGAACCCGGACAAGCCTTTTGTCGCCATCATCGGGGGGTCTAAGGTCTCCAGTAAGATTAGCGTCCTTGAAAGTCTGGTCAATACCTGTGATACCATCGTTATCGGTGGGGGAATGGCCTATACGTTCCTCGCTGTGCAGGGTCATGCCATCGGCAAGAGCCTGGTTGAAGAGGATTACAAAGAGACGGCATCATCCTTCCTTGCTAAGGCGAAGGAGAAGGGCGTCGAGGTTATCCTGCCTGTAGATCATCTCTGTGGCGCCGAGTTTAAGGACGATACCAAGGCTGTCACCGTTGATAGCGTTGATATCCCAACAGACCTCATCGGTATGGACATCGGCCCCAAGACAGTCAAGCTGGTGGTAGCCGCTGTCGATGGTGCGAAGAGTGTGGTATGGAACGGTCCGATGGGTGTCTTTGAGTTTGATGCATTTGCCCAGGGAACGCTTACCGTTGCCAAGGCTCTTGCAAGATGTAAGGGTACTACTGTTGTTGGTGGAGGCGATTCTGTTGCAGCCATCAATAAGTTTGACCTTGCTGATAAGATTGATCACGTGAGCACCGGTGGAGGTGCATCCCTTGAGTTCCTGGAAGGGAAAGTCCTTCCTGGTATCAAGGCATTGGAGAAATAAGATGAGAAAACCCTATATTGCCGGAAACTGGAAAATGAATATGACCCCTAGCGAAGGTGCCTCTTTCGCAAAGGAGCTTGCCAAGGCTTTGGAAGGCGTCAAAACCAAGGTCATGATCGCACCTCCTTTTGTCACCATCCCCGCTGTTTTGGAAGCGGTGAAAGGCAGTTCCATCATCGTTGCTGCCCAGAATATGTGCGACAACACCAAAGGTGCCTTTACCGGTGAGGTAAGTGCAGCCATGCTCAAGGATCTTGGTGTGACCAATGTGATCCTCGGCCACAGTGAGAGAAGGGCCATCTACGGTGAGAGCGATGAGCTCATCAACAGGAAAGTGTTGCTGGCCCTCTCTGAAAACATGGATGTGGATCTCTGTGTCGGGGAGACTCTCGAGGAGAGGGAAGCCGGCAAGCTTGAGGAAGTCCTCACCCGTCAGGTCACTGTAGGACTCAAGGGAGTTTCTGCAGAGGATATGGCACATGTGACCATCGCCTACGAGCCAGTATGGGCAATTGGGACGGGAAAGACCGCCACACCGGAAGATGCTGATAGTGCACATGCTTTTATTCGTTCTCTCGTTGCCAAACTCTATGCAAAGGGTGTTGCAGAAGAGCTCATAATACAGTATGGTGGTTCAGTAAAGGCTTCCAATGTTAAGTCTTTGATGTCCAAGGAACATATCGATGGTGCCCTTGTTGGGGGTGCTTCACTTTCAGTGGAGCAGTTCCTGCCGATCGTCACTTTTGATATGTAACATAACCGGAGTAGAGAAATGGGTGTTTTGAGCGTTATTTTGTTGGTACTATTCGTGATCGTCAGTCTCCTTCTGATCTTCCTTGTCGCAGTACAGGATGAGCAGAGTGAGGGTTTGGGCGGCATCTTCGGTGGTGGTAGTAATACTGCCTTCGGATCTCATGCAAGCAGTGTCGTAACCAAAGCAACTGCTACGCTGGCTTTAGTGTTCATGATCCTTGCTCTAGTCGTAGCGTTTGTCAACAAGAGCCCGTCTCAAGACAAGCTGCTCGATTCGGTGAAGACTGAACAGGTTCAGCAGACAAC
This sequence comes from Sphaerochaeta sp., assembly GCA_048264225.1. GTDB lineage: Bacteria > Spirochaetota > Spirochaetia > Sphaerochaetales > Sphaerochaetaceae > Sphaerochaeta. The sequence continues at coordinate 79,880 of JBLXDK010000012.1, forward strand.
TGACTGGTGGAAGACTTCAGAAACTCCCGCTAGCTCACTTGATGCTCCTGCCGCAACCAATTAGGTCGGCAGATGCCATTTGTAAATTGACTGCCGACCGCATACTATGCGGTCGGTATCTATTAGGGGATATCATATGAAAGTTTGTGTACTGTATGCTGCTGCCTCAAAAGATGGCCAGAAGATCAAAGCCATTGCCAAGGCGATCGCCGAAGGTGTCTCAACACAGGGACACCAAGTTGATATTATTGATATGAACCTCGATATGGGAAAAAAGGTCTCTTTCTACGATTATCTTATCTTTGGAACTGAAGCGACCACGTTCTGGGGTGGAAAGCTTCCCTCAACACTTTCCCAATTCCTGAGAACTGCAGGAAAAGTTTCCGGTATCCGCAGTATGGGCTTCATTTCGAAGGGTGGGGTGCGTTCCATGAAGACCCTGCAGGCTTTGATGAGGACCATGGAACATGAAGGGCTGTTCCTCAAGAAGAGTGAGATTGTCACAAAGGTTGATTATGCCCGTGCTGTTGGAAAACATTTACAGATTTAATGTACTTTATCCCTAAATTCAGCTATTTTATACCTAAGCAACCTCTAGGAGTTTTTTTATGAAACGATTATTAGTACTGGTCATCACTGTCATATGTGCAAGCTCGATGCTTTTTGCAGCAGCCATCGGAGCCCCTGCAGCAACCGTTCGTCTTACCAAGACGACACCTATCCTCGTCTCTGACCTAGACGCTGAAGTTGCCCGGTATCAGGCGAGTGCTGTCCAAAACGGTACCGATCCAGCCGCTGTCGATCCTTTGCAGATTCTTAGCTTGCTGATCAACAACGAGCTGTTCCGCCAAGGTGCTGCACGTGATGGTGTGAAGATTACCGATTCCATGATTGATCAGGCCTATGCTTCGCAGAAGGCCAACATAGAGGCCAGTTATGGCCAGAAACTGACCGATGAAGAGTTCAAGCAAGTCATCAATGCGAACTTCGGAACAGTCGAGTCCTATAAGAAGATGATCGGTGAACAGCTGATGGTTGACACCTATGTCAGAATGAAGAAAGCTGCCGAACTGAATAAGCCGATCTCCATCTCTGAGACAGAGATCGCCTCTTTCTACCGGAAGAACAAGACCCAGTTTGTCAGTCCCGAGACTGTCAAGCTCAGCCATATATTCATTCCTTATGTTGAGGATGAACAAGTCAATGCCAAGAACAAGGACACAATGGTACGTGTTGCCCAGCAACTGCGTACTGGTTCACTCACCTTTGAAAAGGCAGTTGTAGAGTACTCACAGGATACCCGAAGCAAGACAAAGGCCGGAGACATCGGTTGGCTGACCATGGACGATACCCAAGCTCTCCAGGGTTTGGGTGATACCTTCTTTGATGTGGCCTTCTCCACGGAAGTGGGCGATACCAGTCCTGTGGTGGAATCCAATACGGGCTATCATATCCTGAAGATTCTTGCCTATAACGAGACAAAGATTTTGGGTCTCGATGATCAGATCAACCCTGATACCACTACTACCATCCGTGATTACATCACCAGCCAGCTTACAGGAGCAAAACAGCAGGAAGTTTACTATTCAGCCATCAATTCGTTGGTCGAGGATTTGCGCAAGAGTGCAAGTGTAAACATCCTGTATAAGAAATAACTATGAGAACACGACACAAAGCAAGGGAGCTTGCAATTCAAACACTCTACGCCTTGGATTTTAACAACAGTATGGCAAAAGAGAATATTCCCCAACACTTCAGCGGCATCTCAGATGCAGAATATGCTGAACTTGAGGAAGAGGTGAAGTTGTATGCCCATTATCTGGTTCAGGGCACCATTGAGAACCTAGCCCAAGTGGACGAGCTTATTTCCCAGTTCTCGCTGAACCGTCCTTTGGATCGTATCGACATTGTCGATAGGAATGTCCTGAGGATAAGTGTCTACTGTCTCTTGTATGGGGATATCCATCCCCATATCATCATCGATGAAGCAGTGAAGCTTTCCCAGGATTTTTCAACGGAGGTGAACTACAAGTTCATCAACGGAATGCTAGATACGATGCAGAAGCAACTGTTTCCCCTAAAAGGAAAGACCGAGCATGATACGACTGAAAACGTTTGATCAGATAGAAAAGATTCGTGAGGCTTGTCACTTGACAGCGCGCCTTATGAATTCGCTTCCCTCTTTTATGGAACCTGGCATGTCTACCTATACCATAGACAAATATTGTTATGATTTTATGGTCACACATAAGGTCAAGCCGGCATTTCTCGAATATGAGGGGTTTCCTGCCACAGCCTGCATCTCCATCAACGAGGAGGTCATCCATGGAATCCCTTCCAAGGATAGGCTTTTGGAAGTTGGAGATCTTGTCGATATCGATCTGGGTATCAACATCAATGGACATTTCTCCGATATGGCAAGGACCTTCATCATCGGAAAGACCAAGAAAGAGTGGGAAGACCTTTGTACGGTGACTGAGAAGTGTCTCTCCCTGGGTATTGAGGCAGCTGGCAAGAAAGGGGCTCGGATTCAGGATATAAGCTCTGCAGTGTTCAAGCTTGCCAACTCCAGAGGCTACGGTGTCGTACGTGACTACTGTGGACATGGGGTAGGGCTTGCAGTCCATGAGGAACCCTCTGTACCTAACTATGTGAGTTCCTTTATGCCCAACCCCCGCATTCGCGAGGGAATGGTATTGGCTATCGAACCTATGATCAACCTGGGGACGAAAAATACCCGGACCCTTGAGAACGGTTGGACCGTAGTGACAGCGGATGGAAAGCCATCTGCACATTTTGAAGATACTATTGCCATTACCAAAGATGGTTTGGAAATACTTACCGTTGAAGCATAACCGAGGAGAGCAAAGGTGAATAAAGAGTTCATATCTGGAGATACAATTCGCGACAGTGCCCTGAAACTTGCTCACAAGATGTATGTTGAGGATCATTTCATACCGGATATCATCTATGCTTCCTTGCGTGGCGGAGCCTATATGGCAAATGTCTTCAGCGAGTACTATAAGATGGTTCGTATCCGTGAAAAAGGCAGGCCTGTCTTCTATGCAGCTGTCGTAGCACGTTCGTACGGGTATCTCAGAAGCCAGACAAATGTCATGGTAGATGGTTGGACATACTCCCCAGAACACCTCAGGACTGGGGATAAGATCCTGGTCGTCGATGATATCTTTGATACAGGCAAGACTGTCAATGCCCTGGCAGAGATCATCATGCACAAGGGCATTCCCCGCGAAGACCTCAAGATAGCAGTCTATGACTACAAGGTGCCCCTGTACAAGCAGGAGGATCCTCTCCCTATCCAACCGGACTACTACTGCAGAAAACATGTGCTCAACAGTGCTGAGGACGAGCAGTGGATACACTACCACTGCCATGAGTTCCTCGGCCTCACCTCCAGTGAGATTGACGAACAGTTCGCCGACGCTGAAGTGCGTGAGATCTTGCACGAAGTGCGAGGGGACAATCTGAACTAGATGCACGACGGCCGAAAGGCCGTTTTGTCTTTGCAATACAAGGCGCACATAGAATTATTGAACTGTTTGCTGAACCCTTATCTCTGTATATATTTGATAAAATCGATAACCTTCTCAGGATGGGGACTCCCTTCGGGTATGATCATATACAGGGGAATGGTACCCGTGAATCGGGAAAAACCAAGATCCAACTTGAAGAATCCTTCGACCCTTTCCTGTGATAGGCTGGGATGAAGGTACGGCTTAAGGCTTTTGATAAGCATCTGTTCCTTATCTTCTAACAAACTGGCGAAATCTCGCATGGAAAGGCTTGAGAGATAGTGGTCAGCCACAAACTCAGGTCCAATGAGAAAATCAAGCTCCTTTGCAGCCATATATGCATAGATCTTAGCCATACTCGCCTCAATGTAGTGGTCAGCCTTGCCCAGTTGCACATAGAGCGAGTTATCGAAGACTACTGTCTCGTTATAGTCCAGATCAAGGTAGGCACTGAAACCAGAGGTTAGGCTCTTCTCATCAAAGAGTTGCTCCTCATCGTTGGCTATGAAGCCTTGCAGGACAAAGGTCTTTGTACTGCGATACGCTACGTCTCCCAGATAGAAAAGAAGGAGTGATATGGCTACCAATAGCACAAGAGCCCACTTGTAGTAGGTACCAAGGTACTCTAGCTTTTTCCAAAAGCTCATGTGATGCAGTTTCTCTTTCTCAGCTTTCCAGTCCATTTCCCCTATACCCCTTTCAAGTTCACTATGATACACTGCTGAGGATAAAACGAAAAGCCGAGGTGGTGCTGTGCATGGCTATGATCTCCCTATTTGACCCAGAAAACAGTTTTTGGTCCTTCCTTAATCGTATCTATAATCTCGCATTTGCAGGACTGTTGTGGTTTCTTACCAGTTTGCCTCTCATTACCATAGGGGCAAGCACTACAGCCCTCTACTCCTATGCTTTTGCAGTCACTGGTCAAAGGGATGGCTATGTAGCGAGAACTTTCTTTGCTTCCTTTCGGAAAAAGTTTGCCAAGGCAACTGTAGTATGGATTGGCATGCTCTGTATTTTTGGATTTCTTCTCTTTGATGCCTATCTTGCCTCGACGGGAGACACCTTGGTTTCAAAGTGTATGGTATTTCTGATTCTTGCTGTTGCCCTTATTGCATCGATGATCGCAGTGCATGCGTTTCCCTTTCTCTCCCAGTGGGATCTTCCCTATAAGGAAATGGTTTCAAGTATCTTTTTGGTTGGGGTAGGAGCACTGCCCATCTCTCTCACTTTGCTTGTTGTTAACTTGGTATTTTTCCTACTGATATATGCCTTTCCTCCTGCAGCTCTTTTCGCACAGGGTTTTGTGGCGGCACTGTGTGCTCTCTTCCTGCAAGCCTCATATAGTAAAGTACAAAAAATGAATGATTTATGACCATTTCTGAAGTAAATAAGGGTATTTGCTTAAAATTGTTGAACTTTTTTGATTTTTTGTGCACATTTTATCAAATAAGTACTACTGTTTTTAGTTGAATTAATTTGACTTATACCTAGGGGAGTCCTAGACTATATGTTGAATTAATCAACAAAAAATGGAGGTTGATCAATGAAAAAAAGCATAACGCTTGTTTTTTCGCTTCTCGTTGCCTGTTCCCTGGTTTTTGCTGGTGGTGCCAGTGAAAAGGCTCAAGTTGCTCCTGCTGCCAAAGTCTCGTATGCAGTAACCGAGCCTATTTCCATCGAATGGTGGCATGCCTTGGAACAACAGTATTGGCCGTTGGTAGAGGAAATTGTCGGTGGATTCAACACTTCCCAGAATCTCATTACAGTTGATGCCAAGTATATTGGTAACTATGCAACAGTCAATGAGACCTTGGTAGCAGCTCATGCGGCAGGATCCGGATTACCTGCTCTTACAGTCGCCAATACTCCCTATGTAGCAGAGTATGGCAAGGGCGGTCTTTGTGAAGACCTCAACCCGTATATCAAGGCTACCGGCTATGACATTGATGACTTCGGTGAAGGTCTCATCGTCGCAACAACCTACGAGGACAAGCAAGTAACCCTTCCTTTCCTTATCTCCACACAGGTCATGTATTACAACAAAACCATTGCAGACAAGGAAGGTATTGTGATTCCTGCCAAGTTTTCTGACATGGAAGCTTTTATGGCCAAAGCGACCCAGAAGGGTCCCGATGGCAAGACCACCCGTTGGGCAACTATCATCCCAGGTTGGGATCAGTGGTATTTTGAGCCTTTCTACCTCAATAATGGGGTTAAGATTGTCAATGATGACCGCATGACCACTGACCTCGGCGGACCGGCATCTGTAAAGATCACAAAGGAACTGCAAAACTTTGTAAATAAGGGATACACCTACTGGGCTTCAGGAACGAGCGCATCTTCAACGATGAGGCAGAACTTCATCGACCAGAAGACCTTCTCCGTTATCCACACCAGCAGCCTGTATAACACCTACAAGAATTTGGTGAAAGATTTTGAAGTTGGCATGGCATGGCTTCCTGGAGGCGCCACCAAAAAGAGTGAGATCGGAGGAAGTGTCCTTCTGATCCCAGCAAAGAATGACCAGGCAACCAAAAATGCAGCTTGGGTATTCCTGCAGTATCTAGTCGGTAAAGATGTGAACATGACTTGGGCCGATGGGACTGGGTATATCCCTACCAGAAACTCCGTCCTCTCTTCACAGGCCGGAGCTGATTTCCTCAAGAGAAAACCCGCCTTCAAGGCAGTTTTTGACAACCTTGATGAGATCAACCCCAGGATCCAGCATGCAGGTTGGAACCAGCTTGCAACTATCTGGAGATCCTATCTTGACCAGATAATGATCGAGAACTCCAATGTTGATGTTCAGCTGAAGAACATGGCTGAAGAGATCAATGAGGTCCTTGCCGATTCCGAATAATGTATAATTAGTGCCGTCCGGCTCAGTCCGGACGGCACTAATATCTGATAACATTTCAATTTTTAGTCATGAAAGGAATGTGAGCCTATGATGCCATCTCTATCCAGAAAAAAATCAAAACAAGCGGGAGACTTTGCAACAGTCATTCCTGCGCTTTTCTTTTTGGGCTTGTTTGTCTACTATCCTGTTGTCCAGGTAGTGAGGATCAGTTTTACCAACTGGAACCTCATCAATGACTCGTATAAGTATGTCGGACTGAAGAACTGGATTTGGCTGTTCCAAGGTTCAGGAACAAAATACCTGTTGAACTCGCTGAAAGTGACCGCCCTCTACACCTTTGGAGAACTGTTTGTCACCATTGTAGGTGGCCTTATGCTTGCCATGATCTTCAACAAGCTTGCAGCTTCTTTCTCCGTTATGCGTGCTCTGGTATTCCTTCCCAAATATATTGCCATGTCTTCAGCTGCTGTCATTTTCCTGTGGATCCTCAATACGGACAATGGAATTCTCAACTTCATCATCATGAAAATGGGTGGTGAAAAGGTGAACTGGCTTGGTGATAAGAGTCGTGCCCTGCTCTCTATCCTTATGCTGACAGGCTGGAGGACCATCGGTTATGGCATGATGATCTATCTCGCATCGATGAGAGGGATAAGCACAAACTATTATGAGGCCGCCTCGATCGATGGTGCAAGCAAATGGAAACAGTTCACTAGGATAACACTGCCTTTGCTCTCTCCAACCACTCTTTTCCTGTTCGTAACAACCTTCATCTCCGCCATGAAGGTGTTCCAGTCAGTTGATGTCATGACCAGTGGAGGTCCTTACAGATCCACTGAAGTAATTGTTTTCATGATCTATAAGTATGCTATGGAAGACTTCAGGATGGATCGCGCATCCACTGTAGCGGTATTCTTCTTTATCATCCTCCTCATTATCACAGCAGCTACGATGCGAGTCTCAAACAGGAGTGTGAATTATGACGTCTAATGATACTACTGTAACTGCATTCAACGAAAAGGCGATGTTGCTTAACAAGAGAGCCCTGACACAAAAAAAGATACTTACCGTCGGTCAGTACGTCCTCGCTGTTCTTGTCACCCTGATCATGATATTCCCCCTGTACTGGATGCTTATCACATCAGTCAAGTCCCAGCAGGAAGTATTACGTGCCCTGCCTACATTCTGGCCTCGGGAATGGCATTTTGAAAACTATAAGAATGTATTTCAGCGTGTGAATTTCAGCAAGTACTATTTCAACACCACTGTCATGACGATAGGAATCCTCTTCAGTCAGGTAGTGACGGGTGTCCTTGCCGGCTATGGGTTTTCAAAGGGCTCATTCAAAGGAAAGAATTTCCTGTTTGTTGTTGTCCTAGGGGCTCTGATGATCCCCTTGCAGGTTACGTTTATTCCCCTGTACATCATGTTCGCCAATTGGAAGCTGACCGATACTTTCTTGGGACTCATCCTACCCTTAGCTGTTTCCCCTTACTATATCTTCATGATGAGACAGGCTTTTCTCTCAGTCGACAACAGCTATGTGGAAGCGGCACAGATAGATGGCATGGGGAGACTTGGTATCATAAGCCGCATATTGGTTCCGATGACCAAGTCCACGCTAATAACCATCACACTGGTAACCTTTACCGATGGGTGGAACAGCTATTTCTGGCCCAAGATCATAGCAAAGAATGAGGTAAGGCGTGTTTTGACTGTAGGTCTAGTACACCTGCGCAACACCTTTGCAGGACTGGACACCATGAACAACCATGAGATAATGGCAGGAGCTGTTATGGCTGTGCTGCCTGTTGTCATACTTTTCTTCATATTCCAGAAGTACATGCTTACCGGATATGAAAAGACTGCAATGAAATGAGGGCGTTGAGATGATAACATTTGCACATAGGGGCTTGAGCGGTGAGTATCCCGAGAATACGATGCTTGCTTTTCGGAAGGCGTATGAGAGCGGTTGTGAAGGCATAGAACTGGATGTCCATCTTTCAAAGGATGGGCACCTTATCGTCATTCATGACGAGAGTGTCGACAGGACTACCGACAAGACAGGGTTTGTAAAGGATTTTCTCCTAGCTGAGCTTAAGAGCATGAATGCTGGGACTGCCCATTCTTTTGAAAGAATCCCTTCTTTTGAAGAGTATTGCATGTGGGTTCAAGACCTCCCCCTGATCACAAATATTGAGATAAAGACAAACCGATACTATTATCCTGACATTGAAAAGAACGTGATCCTGATGGTCAAAAGATTTCATCTGGAAAAGAAGGTGCTTGTCTCCTCTTTCAATCATGCCTCGCTTTGGAAAGTCAAAACAATGGATCCAAATATTCAATGTGCGATGCTGGTAAACAGCAAGGGCATTGGTAATGCTGGCTCCTATGCCAAGGCCATGGGGATGGAGGCCTTTCATCCTGACGGTACCACCCTCACCGAAGAGGTTGTGAAAGATTGCCATATTCATGGCATCAAAGTAAATGTGTGGACTGTTGACGACATGGCCCTCATGAAACGGGTGATAGGGTGGGGTGTCGATGGTATCATCACCAACTTCTGTGATGTGGTGAGATTGTACATTGAAAACCATAGGGAATGTGCCAAATGAAACAGATTCCGTGGAATACAAAACACCTCAAACAAGTACTGCTTTTAGCAATGCTAATAAGCATAGCCTGGGCTCTCGTACCAAGCCCCCTGTTTTCCCAAGATGTCCTTACCCGGGAAAAAGGCAAGTTGTGCATCTATTTTCTCGATCTTGCAGTGGACGAAACAGCCACGGACAAGAGTGGAGACTCCACCATCCTTATCGCTCCAGAAGGGGAGGTCATGCTCCTCGATTGTGGTCATCCCCAATGTGGAGGTCAGGTGATCGAGGCATTGAAGAAGCTTGGTGTCGATCACATTGACTATTTTGTGGCATCACATCCCCATATTGACCATATCGGATCATTTCCCCAGATAGCAGATGCTTTTCCCCTTGGCAAAGTGTACCGTTCTGCACTGGAATATCCTTCAAGTCACTACAGTAATTTTGTCCAGAGTATTGCAGAAAGAAACCTGGAAGTGGAGATACTTTCCGAAGGGGACAGCTTCTATTTTGGAAAGGATATTGAGGTGAAGATCTTCAATCCAAGTGAAAAGATTGTCTATCCTGCAAACTATCCTGCCAACAGCACCCAGTTTGTCAACAACCAGTCATTGGCGATGCGTCTTACCTATGGAACCTCTTCTGCTTGGTTCTCTGGCGACCTGTATATGGTTCAGGAACGAGAACTTACCACAAAATATGGACTTGATCTGCAAAGTGATGTTGCAAAAGCAAACCATCATGGCGGGGATACCTCCAACAGCCTGAGGTGGATAAAGACGCTTCAGCCTAAGATTGTGGTTGCAATGCATGACGAACTGGACAGCATGACTGTCTACAACACCTATAGGAAATATGGGTCAGAGTATCACCTGACCCAATTGGATGGTACTGTGCGCGTTGTCATGGATGACAGGAAGAACTATTCGGTTACTGATACCAAGGAGAGTTGGTTGAAGTGATCGGTACCGGTTCCTTTACTTTGCGATCGAGGACCTTGTTGAGGAGATCGGGTCTGTTGGTAGCTATGAAATCAACACCCATATTCACAAACTTCCGCATGGTGATGGTATCATCGACTGTCCATACCCCGACTCCAAGGTCTTGTGACCGTAACTGGTCATAGAGGCCTTGAGAAAGGTAATCAGCCTTTATACTCACATACTCCACATTGAGAGCCTTCATATTCTTGGCCACAGCTTCAGGCCCTGTTATGCCCTTGCTGGAAAGGTATTCCTTACTTATCAGGGCACCCAACTTGAGCTTAGGCTCAAGGGTGCGCAGTGTTTCCAAAGTGGGGAAGTTGAAGGAAATGGCGATGGTCCGATCAACAATACCATAGGTGTTCAGGGTATCAATAAGCTTTTGCTCTATTCCCTCATACCGAGAACCGTCCGCCTTCACCTTTATCTCTATCTGGTAGTTGACTGGTCTTGTTGCCTTTTCTTCAACAAGTTCGATCACCTCTTCCAATGTCGGCATCTTTTGCATGCCAAAATAGTGTCTGCCATACTTAAACGTAGCGGCTACATCAAACTGAGCAAGCTCTTCTGCTGTGTAGTCAGAGACTGATCCTTCCTTACTGGTAAGACGCATGAGCGTAGGGTCGTGGATGACCATCAGAGCGCCGTCGCTACTGAGGTGGATATCCAGCTCAACGGAATCAACATCATACTCCAGAGCCATAGTGAATGCTGCCAGGGTGTTCTCTGGTGCTAAGGCTGCACCTCCACGGTGTGCAACAACACGTATTTTTTGGGTAGTGGTATCTTTAGTGCCACACCCTGTGAGCAATAGGATAGAAATGCTAATGATGATGGCCGCACCAGCGGCCACCATGTATGAACGAAGTGAACTTTTACTTGAATGATTCATTGTACTCCTTGAGAAGATCAGCTGTTGTCTCTTCCATTACCTTCTTCGGATTCTGATTACCGATGAGCAGTTTCTCAATCATCTGGCGGAGAATCTCTGTTCCCTTACCCAATGATATCACACTTGCTTGCGGGCGTGTATACTCCAATTGATCTATCGCCACTTTTCGAATCGGATTGTCTTTGAAGTATTGTACCGTATCAGGATAGGTCATGGAAGACTTGCTGATAGGCATATACCCGGTCTTTATGACAATATGGGAGTTGGACTGGGCATTTGTCATAAACTTCATAAACTCCCAAGCAGCCTCTTGCCGTTTCTTGTCTGTGCTGGTCATTGCTATGACCGAGCCTCCGACAGGAACCAAATTCTTTTCCTGCTTGGGCATGAAGGCTGGGATCACCTCAAAGTCAGCTCGGTTGAGCAGGTTACCCATGCTTCCCGTTGATCCGAACACCATCGCAACCTTCTTGTTGAGGAAGTCGTCATGGCTGTTCGATGGAATGGCCGTCTTGTCCTTGAAAACCATATCCTGCCAAAGCGTCGCCAGCTTTATAGCAGGGTCTTCTGTGAGGTGTATACCAAAATCCTCATCGGAAACAAGGCCGCCAAATGAGTAGACAGCACCCTGGAAGTACCAGTGTGCACTGGTCTGTCCCATGGTGAACCCCGCCCCCTGTTGAATCGGCTGGCCAGCAGCATCGAACTTTGTCACCTTCTTGCTGAACTCCCTAAACTCATCCCACGTTTTTGGTGCTCTTCTTGGCAAGCCTGCTTTTGCGAACATGTCCCCATTGACATACAACAGTGGTGTACTGCGCATCAAGGGCAGGGCATACAGCTTACCTTCATAGTATCCGTCAGCCATTAGGCCTGGGATAAAGTCCTTCAGGTCAAAGTCTGACTTGTCACTCTTTACAAACGGGTCGAGGTTTACCAGAGCCCCATCTTTGGCGAACAGGGTGACAAAGGGTGAGTCTAGCAACACCAAGTCTGGAAGTTCTCCGGCTGCAAGGGCAGCCAACAGCTTTTGCAGCAGTTCGGCATATGCCCCTTGGAATTGTGCCTCTACCACTACCTTGTCTTGACTTTCGTTGAAGCGGGCAACCAAATCCTCCTGTGCTTCACCCGCAACACCTGTCAAGCTTCGCCAGTACACAATCTTGACAGGACCTTCAGAAGCTTTTTCTGCACTAGCACCTGCCCATATGGGCAGTGATCCGAAAGCGAAGAGCACGACCAGTGAGAGAATCAGAAACTTTTTCATAAAAACCTCCTTAGATTCTTACGTCAATCTGCATGCAGATCGAATAGCTTATTATCCTTTTACAGCACCAGCTGCAATACCTTCGATCAGTTGTTTCTGAGCAAAGAAATACACTATAAGAGGAGGGACAAGAACAAAGAGGGAGGCCGCCATAAGGTGTTCGGGCCCTATGGCATACTCAGCTGTCCTTACCATTGCCAACCCGACAGGCAAAGTTCGCATGTTTTGGGTGTTTGTCACAATGAGCGGCCAGAGGTAGCTGTTCCATTTAGCCAAGAACAGATAGAGCACAAGTGTCCCCAATACCGGTCTTGCCAAGGGAAGCGCCACATACACCATGGTCTTATAATGGCCTAACCCTTCGATTTCGGCAGCATCATAGAGGGATGGCGGGACAGAGAGAAAATACTGTCTGAGCAAAAATGCGCCAAAGACACTGGATACATGTGGGATGACGATCCCTTGGTAGGTGTTTATCCATTTCAGTTGCTTTAGGATCACATAGTTTGGGACCAGTCCAATCTGGCTGGGTATCATCATTGCAGCAAGCATCACCAGGAACATGGTGTCACGATATTTGAACTTGATCCTTGCGAAGGCATATGCTGAAAGGGCAGCGATACCCACTTCCAAGATCACACCGGTAGAGGCGGTGATGGCACTGTTCACATAGAACCTGCCAAAGGGAGCGAGAGCCCATGCAGTGGTGAAGTTATCCCATCGGATGACCTCAGGCCACCAGATGGGAGGGAAGGTCGCGACCTCAGCAGGGCTTTTCAGGGCTGTGGTTACCATCCAAAGGAAAGGGATTCCGATTATCGCTGAGGAAATAAAGAGTATCAGGTGAGAAGAGAATCTAGTGAGGTACCAAGGGAGTGGATGCTTTTTCATTTCATACCTCCTAGTAGTGGACCCATCGTTTTGAGAATCTGTTCTGAACCAGTGTTATGACCATGATCAGGAGGAACAGGATAAGGGCTATTGCGGAGGCATACCCAGTCTTGAACCATTGGAATGCATTCTGGTAGAGGTAGAGCACAAACACATTTGAACTGTTCATAGGGCCTCCGTCAGTCATGATGGAGACAATATCAAAGGCCTTTAATGCCCCTATGAAGGACGTTATGGTCAGGAAGAAAGTGGTAGGGCTCAAAAGAGGAAACGTGATGTATCTGAATTTTTGCCATGAGTTGACGCCATCGACCAAAGCTGCATCATAGAGTTCCTGGGAAATGTTCTTCAGCCCTGCTAGAAACAGTACCATGTCATAACCGATTCCCCTCCATATCAGGACGATGATTACAGCAGGAAGCGACCAATGTATGTTATATACCCAGTCAGGGCTCGTCATATTAAAGGCTTGGAATATGAATCGGAACAGGCCAAAGGTCGGTTCATAAATCCAGGTCCACACCATCGCAACAGCAACACTGGTGGTGAAGGTAGGGCTGAATATGATGGCACGGTAGATACCCCCTCCTTTGGGCTTGCGGTTCAAAAGCATCGCTATGCCAAGGGCTATGGTAAGTTTGATGATTACCGTGGATAGTGCAAGGATCAGGGTGTTGCGGGTGATCTGCCAGAATACAGGATCAGAAAACAGACGGCTGTAATTGGCAAAGCCAAGAAATGTCTTCTTCGGCGATATCATATTCCACTTGAAGAAGCTGAGATAGAGGCTATAGATGATTGGCCAGAACACAAACACACCCAACAGGAGAAAGTTAGGTGCGGTAAATCCAATAAACGCAAACATATCCCTACGAGTGCGTCTGCTCATGCGAGTCTTTTTCATAAGCCTTACCCCTTATTCCGGTTAGACAAATGCTATACTTAGTATACTCCATCATTCAATAAACTCAAGAAGTTTATATGGGTAAAGAATTAAGCAATCTTAAGCAGAGGTCAATCCTGAAGTATAAGTGCATAAGTAGTATGTACATGATAGACAAATCTACCAGAAAGAAACTGGATATATGACTATAAGCATAGGGGAAAAAACAAAGAGAATTGAGTGAAAAGGGGCAAATATGCAGCAAGCTCTTCCGGAGAGGAAGAGCTTGCTTTGAAAAACACTGAAATACGTTTAAGGGAAGGTGTATCCCTCACCAACTGAGGATGTACCGTTTGTAGTAATATCCTTATTGGCATCTGCATGCTTTATAGAGATATCGTACATGCCATTCTCATCTGTCGCAATTAGGAGATCAGTACTGGTGGTGCCGACGGTGCTTTTCACTTGAGAACTTACTGTCGTAGCAAGAGCAAGTTCTTGGGCATACCCAGATTTCACGTCTACTCCAGCACCAATAGCAGTATTGGGAAGGGTATTTGGAAAGGTAAAGACATGTAATGATGCATTCTTTACAGAAGGCTTGGTTATGAGGTGATAGTTGGTGCTATCATCAACAGCCAACGCAAAAGCATTAGTCGCATAGGTCTTTGAGCTTGTGGCAATGGATGTCCAAGTCGTTCCATTTACATGATAGATTTTTCCATCAGTAGTGAGTACATACAGATTATTGGTAGCTTTGTACAGGAAATTAGCAATCTTACTGTTTTCAGTACCTAGTGAGGTTGGCGTTGGGCCTGATGGTTCAACCAGATAGTGTTCACGATTTTTACCATCAGCTGAAATGAAAGAGACAATCATAGGGGCTGTTGCATCCTGTTCCCTTGCAGTTTGTTGGATGACAGAGTCAAGGTCATACCCTGCAGGAACCGTTGTAAAACTAGCAACAGGTGTTTTGAAATTTATTGGTGCTGCGGAACTATACTCCAATAAGTCAAAAACCTTGGCTGATGCGCCATTTTTCCCTGTTACCAAAATCATGGAGTTGGCATAGAGACCTTTGACAGATAGATCTGAAACTATAGAAGGCGCTTCAGCTGTCGTAACCGTTATAGTACCAGCGGTGGCATTGATATTGGTGGTATCTACAAATCTGATTTGGTTTGCGGCACGTTCGGCATCATTGTTTGTGAAATAGAATACTTTGTTATCAGGTGCCTTCAAGTAAGCAGCCATCTGGATAATATGCTCATTCTTGCTTGCTGCTACAATAGTATTCACTTTGGCAGTAGTCACTCGCTCGACTCCTTCCAAGGTCCTGAAGTAGAGGTAGGTCGCATCATTTCCCAACAGCTGTTTGTACCGTATGGACAGTGGTGTCTTTGATAGTGTTATCTCTCTGAAAATACCGGAATTTCCATCCAGGTTGCAGGAAACAAAGGCCGTTGTTATAAGTCCTATTGTAAGTAGCAGTGCTAGCGTTTTCTTCATGGGATGCTCCTATTGTCGGTATGTGATCGAAAGGGTGATAGGGATGAAGCCTGCAAGGGCATTGTCTGCCTTCAGATTGTCTTCATAGTTGAGCTCAGGAATAAGCCATATCCCTGTTGATAACCCAAAGCCCCAGTTCTCACCTGGATACCAGATGGCACCAACTTCAAAGTTTGTGTACAAGGTCATCAGCGAACCTGTCTTGTACTTGATGTACGCTCCACCCAGCCCTACCGAAAGAGGCAGGTCAAAAGTCCCTTGCAGAGGGAAGTAGGAGTATTTTGCAAAAAAAGGTACAGCGGAGAAAAATTCCTTCTCTGCTGAGAAATTGAAGTTATACCCAATCTCTCCTCCGATGGCTGTCTTGGGGGAGTTGAACATCTGATAGCTAATGGAACCATAGCCACCCATCGACATACCGGTATTGCCTTCTCCAGGGCCGGTAACGGTTGTGTTGTCCGAAAAGAAATGGATAAATGTAGGGACATTGGTCCCAAGCCTGAATGAAAACTGTTGGCTTCCAGCGTCATAGAAATCGACTGAATACAGGGTCAGGGGAAGGAGTAGGGCTATGAGACATAGCAGGAAAAACTTTTTCATGGGTACCTCGTGTTACTTGTAACAACAATATGATGCTTAGCTCGTTACATGGTTGCAATCATACGCAATATATGGCTTTTTGAAAACCATATGGCCAATATACTGCAGGAAAAAGCAAACGACAAACCGTACGGTGTTATCCCTTGCGTTTGTTGCCATTGCCCTGTATTTTCGGTACTCTACAGAGGAAGGAAGGATACTCCATGCAAGATATGTTAGGAAAAGAAGTCTCACAAGCTGTCTATGAGGATTTGCGGACCAGAACCGAAACCTTCGTGCAAACCTACGGATATGCTCCGGCCCTAGCTGTAATCCTGGTTGGAAACGATCCGGCAAGCCAAAGCTATGTGAGGAGCAAGAAAAAGGCCTGCCTATCCTTGGGCTTCGGCCATCAGGATTATACCTTTTCAGAAGAATGTACACAGGAAGAGCTTCTCTCTGTAGTGAGGCGCCTCAATGACGACCCTACAGTACATGGAATCCTGGTGCAACTGCCCCTTCCTGCCCATATTGACAGCGAGGCTATCATCGAAGCCATTGACCAACACAAGGATGTCGATGGCTTTCACCCCATAAGTGTCGGCAAGCTTCTTATCGGGCTTCCCACCTTTGTCAGCTGCACTCCCAAGGGTGTTCTGGAAATGCTCGACTACTACAAGATAGCGACAGAAGGAAAGCATGTGGTCATCGTAGGACGGAGCAACATCGTAGGAAAGCCACTTGCCGCCCTGCTCATGCAGAAAGGTCGGGATGCTACGGTGACTGTATGCCATTCACGTACGGCTGATCTTGCTTCAATTACCTCTTCTGCTGATATTCTTATTGCAGCTATCGGCAAACCCCTGTTTGTCCAGCCTTCCATGGTCAAGGAAGGCGCTGTGGTAATCGATGTCGGCATCAACCGCGTAGATGATCCCTCTGCCAAGCGAGGCTATCGCCTGGTTGGGGATGTTGACTATGATGCTGTTCTTCCCCACTGTTCTTTCATTACGCCCGTCCCAGGAGGGGTGGGGGTGATGACCATCGCAATGCTGATGAAAAATACACTGCAAGCGGCTTTGTTGCTTGCTGATAAGGATACCAAATGATTCGCTCGTATTGGATAGAGACCTATGGATGCCAGATGAACACAGCTGAAAGCAATGCCCTGGCCCTCCAACTCAAGGGAGCAGGCCTGGTGCCAGCCAAAACTGCAGAAGATGCAGACTGTGCCATTCTCAACACCTGCTCTGTGCGAAAAAGTGCAGAGAACAGGATATGGGGTAGACTCGGCCTGTTTGCCCACATAAAGACACTTCACCCCCTGACCCTCATTGTGACCGGATGCATGGCTGAACGCTTACAGGAAGAACTCAAGGATGAGGCCCCTCATGTAGATTATGTGTTGGGTACCAATGACAAGCAGAAGATCCTGGAAGTGCTTGTTTCTCCTGAAAGTGCAGAGCTAAGAACGGAGACCTATAGCTTTGGCACCTCCTACTACCAGGAAGGTGAATACTCCTCGTATATACCGATCATGAACGGGTGCAACAACTTCTGCTCCTATTGCATAGTCCCCTATGTAAGGGGTAGGGAGATCTCCCGTCCTGTTGAGGAAATACTTGCTGAAGTAAGGTTCCTTGATTCGAAAGGGGTCAAGGAGATCACCCTGCTGGGACAGAATGTGAACAGCTACCACTATGAGAAGGATGGCAAGGTCCTTACCTTTCCTTCACTTCTAGAGCAAGTTTGCCTTGTTGCAGGTGATATCGAGTGGATACGCTTTGAAAGTCCTCATCCCAAGGATTTTTCTGATGAGCTCATCAAAGTCATCAAGGAACAGGACAAGGTAGCAAAGCACCTGCACATACCCATGCAAAGTGGAAATACCCGCATCCTTGGCCTCATGAATAGAAGGTATACAAGAGAGCGTTTCCTCACACTGGTGGAAACCATCAAGCGGGAGATACCCAGCGCAACCTTTGCAACCGATGTCATGGTAGGCTTCCCTTCAGAGACTGAGGAAGAGTATCAGGATACCATCACAGCCCTCGACCAGATGGGCTGTATTGAGGCTTTCATGTACTACTTCAATCCTCGGGAAGGGACTGCAGCTGTCTCCTTCCCTGGTGAGATTTCAGAAGAGGAGAGGGGAAGAAGACTTACTGAACTCATCAATTTTCAACATGCGGTCTTTGTGCGTGAGAAGACCAAACGATCCCAAGGCATAGCCAAGGTTGTGGTAAATGCAGTGTCCAGGAATGACAAAGGCCAGATGCTGGGTAGGACCGAACATAATGAGATGGTCGTATTTGACGGCAACCCAGCTGTGGGGAGCATCGTCACAGTCCGTCTGACCGGACTGAAGGGAAACACCTATACGGGGACTCTTGTTGAATAGTATACCCTATAAGGCTTTAATCCTGTATACTGGAGGCATATGAAAACAAACTCAGAAACCCTCCAACAGTTTGAAAAGAAGTTCTCCATACTCAAGCCCCTGATCCTTCACGCAAAGCGAATGACCGTATTTACTGGGGCGGGGGTGTCGACGTTGTCAGGGATCCCTGATTTTCGCAGTTCCAAAGGCATCTATTCCAAGAAGTGGCAAGGCCTTGATGTGGAGCATATCCTGAGCATCTCCTTCTTTATGCAGCATCCCGATGTATTCTATGCCTGGGCCAAGGAGTACTGGTATCACCTGGACACCTACGAGCCGAATGTCGTGCATAGAACCCTTGCAAAACTGGAAGCCAAAGGTTACTTACGTTCTCTCTATACTCAGAACATAGACATGCTGCACCAGAAGGCAGGGAGCAGGAAGCAGTATGAGGTGCACGGCAGTGCCGCCCACCACTACTGCACCAACTGCAATGCGCATTATACTTACGAGCAAATAGCACCTATTGTCCTCAATGATGAGGTTCCTCTCTGTAAGACATGCGGATCCCTGATTAAGCCTGATATCGTGTTTTATGGGGAGAACCTGAACGCCCACATTCTAGATCGTGCCTATGAGGATTTCAGCCACACCGACCTCTGCCTGGTACTCGGATCTTCGCTACGTGTCCAGCCAGCGGCGTCTTTTCCTTTGTATGCAACCAGAAATGGTGCGCCCCTAGTCATTATCAATGCGCAGCAGACCACCCAGGATGGGGCGGCCACTCTTAGGTTCATTGACCTTGCAAAGACCTTTTCGGCATTGGAAAGCTGGATTGATACCATAGAAGCAAGAAAAACCATACTGTAACTAGCGAATTTCTTCATTTGGTCGTACAATCGAGGCATGAAGGTATTAGTAGCTGATGATGAAGCGAGAGTTTGCGACCTGATCTGTGCGCTTATTGATTGGGAGCGCTTAGGACTTGTTCTGTGTGCCAAAGCCTATGATGGAAACAGTGCCCTTGAGCTTATCAAAGCCGAGTCACCGGATCTGGTCATCACCGATATCCGTATGCCAGGTCTGGACGGGCTCGCCCTTATTCGCGAGGCAAAAGCGATCAAGGCAGATCTGCAGTTCATCATCATAAGCGGTCACAAGCAGTTTGATTACGCACAAACCGCAATAAAATATGGGGTGGCGGAATATCTGCTCAAGCCTATAAAGAAACAGGAACTGGAACAGACCCTTGCAAAGATGATCAAGCTCTACAACGAACAGCAGTCCCTGCTCCAAGTGACCAAACAGTTGCAACATCAGGTAACACAAGACCGTAAGCAAAAACGCTCCTCAGCTTTCGGTCTACTCATTAGGGAAGGAGATGCAACTCTTCTTGCAACCTGTTTTTCCCCATCATCCATCATGCGCGTCATCGCCGTTAAGATGGATCTGCTCAAAGGTTTTCATGCGCAACGTTCGGATACTATCCTCTCCGAAAAGGTGGAGGAGTGCATCAGCCGTGAATGTTCTGCATATTGCTCTGATATCACCACGCATTTGCATGTGGGAAGCATCTACCTGTTGCTCTCCTATGCACAGGAGCAGGAGATGATGGTCCTTAAGGGAACAGAAGCCCTGTTACAGTTCCTCAAGACCCAGGCGGATATCTTTGGCAATATCCTGTTCACCCTAGGCTTAGGTATCGGGGTCTCCTCCTATGATGCTTTGGGCACTTCGGTCCTTTCCTGCCAACAGGCAGTTGCCCAGAGGCTTCTCCATGGTCCCTTGAAACGGTATGTCGCACCATCGTGTGAAGAAATACCCCTTGATAATCCTGTCAGACCCTTTGTCCTTGGCCTGCAGGGGATTTGTGCACAGAGTTCACGAACCGCTCTGTTGGCCCATTGCTCCACTTTTCTCGCAACCACTGCACATTTCAGCCCCTATGTCCAAGCCAAGCATATCCTTGCGTGCTTCGAGGCAGGATCGGCCTTTTTCGTGGAACATATGGCCTCAGATGCAATGCTTGGTGAAAAGCGACAGCTCCTGGACAATGCCTACTCCCTGGATCTCCTTCATAAGGCATTTTCTGCAGGTATGCAAGAGCTGTTCGACTTGTACCTGGTAGATAAAGAGGAGAGCCTGTGCAAACCCATCCGCAAGGCACAGGAGTATCTGGCCTTGCATTTTCACGACGAGCTCATCAGCCTTGAGTCGGTCAGCGAGGTTGTCAATCTCAACAGTTCCTATTTCAGCTCGCTTTTCAAGAAAAGCTGCAACAAGGGTTTCTTTGAATACCTCTTGGATCTTCGCATCACAGAGGCTAAGCGACTGTTGGCAAACAGCGAGTCCAGCATAGGTGAGATAGCACGTAAGGTTGGCTATCGTGATCCCAAGCATTTTTCAAGGGTGTTCAAGAAGGCATGCCAGATAAAGCCCAACGAGTATAGGAAGCTGTATGGCTAGAAGAACACAATATCTTGACGAGCGCATCGCCCTATGGCTGGCCCTTTTGTTGGCTCAGATAGTGATCCTCCTGTTCGTGGCATTGCTGTACCAGACAGGGAGAATCCATGGCCTAGAGTGGTTGCTCTTGTCGCTTTTGCTCCTGCTTGCAAGTGGGATCCTACTCTATGGTTGGGTACTCGTGCCCTACAAGCGTACAAAGCACATTCTCCAGCTTTTTGCCTCGGGGTATACCTTTGAAAATGTGATCGACAGAAGGCTGCCCCTCAACAGGGAGATGAAAGATGTCGAAGCAAAACTGCATACGATTCTGAACACGGATCAGATCATGAATGCCAGCAAGCGGCAAGCCCAATTTCTCGCCCTGCAAAACCAGATAAACCCTCACTTCCTCTACAATACCCTGGAAGGGATCCGCTCTGAAGCTCTCCTGGCTGGGCTTGATAAGGTGGCCTCCATGACAGAAGCGCTTTCCACGTTCTTCCGGTACACAATCAGCAATGTGGAGAACCTGGTCACCTTGGAGCAGGAACTGGAAAACACCCGCAACTATTTCTTTATCCAGCAGTTCAGGTTCGGAAACCGCATGGCCCTTGAGGTAGTCATTGACGACGAGGATAAGGAGGAGGTGCTCTCCTACCGCATTCCCAAGCTTACCCTGCAACCCATTGTTGAGAACTGCATCATCCACGGCTTGGAGTGCCAGGTGGGGCAAGGGTTGCTCAGGATCCATATTGAGACAACCCAGTCAAGGCTGCTGGTCACCGTAAGCGATGATGGGGTAGGTATGGAAAGCTCCGTACTGGAGAAGATGCACCGCAACCTCTCCGTACGGAGCTTTGAGTATATGAGACGTGAGGATCCCCATGGCGGCATAGCATTGGTGAATGTGAACAACCGAATCAAGTTGCTGTTTGGTGAGCAGTACGGCCTCACGGTGACCAGCCAGGTGGGAGTCGGCACTGATGTGCTCATCTCCCTGCCCAGAAGCGTAGGCACTGAGGATAGGGTATGAAGCACGAGGTCTTCCGCCTTGAGCAGGTATCGGTTCCTCCCTATCTGTTTGATATCAATCTACACCTCTATAAGGGGGAGATTGTCGCCCTCATAGGGCTCAATGCCTTGGGCATCGAACAGTTGCTGACCATTTTCAAGAAGAATATTCCTATCCACTACGGCCATGTCTACTGTAACGATATCTTGGTAAATGATTATCTTTCCAGTTCCAGAAAACTAAACCGTGTGACCGTCATCCAACGGGATTCCACCCTCATCGATACCCTGACAGTGGAAGAAAACCTGTTTGTTCTGCGAAAGGGGTTCCGTAGCCATCTCATCAACCAGAGACTGCTGTCCACCCAAATGGAGCAGCTGCTCTCCCCACTTCCCATTAGCATTCGTAGGAAAACCTTGGTAAGGGACCTCACTGCATTTGAGAAACTGGTCATTGAGTTTGTCAAGGCGAGCATAAGCCGTTCTGACCTGGTGATTCTGCATGAGATATCAAACTTTGTCAGTGAAATTGACCTTACCAGGCTAGAGGCGGTGATGCACTATTTCAAAGAGGAGGGCATGACATTCCTTTACCTGTGCAATCACCATCAGGAAGCTTTTCGCTTCTGTTCCCGCTGTTATCTGATGCAGGAGGGTAGGATCGTAAAACACCTGTTCCCCTACCAGATGACCAATGAGGTCATCACCAACTATAGCAACGTATTTGACCAGAGCATGGACCTTACCGAAAGACAGAGACAGTATGTGGGTAAAGAGGATTCGGACAAACCTTTTCTTGTCTGTGAGAACCTTACCTATGGGAATGTGCAGGGCCTAAACTTTACCGTTCTGAAGGGAGAGACTGTGGTGCTCCTCGATAGTGAGAACCTCTGCATTGGCGATCTCTTTACGTTGTTCCAGGGACTTTCAGCGCCTGATGCTGGCTATCTCGAGCTAGAGGGAAGAACCCCTGCCAAGGATGACCGCTCCATAGCCCTTATCGCAGCAAAACCCTATGAGTCGCTGTTGTTCCCCCAGCTCTCTGTCATTGATAACCTCTGCTTCACCAGTGATGAGAAGATCCGGCATCTGTGGCTTCGGCCCAAACGAAGGAAGGCCATAGCAAAGGAGCTTGAGCCGATATTTGGCAAGGATCTGTACAAGACAAGCCTGCACGACCTCTCGCAGGAGAAGCTCCATACCATTGTCTACCAACGTATCCTGATGCAACACCCTTCGTTTGTCTGTGCGGTGCAACCCTTTGCGTCGGTTGACATGTTCCAGAGAATCGCCCTGATCCGCTATTTTGACGCATTCAAGACGAAGGGTATCACCTCCCTAATATTGGCTGTATCTCTCTCCGATACACTTCAGGTCGCTGACCGCCTGGTCATATTGGCTGGAGGGAAGGTCGATCGCATACTGAAGCGAAACGAATTTTACCAGTACGGGGGGATTGCAGGCTCAATACCCCTGAAATCCAAAGAATAGACACCCTTTTCTAAAAAATCACTCCCTAGCGTCCTCAGCAATGCCATGGGATACTTTGGGCATACAGGAGTACCATTGCATGAACGAGAGCGACTATAGTGTTGAAATGCACAATATCACCAAGACGTTTCCTGGGGTGCGTGCCTTGGACGACGTCTCCTTTACCCTTCGCCCTGGTGAGGTGATGGCCCTTCTGGGTGAGAATGGTGCTGGCAAGTCAACTCTCATGAAAATCCTCAGTGGTGTATATACCCGTGACAGTGGTTCCATTACCATCTTTGGCGACGCCATTGAAGGTGACCTTACTCCACGTAAGGCACAGGCTCTGGGAGTCTCCATGATCCACCAGGAACTCAACATGTGCGCCCACCTTACCGTCGCCCAGAACATCTTCCTGGGTACTGAGCTTACCAGAGGGACGTTGCTCAACGAGCGTGAGATGAATCGTCAGGCGAAGGTAGTGCTTGATTCCTTGCAAATTGACATTGGAGCCGAGATGGTGGTCGGTTCACTTGCAGTTTCGAAACAGCAGATGGTGGAAATAGCAAAAGCCCTGCAGGCCAAGTCCAGGATCCTCATCATGGATGAGCCGACCAGTGCCCTTACCAGCGTTGAGATCACCCAACTATTCACCCTGATACGGAAGCTTCGTGACACAGGGTGCAGCATTGTCTACATCAGTCACCGTCTTGAGGAGCTGCAGCATATTGTCGATAGGGTGACCATCATGCGAGACGGAAAATTCATTACGGAACAGCCATTCAAGGATCTGAAGCTGAATCAGATAATCTCCCATATGGTGGGCCGGGAGATTAAGGAGAAGTTCCCCCGCATTCCTGCCAATAGGGGCAAGTTGGCCCTTTCCATTCGAAACCTGAAGGCTGGGCGCATGGTCAAGGATGTATCCTTGGACCTGTTCCAAGGGGAGATCTTGGGCATTGCCGGCCTTATGGGTGCTGGCAGGACTGAGACGACGCGAGCATTGTTCGGGGTAGACCACAAGGAGAGCGGGGAGGTGGAGATCGAAGGAGTGGTGGTTAAGATCACCTGTCCTGAAGATGCCATCGCAGCTGGCCTAGTGTTGGTTCCTGAGGACAGAAAACGTGATGGGTTGTGTGTGAAGCTCTCGGTTAGGGAGAATATCGCACTGCCCAATCTCGACATCATCTGCAACAGGGCCGGCATCATCAATCGCAAGCGTGAAAGGGCGATGGTACGCAAGACCGTTTCGGACCTCCAGGTCAAGCTGCCTACCAGTGAGGTCAACGCATCTTCGCTCTCAGGGGGAAACCAGCAGAAGGTTGTTGTCGGAAAGTGGCTTGCCAGGAACAGCAAGGTTGTCATTTTTGACGAACCTACACGCGGCATAGATGTTGCTGCAAAGGTGGAGATCTATACCCTGATGAATGAGCTGAAAAAAAATGGCATCGCAGTAATGTTTGTCTCCAGTGAAATGCCTGAGATACTTGGGGTCTCAGATCGTATCCTGGTCATGTGTGATGGTAGGGTCACCGGCGAGCTCGACAGATCTGAGGCCACTCAGGAAAAGATAATGGAATACGCTACCCGGTTTGAAAACAAACTGGATGATAACACCTAATGGGGAAGAGATAATGAGCAGAGAATTTGAGAATCCGTTTAAGCGAATGATGGCCATACGCGGCATAGGACAGGTACTGACAGTCACCGTTGGGCTCATAGTGCTCTATGTGGTGTTTGGCATAATGAATCCGGTATTTTTCTCTTCGAGGAATATTTCGAATCTCCTCAGGCAGATAGCCCCGATACTTCTTATCGGTATTGGCCAGTCCTATGTCCTTATTACTGGTAATATCGACCTCTCCATAGGATCAGTGGTAGGGATGAGCTGCATGATCAGCGCAACGATGATGACCAAGGGGATCAATCCTTGGGTAGCAGTAGTGGTCACCCTGTTCTGTTGTCTTGTCTTTGGCTTGGCAAACGGTCTGCTGGTATCCTTCGCAAAACTTCCCCCTTTCATTGCTACCTTGGGAACAATGACCATCGCACGGGGAATAGCGCAGATAGCAAACAACAACTATAACACCGACAGCATTGGCGAAGCAGCGCAGGGCTTCAGGGATTTCTTCTACTACGGGAAGAGTTTTGGCCTGTACAACACCATATGGATAGCAGCAGTCTTGTGGTTTATCTTCAACTTTATTCTGATGCGAACGCGAAGTGGCCGTCATATCTATGCAATAGGATCAAATGTGGAGGCTGCCAGGCTTAGCGGAGTCAATGTCATCAGTGCCACTACCAAGGCGTATATGGTTTCGGCTTTTGTCTCAGGGGTGGTCGGTCTCATAACAAGTGCCACCAGTGGCATGGGTACGATGGATGCTGGAAACAGCTACGAGCTCTATGCAGTTGCCGCTTCGGTAATTGGTGGTATCTCAACCTTGGGCGGTCAGGGTCTGCTTTTTGGTACGGTAATCGGTGCTTCCATCTGGGGTGTACTGCAGAATGGCCTGCAGTTTGCCGGAGCTCCAGTTGCCATCAGGAATATTGTCATTGGAATCATTGTAGTGGTCTCAGTCTTGCTGGATGTCATAGTCCGTTCAGGAAAGGGTTCTAAAAAGAAGCGTCTCGCTTCTGCAGCATGAATACTAACACCTAGGTGTAGTACATAGATTGAAAGGAGAATATGGTATGAAAAAGATTGCAATTGTACTGTGCGTACTCGTATTGGCAACTTCCCTGTTTGCTCAGGGTGCTAAGGAAGCTTCAGGCTATAAGATTTACCTGATAACCATGGATCAAATGGACCAGCACTGGGTAAACGTGGACAAGGGTGCCCAGAAGGCCGCTACCGAGCTTGGTGGAATTACATACAAGTGGCTTGCCCCTGATGTGAAGGATGATGCAAAGCAGATCGAAAGTATCAACAATGCTGTTGCCGGTGGTGCTGACGCCATCCTGCTTGCAGCAAATGGCCCCAATGCTGTGACTGCTACCCTCAAAGAAGCTGAGGCCGCTGGTGTGAAGATCATCTATGTTGACTCAGCTGCCAACTATCCTGCAGTGCAGACCCTCGCAACGGACAACACCGCAGCTGGTGCTACCGCTGGTAAGGAACTGCTCAATGCCCTCAAAGGCAACGGCGTCACTTCTGGAAAGATTGGCATCATCAGTGTAAACAGCGCAACTGCCTCGACTGTCGCTCGTGAGAACGGCTTCCGCAAAGCATTTGCAGGGACCGGTTTCCAGCTTCTTGAGACCCAGTACTGTGATGGCGATGCTGCCCGTGCAAAGGACATGGGTGCGAACTTCATCACCCAGGGTGTCGTAGGCCTTTTTGGAGCTAACGAAGGGTCGACCGTCGGCGTAGGCAATGCCATCGCAGAGGCTGGCAAGAAGGTTGTCGGTGTTGGTTTTGACAAGTCGGACATGATCCTTTCCTTGATCAAGGGTGGCCATATCCTCTGCACCATGGCACAGAATCCAGATGTCATGGGCTATGAAGGAATGAAGACTGCAGTGAAGGCCCTGAAGGGCGAATCTGTTGGTGCTGCTTACTTTGATACCGGTGTTTCCGTCCTGACCAAGGCTAACCTCTAACCCTAGGGATCTGATGTGCATGGCTTCTTTGGACTGAGAAAATGTAGCCAAAGAAACCATGTCCTTAACAAATATCTATAATAGCAAGAGGGGATCTTCCAAGTGGATGTTCCCTTCTTGCTTTTTCTCCCATTACAGAGTATAGTGAAGTCACTCCAAAGGAGAAATCCTTCGGGGGTGTTTCGGTTTCGACTGGCGGAAGATCAGGCCAGTGGCTGCAAGCGGAGCGCCAACTCCATAAACTAGCAAAAATTTTAACTGCCAAAAAAGAAGACGAAGTCTCCTTCAACGCAGAATACGCTCTCGCTGCGTAACAGCACGAGTGTGTACAGGCCCGACTGCTGCCGCTCTTAAGCAACGGTAACCTGTAATAATAGGGGCTTACTCCCATCAGTGCCTACGGGTTGGGAGGAAAATTAAGTAGGATACGGAGGAAGGACGTCTTGCTGGTGTACCTGCCTACCTTCGGAAATAAAGAACATCAACTAAGCTTGTAGACGTCATTGGGTGGCACGTTAGGACGGGGGTTCGAATCCCCCCACCTCCAAAACACCAAAAGGCCGGATTGCTCAAAAGAGTAGTCCGGCTTTTCTTTGGTTCATGAAAGCAATGGTAATCTTCATTGTCCTCAAACACACCTATAACAAGAAGATAAGGGCGAAGGTAGCTGTATGTTCAACTGATAAACTAGCAATAGTAGGTGATGATCCCTTTGTGCTACCGGTAAGCAATCTGTAGAAGCTCCTGGTAGGTAAAGGAATAGCCTTCTTATCCTCCGATCTGTATTTTTGGTTGCATCTGATATGCCCCGGGACTTATAGTGTAGAAAAGGGGTATGTATGAAGAGAAGAGGGAAGTGTTTTTCTGTTTCGTTTGCTTGTATTGTGGTGATGCTCGTCTTGATGAGTGGCTGTGCCACTACCAATACAAATACGACAGACCAAGGATCAGATGATCTGTACCAGGTCTCATTGCTCAATGCCCTCTTGTTGGGTGAATATGATGGTTTCATCTCGGTCGGGAAACTAAAGACTTTTGGAGATACGGGAATTGGCACGTTCCATACTCTGGATGGAGAGATGGTCCTCCTGGATGGGGAGGTCTACCAAGCGAAGGTCGATGGTTCGGTCAACCAGGTCAAAGATGATGTGTTGGTACCTTTTGCAATGGCAACCCATTTTGAAGCAGATGTTGCCGACTTTCCACTCAAGACAGTTGAAAGCATTGAACAGCTCAAAGTATTTCTTGATCAGAGTATCATGGATAAGACTCAAGATCTGAATTGTTTTTATGTTGCAAAAGTACAAGGTACATTCTCTTCCATAACCGTGAGAAGTGTTCCTCCACAAGAGAAACCCTATCCACGTTTGTCTGTGATCGCATCTACACAAAAGGAATATACGTATGAAAGGGTGGAAGGTACCATCGTAGCCTTTCGTTGTCCAGACTATGTCGATGGCATCAACCTTCCCCAATGGCATCTGCACTTCCTCTCATCCGATACCACCAAGGGTGGGCATGTGCTTCTCCTTGATATTACAGAAGCGAATATGCAGATTGGGGTAATGAGAAATTACCATATCATGCTTCCTGAAAGCGAAACCTTTGCGACTATGGACATAGATCATGACCTTAGCCAGGAAGCACTTTCTGTGGAAGGGAAAACAATGGATTGATGGCCTTCAAAGCGTACTCAGAATAATTGGAGTCTACTGCTGTCAGTTGTTAGCGCTCAATTCCCCAGCCATGGATTGCTAAGCTAAAAATGTATGTAGGTGCAGGTTTTGCTCATTT
>JBLXDK010000013.1:0-101665 GCA_048264225.1 Sphaerochaeta sp.
GAACTTCTTCGATTCTAGAAAGACAAATGCAGTGCTTGAAGGGTTCAACTCAGTCATAAGCCTGATAAAACGCAAGGCAAGAGGGTTCAAGAATATGGACAATTTCATGGCAATGATCTATTTCGTATGTGGGGAGTTGGAGATTCCAAAAGCTACCATCATGTAGCCTTACCCACACGATTCAGCGAAAAGCCCCATTTTCTCTCTTGCCTTGCTAATCTTGCTCAAAGCAGATCCATCTGTTACAGTCAAAAAATACATGAATAGCAAAGAATACCCCATGCTCAAGTTGGAAAATCTCAGCTTTGGCTTTGAAAAGACCAAGCCTATCCTCTCTTGCATCTCCCTTACCATTGGAAAAGGCTCCTTCACTCTCATAACAGGGCCCAACGGATCAGGGAAGAGCCTCCTGCTCAAATGCATCAAGGGATTGCTCAAACCAACCTCAGGGGCCATTCTCCTGGATGGAACAGATGTGACTCGCTCTTCCAGGAAGCGGCTCACCTCCATCGGACTTGTTTTCCAGGATGCTGAGACCCAGATAGTGGGACAAACTGTTGAGAGGGACATTCTCTTCGGACTCGAGAACCTCGAGCTGCCTCTTTCTATCCAGCAGGAGCGCCTTCTATCAGTAGTGCAATTGCTTGACCTCTCCAAACAACTCAAGCAACGCCCACGAACGCTCAGCGGAGGGGAAAAGAGGCGGCTCTCCATAGCCGGGGTACTGGTCATGCAGCCCAAGCTGCTCATCATGGACGAACCCTTTGCCAACCTTGACTACCCTTCTGTGGTGCAGGTACTGAAAACACTCCTTCAGCTCAAAGACGAGGGGCATACCATCATCCTGGTCAGCCATGAGGTGGAGAAAATCCTTGCCTACACTGATGATGTCATCATTCTCAGTGAAGGCAAGGTTGCCGCCCAAGGCCCTCCTTCTTCTGTCCGATCACTTTTTCCCCAGTATGGTGTCTATCTGCCTTCTGACACCCCCCTAGAGGAACTGACATGGCTGAAGGGCTAATCTTCCACTACAGGGAACAGAAGGCCTTCCTCAACCGATGCAACCCCCTTACAAAACTTCTGAGTATCCTTGCCATACTCATACCCCTAGCCGGTGCTTCCTTTGCTGTAACCATTGCCATCCTCGCCCCTTTGATCCTACTTGCCATAACCCAACGCCTCCCGTTACGTCGCTATGGCAAGGAACTCAGGTTCTTCCTAATCATGACAGCCCTGATAGGCATCACTGAATACCTTGCAACCAGATTGCTTTTGCCCTCAATCACTGCCTGCCTCAGGTTCCTAGCCATCATACTCAGCGGAATGCTTCTTGCCGACTCCACAGCCCCGGATGACCTCTCACGCTCCTTGGGAAGCGTGCTGGACAAGATCCCTTTTGTTGACGGATGGGCAGTGGCCAGCTCCATCGAGCTGACCCTCTCCATGATCCCACTCATCTTCGATGTCACCGATCAGGTCACCACTGCAAGGAAGGCCCGCATGGAGAAGAACCGTCATCCCATAAAAAGTATTACTTCTGTCACTACGAGCATCTTCAGCCTGCTGTTGGATCGAGCAGAAGAGCTTACCTGGGCACTTCAAGCACGAGCCTTTGACCCCAGCAGGAGACGCAGGACCCTGCCCTACACCAAGAGCGACCTCTATCTCGCACTAGTGGTCACCCTTGTTGTGGCATTCCTGCTCTTGTTGCTTCCCATAGTACCATCATATTTCTAGGCAGCATATTCTCCGGGTACATTGTGATGATGCAGCACATGGACCTCTTTGTTTGTGGATTTTTTCCCATGGTTTCACTCCATTGGAACGTATCACCGCGTACCTTCAACCTTTCCCTTTTGTTCGCTCAACCTGACACCCACCTGTTCTTGATTTCTCTTGTCACTGCCGGTTAGTATGGCATAGGAGGCAAGATGCAAACCAAGGAAGAGCTCCGCTACTCACTCAAACGACAGGCCAAGCAGTTTCCTCCCTCCCATTTTGCACTGGAGGACGCAGCGAGTGTGGACGCGTTGCTGAAAAGTGATGCCTACACACAATGCGCCACCCTATTTGCCTTCTCCCCGCTGCCAAGTGAGGTCGAAATCTCACCGGTACTTGAGGATGCCCTCAGAACCAAAAGGCTTGCCCTTCCCCGTTGTGAAGGCGAACATCTGGAATTCTATTTTGTTGTTGAAGGGTGGACCAATGCGGTAAGCGCCTCTTCGCTTGGGGTGCTGGAGCCTCTTGAAGGCGATGTTGCTGTCCCCGACTCACAATCCCTCATACTGGTCCCTGCAATGGCCTACACCAAAACCGGGTCACGCTTGGGAAGGGGAAAGGGATACTATGACAGCTATCTCAGTCTCTATCACAGCATACTAACCATGGGCCTCTGCAGAAGCTATCAGCTAGTGGATCATATCCCGACAGAAAGTTGGGATATGGGGGTGAGCGAAGTATTGTGTGATGGAATAATCTACCGACACTGAGTAAGGTTGCCCCTGATCATGACTGGACCTGGTTCTTCCCGAACCAGACAAATTCCTGGCTTTCCATCATGGAGAAAAACTTATGGCAATGGTCGTCAGCTTGGCGATCCTTAAGGGAGAGCAGATGCTCGCGCATAGTTTCGCTTCGCACACTGCGCAATATGGCGCTGAGGGAGCGAAGGTACTCCAACTGGATGGATGGGGAGCTTGCTATGACAAACAGGAGATGGACAGGCATTCCATCTTCAGAACCAAATTCGATACCTTCACCGCTGATGCCCAAGGCGATATGCACCTCGTCAATGCCGAGAATCTTTCCATGGGCAATAGCGACCCCATGACCGATTCCAGTGCTTTGTATGCGTTCGCGACGAAGCACGCCTCGTTTGAAGCGCTCCACATCCGGTAAGGTTTGAAATATTGAGCAAGTATCTATCACTTCCAAAAGCGCCTTTGTCTTGTCGGTCGCTTGTAGCTGACAGATTACCGATCGGCAATCATTGAGTATATCCACAAAAACACTATACACAATGAAAAGAACAGTTTCAAGGTAGGGTATCTTTAGCTGTGCTAGAGATACCCCCCTGACAACTTGTTATTTGGTCAACAGATACTCGTTCATAGCCTTCGCTGCCTTGCGTCCTTGGCCCATAGCCAAAATAACAGTAGCAGCACCAAGGACGATATCACCACCTGCATAGACCCCCTGGAGGGTAGTCTCACAGGTCTCTTCGTTGACAATGAAGTTACCCCTGCGGTTCACTTCGATCGCGTCAGTGGTTGCCTTGATGAGAGGATTGCTGGCATTGCCTATGGCGATGATGACCGTATCATATGCAACCATCTTCTCACTACCAGGAATCTCAATGGGGGAACGACGCCCTGAAGCATCTGCTTCGCCAAGCTCACACGTGATGAGCTCAACACCATTGACCCTACCCTTGTCACTGGCAGAAATCTTCAGTGGAGCATGCAGGTAAAGGAACTTGACGCCCTCTTCCTTGGCATGGGCCACCTCTTCCCTACGGGCAGGCATCTCGACCTCAGTACGACGGTAGACAACGGTAACCTCATCGGCTCCCAATCTCTTTGCAGTACGGGCAGCATCCATGGCGACGTTTCCTCCGCCAAAGACAGCTACCTTCTTGGAATCAAACATGGGAGTAAGGGCTTCACCAACAGCATAGGCCTTCATGAGGTTGCTACGGGTAAGATATTCATTGGCTGAAAACACCCCTACATAGTTCTCACCGGGAATACCCATGAACTTGGGAAGGCCGGCTCCGGAACCGACAAAGACAGCATCAAAACCATCCTTGCCCATAAGGTCGCTGATCTTCCGCGTCTTCCCCACAAGATAGTTGCGCCTGATGGTCACACCCATATCCTTGAGCGCCTGCAATTCATGCTCCACGATCTTCTTAGGAAGACGGAATTCAGGAATCCCATACACCAACACACCACCGGCCTTGTGCAGGGCTTCGAACATCACCACGGTATGCCCTTCACGGCGGAGATCCATAGCAGCGGAGATGCTTGCAGGACCCGTTCCGACGATTGCAACCTTCTTTCCTGTCTCGGGAGCAACCTTTGGCATAGTCTCGCAATCATTTTCGCGGGCAAAGTCCGACACATACCGCTCGATCCTACCAATGGACACAGACTGCTCCACATCCTTGAGGACCTTTCCGACTGTGCAATAAAGCTGGCACTGGCTCTCCTGAGGGCAGACACGACCACAGATGGCAGGAAGGGAGCTACTCTCCTTAATGATGGAGAGTGCCTTGGCATGCTCGCCCTTGGCTGCCTCCGCAATGAAAGCCGGAATATCGATACCTACGGGACAGCCCTTGATACAGGGCTTGTTCTTGCACTGCAGACAACGCAAAGCCTCGGCCCTGACCTGGTTTTCAGTATATCCCAAGGCAACCTCCTGCATATTGGTCACCCTGACCTTGGGGTCTTGGGTGGGCATCTCCTGCAAAGGGATCTGAGCTCTTTCCTTGGGAGAGATATCCTTTCCTTCATACTGCTGCAACACAGACTGGGCCTTCTTATCGAGTTCTTCTAGTGAAACATGCATGGCTTACGCTTCTCCTTCTTTGATATCCAATCCAATATGGCAGCGGTGATGAGCCTTCTCTTCCTGAGGTCTGTAGGTTCCAAGGCGCAACAGCAAGTTGTCCCAGTCAACCAGGTGACCATCGAACTCAGGCCCGTCCACACAGGCAAACTTGGTCACCCCACCAATATTGACCCTGCAACCACCGCACATACCTGTTCCGTCGATCATGATGGTGTTCAGGGAGACGATAGTGTGGATACCGAAAGGCTTGGTAGTGAGGGCAGCAAACTTCATCATGATGGGAGGTCCTATAATGACGACACAATCTGGCTTCCAAGACTCACACAACTCCTTCAGGGGTTCTGTGACCAGAGCCTTTCTTCCATAGGAACCGTCATCAGTTACGACTATGACCTCATCGGCTGTGGCCTTCATCTCGTCTTCCATGATCAGAAGGCTCTTGTTGCGTGCACCCATGATGACCTTCACTTCATTTCCAGCCTGTTTCATCCCCTGAACAATGGGGAACAGGGGGGCCACCCCGATACCTCCCCCTACACAGACAACTTTGCCATAGTTTTTTATATCAGTGGGACTGCCCAGTGGGCCAAGTAGGTTCTCAATCTTATCGCCGACCTCAAGGGTTGCAAGGTGGTGAGTGGTCTCTCCGACAGCCTGGAAGATCAGGGTGATGGAACCCTCTTCCACATTTGCATCAGCTATGGTAAGGGGGATCCTCTCACCAAAGTCCCCACCCATCTGCAGGATGATAAACTGTCCAGGTTTTCTCGCTTCGGCTATTTCAGGAGCATGAATGCTCATCCTGAATACTTCCTGGCTGAGCCTCTGCTTTGATAGAATCTTATTCATGCGCAACTCCTCGGTCAAATCTTTGCATATCTAGTGGGTATCATAGCCGAAAAGGCGGACGTTGGAAACCTTCCCTTGAGATTTGCACAACGAGAATGTATGCTTCAGCCAAAATTATTTGTCACCTTGCAAAAATTACAAGACCAATGATGTTCGTCCAGAAAAGACCAACAGAAACCCCCCCAAAAAACTCTTGTCCAAAGGGGCTCTGTAGTGCAAACTGCAGAAGGAGGAAGAACAATGATCAGAAAATACGACGAAATGCCGACTACTGTGAAAGAGCACCTGCGAGGAGGGACCGGTTCCACCATATTCAAGTCCCTGGCCGAAGAGGGAAGCGTACAACACTGCCGCCTCTTCAGCGAGATAACCCTGGAAAAAGGGAGCTCTATCGGTGGACATGACCATGTGAATGAGACTGAATACTACTGGATCACCGAAGGGGAAGGCATCGTAACCGAAGCCGACGGGGAGAAGACAGTAACTAGAGGAGATCTTGTAGTGACCGGTGGAGGAGCAAGCCATGCCATCCGCAACGAGAAGGACGCTCCTCTGAAGTTCGCAGCCATAATCATCCTGGACTGACACAAAAGAAAGGGGACCAACAAAGCCAGGAGCAAGATCCTATGGAAGATCAGAGTAATGGCGAAAGGGAACAAGAGAAAGAACAAGCAACCTGCAACTTGTAACCTTCACGTATCCATACGCACAAAGACAGCCTGGAAATTCCAGGCTGTCTTTGCGTGCAAGATATATATAATCATCGATACTAGATATCTCTCTAGGTTCGACTACACTACGAGATCATCGCCTCAGTTGCTCTTGATCTTCACTTCAATGCTCTTGGGCTGCACTTCAGGCTTCTTGGGCAGGGTTATAGTCAGAACACCATCAGAGAACTCACCTTCGATGGCAGTCTCGTCAATATCCTCGGGAAGGCTGAAGGAACGCTCGAATGCGCGGTAGTATCGCTCGCGTACCAAGGATTTCGACTTCTTGTCGTTGTCCTCTTCAGGATTGCTCTGCTTGACAGAACTGATTTTGAGCACATGCTTGTCTACATTGACATCAACCTCTTTCTGGGTATAGCCGGCAAGTTCAGCTTCGATGACGTAGGCCTTGTCTGTCTCAGTCACGTCGACAGGGGGAATCTTATTGGTTGTGCCCCAGTCAGACCAGAGGTCGTTAAAAAGGGAGCGGTAGTTGGATACTGGGTTGTTGCGGTCGTAGGTTACGTAATATTTCATCTTGACACCTCCATGTGTGCTTTGTGTTGTATGTAGGCCTTCTTGGCTTGTATCAACATATATGCACAGAGCGTGCCAACTTTTCCAAAAAGCATATTCATAGTAGGAATATGAAGTTTGTATGGGATATAACTGTTTTAATGGCAAAAGTTTAGCAAAACCATCCATGTACTACTTTTCCCCTTTACCTTTTTTGTAGAAAAAGACATTTTTAGCCTTAATTCTGATCAAAATGACCCTATTCCACTTTACAGAAATACGTATGGGTCATTTTGACTCAGAAGGCTTTTATGAAGGATATTTCACGGGCAAAACTGTCCCACTGGCAGGTAAAATATGGGAATACATGTTTTTTTCGTGAAAATGGCATGCACACAATGCAGATCCAGCTCCCCTTAAGAGAAGGTTAGCCTTGCTCATAGTAAAAATTCCTACCCTTCGAAAATCTACCAGTGGATGTGGCTATGTAGTGAATAGTGAAGCAAGTTAAGACAAAAAAACCATCAAGAACTTTTGGGCTAATATGCCTCGGATTGGATATACTGATTTTCATAGCTGTTTGAGTAGCTTTTTTCCTAGAGATTCCACCTATTTTCGCTCATCCCAGGTCAGGTTATACCGCTTAGCAGTCAAGAAACACAAGGTATCTTGAAACGAGGTTGGGCCTGTCATCCCTGCTGCCAAAAACACTTCATCAACTTCCACATCAATAGGCTGTAAACCAAGCCTTTCTAATTCTGCACGAGATGTAATCTAATCCACCTCTTCAAGAATTGCTGAGGCAACATACATAGGACCGATATGAAAAGCTATCAGCCTGAATAGATCCGGTTCTCCATTCATGAAATCGATTAGGACACAAGCATCCATTATCATGAAACGGGCCGGACTCTTCTGCCTCACCCTAGGCCCTCCCACTCAGTTGCAAGTCTCATCATCTGTTGGGTTGATACATTCATAATCTCAGCAGCTTTGGAGATAGATATTTTCTCTTCTTCAAGAGCCCTCCGGACAAGCCGCCCCAAACGGTCAGCAGAAAAGTCAAAAGGTCTCAACCCAAAGGGTTCTGCCCCTTCCATACAATGCTCCTCTTTGAAAGAGAGTCTTTTCTTATACTAACTACTGGAAACGCACCCAGATAGTGTTGTCAACAACACCCTTTTGCGTAAGTCGATAGAGAACAGTTGTATAACTCACCCTAAGGATAGTCTTTATCTTCATAACCCGATCGACAAAAGACATCCCAGAAGATTCAATCCATGCCAGGTCAAATCCCTTCTCTGGCATGAGAAAGTGTCCAGCAAACAGATCAGCTTCCTTCTCCTGTTCTTTGTCTTCTGCAGTCACATCCCCACTATACTGGGAAAAATGCATCAACAAATGCCCCAATTCGTGGGCGGTACTGAAAATCTGCCGCTCAATGCTAATCCGCTCCCAGGTATTGATGATAATTGCTGGCCCATTATCCTCAGAGCCCACAGATAAGCCATTGAATGCATCTGAAGAATAAGGCAAAGCCAATATCTTAATCCCACAGCTTTCCAACAAGCTACAGATATCATTGTATGGGTTCATCATCTTGAAGAGAAGCAATTTTTCTTGCTACTTCTGCATATTGGATAGGAGTCAGTTTTCTAGAACCCTCTTCAAAACCCCTAAAGGTGTAAGCTTCCTTATCAGGGAGTACATTCTCCAAAAAAAAGTAATCATCCAACCACTTGGAAACCTGCGCGAGTACTTGCTCTCGTCTGTTCATCTTCTTTTTAGCGCGAAAACGAACAACGGACAATTCCCTTACAGGCTTCACTAGATCCTGAAGACGGCAATCCAGTGCCTTGCTCAAAACCAGTAGGGTACTGGTCTTCGGAAGTGCTTTCTTTCTTTCTTTCAATATTTTTATGGTCGGCAGAGAAATCCCTGACAGTTCTGCAAGAGACTGTTGAGTAAGGTTTTTTTGCTTCTAAAACGCTTAAGATTGGATGAGAGGATATCAACATTCATAGTGCCTCCTCATGGTTACACATTAATTATACCTTCAAACAGAATTTACTCCAAGAGTATAAATCATAACTGTAATGCAGAGCCAGCCCTCACTTTAGGGAAAGCTGGCTCTGCTCTTTCTCTGTGTTCCAGATTTACCTGAATGTCGTATCCAAACCTCTGATGGGTACTGTGTATTTCCAACACTGATATCTAGAGCGTAATCACCTGATATCCTCTCTCCGTATACGACAGGAACGAAGGATGGTTGCTCATGTCCCCTCCGACAGGAAGGCCTGACTGCTCGTTGTACTCAAGCACCCCGAGTGTTGCCGAACAAGCCCTGCAGACACAGTCGATGAGAGAGAGATCGACCACCTTCTTGAAGAGAGGGTTCTTTGATTCAGTCATTTTCTTTACAAGGGTCACCGCCTCTCCTTCCAACACAATCTTCACATCCTTGCCCTTGGCATGCATATCCAATGCGTTGAGAAGCACATGCACAAAGCAGACAGGGTTTCCTTGAAATGCAAAAATAACAAACTTATCCATACTGTCCATCCTTTCTTCAAATATATATTTGATCATACCACAGAAAAGGGAGGATAGGAGAAGCTTGTAAGCCTGACTTTCATTGCTGTATCCCATCAATGAAGGCCTAACTCACATGCCTCCTTTTTTCTTCCTCTTCCAATTTCCGGTCTTCTCATACTTTGGATCTTCCGATCCTCCCTGTCAGGAAAAATACCTGACACCACTGGCGAAGAACCCACTGTCTCTCTTGTAGGGAGTATTCCGATAGAGATCCTTCGTAGCACGCTCGCTATGGGCCATCCTTCCAAAGACCCTGCCATCAGCAGAAGAGAGGGCCTCCAAGGCATAGGCCGACCCATTGGGATTCCAAGGCAAGACCATGGTTGGCCTTCCTTGGAGATCGACATACTGGCTCGCTATCTGGCCATTTCGTGCCAACTGGTCGAGAAGGTCAGCCTTGCAGATAAACCGCCCCTCCCCATGGGAGATAGGGACAAGCGAGATGTCCCCCACCTGGTGGCTCTGCATCCAAGGTGAAAGTACCGAGGAGACCCGGGTCCTGACCAGCATCGACTGGTGACGGGCAAGCAGGTTGAAAGTCAGGGTAGGATCAGAGTCTGTGGGGTCGAGTATCTTCCCATAGGGCAACAGTCCCAGTTTGATGAGAGCCTGGAAGCCGTTGCAAATCCCTCCGACTAGGCCATCACGAACCTCCAAAAGGCGGGTTATCTGTTCGGCAATCTGAGGATTGCGCAAGAAGGAGGCGATGAACTTGCCAGATCCATCAGGCTCATCCCCTCCTGAGAACCCTCCGGGAAGGAAGAGTATCTGCGAGGTGGAAAGTGCCTTTGCAAAGGAGGCGACACTGTCGCGCACCCCTTGGGGGGTGAGGTTGTTGATGACAAACTCTTCACAGACGGCACCTTCGCCTGTTAGGGCGGAAGACAGGTCATATTCACAATTGGTTCCAGGGAATACTGGGATAAGGACCTTCGGGGTGGCTTTGGGATAGGTGCTTTTTCCCCGAGCCCTTGTTGTCCACTCCAAGGGGGGAACAGGCGTATCGGAAGTGTTTGACATTTCTGCCCGTTTTCGCGGATAAACCTGTTCAAGTGGCAGTTCATAAGCAGCTTGAAGCTGCTCCAAGGTAAGGCTGAAATCCTCACAGGAGAATTGTGGTTGCCTGATGGTATACCCCAACAACTCCCCCACAGGTTCATCCTCAGTAAGCTCCAGCACAAACGAACCATACCGCTTGCAAAACAGGTCAGCCTTTGCAAGGTAGGCAAAGCCTATCCTATTTCCCAAGCACATCTTGACCAAAGCCTCACCAAGCCCCCCGAAGCCCGTTGCATAGCAGGATGCAACCTTCTTCTTCCTGATGAGATCAGCAACTTGCGAAAATACGTGGGGAAGATCTTCCTCATCCTCCGACTCAAGAAGAACAACAGCATGGCCGGGCTTCTTGAACTCATTGCTGATCAGGGAGTCCGCATGGGAAGCACTTATGGCAAAGCTCACCAACGTAGGAGGAACATCAAGATTCCCAAAGGAGCCGCTCATCGAGTCCTTGCCCCCGATGGCTGCCTTGCCGAGCAGCATCTGGGCCTTAAAGGCACCCAACAAGGCAGCAAAAGGGAGGCCCCATCGCTTGGGGTCTGTTCCCACCCTGCCAAAATACTCCTGGAAGGTGAGATAGGTCTGATCGAGGTCAGAGCCCGCTGCAACCAGCTTTGCCACAGAGTGAACCACAGAAGAAAAAGCTCCCTGGTAGGGATCCTCCTCCATAAGGAAAGGATCATATCCATAGGCCATCACAGAGGCTGTTGAGGTCTTTGCTTTTCCGACGGGAAACAAGGCCGCCATTACAGAGGAAGGGGTGATCTGGTACTCACCTCCATACGGCATAAACAGCGAAGCGGCTCCTATGGTGGAGTCAAAACGCTCGGAGAGGCCCTGTTGGGAGCAGACATTCAGGTCCCCCATCAGATCTAACAACCGCTGTTGCAGGGAACCATGTGTTGATTCATTCTTATGCATGTGCCGATTTTTCCGTTGTTGGATAACAACGGAGGCATGCTTTTCAGAGCCATGGCTGTCAAGGAAGGTCCTCTTGATATCAACAACCTTCACCCCTTGGTGGAACATCACCAAAGACTCTTCCTCTGTGACACGGGCTACGACAGAGCTCTCCAGATTCTCGCTAGTGGCCAAGGCTTGGAACAAAGGGACATCCTCTGCATCAAGGACTACTGCCATTCTCTCCTGGGACTCGCTGATGGCGAGCTCTGTCGCACCCAGACCATCATACTTGGTAAGGATGGCATCGAGGTCGATGACCAGTCCCCTGGCAAGCTCCCCTATAGCAACACAAACGCCCCCTGCCCCGAAGTCGTTGCACCGCTTGATCAGGATCGAAGCTTCACCACGTCTCATAAGACGCTGCAGCTTACGCTCCTCAGGGGCGTTTCCCTTCTGGACTTCACTGCCGCAGGTCTCTAGCGAATTGGATGTATGACTTTTTGAGGATCCCGTCGCCCCACCGCATCCGTCACGCCCAGTGCGACCACCCACAAGGACTATCAGGTCTCCAGGTTGGGGAACCTCCCGTCTCACATGCTTCTCTCTCACCGCCCCCACCACAGCGCCCAGCTCCATGTGTTTTGCAACAAACCCCGGATGATAGACCTCCTGGACCAATCCTGTTGCCAGGCCAATTTGGTTGCCGTAGGAACTGTTCCCATGTGCAGAAGTCACCACCAGCTTCTTCTGGGCGATCTTCCCTGGCAGGGTATCTGCAACCCGAACCAGAGGACTTGCCGCCCCACTGATCCTCATTGCCTGATACACATACGCCCTACCCGAGAGGGGGTCCCGGATGGCACCCCCTATACAGGTGGCGGCCCCTCCGAATGGCTCTATCTCAGTGGGGTGGTTGTGCGTCTCGTTCTTGAACATCAGAAGCCATGGCTCTCTGATTCCATCACAGTCGACCTCCACCTTCACCGAACAGGCGTTTATCTCTTCAGATTCGTCCAACCTTTCCAGCTTGCCCTGCTTCTTGAGAACTTTTGCACCTATGACGGCAAGATCCATAAGGGTGATGGGTTTGGTATCCCCGAGGGCCTTGCGGCAAGCGAGGTAGTGGTCATAGGTTGCCTGTATCTGTTCACTTTCTATCACCACAGAATCCAAGGTAGTGAGGAAAGTCGTATGGCGACAGTGATCCGACCAGTAGGTATCGATGACCTTCAGCTCAGTATGGGTAGGATCCCTTTTCTCATCAGAGAAATAGGCGCGTACCAGAGCCAGGTCACCAAGATCCATTGCAAGGCCCTCCTGCAACGAGAGGCTTTGCAATGCTTCATCATCAAGGGAGGGAAACCCGGGGAGAGTGGCCACTTGTGCAACATTGGAGCTAGCAAGGCTCAAATCTTCAGCCATTGCCATACTTGCCTCAGTGGCTTCCACAGGGTTTATCAGGTACTCCCTGATGGATCTTTTTTCCCTTTCAGAAAAGCTTCCATCCAACACATACACCTTGGCACTCCGGACCAGAGGCCTAGTGCCGGAACTGATAAGCTGGATACACTGGGCAGCAGAATCAGAGCGTTGGTCAAACTGACCGCTCAGATACTCCACCGCAAGGACAAAGGAGGGTGAAGGGACTTCAGGGAAGGTTTCGTACAGGTCATCTACCTGCACCTCAGAGAAGACCATATGCTTGCACCGCTGGAGAAGGGATGCATCGATGCCCTGAATATCATAACGGTTGATGATGCGCACCCTCTGCAAGCTTTGAATACCCACATAGAGCTTCAGATCCTCAAACAAAGCGCCCTCGGCAACCCTGAATCCCTCTTTCTTCTCAACAAACAAACGGTAGACCATTCTGCCCCCTACGCCTCGAGGGCGACTTTCCCAATATCCTTGCGATACTGCATCCCGTCAAATGAGACCGAACCAACTGCCCTATAGGCCTTCTCGATCGCCAAAGGCAAAGTCGCTGCAGTAGCCACAAAATTCATTACACGCCCACCATTTGTCACTAAAGAGGCACCTTTGTAGATAGTGCCTGCATGCAGAGCCATGACGCCTTCTTCTGTCTCACCAAGGGTTATTCTCTTGCCTGTCTCATAGCAGGTGGGATAGCCCCCGCTTGCTAGGACTACGCAGCAGCTTGCCAATGAGGAAAACTTCACCTCGACATCCCTGAGCCTCTGGTGGGAAACAGCCAACAATATGGGAAGAAGATCACCTTCTAAGAGAGGGAGAATTGCCTGCAGTTCAGGATCGCCAAACCTAGCATTATACTCGATAACCTTAGGCCCGCCGGGGGTAAGCATCAGACCAAAATAGAGACACCCCTTGAAGGTTCGCCCTTCCTTGCTCATCGCCCTCATGGTGGGAAGGAATATCGTCTGCATACAAAGATCCTGCATTTCAGGGGTATAGTAGGGATTTGGGGCTATCGCTCCCATCCCCCCTGTATTCGGCCCCTCATCCCCATCGAATGCACGCTTGTGATCCATCGAGGAGGGCATGGGAACCAGCGTCACCCCATCGGTAAAGCAGAGTACAGAGACCTCTATACCGGTAAGGAATTCCTCAATTACAATTCTCTCACCACTTGCGCCAAAGACCCTGTCCACCATCATAGAGGTGATGGCCTTCTGCAAGGCATCCCTGGTGTAAGCTATGACCACCCCCTTGCCCAAGGCAAGGCCATCGGCCTTAACCACGCTGGGAAGAGCGCAGGTATCGGCGAATTGTAAAGCATCTTCTGATTTGTCAAACACTTCATAGGCGGCTGAAGGAATCCCGTAACATTTCATCAAGGACTTGGAAAAGACCTTGCTCCCTTCCAGAATCGCAGCACGTTTGTCAGGTCCGAAACAGGGAATTCCCTCAGCTTGTAGCAGGTCGACCAACCCAAGGATCAAGGGATCATCGGGACCCACCACCACAAAATCAATTTTCTCCTGCTTGGCATACGCTACTATCCTGTCCAGTTCCTTGGCCCCTATCGGAACCAAGGTAGCAACATTTGCCATCCCTGCGTTGCCAGGAAGGACAAGCAGACGCCCCACGTCAGGACTTTCAGCAAGCCTTGCTACCAAGGCATGTTCGCGGCCTCCCGAGCCGATCACCAGGATATCCATGGCTTAGTGGTGGAAGAGTCTGATCGAATTGCAAGCCATAACCATAGCGTATTGGTTGCAAGCTTCGATGACCAGGTCGTCGCGGACAGAGCCACCGCTCTGGACGATATACTGCACCCCACTGCGTTTTGCCCTGTCTATGTTGTCCCTGAACGGGAAGAAGGCATCGCTGGCAAGGGAGACCCCACCGATGCCCTTCAAATACTCTTTCTTCTCTTTTGAAGGAAAAGGCTGGGGGCATTCACTAAAGAAAGCCTTCCAAGCTCCATCCTCAAACAGGGAAGTCTCCGGCTCATCAGAGAGATACTGCTCGATGGCATTGTCCTTGGCATTACGGCTCAGCTTTGGCAAAAAGGGAAGAGTGAGTACTTTTTCACTCTGTCTCAGATGCCAGAGGTCAGCCTTATCACCTGCCAGGCGGGTACAGTGGATGCGTGACTGCTGGCCTGCCCCCACACCAATGGTCTGACCTCCCTTTGCATAGCAGACCGAGTTGGACTG
Organism: Sphaerochaeta sp.; assembly: GCA_048264225.1. Lineage (GTDB taxonomy): Bacteria > Spirochaetota > Spirochaetia > Sphaerochaetales > Sphaerochaetaceae > Sphaerochaeta. Next base: position 14,849 of record JBLXDK010000013.1, read on the forward strand.
GGTATACTTGAGGGCGTTGAGGGCGACAATAAGGTCAATCTTTGCACTATCAGGCAACTGTGTATGCTCTGTAACAATGGGTGCAAGCACACTCTCATCAAGAGCTATGGCATTTCTTCCCTGTTCGAAGGTGATGCCAAAGACTGTCCTTGTCTCCTTTTCAGGGGGGACATAGGAAGCGTCAATCTGCAGCACCGTGTACGTTCCATTACGCTTGGCCATCAGCAGGGCCAAGGCCTCGTCGGTATACCCCGGGGCAATGACGCCATCGCTCACCTCCGCCTTGATGCACTGTGCGGTGCTGAGGTCACACACCCGGCTGAGACTGACAAAATCCCCGAATGAAGACATGCGGTCTGCCCCTCGGGCTCGGGTATAGGCCGTGGCAAGTTCTGAAAGGACCCTATCCTTTGGGACAAAGTACATCGCACGTTCAGCATCACTGAGAGGTATTCCCACAGCACAGCCTGCAGGGCTGACATGCTTGAAGGATGCAGCTGCAGGCAATCCGAGGGCCTGATCCAGTGAGGAAACCAGTTGCCACCCGTTAAGTGCATCAAGGAGGTTAATGTACCCCGGGTTACCACTGAGGACGGTTATCGGAAGATTTCCTGTATCTGTGAAGATGCTTGCCGGTTTCTGATTGGGGTTGCACCCATACTTGAGTTCCATACTTACCTCGTGTGCTTGTTGAGCAGTGTCTGCTTGTAGTTACCTGTTTCCAGATGGGTATACCTGACATACAGCGCAATCCTGTTCTCTTCATCAAGGCTAGACCAGAGCCTCTGGGAAAACAAGTCAATATCTTGGTTTAGACTAATTTCTCTGGGCTCTCCTATGAAGGACGGAAGGGGATCGCCATCATCCTCATAGGTATGTACCAGATGGGCTCGTCCCGCCCTTGGAACCTTATAGGGGAAAAATTCTCGTTTGCACTCCCCATGCTCCCGCTTGAGGATGGAAAGGGTATAGGAAGAGGGATTGTCCATCGTAAACACCCCACTTATCCTCGGAGTATAGGCCGGCCCATCTGGCTCATACTCCCTGGTCGCTAGAGCCTCTTCAAAGCTTTTTCCTTCTGCAAGGAAGGAGGCGATGGTATCGGTCTGGTCCCCATTGCTCACGATAAGCTTGGAACCTATTGTTCTGATCGGGTGATAGATGATGAGGGATGGGTCTTCCAGTGCCGATGGGTCGAAGGCCTCTGTCTTCAGCGCCTCCCCGTCCAATGCCAATACCCTGTTACGGCTATTGTTGCTGCGCCCCATCAGGAAGTAGGCAATGACAGCCTCCCCTTCGTTCGACAAGCCCATGATGATGCCTCGTCCCGGATACCGTTTGTCTTGTAATACCTGTTCTATTTCCATCGATCGCTCCATTTCCTGGCAGACTTGGCGGGTAGTGCGGGGTAGCAATACCCATTCAGCCTCCTCCATTATTCGTCTCTGCAAGGTGGCGGGGGTATCATCAGGGAGAACCTGTACTGCCTGCTGTGCCACTATCGGGCCCCCATCAGCGGTGGCATTGACGTAGTGGACCGTCGCCCCGCTTATCTTCACCCCACGCTCCAGTGCCGCCTGATGAACCTTCAGCCCATAATAGCCTTTGCCACAGAAGCTCGGTAAGAGGGAAGGATGAATATTGAGGATTCTTTGGGGATATTTGCTGACAAAAGACTCTGAAAGCAGAGAAAGAAAGCCTGCGAAAATGATCAGGTCTATCATAGCAACTTGTAAGACCGCTTCAAGCCTTGCCTCAAACCGAGCATGATCACCCCTAATACGCTGAACAACTACTATGGGAATGCCTGCCTCCTGCGCACGCCTGAGGGCAAAGCAACCCTCCCTGTCTGCAACAACCAGGACGATAGAACCTCCACCCAAGCCCTCCTTGGCCTCTGCATCAAGGAGGGCCTGTAGGTTCGTCCCCCCTCCGCTTACCAGGACAGCAATGCGTATCATACGAGATCTACCCCACAAGGGCCATCAACTACGGCCCCAAGGATGTAGGAGCCTTCGATGGAGGAAAGGGCAACCTGTGCCGCTTCATTGTCCATGACCAAGACCATACCCACACCCATGTTGAAGGTGTTGTACATATCAGTGAGAGGAATGGATCCCTTCTGCTGTATCAGGGAGAAGATGGGATGTACCCGAACATCCCCCAGCAGTATCCTCACCCTCTTGCCGGGAGGTAGACAGCGGGGGATGTTCTCATAGAAGCCTCCACCGGTGATATGGGATGCGGCCTTGACGGTAACCTTCTCTGCGAGAGCAAGCAGGGGCCGGACATAGATTCTGGTAGGTTCAAGCAGGGCCTCTCCAAGCGTACAGCCCAGGGAAGGTTCTGCACCGGTAAGGACCGAGGGATCCTCATCAAGGTTGAAGACTTTCCTAACCAGGGAGAAGCCGTTGGAGTGGACTCCCGATGAAGGCAGGGCGACCAGGAGGTCTCCCTCCACGATAGTGGAGTTGTCAAAGAGTCTCCCCTTGTCCACGACCCCAACGGCAAAGCCGGCAAGGTCATACTCGTCTACAGGGTAGAAGCCCGGCATCTCGGCAGTCTCCCCCCCGATGAGGGCGCACCCGGCCTCAATGCACCCTGTAGCCACCCCTTTGACAATGTCTGCAACCTTTTCGGGCACATTTTTTCCCAGTGCAATGTAGTCGAGGAAGAGTTGGGGCTCAGCCCCACAGCAGATGACATCATTTACGCACATTGCCACACAGTCGATGCCTACCGTGTCATGGCGATCCAGCAGGAATGCAAGCTTGAGCTTTGTCCCCACCCCGTCAGTGCCACACACAAGCAGAGGATGGGGCGTCTTGGAGAGATCGAGCTCGAACAGGCCTCCGAACCCACCGATATCCGAACGTACACCGCTGGTAAAGGTTTTTGCCACATGACTTTTCATAAGCTTTACGGCCCTATAGCCTGCATTGATGTCTACACCGCTATTGCGGTAGCTCTCATTCTGTGTCATGGGTAGTCTCCTCTCCAAGGAAGTGCATATACTTGTCCTTGCCCTTGCATTCGGGTGGTGGGCAAGGGTACTCACCGGTAAAACAGGCTGTACAAAAGCCGATACAGGGATGGTCCGACAGTTTGGTCACACTCTCACTGTTGAGAAATCCCAAAGAGTCGACATCAAGCAGGCTAAGCATGGTCGCATCGTCATACTTGTAGGCAAACAGCTCCTCTGAGGAGTCTATGTCGGTACCGAAGTAGCAGGGATAGAGGAATTTGGGTGCAGCCGATCGGAGATGCACTTCCTTCGCCCCCGCTTCACGAAGCAGACGCACGATGCGCTTGCTTGTGGTTCCGCGTACTATGGAGTCGTCGATAAGCACCACACGCTTGCCCTTCACCGTAGCGGCGATAGGGTTGAGCTTGATGCGCACATGGTCTTCGCGTGCTTTCTGCCCGCCCTGGATGAATGTCCGTCCGATGTACCTGTTCTTGATGAAGCCGATGCCGTAGGGTATGCCTGACTGGCGGGAGTATCCGATGGCGGCATCGATGCCGCTGTCGGGGACTCCGATGACAACATCAGCCTGGGCGGGATGTTCCAAGGCAAGGAAGGAGCCTGCCCTGAGGCGGGCCTGATGGATCGAGACAGTATCAATGATGCTGTCGGGACGGGAGAAGTAGATAAGCTCGAATACGCACAAGGAGGATCTTTGGGTATTGCAGAAGGTTCGTATGCTTACTAGCGATGCTTTCCCCCCTTGGCGGGAGTCGACAACCACGATCTCCCCAGGCTCCACATCCCTGACAAAGGAGGCACCTACGGCATCCAAGGCACAGCTTTCTGAAGCGAATACATACCCATCGGCAAGCTTGCCGATACACAGGGGCCTGAAACCCCATGGGTCTCGGATGGCGATGAGTTTCGAGGGTGACATGACCAACAAGGAGTAGGCTCCCTTGATTTCCGCCATGGTCTTCTCGATCGCAGCCTCTATGCTCGGGCAGATAAGCCTGTTTCGCGTGATGATGTAGGCGATGACCTCGGTATCACTGGTGGTGTGGAAGATTGAGCCTGTAAGCTCCAGCTCCTCGCGAAGAGGAGCATCATTGGTAAGATTTCCATTGTGTGCAAGGGCCATGCTCCCCTTCTGGTGGGTGATGACCAGGGGCTGGACATTGGTACGTGAATCCGGTCCTGTGGTCCCATAGCGGACATGGGCGATAGCCATGCGGCAATTTTCATTGGGAGGAAGGGGCCCATCATCAAATACGTCCTTGACCACACCCTTGTCCTTGTGGCAGGTGATGACGCCCCTTTCGTTCAATGCGATGCCACAGCCCTCCTGACCGCGGTGTTGCAGAGCGTAGAGGGCATAGTAGGAGAGAGAGGCCACATCCTCAGCCTCCTCTGAGAAAATGCCGAATATGCCGCACTCCTCATGGAGGGAACTCATCAGAGGCCTCCCATCAGACGGGAAAGAATCTCCTTGTAGGCATCTTCCACCCCACCAAGATCCCTTCTGAAACGATCCTTGTCAAGTTTCTCATGGGTTTTGGTATCCCAGAACCTGCAGGTATCAGGGGAAATTTCGTCTGCGAGGATGATGGTGCCATCGTCAGTCTTTCCAAACTCCAGCTTGAAATCCACCAGTTCAATACCGAGAGGCAGCAGATAGGTGCCGAGGATCGAGTTGATCTGCAGGCTATATTCCTTGATCTGAGTAAGGTCTTCTTCGCTAGCTAGGTTCAAGGCCTTGATATGAGAATCATTGACCAAAGGGTCTCCAAGGTCGTCACGCTTGTAGCAGAACTCCAGGACGGTGGAGGAGAGCTTGAGACCTTCTTCCAACCCCAGCCTCTTTGCAAGGGAGCCAGCTGCTATGGTACGCACTATCACCTCAAGGGGAATAATGGTGACAGCCTTGACTGCTGTCTCGCGGTCGTTGAGCTCTTGTACCAGATGGGTGGGGATGCCCTCCTTTTCCAGAAGGGTCATCAGATGGTTGCTTACCCTGTTGTTGATGGCGCCTTTCCCTACGATCGAACCTTTTTTCAGGCCATTGAAGGCCGTTGCGTCATCTTTGTAGGAGACAATGTAGATGCCCTTCTCGTCAGTTGCGTAGACCTTCTTTGCCTTGCCTTCATACAGTTGCTCCGTCTTGTTCATAGCTGCCTCCTGCAATAAAAAAAAGCCTTACTGGGTAAAGCTTCGGTTGATCCTTTCATCTGTGTCCAAGGCTGCCTGTTCAGCATCGAGACGTCTTTGTGTAAGCTTTGTAGCCAGAGCATCGTCGGCCAGTGCAAGTATCTGAGCTGCAAGCAGGGCAGCGTTGGCACTGCCATCGATGGCTACCGTTGCAACAGGAATGCCTGTCGGCATCTGGACGGTAGAATATAGGGCATCGAGCCCTCCCAAAGAAGCGGAGAGAGGAACCCCAATAACAGGGAGCAGGGTGTGGGATGCAAGGACGCCACCTAGGTGGGCGCTCATACCAGCCCCTGCGATAAGCACCCCATAGCCATGGGAAGAGGCACTGCGGGCAAACTCACTTGTTTGCTTTGGAGTACGGTGTGCAGAGAGCACGTGAACCGAAAAGGGTATGTCCAGTTCCTTGAGGATGGTGCAGGCCTTTTCCATAACAGGAAGGTCCCTCTCACTGCCCATCACTACAGCTACTCGTTTCATGAGTTTCCCCCTTTCACTTGTTTTGCATAGGGGAACAGTAGCGAAAATACTACAAATACGCAACGCTATACCAGAAAATACTGGCGGAAAATGTTGCATAATCAGAAAAAAATCTTCTCATTATGCAACAAAATCCATATCAATTAGTTATTTTCTGAAAGAATGCAACAAATTTGTTGCTATTTGAGGGGAATTGCCTTAAAAGCCAGCCGGACTCCATCTTCTATGCACAAAGGACAGCTTCGAAGCACCACCTCTGTCTCCAAGCCCCTGAGGTCCTTACAGACAAGGCTCTTGTTCTGAGCGAGAAACTCAGAGACAAGAGACTCTACCAAAGCATAGGTCGCAGCCTTTGTCCCTGATGCGGTGTCCCCCTTGCTAGACAACAGGGAGACTACTGCTACGGCTCCGCTTACTGCTCCGCAGGTAGCCTCTCTACCGCCCATGCCTCCCCCGAAGCCTTCCAAGATCGCAAAGAGCGTCTTCTCATCAATATCGACCTGGTCGATAAAGGCACAGGCCACAGCCTGGGCACAATTGTAGCCGCTGTCGTTCAGGCTCCTTGCCTTCTCCAAATACTCGCGTTCTGTGTACATATGACAGTCTCCCTCGTCTATGCTTCCCTACCTGTTTTCTGTAGGTAGTAGTGATAATCCCCTTCAAATACCTGCATCTGCCCGTGGTCGATCTCAAAGACCCTGTTTGCAAGATGCCGAAGGAAGTAGCGGTCATGGCTCACTATGATGATGGTTCCCTCAAACCGGGTCAGGGCGTCAAGGAGCACCTCCCGGCTCTGGATATCCAAGTGGTTGGTCGGCTCGTCCAATATCAGGAAGTTTACCGGAAGGGCAAGCATGCAGGCGAGCATGACCCGGCTCTTCTCCCCTCCGCTGAGCACCCCAACCTTCTTGTCGGCATCGGATCCGGAGAACTGGAAGGAACCCAAGAGGTTCTTTATGCTACCGATCGAAGCCAAAGGGGTCCGCTCGGAAACCTCCTCAAAAATGGTACGATCGGGATCGAGCACATCGGATGAGTATTGGCTGAAGTAGCCGAGGTTCACACTGGCACCTAGGGAGACCTCTCCGCTTGTGCACTCGGTTAAGCCTGCGATGACCTTCAGCAGGGTGGACTTTCCAGCTCCGTTAACCCCGGTAAGGGCGATGCGGTTTCCCCGCATCACTGATCCTGTGAGGCCGCTAAAGACCGGATGATCCTCTCCGTTGGCTTTTTTCCAGCTCTTTGCAAGATCCTTCATCACGACCACTTGGTCTCCGCTTCTCGGAGAGGGGGAAAACTCCACCTGCATGATCTTTGCATCTGGAGGAATGGTAATGCGGTCGATCTTCTCCAGTGCCTTTATCCTGGACTGGACAAGGGATGCATGGGAAGCACGAGCAGCAAAGCGGGCAATGAACTCCTCGTCCTTGGCAAAGCGAGCTTGCTGTCGGTTAAAGGTTGCAAGCAACTGTTCGCGCCTTATCTCACGCTCGCGAAGGTAGAAGTCATAATCACCACTATAGGTGGTCACACTGCCGTTTGCCACCTCTATGGTGCGCTTGCACAGCCTTGTCATAAACTCGCGGTCATGGCTGGTCATGACAAGATCTCCCTTGAAGTTGTTCAGCCAGGACTCCAGCCAGACGATGGACTCGACATCAAGGTGGTTGGTAGGTTCGTCCATCAACAGGACATCAGGATTGAGAACCAGAATCCGGGCCAGGGCTATGCGCATCTTCCAACCACCGGAGAAGTTCTCCACCGGTTCGTGAAAACGATCGGGACCGATACCGAGGCCGGTGAGCACTTGCTCGGCCCTATTGGAAAGGTCATATCCGTCACGGTTGATGAACTCTGTCTGAAGTTGCCCATAGCGATCCATCTCAGCATCGCTGAGGCCATCGACCATCATATGTTCCAAGGAGGTGAGCTCTTCGCCTATTTCGTAGACCGAGCCTGCTCCCTTGAGCACCTCCTCCAAAGCTGTGTTGCCACTCATCTCCCCCACTGTCTGGGAAAAATAGCCAATGACTGCGTTCCCTTCAACGATGACAGACCCGTCATCGGGCTTCTCCTCCCCTGCAATAACCTTCAATAAGGTCGACTTGCCCGCCCCGTTGGGACCGACCAGACCTATTCTATCCTGGGGGCGAATGAGCATATCCGCTTTATCTAAAAGCACCCGCTGCCCGTAGGCAACGCAAATTCCTGTTAATTTGACCACAAAGACTCCTAAGTGAGAGAGTCTAGCAGAATGACCCCATTTTGTCATGACCGTTTCCTTCTCGGGGGAAAAAGCCTATACTCATGCCAAGAGGTCTCTATGGAAGGGAATGTGCGCAAGGATATCAAAGCAGGCTTGAAGGTGGGTATCATCCTCAAGGAAGATCAGAGAAGTGGGAAGCTGAATGAAGGGGTGGTCAAGGATATCCTGACCAAATCACCCAACCATCCCCATGGCATCAAGGTGAGACTCGAGTCGGGTCAGGTTGGCAGGGTTGCCAAGATCTACTAAAACACCCCGAAAATGGACGTGCCACAGTGTGTGCACGTTCCATGTTCAAAGGTGGAGCTAATCTGGTTGTGCTCATCAATGAGCAGGGCGTGGCAGGAAGGGCAAAACGTGTTCCGTCCTACCTCACTGTTGCCGCTGTATATGTAAGGTATTCCTGACTGTCTGGCAAGGGCGACCATCTCCGACAGATAGGCTTCGCTGGTGGGAGCGAGGGCGGCCATCTTGTAGCGGGGGAAAAACCTGCTCAGGTGCCACACCTGCACACCCCGTTCATGCAGGGCCTTTCCCAAGGCCTGGACATCCTCCTTGGTGTGCATTGACTCGATGAGCATGGTGGTCACCTCCAGATGAGCCTTTGTCTTTCCAATGACTTCTATTGCATCGAGGACCACCTGCTCACTTCCCTTACAGACATTCCTATAAAACGTCTCATTCCCCTTGAGATCTACATTGAAGGCATCGATGACTGGCAGCAGGCGCTGCAATGCCTCCTTGGAGAAGGATCCATTGGTAACCATGATATTCTGCATGCCGGCTTTCTTTGCCAAGGTTGCCACATCAAGCATATAGTCCTGCCACACCAGCGGTTCGCTGTAGGTGTAGCTTATGGAGTGACAGCCCCTTTCTCTAGCGAGAGATAGTATCTTTGAGGGCTCCACCCTTTCGCTTGCAAGCGAAAGGGTGGGCTCACCTTGGCTTAGGGTATAGTTCTGGCAGAACTGACAAGAGAGGTTACAGCCAAACAGAGCAAAGGAGAAGGTGCTGCTGCCCGGGTAGTAGTGATAGAGGGGCTTCTTCTCTATTGGATCGACTGCCATCGACTCGATCTGCCCATAGGTAGTGGTGACAAGCTTTCCTTTCACATGCTTACGGACCTTGCAGATTCCGCGCTGTCCTTCAGAGAGGTTACAGTGATGCCAGCAAAAATCACAAACAAGAGAGACTGTACTCATGGCTCCTCCTCTGAGAACACCTCAGCCTGGAAGACTTCCAGCTCACAGGCAGGTTCTTTCCATGCTGATGGTGATAGCCCCGCCTTCATGCAGAGGTGTTCGAGCATCTCTTCAGTATTCCACCCCTGTTCGGGAGCTACTTGGGGAAGGAATACTGCTCGATTATACCCTGTGCTCAGGATGACACCATCGATGCCGAGGCGGATATCCTCATAGGAGGGGATTTGTTTCGGCGTGGTCAACAAAGAGATCTCAATGACTAGATCAGGTAACTCATCAAGGCGAACAGCGGTGAATCGGGGGTCATGGAAAGCTGCTTCCCGAGCCAGGGAAGCGACACTTTCGGCAACGGGAGAGAGTCCAAACAAATTCCCTATGCACCCACGAAGGGCATAGGAGTTCTCCCCTTCCCGCTTTTTCAAGGTAACGAACAATCCCCGCTTCTGTTGATACAACGGCGAATCACTCTTTCTGATGCTGTCAATTACCTCTGTCGATACAAGTCCAAGGGAACTTTCTATAGCTTCCCTTGCAAGGGCCAACAACATGTTCTGTTCTCTTGTATGCATGGTCAACTCCAAAGGATGGTGCAGTAGGCGACAAACGAATCATCACTCGAAGGAGCGATGTCGTATGAGTTGTAGTAGGATGCGATAGTGCCTTTCAAACGCAAACGCTTTGCTATCTCACTGACAATCGCCGAAGGGGCGATACCGCAGACGGTAAGCTTTTTCTCTCTCGAAAACGCAAGGGCCTCTCCACTCTTGCCATCTGCGAGCAGGCGAGCCAAGGCCAGGTCATCTTCCTTTACCTTCTCTCGTTGGGCATTTCTTTCCAGACGAGCGTAGGGATCATATCCGAAGCGCCTACCATAGTGGGTGAAGTCGCTGGAGGCAACCAACAGCGTCCTGCCGCTTTTCAACTCATCAAGGCCAATATCAGAGACCAAGTTGTCACAGATTTCAGCAAGAGCAAACCCATTGGTGACTTTTGAGATGAGGGCAGGACTGTAGGCAATCTTCTTTTCACGCTTCTTGTTCAGATAGGCGATGAAAGGCAGGACCATCTCCACTGCATGCTCGCGTTCGATAGCCTGGTCAAAGCCTTTATTTACAGAAGAGAGTGGGAAGCCTTCTATTTGTCCCAAAGGAGTTGCATAGGAGGTAAAATCACCTCCTACCAGCCTGTCAGGATTGAGGGATGTAGTGTGGGAAGGAGCGAGCAACACAAGCCTTTCAGCCTGTGGAGGAAGGTCATAGAAGAAATCAGCCATCCCCAAGGCAGAGTAGGAAAGCCCCGCATGGGGGAGAAGTGCACAGGTGGACGAGGGTGGTTGTTTTTTTACAAGCGAAAAGGCTTGACCGAGAAGGTCTTCCAATACATGAGGGACTTTGGGATACCATGAGCCCGCAAACTTTGCGCGTCGTGAACCTTGTGAACTATTTTTAGCGCTGAGCATACAGCCTCCATTTTCAGGGAAAGTCCCTGTTCCTTTATGATAATGCATAGGAATAAAAAAACAAGGTGTGTTATTTGTTGACAATGAGTTACACCATGTGAATTTGTAGTGGCCCAAAAACTCATACCACTATTTCTCTGACCAGAATCCAATGCTATGATGAAGAGCGTACTTGCAGAAGCAGAGGAGGTTCCATGAAGATATGCATTCTGGATGGATCACAAACGAATGATGAGATGGGGGAACGAATACAAAAACCTCTTCTCAAAGAACACCACGTACAGCATTTTGTCATCAGAAATCTGAAGATTGCCCCTTGTATGGGGAACTTTCTCTGCTGGACAAAGACTCCTGGTATCTGCAAAAACCAAGATGACAACAGTCTCATTGCAGAGGCAGTGGCGCAAAGCAAGCTTCTGATCTTACTCACACCCGTTACCTTTGGAGGATACTCCTCCCTGCTTAAACAAGGCATTGATCATCTGATTCAGATCATCTCCCCGTTCTTTGCCAAGGTAGAGGGGGAAACCCACCACAAGAAGCGGTATAAGAACTACCCTAACCTCGCAGTCATTGGTTGGCATGAGGAACAAGACGAGCAAACAGAGTTGATATTCAAGCATCTGGTCGAACGGAACAGCCTTAACTTGTATGCAGATAAAACCTATTGTGAACTCTTCTATCCTGAAACAAAGGACTCTCAGATACAGCAAAGGATCACAAGCATACTTGAAGGCACTTCACCTCAGCTACAGCATCATGCTCTTCCCCTGCAGGAGGGTACAGAGGTGGTTCCATCAGAAGGGAATACCCAAACTGGAACAGAATCAGCATTCGAAAAACAGCCAGAGCTGGAAAAAGGAATACCAGAAAAAGTAAACATACAAACTGAGACTAGAACAAGGATACAAAAGGCTCTATTCCTGGTGGGTAGTCCCAGAAAAGAGCAAAGCTCCTCTCTGAGCCTAGGTTCTTATCTCTGTTCTCACCCAGAGCAACACTTGATAGAGGCCGAAACACTGTTTCTCTATGCAAAGGACACGAGAGAGCATGGAGAGAAGGTATTTGCCAAGATAGACAAGGCTGACCTTGTCATCCTGGCCTTTCCTCTCTATGTCGATAGCTTACCCTCCCCTGTTATTGCATTTCTTGAACAGCTTGTGCTCTATAGGGACAGGGGAAAAACTAGAACACCTGATACCAAAAGCAACACCAGCAACCCTATCCACTTTGTAGCCCTAGCCAATTGTGGATATCCCGAGGCAATACACAATGACACTGCCCTGGCAAATGCCCAGCAGTTTGCAAAAAGAGCAGGATTTCTCTGGATGGGTGGCCTTGGAGTAGGTGGTGGCAATGGATTTGGGGGCAAAAGCCTTGAAGAGGGAAAACAAGCCACCGTTCCAATACGTATGGCATTAGACCTAGCTGCTGAAGCCTTGGCAAAAGGAGAACCCATTCCGCAAGCTTCAATCGATATGGCAACCAAGGAGCCCTACCCTTCAGCCTTGTTCCGCTTTGGCGCGCTGTTTTTCTGGAAAGCAGCGGCAGCGAAACATGGGGCAAAGAGAAAAATACAGGACAGGCCGTATAGGACTGATTGAGGTTTTCCCCTACAGAGAGTGACACAAATCTGCTTGTTGCTTAGTTCTTGAAGTAGTGATTCCAGTATGCATCAACATCTTGGGCTACAAAAAGGGGAAGGTTGAGCAAGCGATATTCCTTTTCTTCCTGTGTGGTTTGCAGTGTATCCAAAGAAATGCCACCGTCATGAAACCGTATGGCCTTATCAAAGCCTGAGCGTTCAATGAAGGAGTGCATAGATTTCAAGGTCCCCGTTTTCCCAGCCTTCACTTCAATGGGCATGATTGCTGTCCCGTTAATACGGATAAAGTCCAACTCTGCGTTTGACTGAGGGTTATCCCGTACCCAGAACAAGGGTTTTGTAATTTGAATGGTAGTTGTTGTCATCAGCTCCTGTCCTACCACATGCTCAGCTATCATGCCATCAAAGACAGCATCTATCTTTTCATCACTGATCAATGCTGCCTGAGCTCCGACGCTATAGCAGAGCATACCGGTATCAAGGAACTGTAGACGAGGGCTTTTTTTATAATCCTGTTGCAGGGGAAGTTTTACTCCTGTAACAGGATATCTCAAATATAGGAGCATGGCCCTTTCTAATATCCGTAGGCTATTGCCTACTTCCCGACTCTTGTACTCAGTATGCCCAAACTTGTTAAAGATTATTCTGTTGCCTACCTCAGAAGGGGCAACCTCAATAACCCGTCTGATGATATTCAATTCTGAATTCCCTTTTGCATAGTTGGCTACATCATCTTGGAATGCTACAAGTAGTGAGGCATAGACAGGCGTGCACAAGGACAAGTCTTTTGTTGCAACATACCTGGCAACCACCTCCGGCATCCCTCCTGTCGCCATATACGACCGGAACATGGCAGTAAGATGCTCATGTGCCCATTTGGGGTATGGTATCTGTGACAAGAGTTTTTCTGACTCACTATCCCCTAAGGCAAGTAGGTACTCCTTGAAAGACAAGGGGAACAAATACAGATATTCCACCCTTCCTACTGGGAAACTGATGGACTTGCTATCCATCAGAACCTCCAACAAGGAGCCTGCACTGATAACAAATAGATTTGGTAGCTTTTCATAAAAATACCTAAGAATAGCCACAGCTTCCGGTGATTGTTGTATTTCATCAAGGAAAAGCAAGGTCTTCCCCGTATGCACAATCTGTTTTTCTAGGCAAATTCTCTGCAACAGTTCCTCTACAGGCAAATTCTCTTCAAACATCTTACGATCTGCAGAAAGTTCCAGATTCAAACTGATAAAGGTATCAAACGTCTTCCCAAATTCTTTGATCAGGGTAGTTTTACCTGTTTGCCGGGCACCTCGCACTACAAGGGGCTTCCTATACGGTGATCCTTTCCATGCTTCAAGTTGTTTCCATATAGTACGATAAAATATCATATTAGCCTCCACCTTTAGTTCATTGTAACATAATATAGGCAGTTTTAAACAAATAATGGTTTATAATATAGGCAACTTTGGTTAAATCTTGTAACAGAATATAGGCAACTTGAATATTAGTACAATAAAGTCACATACAATGACTGTCCTTTTTCTATGCCTGCAAGTGAATCATGCAAACCTGGGTCTCAATATTGACACCAGAAGAAAGTTGACCGATACTTCAGATGTTCTGGTGAAGTGGTTAGGTCTTTGAACCTTTCAAGTACCCAGAACGGAAGAACGCACTCCGAAAGGGGTGCGTTCATCCGTTCTTGATCTGAATGTATTCTTAAGCCGGAAAATATTGGTGTTGTGCCTTAGACAAAAGGAAGGCAACCCGCTGTGCGACCATTGTCGCCTCAACAAGTTGCCAGTAACTTGGTAGAATCAGGAATCGCCGTCCTACCGTGTACCTTTGTACAATCGGTAGTCCATTCATCAGACCAACTATTTAGCAGGGGTAGGACTCGGACCTACGACCTTTGGGTTATGAGCCCAACGAGCTGCCAACTGCTCCACCCTGCGTCGAATTCTTCCCTAGAATAGGGTAAAAGCAAATTCTTGTCAACCGGCCTTGGAAAAGAAACCTTGTTTCGTGTAATATATTGCCAGTAAGGCAAATATGTTTAACATCCCCTACTACTTTCGCAAATCATTCCTTTCTGGTATGATTATTTTTTGCAATGACACGCACGTTTTCCCCAAGCATATGTACATGCATGGGGACAATGTTCGGGATGTAAGGAGCTAGCATACGAGCAAGAAAATTGTAATCCTGGGAGCAGGAAGAAGAGGCCTCGGTCTTGCAAAACACCTGATTGAAGAACATAGGGATGTTGTGATCATTGACAACTCCCACGAACGTGTCGAAACTGCTGTAGGAAAACTCGACTGCCTGGGCATTCTGGGAAACGGGACAGACATCGACAAGCTCATTGAAGCCGGATGCGAAAATGCCGAGGCATTCATTGCCGTCACCAATAGCGACGAGATCAATCTCGTCTCTTGCGGAATGGTCTCCTCCTCCTTCAAGAACACCAAAACGGTGGCCGCCATCCGTAGCCTCATCTATACAGGGGTCGGAGGACTCAAGGAAGGGTTGCTTGGCATTGACTACATCGTCAATCCCAATGCAGAAGCCGCCAGATACATATTCAATACCATCGAACAAGGGGTATACAGCAATGTCCTGGGCTTCAGCAACACCAAGCTGTTGCTCTACAACTTCTATGTGGAGCCATTCTCCCCCTATATCGGCACCTCTGTCATGGATATGCGTAAAAAGATGAAGGCTGACTTTGTCATAGCAGCCATCAACAGGGGACACAAGGCCCTGGTCCCTTCAGGGAACACAACTATCGAGCCAAAGGACACCCTTTCCATTGTGGCTGATTCTGAGGAGGTCACCGACATCCTCAAGACAGTAGGCAAACTGCAGAAAAGACCCACCAAGATAGTCCTGGTAGGGGCAAGCAAGATTACCCGTGCCCTGCTGAACCGCATGACCGTTGCAATGCGAGGCAAGGTCACGGTCGTCGACCAGGATGAAGCTACCTGCAATGCATTCTCCGAAAGATTCCCCGAAGTCCTTGTAATAAAGGCTGACATTACCGATGAAGACATCATGCAGGAAGAGCAGCTTGGGAGCTACGAGCTGCTCATCGCTCTCACTGACAACGACGAGCTGAACATCATCACAGCCTCCTATGCCAAAAGGATCGGCATCAGCCGCTCTATGGCACTGATCAGACAAAACAACAACTATACACGCCTCGCTTCCTATCTGGATATAGACGTAGTCATCTCCATAACCGACACTACCATAGAGTCCCTCCTTCGCTATCTCAGGGGTACCAACGTTGAGAGCCTGCACAGCCTCTATAATGGCCAGCTTGAGATCTTCGAATTCTCAATCAATGGAACATGCACAGTCGTGGGGAAAAAACTGAGCGAAATTAACATGAAGAAAAAGGCCATCGTGGCAGGCCTCACACTAAAAAGCGGAAAAAGCGTCATCCCAACAGGCAACACCACACTTCGTGAAGGTGACACTGTCATTGTGGCAGCCATGCGCGAATCGGCCGAGTTCATACAAAAAATCTTCGGGTAGGTAGTCATGATCAATTGGAAACAGGATTTCAGGCTCCTCGCCTTCATTCAGCTGGTTCTCGGCTTCTTTATGCTGTTCCCCACCCTGATCGCCGTATACTTGCAGGAACAGGCCGCCTTGCAAGGCTTCCTCACAGCGTACGCTGTGATGGGGATCTTCTGCACCCTGGTATTTTATCTGACCCGCAACATCGACGACCATACCCTGGCATCCCGTGACGGATATCTGTTCGTCACCTTCACCTGGATCATCGCAACCGCCATAAGCGCAATACCTTTGGTAGTCAGCGGCAGTTATGTTGACTATAGCGGCTCCTTCTTTGAGATCATGAGCGGGTTCACCACCACAGGGGCGACCGTACTCACTGAGATAGAGAGCCTTCCCAAGTCGATCCTTTTCTGGCGTTCGGAAACCAACTGGCTTGGAGGCATGGGCATCGTGGTGCTCTTCGTAGCACTCCTCCCCGCCCTGGGAGTCAGCGGCACCCTGTTGGTAGGAGCAGAATCAGTAGGACCAACCAAGGACAAGCTCACCCCCAAGATCAAGACCACTGCCGCCATCCTCTGGTCTATCTACGTGCTGTTCTCCCTCCTTGAGGCCCTATTGCTGAAACTCGGCGGGCTATCTCTGTACGAAGCGGTAACTGTCACCTTCTCCACCATGGCGGCTGCAGGTTTCTGTGTGAAAAACTCCTCCATAGGCACGTTCAGCAGTGCCTATGTCGATATTGTCGTTACTATCTTCATGATGATCGCTGGGGCAAACTTCGCCCTCTACTACAAGGCCTTCTCAGGAAGGATCAAATCAGTGTGGAAGGATGGGGAATTACGTGTCTACCTGGGAATATGGACGGTAGTCTCACTCTTGTCAGCCATCACCCTGAGCAGGGGAGAGACCTACGCAGGGTTTTGGCAATCCCTGCGTTTCAGCGCTTTCCAAAGCGCCTCGATCCTTACCACAACAGGGTTCGCTACAGCCAACTATATCCATTGGCCGGCATTCTCGCAGATGCTTCTCTTGATGCTGTTCTTCGTAGGGGGATGTGCAGGGTCGGCAGGAGGTGGGGTCAAGGTAATCCGTGTAGCCACCTTGCTGAAGATGGCAAAGGCCAACATCAGCCAACGAATCCATCCCAAAGGTATCTTCAAGATTCGCGTAGGACAAAACACAATGAGAGCTGAGCTTCTGCTCTCCATCTCCACCTTTTTTGGTATCTACATCGCCACAGGAGTGCTTGGATCGGTCATCATCTCCCTCAGCGGAACTGATATGCTGACCAGCTTCGCTGCATCCTTTCTCTGCCTAGGCAACATCGGGATAGGCTTTGGTGATGTCGGGCCAACAGGAAACTTTGCCTCCTTTCCGTCTTACATCAAATGGGTATGCGCCTTCCTGATGCTTGTGGGCAGACTCGAGCTCTTCACTGTCTATGCTCTCTTCACCAAAGCCTTCTGGAAGCGATGACGATCGATAATTAGGATCACTTTACCCTGACTCATGCTATACTGCTCGCATACATTCGTAAGGAGAAGCGTATGTCTGGTATAGCACTCATCATTACCTTCATCATTGCTATCGCAATCATGATCGTGGCAATCTCGAAATGGAATGTGAACCCTTTTTTGGCACTTATGGGGGTATCACTCATCCTCGCCATTGTTGTCGGTATCCCATTAGCGGATATCCCAGGCACCATTGGCTCCGGTTTCAGTGGCATATTCAGCAGCATCGGTATCGTCATCATCCTTGGAGCCCTCATAGGGACAATCCTTGAGAAGACAGGGGCCGCCTTGAAGCTTGCTGAGATGGTGGTGCGCCTGGTCGGGCAGAAAAGGCCACAGCTGGCCATGGAGATAATGGGATGGGTCGTATCAATCCCCGTTTTCTGTGACAGCGGGTTTGTCATCCTTGATCCCATCAGAAAAGCCTTGCGCAAGAAGACCCAGTTCTCCTCAGTCGCCATGACAGTCGCACTTTCAGCAGGACTGTACACCTCCCACGTATTTATCCCTCCCACACCAGGGCCGATAGCAGCTGCAGGGACCCTAGGCATCGGGGACAACCTATTCATGGTCATTGTAATGGGAGCTGTTGTATCAATTCCATCCCTGCTCATTGCCTACTTCTATGCCAACTTCATCGGCAGGAGGGTCAGAAGTGCTGACGAGGAAAATGCGGATCTGTCTGGCCAGGATTATGATGAGTTGCTCAAGGGATTTGGAAAACTCCCCAATGGCTTTATGGCCGTAGCACCAATCCTTATCCCGATCCTCTGCATGGCACTGGGATCGCTTGCCAGCGCAATGGGTTGGAGGGGCAACGTGGCAACCTTCAGCAAGTTCGTCGGTAGTCCCATCATAGCCCTGACCGTCGGCCTTGTATTCGGTATCATTCTGCTGGGCCAGAGTGGCAAGATGCGTTCGTTCAACGCCATGACCACCGATACGCTCAAGATCGTGGGCCCGATCCTCTTCATCACGGCAGCCGGTGGCGTACTTGGCAAAGTCATCAGCAGTGCAGGCTTTGTAGGGTATATGAAGGAGAATGCCGCTGCCTTGAGTATGGTCGGCATCTTCTTCCCCTTCATCATCTCTGCCATCCTAAAGTCTGCCCAAGGCTCCTCCACGGTTGCCATCACAACTACAGCAGGTATCATGGGAAGCTTTGTTGACAGTGGTTCCATGATGACAGGCCTCGGCCTTACCTCCCCGATCGCGGCAGTACTGACTGTCATGGCCATAGGAGCCGGTGCGATGACAGTCTCCCATGCAAATGACTCCTATTTCTGGGTTGTGACAAACTTTGGAGAGATGAAGCCTGAAGATGGCTACAAGACACAAACCATGGTTACCTTGCTCATGGGACTTGCATCTATGATTTTCATCTGGATTATCTCCCTGTTTTTATTGTAAGATAGAACAAAACGCGGAGGCACTAGCCTCAATCAGCACCATAGCAGCTACCCCGACAGGGGAAGCTGCTAGTATGTATAGGAGCCCTACAGTGAAAAACATCCTCTTGATCCCCGATTCATTCAAAGGAACCATGAGTTCCGAAGAGATCTGTGCCATCATGGACAGAGCCATCAGGGCTCACTATCCCGATGCCCAGGTAAAGCAGATTCCCGTTGCCGATGGGGGAGAAGGAAGTGTTGACGCATTCTTACAAGCCCTTGGAGGGGATAAGCGATTCTTGACAGTGCAGGGGCCTTTCGGCAAACCCATGGAAGGGTTCTATGGCGTGGTCAAAGGCAGTACAGCCATCATCGAGATGGCCGCCTGTGCAGGCCTTCCTCTTGTCGGTGAGGATCTTTTTCCAGACAAAACGACAACTTTTGGGGTTGGCGAGCTCATCCTGGCAGCTGCCGAGAGCGGATGCAAGGAAATCATCGTGGGATTGGGAGGGAGTGCGACCAACGACGGCGGTTGCGGGGCAGCCGCCGCCTGTGGAGTCCTGTTCAAGGACGAACTGGGCAATGCTTTCATCCCTACCGGCGGAACTCTCAACAGAGTCGCCTCTATCGACTGCTCAGGCCTCAACAAGGCACTGGAAGGTGTCTCCATCACCACCATGTGTGACATCGACAATCCCTTCTACGGGCCCAAGGGCGCTGCCCATATCTTTGGGCCGCAAAAGGGTGCTGACCCTGAGATGGTCAAAGTCCTCAATGCAAACTTGGAAAGCCTGGCAAAGGTCATCAACAAAGATTGCAAGCTTGATGTACAGGCTATCCCTGGATCCGGTGCCGCTGGGGGCATGGGTGGCGGTATGGCGGCCTTCTTCGGCTCCACACTGCAGATGGGCATCGAGACTGTGCTCGATACCGTAAACTTTGACCAGTTGCTCAAAAAAGCTGACCTGGTGCTTACAGGTGAAGGTAAGATCGACAGCCAGTCCCTCAGGGGCAAGGTGGTAATCGGTGTTGCCAGAAGGGCCAAGAAGGCCAATGTCCCGACAGTGGCAGTGGTCGGTGACATCTCCGATGATGTAGAAGGTGCCTATGAAGAAGGTGTCAGTGGCATCTTCTCCATCAATCGCCTTGCCGTTGACTTCAAGATTGCCAAAACACGTGCACACCAGGATATGGAGAGGACTGTCGACAATCTGATGCGTTTTATCAAACGCATGGGCCTGTGAGGCAAGAAATTCTCTTAGGAAGGATCAATCACCTGATCGATCCTTCCTATGCCAAGTTCTCAGAAAAGCTCAAGGCATCCCCAAGGCCGATCCTTGGCATCAGGATGCCTAATCTGACAAAAGTTTCAAAAGAACTTGCAAAAACAGAGAATAGCTCATTTCTTGATGATTTTCTTCTCTACCCTACTGTCTGGTATGAAGAGGTCATCCTTGCCTATAAGGTGCTTGGCCTCTTGAAGCTCGACATCACAACCAACATTATGTATCTAGACAAGTTGTTGGACTACAATGACAGCTGGGCAAGCAATGACTGTCTCTGTTCTGTCTTCACCGCCCCCAAAAAAAACCAAATAGAGTACTGGCCTTTCATTAAAGGCTATCTCGAATCCCCCAATCCCTGGGACATTCGCTTTGCAACCATCACCATGATGAACTACTACCTAAATGATGAGTACGCCCATGAGGTGCTCAAGCTCCTTCAGGCGGTACACAGTGATCACTACTATGTGAACATGGGCCTAGCATGGACCTTTGCCACAGCAGCAGCAAAACAGAGAGACCTGACCATTCCTTACCTGGAAAAGGGTGTGCTCAATGAAGTGGTACGAAAGAAGGCGATACAGAAGTGCATCGAGTCCTTTCGGGTAAGCGACGACGACAAGGCCCTGCTGCGCTCTATGCGCTGAACACCCTCAAGGCGTTCTTTTGCCACATGCCTTCCAGCTCGCTATCGGTGAAGCCTGCTTTACAAAGAGCATCCCAAAGTTGTTCCATCCCTGCAATATCCTCTATTGCAAGCTTACCCTCAATACCATCAAAATCAGTTCCGATAGCCAAAATCTCTCTTCCACCCTTATTACGCATATGCTTTGCATGACGGACCATATCGGAGATATGATTTTCCGTACTCTCTGCTGAGAGAAACGGTGGGTAAAAGTTGAGGCCCGCAACCCCCCCTGCATTGCCCAGGGCACGAAGCATCTGGTCACTGAGATTCCTGGAAACAGGTGTGCATGCTCGACTGTTGGAGTGTGAGGCTACAAAGGGTTTCTTGGCATGCTCGCATACTGAGAAAAACCCAGCATCATTGAGATGGGAGACATCGACAACGATTCCCAGCCTCTCCATCTCCGATACTGCCTCGACACCCAGAGCCTTGAGGGGTTTACCTTGCATGGTATGGGGATAGCCAAGGTCATTCTCATGGTTCCAACAAAGAGAAGCCATCCTCACTCCCCAGCTTCTCAATACACTCAGTCGATGCATATCACCTTCTATGATCTGGCCTTCTTCGCAGGTGAGCATTGCAGTAGGGGTAGTGCTGTTCATCACTTCATCGGATGTACAAACCTGTCGTATCCTGTCTCCATACATCTCCAACGAAACAAGATAGAGGTCATGCAGAGCACAGGCAGCCTTCCATGGTGACGGAGACTCATCACTGTCGACAAATAGGGCGAAGCATGAAGTGATGGATCCCCCCTTCTCCATCCTTTCGATATCGACATGCAGGGTGTTGGAAAGAAGGGTTCCAGCAGAGGGGTCTTTCTTCAAGGCGTAGAGTGTGTCACAATGGAGATCTACTAGTGGGTACATGGATTTTCCTTACAAGTAGTTGCCATTATCAAATAAAAGTATTACTTTACCTATACGATTAGAAATATTATTTGTATAGTATATAGTATAGGAGATGAAAATGATCAAACACGTAACACAGAAGACATATGAAGCTGAAGTATTGAAAAGCTCTGTTCCTGTAGTAGTAGATTTCTGGGCAGCATGGTGTGGCCCTTGTAAGATGCAGGGAACCATCCTCGAAAATCTGGCTAAGGAAATCACCGAGGACCAGGCAAAGATCTGTAAGGTCAATGTTGATGAGGAAGGCCAGCTCGCCGCTACCTTTGGCGTACAGTCCATCCCTACCCTCTTGTTCTACAAGGACGGAAAGGTTACAGACAAGGCTGTAGGCGTTCGCGATGTAAACGCCTTGAAGAGTGCCCTCGGCCTCTAAACCCCTTATAAAATTCAGTACCCAAAGAGCCTGCATTGTACGATGCAGGCTCTAGTTTTATATATAGTTATACAATATAAAACTATACAAATCATAGAAACTAGCTATAGAAAATATAATACTATAAAGAGAAACATTTTTAAAAAAATAGCCAAACCTTATTGACAATATGTTTCTATCCACAGTAACATAACACACCATAAGGAGCACCCAATGCAAAACGCCATAACCAAAGAGATCAACACTACAAATCTTCCTGACAAGGATGGAAACTTCGGAGAGTTTGGAGGAGCATACATCCCCCCCCAGCTGGAACAAGTGATGCGTGACGTCACCAAGGCGTATGAGGAGATTGTAACCGACCCTGCATTCCTCGAGGAGCTCAGCGACCTGCAGATCCATTATGTCGGGCGCCCTTCCCCTGTCTATTATGCAAAACGTCTCTCAGAAAGTGTTGGCGGAGCCCAGATATACCTGAAGAGAGAGGACTTGAACCATACCGGAGCACATAAGATCAACCACTGCATAGGAGAAGTGCTCCTTGCCAAGAAGATGGGCAAGAAAAAAGTCATTGCAGAGACAGGGGCTGGCCAACATGGAGTAGCCCTTGCAACTGCTGCAGCCCTTCTTGGCCTTGAGTGCGATATATATATGGGAGCAGTCGATATCAAGAAAGAGGCTCCTAACGTAAGCAGGATGAAAGTCCTGGGAGCAAAGGTCGTGGAAGTGACCCGAGGTACCAAGACACTCAAGGATGCTGTCGATGCAGCCTTTGAGGCATACCTGGAAGATCCCATCGACCAGATATACTGCATCGGTTCGGTTGTAGGGCCACATCCCTTCCCCATGATGGTTCGTGACTTCCAGTCCATCGTTGGTGTGGAGGCGAAGAAACAGTTCAAGGACATGACGGGCAACCTCCCTGATGCCATAATAGCCTGTGTTGGCGGCGGCTCGAATGCCATGGGCATCTTCAGTGCCTTCCTCTTTGACAAGGACGTTGACCTTTACGGGGTTGAACCCGCGGGAAAGGGTCTGGATACTCCAGACAATGCAGCCACCCTCACCCTTGGCAAGGTAGGAATCCTCCATGGATTCAAGAGTTATCTCCTGCAGGACGATAGTGGAGAAGCCCTTCCTGTCTACTCCATCGCCAGTGGCCTGGACTACCCAGGAGTAGGGCCCCAGCACAGTTACCTCAAGACTATCGGACGGGTGAATTACCAAAGCGCGACTGACCGCGAAGCCGTGGAAGCCTTCTACGGCTTGAGCCGGATGGAAGGTATCATCCCAGCCCTTGAGTCCTCCCATGCTGTTGCCTATGCTATCAAGCTGGCCCAGACCATGCCCAAGGATAGAAAGATTCTGGTTAATCTCTCAGGACGTGGTGACAAGGATATAGACTATGTCATGGAGAACTATCCTCTGGTTGATTATGAGCCACAGGAGCAGGAGAATGCCTTTGATGAGTTTTTGACCCATATCAAGAGCAAGTAAGTGGTAACGTCTGACAAAATCAACAATCTATCCTAAAACTATAAGCACGATAGACGAAAGAAGAACAAGTGATCATTCACTGCAAAAGAGGCTGTCACCTAATCTGAAGATTTCATACTGGGGTGACAGCCTCTTATATTGGTCTAAACCGCAAAGAATTTCTACAAGGATTGCAATAGCCAAGGTGTTTGATTGAGGAAATTCTTCATAGTGTTTGAATCATTTGCAAAGCAATAGCTACGGTATTGAATGTATAGGGATCAAGTTTTTTTAGTTTATTTATCGGTTTATACTTTTCATCACTAATATATTCTTGAAGGGTGATTTCAATTGATGCAGAATTTGTTAAAAGTTTGGCTGCTAACAACATGACTGAGGCTGCATATGTGTAAGCTGTTTCACCATTTAATCGAATGCCAAAGATATGGTTTTGGATTTTTCGTATACCTTTCAATAGATACTTGTATTCATTCGAGAAAATCTCCCCCTTTGTTACAATAGCAAGAGCCATGTTAAAAGAATCCAATAACACATCATTCCTAGTAATACCAAGGCCTCTATATGCAATCTCTTTTTGAACAATACTGTCATATGATTTGAGGATATCAGAAAATTCAGTCGCTTCTTCAATGAGTTTTGAAACGTCAATAAATTGCTTTATAACTACCAGAGTCCTTTCCTCTCTCAGACCCTGACTATTGATAGATTCGAACTCAATTCCTGTTGTATGAGGAGCGAAGGCGGTCAGTTTATCTCCTAATATAGACTCAATTGTTGGAATTTGAACAATAGTAGGTTCCTGATCAGTCAATATAAACCCATTCTTTATTTCTCGCCCTACAACTTTTGCATACCCATGTTTTTCATACAGAACATCTAACAGGATAGGGATTTCTTTTTCATTATATGGAGATCGATAAAAAAATTTATAGTGTTCCTTTTTAATTCCATTTTTACCTTTTCTACTGTGCTTTTCCATTCTAATGAAAGGAAATATCTGAGCGGCCTTATCGAGATAGTATTGAATTGAGGATATTTCAGGTACCACGACGATATCGATATCTGTTGATAACCGATAGGAATTTCGTAGCAACAACATCAACGCCGTTCCACCTTTAAATACAAAAGGCAAACCAACAGTAACAAGAGCTTCAAGTAAACCTAATGCAAAAATACATCTTTCTATTAGAGATGGATCTAATGTAGGATGCTTTGTTTTTAAACTGTCAATATGCCCTTTATCATAAGATTTTTTGTTTATCATCAAACATCCTATTCTAGTATAAATTTCTGCAACACTACCCGCATTTCATTTTCCATCTTTCTTCTTTTGGCGTATGCAAAAACCGTTTTACTATTTACAACATACGAAGAGAATACATCATCCAACAAAGCTTCGATATCAACATCGTCGATAAACTCTTTGAGCAGCTCATTTGCAAATATGTCTACAAGGAGCTTCTCGATACGAATATCATACGAATCCTTACGCATCGGTGCTTGTGTTATAAGGTTAGAAACTATGATGGTTGCATCAGAAGCGTACAAATAGTAATCATCTAAGTTTGGTTTCAGAAGAATTGTAGTTTGTATATTCTCTTGCAGTGCGATGAATACATTACGCATGTAGTCTTTTTCA
The DNA here is from genome assembly GCA_048264225.1 of Sphaerochaeta sp. Classification (GTDB taxonomy): domain Bacteria; phylum Spirochaetota; class Spirochaetia; order Sphaerochaetales; family Sphaerochaetaceae; genus Sphaerochaeta. Next base: position 39,862 of record JBLXDK010000013.1, read on the forward strand.
ACCTCAACAAACAGTATATTCCGAGAGATCAGATGATTCACCCATTCATTGAGAATAGTTGACTCGAAAACAACGGCCTTGATCGCAGGAAACTTGTTGGTAAGAATAGCAATTACTTGTTTTTTGGTTTTGCTTCCTGGTGTAGGTGTGTAAGGCTTAAACCTGCCAATTCTGAAGAACTCTGAATCAATCTTTGTAATCACTCCATCATGAACCAACCTATACAATGCCCACCGTATCGATGAGTCCTTATAATCAGGTTTATCCTTTTTGATCAACTCAACCAGAGATTCCCTAGAAATCACTGTCTGTTCCTTATATGTTTGTAGTTCCTTCTCAATGGACATCGCCTTACCTTCTCAGAAATAGTATATCTCATTAGCAGGATAATACAATGTATTTTCACACTATTCAGTAATAGTGTGAAAATACATATATAAAGAATGTAATGGGATATAGCAAGGCCTCATGTAAGATTTCTATCCTAAAACTATAAGCAAGATAGATAAAAGAAGAACAAGTGATCATTCACTGCAAAAGAGGCTGTCACCTAATCTAAAGATTTCAGACTGGGTGGCAGTCCTTTTTTTTGTTTTGTAGATACAGTATAGCTATAACAGATAAAACAAGACAAAAGTATCAATTATATCTTAAAAATGGACATTAATGAATATTTTTACGTGAAACCGACAGATCCTTTCCTATGAGCCTAGAAATCTTATTCTCCATTGACATGAGAGCAGAGGGTATACTCAAACGGCTATCCTATAGGATATGCACTCCCAAAGATGGGTGTTTATATCTTCTCTTCGAGAAAAAAATGAATGTATACGGGTCTTGTTACTTGGCAATTCATGACAGGAGAATTAAGCACTAGCAATTGACTCTCACGTAAGTTCGTACATGCAGACTGTAAAGCAAGCGGTCCCTCTCTTGCTACAAACTTACCTGCATCCCCACACTCGGCCCAATCAAAAGAGTCGGGGAGCCCTCCTTGTCCTTGAACATAAGATGGGACAGGTACGGGCCGGCAAAGCCCAGGGCGCTGCCTATCGCAGCACCCCCTAGCACATCAGTGACAAAGTGGTTGCCACTTGCAACGCGCAGGATAGCTGTAGTTGCAGCAAGTGCCCAAGTTGTTGCGGTTACTGCTGTCTTGTAGGGGGCATCGGGATACTTGAGGGAAAATACTGTCTGGGTAAAGGCTGCTGAGCTGAATGCCATCAGGGTATGCCCTGAAGGGAACGACTGATTCTTTTCAGAAGTGTCTGAAGGATATGGATCAGTATTGCCGGCAAGCATATATGGCCTTTCTCGTGAGATGGTGTTTTTCAGGACTGTCCTAACTGCATAGGATGCGATTACTGTAGGCGCATAGGTAAGGCCAAGGCCCACCCAGTCGGAAGACGGGGCAACAAACAGGAAGGCACCCGGTGCGAGCATGGTCAAGGCTGAGGTGATGTCACTGACGAGGGAGAGGGTTTCATTGTAGGGGAATATGAACTGTTCATCGAAGCTATTCTCTGCAAAAAGAGGCGACGATACTATCCATAGCAAACTTAGCAGGATAAGAAGCCTTCCTAGCTTTCTGGTCTGTTTCATATGCCTTTCTCCATTTTCCGTAGTGCAAGTGTATAAGGGAATGTATGTTTGCTCAAGAAGAGCAATGAATCCTATCTCTCTGTCATTTTGTTGTTTCGCTTTCTTCTTCCTAGTCTTCCATCCGCTCAAAGGCAAAGCGTAGGTCAGATTGGGAGAAACCACGGCTGAGAAGATTCTGCCTGGCAAGTTCCGGCTCATACTTGCGAAGAGCCACCTCATACGCCTTGGATACTGCTTCAACGAGCAACTCTTCAGTAAAGGCCTCATCAAGGGCACGCTCTGCATCCTCTCGGTTAACACCCTTTGCCAACAACCTCTGTCTGAGGCGTGATCTGCCTTCGGGATTTTTTCTCTGTCTGCTGAGGATATAGGACTGGGCAAAACGATACTCGCTGAGGAGGTTCTGCTCGATGAGGGTTTCCAGGGTTGTCTGTATGTTTGTTTGGCTAAAGCTCTTCTTGAGCAGTTTCTGCTTCAGTTCAAGGGCGGTGTGTTCCCGCCTGGCAAGATACGCAAGGGCCTGTTCGCGGCAGTCAAACAGAAGTTGCTCATCTTTTAGTGAGCTTATTACCTCTTCATCGATTGGTTCGTGTAGAGGGAGGCTTTTAGAGAGAAAGACCCTCTCTGAGATAAAAAAAGGGGAAAGCCCCTCTTGAAGGATATAATATCCCTCTCCGGAGGCTTTCCGCTCGATCGTTGCAAGCACAGTCTAGCGCTTGGAGAACTGGAACTTGGCTCTTGCACCGGGCTGTCCGTATTTCTTACGTTCAACCATGCGGGAGTCACGAGTCATGAATCCATTGGAGTGCAACACAGGACGATAGGCTTCGTCACAGGCAACCAGAGATCTGGAAATACCATGGCGGATAGCACCTGCCTGACCTGAAGGACCGCCACCGACTACGTTGACAAGAATGTCGAACTTAGTGGCAGTATCGGTAACCTGAAGAGGCTGCTTGACGATGAAGGTCAGCATTGGGCTACCGAAGTATGCATCCACGTCCCTTCCATTAACAATAATCTTGCCCTCGCCTTCACGGAGATAGACACGGGCGATAGCTGTCTTACGACGGCCTACACCATGACCAAGATCTACAACTTTCTTAACTTCTTTCTTTGCCATATTTCGTTCCTACCTTAGATTTCAACCGTTATGGGCTGTTGAGCTTCCTGCGGGTGTTTTGCACCAGCATACACTTTCATGTGAGTGAACAACTTGCGACCGAGAGGTCCGCGAGGGAGCATTCCCTTGACTGCATGTTCCATGGGGAACTCAGGCTTGCGCTTGATCATATCAGCATAGTTGGTTGCACGAAGACCACCGGGATAACCACTGTGATGATAGTACATCTTGTCTTCATACTTGTTACCGGTAAGGGCTGCTTTCTCAGCATTGATGATGATCACGAAATCACCCATGTCCTGGTGAGGTACATATTCGGGCTTGTTCTTCCCACGGAGGATACGTGCTGCGGCAACAGCTACTCGGCCGAGTTCCTTTCCCTCCGCATCTATCAGATACCATTTCTTCTGAACTGTCAGCGGTTTTACAAAAATAGTTTTCATCTATTCATCCTGTTCTGCAAAGCTCTTGCTTTGCTGTAGTGTTTTGGTTCATGGTCAGCAAAAGGCATACTTCCATACCCAAGGACTCCTGTCAAGCAACGCCCGACCAGCAGCCGATGGAAAACGCCATACCGCCATCTGTCTACCCATTATGGTGCATACTGCTTTACCATCTCCAGGAATAAGGCAATATCGCCCTTGGAGTACTCTCCGGGGGTGATAAGCGGTATATCCGCTGAAGGAGGAAGAACCACCTTGAGACGCAATGCCTCGCAGGCGAACTCCCTGTAGCGCGAAGAAGAGAGGTGCGTAATTCCGTACGGACCTCGCGTCTCAAACAACCCAGCAAGAGGATTGCTTTTGCGCTTGGCTACTGCTTCTTCCGACTCAAGGCTCCGTATCAGAAGCGCTACAGTCTTGATGAGCAAATCAAGGAGCAGCGGTGAAACAGAGTCTGAAGGCGGCATCTCATCTGCCAGTGCTTGTTCCTTGATGCATACGACCTGAGGTATGAAACTCCCTGGGAAAGGTAGGATAGGGAGGAGCAATTCGGAATCTGCTCCGCCGACCTCTAGGTACGGACGCCAAAAGGAGACTGGATGACGATCTGTCGGAGGCGAACATGCAGGATCGTAGATACTATCAGACGAAACCTCCATAGCCACCTGTCGGACTACTTGGCTATCGGCATACAGCCGAAAATCCGCATAGTCTGGAAACAGTCTAGCCAGTAGCTTTTCGAGCCTTCCTGCAAATACCGAAGGGTATTCGCTGACCAAGCCCCGATTCGCAGTGTTTTTTAAGGAACGCTGCATGAGTTCGGGTCGATGACCTAGGATGGCTCTGCCATGGTTTTGGAAAAAATCAACATATCGAAGCCCATAGCGGTCATACAAATAGAATGACCGTGCACGGACAACGATAGGCATTGTATAGTGTTCTGCCCCAACATGTCTAGTATCTTTCACAGGGGAGAGCATATCAATTACCCCCTATTTTCTCAAGTTGGGCAAATTTACTGATGAAAGTAGCCTTGCTTCCCCCAATAAAATTCACATCAATGACTTCGCGGTCACCACTTTTTTTCAGGTTTACCACTTCCCCTTCACCATACTTGTCGCTATAGACCTTCTGCCCAAGAGGAAACAGACTTACCCCTTCCTCTTCCTTATGGCGCTCCTCCATTGTAAAGGTCTTTGCATTGGAGCCGAATCCCTTTTGGATAAGGGCACCGCCTGAGCTACCCCATCCTGTGCTGTCCATGCTTGCAGAGCCTCCTTGAGATCTGGCCCGTTTCTCGCCAAGACTGCCAAGACCACGATAGGGGCCTCCCTCGGTAAGGGCATCCAGGGTACCGGGACGGATTCCGTCCACAGCCACCTGATGGGTGGGAATCTCATCGATAAACCGACTGGGGCTCTGATAACTGGTCTTTCCCCAGATCTTCCTGGCCTTTGCACACATAAGGTAGAGTTGCTTGCGTGCACGAGTCACCGCAACGTAGAAAATCCTACGCTCTTCCTCAACGTCGTCGTCACTTTCACTGGCACGGCCGGGGAAGAGTTCCTCCTCCAGCCCTGCTACAAACACCCGGTCAAACTCAAGACCCTTGGTGTTATGCATGGTAATGAGGGTCACACCCTTCTTGTCCCGGGGGTCTTCCCTTCCCAAGGTGGTGGGATCGAGGCAGAGCTGTTCAAGGAAGAGCAGCAAGCCATCACGGGAGGAGTCGTAGGAAGCAAGGGCGTTGACCAGAGCCTCCAGGTTATCGACTTTGCCGGTGCTGTTCTGGTTGTCTATTTTCTGGTAGAGCTCAAACAAGCCGGACTCCCTGATCATGAAGTTGACACAGTCGACCAGCTCTTCGCTGTCCATCATGCGATTCGCATGTTTGTAGAGTTCCAGAAAAGCGGTGGCACCGCTTTTTGCCTTGTTGGACAGGGCTCCTGAGCGTATAGCCAATTCCAGCATACGCAAGACATCCCCATCAGCTTGGGAGGAGTAGGAAAGGATGGTCTCAAGGCTGCTGGCCCCTATGCCCCGTGTAGGCTTGTTGATCATGCGCTTGAAGTTCACCTCGTCCTTGCTGTTGGTCAGAAGGAACAGCAGGGCCAAGGCATCCTTCACTTCCTCACGGTCATAGAACTGCAACGCTCCCACTACCTTATATGGTATGCGCAACCGCTTGAAAGTCGTCTCAAATGCCACTGACTGGGCATTTGTCCTGTACAGAACTGCACTTCCATCATAATTTTTATCCTGTTGGAGGATCCGACCTACACGCTGGGCCTCATCAAGCTCGTCCTGCACATACATAAGGTTGGGCTTTGCCCCCTTGGTATTGGCGGTCCACAGCTTCTTGTCATGACGACCCTTGTTGTTTTTGATCACCGTATTCGCTATGTCAAGGATACTCTGGGTAGAGCGGTAGTTCTGTTCGAGCTTGACTGTCTTCGAACCCGGGAATATTTCAGGAAAGGAGAGGATGTTCTTCACCTCCGCCCCACGGAAACGGTAGATGCTCTGGTCGTCATCACCGACGACACAGATAAAGCAGGAGGGCCCGACCAACCGCTTGAGCAGTTCAAACTGCGCAATGTTGGAGTCCTGGTACTCATCGACCAGGATGACGCAGAACCGATTGTGTATCCATCTTTGGGTTTCAGCACTTGCATCGAGCAATTCAATGCTTCGCCCGATAAGGTCTGCAAAGTCCACGTTCCCTACCCTTCGCATCTTGTCCTCGTATGCCTCAAACATACGGGGGAAGGTGGAATCACCTTTGAGGGAGGAGAGATTATCCTTCCAGGTGAGGCCACGATCCTTGGCATAGGATATCTTGCGCATCACAGGATCGAGCTCACGTTTCTTGAAATTTGGATAGCAGGAGGAGAGCAAGGAGAGCGAATCATCATCGTCGTAGATGGTGAAATTGGAAGCCAGCCCTATCTCAGATCCGAACCTTCTCAGAAACCATGCCCCGAAGGAGTGAAAGGTACGGATGGTGACGTCCTTCGAGGCCTGCTCGTCATCAAGCATCTCGGTCACCCTCTGGCGCATCTCCATCGCCGCCCTGTTGGTAAAGGTGACTGCAAGAATCTTATAGGCCGGGATACCCAGCTTTTCAATGCAGTAGGCGATCTTGGTAGTGATGACCCGGGTCTTGCCTGAGCCTGCACCGGCAAGTACAAGAAGAGGGGCACTGTTTTCCAGTACGGCCTCCATCTGGTCTTCATTCAACTGGGAGAGTAAGGTATCAATATCAGCCATCTGAGCGCTCCATTACGACAGCTTCAAGGTCAATGCCCTTCACCGCCCTGATTCCACATTTCACTACAGTACCTGGGACAAGATCTTGCCCCATGACTACCGTAAGACCATCGACTTCAGGGGCCTGGGAATAGATTCTTCCTATTGCCAGATCCTCCTGCTCTATCTTCTCTTCAATCAGGACATCAAACTCCTTACCCACAAACTGCTGTAAACGGGCTTCTGTGATGCCACTCTGCAGCTTCTCAAGTTTCTTCTGAAAGACAGCAGCCGCCTTATGCGCCTTCGTATGCTCTTTCTGCCCTCTCAGGTCATAGGCCTTCGTTCCCTCTTCCCTACTATAGAGGAAGGAACCCATCCAATCGAGCTGAGCTTTTTGCATAAAATCAAGCAACTCTGCAAAGGCGACCTCATCCTCACCAGGATAGCCGAGCAGGATGGTTGAACGCACTACAGCACCCGGAACAGTCGCGCGAATGGACTCGATCAGGGAGAGGTAGCTCTCCTTTGTCCCTGTCCTACCCATACTCCTCAGTATCGGAGTTGCGGCATGCTGGAAAGGGATGTCAAAATAGGGAAGTACCTTTGGGTTGTCTACGATAAACTGAGGCAACTCTGCAGGGAATGCATCAGGATGGATATAGAGCAGACGCAGGCGGAAATCCCCTTCCAGGGCAACAAGACTGGCGAGCAGATCCATAAACCTGCTTGAGCCGTCCCCGGTGTCTGTCCCGTAAGCGGCAAGATCCTGGGCTATAAGGTTCAGTTCCCTGATCCCCTCACCTATGAGATGCTGGGCATCCTTGAGGATCATAGGCATAGGACGGGAACGCAAGTTGCCTCTGATAAGGGGGATGGCACAGTAGGCGCAGCGGTGGTTGCACCCTTCGCTTATTTTCAGATAGGCGCTTCCGGGGAAGTTCAGCAGTTCATTACGTTCGTAGACCTCTTCCTTTACAGGCGGATAGGCATACGTCTCCACCACTCGCTCACCTTTTTCCACCCGCCGGACAACCTCACTGATTTTTGAAAGGTCACGATTGCCAAAGATCGCCGAGGCCTCGGCAAGCTCTTCAGAGAGCTCATCTGCATACCGTTCGGCCATGCAGCCAGTGAACAGTATCTTTGCCTCGGGATTGGTCTGATGAAGCGAAAAGAAGGATTCGACGGACTGCTCGCGTGCGCTTTCTATGAATCCACAAGTATTTACCAGCATGATATCAGCCGCTGTGGGGTCATCAGTTCGCATATAATTGTCTTCTGCAAGAATTTTCAGCATGGTCTCAGCATCAACCTGATTCTTCGAACAGCCAAGGTTCTCCAGATATAGTTTTTTCATTGGGTCTTTCTCCTGCGGCATATAGCCTGATCTGTACAATACCATAGATTGGACAGGTAATAATACACTTCAAGAGCCATTCATGCATATTGACAACATTCACTCATACTGTATAAATAAGACACATCTATTTGTTTTTAACTGCTTGTTTGGCAATCTTTTAGCGTAATCTCTCGTTTACTCATTTTGTATAAGCGTGCTCATTCTTGCATAATTAAAGAACTTGGTATAGTATCAGAAATACTGTATGACAAATGGCAAAATCCCATTCTCCATGCAAAACAATCTCACAAGAGGAAGCGAATGACTAAATATATCGTAAATCGACTTTTAGGGATAATCCCGACGCTATTGATCATTATTACGCTCAGCTTCTTCATTGTCCGTATTGCCCCAGGAGGGCCGTTTGCAAGCGAACGAAACCTCCCCGAAGTGGTCAAGCGTAACATTGAAGCGAAGTACCATATGAATGAACCCCTTATCCAACAGTACGGAAGGTACATGTTTGATATCCTTCGTGGAGACCTCGGTCCATCCTTCAAATATAAGGATTACGACGTTAACTACTACATTTTCAACAGCTTGCCTAAATCCATAGTCCTCGGTCTCTGTGCCATGGGTCTGGCCTTGTTGTTTGGCATATCGGCAGGCATCATGGCCGCCGTAAAGCAGAACACATGGATAGACTACCTTAGTATGGGGGTGGCGGTAATAGGAATATCAGTTCCGTTGTTTGTCATAGCACCGGTACTCCAGCTGATATTTGCAATGAAACTCAACTGGCTTCCCACCAGCGGATGGTACACCACAGGGGAGGGCTATCTCACCATCGTGCTTCCGGCAGTCTCGCTCTCCTTTGCCTACTTTGCTAATATTGCCCGTCTTACGCGTTCTTCCATGCTGGAGACACTGCGTAGTGACTACATCCGCACAGCTAAGGCAAAAGGGATGAAAAACTCCACCATCATCTTCAAACATGCCATGAAAGGCGCCATGCTTCCGATCGTCAGCTATCTGGGACCTGCCTTTGCAGGAATCATCACCGGCTCTATCGTAGTCGAACAGATTTTCCGTGTCCCAGGCTTGGGGAAGTTCTTCGTACAGAGTTCCTTTAACAGGGACTACACACTGATAGTCGGAGTTGTCATTGTATATTCGCTCATCCTTGTGATAATGAACTTTGTCGTGGATGTCGTATACGCACAGCTTGACCCCCGAATCACCTACAAATAGGAGTGACCTCATGCTAAAGATAATTCAACCCAAAGAGGCACCCCTCAACGAATTCAATCAGGTAGTTGCTGGCAACAGCCTTACCAAGGATGCCTGGAGACGACTAAAAAAGAACAAGATGGCTGTACTGGGGATGATTGTTGTAATCGTATACTCCCTGCTCGCAGCTTTTGCCATGTTCCTGCCCATCTATGATTATGATGAGATTATCCTGGATCACCAGCATCTGAGGCCAACTTGGAACAAGACCGCAGGGGATCTTATGATGGAGACCAAACTTGAGGATCTCTATTTCAAGGCCTGGAGAAGTGGAAGCCTTGTTGTGACCGAAGAACAGTCTGCACAGATTAAGAGTTGGATAGCTGACAACGAAAGCAACAAGGTCTGGGATTTCTGCTATGCAGAAGGAGAAAGGCAGAGAGAGGCTGGTACTTTCACATTCAGTGATGCGGATATCCGCACTATCGAGCGGCTACAAAAGAGCATCGACACAGAGTTCCTCATCACGGTCGAAAAGATTTACTGGATGGATACGGAGACAGGAAAAACCCAGAATCTGGCAAAGATGTCCTATGAAGAGATACTTCCTGTCTATGCAGCCATTACCAATATGACTATTCCAACCATCGAAGCGCAAATCATCCAGGAAATGCGTGCCCAGGTGATGAATACCATCAAGGGCAGCAACCCTGGCCTGAGTGAGGAAGAATACCAATCCTCCTTGGAGATGGAGATGATGGGCCTTGGGGAGAAGGGCCTCGCCTCAACTGGCAAGACCAACCTCCTGGGTAAGATCAAGACTACCATCACAAGAAGCTCGGAGAGAACTCTCAAACAGGATATCAAGGATGGGAATGTAGACTTCCCAATCGACAAGAAGGTTACCATCAGCGACAATCTCTCTGCTGATATCAAGGCAACGAAGAAACACAGCCGGCACTACCTCCTAGGCACTGACTACAGTGGAAGGGATATGCTGAGCCGCATCATCTATGGTGGGCAGGTCTCCATCATGATCGGTCTGATAGGAACGCTCACCAGTGTGCTCATCGGTATTATCGTCGGGGCCCTTGCAGGCTATCTTGGCGGTAAGGTGGACTTTTTCCTCATGCGCCTGGTCGACATCATGTACGGCTTGCCCTACATGTTGCTGGTCATCATCTTCATGGCCATTTTTGGCAGGAATATCATGAACCTCTTTGTCGCCCTTGCGATGGTAAGCTGGCTTACCATCGCACGAATGGTACGGGGTCAGATCATGAGCCTGAAGAATAGTGAGTTCGTAGAGGCTGCACGGAGTATGGGAGCATCGACGGGGAGGATCGTCTTCCGCCATATGGTTCCCAACTCCCTTTCGGTCATCATCGTCTACTCGACACTGAGAGTCCCCGCCTTCATCATGCAAGAGTCTTTCCTCTCCTTCCTAGGACTGGGTGTCCAGGCACCATACGCCTCGTGGGGCTCCCTTGTAGGGGATGCGGTTAACGGCATGACCCTCTATCCATGGAAGCTGGTTTTCCCTGCCATAGCGATGACCATATTCCTTTTTGCCATGAACTTTTTCGGTGACGGGCTACGAGATGCTTTCGATCCGCAAAGCAAGAACCAACTGTAGGAGGACGAAGAATGAGTTTGAAACCTAATGCAAAAGCAGTCCTCGAAGTTAAGGACTTGCAAACATATTTTAAGACCGACGCCGGCATCGTAAAGGCCGTCGACGGCGTATCGTTTACCATCCACGAAGGCGAGACCTTGGGAATAGTAGGGGAGTCTGGAAGCGGCAAGAGCGTCACCAACCTCTCCATCATGCGTCTCATACCCTCCCCTCCAGGAAGGATTGTCGGCGGTCAGATCCTATTCGAAGGAGAGGATATCCTCAAGAAAACCGAATCAGAGATGCGCGATATCCGTGGGGACAAGATATCCATGATCTTCCAGGATCCCATGACCAGTCTCAACCCCTTCCTGAAGATATCCACCCAGATGATAGAGACCATCCGCCTGCATAACCCCCAAATGGGGAAGAAGGAGGCGCTTGAGCGCTCAATCGAGATGCTCAAGCTGGTTGGCATCCCTTCTCCCGAAAAGAGAATCAACAGCTACCCCCACCAGTTCTCCGGTGGTATGCGCCAGCGTGTCATGATAGGACAGGCCCTTTCCTGTGATGCACAGGTGTTGCTTGCAGACGAGCCCACTACAGCCTTGGATGTCACCATCCAGGCCCAGATACTGGAGCTTATCGCAAAGATCAACAGCGAAATGGGCACAGCTGTCATCCTGGTGACCCATGATTTGGGAGTTGTAGCGGGCATGTGTGACAAGGTCTGCGTAATGTATGCAGGTCGTATTGTCGAGACAGCCCTCACCGATGACCTCTACTCAAAACCTGCCCATCCGTATACTGAAGGACTCATCAAGAGTGTTCCCCGAATGGATACGGCAAACAAGGACAAGCGATTGTTCTCCATTGAAGGGCAGCCACCGAACGTCATCGACCTTCCCCCCTGCTGCCCTTTCCACCCAAGATGCAAAAAAGCTATGGAAGTCTGTACCAAGGCCTATCCCCCCCAGAAGGATTTGGGCAACCAACATGAGGTAGCTTGTTGGCTTTTCCTTGATGAAAAGACCAAGATACAGGCATTACAGGATGCCACACAACAGGAGAAGGCATAATGGCCACTACTAAAAAACCCCTTTTGGAAGTGAGGGATCTCAAACAACACTTCCCTATCAAGACAGGAAACATTTTCAATAGGCAGGTCGGAGCAATCCGCGCTGTCGATGGAATTTCATTTGATGTATATCCCGGGGAGACCCTGGGAATCGTAGGGGAGTCCGGCTGCGGAAAGTCCACGACCGTTCGCTCCATTGCCCAACTTCACAAACCTACCAGCGGCAGTGTCATATTCAATGGAATTGATATGGTAAAAGCCGATACCCGAGCGATGTTGAATGCCCGCCAGGACATGCAGCTGATCTTCCAGGATCCGTATGCCTCCCTTGACCCTCGCATGACAGTGCGTTCAATCATCGCAGAGCCAATGGTCATCTACAACAACCGCAAACTGTTGCCAGAGCCCATGACTAGCCATGAGATGGAAGTCAAGGTTGAGGATCTCATGGAGCGTGTCGGGCTGAACAAGGCCTTCAAGAACAGGTATCCCCACGAATTCAGCGGTGGTCAGCGTCAGAGAATCGGCATAGCCCGAGCCCTTGCCCTCAATCCCAAGATTATCCTTGCAGATGAGCCGGTATCGGCTCTGGATGTCTCGATCCAGGCACAGATATTGAACCTGCTACGTGATCTGCAGAAAGAGTTTGGCCTTACCTATCTCTTCATTGCACACGACCTTGCAGTCATCCAGCATATCAGTACCAGAATAGCAGTCATGTATCTGGGAAAGATCGTGGAAGTGTCTGAGTCTGCTCAGCTTTATGACAGCCCCAAGCACCCCTATACTGTGGCCTTGCTCTCTGCAGCCCCTATCCCTGATCCCAAGATTGAGCGTGCAAGGAAGAGGATCATCCTCACAGGTGATGTTCCTTCACCGGATACTGAGCGTATAGGCTGTTACTTCTATGACCGTTGCCCAAAGAAGATGCCCTGGTGTAAGTACCACATCCCCCCGATGTTCGACATCACAGACAAGCATGAGGTTGCTTGTTGGCTATATAATAAGGAAGATGTCAGCAAGATCAGCGAATCAGACGCCAAAGCTGATTATGAGAAGCACTCCCTCGATGCAAAACCCGCAAAGAGTAAGAAGTAACAGTACAAGTGATACTACCAAAAACAAGGACATCCTGCAAAGGGTGTCCTTGTTTTATTCCTTTAATAAAAACAACTTGTATATTGTTTACATCTGGTTCATACAAAAACTTTTAGTACTAAAAATTCATTATTCAGGATCCCGCAACCCAACATGCAGATCCATGTCTCGAGGCCTGTCGACATATAAAGAGAGCCCGCTGACTGCAGAGATTGCCTGAACTGAGGACTCTGTCCTGCCACCGGAGGTTCTCTCCGGGATAATCTCTATATCACGGGAACTCTCGTCCTTCAAAGAAAGGGAGAATACCAACATGGCCTTGAACCTTCTTTTTGTCGGTTTTGCATCCTTGTCGGTCGAACCACGGACAAAGTGTTCCAGACTGAGATGGGAAATCTCGCTGAAAGGGATAGTTTCGCTCTTGCCGAAAGGGCCCACCCCATAAAACGACCGTACTTCTTCCCTCTCTGAATCAAAAGCCCAGCTGTCCCGAAAGAGGGCCCCTGTCAGGGAGAACAGAAAAAGCAGGATAAGATGCCACATTGAGAGAAGGGCGACTCCGTCTCCTACATTGATAACCAAGCCCCAAAGCAAAAAAAGGGTGAAGGCCCAACAGGACAGGGAAAAACCCAAGCTTACTGAGTAGGAAATTCCTTCCTTGGTCTTTCTAGTAGCATGTCGTACCATCTGAATCCTCCGATATTTCTCTTGAATATACCTAAAATTGAGGGACTGGTCATCCCCGGACAGGTCAGTCCATCAGAAGCAAGAAAGAAAATATTGCTTATAGACAACTTTTTGGCTGTAAGTGGTAATTTGCCTGATGAACGCATTTGCCTTTTTTCTTGATTCGTGGTTTAATGTATACTATCCTAAGTTGAATGTAACGCTTAGAATTTACAAGGAGATATATCTATGAAGAAATTTCTGGCTATTATGCTTTGTGTAGTACTTGTCAGTGCTGTTTTCGTTTCTTGTGGAAAGAAAGAAGCACCCGCACCTGCTGCAACTGCTACACCTGCACCTGCAGCTCCTGCTGCCGCTCCAGCTGCAAAACCTGCCGCTCCAGCAGCTAAACCAGCTGCTCCAGCTGCTCCTGCTGCCCCTGCTGCCGCTCCAGCACCTGTTGCTGCCGCGCCTGCACCAGCTGCCAAAGACGAACTTGTGTTCCGCATCTCTAACGGTGCAGAGCCAGAATCTTTGGATCCAGCACTCATCCAGGGCGTACCTGAGCACAGAATCTATGAGACCATCTTTGAAGGTCTGGTAGCTATTCACCCTGAAACTGCTCTTGCTATTCCTGGCGTAGCCGAAAGCTGGACTATCAGCGATGACATGACCCAGTATACCTTCAAGCTCCGCAAGGACGCTGTATGGTCCGATGGTGTTCCCATCACTGCTGACGATGTTGTCTACTCATGGTTGAGAATCCTCGATCCAGCAACTGCAGGACCTTATGCATGGTTCCCTTGCATGTTCCTCGCTGGTGCACAGGAGTTCAACGATGGTACTGCAGGTCCTGAAGCTGTTGGAATCCGTGCCCTTGATGACCATACCTTCCAGATGGATCTCATCGGGCCCCTTCCGTACACACTTGATGCCCTTACCCACTACTCGTTTGCCATCGTTCCCAAGCACGCCATTGAAAAGTATGGTTCTGCATGGACCGATCCTGCAAACTTTGTCGGTAACGGACCTTTCGTGCTGACCGACCGTGTTGCACAGACCTCCATCACTGCAACAAAGAGTGAAACCTACTGGGACAAGGACAATGTAGCCTTGGACAAGGTCATCTTCTACTCTTCCGATAGTGATACAACCAACTACAACATGTACCTCAACGGTGAACTTGACTGGGCAACCAACGTACCACCAGATCAGCTCAAGGCTGCTGAGATGCGTAATGATTTCCAGAAAGCACCACAGCTTGCCACATACTACTATGTGTTCCAGAACGAAAAAGCTCCTATCAACAACGTACTGGTCAGAAAGGCTCTTGCCCTTGCTATTGACAGAACGGCCCTAGTTGAAGGCGTAACAAAGGCTGGACAGATTCCTGCATGGGGTATTGTAACTCCAATGGCCGGTTATGATGCTCTTCCCTTCCCATTCGAGGATCAGGATGAAGCAATAGTTGAAGCTCAGAAGTTGCTTTCCGATGCCGGATATCCAAACGGCGCTGGTTTCCCGACCATCAGTATCCTGTACAACACCAATGAAGCTCACAAGCAGATTGCAGAGTTCATTCAGCAGGAATGGAGAAACAACCTTGGTATCAACGTAACACTTGAGAACCAGGAGTGGCAGACCTACTTGTCGAACAGAAACCAAGGTAACTTTGTTGTTGCACGTGCTGGCTGGGTAGGCGACTACACTGACCCCAACACATTCCTGGATATGTTCCTTACCGGTGGTGGTATGAACGGTGGTAGATACTCCAATGAGATCTATGACCTCTTGATCAACGAATCTGCAAGAATGGAAGCAGGACCCGAGCGCATGGGCGTCCTGAGAACTGCAGAAGACATCATGATCAATCAGGATCAGGGTATCATGCCCTTGTACTACTATGTCACCATGAACATGGTGAACACCGACAAGTGGGGTGGCTGGTACAACAATACCAGAGACTACCATCCTACCAAGGATATCTACCTCAAATAGTAGAGTAGCTAATCAGTTTAGTAGGTCCCCGAGCTTTCTCGGGGGCCTTTTTTATAGACTGAAAAGGATAACTTGGCTATAGTTTACAAGATACCAAACAGGAGAATAGAGCAATGAAACGATACGACCTCAGAAGCGATACCATCACAAAACCCACAGAAGGGATGAGAAAAGCCATGTACCAGGCCGAAGTCGGGGATGATGTATATCGGGAAGACCCAACCACTACCAGACTGGAAGAACGGGCAGCACAGCTCAGTGGGAAAGAGAAAGCTCTCTTCGTATCCTCCGGATCCATGGGCAACCTCATATCCCTCTACCTCAATGGAGGACGGTCGAACGAAGTGCTCACCTCCATGAACAGCCATATCCTCCATCATGAGATAGGATCAGTAGCATCCATTGCAGGAGTTCTCCCTATAGCAATCGATGCACCCCGAGGCATTCTCTCCGCTGCTAATCTGCAGGGAAAAGTTAAGGGAGGGGACTATGACATGGCAACCACCACCCTCGTTGAGGTGGAGAATACCATAGGTGGCTACTGCTACCCCCTGGAAAACCTTGAAGGCATCAGGGACTTTGCAGACACCCATGGGCTCAAAGTCCATATGGATGGGGCGAGAATCTTCAATGCCCAACAGGCTATGGGCATCCCTGTAAAGACCTATGCAAAATATGCAGACACCCTCACCTTCTGTCTCTCCAAGGGTCTCGGATGTCCTGTAGGAAGCCTGCTCTGCGGAAATGATGAGTTTATCAGCAAGGCACTGACTGTCAGAAAAATCCTCGGAGGAGGAATGAGACAGACAGGCATACTCGCCGCTGCAGGCCTGTATGCGCTTGATCACCATGTCAAGCGACTCAATGACGACCACCGAAGGGCAAAGGCTATCGCCAAAGCATTGGAGGAAAGCGGATGGGCTGACGTCGATATGGAAGGGGTCCAGACCAATGTTATATTCTTCACCGTTCCCCACTTCAATGCCCATGATGTCATTGCTCAGCTTGCAGAGGTGGGTATCCTTGCTAACAATGAAGGGTCGATAGTGCGGCTGGTAACCAACTTGGACATCAGTGAGGAGGATACCTCTGAAATCTGTACAATTCTCAAGGCCTTTAAACCTAGGAAAAATTGATGAAAACAACGATATTTTGCTTTTCCGGCACTGGCAACAGTTTCTATGCAGCCAATGCAGTCGCCGTTCTTCTCGGCGATTGCACTGTGCGTATGATACCCGCCCTATTTGATGGAGAGACCATAGAGATGACCGAACGTGTTGGATTTCTCTTTCCCACCTACAAGGGCTTCCCGCCCAACCAGATGAAGGATTTTCTCCAGGAGGTCTTTTCCAAACAAGATCTCTCACCCATCAAGTATCTCTTTATGGTCACCACCCGCTACAAGTTCCAGGCCTACAGCATGGTGGCTATGGAAGTCATGTTACGTGAAGCTGGATGCGTTTACAGCTATGCCAACCACATTGTGATGCCCGACGGATATGTGCCACTGCTGCCTGTCCCGACTGAGGAGAAGGAGAAAATTCTCTATGCTCAGGCCGATGAGCACATACGCAAAATAGCAGAGGACATTCAGGGGGAGACCATCAGGCTCGCTGGTAAGAGGCCTTTCAGCCGTTTGGCACTGAACTACCTCATGGGATACGTCCATGGCAAGAGTAAGCTGTTTGCCCGAAAGTTTGCCGTAACAGATGACTGCACATCGTGTGGCATCTGCTACAGGATGTGCCCCTCGGCAAACATCACCATGGTCGATGGCAAACCGGTCTTTGGGGACACCTGTGAAGGATGCCTGGGTTGCTACCATCGCTGCCCAGTCGATGCCATCACACTTACAACAAAAGCGCATGAGGGACGCTATAGAAACAAGCGTGCCCTCTATTCAGTGGAGTACCGAACATAATGGATCAGGAATATTTTTCACAAGAAGTGAATCGTAAAGGAACACTCTCTGTCAAATGGGATCCAAAAGCTATAAGGAGCATTGCTGCAACCGAGGAAGCTGAACCTTTCTGGGTTGCCGACATGGACTTCCTAGCCCCCCCTGAAGTGATAGAGACTACCGCAGCAACTGCACAAAGCGGTGTCTATGGCTACCCCTATGTAGAGGACAAGGAACAGCTTTTCTGCTCATGGGCAGAGAGTCGCCACAATTGGAAGATCAAAGAGAAGGATGTGGTCATCTGTCCGGGGATGCTCACCAGCATCGCTCTGCTTACCGAGATGCTTACCAAGGAAGGAGATGGGGTCATTGTCCCCTTTCCCGCCTACCAGCCTTTTGTCAGAATAGTGCGCAACCTTGGACGCAATCTCATCCCATGGCCTTTGGCATATGATGAGATAAGCCACCATTTCTCCATCGATTGGGAGGCTTTTGGGGAGCTCTGCAAACAGGCCAAGCTCTTGATCTTCTGCTCGCCCCACAATCCTAGCGGACTGACCTTTTCAGAAGAGGAACTCAAGAAACTTTCTATCATCGCAAAGAAACACCAAGTGACCATCATCAGCGACGAGATTCATGCAGACCTCAGCTTTAAGACTCATCAACCTCTGCTACCCATAGCAACAGAAGAAGGGTGCACCGCTGTTACCTGCATGGCACCTTCGAAGACCTTCAACATTGCAGGGGAACATTTCTCAGTCTCAATTTTCAGTGAAGATAAGCTCAGACTTGCTTTCAAGCGTAGACTTGGCCAGCTCTTCCTGGACGGCAACTCCTTCTTCTCGACTACCATTGCCCTAAAGGCCTACCAGACGGGTGAGCCTTGGCTAAAGGAGCTCTTGGGTTACTTGCAGGCGAACATCGCCTTCATGGAAGCCTTCTTCAAGGAAAGGCTGCCAGAATTGGCATTCATCAAGCCGGAAGCGTCGTTCATCGCATTCATTGACTGTTCGGCTATTGTCTCTTTGGCAGAACAGGATGCACAGGCATTCCCAGAGGTATATGATGAGAAGAAAAGCCCCAATGGTGGACTTCTCTCTCGCTTTTTTGGCTTACGGGCAGAAGTAGCCCTCAATGATGGAACCTGGTTTGGAGGGGATGCATATAGGAATTTCGTCAGATTCAACTATGGGACCAGACGAGAAAGTATAGCTTCTGCCTTGGAAAGAATGGAGAAAGCCATAAGGTTCCTGAAAGAGACCTACGACAAGTAGGGTTCAAGGGCTTGGGCGTACAAGCTGAATCCCTTTTTGTTCGGATGGAGAAAACCATCGGCAAACACCTCTTCTGTATGATTGATGCAGGAAAGGCAATCGACAAAGGTGACCAAGGGGAAATCCTTGGAGGCCTTTTTGATTGCCTCACTCATCTCCTTGAAGCTGCCCATCGCCCTCACAGTTTTCCAATCAGAACGCCAAAGCGGTGAAAGTAAGAGAATTTCAGTTGTCGGATAGAGCTCAAACAGTCTGCCCAGCAACGCATGCACAACCTCTTCCAATTCAGACAGAGATTCCCTGATCACCCAGTCGTTTGTCCCATAGCCAACAATAACCTTTGAGATAGGTAAAGAAGCGTGCAACTCCTGCGCAATTGCAGGATTGAAAAGTGACCCCATTAGTCCTTGATTAATGACCTCCAGACCTGACAGGGAAGCCAAACGTGGAGTCAAGGCAACAGAGGGGCTCTCTGAACCCACTCCCTGCACTATTGAGTCACCCAGTACCAAGAGGGAGGAGAGGGCTCTCTGATGAGCCTTTATAGGCTCGTCACAAGCAAAGTCCCTGACCCCCACCTGATGGGTAAGGGGAAAGAACAGCTCGACCTCTACAAGGTCTTTTTTTGCATTCTCCCAACTGGCAACGATCTCTCCGGTGCGAAGGGGAAGTGATTCTACTAGGACAGAGTCGATGACAAGATCGAAATAGTCGCGCATCTCCATCTTCCCTCCATAGAGCTTGGGGAAGTCAAGCCCAAGGTCCCCTTCTTTTCGCAACAGGGACTGGTTGAACCGTTTGCATCGGAATGATAAGGAACTTCCCCTGGTAAGGAACCGAAGTGAACATCCACTGGAGGTCCTGCTCATGGAGCGATAGAGGGCATGGGTGCCTATGCTCTTGCGCTGGCTATCGGTAAACCGTTCAAGATGATAATAGCCTTCAGTATCCAACGAGAGGGAAAGGGTGTTGCGGATATAGGGTTTCAGATCCATCCCTAGAGATCCAGTATGGTCTTGTCACCATAGACCTGCTGCCAGCTTGCATGGAAGTCAGTCACTGCCTTTGCGATGGAGGGCATATGCAGCCCTGTCGACAGCAAGGAAGGTGCAACTGTGCAACAGCTTGCCCCCTGGGCATAGGCTGTGGTTATCTCGCTGACATTCTTGAAACTGGCGGCAAGCACCTGACAGCATCCTGCATTTGCCCAAAGAAGTCCGCTGAGTTCCTTGATGACCTTGGGGGCATCGATATCAATGTTCAGCATCCTGTTGTAGTAGACAGCGATATAGCGAGCCCCACTGAGCATTGCCAGAATCCCCTGGATGGTGGTGTAGACTGCAGTGGCGGTAACACTTACCCCCCGAGAGGAGAGCATGCGAATTGCCTGCAATCCCTCTTCTGTAACCGGTATCTTGATGAAGGTCTCCTCCCCCAGGACAGAAAGGATTTTCTCAGCCTCTGCAATAATGGCAGGACAGCTTTCGGCTACAACCTGGACATGCAGGCTCCTCTCGTGCCCGATGAGGGTGCGTATGGCTCGCATGTGGCCGAAGAAGTCCTCTGCCCTCTCTTCCTTGATGATGGAGGGGTTGGTAGTCACTCCGCTTATGGGATAGGTGGCGATGCCTCTTTCTATCTCTTGCAGATTCGCAGTATCAAGCATGAGTTCCATAGTAGCTCCTCTGGTACAATCATGGCATAGAAGTGCTTGTTGGGGAAGATTCGGAGGCGTTCTTCTTGTGCACCCAATTCAATCCTGATGCGCACTCTGTCTACATTGAGTCTCACAAGCTGTTGTTCTAGGATCATATCTCAGCAGAAAGCTTACGTGACCTGCAGAGTCAGTCTTATGACAATGAGCGTGGTATGCATCAACCCTTACTTTTATCAACGTACCTGCTTTTTTAACCCTTACTTTTATTATATTACTTGTTTTTATTACCCTTACATGTATCACTTTCTATGCTATACTCTACCCATGAAAAGAAAAGAAGAAACATATCTCCAAGAATGGCATACAAGGGCCCATCGCAAGCCGCTGATCATTCGTGGTGCCAGACAGGTGGGGAAATCAACACTGGTACGGATGTTTTGCCAAAAGAACGGTCTTCAGTTGATCGAGCTCAACTTCGAACAGACCCATACCTTGAAAAGTCTTTTCACCTCAAACGAGCCTAAGAAAATCATCCAATCCTTGGAAATCCTGTACAACGTGAGAATAGACTTGGATACATCAGTACTTTTCCTTGATGAGATCCAAGCAAATCCTGCGGCAATACTATCCCTGCGTTACTTTTTCGAAGAAGTTCCGCAACTTGCGGTAATTGCTGCAGGGTCCTTGCTTGAGTTCGCACTCGAGCAATATGAGCTACCTATGCCCGTTGGAAGAATCGAATACCTTTTCATGGGTCCCATGACCTTCGAAGAGTTCCTTGGGGCAATGGGTTCTGATCAACTGCTTACCTATCTACAAGCATATACATTAGGGGAGAAAATCCCACAAGCTATCCATGAAAAAGCCCTGGAACACCTTCGGACCTACCACCTGCTGGGAGGAATGCCAGAAGTAATCAAAGTCTACAGGGACACACATTCTTTGCTCGAAGCTGACAAAGTAAAATATTCCATCCTCAACACCTACCGTGATGATTTTGCAAAGTACAAAACTCGAATTGATCTCAGCAAACTTCAGGAGGTATTTGACAAACTGGGAACTACTGTTGGTAAAAAAATCAAATACGTCGACATACTTGCTCAAGAGCGAAGTTCGGTCACCGATCGAATTCTGAGCTTGTTCGTCCAAGCCCGAATTTTGTACAGGGCTTATCATTCCAATGCAAACAACCTGCCCTTGAAGGCTGAGATAAACCGGAAAAACTCCAAAGGGATCCTCCTGGATATCGGACTCTATCTTACACTACAAGGATTGTCGATCGCAGATATTTCCCAAGACAAGGATCTTTTTTTCTCAAACCAAGGGAAACTTGCTGAGCAGTTCATCGGACAACATCTGCTCTACAGCCAACCAGGCTACATGCATCCACAGCTCTACTATTGGTGCAGGGAGGAAAAACAATCCAACGCTGAGGTTGATTATATCATTCAGCAAGAGAATTCAATACTCCCTGTCGAGGTGAAACCAGGAAAAACAGGAACTCTGAAATCCTTGCACCTGTTCATGGAATTGAAACACCTTTCCATTGCTTTGCGGTTCTCAACGAATACTCCTGTGGTGGAGACAGTCATCTCTTCCCTGCCGAAATCCGAGTACCGTTACACTCTGGTCACCTTGCCGCTCTATCTGGTCGGCCAGACAAAGCGGCTGATGAAGTCAGTGTATTCTATTCGGTGATCAAATTGCGCAAGAACTATTGCTCTGATTTCTGCTTGCGCCAGATATTGGGCGTTGTCCCATACTTGCGTTTGAACAGGGTATAGAACCGATGCACAGAGCCAAAGCCACAATCCTTTGCAATGTCTGCAATGGTAGCCCTGCTATGGCGCAACGCTAGGGTTGCCAAAAGCAGACGCTGGTCGCAAATCTCTTCCCAGAGGGTCTTTCCTCTTGCACCTTTGAATCGCATCTCCAAGTTTCTCCTACTGACTTCTGTGCCATCAACCACATCACCGACACTGATGCCGCGTCTTGCCTCATCCCGTATGATCCTCAGTGCCTTGGCTACTATAGGATCCTGTTCGGTTATGAGGGCAGTGCTTTCGCGCTCGGTTACCGACCCGGAGGCGATTCGTTGAATACGAACAGTATTGGACTTGCTCTGGAGTAAGGAATCTATCATCGCCGCCGCCTGGTACCCTATCATCTCGCAGTTGGCCTGGATGCTCGATATCGAGGGGGTTGCCAATTCACAGAGCAAGGTCTCATTATCAACACCAAGGACCGTGAGCTCAGTGGGAATAAGAATACCAAGCCTCTGGGCGACAACCTCCACCTTCATTGCAGAGAGGTCATTGCTACAGAAGAGGGAAATTGGCTTGGGAAGAGCGAGGAGCCAACTCTCCAGCTGGGGTGAATCATCATATATTTGGCGCCACCATGGAAGGGGACGGGAAAACTGCATTATCTGCTCATAGCTTTTCCCTATCGCAGAGGCATAGCCCACCAGACGCTCCCGTGCCCAGTGCACACCGTCGACGCCGCACCATGCATAGTTCCGATTTCCCAGGGTATGCAGGTATCTACCAGCGCATACTCCTGTCTCATAATCGTCATTGCGCACCTGACTGAAGAGCTTAAGCGAAGATGCCCCTGCTATATCGACAACAGGGATGCCAAGATCGGAGCAGGCAAGCGCCTGCTCATCATCCTCTATCCGGGCGATGAGGGCATCACAGTTTGAAAGGGAGTCGCTGTCCAAGGGGAAGAACCAGGGACCCTGCCCCCTCAGCTGCCATCCACTCTTCTTTTTGGCATAGCGAACCACCCCGTTGGCGACAGCCATGTCGTATCCATCCTGGAAACGGAGTTTCAATCCTATCTGAATCATAGAAGGAGTATACGCTCATTCTACGCAAAACACTATAGTTTATACGCATATCAAGCATTGTTAGCACCAACAGAGCAGGGTATACTGGATGGGACAAGGAGAATGCTATGAATGTACCCTACATGACCGTACAACAGACAGGAGCAAAGATGCCTGCCATAGGGGTCGGCACCTTTGGAAGTGACCATGTCAGCAACGAAGATATGGCAAAGTCCGTGGAGCTGGCCCTCAAGCTAGGCTATAGGAATATTGACTGTGCCCGTGTCTATGCCAATGAAAAGGAGATCGGGGAGATCCTCAAAGCCTCAGGGATACCAAGAAAGGAGCTCTGGATCACCAGCAAGCTCTGGAATGATATGCACGGCAAGGAAAATGTCGGAATCTCGGTACGACAGACCCTCGCAGACCTACAGCTCGACTACCTGGATCTCTATCTGGTACACTGGCCTTTCCCCAACTACCATCCACCCAAGTGTGATGTAAATACGAGAAATCCAAATGCAAGGCCGTATATCCATGAAGAGTTCATGGAGACGTGGCACGCCATGGAAGACCTGGTTGACCAAGGCCTGGTCAAGCACATCGGGACCAGCAACATGAGCAAGGCAAAGCTAGAGTTGCTCCTTGCAGACTGTCGTATACGCCCCATAGCCAATGAGATGGAACTGCACCCCTGCTTCCAACAGCCAGAGCTTGTTGCTTATGTGAAGAGCGAAGGCATCATCCCCATTGGATTCTCCCCCCTAGGCTCGCCAAACAGACCCGAGCGGGATACCACAGAGGACGATGCAGTGGATATGGAGCACCCCTCTGTCCTTGCCGTAGCCAAGGCTCACAAGGTCCACCCTGCTTCCATCTGCATCAAGTGGGCTCAAGCCAATGGCATCGTGCCCATCCCCCAGTCGACCAAAGAGCGAAACCTCAGAAGCAATCTGGAAAGTATCATGAGCGATCCCCTCTCCCTTATGGAAGTCGCCATGCTCAAGGAGGCTGACTGTAACAGCCGTCTGATAAAGGGGCAGGTGTTCCTCTGGGAAGAGGCCAAGGACTGGACTGAACTGTGGGATGAAGACGGGATCATTCGTGTACCCGATCGTTATAGAAGATAACCTTTCAAGGAGGGATACCATGGAGAAGAGAACAATGTTGGGAGCAAAGCTCCCAGGAAACAGCACCGTCGCATTTGACACGTTCGACATACCCAAGCCCGGTTATGGGCAGGTTTTGCTCAGGACCAAATGTTCCACCATTTGCGGCAGTGATATCAGGGCGATCTATCGCGAGCATCTTGGGAAGGGACCTGAAGGGTATCAGAATGTGATCGCAGGCCATGAGCCCTGCGGCCAGATCGTTGAGGAAGGAGAAGGCCTGAAACGGTTCAAGAAGGGTGACCGCGTCATCGTCTACCACATCAGTGGCTGTGGCGTCTGCCATGAGTGCCGTCAGGGCTTCATGATCAGCTGCACCAGCGACAAACGTGCCGCCTATGGCTGGCAGCGTGATGGTGGGATGGCTGAGTACATCCTTTGTGATGAGAAGGATCTGGTTCTGCTCCCTGATGAGTTGTCCTATGCGGACGGGGCCCAGGTTGCCTGTGGCTTCGGCACTGTCTACGAAGCCATCGAGAAGGTCGGTGTCAGCGGAAATGATGCAGTCTTGGTCGTCGGCTTGGGTCCTGTGGGGCTCGCGGCCCTCATGCTTGCAAAGGCTATGGGAGCAACCAAGCTCATCGGTATAGAGATGGAACCTGCAAGGATCGAGCTGGCAAAGAAACTAGGCTTGCTGGACCATGGCTTCACTCCCAGTGAAAACAATGTCGAGCAGATCAAGGCCCTTACCGGTGGCCATGGTGTGGAACGTGCCTTTGACTGCAGTGCAAGCAATCCAGGTCGTGCAACGGCTGTCAGAGCAACACGAAAATGGGGAAAGATAGCCTTTGTCGGTGAGGGAGGAAGCGTGACCTTCAATCCCAGCCCTGATATGCTCCATGACCAGAAGACCATCTATGGTAGCTGGGTAACCAGCATCTGGAAGATGGAGGATCTGGTGGAACATCTGGTCAGATGGAACATTCACCCCGAAGACCTTATCACCCACCGCTTCCCCTTGGAGAAGGCTGACGAGGCATACTCCCTCATGGCAAGCGGGACATCGGGAAAGGTAGCGGTCTGTTTTGACGAAGAGCTAAAATAGGTCAGCTACAAAAGCTAGCAAATGAAGCGGTGGCTTCTTTTCTGATTCTAATCTTAGGTATCAGAAACGATGCCACCGTTCTCTTTCATGACATGAAGAGCTGGCAATAGAACCACCTTAGTGGGAAAATCGTCAATATTGCCCTCCATGCGCCTGATAAGTATCTCTGCAACACTTTGCCCTATCATATCGATGGGCTGGGCCGCTGCATAATGGCAAAACTTCAACAGCGGTGCATAGAACAGATGATCAAAGGTGGCGAAGACCATCCTTGCACAGTCTTCTACACTGCCCTCTGCTGCCAGACAGCTTGTCGAGCCAATATGCACCATGTCATTCACAACAAAGAATGCGCTTGGACAATCCTTTTTATCAAGAGCCTGTTTCATCAGGGAGTACCCAGATCTCTGGTTCATACCACCCTGCATGACATACTCCTCCTCTACAGGAAGATTGTGCTCCCTCATGGCATCCAAAAATCCACGTAGTCTCTCTACGGAGGTGTGCACGGTAGGCTCTCCACCAAGGAATCCTATACGCGTATGCCCTTCTTGTATAAGGGCCCTTGTCACGTCATAGGCTCCTTTCCTGTTGTCGACCAGCACCACATCACACACCAGGCCTGCAATTTCCCTGTCCAGCATGACCATAGGGGTAGCTTTCAAGGAAGGAAGGGTAAAATGCGTTCCCACATTGCTGGCAGGGATCACAACCAGGGCATCGACATTACGCTCCAGGAGGAAGGTGAGCTTGCGCTTCTCCTCCTCCACACTGTTCTCAGAGGAGCAGAGCAGCAGTGCATAGCCCAAGGGGCCGAGCAATCGCTCCAGCTGTTCCACAATCTCTGTGAAGAAGGTATTGGATATCTCAGGGACAATGATGCCTATGCTTTTGGTCTTGCGCATCTTCAACGAGCGTGCAACTGCGTTTCGCTGATACTGAAGGTCCTTGACTGCCGATAGCACTTTTGCTTCAGTGGCAGAATTCACTACACCTAGGTTGTTCAGCACCCTACTGACAGTTGCAATGGATACCCCTGCCTGTTTGGCGACATCCTTGATCGTAGCTTGTTCACTTTTCTGCATATCCCTGACCTTCAATGTTTAGTGTACGTATTGTAGTGAATGAAGGGAAAAAATCCAACTGGCCACCTACCCTATCGAATAATCGATTTTCGCACGTACACAAACTATATCCTACTTCCCTATGGGCCTTACATCTTTGCCAAGTAGCAGAAAAAGTTCTTAATGAGTTGGGTTTTCCTGGCACTGATCACTTCCCATTGGGATTGGGAAGGAGGACATTTGCTTCCCTTTGCACGTTTGACGATGGCACAATTTTATACTATCTTTAGATGTATCCGGTTATACCGGAAATACTTACTGGCAGGATACAAGCTAGAGAGTCAAAGACTTTTCTACGTAGCACATGTTTCATACAGCATACGATGATGATCAGATTATTCATCAGTTACTTTGATCCTGCCTCACTTAGGAGAAAGATATATGGCTAAGCAAGGTAAAACAGCAATTGTAACTGGAGCATTTGGTGGAATAGGCCAAGCAGTCGCATTACAACTCGCTAAAAACGGAGTTTCTGTAGTATGTGCCGACCTCAAGGGAGCCGAAGATACGGTCAAACGCATCAAGGCCCAAGGGGGAAATGCTGTGAGCAAAAAAATAGATGTGAGTGTTTCTTCCAATTGGAAGAACATGATGGCTGAAGTGAACAAAGAGTTCGGTGGAGTTGATTATCTTGTGGCTGTAGCAGGCGTGGTAAACAGGGTCAGCTCTGATACAGTAGTGGACCTTACCGAAGAGGCTTGGGATACCGTCCTGAATATCAATGCAAAAGGTGTGTGGCTTGGCATGCAGGCAGTGATACCAAGCATGCTTGAGCGTGGCGGTGGCAGAATCGTGAACATTTCGTCATTGGCAGGGTCAAAAGGGCTTCAGGGTCTTGCCTCCTATTCAGCGTCCAAGGGTGCAGTGGAAGCCCTTACCAGGCAGGCTGCAGTCGAGTACGGACGTCAGGGAATCCTCATCAACAGTGTAGCTCCCGGGACAATTGAGACCTCAATCAACAAAGCAACGCTAGAAACTGAAGAGGGTGCCAAAAATAGCGCAGGAACTACGGCCATAGGCCGGTGGGGCCAGCCAGATGAGCTTGCTTCAGCTGTAGTGTACTTGTTGCAGGACGGTTCTTTTGTTTCCGGACAAGTGTTCCATGTAGACGGTGGTTGGTCGATCACCGGTGGTGTTGAATATGGTGATTCACGAGAGATGTAGATTCACCCCATATTCGATCCGGAAAGAATATACATGCACAGGCCCATTGAGGTACCCGCTGTTTGGCGGGTTCCTTTCATTGCTTGGCAAATGGAATGACGCACGACGAATCCAGAAGAGTGACCACAAGGAGGACCAGGAAATGGTGAGCTCCTTAGAAGACCTAGCTGATATAGTCCAAAAGTGATTAATACTAACTTTTAAACTTGACGACTCATTTTTCACCTCCTATACTAACAACTCATGTATACAGTATTCATCGATAGATGATCACTACTCAACTTGCCAAGGAAGGTGGTCATTACTCTCTTGTATAGGGTTTCTCCATTGCACTGGAAAATTCCTAAGGAAGGAAAGATTTGCATGGTGGTTTCCCTAGGGTTGGAATGGCGATTCTGCCAATAGACTGTATGCATACGGGTATAGGAGTGTATTCATTCCTATAGGGCATATGAGAAAGGGGGCAGACTCTGTGGTTCCCAAAGGAGTGTCGGATGAGTACGGCTAAGAGATTGTGCGTGTTTGGATTAGTAATCCTAACATTGGTTTCCTTTACAGGATGTTCTTTGTTTGGACCAAGTCTTCATGGAAAAACCCATGTTGCAAAAGCTATCGACGGGGCGAAACAGATTCAGGCAACAAAAGAGGGAAAAGAGGTCAATGAAAAGCTAGTAGAGATGTTCAATGCTGAACTTGTATTGGCTTACCAGGAGACAGAACAGGCGATCATGGCGGCAAAGGCAGATGTTTCCCTGTATGTGGATATGCCAATTGAGTCCTATGAGGACTTGGCTACGCTGTATGGAAGCATTACCTCTTTATATGGAGGGATCATTGTCAGCGCAGTTGATTATCCTGCTTTGGTAAAAGATCTGGATAAGAAAGCAAGTAAGGAGTTGTTTGAAGCGGCAAAAATCATTACTCAGAGCTCAGATGACTACGACAAGCTTAACGCTGCAACATCGTATCTCAAGAAGGCTACTGCATTAGATAGCGAATATGAGGCTGAAGCGAATGAGATTCTCATCGACGTGTATATCCGCCTGGGTGATACCAAGATAGAATCTGTTGAGGTCCGTGATATCGAGGCTGCAACTTCCTTCTACAACAAGGCACTAACTCTCGATAAGACAAATACAAGAGCTGCAGACAAACTGGCATATGCCAAGGAAAGGCTCGTTGAGATTAAAGTTATTTCAATTAGGAAAACACTCGAGAGTGGCAAGACCTATCAGGAATTCAATGAAGCCTTGAGAACCTATAGAAGCCTGGGAAGTAACGTAGGCACACAATATAGGTATCTTGAAGTCGGGCTTGAGAAAAAACTCACCGCAGATATTCTTGTATGTGTTGGCCCTGATGCAAATATGAGTTTCCGTTCACCTCAGGAGACGACCCCTTCCTGGCCTAGTAATGTGAGTGACAAGAGGCCTCGGACAATAGTTGTTGAATATGAACATTTTCGAAATTTGAACATACAGGTACCCACATCCCACACCTATGTACTGGTTCCAGATGCAGATTTTGGAAAGGTTTCGTACACATATGATAGGAAGCAGGATAAAACGACCCTTGATTCTGCAGATAGTGAGTTAGAGAGAGTTGGATATAGAATGCAGCTTGAGCAAGATCCCAACAATGAGGAAGCTCGAAAAGCTCTGGCAACAGGAACCTATGTGAAATATACCTTTACCGCGAAAAAAACCATCAATGATGTATATCACGTGTACAAGGTTGAAAATGGGGTGCCAAAGCTTCTGGATTCAACAAGCCCAAGCGTGTATACCAGAACCTTTGAGCAGTATAGATTCATTACCGGTTCAAAAGTTCCCATTGAAAAGAAGACAGGAATCACCTTTGACAAGGATCATTTGGCTGGCGATGAATTTGACTCGACCAAAATGGATACCTATTTTGAGAAACAGTCCACACAGGAATTGTATGCAAGGAAAGTCAAAGACATAAAACAATATTATGGTTTTCTTTGGTAGGGGATGAGAGCCTTTGGCTTTTGATCTGAAAACTGAGCATCTCCTTTTTCGTTTGAAGAGGGAGATGCATGTGTTTGACCAGCACGGGCACTATCTAGGAGGTAAAAATCCACTGGATACCAGGAGGCAAGGGCCTTGGGGCAATCATGACTGTGGTTGTGTGAAGAAAACCGGCACCAAATACCTGGGCCAACGAACAGAGAGAGAGAGAGAGAGAGAGAAACCACAGCTCCCGTGACAGAGCACCCGCCGTTGCATGCAACGGCGGGTGCTCTGTCATGGTATATACCCAAGAGATCAATAATCAAAAGGCCAAAAGGATAAAACTCAAAGAATCAAAAAACCAGAGGATGATCAGGGATGGAACACCTTCACCCTCTGCTCGCCCTTGATCATATCCCTTCCTTCCTGTAGTGAGGCTATCTCGCCTGTGGCATACATCTGCATCAGCGTATTACCCAAGGCTGTAGCCTCCACAGGGCCTGCATAGACAGTGAGGCCAGTCTCAGTGGCGGTCCACTGATCCAGTATCTCATTCTTACACCCACCACCAATGACGTACAGCGAGGTAAACTTCTTTCCCGTTATCTCCTGCAACTGTCGGATAGAGAGGGCATAGGCCTTCGCAAGTCCGCGATAGATGGCAACCATAAACTCCCCTTTAGAGGAAGGGGGTATCTGTCCATGTTCAGTACACCATCCTGTGATGCGATCGACCATAAGGTTGTCATAGCTGTTGGGCTTGAGAAAACGATGGTCAGAGGGATCGATATACCCTTCATAGGAAGAGCAACCCAGAGTCTCCTTGTCCAACTCTTTCCAGGATATCTCTTCGCCCAGGCTCTCCCAATGACGTACGCACTCCTGCTGGATCCACATGCCCATGATGTTCTTCAAGAAACGGATGTTTCCACTTGCGGCGGTCTCGTTTGTGAAGCCACTCTCCAAGGCAAGGGCCGTGATGATAGGCTCTTCAATCTCCACACCCAACAAGGACCATGTCCCACTAGATATATAGAGAGGCACTTCACCTTTGGCCACAGGGACTGCAGCGACGGCACTGGCGGTGTCATGGGCAGCACTTGCTATTACAGTGACACCTGTAGGGGCTCCCACCTCATGGCTTAGAGCCGTCGTCAGAGGCCCGATGACAGTCCCGCTGTCGACGATCTGGCCAAACAGGCCCTTGTCGAAGCCCATCTCACCGATGAGATCCCAAGCCCAGTCCCTGGTCTTGGGATCGTAGAGCTGGGTCGTTGAGGCATGGGTCCTCTCATTTTTCATGACACCGGTCAGCCAATAGGCAAGAAGATCTGGTATAGAAAGATAGTGACGGGCAGCACCCAAGGCATCCGGGCGCATCTTTTGCATCGCAGCAAGCTGATACAAGGTATTGAACGGCTGGAAGGCGATGCCGGTCTTTTCAAAGACCCGCATCTTGCCCCCCAATCTTTCTGACACTTCCTCGATCATGCCATCGGTCCTGCTGTCACGATAGTGATAGCAAAACGAGACAGGCGAACCTTTTTCGTCGAGGAGGAGATAGTCGACCCCCCAGGTATCGATTCCGATAGAACCAATCTGTTCACCATACTGGGCGAAGGCTTTCTTCAACCCAATCTTGATCTCTGAGAACAGACCCATCAGATTCCAGTAAAACTCTCCCAGGATCTGGTCATTGTGGGTTACGAATCGGTGCACCACCTCAAAATTCGTAAGATCTCCCACAATTACCCGACCATTGGAAGCGCCCAAGTCCACTGCAATATGCTTTTTCATCCCTACTCCTTGCAATTGGCCAAGAGGTATGCTTCAGCTTCAGCTGACCATAGTCCGTTATGCTTCTTTACCAACTTGTCGAGTTCGGCAAACAGAGGCTTGGTCTTGCCCACCTCTGCAAAATCATCAATTGCAGTGAGCTCACAATCGAAATGGGTGTAGATGATCTTCTTTCCTCCAGGAATGGACGGAAGGTTTATCACCGTCTCAGGTACTGCCTTCAGACCACCGACATGGGTGATCAGACCGGCAGGGTTGAGTTTACCCTTTCCCATCATTTCCAAGGATTCACGCATATCATCGGTATTGCCACCGCTGGTTCCCACAATGTGCGTTGAAGCGTAGTGGACATTGTAGAAGTTCAGTGAGGCTGAGAAATCGGTACGCTCAGGACCTGCGAAGAAGTTGAGACACCCGTCACGGCCCAGGATACTGTCTGCCTGCTCGACTAAGGGTCTGACAGGTGCCATTACGATCACATCGTCATACCCCTTTCCCTCAGAGAGCTCCATGAGCTTTACTACAGGATCAGAGACAGTTTTTGTATTCAGATAGACAAGCTCGATACCCTGTTTTTTCGCTTCCTCTACGGTATACAGAGAGGCGGCACGCTTGAGGCGAGCATCATCTATGTCAGTGACAACGAGCCTTCCTGGCTTACGGTCATTGTGCAGGGCATAGTCAATGGCACAGAGGCCCATCGGGCCGACACCGGCAAGGAGGGCAAGATTTCCGCCCTCAACAATACCCATATGGTGTTTGTAAGAACCGCTTTTCGTATGGTACATCGCATGGTAAGTCCCCACTACGCAGGAGACAGGTTCAGCTAGGCCACCGAGAAAATAGGCATCTCCCTCATAGGTGAGCAGACAGTCCATATCCATCACCTGGTGAGGGATGATCACATAGGTGGCATTACCTCCGATATAGGGAAAGGTATACCCAGGAGCATCAAGGGTTCCCTCATAGTTCAATGCTGGTTGGATGGAAAATTTGGCTCCAGCCTTAAACTTGGTCTGCCACTTCTTGCCAACCTCGATTATTTCACCACAGAACTCGTGGCCCAGGATGATAGGGTTGGTCGCCACATCGGAAGGCACCCTCTTATGGCTCCCCCCCTGCTCAGCTGCCTTGTGGTCACTCATACAGATACTGTTGGTAATTACCTTTGCAAGGATCTCATCATCCTTGATGGGGGGGAGTTCAAACTCTTCGACTCGAATATCATTGACTCCATAGAGTCTTGCCGCACGTGTTTTCATAGCACTCTCCTAGTTGAGCATGACCTGGCCACCGGTAACCGGCACAGCCTGTCCTGTCTCATATTTTTGTTCGACAATGTAACAGATAGCCCGAATGACATCCTCGGTTGTACAACCGCGGCCCATAGGGACTTTCGATTCATAGAACCTTCTGACATCCTCTACCGTCTTGGCACCCGGCACTTTTTTTGCATTGAGATACTGGACAAACAGACCCCTATCCGGGTCTGACCAAAGTGGGCCGTCGAGGAAATTCCCCGGGCACACCGCATTGACCTTTATGTTATCCTCGATAAGCTCGAGGGCGAAACTCTGGGTAAGGCCTATGGTGCCAAACTTGGCCCCTGCATACGCTCCATTCTTATTGGATCCTTCCAGGCCCGACTTGCTGCTGATGGCAATCAGGTCAGTATAATAGGACTGTGAAGCGACATTCTGATGAGCCATCATGACCGAGGCATGCTTGCTGCAGAGAAAGAACCCGGTATAGTCGACACTGGTTACAAACTGGAAATCCTTGAGGGACATCTCCTTTACCGACCCTGCACGCAGGACACCGGCATTGCTGACGAACAGATCAATGCCTCCTGTCTCCCGGGCAACTTCAGCCATCATAGCCTCAACCGAAGTCTCATCGGTGACGTTCACATACAAGGCTTTGGCAACGGTGATGCAGGCAACATAGTTCAGACTCGCTGCCAGATCCTCCGCTCCTTGGTGGTTCATATCAGCAATATAGACAAAGGCTCCCATATCACTGAGGGCTCTCACCATCCCCTCCCCAAAGCCTTGGGCACCTCCGGTGACCAGGGCAATTTTGTCCCTGACCACATCGTCACGGTTCGTTGAGGGAGGCAGGCTGACTATGGCAGAGACCCCTTCGGCCCTGACGGCCTCATCATAGTTGGTGCCCAGTCCAAACTGAATATCCCTTCCCTCGATCCCGATGACCGGTGGATAGAGGTTCTTCTTGGTACAATAGGTTCTAAATTCAGCCATCCAGCGGGTGGTGGTAGCCAAAATCTCATTACCTTCCTCAACAGGGGAAAGAGTGAGGTCTGCTTGCTTGCCTTTGGTGATATGGATAAACAAGCCCTTTTCCCCATCAAAGGTAAGGCCTCTGATTACCGGTGGCAACTCTTGTAGTATCTTCTCTGTAAAACGAACCATACAGGTAACTCCTAGTCTAATAGTTTGATGAGATCCAAGGGATGATGACTATCCATCTTCCTTCCCAGGGAGGAATACAGGGCAAGCCTCTCATCAAGGCTCTTGTGTGCATACGGGTTTTCAGGATGGAACAGGCCAAGCTTTGCATCGGCGGTCCCAAGCTTCTCATGGACAACCAAGGCCCACGCAGAGTCGACAAGATGGCGGCAAGAAGGTTGCAACAATTCAGGGCAGTTCATACTCTGGCGCGAACTGTTGATGTCAACACCACTGATCTCCATGAGGTTGCGCTCCTTGGCAAGGCCCTGCAATCGGTGCATCTGCTCAAGGGTATTCCTAGGAGGCATATACGTAATGGCAGGATAGCCGATATCAACAAGGAGATCCAAAAGCTCAACAAGGAAATCATCCTCAAACTTCTCAGCTTTCTTGTCCCCTGTCACACTCTGAGCAACATCACCCAGATATGCATAGGCAGGAATGGCTCCGATGCTGTTGCCAAAGGCAACCACATCACGCACATCAGGACACTCTGCCTTTGTAGGCTGAATGAAGAACCGGGGAAGGAAGTTGCTCTTGAACACCCCCAACAGGTCATATGTATAGTGTGGGTTGTTATGATCTAGCAACAGGGATTGCACTTTCGATGAAAGTGCAATCTTCAGATCCCTCTCCAAAAACCTAAGTAGTTTCTCGCCCTTGCCAAACATGGAGATGCACTGCCTCGCCATTGCATAGAGAATATGGCGCTCTGTGATGGAACCTCCCTCATCAGAATGGGAGAGAGGGACTACATCACGATCAAAATCAAGGTCGAAGCCATACCGTCCTACCAAGGACTGCAAGGCCTGTACCTGTGCCTTGTTACGCAGGTTGCGCCCCTTGTTCACAGGTTTGAGAAACTGGGAAACTTCATCGATCCTCTGATGAGGCACTCCATGGACGCACATATAGACAATACCAGGGGAATCGGGGTTGTTAATTTTTCTGTCTGCCAGGGGTGTATCAAGAAAACTCACCCTCAGTTCAAAACCGACAGTACTGGCAATACCCAAGTCCTTGGCAACATGGAGCAACTCTTCTGCTGCTCCTATGCTGTCATGGTCAATACTGCCGACAATACCCAACCCGGCCTTCCAGGCGGCATACGCTGCTGCTGCTGGCTCATAGGGACTGAACGACCAGGTGGTATGCACATGGTTGTTCACCTCCTCCAGAGCCTTACGGCTGAGAGAGCCCGACAGGATCAGTAAGCCTAATTCCCTACTCGCCTCCAGGCGAGTAGGTTTGTCGGCACTGTTGATGGCATGTTCAAGTTGTTGCAAATCCATGGACACCTCGTCAGTAGTTTTTATACGCCTTCACGGCTTGTGCGAAAGAACTCACCATCGGTGTAGTTATAGACAGGGACATAGGAAGGAAGGGGCAATACCTGCTCATGGATGGCATCCAATACGGATGAAGCCTGGGCAAAGTAATACTCTTCCATTTCAGCAGGAGGCGTGATCCAGTTCCTCGATCCCACCACGACAATTGGCGCATCAAGATACTCGAACGCCAGACGGCTGAGGTTTGATGCAACCGTATGCAGGTAGCTTCCCCTCTCGGCACTGTCTGTGACCATCACGCAACGGCCTGTCTTCTTCACACTCGCTATGAGGGCGTCGTACTTGAGAGGGTTGATCCACCTCAGGTCGATGACCTCGGCCTGCATGCCGAACTCGGCTTCAAGCCTCTTTGCAGCATCGAGGGCTGTATAGAGTGAAGGCCCCAATGTTACCAGGGTAATGGCATCGCCCTCTCTCTTGATAGCGGGCTCCCCTTCGGGAATCTCGTAATATTCCTCAGGAACACCTTCCTTCACAAACTGCTCGCCGATTCCATAGAGCTTCTGGCTCTCAAAGAATACCACTGGGTCAGTGCCTCGCAAAGCGTAGTTGAGCATACCCTTCACATCGTAGGGGGTTGAGGGGTA
This sequence comes from Sphaerochaeta sp., assembly GCA_048264225.1. Classification (GTDB taxonomy): domain Bacteria; phylum Spirochaetota; class Spirochaetia; order Sphaerochaetales; family Sphaerochaetaceae; genus Sphaerochaeta. The sequence continues at coordinate 75,646 of JBLXDK010000013.1, forward strand.
CATAGCCTTCAGGCCGGGAACCGAAGCGACCATGCTTGTCCACTCCTGGGAGTGCTGTGCCCCATACTTGTTTCCAACAGAGACACGAAGGACCAAGGGCATCTTTAGCACACCTGCACTCATCGCCTGCCACTTGGGCATCTGATTGAATACTTCGTCTCCTGCACAACCGAGGAAGTCACAGTACATCAGTTCGACAACGGCACGTCCTCCGGCCATAGCATAGCCGACTCCACTACCGACGATTGCAGACTCAGCGATCGGGGAGTTGAAGAACCTTGAAGGGGGAAGCAACTCAGTAAGGCCACGGTAACAGGCAAAGGCTCCGCCCCAGTCCCGATGATCCTCACCGTAGGCGATCATGGTCGGGTCAATGGCAAAACGGTGTGCCATGGCCTCAAAGACCGCATCACGGTACTGGTACTGCCTTGCTGCAGGAAGTTCCTTACCATTCTCGTCATATGCGTAGCGACTGCGCCTTGCAATCTGCTGGACGCGGGCATTGTCCTCAAGCTTTTCAAGCAGGACAGGCTTGGCATCATCCATCTTCTCAACGTTTCCGTTGGAGAACATGACAGACTCGACAAAGGCTGCATCAACCATGGGGCTGAGAACCGGGTCAACGGTTATCTCCATGGTCTTCCTCATTTTCTCTTCAAGGATGGCATCAAAACCATCGAGGTCCTTCTGGGTGACCAGCTTGTTCTCGATTAGGTAGGCGCCATACGCCTCGATAGGATCCTGTGCCCGAAATGCATCAAGCTCTTCCTTGCTACGGTAGGTCATGGCATCTGAGGGGCTGTGACCGCTATAGCGGTAGGTAAGGGTATCCATAAAGACAGGGCCCTCACCCTTGAGAAGGATCTCTTTCTTTCTTGCGGTCGCATCAGCGACGGCAAGAGGATTGAAGCCATCGACACGCTCGGTGTGCATGGAATGCTCGTTGATGCCTGCTCCCATCCGTGCAGCAACGCCATAGCCCATAGTCTCACCAATTGGCTGGCCACCCATTGCATAGAGGTTGTCAAAACAGTTGAGCATGAAGGGGGGATAACCGGGATTCTCATCCCAGAGTGTCTTGTACTGGTCCATGGAGGAGAGTACGAGACCTTCCCAGACAGGGCCGCGGGCAAGTGAGCCATCACCGATATTGGCAATGACAATACCCTTCTTGCGGTTAATCTTCTTATACAGCGAGGCACCTACTGCAATGGTAGCAGAGCCACCGACGATAGCGTTGTTGGGCATGCTGCCAAAAGGCTTGAAGAAGGTATGCATTGAACCGCCGAGGCCGGCAGAGAAACCGGTCTTTTTTGCATAGATCTCAGCAAGAGCCCCATACAGGACAAAGTTTTCAGCAAGGTCACGGGTGTCCTTACCTGCAAAATGTTCCTTGACAACCTTATACGTCCCCCCATCCATGAAATCTTCCATGACAGAGAGAAGGGCCTTATCATCCATCTTCCAGATGGCAGACAGACTCTTTGCCAGAATTTCACCATGACTTCGGTGGGATCCGAAGATCTGGTCTTCCGGGTCAAGTACCATGGACTGACCGACTGCGGCACTTTCCTGTCCTGCAGAGAGGTGGGCAGGTCCCTTATGGTTGTACTTGATGCCCTGGTATACACCCTCTTTCTTGATGGTGTCGAGCATCGTCTCAAACTTACGGATCAGCAGCATATCGTAATAGGCACGGATCAGGCGTTCCTTGCCGTAGGTTTTGAGTTCTTTCTTGAAATCACTCTGGTACTGGTTAACCGGAATGGAGGGGGTGGCGATAGTCTGCTTCTCCCTCAGTTGTTTTGGATCAAACGGTAATTTTCTGGCCATGTGGATAAACTCCTTATAGTTGTTCCTACAGTGTGTGATCGAGTGCGAAACAAGCATCCTTGATGAGCTCGGACACACTTGGGTGAGGGAATACAATTTCCTTGACGTCCTGGATGCGCAGTTCCGCCTCTATGATGGCAGATGCTCCCCAGATCATCTCGCTGCTGTAGGGTCCCAGCAGATGGACGCCCAATATGACGTTGGTCTCGCTACTGGCGATGACTTTCACCAGGCCTCCGGCACGCTTTCCGTGTTCGGCAAGGAATCTGCCGTTGGATCGCATCTGGACCGTATTGCTCTTGATGGCTATACCTTGCTTTTTGGCATCAGTCTCGGTAAGGCCACAACCGGCAGCTTCAGGATCTGAGTAGACAGCCCAGGGAATGGCGTTGTAGCGCATCCTCTGACTTTTCGTGCCGAAGATATTTGCAATGGCAACCTCTGCCATCCTGGAGGCACTGTGTGCCAAGAGGGATTTCCCATTGACATCCCCGATGGCGTAGACATTGGCAATGTTGGTCTGAAGCCTGTCATTTACAACCACCCCACCCCGATCGATATCGAGCTTGAGGTTCTCAAGGCCTGCCACATTGGGTCTGCGCCCCACACTCATCAGTACAAGCTCAGACTCCAAGCTCTGCTTCTTGCCTTTGGCATCTGTATACGCTACTCCAGTAGAGGTTATCTCTTCCACCTTGCAACCAAGCTTGAAATCGACGCTCTTCAATTCGCGACGCATCATCTTGGCAAAATCCCCGTCCATCATGGGAAGGATCTCATCCAGCATCTCAATGACGGTTACGTTAGTCCCTATCATGGAGAAGTAGGAGGCAAACTCAACTCCAATGACACCCCCTCCGATAATGGTAAGGCTTGCGGGTATCTTCTCAACAGAGAGAATCTCGTCACTTGTCAGCACATGGCTCTGTTTGCTCCCTGGAATGGGAGGTACAAACGGTGAGGAGCCTGTGGCCACTATCAAATAGTCGCCCTTATACTCTCTCTCTTCCACCCTGACCGTGTGAGCATCGATAAACTGGGCTTCACCAAAGACGGTCTCCACGTTGTTCGACTTCATCAGGAAGGTGATGCCACTTCGGAGCGTCTCCACGGTATCCTGTTTCCAGGCCATGGCCGTCTCAAGGTTATAGGCCACATCTTGTGCCTCAATGCCAAGCTTCTTCCCATCGAGGGCATGCTTGTACTGCTTTGCACCATTGAGAAGACTCTTGGTGGGGATACAGCCCCAGTTGGTGCAAACACCGCCTAGGAAGCCCTTCTCGATGAGCAGGACCTTTTTCCCAAGCGCTCCAGCACGTTCTGCTGCAACATAGCCCCCAGGCCCAGAACCAATTACTATAAGATCATACGTTTCCATTACAACTCTCCTACAATGCCAACAAAAGGTCGATCGAAGCGATGTTCTCCATCAGGGCCTTGAGGAATCGTGCAGCATCTGCACCATCAACCGCCTGATGGTCCATGGTAAGGGAAAGCCCGATATGCGGGACAAAGGAGATGGCTCCATCCTTAGCCTCTACAGGCTTGGGTACGATGGTACCGACTCCGAGGATTGCAACCTCGGGCACATTGAGTACTGGGGTGAACGCCTCGATTCCGAAGGAGCCCACATTGCTTACCGTAAAGGTACTGCCGCTGAGCTCTTCGGGAGTAGCTGAGCCATCCTGACATTTCGCTACCAGACGCTTCACTTCAGTGGAGATACCCTTCAAACTCAATGCTTGGCTGTCACGGATGACAGGCACCAGCAGACCACGCTTTGTATCGGTTGCCATTCCCATATGGACAGAAGAGAACTGGAGTATCTTATCCCCAAGGTAGTGTGCATTGAAGGCAGGAAACTGCTTGAGGGTCCTGGAGACTGCAAACAGCACCAGGTCGTTCAAGGTCACACTGGTAAGTCCAAGGTCACTGTTGCTAGCCTTGAAGCCTGAGCGCAGTCTCTTCATGGCAGTTGCATCGGCAAAAGCGTGCAGCGTAAGCTGACACGTCCCATGGATGGATTCCATCATCCTGCGGGCTGTGACCTTTCTTACTCCCTTTACCGGGATTGTGGTAACTACCCCCTCAACAACAGGGGAAGAGGAAGCAGATACAGATTGAGTAGAAACAGTACCAGCTTTGGTATCTGCCTTTGTTAGATCAGAGGAAAGCACCCTTCCACCCATGCCGCTTCCCACCTTGGGAGCGAGGATGCCATCCTTGAGGGCGGCCTCTTTCGCTGCAGGGGTAAGAGGCTCTGAAGAGGCACTCAGCACGTCGCGTTCGATGACCCGGCCCTTAGGCCCTGTTGCAGATAGGGAGGAGACGGGAATCCCCAAGGAGGAGGCAAGGTTTCTGGCACGTGGACTTGATCCTGCCGCTGTCTGAGCTGTGGCTGTCTCTGTGGTTACAGGGGAAGCTTTCTTCTCATCTTTTTCTGCTGCTACCTCTTGCGTTGGTTCGGGAGTCACTTGTATATCGGATTTGGTGGAAGACGGCACTGCAACCTTCTCACCTTTCTCTCCTACAACAGCGATCGCCTCCATGACAGGGGCTTCATCACCCTCTGCAAAGAGCAGGGCCAATACCGTCCCTTCTGCTGTTGACTCGACATCGATGGTTGACTTATCTGTCTCTGCCGAACAGAGCACATCGCCGACGGACACGGTGTCCCCAACTTTGACATTCCATTCGACAATGATACATGACTCTACTGTGTTTCCTTGTTTGGGCATTACAACCTGTTGCGCCATACTCTCTATTCTCCTCTATCGGGCTATGATGACCTCGACACCCAGCTCTTCGAGCTGTACTATCAGGTCCTGGGGAAATCCACTGTCGGTGACAATGGTATCTATATCCTGTACTCTCATGATCCTGACAAACCCCCTGTTGCCGACCTTGGAAGAGTCGACACAGAGCACACGCCGTGTAGCCTGGGCACACATGCGCTGCAACACCTGGGCATTCTCTATCAACGAGGTGGTCAGACCATGTTCGAGTGTGATGCCGTCGGTTCCAAAAAAGGCCGTCGACACATGGTAGTTCTCTATCTGGGCGATAGCTACCGGCCCTACCAGGGCTTCAGCCTGAGGGCGGTACTCCCCACCTACCAGAGTGATGTCCAACATGGTGTTGGCCCTCCCATAGGGAAGCAGGAGTGTGGAGTTGGTCACCACCTTGATGCTCTTGAGGCCAAACAGGTGTCTGGCGATGAGCGAGCAGGTAGAACCGTTGGATATCATGATGAAGTCGCCGTCAGAGACGAGGGCGGCCGCCGCTTTGGCGATGAGTTCCTTCTGGGCTGTGTTGGATGCATCACGCAAGGATGATTGGGGTGAAGACGCCACCACTACACGACCATGGGAACGGACGACCAGACCTTTGGAGTCAAGGTCGCGCAGATCGCCACGAATGGTCACAGCTGATACCCCCAGCTCCTCACTGAGCCTGGTTACAGGGTACTCCTTGCCACTTCGCAGTAGTTCAAGAATTTTAGCTTCTCTGGGAGAGATTCCCACCATTGCGTCACTCCTCTTTCAAATCACTTTCATATCGCTTTCGATTGTATTACTAATCTCCAACAATATCAAGGGAAAATGAAAGATATTGCCCAGGGTTTTTTCAATCCATGTGAAAAACTTCCTCCAAGGGAACAGATACCGGGCTGTTATCCTCATGGGTCTCCATAAGGGGAGCCATATGGGCCCACCACTTCTGTACTACAGGATTTGTTCCCAAGCTTTGAGACCCATTTTCTCCCTTTGTCCGTTGGAAGGCAAAGAGCAGGTTTGTCCTCTCATCAAAGAAGATAGAGTAGTCATAGACTCCACTTTCAGAGAGCAAGGCTTTGAGTTCAGGCCAAATCTCTGCATGTCGCTTTTGATACTCTTCCTTACAACCATCTTTCAACTTCATAACAAAAGCTTGTCTGTTCTCCATATCAGTGCCCCCCCTGCTGCATTTTGAGCTTACGGTTTGCCTTATAGATATCCAGCAACCTCGGAAGCAGGACTGCCGTTATCAGAAGGGATCCGATGACGATGGTCATAACCGTCCCTGAGAACTTGAGTAGCCCCATGCCAAACTTCAGGTAACCGACCAAGAGCGATCCGATGAAGACTCCAAAGACAGTCCCCCGCCCTCCGGTAATGGCTACTCCGCCAAGGACAACCAACGTGATGATCTCAAGGTCCCAGCCTGTGGCGATGTTCGACCTGACCGAAAGGATTCGGCTGGCAAGCAACACTGCGGCAATGCCGCAGAACATGCCGGTAAGTGTATAGTTGAGAATTCGTGTCTTCTGTACGTTTATGCCCGAGAACCTTGCTGTCTCGGTACTGTTGCCTATCGCATAGAGGCGCCTTCCATAGGCTGTCTTGTGCAACACAAAGAAGAAGACCAGCATCAGGATCAGATAGAGCACAAAGGCAAAGGGAATGATGGTGCCGGGGATGAAATCCTGCCCAAAGTAGCCGAAGCCTTTGGGATACTGAGTACAGGCGTGCTCACCAAGCAGGCCGGTGGCAATGCCACGGTATATGCTCTGGGTCGCCAGTGTCACCGCAATTGCCGGCATGTTGAGGCCGGTGATAAGCAGACCGTTTATCAGACCCGCAATAGTACCCACCAGCAGTGATAGCACGATAAGGAAGGGGATGCTCATCCCCGCTTCCGCTGAGATGCCGATCACATATGCACACAGGGCGATGATGGAGGCGATGGATATGTCAATATCCCCACACATTATGATAAATATCATGGGAAGCGCCATGATCGCCTTCTCCGAGAACTGGAAGGTTGCGTTCATCAGGTTGAACCAATCCAGGAAGTAGGGGGTCATGTTGGAGAAGAAGACGAATACCACCACAATGAGGAAAGAGAGTATAACCTCCCACTTGGTAATGAGCTCCACCAACCTATTTTTCAGGGACATCTCGTCTATCAGGCGGCTTTGGGCCACAAATTGCTTATTTTCACTCATACCCTAAGCCCTCCTCTGCTCTAGCAGTTTTCTGGTCTTTCTCTGGTCACTGATGGTGTTCAAAGCCAGTGCGATCAGGACGATCAGGCCCTGTACAAAGGTTTGCCAGAAGACAGAGAGATAGATTACCGGTAAGGCATTGGTGACCACGCCCAAGAACAGCGTACCCAAAGCCACCCCGATGATGCCACCAGCTCCGCCAGAGAAGTTCACCCCACCGAGCACACAGGCAGCGACCGCCTGCATCTCAAAGCCAGTCGCCATCTCGTTGACAGCTGAGGCATAGCGCGCAGTCCATAGTGCACCGGCAAGGCCACACAAGGTACCTGATATCAGGAAAACCACCAAACGGGTTCGACTCTCATTGACTCCGACAAACTTAGCCGCTGTAGGGTTTCCCCCGATGGCATATATCTCCCGACCGGTACGCGTGTATTTGCTGAAATAATAGAAAATTCCAATGACAGCCAAGGCAATCCAGAGCAGGAAGGAGATTCCCAAAAAGGTAGTTCGGGGCAAGGCAATGTACGAGTCTGTCATCTCATGGGCAGTAACCCACGTACCCTTGCTCAACAGGAAGGTCATCCCCCTGAAGATACTCATAGTCCCTAGCGTCGTTATGATGGGAGGTATCTTCCCATATGCAACCAGCACGCCGTTGAACAAGCCCAAAACGGCTCCGATTCCCATACCGACAAGCAGTAACAACCCTACAGGAACTTGGGGGAAGCTCTCATTAATCATGCCACATGCCATTCCGGTGAAGGCGATGACAGAACCGACTGAGAGGTCGATGCCGTTGGAGAGAATCACATAGAACTCACCTATGGCGACAATGACCAGAATAGCCATGTCATTGAGGATGGTGCTGATATTCTTCGGAGAGAGGAACTGAGGCGACCGAATGCTGATGGGAACCAGCAGGACCACCAGAAGCACCATAAGGGTAGCCTCACGTCTTGCAAGGGTCCGTCGTATGAATTGGGAAAAGCTGTTGTCAGGCATTGGCGACCTCCTCTACCTCTTTGATGGCGTAGCGCATCACCAGGTCCGCACTGAGATCCTTACGATCGATAAACCCTGTCTGGATACCCTCGTGCATCACCATGACACGATCGGCCATGCCGATGACTTCAGGTAGTTCGCTGGATATGAGAATTACAGCAACGCCCTGGCTGGCCATTTCGCATACGAACTCATGCACAGCCGCCTTGGTCGCCACATCGATACCTTTGGTAGGTTCGTCAAGGATGAGAATCTTCGGGTCAGTACCTATCCACTTTGCAAGCACAACCTTCTGCTGATTACCTCCGGAGAGTGTCTCGGCATCGACATGATAGCCAGCTGCCTTTATCTCCATCTCATTGCCCTGTTTCTCCACATAGGCCTTCTCGCCCTTATTTTTTGTCACCACACCCTTCCAGCAAAGCTTGGTAAGCATAGGCAGGGAGATATTGTGGGTAAGGGACATGCGCAATACCAAGCCCTGTTTCTGACGGTCTTCAGGAACCAGGGCGATACCCCGATGCATGGCATCCTGAGGGCTTCTAGGCTTATAGGGCTTGCCATCAATGCTCATCGTCCCACCGTCAGATTTGTCGATGCCAAAGATCGTGCGTACAACCTCAGTGCGCCCGGCTCCCACCAGACCGAACAGACCCAAGATCTCACCACGGTGCAGATCGAAGCTGATGTCCTTGAAAGCTCCCAACTGGGAAAGTCCCTTAACCTCAAGGATTTTCTCCCCTATCTGGGTCTTGTGGTCAGGATACATCTGGTCGATGCTGCGTCCGATCATCATCTGGATGATGGCATCCTCGTTGCTGTCCTGAACCTTGCCCTCCCCAATATACTGTCCGTCACGGAATACCGTGTAATAGTCACAGATTTCAAATATTTCAGCGAACTTATGGGAGATGAAAAGGATTGCCTTGCCGCTGTCACGCAATTCCCGCACTATCCTGAAGAGGTCTTCAACCTCACTGCCTGTCAAGGCAGAAGTCGGTTCATCCATGATGACCAGCTTCGCATCAAGCGAAAGTGCCTTTGAGATCTCAACCATATGCCGCTGGGCTACGCTGAGATTCTTCACCAGGGTATCAGGATCGATATCAAGCTTCATCTGGGAGAGTAGAACACGAGTGTGTTCAGTCATTGCCTTCCAGTCGATCTTACGTGTCTTTTTATTACGAATGTGGTGTCCCATATAGATGTTCTCAGTAACACTGAGTTCAGGGAACATCGAGGCTTCCTGATGGATGGCGACGATACCGGCCTCCTGGGCTTCGATAGCACTCTTGAATGCGATGGGTTTGCCTTCCAGCTCGATGACACCTGTTGTAGGGATATAGACTCCGGTGAGAATTTTTACGAGAGTTGACTTGCCGGCCCCATTCTCACCAATGAGGGCATGCACTTCTCCACTACGAATCGACAGATGGACATCGTCCAATGCACGAATGCCAGGGAATATCTTTGTTAGGTTGTGTACTTCCAACAATGCTTTCTGCATTGCTCCTCCTTCAGCCGATACGCTTGGTCATGAGTGAAAATGCTCCCGCCAGATCTAAGGCGGGAGCAGGATAGACAGGATTTAGAAAATCTTTGCGTACATCTCGATGTTGTCCTTGTTGAATACATATGGTGTACTCATGTAGATGAGACCATTCTTCTCAACCATTACACTCTTCATGCGCCCGGCAGGAATTATATCACCAACAGCGGCTTTGGTGGTTCCCTCGATGAGTGCATTGAGGATATAGGTGGAGGTGTATCCAAGATCGATCGGATTCCACAGAGCCATCTGACGGCAGGTGTCGTCAAGGATGTAGCCCTTCATTTCTGAAGGAAGGCCAAGACCGGTCACTTCTACAAAACCAACTTCACCAGCATCCTTCACAGCCTGTGCAGTTGCAAGCAGACCAACGGTGGTCGGGCAAATGATAGCTCTGAGGTTAGGATACTTCTGCATCAAGGAAACGGCTTCACGGTAGCTCTTGTCTGGGGCATCATCGCCATAGACGACTTCTACAAGCTTCATCTTCGAGTATTTGTCTTCCTTGATCTCCTTCTTCATCCAGTCAATCCAGAGGTTCTGGTTGGTAGCCTGTGCAGAAGCGGACAGGACGGCAACTTCACCGGCATAGTCAATCAGTTCTGCTGCAAGCTGAACCTGCTGACGACCGATAAGCTCAGCATTACTGGGCAGAAGGTCAACAATACGACCACCTTCATTGATACCCGAGTCAAAGGAAATAACCTTGATACCAGCGGCCATTGCCTTCTTTGCAACTGGGATAAGGGCATCTGCATCGTTGGCGGAGATGGCGATACCATCGACACGCTGTGCGATAAGAGTCTCGATAATCTCGATCTGGCCTTCAGCAGTTGCCTGGGGAGGTGCCATGTAGGTGGTCTTCATGCCACCAATCTCCTTAGCCGCCTCTTCACTTCCCTTGTAGCAAGCATCAAAGAATCCATTTCCCATGCTCTTTCCAAGAATGACAATCTCTTTTTCCTTTGCAGTGGCAGTATCTTTTGCGCCCTGTGCAAATACGGTTCCCATTGCCATGGCAATGATCAGAACGATCAACAGTGTCTTTTTCATACAAACTCTCCTTTTCTTCTTCGTTTCGGAAAATCCGAAATCTATATGTACCCGGAAATCCGGATCAGATAGCTTAGCTTGAGGCCAGTGTGCTGCGATACTTCTCCACTTCCCAGTTCCGTATGAACAGGATCATTGCCTCGTCCATGAACAAGGGACCGCCAAAACTCTCGGTGTAGACACTGACGCTTACTGTATCTAGGAACAGGGAAAGGGGTTTCTCCCCAATAGAGAAGACTCCGGTGTTCTGCACACAGATGATCTTCGGCTCATTGCCGTAGAGCTTCTCATACTCACCGAAGGCAGCCTTGACAGACTCTCCCTCTCCTACCCACAGGGGCTTGAAGCCACTGTAGACAATGTGATCGGGGGTAAAGGAGGAAGCAACAGGGGCAAATGCCTCGCTAGAGGCAAGGTAACGTGAGATCTCAGCGTTCAGAGCAGAGACTATCGTCTTCCCTGTAAGCTCTTCCAAGGTGGCTGTGATAGCTACCCTCTTCTCTTCATCCATGACAAGAGGGGTAAAATCGGGCTTACGCACCAGCTGTTCCTCGATCGTCTTGAGTATTGCATCATATTGGCCAGCAATCTCCTCAAGGCTCTCTCCCCCTACGAACACCCCATGGTTCTGCAGGAATATCATATTGGCTGTCCTACCACTTTTCTTTTCCAGTATGGCCAAACGCTCGCGAACAATTTTGGCAAGGATAAAGCCAGGCTTGACCAGCTCAATCCAAAGGGCATCAGGGAAGAGCCGTGCAATGGCATGCTCACCTTCCTGAGAACAGGTGATCCCATTGACCAGAGCCGGATGGAGATGCACCACATAGGGGAAGGGAAGCAGGGCATGCAAGAGTGCCTCAACAGAAGGACGGGAACTCTCTCCCTCCAGGCGGCAAGCCATCATGTCAGCGAGCACCTCTTCCTCCCTCTCATCGTCATCGCTTGAGTAGGTATTGCCCCAGATGTTTTCCAACTTGGCAAGATCCATCTTTACGAGCCCTTTTTCGGTGATGGTGGCAAGTTCCCTCCCAGATGCCTTCACATAGAGTACCCCATCCTTCTTGTAGGAGGTGTTCCCCCCTCCAAGCAGGACAAAGCGATTATCACTGCCATAGCGCTGTGATTCAGCAAGTAGCCTTTCAATGCTCATTCGCGATCTCCCAGTACAGTGGTCTCATAGTCACCGACGAGCTTGATGATCTCTGCATCCAAAGCAACGCTGTTTCTGCGGCAGAATTCGTCCCAGACAAAACCAAAGGGTAGGATGCTCTGCTGTTCGAGAAGCGCCATCTTTGCATAGCCGTTGTCTGTCTCCTCATAGCGTACAAGGAGATCCAGAGGTTGAAGCAGGGCAAAGAGCAGAGCTTTTCTCATAGAGCGTGTGCCGGTTACCCAGGCCCCAATGCGGTTGATGGAGGCATCGAAGAAGTCAAGGCCGATATGGGTGGTTGCAAGCTTGCCGCTGCGCACCAATTCCTCTGCAACCATCTTCACCTTGTCGTTGAACAGGACGACATGGTCACTGTCCCACCTCATGGGGCGGCTGATATGCAGGAGGATCTCATCGTCAAAAAGGAGGATGGAAGAGATCTTGTCAGAGATATCCTCTTCAGGATGAAAGTGCCCCATATCAATGCAGAGCATCTTCTTGTTGCGGATGGCATAGTTCATGTAGAACTCATGTGATCCCACGACAAATGCCTCACTGCCAATGCCGAACAACTTGGTCTCCAAGGCATCGACCATCTCTTCTTTTGGATATTCTGTAGCAAAGATCTCGTCAAGGGACTCCTTGAGGATCGCACGGTAGCCGAATTTGTCGACTGTCAGGTTCTTGGCCCCATCGGGGATCCAGGTATTGAGGATACAGGGGCTCTTCTGCTCGCGTCCGATCCAAGCGGCAATCCGTCTGCACCGATTCTCATGTTCTATCCAGAACCTGCGAATCGTCTCATCCTTGCTGGCTAGTGTATAGCCGTCTTCTGCCAGAGGATGGCTGAAGAAGGTGCCATTGAAATCAAGATGGACATTGTTCCTCTTTGCCCAGTCTACCCAGCCTTGGAAGTGTTTCTCTTCGATCTTGTCACGGTCTACAAAGGTTTGGCCGAACTCACCGTAGCATGCGTGGAGGTTCAGGCGGTGCTTGCCGGGAACAAGAGAGAGTACCTTTTCGAGGTCGCTACGAAGCTCGCTGACATTTCTGGCTTTGCCGGGATAGTTTCCTGTTGTCTGGATTCCTCCTCCACCCAAGGTGGCATCGGGTTTTTCAAAACCGCCGACATCATCACCCTGCCAACAGTGTATGGCTATGGGAACAGAGGCAAGTTCTTGTAGAACAGTTTCAGTATTGACGCCATACTTGGCGTATGCTTCTTGTGCAATCTCATAGGTAGTCATGGTAGTATCTCCTACACATAAGTCTGACACCTTTTTGAAAATCTGCCTTGACAGAATAATCAAATTATAGCACGATTTTCCCATGTCATACCAAATTCTTCAGGAAGGGGTATTTTTCAAGGAAAACACCCTCAAAGTGAAGGTAATGCTTCGCGACCCAGAAATACCCTATTCCTTACATAGCCATGATTTTTATGAGCTAGTGGTAGTGGTATCAGGCAGGGGAACCCACCTCACAGAGAAGGGAGAACACCCGATTGGTGAGGGATCGGTCCTGTTCATTAGACCCGGGGTGCAGCACGGGTATGACAAGATAGATAACCTCAGGTTATATAATATCTTATTTGGAAGAGACTTGTTCTCACGAGAGATAGCCGACCTATCTGAGATGCCGGGTTTCAACAAGTTTTTCCTACAGCCAGAAGATAATATTCCCATTTTCAAGCTTACAAGCTATCAGCTGACAGAGACCATATTCCTACTCCGGGAGATAAAGGCCGAGAGTGAAAGACTGGATTTCGGCAAGGGTTCCTCTGCAATGGCCTATGCAAAAATCCTGCAGATGGTCATAAAGATTGCACGCCTGCACAACCCAAAGACCCAGAGCTCAGGGCGGACAACAGCAGAGAGACTGCAACCTATCCTCTTTTTCATGGAACAGAATCTGGACAGATCTTTAACACTCGAGGAATTGGTATCGGTTGCCAATATGAGTGCCAGCACCTTGAACCGACAGTTCAATGCTTACACAGGCTGGTCTCCTGTGGAGTTTCATATCCACAGGAGAATAGCCTATGCGTGTTCTCTCATCCTAAAGGGTGATATGAGCGTGGAGGAACTTTCCGAAGCTACCGGCTTCTCCGATGCCAACTATTTTTCGCGTCAGTTCCGCTCCCATATGCATATGAGTCCCAAGCAGTACAAGAGACTCTGGACAGAGCCGACACCCTAGACCACAACACCTTTTTTCAGCAAAACATTTGCATAGAGGGCTTTTTCACCTGTCGCCACAATGGCATATGCCTTTTTGGACCGTTCATAGAAGGCATAACGGTCGATGAAGGTGAAGGCTTTGAAAGCAGGATCACCTTTCTTTGCAATTTTCTCGTACTCTGCCCAGATAGGGGTCTCCACCTTGTCCCCTGGGACCTTTTCCATAAGCACTGCGTTATCGGCATAGGTGTCCAAAGGAAATAGCTTAAGGATAGCTTCAAGGATCGAGGACACTTCATGGCCGTCGAGACGGATGACGCGATCATTCATGGAAGCCGCAGGGTAGTTGCCGTCTCCGATGACCAGCTCATCCCCATGGCCCATCTCCATAAGGACCTTCAAAAGTTCAGGACTCAGAATTGATGGAATGTTTTTTAGCATGTCAGACTCCTTGTAGAAGAAAAAATACATTGCACTAAAGCAAATCTCATGCGATACTGCAAGAGATGTAAACGATTACATTGCACATGATATACCAAGGGGGACCATATGGCAAATGTTTCTGATAACAAAATGATCAAGGGTGAAAGACGCTACGCTGGAGCGCTTCCAAAAATAGGCATCAGGCCAACCATAGACGGAAGGCAGAGAGGGGTGCGAGAGTCCCTCGAAGATCAGACGATGAACATGGCGAAGGCTGCTGCCAAGCTCATCAGCGACAATGTACGGCACAGCACAGGGGAACCTGTAGAGTGTGTCATTGCCGATTCAACCATCGGCGGAGTGCGTGAAAGTGCCGATTGTGCTGAGAAGTTTGCCCGAGAAGGTGTGACCATCACCCTGACGGTCACACCTTGCTGGTGCTATGGGACAGAGACCTTCGATTTTGACCCTCTCACCGTCAAGGCTGTCTGGGGCTTCAATGGCACCGAGCGTCCAGGGGCAGTCTATCTAGCAGCAGTACTAGCTGCACACACACAGAAAGGCCTTCCGGCTTTCGGTATCTACGGACGGGATGTCCAGGACAATGACGACACCTCCATCCCCAGTGACGTCTCTGAGAAGATTCTTCGCTTTGCACGAGCTGCCCTCGTTGTGGCAACCATCCGTGGCAAGAGCTACCTCTCCATCGGCGGATGCTCAATGGGCATCGCAGGCTCCATCGTCGACCAGGACTTCCTCCAGGATTTCCTTGGCATGAGAACTGAAGCCATTGACATGTGCGAGATCGAGAGAAGGATCGATGAAGGAATCTACGACAAGGATGAGTATGAGCTGGCTATCAAATGGGTACGGGAGAACTGTATCCAGGCTGAAGACACTGTCAATGCACCAGAAAACCGCAGGAGCAAAGAGCAACTGGACAAGGACTGGGAGTATTGCACCAAGATGGTCATGATCGGACGCGACCTGATGATCGGCAATCCAAAGCTTGCCAAGGCGGGCTTTGGTGAAGAGGCGTTGGGACACAATGCGATCGCATCTGGGTTCCAAGGCCAGAGACAGTGGACCGACCACTGGCCCAATGGCGACTTCATGGAGACGATGCTTACCACCTCCTTTGACTGGAACGGCATTCGTGAGCCTTACATCGTGGCAACAGAGAATGACTACCTCAACGGCTTAGGCATGCTTTTTTGTAAGCACCTGACAAACCGTGCTTCCATCTTCAGTGATGTACGAACCTACTGGAGCCCCGATGCTATCGAGCGTGTCACGGGCTGGAAACCAGAGGGTCTTGCCAAGGAAGGATTCATCCACCTCATCAACAGTGGTGCAACCACCCTCGACGCCAATGGTCAGATGAAGGGCAAGGATGGCAAGAGCGAGATGAAGCAGTTCTGGGACATCACAGACGAAGATGTGAAGAACGTTCTGGACAACACTCGCTTTAGCGTAGCCAACTGCGGGTATTTCCGTGGCGGCGGCTTCAGCTCCACCTTCCTCAGTGAAGGAGACATGCCACTGACCATGGTCAGGCTCAATATGGTAAAGGGTGTAGGCCCTGTCATCCAGATCGCAGAAGGCTGGACGTGTGAAGTGCCTGAGAAGGTCTTTGATATAATCAACAAGAGAACTGACCAGACCTGGCCAACCACTTGGTTTGTGCCCAGAACTGATGGCAAGGATGGTCCTTTCAAGGATGTCTACTCTGTCATGGCAAACTGGGGAGCCAACCATGGGGCGCTCGGCTATGGGCACTTCGGTGCAGACATGATGGCTTTGGCTTCGATGCTGCGCATCCCTGTATGCATGCACAACGTTCCAGAGGAGCAGATCTTCCGTCCTAGTGCCTGGTCAATGCTGGGTATGGACAAGGAAGGCTCTGACTTCCGCGCTTGTCAGAACTTCGGGCCCCTGTACGGCAAGTACTGAGCGAACAAGTAGCTGAATTACAGAGAAACAACAATGTAGAGTAGAAGAGGAGCTGATCGACTGGTCAGCTCCTCTTGTTTTGAAATCGACTGTTCACAGGTCCAGGCTTCTCACAAAGGATGCAAAGTGTGTTATCATCTCGCTTTTCTGGCTAGTGAACAGCAGATGTTTTACGTCCAGCTGTTTGCTGGTAAGGTCAATTTCACAAAGACGTTGTGATAGGGCGTCTTTCAATTCCTCTCCATTGTGAATTCCCTGCTTTATTGTAAGGAACCTGTAATTCGGTTTGGTCTGCGCCAAGAGAAACATGACATCGTAAAAATCCCGCCCTTTGCTTCGGTTCAACAAGGCAGAAAGCTTCATGGAACAGAGGATATCATCGGGAGGAACCGGAACAGGAAAATAGAAGGCGCAACTTTGTACGAAAGCGGGTATTGTTTTGTACAGGATCTCTTGGTCCTGCATCGATAGTTTTATGAGAAACCTAGCATTCTTATAGCCACTCAGACCTAGTGAGAAAGCCAATTGAGGGAAATAGAGGCTTCGCCTATAGGCGGTGAGCTTATCATGTTCCCGTTCCTTTGGCTCGACGATGTATCCGAGATTAGTTAAGTATCTGAGGACTCCATCGGTCATCAACAGGAATTCTTCCCTGGACATATTTTTACAATCAAAATCCAAATCTTCTGAAAATCTATCAATATGTTTGATGAGGCGGAGAGTCGTTCCACCAATGAAGGAAAGTTTTGTAATGTATTTGCTATTTGAAAGGTATTCAAGAATTTGGCATTGGATATATTCCTTTACCATAAGTTTTTGATATTCTGTATTGTCTCTCATTGCTGGAGGGAAATAATTCTTGATGGATTCGATGTCTATCATAGATATGCTCCTTTCAAGCATGAGACTCTTGTTTCCAGGGCCTTTGATATAAATCGGGAAAGATATTCGTCAAGACGTGTCACATTCAACTCTTCCTGCATGAAGTCACTATCCAGACGAAGCTCCTGCATATCCGCTTCTGTATTGTATTGTGGATTTAGATACAAAAGGTCGAGCAGAGCTTTCTCCGGAGTTGCAAGCAACATGCTCCACATGGTGGTGAGGTTGGATTTCTCACTGGTATACCCAAACATCAAGTGAGGTTGTACTGTTCGGTAGATAAATTCTCCAAAAGGATTTTGAAAGCGTGCAGTTTTTCTTGAAGTCACACTGGTAATGTGCACAACTCCTTCAGGAATCATTCCGTAGAAAGAGAGTGCAGATTGTAGGCTTACATAGGAAGGAGCGTATATCATATTGGCAAAATAGAAAGGGGCGTCCCCATTTCCCTTGAAAGACGGGAATGTATAATAACCTTGGCGTAATCGGATCAACTTGCCTTCTTTTTCCCATCGCCCAAAGTTATTCCTGTCAAACTGTTCATTCCAAATCTTTACCTGATGAGTTGAAAAACAACCAAGAGGAGAAAAGAAATCCCTGAAAGCAAGATAGGAAATATTCTTTTACTCATTAAGATAGCTAAACATACAGGATGCCTGTCACATTTTCTGCTTCACTCAGACTATCCTACAACGAGCAAATCTTCTCCCATATCTTCTCATCCACAGGAATA
This sequence comes from Sphaerochaeta sp., assembly GCA_048264225.1. Taxonomy (GTDB): domain Bacteria; phylum Spirochaetota; class Spirochaetia; order Sphaerochaetales; family Sphaerochaetaceae; genus Sphaerochaeta. Next base: position 93,397 of record JBLXDK010000013.1, read on the forward strand.
CCCTCTTGCATATTCTCTTGCCGAAGGCTCTTTCTTTTCTCGCCTGGGAAGCGTACAGGATTGTCAGGATCTAGCGCCTCTGATGCTATCAGGTCAGAGAGGGAAGCTGAAATCTTCTCTTCAATGGCAACCCTATCTGGAAGATTGGCAAGGGATATGGCAATGAATACCTGCGAAGCTTCTTTCTCCACTGCAGTCCCGATGGAGTGGGTAGTCCTCCCTCCTGAAAGAGCTGCGGCGATAAGGTCGAGGGCTAGGGCAAGGGAAGTGCCCTTCCAGAATCCCATGGGCATCGGTCGCTTGCTCTCCATGATGGCCCCTGCGTCGCGGGTAGGATTACCCTCGCTATCGAAGCCTCCATCAAAAGGAAGATCTCTTCCTTCCCTCTTATAGGTTTCCATCTTCCCATAGCTGAACTGGGACATGGCGGCATCGACAAGGACCGGGCCATCCTTGCTGGGAATAGCAAGGACAAGGGGGTTGTTGCCAACCTTGGCGTCCTTACCGCCCCAAGCGGGCATCAAAGGCAGGGTATTAGTCCAGAGGATGCCGATGCAATCCGCTTCTGCTGCCATCAGGCCATAGGTACCCGGTCTCATCCAGTGGGAGTTGTTGGCAAGGGCGACACAGGCGATGGTGTTCTCTTTAGCAAGCTCAATGGCTCGCCTCATGCAGATGTGTGCATTGAGATTGCCCGGCCCCATCTTGGCATCCCAACGCTCCAAAGCGCCAAATCTTCCTACCAGAGAGGCCCTGGCATTCACATCAATGAGCTTGTCATCAATATTCTTCACATAGGAGTAGAAGCGGTTGGCCCCATGGGTATAGACCCCTTCCAGGGAGGTCTCTGCTATCATCGTGGCAGAAAGCTTTGCAGAAGCGCTGTCCATATCTCGGCTGAGAAGAACCTTCTCAAACTGTTGTACCATATCCTCATACTGAACTCTCATACATAGCTCCTTGTCTTGTCTTTTTCGATGTATTATGTATTTCTCTTAGTCAATGCGCCACCACTCTTCAGCCCCACAGGATCGAAGGTAGGTCACACAACTGCGAACCGGTTTCTCATAGATCCTCTGTATGGCCTGCATATACAGATCCAGCTGGCTCCTATGCCTTTCGGGCATCCTGTAGCGGTCAGTCTTGAAGTCAATGACAAGCATCTCATCATCAGTGGCAACAAGCAGGTCTATGGAACCTTCCACCACCACATCCCTACCATCATGCACGACAGAGGAGAAAAACTTCACCTCACAACGAGGGGTATAGTTCTCTACATTCTCCTTGTAGATGTCACTCTGTAAAAAGTTATCACACAGCACACGTGCGTCGGTTAACAACACCTTGCGCTGCTTGGCTGTTAGTAGAACATACAAGCGCCTTGGCATATGGGCAAACTCGTCTTCTATCGGCTGCTTCAGTATCATTGCCTCACACAGGCCATGGACAAAGGTACCAAAATCAGCTGAGACGGAAAAGGCATCCTGCTTGACTTCTTCAAGAAGTTCATCACTGGCCAAGAGAGGCAACGGGGATCCAGGAGAGAATTCGCCCTCCCTATGCTCCTCAGCATAGAGGGAGGTGACCGCATAGCGCAGGGGCCTGAGATCAGCCGCCATTGCAGGAGACCCATACCAACGTGCAGCTGCGACCATATGCCTGTTCTCATCACTACTTATTCCACTGTAGAGCGAATGCTCGGCTATGTCCTCAATCTCATAGGAGCTGACCATCCCCTGCTGAAGATATGGATCTTGTATATCAATGCCAAGGGTATGGCAACACATCAACAGATGGTTAGTGTCAGGCTTGTCTCCTGTAAGATTTCGATTTGCCTTGGTGAAGTATCCGCTTATGACCAGGTGCGTCTCTGCTCGGGTAAGGGCGACGTACAGCAGGCGCTTGAGCTCTGCCAATTCATACAGTTTCTCATCCTCATCTGAAAACAGGAGCGTCGCACTTGTTGCCTCTTCCTCCTTTGTCTCTGAGATATGGTAGGTACTGGACATGAATGAGGGCAGCATTACCTCTCCAAAAGGCATGATAGTGTTTCCCGCACCTCCTCTTCCAACACTTCCCGTATTGCCCAGAAATACGATGGGGAACTCCAAGCCCTTGGACTTATGTATCGTCATGACCTGGACTCCTTCACCCTTTTCCTTGAGGACATCAAGGTCATCGAGGCGCTCATTCAGTCCAAGGTTTTCACGGATAAAGTCAAGGAACTGGCTGAGGCTCATCCCCTGCTCTTCCTTAACCTGCGCTAGGCGGTAGAGAAAGGTAAAATGTTCCAGATACATCTGGTACTCCGGCTTTGCTGCCAAGGAAAGGTAGTATCCACTTTCGTACCACAAGAACTGCATCAGCTCACTGAGAGAGGAAGTTTTCACTTTCTCACACAACAGCAAGAAAAAGGAGGAGCATCCCTGGTACCGATTACGATCTTCCTCATCCAAAGAGGGCCCATCAGTGAAGGGAAGGCCCCTTTCAGTGTAGTACGTAAGGGCGGCATACACACCCTCATCACTGATATTGCAGAAGGGGGATCGCAAGACACACATGTAGGAGAGCTTGTCACTAGGATAGAGGGTAAGCTGCAGCATGGCGTAGAGGTCGTTTGCCGGAGCCTCAAGCATCAATGATCGTGCAGCTTGCAAGGTATAGGGAATGGAGAACTTTCTAAATGCCTTCTCAAAGCTCAATTGATTGCCTGTTGAACGCATAAGAAGTGCTACATCAGTAGGCTTTGGCCTTCTAGGGCCATTATCAGAGGGAATGAGATATTCATCGGTGGTAAACATGCGAAGCATCAGTTTAGCTACAGCTACAGCCTCTGCATCGGCTGCATCTGCATACTCTTCCTCTTCATCCTTTTCTTTATTCGGTTTTTCTTTCTCTAGCTTTGCTTGTTCTAGCCCTATCTCTTTCTTATTTTCCATCTTCAGGGGCTTGACCAACACCGTACAGGTTGGCTCTATGCCCTCTGTTGGCTTTCTTGATCCTAAGGATGAAAAATCTGCCTCATAGGACTCCCCATGATTGTGCATGATATATGGAAACATCCTGTTGAACAGTTCTATGAGGGCGGGTTCGCTACGATAGTTCGTATCAAGGCTGAGAGCCTCTCCCCCAACTTTCCCAAGCTCCTCGTTCAGATGTTTGAAGACGCGTACATCAGCACCCCGGAATCGATAGATCGACTGTTTCTCGTCCCCCACAAAAAAGAGCTTGTCAGCCTTGAGCGAAGAGGGCAACGGAACACCCTCACTCTCTTCTTCGTCCTTTTCGGAAAGGAGAAAAAGCAGCTCTTTCTGTTGCTCATTATTGTCCTGGAACTCGTCGATCATGATGAAGCGGAACTTGCCCTTGAAATACGAACGGAGATCAAGGTTGTTCTTGAGAATCTCCACAGCCAGGGAGGAGACGTCGCTGAAGGTAAGGATGCCTGTCTTGCGCTTCTCCCTCTGGTAGGACTCTACGTACACGCGAACAAATGCTACTACACTTGCAAGCCTATGCTGGTTCAACAGTACAGACAAGGCAACACAGAGTTTGCTCCGAAGAGACCGAAACTCTTCGGTCGTTTCACGAAGGAAGGCAAAGTCATCCCCTTTTCCGGAACCTGGCTTTCTGAAGAAGAAATTGTCGCTTGCAAGCAGGTCAAAAAGCCCCTGTTCATCCAAGCCCTTCCCAATCTGTTCTAGCAGCGTACGGGCAATGGTACGAACCAGCACCAATGTCTTTGGCCCTTCACCAAAGGAAGCGTAGCGTTCAAGCAGATTGGTAAAGCTGACAAGCAAGTCATAATATTGCTCGCGTACCATTTTTATCAAAGTATCGGAGAGGTTCTCATCAACCTTCTTGGGAAGATAGTAATGGTCGCTGACAAGACGGACGAGCATGTTCTCCACCAGGTTGTCAGGCGTATAGAGCTCTGAGAGGATCTTCGCGCCTTCGCTGAAGACGCGCTCTTCCATCAGAGCATTGGCACAGCGGATGGCACTTTTGGTATTCTGCTCATCATCGATGGCAAAGTCTCCTGCTATTCCATAGGAGGTGCTGTCGCACCTGAGGATGGTGGAGCAAAAGCTGTCCAAGGTGGCAATGGTCGCATCGGGGAACTTTGCAAGTTGTGCTGCGATATATGGATCATCGTTAAAAGAGAGCAACTGGCGGTGGATGCGCTCGCGCATCTCGCGCGCCGCCTTGCGGGTAAAGGTCAAGGTAAGTATCTGGTCACAGTCTGCCTTCTCTTCCAGTACAAGCCTGAGGAACCGGTAGGAAAGGACTGTGGTCTTGCCAGAGCCGGCCCCTGCCGACACGACACAGTTCTTGTCGCAATATACTGCCTTGAGCTGATTCTCATCCAAGCTCCTGTTGTTCTTCTTCAGTACGTCTTCAAAGCTGATCATCGGGTTGCAAACCTCCTTCTACATATCGGGCGGTATATACACCCCTGACAGCTCTCCTTGGAAGGAGTAGCCTCAAGATGACCCGCTTCTATCGAGGAAGCCACCTTCTGGAGCACCTCCTCCAAGGCCTTGTCACATAATTCCAAAAAAGGACTCTCCTCGTTAGCCCAAATTACGCTATAGGATCCATCCTTGATGCTGAAGTATGAAGCATTCACCGCATCGGCACCCAATGCCTCCCCTACCAGTTTCCTGTACAAAGGAAGCTGGTAGGAAGGGACTTTGTCAACGATCTTGGTAAAGGGTGCCTTGCCCTTCTTGTAGTCAATGACTGCATAGTTTTTTCCCTCTGGGGGGTCGAGGCAGATGATGCGGTCGATCCTCCCCTCTAGGGAGAACAAGTCGTTGACGAACGCGAGCTTCTTTTCAAAGAAGATCGAACGGGTATGCGCAAAGAGCTTTTCTTCCGCTTTCAGTATCCATGTGCAACGCTCTCTGAACTCGTAGATTATCCAAGCCCGTGTGGGAGGGTTCGGCCCTCCTACACCAAAGTACTCTATGAGTTTTTGGTCAAACAGGCGAAGCAACAACAGACGGTACTCCTCCATCTTGATGGGGGAGAAGTATTCTATCTCCCTGAAGAAGGCTTCATAGACAGCGTGCAAAAACGACCCTATGAGACGGTGGTCTACACTCAGCACCTGATACTCTGCCTGCTCCACCTCGAACAGGTAGTTGCACAGCCAAGCATAGGGGCATCGGACAAAGGTATCGAGCCCGGTTGGAGAGAGATGGATGCGCCTCTTACCTTCCACATCTTGCTTCAACAGCGGCACCCACTCCAAAGGGAGGGCTTTCCACGCAAAGTCTCTCCGTTTGGGGGAGAGGGAGGTGTGGATTGCCTTGGCAAACCACCACTGTTGTTTATTGGTAGCATCGGAGGCAGGGGTCTCTCCTCTCCAGAGCTGACCTTCCCCTAGGAAAGGATCATGGGCCTCCAAAACATCTTTGCGCTTCTCTATTATCAGATTCTGTTCCAAGAAGTAGGTAGGAGGCAGAGACTCCCCTTCATAGCTGGAGGTATGGTAGGAGAGGTAGAGATTCCCTTCCGATAGCATAGCTGCCTGTATGGTAGCGACCGTGGTGTCCTCTTCCCGACGATCCTGGGTCTCCACAGTCTGGGGTAACAGGGTCAGTGGCTTTGCCAGACATGCACTGCCCTTATGGTCAAGGGAGAGGATAAAGTGGTGTCTTGCCTCCAAGGGGGCTGTCAGTGGCCAGGGATAGACCTGTATGCCATCCTCATGCATCTGCGGAACATAGAGTTTCGTATCCAGATAATCCAGGAAAAAGCTGAAGACTGAAGGATATGAATCTATCGACACTGATGCCATGGAGACCTTGATGCTCTCCATAGCATCGAGGCAGAAGGAGTAGACATCCTCACCCTCTGTACCAGTCCACTGGGTTTCTATGAAGTAGGTATCCTGAAAGTGGTTAAGCTTCTTTCTGAGCTCTTCGATATCCTTAGAAGTGTATATGCCAATAACGCTTTCTTTAAAGGCCTTATACCAGGCTATCAAGGAGGTATTGTGAAGCTGTTCAGTCCATTGATCAGATCCCCAAACTGAGCCTTGCACCACGGCCCTGTCAACGGCCACAGCAAGGAGCTCACGCTGAGTCTCAAGGTCTTTCCAAGGAAAACCAATGTCAAGAAGAAGGGCTTTCATGCTCTCCAAGCTGAAGGACTCCTCATAGACCTCCTTGAGGCGGGAGAAAAATCTTCCACTGGGATAAAGCAAGGGGGACTTCCCCTGCCGGATCACCAAGGGGATGTCATACAGCCAAGCTTCCTGCTCAAGGGAAGGGAGCATGGTGGTAGGATTGGCACATCCGATGAGGATGTCCCGGGTAGGGACTCCCTCATCGAGAAGGTGACGAATCCTTCGCAGCGTAGTGCGTATCTCCTCCACATGGTTATCAAAGACTTCAAGCTTGACAGAATCTCCAAGCAAAGGAGGTGTTGGTCTGAGGGTTACCCATGGAGGGTTGTCCAAGCTTGCGACAAGACTGTCGAGCCCAGCGATCAGGGAGGGAAAGAGAATGCAATACTTTTTGGAAAACACCTGAACATCTGCGAACTGCAGGGAGGACAGCTCGTACCCCGGTTCAAAAAGCTGGTGCGAAGCAAGGAAGGAAGCATACTCCTGATAGAGGGTCTTCACGTCCTTCTGCATCGCAACGCTCATCAATGCGAGCACATCCTCATCCAAGGCATCTCCCAGCTGAGGTAACAGAGATGCTATGTATTTGCTGAAGCGGCTGTTTGCCTCAGGGTAGTGTGGGTTGATAAAATAAGAGAGCCCATGATCCTTCTCCAACAGGGTTCGGGCAAACAGCTGGCGCATCAGGGTATTTGCGGGTTGTTCTTGGGAATGCGTGGGCAAGAACTGGGCCCTAAACGTATCAAAGGAGATGGCCTGTTCTGCCAAGATGGCCTTACGCTTGCCATGGAGGGCATAGTCGGCCAGAAAGCTTCTTGCCGCTACCTCGGTAGGGAAGACACAGATGTAGCCCTCTTCAAAGGCTGTATGCACATAGGTTCGTTTCGTCTGTTCCATACATTGCAGTATACCACGAATGTGTGTACGATTACTCATGCTAATGCCAGATAAGGGACAAAAATCCAACCAAAATAAAACAGGACGCTTTGAAAGCCTAGCAGGAGCCCTCTCTGTATTGCTAAGCGTCTATATCTGGTTGAACCTCGGACCGATGCTCGCTTACCAATTTAGCAAGATATCCATGGAGGATGAAGTCATCAAGGCATACCTTGTTGCAAACATACCGTTCTTTGCCATGGCATTCGGCCTCTACCTGTCCTTGCGCTTCTTGATGCGCACCACGGTCAAACATATTGTCACCGACAAAAAAAGAATTGACTGGATTCTTATGTTCAACAGTGGTGGTGCCTACCTAGCGGTAGCCGCACTCTTTACCATAGGGCATGCCCTGCTGCAACCACAGCAGTTCCAACTCTTTAGCGGAGATGCTGAAAAATTCCTACAGATGCTTCCCCTCGTTCTGATCATCACTCCGATACAGACCACCAGTGAAGAGTTTTTGATGCGCGCCATTCCTTCAAGGCTCTTCAAAAGGGGAAAACTTGTCACACACACCAAGAGCATCATCCTAGTCAGCCTCTTTACAGCATTGCTTTTTACCCTGCCTCACCTGACCAACCAGGAGATGCAGCATGCCAGCCAGAAGACAGCAGTCATCTTCTACTACGCACTCTTTGGGTTTGGAGGAACATTCATCAGCTTGAAGACCAAGGGCTTTGAGCCCTCCATAGGCATCCATGCGGCAAACAACCTCTATATCGCCCTGATCTGCAACTACACTAATTCATCCCTGCCATCCCGGCCCCTTATCCTATCTACAGCGACAGTAGGCACTTTCTGGGATGTATTGCAATTGGTATTGGGACTTGGCTCTGTTGTATTGGTGCTGTACAGAATGAAATCCTTCAAGTGATACTAGGAATATAGAGGCAACTATTCGCTGCATTGTTGTCACTATATCCCAGTAAAATACTCAGAAATAGTTCCTTCATATCAACCTCAGTAAATTGTACATCTTCATCAATCTGAACATTGACAGCAGGAATAACGTCCAATAAGGTAGAATTATAGCAGGTGGGATTGTTGGTATTCTCTTGCCAGTTTCCTTGATTCCAGTTGCCAAATATAGGAGATGATATGAGAAAAACAATCGCTGGTCTCTTGACGTGCCTCATGCTTGCGCTTTTGCTTTTGAGCTCCTGTGCCTCGACTTTCGAACAGGCAACAATGGCA
>JBLXDK010000014.1:0-92959 GCA_048264225.1 Sphaerochaeta sp.
AAGCATAAAAGGCTATTATTTTCATTATTTAGAAAGAATTGCGCTAAATCCTAGTTATAATGTTATGGGAATTTGGGATATGATGGGGTTATTACCAAACTGACAGCTATTTGCTCGGGTCGGGAATACTTTTATCCAATATTTCTAGCATGACATTTTGTAAGGGAGGTAGTGTATGGAAAAGATTCTCTTTGAAGGCTTGATTACTTCTATACAACCTAGGATCAGGTTGCTCAGATCCTTTGACCAGGGCTCCCACTCCTACTTGGGATATGCCCTTATTGTCTCTGATAGTGAAAGCCAGAAGAACCTCTCCATAGGCATCGGGGTGGGGGCACAGGAGAAGCACCAGTTCAGGGTAGGGATGACCATATCAGGCTCTTGCTCTTCCGTACTCGATCCTGATATGGAAAGCGTTGACTACTACCGTGTCTCAAAGCTAAAGGTGCTGGATGAAAACCCTGTAGATACCTCCTTCCCTCCTTGGAAGAATGTCCCTCCTCCGCTTCCTGTCTATCGGGAGCGAGGCCCAAGGAGGCTCTCTGCCCGAACCTATGAGAACAAGTGCACATCCTGCATCTGGGGATGTAAGATGGCAGTTGAGATCATCATTGACCAATGGAATCCTGGGAAGAGGAAGTATAGAAAGGAGACTTTCTGCTACGGCCCCAAGAACTGCGTTCTGTATGCCAGTGGCCCCACCAGAAAGGTCCCAGGAAGAAAAGGCATGGTGTATGAGGAGGAGCCCTGGGTGGATGAGATGCTGACCTCTCATAGGGAGGAGGATGAATAGCAAGATGTACTGTGTTATGTGATATTTTCTTACCTTTGGTTCTGTTTCACGAGCATAGAAGATATCCATTTTCAGAAACTATTTTCTCGTTCCCTTCGTGGTCTGTTTATGTCGTTATGAGGAGAACTAAGAAAAAGCTTCCCTCATTGATCCGAAGGAAGCTTCTCTGTCTTGTTTATCGTACTACTGGTTTGTCATCTCTGCTTAAAGCAGACAAGATTACGTCCTCAAGGCAAACTCCACCATCTGCTGCTTTGCATTGGCAATGTTTCCTCTGTCCATAGCCTTCTTGACCTTGGAGAGAATCTTCTGTCCCTCCAGAGGGGAGAGAGGGTTCTCCCCTGTAGCCTGGGCTAGGCTGATGCTCAGATCCAAGACCCCGTAGGCAGCTTGGATGTTTCCCATCTGGATATTCTCTATCAAGGCTGAGTCGAGTATCTCTAGCAGGAAAGGGGTTGTTACTACAGACTGCTGTTCATCGAGCAGTAGGTAGTGTGGTGTATATCGCATGGCTTATATCCTTTAGGAACAGACGGTATTGTTCACCGCATGCGAGCATTACCGTCTGTCATGGTTACAATATCACCATAATAGGTTATTTTTTCAAGTAGTAGCAGTGTATATTGCTTTCATTTCCTATCATAGTAAGCGTTTCACTCTTTCCGTCCTTGCTGGTGGAGTAGAGTAGCTTCACATCAAATTCCATACTCCCCGAATCAATGGTGAACCCAAAGTCCTCCTTATATGCCAATTCAACACCCAATGGAGGCATTTCCTCGAAATACAAGGTCATGCTTGCTGATTCGTTGTCCACATGTTTCTTATCAATGACAAACCTTTGGACTGGTATGTCATGCATCTCCTCAAGGGCGGTGACACCCATGGCTGTGTCCAATTCCCATGTGGAGTTGTACAGCCCATCGAAGGTGATCTCTGCCTCTTCGGGGGTAGGTGGAATGATGGGTTGGTAGCTACATCCATAGCAGCTGAAAGCCAGGATGAATACCAATACGGTAGCAGTGACACTGAGCATGGCCACATGGGCCTTGCCCAGCTTCAGCTTTATCTCCGTCGGTTTCTCTTTCTTTTCGGTTGTCGTTGTGTTCTCTTCTTGCATGTTTATGCTCCTTACGTTGGTTTGTAAGGCATTGTCATCCGAGAAAAGGGTCTTGCATACTTATATAAGAAATCCATTTTTTTACCCTGCCTAGTGAGACCTCAGTTTACTTGTGGAATAGGTGAGCCGTTTATGACTTTCCAGATATAAAAGATTTTCATTGACGATTCAAAATCCATAGGATAGGATTAAGGTACTGATTAAATGATTAATCAATCTTAAGGAGGAACTATGAAAAACGTTCGACCACTGGGGGCAAAACGTGCTCTCGTCATGCTTTTGGTCCTTGGCCTTGCTATGGGCATGGCCTTTTCTCAAGGAGCAAAAGAAACAACCAGCTCTGCAAGCGGCCCGGTTTCCCTGACCATTGCCACCTGGACCAGCAATCCTGACCAGATTGCGTTGTTGGATTCATTCGTGCAGGGCTTCGCCAAATCCAAGGGAATTGAGATCAAGGCAAATTTTGAATCGATCCCCTTTGGTGAATACAACACCAAGCTCTCGCTGGAATTGCAGAGTCCAAACGGGCCGGACCTTTTCTGGGTTCTGGAGACAGCGGCTCCGGCTTTCATTGAATCTGGTTTGCTTGCCAAGCTTGACCAAGCTATGAAAGCGTACGAACCGGATGACATCTCTTCCGATGCCCTGGAGCTTTGGAGCAAGGGAGGAAGCGTATATGCCATCCCATTCTCCACCTCTCCATTTTTCATCCTCTACAACCAGGACCTTTTTGCTAAGGCCGGTGCCAAGAATCCAGACCAGCTTATTGCAGAAGGCAGCTGGACATGGGACAGCTTTAGAAAGGTAAGTAAGCAGGTTAAGGACAACACAGGAGTCTGGGCACTGCAGACAGTTGATGGACAAGGCTATGATGCAAGAGTTTTGCATAACCTTGCCCCCATGATTCGTTCATATGGTGGTGATTTTTGGACCGAGGAAGGTCAGGTACTCATAAACAAGAGTGAGTCTGTTGCAGCGGTCAAGCTTTTCCATGATATGGTATATGTGGATAAGTCAGTTGTCCCTCCAGGGAACCAGAGCGACTTCTACTCAGGCAATGCTGCCATGACCGTTGGTCAGATCTCCCGAGTTTCCAAGCTTAAGGATGCTTCCTTCGCATGGGGACTTGCCCCGATGCCTTCCGGTCCAAAGGGACAGGCTCCTGTCATTGGACAAGCTGCTATCGGAGCACATTCCAAGAGCAAAAATGTCGAGTTGGCTGCTGAGTTGGTAGCCTACATGACCAACAAGAGTTCTGTTGCTGCAATGGCAGGCATCTGGCCACCAGCAAGAAAGTCTGTTATGGATTCCGAGGCCTTCCTCACTTCCAACTCAATGGTGACGGCTAGTCAAATGAAAGAAGCGGTCGCCAACTCCATCAAGACTGGTCGGGTGCTTCCTTCTCATGTAAAGTATCCCCAGATCGAAGTTGAGTCAAAGATGAGCTTTGATAAGTTGTGGCAGCCAAATGCTGACGTCCAGAAAATCTTGGATGAAGTGGCAGCTGTGTACGCTAAGTACATTAAATAACAGATTCTCACCGTATAAGGAGCTAGGACGATAATGAAGAAACTGTCCTTACAATCGACACATCGACGAGAGGCCATCATCGGGTGGGCGTTCGTGACACCCCAGATGGCAGGCTTTATCATTTTCGTCCTGCTCCCTCTTTTCTCAGTTTTTATGTATGGCATGCAAGACAAGAACTTGCTGTTTGGAACCAGCACATTTGTAGGTCTGGATAACTTCAGCAAGCTTTTCAAGGATCCTCTGTTTACCAAATCCTTGGTGAATACCCTGATCTTCAGCGCAGGGGTCGTGCCTCTTAACCTGACCTTTGCCCTGATGCTTGCCCTCTACCTTGGGGGCGGAAAAAGTGGAACCAAATTCGTACGGGGAATAATATTTCTCCCTGTGGTGACCTCAGGTGTTGCATGGGCAATAGTATGGAGGTACCTCCTGCAAGGAGGAACTGCAGGACCCATAAACTGGTTCCTGTCACAGATAGGCATTGAAGGACCCAACTGGCTCTTTGAGAAAGGTTGGGCTATGGCCAGCGTCATTGTAACCCGTGTCATGAAGAACCTGGGAATGAATGTGCTCATCTTTATGGGTGCGGTGCTCAACATGCCCGATGATGTCATAGAAGCAGCCAGGATTGATGGGTCGAAAGGCTGGAATCTCTTTTCAAAGATTAAGCTACCCCTCCTGATGCCAACGGTGATGATGGTTACCATCGTTACCGTCATCGGCTCCATGCGTGTCTTTGATACTATCAAGCTCATGACCGATGGGGGGCCTGAAGGCTCCACTATGGTCATGGTTTATTACATCTACCATCAGGCCTTCAAGATGTTCGAAACCGGATATGCCTCGGCAATTGCAGTGGTTCTCTTTGGCATAGTACTTATCCTTACTGTCCTGCAGTGGATCTCACGCAAGAGGATATCCTATTATGAAGTATAATACCGTAGCAAAAAAAATCCCCTATTGGGTACTGTTGGTGGCACTTACCATACTGTTCGTATACCCTTTTTGGTGGATGCTCGTTAACTCCCTGAATAGCTGCACTGACATATTTGGGCCTCCTACCTTTTTCCCTAAAAGCTGGGCATTTTCCAATTATCAAGAAATATTTACGGTACAGCCATTTGCACGGCATTACGCGAATACTCTGGTGGTCGCAATAGCAGGCACCCTGGGAAATGTGTTTGTAGCTGCAATGTCAGGATATGCTTTCGCACGCATGCGCTTCCCTGGACGTAATATAGCCTTCCTGCTGTTACTCACCGCTCTGATGATGCCCATCGAGGTCACCATCATCCCTCTCTTTTTCCAGATGCGGTCCTTTGGTGCCCTTGATACACTCATCCCGTTGATGTTGATCCCTATCTTTGGAAGCCAAGGTGCTTTTTCTGCATTCATGCTCCGACAGTTTTATGTGACGGTTCCCCTTGAGCTGGAGGAAGCGGCACGCATTGACGGGCTCAATCCCTTTTCAATCTTTACCAGGATCATGTTGCCAATCGCCATCCCTGTCCTCAGTTCCGTTGGAATCCTAGCCTTTATAGCCATATGGAACACGTATCTGGAACCTTTGGTATTCCTCAATAGTTTGGAGAAGTATACGCTTCCCCTATCGCTTACAAACTTCAATGATACCTATGGGCTTCCCCAGTGGAACTTGCAACTTGCAGCGACCACTCTCTCCATATTGCCCATCATGGTTGTCTACCTCATCTTCCAACAAAAAGTCTCCAATGCTATGGTTGGTTCTGGCTTGAAGTAAGAAGTTTGACTAGTCTCATCAAGATATTGACAGTTTCAATCCAAGGAGTGTGAAATGGATATCCAGAATATGAAAGCTTATGATCTCATTGTTTCCGGCGGAGGCATTGCAGGAAGTATGGCGGCCATCGCAGCTGCAAGGCTTGGCATACAGGTGCTTCTGCTTGAAGAGGAGGGCTATCTCGGAGGCAGTCTTACTGCATGCGGCACAGGGCCGATGATGACATTCCATGCAGGGGAAACTCAGGTCGTCAGGGGCCTTCCCGATGAGATGATCACACGCCTTGTCGCTAAAGGCCTTTCAGTAGGCCATATCCCTGATTCCACCGGATACACCTACACTGTCACCCCTTTTGATGCCGAAGGGATGAAGCGGGAGCTCGAGCTCATGTGTCTTGAATCCAACGTTACCTTGTTGTTCCATAGCAGTATCGTCAGGACAAACATACAGGATGGTCTGTTGTCGAGCATCGATTGTCTTTGCGCCGGGAATCTCTTTTCCCTTTCAGCTTCCTACTTCATTGATGCAACCGGTGATGCCGACCTCATCGCCATGGCAGGCATTCCCTTTGAACAGGGCAGGGAGAGTGATGGGAAGGATCAACCGATGACCATGAACTTCAAGCTTGTAGGAGTCGATATAGATTCCATTCGAAACCTTATGGATTCCCATGTTGAGTTATTCCCCTTCCTTGCACCCAAGGCTGGCTTGCAGCATACGGCATCAAGGCTCTCTTTTTCCGGATTTGAGGAAATAATGCGAGAAGGCATGGCAACAGGGGAGATAACCTTTGATAGGGATATCGTGCTTTGTTTTGAGACGAACGCCAGAAATGAAGTCATTGTGAACATGACGCGTGTCAATGGGAAGAATCCCGTCGATCCAGTTTCCCTTACTGAGGCTGAGCTTGAGGGACGACGGCAGGTATGGGAACTCTATCATTTCCTTCGAAAGCATATCCCTGGTTTCGAAAAGGCACGGATGACCTATAGTGGACCAAGAATCGGTATCCGTAGTTCCCGAAGACTCAATGGGGCCTATCATGTGACGGTACAGGATCTGTTTGCACAAAGGAAGTTTGATGATGCAATTTCTGCCTGTGGCTATCCCATAGATATCCACTCTCCCGATGGGGAATCCACTGACTCCCAGTTCTTCCCCCATGGTGCGTACTATACCATTCCCTTACGGAGCTTGCTCAATGCCCAAGTTCCCAATGTGCTTGCGGCAGGGCGGAACATAAGTTGTGAATTTGCCGCTCATGCAAGTCTGAGAGTCAGCCCCTCTTGTGCCGCTATAGGACAAGGTGCAGGAACTGCCGTTGCTGTTGCCGTCACCTCAAAAAAAGATATCTTTTCCCTTGATGTTTCGCTCTTGCAGAAGCAGCTGCTCTCTGATGGTGCGTTCATAGGATGAAGAAATTTAAAAGAGTGACACTACAGGATGTGGCCAGGGAGGCGGAAGTCTCCTATGCATCAGTTTCGGCTGTGCTGAATGGCAAGGATGGCCAAAGCATTAGGGTTGGGGCAAAAACCAAAGAAAAGATCCTTGAATGCGCGGCAAGGCTCGGCTATGTCCCTAACATGGTCGCGAGGAAGCTTAAGAGTGGGGTCAACTCCCTGATAGCTGTCTTTACTTATGAGCAGATTTTTCCTGTGGGATCACAAAATGAGTACTATCGTTTCTTTGTAGGTATCCAGGAGACTGCAGAAAAACATGGCTATGATATGCTTATCCTCAATAATCGGCCAACGGAGGAGAACTCCTCCAGGGTCGTACATGCGGATGGGGCTGTCATGATGGGCGTAAACAGGAACGACAAGGGCATTGAGCGGTTGGTCAAGAACAATTTCCCCTTGGTGTTTGTTGGTAGGAGAGAAGTCAGTGGGGCAAGTACCCATTGGGTCACTTTTGACTACGCAACGGTAATCAAAGAGATGGTTGCCCACTTGGCACCCTTGTGCAAAACCCGGACGTTGGTGTATGTCGAAGCCAAAGAAGTTGAATATGAACCAAGAAAGGACAAACGAGCATTTCTCCTTGCATGTGCCAAAGAATTGGGGCTTGCTGTTATAGTTGTCGAAGCAGATGAGAAGAATGTTGTGGATGAAGTGACTTGGTCTCTACTGATGGAACACCAGATGGTTGTGTTCGATCGCCTCTGTCTGCTCTCTCCTTTTGAGATACAGCTGGAAAAGAAAGGACTGTCATTAGGAATCGACATTAGAGGTGCCGTTTTGGAGGATGACTGGCTTGGGGTTCATGAGAAGTGGACGCGATGGAGTAACCAGCGCCGAGAGCTTGGCGCCTTGGCAGTAGAACACCTTTCGGCCCTTCTCTCGGATATCCCTCTGGAATCCTTGGAAAAGCTGACACCCCTGCACTTGATCGTATCGGAGAGTTCCCATGCAACCCATAAGGCAATCCTAGGGTAGGCTGGGCAGGTACGCAACGTATCTGTCCGGCATCAGCTCTTATGGGGTAAACAGAGCAGGTTTCTCCTTCAGCATAGGAACCAAAGCCTCATACAGGG
Organism: Sphaerochaeta sp.; assembly: GCA_048264225.1. Classification (GTDB taxonomy): domain Bacteria; phylum Spirochaetota; class Spirochaetia; order Sphaerochaetales; family Sphaerochaetaceae; genus Sphaerochaeta. Next base: position 7,733 of record JBLXDK010000014.1, read on the forward strand.
CCTTGGTCCTATGGTAGAGCACCCTTGCATTACCCATCTTGCCTTCCTTGAGAATGCCCATCTCTCTCAAAGGTTGTTCCACTCGGGGGAACTGTTCTGCAGAAAAACCGATATGTCGTCTTGAGGGGACTTGTACCGTATTACCTTCACCCAAATTACTGCTAAGCATATGTGGTGTCTCGCTCAGGCGATTGGGAACATCTACCCACTCCTCAACCCCATGGATGAAGGTGTCGCGGTTCATACCGACCCCTACCAAAAGAATGGTGGCATCACGATCGAGCAGTCTTCCCCAAGCCGAGTCCCGTGCACACGGGGTTCCGCACTTCTCATCCCCTGCTACAAAATTCTCAGCCTCCCTTCCGAATGCCACGACCGAATGGGTGGGGTGGCCGGAGCGAAAGCCATCAGGCCTGTGTCTTGCAAGCTCCGGGACAATGCCGGTACAGCAGGCAGAGTGCCTGACACTATAGCTAGGCTGGTTGGCATCGACAGTCGCCCAGGTATGGGTAGCGAATACCATCAGGCCTTCGCTCATGTACTCAATAAAGGCATCGATGACTGTCTCGGCTCCACCTTCGACTTCACCAAGGCTCTTATAGGAAATATGGGCAAGCATCGTCCCTTTGGGATCGATGCCTATCCTCTTCAGATCTTCTTGTAACGTCTGTTTTGTGTGCATTGCGCAATAATGCCATAGGGGAGGCGAAGAATCAAGAATGGCTGGGTTTTAAAGAAGCGCAAAAAGCCGTTACACTATACCTTCACCCTATGAGTTTTCAGGTACTATCGATGGATTGCTCTACCGTTTTCATTGCCCTGTCACTTCATCGTATATGTATCCAATCACTTCTTCCCTTTCCTGGTCTCAGCATACGGTACTTGCTTTTTCACCGCTGTGAGATATTCCCCCAGAGAAGGTGTGCAATTGGTTATGGCCTTAACAAGTTGGGAATATAACTTCTCATAATTCTCAATGAGGGCGCATCTTTCTGAAAAGAGCTCAGAAGTGTAATGCGAACAATGAATTTCCCACTATAGTCATCAAGCGTCTCTTCCTCTGGTTCTGGGATTTGGATTCCATCTTCAAGAGAATACTCTATCCATGTTTCCATAGCATCTCTGATCATTTCATGTGCTTCTGTAATGGTATCTCCCACAGACATGTACCCAGAAAGTTCCTTCACTGCAATGAAATAAGATCCATCAGATTCTTGTTCCAGCATATACGTGTAAGGGAGTTCCAAATAATCCTGTAGTGATCGCATCGTAATGCTCCTGTAGCTGGAAGGGTGGCATAGCGTTGATTCACGTCTCATGATTCCTGCTTTTTGGCCTTAATACTACTTGTAGTACTATGAAACAAGAAGAGTTGTCCTGTGGGAGAAGAAGCAGTGAAGGAAAGGAATAGAGCTGGTGAGCTTGATGTTAGTTTTAGTGACAACCACTGCATAGAAGCTGCTTTTTTTACGAAGTTTCTTGACATCTAGGACAAACCATTTGATACTGTCTTTATAGTTTGTACTACAAAGTATAAAATAAATAAGAGCATTTACAGTATTTCTTGGAAAACATAGAGGAGAAAGGGAATGAGTAGGTTTGACATTACAGCTATCAAAGGGGTAATCCCCGCTATGGTCACCACCTTCGACGAGAACGAAGAGGTGGATCTGAAGAGGGGACGTGCTTTGGTGAACTATCTTATCGAAGCCGGAGTCAATGGACTGTACATAACCGGAAGCACCGGTGAAGGGTTTCTGATGACCGGCGAGGAGCGAATGGCCTTTACTGAAGCCGTCATCGACGAGGTGAAGGGCAGGATTCCTGTCATTGTACACGTTGGTGATATCGGGACGAAAAAGTCCATCGACCTTGCAAAGCATGCAGAACAAGCGGGAGCTGATGCTATCTCCTCTGTCCCTCCTTTTTACTACAAGTTCAATGGTGATGACATCTTCAACTATTACAAGGACATCTCTGAAAGTGTTGCAATTCCCATGATAGTCTACAACATCAGCCTTGCCGGCCTGATGAGCAATGCTCTAGTCAAACGCATTGCCTCTGTAGGAAATGTGAAAGGCCTGAAGTTTACCGGACGCGAGCATGACGATATGTGTGCCCTGAAACAAGAGCTTGGTCCTGACTTCATGATCTACTCAGGATGTGACGAAATGGCAACCCAAGGCCTCCTTGCAGGGGCAGACGGCCTCATCGGCTCGACGTATAACCTCATGCCTGATACAGCCATTGAGATCTACAAGCTTGCCCAGAAGGGTGACTTTGTAGCCGCCTTTGAGATCCAGAAGATTGCCACCCGTCTGACTCACTTCCTCACACAGTGGGACTTCTTTCCTATCATGAAGAAGCTCATCACAGCCAGTGGTGTGGATGCCGGATATTCCAGAAGACCGTTTGCCGCCCCAAGCAATGATCTCATGGACAAGATCAATAGATTCTGTTTGGATTTAAAAAAGGAGCACAAGGGACATACCCATATCGCATTCATTGACAGGATGTAATGGATTTTTAGGCACTGTGTCTCCTGAAACTGTATATGTCTCACTGGAGCTCAAGGACTTGATGATGGCTCATCAGGTCCCTTGAGCTTCTTTGAAAAGTTGGCTCTGACACATCGGTTCCAGTTAGGCATATACAAGATGGCAAAGTATCCTAACTATCATCTTCTGGGATTCTATTTTTTTTGCAGAGGGAAGGAGATTGGTATGAGTTGTTTGGGTAGAGGGAAGGAAACTATTTCACCGGCCGTCATGAAAGAGCTAACCACTGATTTTGATTCGCAGCTACGTTCCATCATGGCCTTGTGGTCAGAGAATTGTGTGGATACACAGTATGGTGGATATCTCACATGCTTTGACAGGACCTTTTCCCTGTACGACACGCGAAAGGGGGCTTGGGGCCAAGCACGGCATATCTATACCTATGCAGCCATGGCAGAGTATGACCTGCCAAACAGGCAGAGGTGGTTGGGTCTGGCCAAGGTAGGCATTGATTTTGTTTACACCAACATGTATGCCGGAAACAATCGTCTCAACTATCTGGTCTCCCGAAGCGGGGATGAGGTCCTTGAAGGTTCCACTTCGATATTCTCAGATGCATTTGCCATCTCCGGCCTTGCAGAATATATACGTGTGTCAAAGACAAACGAATACATTGAGCTGTTGAAAGCCATGTACGGGCAGTTTGTCGAGAATGTCCTGGACCCTACGTTCAATGATATCGCACCTGCTGTGTATGATAGGGATGTTTGCCATCATTCGGTATATATGATCGCCATCAATACAGCCCATTTGGTTGGTAATGTTCTTGGTAAAGAGTACCCCCATGGTTTTATACGGACGTGCCTTGATGTCATATTCTCAGTTTTAGTTGATGCAGATACGCACTGCCTCCTGGAAAGGAAGCGCCTCGACGGTTCCTTTGATACGGGCAATGGATCTCATTTTGTCAATGTAGGCCATACATTTGAAAGTATGTGGTTTTGTCTAGAGGTTGCCATTGCACACAATGACCTTGAGCTTGTCCACAAGGTTGTAGAAGTTTCAGAAGCAACCTATGTACGGGGTACTGATCAGGGGCTCTTGGATTTTTCTTTTGACCTGAACGAGACGGAAACTGTCCATCAGACTTGGAAATATGAAATAGAATTCCATCAGAAAGATAGGGTCAGCTGGGCATATGCAGAATCGATGGTGCTGTTTTTAAAGCTTTATTACGTTACACATGACAGTACATGGTTTGATAGGTTCATCCTTCTGAAAGAGTATGTTGACGAATATTTCATTGATAGGGAGTATGGAGATTGGTTCCATGCGTTGCATGAGGATGGTTCTGTCAAAATAGATATCAAGGGTTCTACCGTTAAGAGCGCATATCATATTCCTCGCTCATACATGAAACTGCTTGAGCTTCTTCGATAAAAATCTTTTGAGACAAGAATGGGATTTTTCATATTCGGGCTAGTTTTTGGTTGTAACTTGTTCAAGATTTTTCTTGACATCTAGGTGAATGTGTTTGATACTTTATTTATAGTTTGTACTACAAAGTATAAATAAAGGAGTATCTATGAAAAAACTCGTATTGTTAACGTTAGTTCTGACGCTAAGTGTAAGCCTGTTCGCAGGAGGAGCTGCAGAAACCGTAACACCAGCGGCTGCTGCAGAATGGAAGGCAATGGGAACACCCCTTGCAGATGTAAGGATCCGAAAGGCTCTCAGATATGCCATCGACATGGAAACCATTGTTGATACCGTATTTGAAGGCAAGGCACAGCTGGCCGTCTCCATGACTTCCCCTGGATCTTGGCTCGCTGATGGGCTGGACAGGTATGCCTACAATCCAGAAATGGCGGCAAAGCTCCTCAAGGAAGCACAGTGGCCATCAGACTACACCCTTGACGTTGTCTACTATTATGGCGACCAGCAGACTGTGGATCTGATGTCGATCATTCAGCAGTACTGGGCAGCAGTTGGGGTGAAGGCACAGTTCAGGAAATTGGAAGGTGACCTTGCAGCACAGCTTTGGGTACCACCTGCCGATCGTGTGAACGGGCCTTCCGCAGTCAAATGGGATCTTGCCTATGCAGCTGTTGCAGCCCTTGCAGAACATGAGTTCTACAACCGTTTTTCCAGCACAGCTTCAAACAACTCCAGTCTTCCCAAGAAGCCCGCTCTCGATACCCTTATTGCCAAGACAAATGCAACTGCCGATGTTGAAAAGCAGAAAATGGCTTTTAAGGAAGTACAGAAAGAGATGAGTGAGAACATGTACAACATGCCACTCTACCACCAGCTTTCCTTCATCTATACCAGTGACAAGATTGACCTCAAGGGTGGAAAACTTGGCAATGACCAGTTCTCCTATGATAAGAACTTGCTCAACTGGACCACAACCCGTCCTGATGGTATGATCTATACCAATGGTGGACCTGATGAGTTCTATCAGATGCATGCAGTCAATCCAGGCCTGTTCCTGTATCAGGAAGTGTTGTTTGACCGCTTGGTAAATGCTGATGAGAACCTCACCCCAACCGATGGCCTGCTTGCAAAGAACTACACGGTAAGCGCTGACGGAATGGAGATGGTCTTCGAGTTGCGCAGTGGCGTCAAATGGCATGATGGCAAACCCTTTACTGCAGAAGACGTCCGATTCACCATTGAGTATTCCATGCAGATTCCAGGCCTCAATGCAGTTGCAGTAACCACCTACGGCTCCATCAAGGGTGCACAGGATTTCTTGGACAAGAAGACCGATCATATCAGCGGAATCGCCATCAGTGGCAATACCGTCAAGATTACCTTCGACAAGCTCGATCCCAATGCGCTGCTTACCTTCAGCCAGTGGCCGATTCTTCCTGCTCACCTCCTTGCAGGTTCCAATCCTGTTACCTGTCAGCAGAATGCTTTCTGGCAGAAACCCATTGGAACAGGTCCTTTCAAGGTATCCCAGACTGTGCTTGGCAACTATGCAATCCTTGAGAGAAACTCCAATTACTTCCTTAAGGGGACGGGTAATGTCAACAAAATCTTCATGCATGCCAATGGAGAGAATGATCCAAACCTCCTCAAGAATGCTGAAGGTGGGAAGATTGACTATGCCTGGAGCAAGAGCGTTCAGGATGCCAAGGGTATGGCTGGTATCAAGGGAATGACCGTGCATCCTGTCAATATCAGATACACACGCTTGTTCTACATAAACCAGTATCCACATCCTGCCAACATACAATAAGTAGGTAGTGTAGTATTGCCGGGAAGTGTTGCAAACTCTTCCCGGCATTATCTCATTCGATCTGAGGTGTCAGCCTATGCTTAATTTTATTATCAGAAAAATCCTGATGCTTATCCCTATGCTGATAGCCATCAGCTTTCTCATCTTTCTTGGCGTGGATCTCATGCCCGGAGATGCAGTAGACTTCATGATCCCCCCAGATGCCCTCTCAACGGTTGACCCGGTGAAGTTGGAGGCATTGCGGGAAGAGTTGGGTCTCAATGATCCTTTCCTTGTCCGATATGTAAAATGGATAGGAAATATTGTGCAAGGGGACTTTGGATATAGCCTCCAAAGTGGTGTACCCGTTTCAGAACTGGTGGCAAGCAAGTTGCCGGCAACCTTGGAGCTCTCCATCGCAGCACTTCTGATATCCACCTTGTTCGGCAGTCTGCTCGGAGTTGCCTCTGCCCTAAAAAAAGGAACTTTAGTTGACAACGCCCTCACCGTCTTCGGCATGATAGGGGTGGCCATACCCCAATTCCTTTTCGGTTTGATCATGATCATGGTGTTTGTCTTCAAATTCCAATGGTTTCCGGTTGGGGGAAGAATGACTCCCGGATCCGAAGGTTTTTTTATGCGACTTGATTATCTGGTGCTTCCAGCACTTACCCTCGGCCTGTCCCTGACAGCAGGGGTCATGCGCTACAGTCGTTCCAGCATGCTGGACTCCCTGAACAAGGATTACATCAAGACAGCACGATCGAAAGGGTTACCCGAGTGGAGGGTTAACCTTGTACACGGTCTTCGCGTAGCGATGACCCCAGTAGCAGTCCTTATTGGATTCCGTCTTCCTATGCTTATTGGAGGGGCGGTAGTCATCGAACAGGTATTCCAATGGCCGGGGGTCGGGCAGATGTTTGTCATGGCAGTACGGAGTCAAAATACTCCGGTCGTCATGATGGTAGCCTTTTTCTCAGTCCTCATAGTGCTGGTTTCCAGCATCCTTGTCGATGTCGTCACCGCTCTTCTTGACCCACGGGTCAAACTTTCCTAGGAGGAGGTCCTATGAGTTCCCAAGCATTACAGAAAAAAATGGATGACCTTCTCTATAAGGAAGAGCATGGCTTGCTCAAGGTGAATACCACAAGCCGGACATTGCGGAAAATATTGGCAAACAAGCTGGCCATTGCAGGCTTTGTTGTCTTTGTCCTTATGGTAGTCATGTGTGCTGTAGCACCCCTGCTTACCCCTTATGGCCCCAATGCGATAGACCTGCGAAATAGGCTCAGCAGTCCATCGACATCCCATATCATGGGCACTGACCAGATCGGTCGCGACATATGGACACGCATCCTCTACGGAGGAAGGATTTCCATCTTCATTGGGTTGGGAAGCGCCATTGGCGCTGCTTTGATCGGAGTCTCCCTAGGTACCTACGCAGGATACCGCCGGGGTATTCTCGACTCGGTTGTCATGAAGGTCAGCGAGATTATGATGAGTTTCCCCCAGATAATCCTGGTCTCCATCCTGGTGACCATACTTGGACAGAGCCTATGGAACCTGCTGTTCATATTTATCCTTACCGGATGGCCGAGCATGTATAGGATGGCACGCTCGCAGATGCTCAGTATCCGCGAGATGGAGTATATCCAAGCCCTCCAGGCTTTCGGTATCAGGAAGCACATCATCGCCTTCAAGCACATGCTACCCAATGCCATTGGTCCGATATTTGTCAATATCACCCTCTCTACAGCGATGTTCATCCTGCAGGAAGCATCCTTAAGTTTCTTGGGGCTCGGGGTACCTTTGGAGACAGCAACCTGGGGAAACATCCTCAACGTTGCCCAGGATCTCAATATCTTGCGTGAAGCATGGTGGGTATGGCTACCCGTAGGACTGGTGATCACACTGTTTGTCATGGCCGTCAACTTCATTGGTGACGGGCTGAGGGATGCTGCAGATCCAACACAGGTTGGTTGATAGGAAGATGCATATGCAAGAGACTGTTTTGAAAGTGGATAATCTCCACGTTAATTTCTACACCAACCAGAGGTGTAACAAGGCCTTGAGGGGCATCTCCTTTGAACTGAAGAAGGGAAGGACGTTGTGCATGGTTGGAGAATCTGGCTGCGGAAAGAGCGTGACCGCTAATGCCATAATGGCGCTGTTGCCTGACCTCTCCCGCATTGAAGAGGGTTCCATCACCTACTGGAAAGAAGGTACAAAAATCTCTTTGGAAAAGCTCAAAAGAAATGGGCCGCAGATACGCTCCCTTCGTGGGGAAGAGATCGCCATGATCTTCCAGGATCCCATGACAGCGCTCAACCCGGTATTCTCTGTCGGTTTCCAGATGAACGAGATGCTGATGTACCACTCCTCCATGCATAAGAAGGAGGCGACGAAGGCTTCCATCTCCTTGCTCTCTGACATGGGTGTCTCTCTGCCTGAACAACGGGTGTTTGAATATCCGCATCAGTACTCTGGAGGTATGCGCCAACGTGCCATGATCGCAATGGCCATGGCTTGTGAGCCAAGGGTACTTATCGCAGACGAACCGACTACCGCCCTTGATGTGACCATACAGGCCCAGATTTTCGAACTGATGAACACCCTTAAGCGTGAAAAGGATATGGCGATGATGCTCATCACCCACGATATGGGAGTGGTGGCTGAGATGGCTGACGATGTCGCTGTCATGTATATGGGCATGATCGTGGAGAGCGGGACTGCCTTGCAGGTTTTGGGTAATCCTACCCATCCGTATACCAGTGCGTTGTTGGAATCCATTCCCATACTGGGAAAGGGTAAGGATCAGAAATTGGAGCCTATCAAGGGAACCACACCCGATCCCTACAACAGGCCCCCTGGTTGTCAGTTTGCCCCACGATGCAAACATGCTGATGAAACATGTCATAGAGAGATGCCCCCTGAGTTCTTTCTTGACAACACCCATATGGTTCGCTGTTTCAAGTATGAGGAGCTCAATCATGGAAAATAAGAGAGAACTGCTGCTCAAGGTCTCTGGCCTTGAAACACATTTTCCTGTCAAGAAAGGGGTGTTCAAGCGAACAGTCGGTCATGTGCGGGCTGTCGACGGGGTTGACCTTGTCGTATACCGAGGAGAGACCTTAGGTATTGTGGGTGAGTCAGGCTGTGGTAAGACTACCTTGGGCAAGTCCATACTTCAGCTTCACCGTCCTACATCTGGTAGTGTTGAGTATACCTTTGCCGAAGGGAAGAAAGACCTGATGAAGCTGAGCAACAAGGATCTTGATGAGGCGAGAAGGAAACTGCAGATCGTATTCCAAGACCCGTACTCCTCCCTCAATCCTGCCTTTACCATCTTCGGTTCCTTTGTCGATCCGCTGAACAAGTTTGGCATAAAAAAGAAGGCTGACCAGCAGAAGCTGGTAGGGGATCTGTTGGAAGCGGTAAACCTTCCCCGAGACTATATGACAAGGTATCCCAACGAGTTCTCAGGAGGACAGCGTCAGAGGATCGGCATAGCTCGAGCCCTCTCTGTCGACCCTGAGCTAATAGTATGTGACGAGGCGGTCTCTGCCCTTGATGTATCCATTCAGGCTCAGGTGCTGAAACTGCTGAAGAAACTGCAGGTGGAGAGAAATCTTACCTATCTCTTCATCACCCACGACCTCTCTGTGGTCGAGTATGTCTCTGACCGTATAGCGGTCATGTATCTGGGTAAGGTGGTGGAGCTTGCTACAACAGACGAACTGTTTAAAAATACCTTGCACCCTTATACCCGTGCATTGCTTTCGGCCATACCTATCGCGGACATAACCAAGAAGAGGAAGAGGATTCCCCTGCAAGGGGACGTCCCCTCTCCGGTCAATCCTCCCTCGGGTTGTCCTTTCCACCCCAGGTGTCCGAGTTGTAGGGAGAAGTGCAAAGTCGACAAGCCATCTCTTGTTGCGTATCAGATAGATGGTGAGGAGCATTTTGTTGCTTGTCACTTTGCCATGGAGTTCATGAAGGAGAAAAGATGACCACCGATACTTCACAAAGAATAGACATCCATACTTCCTTGCAGGCCCATATGGAAAAGGTCCTGGCAAAGAATGAGAGGCCAAACATCCTTCTCCTTTTTACCGACCAGCAGCGCTTCGACACTATCGGTGCTTTAGGAAATTCCCATATGATCACCCCAAACCTCGATGCTTTGGTCCAGGATGGGCGAGCATACACCAATGCATACTCGCCCAATCCCATCTGCTGTCCGGCTAGGCACAATCTCATCACCGGTCTTCCAGCTAAGGACCACGGTATTGCTGACAACGAGTTCAATGCACGGTGTAACAGGTGTCTCCCTACTGTAGCTGAACTGCTCTCTGATGCAGGCTACCATACCCGTGCCATCGGAAAGATGCATTACCAGCCTGCAAGAAGGAGCAATGGCTTTGATGTGCGGGAGACCATGGAAGAGGTTCCTGAATTCCTCGAAGATGATGACTATCTGCAGTATTTGCAGGCAAATGGCTATGGTGATGTGCAGAATATCCATGGGGTCCGCAATCTCCTGTATATGCTGCCTCAGACATCCCTGATACCTGAAGAACACCTTGGTACCAAATGGGTTGCCGACAGGGTTCTGCACTACCTTGACCACAAAAGCAAGAACCGGCCGTATTTCCTGTTTGCCGGTTGGATCGCCCCTCATCCGCCGTTCAATGTACCAGATAGGCTTGTTGACCTCTACAAGGATGTCGATCTTCCCTCTCCTGTTATCGCCAAGAGTGATCTCTGTGCTATGTCAGCGGAAAACAAGGCATGGGGAGACTTCCCCGATCCTTCCTACGAAAGAAAGATGAGGGAGAGCTATTATGCCCAGATTACCTTCATCGACGAGCAGATAGGAAGGATCATCCAAAGGCTTAAGGACTTGGGCGAGTATGACAATACGCTCATTATCTTCTCCTCTGACCATGGGGAGATGCTCTCTGACCTGGGTTGTTATCAGAAGTTCCTTCCCTTTGATGGGAGCAGCAAGATTCCTCTCATTGTGCGGTATCCCAAGCATACCAAGGCAGGGGAGAAGCGAGAGGAGTTTGTCGATTTGAATGACTTTCTTCCCACCATGCTTGATGTGGCGGGTGTCGAGTATCCTCAAGGGTATGAGTTGCCAGGAGAGTCTCTGTTTGCCCGTGAGGCTAAAAAAGATCGAAGCTTCCAATATGTGGAATACTCCCGAAGCAACAGACGATGGGTTTCCATAAGGGAAAAGAAATACAAGTATGTCTATTACTACGGGGGAGGGCATGAGGAGTTGTTTGACATGACCTCATCCAATGGTGAGGCTTACAATATTCTGGAACATGAAAAGGGTATGCATGAGAAGACGAGGCTTGTTTTGCGAGAAAAACTGGTTCAGATGGAGGAGAAATGGGGCTTGGAAGGGTATGTCAAGGACGGTGATTTCATCGTCCTCCCTGACTATGTACCCAACCCCCATAGGAATTCAGCTTTCCCGGTGTTCCCCAAGACCATCTGGTCAGGTGGCACCTTTGATTTCTATGCCGAACTCGAAAGGGCTGTCGAAAAACAGGGTATTGATATCTCACAACTGGATCTTGAGGCCTTTTGCAAACACCTGAATGCCCCAGAACCTGGAAAGCAAGCTTTTATTGATAAGCATATGGGAGCAACGGTATGAGCAGGTTTGACATTACAGCTATCAAAGGGGTAATCCCTGCAATGCTCACCACCTTCGATGAAAACGAAGAGGTCGACCTTACCAGGGGACGTGCTTTGGTGAACTATCTTATCGAAGCCGGAGTCAATGGACTGTACATAACCGGAAGCACCGGTGAAGGGTTCCTGATGACCGGCGAGGAGCGAATGGCCTTTACTGAAGCCGTCATCGACGAGGTGAAGGGCAGAATTCCTGTCATTGTGCACGTTGGTGATATAGGGACAAAGAAATCCATTGACCTGGCCAGGCATGCAGAACAGGCGGGAGCTGATGCTATCTCCTCTGTCCCTCCTTTTTACTACAAGTTCAATGGTGATGATATCTTCACCTACTACAAGGACATCTCTGAAAGTGTTGCAATTCCCATGATAGTCTACAACATCAGCCTTGCCGGCCTGATGAGCAATGCTCTAGTCAAACGCATTGCCTCTGTAGGAAATGTGAAAGGCCTGAAGTTTACAGGACGCGAGCATGACGATATGTGTGCCCTGAAACAAGAGCTTGGAGTGGAATTTATGGTCTATTCAGGCTGTGACCCGATGGCGGCACAAGGCCTGCTTGCAGGAGCAGACGGCCTGATCGGTTCCTACTACAACCTTATGCCTGACCCATTCATTGAGATCTACATGCTTGCCCAGAAGGGTGACTACAGAGCCGCCTTTGAGATGCAGAAGATAGCTACGAGAGTGATGCGCTTCTTTGTGCAGTGGGACATCTTCCCTATCATGAAGAGACTCATCACCGAAACTGGTGTGGATGTTGGGTATTCCAGAAAGCCGTTTGCTGCCCCTAGTGAGGATGTCATGGATCAGATTCACGCCTTCTGCCTAGAACTTAAGCAAGAGTATAGGGGCAAGACACATATCGCATTTATTGACAGGATGTGATAGATTTCAAACTTGTAGCTAGCTAGTATTTCTATGCATGTATCACTAGGACACAAGGAATTGATGATGAAGAATTTGAAGAGTAAGAAGCTGTATCTCCAGGTATATGATGAGTTGCGCCATTACATATTGAAGAATAATCTCAAACCTGGGGACAAGATTCCCACAGAAATGGAAATGTCCCTGACGCTGGGAGTTTCGAGGAATGTGCTCAGAGAAGCCATCAAGACTCTTGAGATCCTTGGGGTGGTAAGCTCCAAGCCTGGGGTGGGAATGGTGGTGAACGCTTTCTCTCCCAGTTCGCTTTCCACGTGCATGTTCCTCAATCTTGTCGAGGATAAGGGTGACCTGTTGAAACAGTCACAGGAGGTGCGGATGGTCTTGGAACTTGGGTTTGCACAGAAATGTGTTGATTCCATCACAGACGACCAGCTCGACCGCATGGATGAGTGTGTCAAGACAATGGAAACGTATGATGAGCATCAAGACTTCTATGATTTGGATGCCTATTTCCATCAGTGCATGTATGAGAATCTTGAAAACAAGATTCTCATAGCATTTCTGGACTCTGCTTGGGAGTGTGATCGTAACGTGAGAGGCAAGTGGCCTTCTGATAAGGAGTTGAGGATAAAGAAGCATAGGGATATCTATACAGCGTTACGTGAACGTAACTATGAGGCACTCATCAAGAGTCTTGTATTCCATTTCACCTATAAGTACAAACCCGATTCTCCTGATATGGTGCAGTAGCATATGATCCATCATGATAAAGACTATGCAATAACCCATGCTTTGGCCTGTACAGGCGAGACCCTGCTCTGTGATGCCACCATAGTGGTGGAGCAGGGGGGCATCACGTATGTGGGCAAGCATGATCACAAGAGGGTACAGCATCTCAAGCAGTATGATGCCAAAGGTAGGCTTGTCGGCCCTGGCCTGGTTGATATGCACCTGCATGGGGCAGGAGGCTTTGGTCTCTCTACGGGCAACATACAGGAAAACCTTGAGGGTATGGCCCTGTTTCTCGCCAGTAAGGGTATCACAAGTTTCCAGCTAGCTGTTGTCATGGATTTGGATCTGTTGGGCCAGATCAAGCAAGCATGGGAAAAGAGTCTTTTCCTTGCAAACCATCTGCTTGGCGTGTATGTGGAAGGCCCTTTCATTGAACCGGAGAAGAAGGGTGGAATTCTCTCCTCTGGCATTCGGGCTTTTGACAGGGAGTACCTGGACAAGATTCTTGCCATTAAGGTAGGGGAGAAGCCTCTTGTCACCTCCATGACCATAGCCCCTGAACTGCAAGGCAGTGAAGAGACTTCGAATACGTTGGAACAGCACAACATCGTTGTTGCCTATGGACATAGCGATTGTCCCCTGGAAGCCTTGAAACCTAGGGCAAAGAACCATCTTACCCACCTTTTCAATGCAATGAGCGGCATTGACCATAAAAGGCCAGGCTTGGCAGCCATGCCTTTTGTGCGTGACTACAGTCATGCAACGTATGAACTCGTCTGTGATGGGGTGCATGTGCACCCTTCTGTGATAGATCTGACGATCAATACTCTTGGCACAGAGAGGCTGTGTCTCATCTCCGATGCTATGAGCTTGGCTGGTATGGGTGCAGGACAGGGTCTCTATCTTGGCAAGGATATCTATTCAAATGGGAAGGCCTGTTATTACAGCGATAGTGACATACTGATAGGATCTGCTATGCTTATCAGCGAATCAGCGAAGAATCTCTATAGAAAAGGCCTATTGGATAAGAGATCCTTCTTTCAGGTAGCGTCTGAGAATCCCTTACGGGTCCTTTTACAAACAGATCGAGGTAGTATCAAACCTGGATACAAGGCTGACTTGGTGATAATCTCCTCTGACATGGATATCCAAGAGGTTTTCAAGGCTGAGTAAGAATGCACGGCCTTGTCGAATTGATAGTTTGTATAGAATGATGTGAGATAGGTGAGGTTAGGTATGAAAAACAAATTTTCTGTTCTTGCCAACGAGTATCGTACGATGCTCTTGGACAATGTGCTCCAATTCTGGTTGGACTATGGCTTCGACCGTGAGTATGGCGGGATGCTGACCGGTCTTGACCGTGACGGCTCGGTGTTGGAGACGGACAAGTCCATCTGGTTCCAGGGCAGGGCGCTGTGGACTTTCAGCGAAGCTGCGCGTCTGTATGACAAGCAGGCTGAGTACAAGGAAGTCTGTGACTCACTTGTCTCATTTATTGAGACGTTTGGCTTTGACCCCTCTGATGGGCGTATGTACTTCAGGGTAAGCCGTGAAGGCAAGCCTGTGGTCAAGCGTATTCGCTATGTGTTCAGTGAGACCTTTGCCATTATAGGTTTCGCGTCCTACAGCAGGGCGTTTGGCAAGAAGGAGTATGCCACCAAGGCGTACGACCTGTTCCAGACGGTGCTCAAGACACTCAACACTCCTGGTCTTCTGGTTCCCAAGTCCATGAGGTCCTCCAAAGGGTTCGGCGTTCCTATGATATTGCTCAACACAGCTCAGGAGCTGCGCGAGGCCTGTCCAGAACACAAGGAAGAACTCACCCTTTTCATCGATGGCCTGCTCAAGGAGATCGAGCAGTACTTTGTCCGGGGCGAACTTGAGATCGTTTTAGAGCAGTGCTCTGATAATGGATCACTTGAACTTGAGCACTTCGAAGGAAGGCTGCTTAACCCCGGGCACGCAATAGAGGGCGCCTGGTTTATCATGCGTGAGGCCCGCTATCGCAACAACGATGCCACCCTTATGCAGTTGGGAACCAAGATGCTCAACTGGATGTGGAAGATAGGCTGGGATGCAGAAAACCAAGGCATCATCTATTTCCGTGATGCTCTGGGCAAGAGCGCTACCGAGTACTGGCACGACATGAAGTTCTGGTGGCCTCAGTGTGAGGCAGCCATTGCCAACCTGATGGCATATACCCTGACAAACAACAGGCAGTACCTGGAGCAGTTCAGTGAGGTGGACCAGTACATCAAGGCTAACTTTGTCGATGGCGAGTTTGGCGAGTGGTATGGCTACCTGCATCATGACAACAGTCTGTCGACTCCCTTGAAGGGGAATATGTACAAGGGGCCCTTCCATATTCCCAGGATGTATCTGGTCTGCAACAGCCTGTTTGAGGAGCTTGCAAAGATAGAGTAAGGCTAAGCTATTCAACATCCGGCACACACTAGATGGAATTGGCTGAAAGGTCTGATATGAGAGAAAAATAGAATCAGGAAATAGGGAATAGCATACAGGAATGGGTAATAGGAAAAAGGAAGACAAAGCCCAGCGGGAATAGTCCCGCTGGGCTTTGATCCTCAATTTCTGTCACATGAATTTCTAAACGGAAATGCTAGATTCTGATTTCTTGGCAGTGGCATCGATCCTCTGGTTTTTTAGGCACCTGCTAGTACTTGCCATACTCATAGGCCGTCTCATACATCGTAATGATATTCTCCATGGGAACATCATCCTGCAGGACAGGATGGCCAGGGGAACAGATGTACCCACCATCCTTTCCCAGGATATCAATAACTCTTTTCACCTCATCCTCAACATCTTTCTTACTACCAAAGGCAAGGGTCTGTTGGGTGCTGATGCCGCCTCTAAAGATCAGGTCCTTTCCGAACTCCCGTTTGAGCTCGATCATATCCATGCCTTCAGCCTCTGGTTGCAGAGGGTCGAGCACATCAACTCCTAAGGCTATCAGATTGGGGATGATGGATCTGATGTTGCCATCAGAGTGTAAGATCAGTGAGCAATCGTATGCATGAGCCAAGTCGGCAAACTTCTTCATGTTGGGAGCTACAAACTCCTCAAACAGTGCAGGACTGATCATAAGGGTTGTTTGCATGCCCAGGTCATCAGCGAGAGCGATGCTATCGATCAGGTCTCCAGCCTCATCCAAGATTCGGGTGAAGAATGCAAGATAGAATTCGGTGAATACATCGAACAGATAGTGAGCTGTTTCGGGCTCTGAGAGCATATCCATCATCAGGGTGTCCAATCCACGGATATAGGAAGGGTGTTGCCACACCGAACTTCCGGTTAATATGATCGAACGATCCTTATGCATCAGAAGTCTGCTTCGCATGGTGGAATAGTCGAACCAGGCGGGGTCAGGCCACTGTAATTTCTGTAAGTCTTCCACCGATTCGGCACTTTGCAGGGGATATTCGGTTTGGCCGAACATCCTTCCCTCGGGAGTCTCCATGACCTGCTCTTCTACACCCCACAATTCCAGTATGTTTCCACCCCAATTTTCATTGAGCAACGGATGCTTTGGCCCCTTGAAGCGTGGCATGATACCATTTCTGAGGTCCAAGCCTCGTGTATCGAGGGTATCGATATGAAGGGCATCCAGCAGTTCATGCTGTTCCTTGAGCCCGAAGTGCTTCAACATTTTTTCCACAACCCATGAAGTTGCATTCATGTGGCATGGAATCCGATCTGGAATCTTGTGGTCTAGGGTGAGTTTCACCCGCTCTCTTGATGTCATCTGAAATATTCCTCCCCTGCTTTGTACAGTGCTACTATAGTATCGGTGGGAATGTCCTCTTGGAAATTATGCGTAGGACCCAAGAAAAACCCACCCCCTGGAGCCATCGCATCCAATAGGCGAAAGACTCCTTCCCTGATCTCCTCTGGTGTTCCGTTCGGTAGCAACTCCTGCTCATCCACCCCACCGGAAAAACACAGGACCTCTCCAAAATCCTTCTTCAACCCCATTGGATTCATACCGGCAGCGAGGACCTGTATGGGGTCAAGGACTTCAACTCCTGATTCAATCATGTCGGGTATCAAGCCTCTTATCGAACCACAGCTGTGCTGGTAGAAGTGAGCTCCATATCCTTTGGCAATGGAACCAAGCTCTGAATTTCTCGGCTTCAGGAATTCCCTGTACTGCTCTGGCCCAAAAAGAAGCCCTTGCTGGCCTCCATAGTCATCGCCAATGCGATAAAAATCAATTTTTCTTTTTCCAGCCGTAAAATAGGCATGCATAAAGTCCCTGTTAAAATCCATGATCTTTTCTGCCAATGCATGCCACAACTCAGCATTGAGATACATATCCATAAACGTCTTTTCCATCCCAAAAAGGTCCTGAATTACTGAGAGGATCCCAGGACTGCAGTAGACATTGGGAGCAGTCATGATGGCATAGCCTGCATACCGATCTAGGTGTTCCTGGATAGTGGAAAAATCAAAGAGAGAAGTATCAGGAAACGGATAGTCATCGAGTAGTGCAGGGTCTTCTAGATCCTGCATGGGAAACGTCTCGGGCTCCCAATAGCTCCCTCCTGATCCTGTCCGTAACAGATATTCAACCCCAAAGATGTTCTTTTTCCTGTCTGGAAAGGAAGGGTCAGAGAGGGCAGGGCCGACATATGTTGGTTCTACCCAACGGAAATCGATTCCTAGAGTCTTGAACAGCTCTTCATCAGTTGCTAGTTGCAAATCTGCAAGCAAGCGTGATCGGACCTGGGGAACATCACGATACATGAAAGGAACCCTATCTGGTTCCTTATGGCTTAAGGATGTGAGTACCCGCTCTCTTGCATTCATGGTAGCAATTCCTTCCTGGTTATAAAACCTCTGTGTACTAGCTCTGTTATTGGTTGATCAGTCTTCATTCCGAAGTCCTCAGTGGTTGTCCAATTTTCAAGTAAATCGTTATCTTCCGTACATTGATGAATGGTGGTAAATCCTGAAAAACAAGGCTGGCTTTCTCAGGGTGCATTGGGTTTCATCTGTACTTTGTAGTACAATCTATAAACTAAGTATCAAGTGGTTACTCCCATATGTCAAGGACATAATAAAAAAAGAATTGCCGACCATTTTTTAATGGTCGGCAATATGAGCTTGGCATTGGGAGTCCTTGTGGCACTCTTATCTCTACGTGTACTCTCGTGAAAGAGCAACGATACTTTTTTATAAATCTGAAGCACAACTAATTTTTCAAACGCTATGAAGAATCATGACAAATAATTTTACTCAGTCTGGAAGTTTGTAATTTTTCACAAGGCTCCATCAGGTGGGTTCTTCGACCTCATTGGGAATCTTCATCTCTCAAGGGTTTATTCAACCCATCTGTTTCTTGTTTTAGGCAAGAAAATTCAACAAAAGAGATAGCTTCTCTTAAGGGAAAGGCATAGGAGCTAGTATCCAAAAAATAAATATTTCAAACCTTCATATCTATTTCTAGCGATTCAGAGCCTGAATCTTTTCAAGGCAGGCTCCTGTCTTTAAGGATGGCAGTTCTCCATTATATGTGGTTGTTTGGAGGTTAGGAAAGTGATGAACCAACAAGATACCCTACAAGATATGCGCCTGAAAATGTTGATTGAGTTTTGTACTGTCCCAAGAACAAGAGACGAGATGCAAACACATATTGGAATTGCCCATAGAGAATACTTTCGAAAGGATTTTCTCAGGCCGCTTCTTGAATCAGGGAAGTTGCAGATGACTATCCCAGATAAGCCAAACAGTCGCTATCAGAAATATGTGGCTGTTTAGTCACTATGTGGTATTTGTGATCAAGTCTCATTAGATGAAGGGGGATGCGGACAAAGTAGCTAGAAATTGCTTTCTATTTCTAGTTTTGACACATCATCAGTCTGACTAATCAGTGAATACGGAAGTATTAGGCTTCAATAATAAACTGTTTGATTACATCAGGATTGTCCCTGATTAGTCCAAGGAGTCTACGAGAGGGACCTTCAGGCTTATTTCTTCCACGCTCCCAGGCTTCGACAGTTTTGGGAGAAACTCCGATGGAAGAGGCGAATACTACCTGGCTCAAGCCCACACTCAGCCGGATTCTCTTGATGTCTTCACTGCTGAAGATATCTACTGGTTTGATAGTGATTTTTGTCCTTCTCGCCTTAATTTTCCCGTTCTGATATTTGACCGCTTCATCCAGACCCTGCATGATGCTTGTATAGACACTCATTTTTTTATCTCCTGCTTCTCTAGGCTGTTTTCAAGTTTGGCAATTTGCGTTGCGATTGCATTTCTTTCTGTTTTCGTCAAATTGTCTTTTTCGGATTTTGCGTATGCCGTGATTAAGAAAATTGTCTCATGAACAGTAAAATCCACATATGCAACTCGACCACTGCCACTTTTTCCTCTATTCGAAAAGGCAATCCGTAATTTACGTAAACCGCCGGTGCCTTGTATAACAACTCCAGCCTTGGGGTTCTCTAATAGATTTTCTTGTAGGTGACGAAGTTCTTTATCCCCAAGCCCCAAACGCTTCCATTGGTGATCAAATTCCGGCATCATTACAAATTCACGGTTACTTTACATAAGTAATATAAAATATACCCTATCTGATAGGGTATAGTCAATGTCTATTGTTTTTTGTTTTCGAGCTTGGTGGTAATGCCAGAACACAACTGATAAGATCCAATTAGTAGCTTAGTGATTTCATAAATTCATTTATAATTTTCTTGACAGAATACCAAATCCGTCGTAGGATTCAAATGTACACAGGAGTGTACATCCCTCTTATCCTACCTTTTCCTCCTTTGGAGACTCCATGACAGGCAAGACGCTGAAGACCATAACCAGAGCTGATATAGCAAGAGAGGCACAAGTCAGTGAGACTGTTGTCTCCTATGTCATCAACGGCAACCGGTATGTGAACAGCGAGAAACGGGAACGGGTTGAGGTGGCAATAGCCAAACTCAAGTACCGTCCCAATGCAATGGCAAGAGCTCTGAAAGGGAAGAAGTCCAACCATATCCTCTTTATAGCTGATGACATCCAAGGCGAGTACTTTGGCAAGCTTATCAGCGAGATAGATTCCTTTGCCTATAACGAAGGGTATTTCATCACCCTCTGCTCTGACCACAAGGACGAGGACTTTGTAGACAGGATCTACTCAAGGCTCTTCGATGGCATCGTCATAGGGTCAGCGAACTTTCCTCTTCACCAGATCCAACGCTTGGTTAACTCTTCCATCCCCATTGTCCTGTTGGAAATCCGCGACTACTCCTCAATTACCGGGGTGTATGGGCTTATCAATACCGGCTTGTATAGGGGAGCGAGGAACTGTGTGCGCTGTCTTCATGATAGGGGGCGTCGTAATTTGCTGTTCCTGGATAGGATCAGTAAGGAAGGGCATAGAAGTGACAGGGATGACTGGCGCCTGAAAGGATTTTTTGACCAGAGCCTGGAGTATGGCCTTCCTGTAACGGAAAAGAATGTCATCGCAGGGTGTAGGAGTGAGCAATTGCTTATGGAAGCCATTAGGGTCAAGGTTCAGGAAGAGGGATTCGTCCCTGACGGCATCTTCGGACGGAACGACTACATTGCCCTGTTGGGCTTGGAGGCGGTGAAGACCTTGGGCTATGCCGTTCCCACTGACATCTCTGTCATCGGGTTTGACAACTCCCGGATGTGTCGCTTCTCTTCCCCCAAACTCTCCTCCATGGAGATACAGCAGAAGGCGATAGGGGAGGCGATCATGAAGATGATCATCTCCCTGATCGACAACCGCTCTCAATTCTCCTCAAGGTTGGAAGAGCACTTGGAAACACAACTTATTATGCGTTCAAGCATATAGGAAATAGAAGTAAAGAGATTTGAAAACGAAAAGGAGAACGATTATGAAGAAATTACTCGTATTGCTCATGGTCCTGCTCATTGCAGGAAGCTTCCTGTTTGCAGCCGGATCCAACGAAAAAGCAGCCACAGAAAAGAGTGTTACCATCAAGGTAGCAAACTATGCACTGTTGGAGAGTGGGTATGAACAGTTCTGGAAGGATGTAAAGACGAACTTTGAGGCAAAAAACCCCACTATCAAGATTGAGTGGGTCACCGCACCTTATGGGGAGATTGTGAACCAGGTTGTGAACATGGCCGGTGGTGGCGACTTGGTGGATGTCATCTTTGGTGAGATTGACTGGGTTCCAGGCCTTGTTGATACCGGTCTTGCCGCTCCTGTCAGGGATATTCTCTCTGCTGAGTTCGTCAATGACTTTTATCCCGATGTGCTCAAGTCCTTTGAAGTCAACGGAAAACCTTATGGGATTCCCTTGTATGTATCTCCCTATGTGCTCTACTACAACAAGGACCTTTTCAAACAGGCTGGCCTTGATCCAAACAAGCCGCCCAAGACCTATACCGAGATGCTCAGCTATGCTGAGAAACTTTCCCAGCTGAAGGACTCCAATGGGAACAAGGTCTTTGCATTTGGTCAGACATCAGCCTCAGTACCTGTCTCTGGTGCTTCCCTCAATGCCATGATCTTCAACTTTGGAGGCCAGGTGCTCGATGCACAGGGCAAACTCTCTGTTGACAACCAGGGCTTCCGGGATGCTATCGCCATGATGCAATTGCTTGACCAGAAGGGCTACAATCCACAGAATGCGAAGCTCAAGGACCTCAGGAACCTCTTCGCCCTTGGTCAGCTGGCTATGTACTATGATCAGTCCTGGGGGTTTAATGGAGTTAAGTCAATTAATCCCAAGGCACAGGAGTTTACCGCTTCTGCAGAGCCTCTCAAGGGTGGTTCAGGCAGTGGCGAAAGCCTGTTGCAGGCCCACTGCTTTATCCTGATGGACAACGGACCTGATCGTAGCGCTGCCCTTGCAAAGTTTGTCGAGTATGTCATCTCTGAGGAGGTGCTCAATGACTACCTGCGTGACCTTACCCCTGCCTACCCTGCTAAGAAATCCATGGCTTCCATGGAAAGTGTAGTCAACAGCGGTATTCTCAAGGGTGCTTCCCCTGCTGCTGGTAGGGTTCGGGTACAGACCTTCATTCCTAAGATCTCAGCATTGAATCTTGAGCTCTGCTCCCTAGCCCAAGCTGTAACTGTCGGAAAGCAGGATGTGTCTTCTGCTATCGAGAAGTTCAAGGCCTCTGCTGCAGTGAAGATATCTCAGTAACGAGTGTTGTAGTGTACAAGGGGGCTGGTTTTTCCAGCCTCCTTGCCTTAAGACAAGGAGTCTCTGTCGTATGAAAACCAAAACACTGTCCAGCAAGAAGAGCGACTCGCTGTTTTCGCTGATCCTCGACTTGCCGGCATTCTTGCTCCTGGCTGGCTTTATTGTAGTACCCATCATAGATTCGGTAGTAAAGAGCTTTCAGACCTATGGGGTAAAGAATATCATCACCAAGAAACCTGGGGTGTGGAATGACTTTGCAAACTATCTGTACCTCTTCAAGACAGATGATTTCACCGGTGCTACCCTGCATACCTTTTCCTTTGTCATAGGAGTTGTCCTTGTCCAGTTTGTCCTGGCAATCCTGCTTGCCCTGATCCTCAACTCCAACATCAAGGGTGCCCGTTTCATGCGCAGCATCATGATGACGCCGTGGGTGGTGCCCACCGTCATCTCCGCCCTTATCTGGATGTGGCTGTTCCAGCCCCAATACGGGCTGCTCAAGTATCTGGTCTCGGTGGCGAGTTTTGGTCAGATCACTGACTTTGCAATCCTGAACAACCCATCCACTGCCCTTACAGGGGTAGGGATAGCCGCCTTGTGGAAGCAGATCCCCCTGATGACCTTGCTGTTGCTCGCTGGCCTGCAGAATGTCCCCCAGGATATCTCTGAGGCTGCCATGATAGACGGAGCGGGAAAGTTCAGGCGCTTCTTCTCCATTATCCTTCCCTACCTCAGTCCTGTCATCAAGGTGTCGGTATCGATGTCCATCATCGAGAACTTCAAGCAGTTCCCCCTCTTCTGGACCATGACCGGAGGTGGGCCGAACAACGCCACCACCACCTTGGCTGTCCTCAGCTACCGTGAAGCGTTTGTCAGTATGAACCTTGGTTCCGGTGCCGCTGTAACCACCCTATGGATGCTGATGATGATCGTTGTCATCTTTGGCTACAACAAGCTCTTCAGAGTGCAGGAGTTCTGATGAAAACCACAATGAAATCCGATTCCAAGCTATTTTCCTTCTTCAAGTATGTCGCCCTGGTGGGGATCCTGCTCTTCTTGCTGTTCCCCCTCTACTGGGTGCTTATCACCGCCTTCAAGACAAACATGGAGGCTTACCGCTATCCTCCGACCTTCTTCCCAAGGGTTCCTGTACTGGATAGCTTTGTCAGCCTGTTTACGGTGAACAACCAGTTCTTTGTATATTACAAGAACAACATCATAGTCTCCTCTTTTGTGGCCCTTCTGTGCTGTGTCATCGCCATTTTCAGCGGATACTCGCTTGCTCGCTTCAAGAACCAGTGGAACAAGTGGTTTTTCGCCCTGTTGCTGGCTTCCCAGATGTTTCCTGTCATCAGCCGCATGATCAGTCTCTACTCAATTATGGGCAAGCTTGGTATCATCAACACCCTAGGGGGGCTCTCCCTCGCCTTGCTTGCTGCCCAGGCTCCATTCTGCATCATCCTTATGTCGAGCTTCTTTGCAGGCATTCCCAAGGAGATCGAGGAAGCGGCCTATGTCGATGGTGCAGGACGATGGAGGATACTTTTCTCGATTGTCACACCCTTGGTGAAGTCCGGTCTGGTTGCCGTAGGCATCTATGCCTTTTTGATGACCTGGGATGACTATTTGCATGCTGCGACCCTTATCCAGGCTGATGGAAAGCGAACCCTCTCTGTAGGGATTGCCTTGAGGTATCTGGGGGAACTTTCCTATGACTGGTCCCTGGTCAATACGATCTCGATCGTAGGGACCATCCCTGTAGTGTTGCTGTTTTTCTTTTTCCAGAAATATATGATCAAAGGCCTGGTGGCGGGAGCCGTCAAGGGCTGATGGAGTGTACAATGCCTAGACAAGTTGTGTTTATTATGACTGATACCACCCGCAAGGATATGCTGGGTTGTTATGGAAACAAACAGATGAAGACTCCCCATCTGGATAAGATGGCAGAGGAGGGTATCCGCTACGAAAGGGCATATACCACCCAGCCAGTGTGTGGTCCTGCACGATCGGCCATATTTACCGGAACCTTCCCCCATTCCAACGGGGTGGTCACCAATAATGTCCCCTTGGGCAAGAATGTGAAGACCCTTGGAGAAAGATTGAGTGATAAGGGCATCACATGTGCCTATACCGGGAAGTGGCATCTCGATGGAGGGGACTACTTCGGCAATGGTATCTGCCCTGATGGGTGGGAGGATGAGTACTGGTATGATATGCATCGCTACCTGCTTGAGCTCAGTGAAGAGGACCGTATTCGTTCACGCCAGGCAGATACCTCCTTTGATGATGATTGGGACGAGAGCATGACCTATGCCCACAGGGTCTCGGACAAGGCTCTCTCCTTTTTGGAGAAGCACGAGGATCAGGACTTCTTCCTGACCGTCTCCTATGACGAGCCACATGGTCCGTGCATCTGTCCTGCACCGTTCAATACGATGTACAAGGATTTTGCCTTTGAGGACAACGAAACCTTCCATGATACCTTGGAGGACAAGCCCATGCTTCAGAGGCTCTGGGCAGGGGAGGATCTCGATAAGAAACCCTCTGAACTGAACAAGAGTTCAAAGATGCTCTCCCTCTTCTTGGGTTGCAATAGCTTTGTGGATCAGGAGATCGGGCGTGTGCTCGACAAGATAGCATCCGTCGCCCCAGAGGCGCTGGTATTCTTTACCTCTGACCATGGGGATATGTTGGGATCACACAGGTTGCAGACAAAGAACGCCTGCTTCTACAAGGAGATTACAAACATCCCCTTGCTTATCAAGGCAGGGAAAGGTACAGAGAAGAACAGGGGCGTGGTCGTTGACTACCCTGCCTCCCATATTGATGTCTCTCCCACAATTCTTGACTACTTTGGTTTTGAAGTGCCCAAGACAATGGAAGGCAAAAGTATGCTTACCCAGATCGAGGACCCTAGGGTGAAGATCAATGATCTGGTATTCTGTGAGTTTACCCGCTATGAAGTTGACCATGACGGCTTTGGAGGCCTGCAGATGATGCGTAGTGTCACTGACGGCAGATGGAAGCTCTCCATCAACCTGATGGACACAGACGAACTGTATGACCTGGATAACGACCCTGATGAGGTGAAGAACCTGATCAATGTCCATAAGGCCAGCAAGGTTCGTGATGAGCTGCATGATGCCCTTATCAAGCACATGGATGACACTCGTGATCTGTATCGTGGCTACCAATGGCTGGTCAGGCCCTGGAGAGAGGACAAGAGTCCCTCCTGGCAGAACAGCGGCTTTACCAGGCAGCGTGAGAATGATGAGTATGAAGAGAGGCAGTGGGATTATGATACCGGTCTTCCCATGAAGGAAGCTGTGCGGAATAAGAAGCTGTATGATGTGAAGAAGTAGGGAAGGGCAGTATCACTTTCCATTGGAGCAACATGCTCGGATTCATTCAAGCATGTTGCTCTCTTTTGGCATGCAGGGTAAAACTATTCATCCCTAAATGGCAACTGGAATTCCCTATTGCAGGTTTTTATGAATTTTGGGCAGCCAAGGTATTAAGTCAGGATCAAAATCTGACGTATATTCATTGGCGGTGGGCCGGTAATTGATACTTACATTGTATCAGCTAGCAAAACTCATATGAAACAGATGTTGTGTTCACTGTTCAGTTTTAGCCATGTTTCTCGAGGCATTCAAACCTGTATGAGCCCTTGCAATACAGATTCCCAAGTTGGTGTGACGTTCAAGTGAATGCTTTTCTTCCTTGATGAAGGACCAGGATTCCAGATAGGTTCCCCCAACAGAGAAAGAGGATTCGGATATAAACTTCACAAAATCCGGGATATTGGAACCATAATTCTTAACAAAGCGCAATGAATCCCTTTCCTTTTCATCCTCAGTAGAATTAAGCTTGTTATACAGCACATGATCCAGATTGCATGACATGAAATACACCTGATATGGAATGCTATAAAGACTTTGGGTTGAGGATATCTTGTTTATGCAAGCACGCTTTGTCATGTTGCGGTTAATGATTCCCTGAACATTGGCAGTACGGATTTCTGTCAACGAATAGATGGGTTTCTTTGCCGATATATCCTCAATAACCACATCATCAGAGATGTAGGCCCCATCCATATCCACGATGTGAACGATTTCCTGAAAATGCATCTTAGTAAAGTGGTTAGCCTTCATATAGGTCTCGAGAATCCCTCCAAGCATTGCCAGAATTGTCGAAGGTCCTGCTCCTCTTGTTGTAGTAACATCGCCGTGTGTAATATGAACATGCACAGTATTCTTGTCATACATCCGGTGCAGAAGCACACCGAGCGCCTCATCATCAGAAGGTCCCTCTACGATCACAAACACAATCTTTTTACGAGTCACAGTATTCCCCAGCCTCCCTGAACGATAGAGCTATTTCAGCATTGTTCGTCTGGTCGTAGAGCTCCATATCCTGTTCCCCAAGCATGATATCCCTAAAATAGAAGTCACGGAGGTTGTTGTTATCCTTTACATTTGTCATGCGTGTGTAGCGGTTTTGAGGGTTTGTTGTCGTGAAAGCAATGAACCCGCGGTCCAGTGTCTCAAGTGGACGGAGGTTGTGTGAGGTGAAGATCAGCTGTCCCTTCCCTCTTTCTGAGATGATGCTGAGCAATTCTCCTAGAAGATACTCGAAGATTCCAGAATCAAGTTCGTCTATAGCCACAGTGATGGACCTCTGATTGTAGACGACTATGAGAAGCTGAAGGATGGAGACGATCTTCTTGATACCCTCAGACTCATAACTGAGAGGAATCTCCCTGCTGTTCTTATGGGACATAAGCTGGATGCGGCTGCCCATTTCACCACTTTCAAGAACCTGGGTCCCCAAGTCCTTGATGTGTATGGTAAGTCCGGGAATTATCTGCTGTAGTACCACATTCATAGTTTGGATGACTTTTTTGATTACATCCTTTGCCTTCTGTGGTATCAAGGCTGGTTCATTAAGAGGAATCATCATCGAACCAGTGGTACCCAAGTTCCCTGTTGCAAATGTGGAGACCAATGGTTGTGCATGTAGGCTGATAAGGCCAGAATTGGTTGTGTTGATGACAAAGAGTTCGTGGTTCCCGAAGTTGACCAGGCTTTCTAGGAGACTTGCATAGAAGGAAAGTTCCGACTCAGAATTTGCAGATTGCTTACGTGTGCTTCTGACAGCATTCAGGAACTCTCGTGAGAATACAAATGAACGGGATTGGGCGCTTGAAAGTTTTTTAGCGACCTGGAGGTTCGTCTCGGTTTCCTTGTTGTTTCCAACCAAAAGCAGTTTCTTTGGTTTTGGAAGAAACAGTTCCGTAGTATCAGTATCAATAAGCTTTCCTATCCTGATTGTTTTGTCACTCAGGATCGGACACTTGAGGAGCTCATTGAATATGCAGACCCGCTTCTTATGGTCAGATGGTTGGAGGGATTCGATATTCCGTCCAGAAGTATCCGAGACCGACCTTAAGCTGAACTGGTATGAAAGCGTAGATGTCTCCTCAGGTGTCTTCACTACAAAATTATACTCAAACGTAGCGACATCCGAATCAACGTTGATGTAATCTGCAAATTTCTCTGGAATTGTGCTCCCGCAGAGTGCATATTTAAGAAGATCCAAAGCATCTATCAATGCGGTCTTTCCTGAACCGTTTTGTCCATACAAACCCGTAATGCTGGCTTTGTAATCTTTTCTCGTGTTTTCGAAAGACAGTGATCCGCTGATCACATTCTTGAAGTTATGGATTGTAATACCAGCAATTCTCACTGAAGTCGGTTTCATAGGTCAATCCTCCAATTCCTTCTGTATGCATAAAATATGCTATTATTTACAATGAAAGTCAATATAAATAGTAAATATTGCACATTATGTACCAAAAACTATATACATACTTAAAAAAATAGAAGTTGAATATAAACTTCTTTGTGGAAGGAGGTAGGGCATCAGTGTCAGGGATTCAATCCTTTTAGATTGTTTCCTATTCACTTGCGCACAGAGATTATGAAAATGCTTATGTTACAAAGCTGATCAGGACTTAGAGAGAGGACAAGAGTCCCTTCTGGCAGAACAGTAGGACTATGATACCGGTCTTCCCATGAAGGAAGCTGTGCGCGGAAGGAAGTTGTGTGATGTGAAGCGATAGCTCTTTTTCACTATCTGTTCCTGATCTTATGACTCCCTAATTTCATTTTTTCCAGATTATTGACGATTCAGAGGCTGAATCAACGGTTTCTGGGTTTTATTGTTATATTTTTCTCCTGTAAATTCATATTGATCTTCCCATACATTCCTTCAACCACGTCATAGTGAATAGGATGCTAGAAAGGCTGGAGGCCCGGCTGGAAACCAAACCCCCACTAGCTGTAGACTGGGCTTGGGAGGGGAAGCCACCTGTATTTTCATGTGGACAAGGACAACTATGAGTACTTCCTTGACGGGAAAACTTAGAGCAGACGGCCATATCCGACGGCAAGTATGTGATCGTCACCGACTGCTCAGACCTTACGACTTAGAAGGGCATGGTCATCTACTGGGACCAGTAGTAGATTGAGGGATGTTTCAAGATTCTTAAGACTGACCTGCAGGGAAGACCAGTTTTTGTCTGGACCTATAACCACTCACGGAGCACACCTCCATTCCAGAGCAAGAACTAAGTTCAAGCTGAGATGCAATATCCAGAAGATCTTAGTAGGATAAAATTATTTTCAGGTTGTATAAGTCATTAATTCAGGGAAAAGTATTGGGGAAATTAGATTCTCTCCAAATACCAATATCTCAAAATACGCAAGAACATTCTTCCCATGTTCGTTAATGTAGTACTCTCTTAAGCCCGATAATAACCAAATAAATCGTTACCTTTGTTCAAAAAACTCCACTTCAGGGGTTGTCTTTTCTCTGTAAATGTAATACACTGTAGGTATTACAGGAGAGTAGCTATGTTTCTATATACAGACAAGAAGAATGGAACGGTTTTGGAGATCACCGCCTATCGCATACCTGGAGAGAAGAATCCCAAACAACGTAAAGTCTGCATTGGAAAGAGGGACAAGGATGGGAAATTCGTGCCGAACAAGTTCTTCATCGAGCGTTCCAAGAAAGAGGAGCTCCAGGGCGAGGTGGCCAGGCTTCAGCAAGAGCTCGATGACCTGGCCAAGGGTGAGAAGAAGCATGAGAAAGAGGTCAAGGCCCTTACCAAAGTGGTCACTTCAGTTTCAGGGAAAAAGAAGGCGGGGCTCACCCATGCCCTTCATCACATCGCCTCTGTAGAGGGGTTCGTCGCGGCCCTCTATGCCCTTTTCGGTGATAAGAAAGCCGATCAGATACTCTCCCTTTCCTATTATGTGCTGGTCACCAAGAACGAGGCCCTTGACGACTTCTGGGATTTTGACCAGTCGCATGTCCACCCCTGTGGGAGGGAGATCAGCAGCAGCGAAAGCAGCGCCATCCTCGCATCCATAACAGAGGAGCATGTCAACGAGTTCTACAAGATCATACGGAAAGCAAATCCCACCAGGAGCAAGGAAGAGCACTTTTGCGCTTTCGATGGGACCGCGTTTGCCTCATTTTCCAACGACTTGTCAGAAGTGGAGGTCTCCAAGGGCAAGCAGGACCCCGACCTGAAGCATTTCGCCATGGCCGCAGTATACAGCAGCAGGGAGCGGCGGTGTGCCTATTACAGGATATATAGGGGCAACATCCCCGACAGCAAGACCATCGACAACTTCGTAGATGTTGCCAAGGCCATGGGATACAATTTCAGCAGGGTCGCCCTGGACAGGGGCTACTGCAGCTGGAACAACCTCCAAAGGCTCCATCATGAGTGCCGTTACGATGTCATCATGTGCATCAAGTCAAATATGACGGTATACAAGGATTCCCTGAAATCTGTGAGGGGAACCTTTGAGGAGGACTGCACCCGGTACCTGTCCGAGCATGGGGTGTATGCAAAGACCGTACGCCAGGAGATTGTCCTCACCGACGACGAGAAGAAGGAGTATCCCACCAAGGTCCATGTGCATGTCTACTACAACAGGATGAAGGCCGCAGACCAGGAACCCAAGCTCTATGGGGAGCTTGAGGACTCCATCGCCTCCCTTACCGAAAGGGTTGCAAGCAAGGAGCTTTCGGTAAAGGATGCCCAGAAGAGGCTTTTCACGTGCAAGCACAAGTCGCTCATCGCCGTACGCAAGACAGGAAACAGCACATGTGTGTTCGAGATGGATACCAAGGCTGTGGATGAGGCGAGGGGTAAGTTGGGCTATTTCATGCTCATAAGCACAGAAGACCTGTCTGCAGGCCAAGTGCTGGACATCTACAGGGCAAAGGATGGGGTCGAACGTGTCTTCAACAACGCCAAGAACGACATAGGCTTCGACCGCCCTGCGGTTAAGACTGATGCCACCCTCCAGGGAAAAGTGTTCATCATCATGCTGGCGGGCATGATATCCACGGTCATCCGAAACAGGATGCGCGACCACAGGAAGGAGCTCACCAGGAAGATGACATACAACAAGCTGCTCAAGGAGCTGGATTGCATGTACACCTTCGAGATAAAAGGAAAGGCCACATGGTGTGAAGTCTCTGACAGACAAGCGATGATCCTGAAGTGTCTGGATGTCCCCCTACCTGTGGAGCCGAAGAAAGTGACAGCAAAACTCAAGAAGAAGAGGGGCCCGAAGCCAAAAGTCTAGGAGTGGCTACGCACTACATTTAAGAACATGGGATTCTTACTGGTTTGGGAGCTAAAGAGATACTCTAGTTTTCTAGGAGTTTCAAGAGAACTATTCTTGCTATTTGATTGACAGAACCATATAATGATATTAAAGTTAGCATTATATGAATCTTTGATTCAAATAACCAATACATCTACTGTTTTTTGATGTATATTCGCTCAAAAAAGGTTATCAAGCAGATGGATATGTATGAACAGCAAGTCTACAGTGGAATACTTGGAAAATTGATAGGTGTTTACTTCGGTAGACCTGTTGAAGGTTGGCCATATGAACGAATTAGGGAAAGATTTGGTCGAATTACTCATTATGTGAATGAAGAGTTAGATATGCCACTACATGTTCCAGATGATGATTTATCTGGTACCTTTACGTTTATTCGGACTCTTGAGGACAATAATGACCTTGAGAACCTTGCTGACAAGGCATTCGGCGAAACTTGGCTGGATTATGTTATTGAAAATAAGACAATCTTTTGGTGGGGTGGGTTGGGTCGCTCAACAGAACATACTGCGTATTTGCGGTTAAAGGCTGGATATTTATCTCCTGAAAGTGGTTCCATTGCTCTCAACGGACAAGCTATAGCTGAGCAGATCGGGGCACAAATTTTCATGGATGGTTTTGCTCTAATGTGCCCAGGAGATCCTATAAGAGCGAGAAAACTCGTTCGCAGTGCTGCTTCTGTAAGCCATGATGGAATAGCTGTTGAGTCAGCATGTTTTTTGGCAACGTTGGAATCCCTTGCCTTTTCTATCAAAATTATTGATGAGTTGCTGGATGGAGCTCTGGTCAGTGGGAGCTGGAGTGATCGCATCAAAGCGATAGTCTCCAATGTACGCCTGGCGTGTGAAACGTTACAGGAATGGAGAAAGGTGAGAGAATGGTTGCAAGAAAACTATGGATATCACTTGTTCCCAGGAAATTGCCATGTTATTCCCAATTTGGCACTTCTCTTGTCCTCGTTGCTATTAGGTGGTGATAGTTTTCGTTCTGCTATGGAGATAGTAGTTTCATCTGGATGGGATACCGATTGCAATGCTGCCAATCTTGGTTGTATCAATGGAATTAGGCTGGGTCTGGATGCCATAACCAAAGAATATGATTACAGAACCCCCATTGCAGATAGATTTTATTGTATTTCCAGTTTGGGAGAGGCATGTGTCACTGATGCAATAGTACAGACAAGGAAAATAGTATTGCTTCATGCAAGACTGTATAGGTTATCTCTTCCTGATAGGAAACCACGATTTGGTTTTGAGATGCCTGGTTCTGTTCAGGGTTTTACCGTATGTCCCATTTTGAATGGGAAAGCATCTCCAGCCTGTAATGCTAATACCCTTGGTCTAGAAAATGGAATATACCTCTCTAATGATGAGAATTGTAATGAGATATCTACCCTCACCATGTGGGATCCAGCTGATAGATATGGTGGTTATGAGCTCTTGGGCTCTCCAACTTTATACAGCGGACAAACCATCCATGCGTCTTTAACGAGTGTTGAGGGAAATCCTATAGCAAGATTGTACGTCATCTTCTATGATCTGAATGATGCTCTGCGTGTTACCTATGGTGACGAAGTCTCTTTGCAAGGAGAGCAATCTATCTACTGGATAGTTCCTGATAGTAAAGGGATGCCTATCAGTAGAGTAGGGGTGCAGTTGGTCAGTAATGAGGAAAGAAGCGCCGTTATACTCACCTCCTTGGATTGGTTAGGCGCCCCAAGGTTCTTTTCGCTTTCTGCAAGATTACAGAATCTTGAGACGACACAACCAACCATGGCATTACAGGCATTTACTTCGTCAGCCAAACAGTTTTCCTTTGACAAACGGTACACCTTAGCAGTTTCTCATCCCGAGGAAGATGGTATTGTGGATATGGGAACAAGCCAATGGATAGATTATCGTCTTACTGCAACGGTTGTTCCAAATCTCCATACTCGTTGTGGCTTGGTTGCCCGTACACATGGGCATCGTAGGTATTATGCGGCTTTGCTTGAGAAATGCACTTCTTTGTTGCTAGTGAGAAGAGAAGGAGATCAAGAAACAGTACTCTCACGAAAAGATTTTTCATATGCATTGAATATGCCACTTGAAATGGATCTCACCTGCAATGGAAAGAATATCGAAGTACAGATAAATGGTCAGAATATGGTAGCAATAATTGATGGTACTTTTTCATCTGGAGGTGCTGGGTTCCTTGTGAGTAAAGGAACCATGATGGTGGAAAAGATGACAATTGAGTCTTTAGAGGAGTTTACCCATGTATGATTGGTTGAAACCAATATATCATTTCACACCAAAAAAAAATTGGATGAATGATCCAAACGGGCTATGTTATTTCCAAGGGAAGTATCACTTATTTTTTCAACATAACCCCCATGCTGACCACTGGGGTGATATTCATTGGGGGCATGCGATCAGTGATGATTTGGTCCATTGGACTCGGATGCCCATAGCTTTTGGTCCCAGTACGGAAGCAGGAGAAAAACATTGTTATTCAGGATGTACTGTAATTGATGGAACTATTGCCCGTATTATCTATACCAGCATAGGGGAAGGGGAGAGAGGGCCTGAGGAAGGAGCTCAACAATGGATGGTTATTTCATCTGATGGCTTAAAGAGTTGGGAAAAGTACCCCAAAAACCCTCTGATTGAGCAAGACATTCACCAAAATCTATCTATCACTTACTGGCGTGATCCATTTGTCTGGAAAGGAAAAGACACCTTTTGGTATGCTGTCATGAGCGGGACAATGGAAGGGAAGAGTGGGTGCATTCTATTGTATCGATCCTCAGATTTGATAGTATGGAATTTTTTGCAAGTGTTGTATCAAACCGATGAATATCCCTTGCTGGAGTGTCCTAACTTTATTCCTATGGGAGAATTCTATCTTCTTGTTTTCTCACCAGTTGATCAGATTCATTACCATCTTGGTAGTATATCCTCTGATTTTACTTTTCATACAATAGAACAGGGAATACTTGATGGGGGAAGTGGACGTAAGGGTTTTTATGCGCCAAACACTTTTATGAACCTGCCAGGTGACCGGAGGGTCATGATGGGTTGGTTAAGTGATAATGGGCGTTTGGAGGAACCCGATATTCATGGATGGGCTGGTGCACAATCATTACCTAGGGAACTGGTTATACATGAGTCTCGTCTTTTTGTAGATTTTGTTCCAGAATGCGCTTTGTTGAGGGATTTTCCCATTGTTCTTGGAAATGACTGCTACAGCTTTCGAGCGAGGAATTATGAACTTATGGTACAGGCTTTTGTACCAAAGGGAGGGACTCTTTCTTTTGAATTGCTTTGCAATCACCAGAAAAGTGAAAAGACTGTAGTGATCTTTGATGGACATACTTCGGTACTGAGAATTGAAAGGGAGAAATCCTCACTCTTTACAAGAGTAGATACAAGTACAGTAAAACAAAAAATTGATATGCCTTCAGATGGGTCCTTAAACTTAAATATATTTGTGGATGGTTCAATTGTGGAGATTTGTGCCAATCATTCGGTCATGTTAAGTGCAAGAGTATATCCGACGGATGAAGGATCAGTTAGTAACTCCCTTTCAGCGGAGAAGAATGCAAAGGTAAAATGTGTTGAGGCTTGGCATATTCTGCCTGCTATAACCGATGGATGTATGTCGGGGGAATAGATGAATACATTAGTAATTGATGCTGGGACTTCCAGTATGAAATTCATGCTTTTTGGAGAGGATGCAACATGCTTATGGAAGGATACTACAGCATATTGTGTCCAAGGGGATGGGATTAAGGTTGAAATTGATGCCTCTTTAGTAATTGGGGGTATGCAGAAACTTCTGGTTGCTCTTGGCAGATGGTGTGGAAAAACTAAAACTTGCATTGATGTCGTATCACTAACTTCCCAGCGTTCTTCTGTGCTTCCCGTAAACAATTTTGGGGAACCTCTCTCCAAGGTTATGCTCTGGCAGGATTGTCGTGCGGAAGGTATCTGCATGGCACAAGAAGGCAACAAAAAGATAATCCATGCTATTTGTGGGATGGTTCCAACCTCAGTATATTCAGCGCCAAAAATTGCTTGGCTTAAGGAACATGAACCAGCATTATATACTGCAGCCTATAAGTTGATTGGCTTTTATGAGTTGTTGGTTTTTCAGTTAACAGGACAGTGGGCTACCGATGAAACCATAGCATCACGTAGTGGCCTTTTTTCTTTGCATACTGGAGATTGGTCTTCAGAACTTCTTGAATTCTATGCGATCGACAGGCACAAACTCTGTGAGTTGTACCCAACCGGATTTGGAGGTTTTACCCTGCATCCCGAATTACAGAAACTGCTCCATCAGGAAAATCCAATTGCTTGTATCCTTGGAGGAGGTGACCAGCAATGTGCGGCAGCTGGTGCAGGGTGCATAATCCCGAGAGATATCCAGATTAATACGGGCACAGGTGGCTATGTATTAGGCATAATGCCTCCCAACATTGCAAGGGATGATTTATCACTAAATTACAATTGTTCTGTCATCGCCCCTTATCTCCTGGTTGAAGGGAGCATCAAGTATTGTGGTAGTGCGCTCGAGAGGATTTTTACCCTTTGTTATGCTGGAGAGGGGGGGGAGAGAATATTTGATGAGCACGCAGCAAATGCGAAACCGGACTGTGGTGGATGTTGTATACGTCCCGATTTAATTGGTGACAGACGCTTTTTCTCTGATGTCCAGTTAGTGGAAAAGTGGGGAGAATGGGTTTCGGAATTTGGCGAAGACAATGTATGCCGTTCTGTTTTGAAAGGAATTGCTATGGACTTGGACTTCTGTGTACAGAAGGTGGCTCAGGCTTGTCTGACGGAAAAAATGGATTCGATTATTTGCGGTGGAGGACTGACCAATAGCAATATTTTTTGTCAAATTCTTGCGGATGCCCTGCAACTCCAACTCTTGGTCCCCATGCAGAAGGAGATTACTGCATTGGGTGCTTTGCTCGTGGCTCAGCGAACATTCCATAAGGATTGGGAAAGGAAGGAGCAAAAATATAAAATATTCCTCCCTTGTATATAGTTTTAGACTTTGTCTGCCAAAACCACTTCTATTCCAGAGTCTTGTATCTTTTGCAACTCCTCTGGGCTGGCGGAAGAATCAGTCACCAAGAGGTTTATATTCTCAATTGGGGTTGTTGAAAAACAGAAAATTTTTCCAATTTTAGTTCCATCTGCTGCTACAATGCATTGACCAGTGCAATTTTTCACCATCATCTGGTTGAGCAGGGTCTCTTGGTAAGAAAAGGAAGTCACGCCATTCTTATCATTAATGCCATTGACTCCAAGAATGCAGATATCAGCATGGACTTTTGCCAGCAAATTTGATGTCATATCCCCTAAAAAAGAACGGTTGTGAGCGTTGTATACTCCGCCTGTCATCATTAGTTCCGCTTTCACGTTGTCGAAAAGTTGTATGACATTCACGTTATTCGTGATGATTCTTACTTGTCTGTTGACTAGCTCTTTTATGATCAAATATGTTGTTGAACCAGCATTAAGGAAGATAGTCTGTCTGTCGTGCACCAATGAAGCAATATACTTGGCAATTTTCTGTTTTTGGTCTATCTGGATGAGTCCTCTGTCAGAGTATTTTGGTGGAGACGGTTCGTCATGGATGATTATTTTTGCTCCCCCATGAAAACGAAGTACTGTACCACTTTTCTCAAGTGTTTCCAAATCGCGGCGAATGGTAATGGGTGAAACTTGTAACACTTCACTTGCATCACTCACTAGGATATTGCCTGACTCATCGAAAAGGGCTAATAATTCCATTTGCCTTTTTTGAATAACCGCTTTGCTTTGTTTCATCTTACTTTACTCCACATCATTAATCGATATTACCATAAAACGATTGATTAGTGAACTAATGATTGTTCTATTTGAACGTTAAAAGATATGTTGCCTTTTTGCTTCTATTAGGATTTTTCAATTTATTCATATATTTATTCTGATTCACTAGGAATATAGGGTGATCATAAAGAGTGGTAACTTGGGTTCTCGAATGATGAATTGGTAAGATATCTCTCAGTAAAAAAGTTCATAAAATTCATAAAAATGGATTATATGAACTTATTAAATAAAAAAATTCATAAAACAATCTTGACAAATGGTTGTTCTGGACTTAATATGTTTTTATTAATGAACAGATTCCTTGCTGTGCTATTTTTTCTAAGGATAAAATGGATGTCATAGGTATGGGTATCATGAAAAAAGGAGAAAAAATGAAAAGAGTTGTGACTGTTTGCTTGGTACTGCTTTTGGCTTTTGCACTATTTGCTAATGGTGTATCAGAGAAAAAAGATGACAAGGTAACCATTTCTTTTGGCTTTTGGGGTGATACACCTGAGGCCAATATGAAAATGGAGCTGGCAAAGGCTTATATGGCCAAAAATCCGAATGTGAACATTGAGTTTGAGTATACGGATGGGGGTGGCTATCTTACTAAGATGCAGACCTGGTTCTCATCAAACACAGCTCCTGATGTGTTTGGTGTTGCCAGTGATGTTGTTGCTAATTTTAAGGAGAATCCAACTTTTGAGGATTTGACATCCTACATAAAGAAGGATAACTTGGAGCAAGTATGGAACATGACCACCATCAAGGACAATTATACAAATTCAAGCGGAGCTATTTTTGCGGTTCCCTTCATTTCCAAGGTGTTTGCAATTACGTATAACAAGAAGTTGTTTTTAGAAGCTGGCATTCCGTATCCTACAAACGACTGGTCTGTAAATGACATGATTAGTGCTGCACGAAAAATCACAAAGGGTGAGGGAATAGATAAGGTTTATGGGCTGCGTTGGGGAGTTCGTCCGATGGAATTCTATCGCAACCTGTATGGTAATGCCGTGTATAACACAGGTTCAAAGGCAATTAATGCACAGAACAATGAGGAATTCAAGGCTGCTGTATCTTTGTTCGTAGATACCATAAAGGAAGGGCTTGCGCCGAACGAAGCCGGAGGTGCCGTTTCTACCGGTGGTTTTGAAACTGGGCGATTTGGAATGCAGCTTAGTGCAACCTGGGATGTTGCCCCATTACTCAAACTGACAGATGGTGATTTGGATTGGGATGTAGTGATGCTCCCCATCAATACCGATTTGGACAAGAGAATGTTGTCAACATATCGTGGCAATGGCTGGAGCATGAATTCCAAGGCAAAGAACAAGGATGTTTGCTGGGATTTCATAAAGTACATGTCTACCACTGAAGAGGCTATGAAGAAGGCTCAGGCTTTCGGTCTTCCTGAAATGCAGGCATTTGCCAAGAGTGCAGAGTACTTGAATGATTTCGGTACCAGTTCTACTTATGATAAGACCGTATTTATCAAGATGCAGGCTAATAGCACCGGTTTCAATAATATGGGTGTATATGCTCAAATTAACGATGTTATAAAACAGCAGTATGAACTGATTCTTGCAGGGAAAACCACTGTAACTAAAATGGCTGAGGTTGTCCAGGCACAGGGTGAGAAGCTCATGGCTGCACAGCAGTAGTATAGAATTCTGTTATCTAGGAGGGGAGTATGTATTCCCCTCCTACAATATTTTTGAGTATGAATTCAATTGTAATTGATCAGTTCTTTTGAAAAGAATATCAAGACAGCAATGATGAGGGAGAATGATGCGAAAGGAAAAAAGACTGAGTACTAACAATGATTCAAAGTTGTTCTATCTGTTTATTTCTTCTTGGTTAATAGGCTTTTGTGTTTTTACGTTTTTCCCTATGATGTTTTCTTTGGTTGTCTCATTTACCAATTGGAATGGATTGACCAAACCCTCATTCATAGGATTGAAAAACTATTTTACAATTTTTACTACCGACTTACTTTTTCAAACTTCTTTGAAAAATACAATGTATTATGTAGGAGTTTCTGTTCCGTTAAATCTTATTCTGTCAATATTCCTTGCCTCCCTGTTAAATAAACGAAGTAGCTATACAAATTTCTTTAGAGCTATTTTTTATTTGCCCACCATCTGTACTGGTGTTGCTTCCTATATCACCTGGTTATACTTGTTTAATTCAGATTTTGGTTTCCTCAACTTTCTGCTAAGTCGGATAGGCCTTCCCAGTGTCCCTTGGCTATCAAATATGGACCTAGCGATGCCCTCAATAATTCTCATGGATATGTTTGTTTGTGGTACTTCAATGACAATCGTTTTGGCTAGTCTTCAGGATATTCCATCCATGTACTATGAAGCTGCTGATTTGGATGGGGCTAGCCCTATTCAAAAATTCATGCATATTACCTTCCCTATGATCAGTCCTGTAGTATTTTTCAATTTGCTGATGATGATGTTTAAGGGGCTACAGATTTTTACCCAACCATTCGTAATGACTGAAGGAGGACCCGCCAATGCCACCTATGTTTATGGCTTACATCTGTACAAGTCTGCATTTCTTTATACACAGTTTGGGTATGCCTCTTCCCTGGCTTGGGTCCTATTTATTTTTCTGATCTTGCTAAGCAGTGCAGTCTTTGCTTCTTCTAAGTTTTGGGTTTTCTATAGGGAGGATGTGAATTGAGGGATTCTAGGATTAATCAAAAAATTACTACCACATTGTTGTTTGTGTTTTTATGCCTTTTGGGCCTTTTGTTTTTACTGCCATATTTCTGGATGTTTATTACTTCCTTTAAAACCAACAACCAGATTGCTAGATTTTGGGAAGTGTTACCTAGACCCATGACATTACGAAGTTTTTTTGAGGGCTTTGCACTAGCTCCATTTGGGTCCTATATTTTTAATACAATGAAGATTGGGTTGCTTTGTGTTTTGGGTTCTTTGATCAGTTGTTCCTTAACTGGTTTCGGATTTGCTAAGTTTCATTCTAAGTGGAAGAATCCATTATTCATGGTGTTGCTTGCAACAATGATGGTTCCACAGACGGTTCTCTTAATTCCTTCGTATATGCTGTATAGCAAGTTAGGGTGGGTGAATACAATTATTCCTTTGACGTTGCCTGCATTTTTTGGGAATAGTGCTTTCAATATTTTCCTATTGAGACAGTTTTTCTCATCTTTGCCTAATGATTTGTCAGAGGCTGCTTTGATCGATGGATGTAGTTGGCCAAAAATATTTGTATTGATCTATATTCCCAACTCGATTCCAGCGCTCTTGGTGGTGACTATCAATCAGTTGGTGTTTGTCTGGAATGATTATCTGAACCCTCTGGTATACTTAGGCAAGCCATCAAAATATACGTTGGCTTTGGGGTTGAATATGTTCAAGGGGCAACATGGAGGAACTATTGATCCAGGTCCCTTGATGGCAATGGCTGTTGTGTCTGTTCTTCCATTGTTGGTTTTGTACATCTCTTTTCAGAAATATTTTGTGGAAGGGATCGCAACAACAGGTATAAAAGGCTGACTACTTTTTTATTAGAATCATTGAATAGGAGAAATCGAACTTGTCAATCGGTACAAATAATGTCAAAAATTAATAAAATTACCAGAGAATCATGGATTTTGGATACATTCCCAGAATGGGGAACTTGGTTGAATGAAGAGATCGAGCAGGAAGTGGTAAAGCCTAATACCTTTGCCATGTGGTGGCTCGGTTGTGTTGGCCTGTGGGTTAAAACCCCCGGAAATTGTAATATCAGCATTGATTTCTGGTGTGGCAAAGGGAAAAGGACCAAACAGGTAGAGGATATGGTTGCTGGTCATCAGATGGCCAATATGAGTGGCTGCAGAAAGCTGCAACCCAATTTGCGCGCCTCCATGTTCGTCCTCGATCCGTTTGCTGTGAAGAAGGTGGATGCAGTCTTGGCCACCCATTATCACCAGGACCATATGGATCCCAACTATGCCGCAGCCGTATTGCAGAATGTCAAGGAACCCGTTCCGTTCATCGGTCCCAAGAAATCAGTGGAGTTGTGGATCGAGTGGGGAGTACCTGCAGAGAGATGTATCACCGTGCGTCCTGGAGACATCATCAAGATCAAGGACATGGAGATCATTGCTCTGGACTCCTTTGACAGGACCTGTCTGGTGACCACCGATGGGTATCAGGATATCCGCAACACCTGTCCCAATGACATGGATGACAAGGCTGTCAATTTCCTGATCAAGACTCCTGGTGGAAATATCTACCATAGTGGGGACAGTCATTATTCGATTTACTTCGCCAAGCATGGTAAAGATTACCCTATTGATGTTGCCCTTGGCTCATATGGGGAGAATCCCATAGGTATTGCTGACAAGATGACCAGTGTCGATATCCTCAGGATGGCTGAGGCCTTGCAGACCAAGGTGGTGATCCCTGTGCACTATGATGTATGGACAAACTTTATGGCTGACCTGAACGAGATCAAGGTGTTGTACGAGATGAAGAAAGACCGACTCGATTACAAGTTCCATCCTTTCTTCTGGGAAGTTGGTGGCAAGTATGTCTATCCAACTGATAAGGACAAAAAGCAATATCACCATGATCGGGGTTTTCATGATTGTTTTGAACACGAGCCAAATACCCCCTTCCGTTCAATTCTCTAGACTTGGACTCGCTGTGATGGTGTTTTTTGGAGAAGAAAATGAAACTGGTAAAGAAGAAGACCTATCCAATGGAGAAATGCTACGCCATTACTCCATTGGCTTATAACGGAAGCGGCCACATTGTGGTGGCCGCTGAGAAAACCGATGCATGTGTGTTGTTTGATGAAGAGGGAAACTACAAGGAAACAATTTGGACCGAGCCTGGAGGGACGATGTCCCTTGTACAGTGGCCAGGCTCGAATGGGGTTTTTCTAGCTTCCCAGAGGATGTACTCTCCCAATGATTCAAAGGATGCTGAAATAGTCATAGTCTTTCCTAACCCCAAGGGCGGATGGTCAGTGAAGACATTGGCCAAGATTCCCTTTGTGCATCGTTTTGATGTGCTGAGCGTTGGGGAGAAATACTATCTGATCGCCTCCACCATTAAGAGTGGGCATGCGTATAAGGAGGACTGGAGCTCTCCAGGACAGGTCCTGGTCGCAGAGTTGCCAGCGGAGGTCTCCTATGATGTTCAGCTTGCATTCACTGTCATCAAAGAGGGGTTGCTGAGAAATCATGGCTACTGTCGTCAAAAGAACAGTGACGGTGAGTACTCGGTGATTTCTGCTGACAACGGTGTGTTTTCGGTGATGCCTCCAACCAATGACCGTCCTGATTGGGAAGTGAAATGTCTGCTGGAGGAACCTATCAGCGACATAGTTTTTGTAGATTTTGATGGTGATGGCAAGGATGAGATGATCACCCTGTCTCCATTCCATGGGGACACTATCAGGGTATACCATGCCAAGGGGCATGGATATGAGCTGATGTATGAGTACCCGCACAAAGTCGGGTTTGTCCATTCCATGTGGGCAGGGGTCCTAGAGGGTAAGCCCTACGCTATTATTGGGCACCGCAAAGGTGAAAGTAGAGATATTTTGGGATTCTCGTACCAGGATGGCGCCTTCAAGGTGGAAGTACTGGACAAGGATGTCGGCTCTACCAATGTAATGCACTATGTGCGCAACGCTCAGGATTGTCTGGTTTCGACCAATAGGGAGATCAATGAGATCGCTTTCTACGACATAGAGGTATGACAACTATGCATAATGAAAAACTGTATACCCTCGGATTGTATGAGAAAGCCCTGCCTGCTGTTCTCTCCTGGAAGGAAAAGCTGGAGTTTGCGAAAGAGGCTAGATTTGATTTTTTTGAGATCAGCATTGATGAAACAGAGGAAAAACTCAGCAGGCTGGATATGCTTCCCTCTGACCTGTCCATCCTGCTGAACACCATGCTGGAAACAGGTATGCCCATACGGTCCCTGTGTCTCAGTGGTCATCGGAAGTTTCCTATCGGAAGCAGTGATCCTGAGATTGTGAAGCGGGGTATGGAGATC
This sequence comes from Sphaerochaeta sp., assembly GCA_048264225.1. Taxonomy (GTDB): domain Bacteria; phylum Spirochaetota; class Spirochaetia; order Sphaerochaetales; family Sphaerochaetaceae; genus Sphaerochaeta. The sequence goes on from JBLXDK010000014.1 coordinate 50,551, forward strand.
ATGGACAAGGCACTTCGGTTTGCCGATAGCTTGGGAATCCGCATCATCATGCTTGCCGGCTATGATGTGTATTATGAGCCTTCCGATGCATCCACACGCGTCCGCTTTGAACGGAATCTGCAAACCTGTGTGGAGATGGCAGCAAAGCTCTGCATCACCCTTGCCTTTGAGACCATGGAGACGCCCTTCATGGATAGTGTAGAAAAGGCGATGCACTATGTGCAAAAAATCAATTCACCGTTTCTGCAGGTGTATCCTGACATTGGCAATATCATGAACTCAGCCGTAGCTGAGAAGAGGGACGTGTTGAAAGACCTCACCCTGTCCAAAGGACATATTGTCGCCCTTCACCTGAAGGAGAGTGTTCCCGGCAAGTACCGGGATATGCAGTATGGACAGGGGCATGTTGATTTCTCTTCTGCGATAGCAACCGCTTGGAGTCTGGGAGTACGGAGGTTCGTGACTGAGTTTTGGTACTTGGGCAGTGATTCCTGGCGTGAGGAAATTCTCTCTGCCAACAGATATATGACAGCAATTTTGGATAAGGAAAAATAGTATGTTGAGTAGTTTGAAGCAACAGGTGTTCGAGGCAAATATGGCATTGCCCAAGTACGGTCTTGTTACCTTCACCTGGGGAAATGTCAGCGCCATCGATAGGACCTCCTCCCTGATTGTCATCAAGCCAAGTGGGGTGGACTATCAGGGTATGAAGGTTGAGGATATGGTTGTGGTAAATCTGCACGGTGAAGTCGTCGAAGGCAGCTATCGTCCCTCAAGTGATTTGCTGACTCATCTGGAGTTGTATAAGGCTTGGCCCTCGATTGGGGGGATAGTGCACACCCATTCTGCCTGGGCGACCAGCTGGGCACAGGCAGGACGCTCAATCCCCTGTTATGGGACCACCCATGCAGACTATCTCTACGGAGAGGTTCCCTGTGCACGCTCCTTGACGACCGAAGAGATTGAGGCAGCCTATGAGAAGAACACGGCTCTGGTCATCTTGGAGGCTTTTAGGAACAAGGATCCTCTGGCAACTCCTGCTGTGCTTTGTGCCAATCATGGGCCTTTTTCATGGGGAAAGAGTGTAGAGGATGCGGTTCACAATGCTGTGGTGTTGGAAGAAGTGGCTAAGATGGCATACCGCTGTGAAGTGTTGAATCCAAAAGTCCAGCAAGCCCCGCAACAGCTTCAGGATAAGCATTACTATAGGAAGCATGGAGCTAATGCCTATTATGGGCAGGAGCTTCCTATTTAATTTCGTTTTTTATGGTTTACCCAGACGTGTGTCATAAGGGGACGGTTGCTCTATGCAGTCGTCCCCTTGCTTTCTCAGTCAGTTGTCAATAATCAGGTGAGTAATCTGTGCTCCTCTTTACCTTCTTTTCTGATATACTGATCGTATGGCTACTATCAAAGATATTGCAAAACTGGCTGGGGTTTCCCAGGGGACTGTGTCCAATGTGCTGAATGGAAAAGGGAATGTAAGCAGTGCCAAGATTCTGCTTGTAGAGGATGCAGTAAGGACTCTTGAATACAGTCCAAATGAGCGTGCCAAGATGCTGAGGAAAGGGTCAAGCAAGAGTATTGCCCTCATCCTTCCCAACCAGCATGACCAGCACTATGCAGATTTCCAGACATCCTTCACCGCATATGCTGAACGTCAGGACCATTCTGTCGATCTTTACTACAGCGAAGACAATCAAGAGCGTGAAGAGAAGCTGATCACCCGGATCAAAGCTACGATGGCCTCTTCCATAGTTGTTTTTTCCGCTTTGGGAGAAGTTGCTACCTCAATATATACAGCCCTTGGATATGCCCTCCCGACTGTTCTATTTGTTGAACGCAATGGAGGGGGGGCGTACTTAGGGTTCGATCATTCACAAGCGGCTCAAGATATTGCTGAATACTGCAAGAAGAACAAGTACCATGATATAACACTTATTACTGAAGAGAATTCAACAGCGGATGAACTCTTGTACTCAGGGCTTTCAAACAAATTAGGTGTGCTCAACAGAGTAGATACCAATCTCTCCTCCAGAAAGGCAAAGCTGTTTGAATTCTTTGAGGAGCAAACACCTCAGTTGGTCATTTCCACCAACATCAGCCTGGCGCGCCTGTGTCGGAGTATCCAGAAGGGGTTCTTTAGTGACAGTAAGGCCCATATATTACCCCTAGCCCCACTTGAAACCCTCCCTAGGCAGGAGTTTAGCGAAACGTATGAACGAAACTACCGTTACTTGGGGCGGAAAGCCGCAGAACTAATTCTAGCTAATACTGCAAGCAACCAAGTCAGCTCTACGATATTGGAGAATATTGGATTTCGAAGTTGGCATAAAGCAAAGAGGCCAGCTTGTTCTCTTCGGATGCTTCTGCTTGCCACACCCCATTCTCTTGCATTACAAAGTTTTGCGAAAAAATATAGTAGAGAGACAGGCATCACCATAGAGGTGGAAATTGCAACATATGAACGTATCAACGAGGTGCTGGTCGATGAGAGGCTGGCATCTCAATTTGATATCCTTCGCATCGGAGCTGATGTCCTGTCATGGGATTCAGAAAAGATACTCAAACCCCTGGATGAGATTGACTATGATGTACAGCCTGTTTTCGATACATTGCTGAAGGGAACCGAGCGATCGTTCTGTTGTGTTAGGGGAAGACGGTATGCGTTGCCTCTCTCTCCCAGCCTGCAAATCCTCTACTACCGTAAGGATTTGTTCAGCAATACCATGGTCAGGAGGATATATCAGGAGCGGTATCATGAACCCTTGGCTGTTCCCACATCCTTTGCCCAGTACAACAGGATTGCATCCTTTTTCAGCAAGGCTTCCAACCCGTCATCACCTATAGCCTATGGATCGACTCTTGCATTGGGGGCTACCCCGATTCTAGCGGGAACTGAGTTTATCACCCGATATTTCAGTTATGCTCCATCATTGTTCACTGACGGGCTACCGAACCTGCTCGGTGAGGAGGCCGAGCGTGCCCTCAACGACATACTGGCCCTGCGCAAGAGCATAGACGAACCGATTATGTGGTGGACCCAAGCAGCAAAATCCTTCGCGAATGGTGAGACGGCAATGACCATTCTCTTTACCAACTTTGCGAGCCAATTTTTTGGGAAAGACTCACGGGTTTCAGATAAGATTGGCTACAGCATGATCCCTGGTTCTCGCCCCTTGCTCGGAGGAGGGAGTCTCGGTGTTTCGCGGTGGAGCCGCAACCCAGAGGAAGCCTTGCGCTTCATTGCATGGCTTACCAGAGAACCTGTTGCTTCTGCTGTCTCCCTATTTGGGGGAAATCCTATCAGTCAGGCTACACAAACCAACTATGAAGTCATTGAAACCTATCCTTGGATGGAAGTACTTTTCCAGGGGCTTGCCCAACCCCTAGGCCAACGAACTCCCTCCCAGGACAATGCTCCGTTTAACGATCATAAATTCATGCATCTGCTGGGCAGTGCCGTCTGGTCTTGTTGGTATGATCATCTTTCACCCAAGGAAGCGCTTCATTCAGCTTATACTCAGTATGTAAATGAAATGGGGTCCTATATATAAAACTTTGTTGTTTGCTTGTACAAAATTGAAACGTTACAATTTCTATGTCATACTACATCTGTTGCATTTACCAATGCTACAAATGAGGATATATGACAAAAGCCGATTACAGCACGGTATCTAGTCGTCTTTTTCACGCACATGACATCAGGGTCGATGCGTCCCTTATGGATCATAAGTCGCTGGTACGTCTGTACGATGCGCTTTGTGTCTACTGCCAGGATATATTGAAAGTAGAGTCTGTCCTGCTCTGTAGAGATGCACGGTTGAGCGGAGCCGCTTCATTGCAACTTGCCATTGAACGCTTCTCCCTGCATGGATGTACTGTCTACACTGAATTACACCCGATCACCACCTGCCAATTTTATGCTTCATGCATCCAGCTGGATGCAGTTATGGGGATTATGATTGGTGCCTCCCATAACCCAGGCCACTATACCGGACAAAAGATTGTAGGGCCTGGATGTACTCCTATTGCAAAGGATATTGGTCCTGGAGGCGGACTGACACGAATACAACAGCTGTTCATCGAAGGCTCTGTACCACAAAAAATGGGTGTGCAAGGATCCGTGCTCCTGCATGATGGACTGCACTCCTATGTTGATACCTGCATGCAATTGTCACATATCAGCAAGGGAGACCTCTCCCCCCTTACCGTGGTTGTTGACTTTCTCAATGGTAGCGCTGGAAGTGAGATTATCGGTGCATTGCAAGAGGCAGGAGCAACAGTAATCCCACGAAACATGGTTCCCAATGGTTTGTTCCCTTTGGGACCCCCAAATCCAATCCTAGCTTCCAGCGTGCAGCCAACTATGGAGTATTTGCAGAGATATCCTGACTATGACTTCTGTTTTTGTTTCGATGGGGATGGCGATCGCATGGATGTGATCACACGAGGGGCAGTAGTAGTGGAACCCTCGGTGGTTATGGCATTTCTTGCTCCTGTAATCACAAGCCTGTACCCTGATAGTAGTGCACGGTTCATCGGTTTTGACTCAAAGGCAAATCCCCAGATTATTCGCACGATTGAGGAATATGGTCTTATCCCCCAGTTGATACCAAATGGCCATTCAAGGATCAAGCATCTGCTTGCGGTCAAGGGTGAAGAGGGATTGGTAGCAGCAGTAGAGGAGAGTGCCCATTATTATTTCTCCCTCCATCATCAGTCTCGCCTTGTTCCCACTGAGAGTACTCTCCTGATGTGTCTGCTATTCCTCAAGACATGGCAAGAGCAGAGATCGCGATTTGACAAGTTGCTCTCTCTGCAAAACCAGGTGTACCGAAAACGGGAGTGGGGATATGTCTACACAAGTGAGCAGGATAGGACTTATGCCTTGCAGGCTGTCAACACAAGATTTGTCGAACAGGGATATACAATGTGTGACACCTTGTCAGATGGAAGTGCCTTGGGAGCAACCCTGTTGCGGTATGTATCAGATGGAGATAGTAAGGACTGGGCATCCATTTCCCAGCGGAGTAGCGAAAGTGAAGTAGGGATAGCCAGGTGGTCAGTGGTTGCTGGCAATAAGGTTTTGTTGGATGACATCGTAGCCACTATAGAGAAGATAGCTTCAGCAAAAGCAGTGAGTGTATAGTAATACATAGGAGTAGGACATGGTAGAGATTACAGATTTGGTGAAGCGTTATCCTTCAGGGCAGGAAGCGTTGAAGAGTGTATCACTCACGTTGAAGGAGAATACCATCATGGCGCTTATAGGCCCTTCTGGGGCAGGGAAAAGCACCCTGATACGATGCATCAATCGTTTGGTTGAGCCAACCAGTGGAACCATCATGATCAATGGCACTGATGTTTGTAAGCTTGGCAAGAAAGACTTGCGGCTGCAGAGAAGAAAAATTGGCATGATCTTCCAGGAATATGCCTTGGTTGATCGTCTGACCGTGATGGAAAATGTACTTTCCGGACAGTTGGGGTACGTCGGTTTCTGGCAAAGTGCCTTGCGACGATTTCCTCAGGAAATTGTGACCAAAGCATATCATGTGCTTGACCGGGTAGGACTCTCTGACTATGTCGACAACAGGGCAGACCAGCTTTCTGGGGGACAGCGACAGCGGGTAGGTATCGCCCGTGCTTTGATACAGAATCCTGAGTTGCTTCTGGTTGATGAACCCACTGCCTCCCTGGATCCAAAAACGAGTAGGCAGATTATGCGATTGATCGTGGAGCTGGTAGAGGAAAACAACCTGCAGTGCATCATCAATATTCATGATGTAATTCTCGCAAAGCAGTTCGCGCAGCGAATAATTGGACTGCAGGATGGCAAGATTGTGTTTGAGGGAAAGAGTGAGCAAATGGATGTTTCAGTACTCAATACCATTTATGGGGAAGAGGATTGGAATGTGAAGAGAACACCCTCAAAGAATGAGGAAACAGATGAACAAGATGCTGACATCTTTACCTTGGGAGATTGAGTATGCAAGAGACGCAGAGGAAATGGCGCAAGAAACATACCATTGAAAACCCCTATATACGGTATGGACTCGTATTGCTTGTCATCGTATATTTCTATGTTGCAGGCCTGAGCGTAGAAATAAATGCAGAAAGAATCGCCATGGGATTAGGCCGGGTTGGCAAGTTGTTTGGAGGATTCTTTAACCCTGATTTTCAATCGAGAGGCAAGTATATCGTGGAGGGAATCCTCGAGAGTGTTGCAATGACCTTTGCTTCGTCACTCTTTGCCATGTTGCTGGCTATTCCACTCGCCCTAGGGGCATCGAGAAATCTTGTCCCCAAGGGAGTGTATATCTTCTTCAGGACACTATTGGTGATCATCAGGAGTATGCATGTTGTAATCCTCGGTATCATATTTGTCATCATGTTTGGCTACGGACCGCTTGCAGGTGTCCTGACCTTGATGGTGAACGCCATGGGGTTCATCGGAAAACTCCTTGCTGAGGATATAGAGAACATCCAGGAAGAACAGTTGGAAGCCATACGTTCCACTGGTGCAAGTTGGTGGCAGACTGTGGTGTATGCGGTTTGGCCTCAGATTTCCACTCGATTCATCGGTTTGTCCATCTATCGTGCGGATATAAGCTTCAGGCAGTCAACTATCATTGGCATCGTTGGAGCCGGGGGTATTGGGGCTGTCCTCGATACCGCAATGGGAAGGTATGACTACCGAACTGCAGGAGCGATCCTTTTGACCATCATTATCATGGTCCTATTTGCAGAATACTTTTCAAGTTCAGTAAGAAGGAGGATAGTCTGATGCCAATTCGTAAAGATGGGTCTACCGTTATCTGGCATCGTCATTCTGCGGTGCAAAAACGAAATCATTTCCTTGTATTCTTGCTATTGATGGTTATTTTCCTGGCTTCACTTGCATATGTCAGCAAACAGACCATGTGGGTTTTTGTCTTCGATGCCCCAGCCCAGATATATGACTTCATAGGGCGCATGTTCCCCCCCGATGTTCGCTATTTCGGTAAGGTAGCACCCGCCCTGTGGGATACCATTACAATCTCAATCTTCGGAACAGTCATAGCGGTAGTAATTTCATTTGTATTGTCGATTCTTGCAGCGAAGAATACCACACCAAATAGTGCTGTGCGTATGGTTGTCCTGACTATCATCGTTGCTTCTCGTTCGGTGAACAGCATGATTTGGGCTCTGCTGATTGTTCAGGTTGTGGGCCCTGGCCTATTTGCGAGTATTCTTGCGATAGCTATTCGATCTCTTGGTATGATTTCCAAGCTCATGTATGAGGCGATCGAGGAGATTACCATTGAGCCGATTGAAGCAATAACGGCTACAGGGGCTTCAAAAGCACAAATATTCGTCTATGGCTATCTTCCTCAGCTAATGCCGACCTTTGTAGGTACATCGGTGTATCGGTGGGAGACCAATATTCGCGAATCTACGATTATCGGTATTGTAGGCGGTGGTGGTATTGGGCTGTTGCTCAACTCTGCGATCAACCGATTGGCTTGGGACCAGGTTATGACAATACTTATAACTATTTTTGGCACGGTAGTGGTTTCAGAATGGATTTCTGCAAAGGTGCGGAAGTCCATTATGTAAGTTCGCATATTCATTAATTTCAAAAAAGGAGAATGAGATGAAAAAAAGCTTAGTAGTAGGTTTGGTTCTTTGTTGCCTGCTGGGTAGTGTGTTTGCTCAAGGAGCAAAAGAAACAGCACCTCAGGAAAAGCAGATGCAGTATGGGGAGCTCGATCCCCTCTATGTGGACAAGGACGGGGATATGGTTGCAGATCCTCCTGAGAATCCAAAAGATTGGTTGGATCCTTCCACCTTGGTATTCGCCTATGCCCCTGTAGAGGATCCTGCTGTATACGAGGAGGTGTTTGTAGATTTCCAAAGGCATCTTGCTGAAAAGACCGGCAAGAATATCCGTTGGTTTGCAGTTACCAGTTATGCAACACAGATTGAAGCGATGCGTGCCGGAAGGCTCCATGTCTCGGGATTCGCAGCAGGCACCGTTCAGGATGCGGTAAATACCGGTGGATTTGTCCCCATGGTCATGATGGGAGCAAAGACAGGTATGACAGGGTACAAGATGAACATCATTGCCCACAAGAACTCAGGAATCAAGACCATTGATGACTTGAAAGGCAAAACAATTGCATTTGTGAGCGAGAGTTCCAACTCTGGCTATAGTGCACCTAGAGCCATCCTGTATGAAAAGTTTAAGATGCTCCCTGGAGAGGATTATAAAGTCGCCTTCTCTGGCAAGCACGATAACTCCATCGCAGGTGTCTACAATGGTGACTATGATGCAGGCGCCATTGCCAACACAGTCCTCTATCGTATGATCGATGGTGGTCGTGTGCCAGACAGCAAGGACTGGATGACTCTTGTGTATGAGTCCCAGACATTCCCCCCTACCGCTTGGGGTGTGAACTATCGTCTGAATCCTGACTTGCAGAAGACCATTCGCGAAGCCTTCCTCAGCTATGAGTGGGAAGGAACTTTGCTGAAGGAGAACTGGCCTGAGAATGACAGCTTCATTCCCGTTGATTATGCAAGTGACTATGAAATCACTCGTGCGATCAGGAAGGGAAGTGCAGAAGTGGCAAAAATTCTTGGAGAAAACTAAGGGACCATCGAGTGAGGTATACCCCATGGGTATACCTCACTACATTACGCATGAAAAGGATAGGCTATGCAGGTAGTACTGTTAGGATACTCTGGAAGTATACAAACCGAAGCGTCAACAAACACCAGTTTTATCGTACGAACCAGAACAACGAGCTTACTTGTTGATACCTCAGGCAGTCCGGTACAAGCCCTGCTTAAGCAAAAAGTCAATCCTGACCTTTTGGATGCAGTCCTTCTTACCCATGCCCATGTTGACCATCTGTATGCATTGCCATCCTTGCTCCATATTCTCTGGATGCGTAAACGGACCAAGCCATTGTATATTGTGGGAAGCCCGGCTACGCTCCAGACAGCACAGGATCTCATGAGATTGTTCCATCTGGATACAAAGGAGCGTCTGACAGCGATCATACGATGGATAGAAGAGCCCCAGGGAATTGGTGATATCGACATACACTCCTTTGACCTCTTCCACCGGGCGAATATGCCAACTCAAGGATATACGTTCACCAGTGAAGGCTCCAAAATTTCCTATTTTCCCGATAGCGTGGTACGCAAGCCCTATCCTGCATGTGCAAAGGGGTCGAATCTGATCATTCATGAGGTGGGGGGGCTGGGGAAAAACCGAACAACCCTACATAGTGATGGACATTCGTCAGCTGATGAGGTTGCCCAACTTGCTGAAGAACTTGGTGCAGAACAGTTGTTGCTTGTTCATTTGCCACCAGATGCTACGTTGCAAGAAGAAATCAGAAGAGAAGCCATGCATTACTTTCCCTCTACAAGGATGCCACAAGATAGTTCCAGCCTGGATGCATAGGAATATCTTGCCCCCAGACTCCCAGAATACTGTAAGACTCTCTTTCATAATTACAGGAAAATACCTCAGCAACCCTATGAGACATCCCTTCGGTATGTACCCTTTCTTGGATAACTGTTGGGGATGGGCTCTTGTGTGGATTCCCCTGGTATCAGCTGAAAGTATTCGAAATACCCTACAGCTTTTTCCCGTTTATGAGCAAACTTGCATACAAGTGGGATATATTTGCTGTTTACCATACAACTTTAGGTGTAAATAGCAAATTTCTGTATTGTATTATCCCTAAACGATGATAGGCTTGGTATATACAAACCAGAAACTATGGAGGTTCTTATGAAAAAGACTGTTCTCGTACTGTTAGTTGTGCTCATTTCCTTTGGGACATTGTTTGCTGCAGGAAAAGCTGAAGTGAATGTTGATACATGGCCACAGGAAGCTGTTACCGTGATTTGTCCTTGGGCTGTCGGCGGGGTGGCTGACATCGTAAACAGAAAGACCGCTACCTATGGTGTCGAGGTCTTGGGAAAACCCATCTTGGCAACCAACGAATTGGGAGCTGGTGGCAACGTTGCCCTTACAAACTACCTGAAGAATGAAGCAAACTCGTACAACCTCATCTTCGCAGGTGAGGGAGCATTCTCCATCGCTCCAAACGTAGATGGTTCTGACGCCATCCAGTTTACCTATGATGATTATGAGCCAATCGTAAACCTCTACTCATCAATCTTCGTCCTTACCTCAGATGCAAAACTTAACATCAAGGATCTTGATGCCCTCAAGGCATATGCTGTTGGCAAGAAGCTCAAGGTTGCCGTAAACGGCGTTGCAGGTTCTGAGGCATTCCTTGCCAAGGCTCTTGCCAAGGATTTGGGCATCAATCTTGAACTGGTAAGCTACAACGGAGCAAACCTTGCCCTCGATGCAGCTTCCAAGGGCGAGACTGACTTTGCCATCTCCCACCAGTCCCAAGCTAAGGGTAGTGTGGAAGCAGGAATTCTCAATCCTGTAGTGGTCTTCGACGAAAAGGGTGTGAACAACGAAGTCTACAAGAATGTTAAGGGTGTAGGCGAGTATGGCTCCTCTGCATATTTCCGCAACAGATGTTTCATCATGGCCCGTAAGGGAACAGACCAGAAGATCATCGACAAGGTTCGCAAGGCCTATCTGACCATCCTTGAGAAGCCTGAGATTGTTGCCTTCTACAAGTCCCTGATGATCGAGATCGATCCTCTTGATGGAGCCCAGATGGACAAGCATGTTTCATCAGTTGCATCTATCGTCAAAGCAAACATCTAGAAAACAGACTAAACGATTGGAACGGGTCTTCTTATCCAAGAAGGCCCGCTCCCATGAAAAGGGTAGCATATGCATAGGTTCCTACGAATGCTAAAAAGAGTGGATAGTAAGATCGATACGGTAGGTGCGAGCCTTGAGGGTAAGACTGTCAATTTTTACCCCTCCCTTGTAGGCCCGCTTGTATTCCTGGCGTTTGCTGTGGCGGCATTCCTTCTTATGCCAAGCCAGGTAAAGGTCCATGAAAATATGGCCACCACTGCAAGGACGTTTCCTACGTTGCTCTTGCAGATCATGATAGCCGGATCGGTGGTGCTTTTGGGTACAGAGCTTGTGAAGATCATACGTAGGAAGAAGCTTGATGTAATCCAGATAGAACTGCTTACGGAGATCAAGGCAGTGGTCATTCTTCTGATGCTTGTCCTGTATGCCCTATTGATGCCTCTCATTGGCTTCATACTCAGTTCACTGCTATTCTCTGTTGCCATGCTCTATTACTTCAGGATCAAGAAAGGCTCATACTACCTCATAGTGATAGTTTCAGCCCTGGCGATTGGTGTGATCTTCAGATATCTCTTGGGCGTTCGCCTACCATAGGAATACAATCATGGACTTATTCATACAAGGCTTTCAACAGTTCTTTACCATTTCCAGCTTCGTATACATGAATATCGGATTGATACTCGGCTTGGTGTTTGGTGCCATCCCTGGTCTGACGGTGATCCTGTGCATCGTGTTGTTTCTTCCCTTCACCTACACCATGGGAGCCATCGACTCCTTCATGTTCCTGTTGGGCATCTACTGTGCCGGAGGGTATGGTGGTTCGATCTCAGCAATCCTCATCAACACCCCAGGAACTCCCCATGCGACAGCCACCATGGCTGATGGGTACGCTCTCACCAGGAAAGGGCAGAGCAAGAAGGCCTTGAATGTAGCCTTGCAGGCTTCCACCTTTGGGGGGATTTTCAGTGCATTCACCTTGCTGTTCTTCGCTCCCCAGGTAGCAAAGTTTGCCCAGAAGATGGGAACACCCGAATACTTCCTTGTCTGTCTGTTCGGTCTGACTGTCATCGCAGGTGTTTCTGGAAAGTCCCTCATCAAGGGTCTCATATCAGGAGCCTTCGGACTGTTCATTGCAACTATCGGCCTCGATCCCATGACAGGGTCCACACGCTACATCTTCAAGAACATCAATCTCTACTCAGGCTTCGATCTGGTAATCTGCCTTATCGGGCTGTTCGCCTTGAGCGAAATCCTGGCTAAGAGCAAGAAGAGCAACCAGGTGACTATCTCAAGTTTGGAAGAGGTGAAGTCAGAGAGCGGCAAGATTTCCAAGAAGGAATACAAGCGTATGGCCCTTCCTTCTCTGATGAGTGCCGTCATCGGGGTGATCATCGGCATCATTCCAGGAACAGGAGCCTCGATGGCCTCCTTTGTCAGCTATGACCGAGCACGCCAGATGAGCAAACACAAGGAAGAGTTTGGCCATGGCTCGATCGAAGGTATGGCTGCAGCTGAGACTGCCAACAATGCCGTTACTGGGGCAACTCTCATCCCCTTGCTTACCATGGGTATCCCTGGCGATGGGGCAGTAGCCATCATGCTTGGGGCTCTGATGATCAACGGTCTTACACCCGGCCCCAACCTGTTCGTCAAGCACGGGGTAACCATGTATGCCATCATGATCGGGCTCATTTTTGTCAACATCTTCATGTTCCTGCAAGGCAAGACGCTGACCAAGTATTTTGCCCGGGTGGTTTCCATTCCCGTATCCATCCTGACCCCGATCATTGTCATCTTCTGCTTTGCAGGGGCCTTCTCAGTCAACACCTCCATGTTTGATATTGGCGTTACCTTGGTATTTGCCGTCATTGCATACCTGTTTGGCAAGTTGGGCTTCTCAACCATCCCCGTCTTGCTTGGCTTGGTATTGGGAGCGATCACAGAGGAGAACTTCCGCCGTTCTCTCATCCTTTCCGATGGCAGCTATAAGATTTTCGTACAATCACCGATTGCGATCGCATTTCTTGTGGTGATCGTCCTTACAGTGGCAATCATTGGAATCAATAAGATTACAGAATCAAAGAGGAGCATATGATGGCACAGCCTAATATCATTTTCTATTTTTCGGACCAACAACGTTTTGATACGTGTGGATGTTACGGTCAACCATTGAACATTACACCCCATCTTGATGCAATGGCAGAAGAGGGTGTCCGCTTTGACCTCGCGTTTACCCCTCAGCCGGTCTGTGGTCCTTGTCGTTCCATGTTCCAGACAGGTCTCTATCCTACAGAGACCGGATGTTTCAGAAACAATATTGCCCTACCCACTGATATGAAGACCCTGGCCAACTATCTCACTGAAGCAGGGTACGAGAATGCATATATAGGCAAATGGCATCTTGCCTCCACAGGAGGGTTGGAAGAGACCCCTACAGTTGATTACCACACAAAACCCATTCCTCTAGAACTGCGCGGTGGCTATGAAGGGTTCTGGAGAACTTCCGATGTATTGGAGTTCACCTCCAATGGCTATGGTGGCTATGTCTATGACGAGTACAATGTCAAACGTGAATTCACAGGCTACCGTGCCGATTGCATCACCGACTTTGCCCTGGAGTTCCTCGATCAGTACACAGGGAAGAAGCCCTTCTTCATGACAGTCTCCCACATAGAGCCACACCACCAGAATGACAGCAACCACTACCAGGGTCCCCTCGGTTCAAAGGAAAAGTTCAAGGACTTCCCCGTTCCCGGTGACCTCGCTGCCTTGGAAGGTGATTACATGGAGGAGTATCCTGATTATCTGGGTGCTTGTGAAAGCCTTGATGAGAATCTCGGACGCCTGATCGATACCCTCAAACAGAAAGGACTGTACGATAATACGGTTATCATTTTTGTCTCAGACCATGGTTCACACTTCAAGACCCGCAACAAGGACGGTCACCTCAACGGCTATGATGATTATAAGCGCACCTGTCATGATGCTGCTTTGCGTATCCCCTTGGTGATACGTGGTGGCTCGTTTCTTGGTGGTAAGGTAGTGGAGGAGCTGGTAAGCACGGCAAGCCTTCCGAAGACCATCCTCTCCATGGCTGGTGTCGATGTCGGATCAAAGATGATCGGAGAGGATCTCGCTGATGTGGTGGACAAAAAGGATCCCGCTCGGGTCAATGAGATATTTGCCCAGATATCAGAGAGTCGGGTAGGGCGCTGCATTCGGACTCCCAAGTTCAAGTATGCCGTCTATGCTCCAGGGAAGAATGGTGGCACCGATATGGATAGTGATGTCTATGTCGATGATTTCCTGTATGATTTGGAGCAGGACCCCTTTGAACTGAACAACCTGATTCACGACACCTCCTACACCCGTGATAAGATGGTTCTGAGGGAACGTTTACTCGATTGGATTGCACACACTGAACATAAGGAAGTACGCATTGAAGATGACTCACAGGGGAAAAACAGGCACTAAGAAGTACGAGCAGGTCTATGAGTACATCAGAACCTTCATAGACCAGCAAAAGTTTTCGGAAACCACCAGGATCCCCTCTGAAAACTATATGTGCAACAAGCTGGGTGTCAGTAGGGAGACGGTAAGGACGGCTATCAGGCTGTTGGTTGAGGAGGGTGTTGTCTATACCGTCAAGGGAAGTGGCACCTTCTTCAACAAGAAGCGCCTGCTGATGCACGAGTCCCTGCCTGAGAACGGAGAGGTCAAGATCGGCGTTATTGTCCAGGGCCAGGACTATAACGCCAACTCCAATCTCCTGAAGGGGATCAGAAAGGCCCTTGAGGGAAAATCAGTCGAGCTGAAGGTCTTCTACACTGACAACAAGCTGGTCAACGAGCGCAAATGCCTTTTGGCTTGTGCAAAAGGCTTTCATGGCCTCATTGTCGACGGGGTGAAGGCGAGTATGATCAACCTCAACCTCGACTGCTACTCAAACTTATATGAGAAAGACGTTCCTGTCATATTCTACAACAACTTCTATGCCGGCTCCAACTTTCCCAAGGTAACTATCGCTGATGGGCAGTGTGCTGACGTTCTCGTCCAGAAGCTCACCGATGTTGGCCACCGCCATATTGCCGGTATTTTTGTCTATGACAACTACCAGGGCATAGAGAAGTACAAGGGCTATGTGCGTTCCTTGCAGAAGTATGGTGCTTCCTATGATGACTCCTATGTGAAATGGTTCATCTCTGATGACACGCAGGACGAGAAGGAGCTGTTCCGCTCGCTGTGGAGGTTTCTCAAGTCACTGCCCAAGTGCACTGCAATTGTCTGTTGTAACTACATGATCCTCAGGAGCGTGTTGCGCTTATTGGCCAACCATGGTAAAACTGTTCCGAAGGATTTTTCTGTTGTCAGCTTCGATTATTCCGATACTGATTGGATGGAGAGCGGCATCACAAGCTCGATCCATCCTGGGTTTGAGATGGGCTTTGAGGTCGGAACACGAATCTTTCGGATGATTTGCGACAACGAGTATAAAATTCATGACTATTCTTATGTCTTCAAGCCGACCATTTTCAATGGGACATCTATCCAAGACATACGAAGCTAGGATATAAGGCATATAGTATGAAACGAAACACTATCACGCTTATGATAAAACCCTCTTCCTCTGCCTGTAACCTTGCCTGTGACTACTGCTTCTACCACGAAACGGCAGACCATAGGGAGGTTGGACAGCGACCTTTTATGGGCGAGGATGTGATGATGGCCCTCATCACCAAGGGCTTGGCAGAGGCCAAACATTGCTCCTTTGTCTTTCAGGGTGGAGAGCCCTCCCTGATAGGACTTCCGTTCTATGAGAAGTTTGTAGATGCGGTTAAGCGTCTCAACACTGAGGGATCAACCATTCACTACGCTTTTCAGACCAATGGAATGCATATTGATGAGGCTTGGGCCTCATTCTTCAAACAGAACAACTTTTTGGTAGGAGTCTCCTTTGACGGCTCTCCGCGCCTGCATAACATGCACCGATTTGATGCCCAAGGCAACAAGAGTGCCCGCTCGGTGTTGGATGGTATAGCCCTGTTGCGCAAGCATGAAGTTGCTTTCAATGTCTTGGGTGTGGTGACCAACGAGCTTGCCCAGAATGTCGATCCCATGTGGGCTTATATGACAGGCCATGGGCATAGGTACCTGCAGTTCATTCCCTGCATGGAAAGCCTGGAAGCCTCTGACAAGAAGCCTTTCCTTACCCCTGAGAACTATGCCCTGTTCCTCAAGCGCCTCTTTGACCTCTGGTTCGATGCCTGGGAGAAGGGCAATCCTGTCTCCATCAGGTTCTTTGACAATCTGGTCGGGATGCTGGCAGGCTATCCCCCTGAGAGCTGTGACATGGCCGGCATCTGTTCGATCCAGTATGTGGTCGAAAGTGATGGCAGCATCTATCCCTGTGACTTCTTCTGTGACGATGCTTCCTATCTGGGGAACCTCCTCTCTGATGATTTTGTTGCCCTTGATGCAAAAAGGTCTGAGATCCGTTTTATTGAGGACTCTCCCAACGCCATAGACGCCTGTAGTGCATGCCCATGGAAAGATCTCTGTCGTGGTGGCTGCAAGCGCTATAGAGATGAGAATGGGTACAAGTTCTGTTCCACCATGTTGAGCTTCTATCCGTATGTTATCAGACGATTGGAACATGTTGCACGCAGCTTGGCAAAATAATCAGAAAGAGGGTTCATTGTGGAAATATTACTCGTAATTGTGACGTTTATTGCGACAGTGCTGGGAGCTATCAGCGGCATTGGCGGAGGCGTGATCATCAAGCCTGTCATGGATGCCCTGTGTGATTATCCGGTTTCCACCATTAGTTTTCTCAGTGGAAATACTGTATTGGCCATGACTGCAGTATCCATTTTGCGAAGCAGAAAGGATACCATCAAGATCGATAGCGTAGTCGGGCTTCCCCTTGCCCTTGGTGGCGCCCTTGGCGGGGTGGTGGGAAAGATCCTCTTCACCATTGTGAAGCAGAATACTCAGCACGATGCCCGCATCGGGATGATCCAGAACATCATCATGGTAATCCTCACTGCTACAGTGTTTGTCTATGTGCTCAACAAGCATAAGATCAAGACGCTTCATATGACCAGCAAGATGGGCTCCCTCACTGCTGGCTTGGCTCTGGGAATATTCTCATCCTTTCTAGGTATTGGTGGAGGACCGATAAACATCATGGTCCTCTCCTACCTCTTCTCCATGGACAGCAAGCATGCTGCCATAAACTCACTGTACATCATCTTCTTCTCCCAGGTAGCCAACCTGTTTACCTATATCCTCCAGGGTGCCATTCCTGAGTTCTCAGCTGTCTTGCTTATCGCTATGATGGCTTCTGGTATCGCCGGGGCGATGACAGGTAGGAGTGCCTCTGCTAGGCTGGACAACCTCCAGATAGACAAGCTGTTCATGCTCATCATGCTCGTAATAGTGGCCCTTTCTGCCTATAACGTGTTTGGGTATGCTTCGATGATGTGATGGTGTTCGGAGCGCTAATATCAATGCTAGTAAGAATAATTGGATGATCTGCTTCTGTAAGAAAAAGACGTGATAGGCAACTCCCTCTGTATTGATTATCAGCCTTTCCTGCTGAAATAGTCGTATTCCTTCTGTTTCCCATGTTTTTCACTTTCAAGAAACCCCATTTGCTTGTATCATTTGTCATGGGTTCATACTTCATTCCATGACCTTTCTCTAAAAAAGGTCTTTCTGTTTTCAATCAAGGGGTTTACTTATGATACGAATCACGAAAAGAGTCTTCACCGACCTTGCTATCTGGATGATGGGCTTTGGCATCCTTGTCGGACTTGTCTTTCCGTTCTTCATGCTCCTGTTGGGGCTCGAAGCTTCCATAGCACTGTCCTGGTGGTTCTTTGCCGTTTGTATGCTGGCTGGCCTGTTTGTAGGGGCAGTCAACATCCTGTTGGCTCACCGCATCGTTGGAGACAGACTTAACCTGCTTGCAAAGCACATGAAGGACATTGAGAACCATCTCAAGGCCATTTCAGGCAAAGCCCAGGTCATGGACTGTACGCCTGCAAACTGTCACATACCCGTTGACTCAAAGGATGCCATCGGCACCAGTAGTCGTGCCTTCAACAACCTGGTCGATACTCTGGCCAAATCTATACAGATTGAGATGGACATCAGAACCTATACTCAGTTGCTCACTACACATTTGGAGACAGACCAGCTCTGCCGCAGTGCCCTCATAAGCCTGATGGAGATGATCGGTTGCCCATCGGGAGCTATCCTCATCGAGGAGGGAGGCGAGCTTCGTGTCTACCATACCGTAGGGCTTACCAAGTCAAGTTCACTGAGTGCAAATCCTCTGATCCTCGACTCCATGCAGACCCTCAAGCGCAATATCATCAATGTTCCAGAGGATGTGATGCTCGAAGGCGTGATGACCTCCTTCCGTCCTCACCAGATTATTGTTGAGCCCATCGTCTATAAGCAACTTCCTCTAGGAGCTGTGGTGCTTGCTTCCGATGAAGCATTCACTGCAGAGGTTTTGGAAAACCTGGATCTGTTTGGAACTAGCCTTGCCCTTGCCCTGCACAATGCCATGACCCATGACCAGGTGCAGAAACTTGCAGCCATCGATCCGCTGACCAATGTCTACAATCGCCGATTCGGGCTCTCCCGCCTCCATGAGGAGTTTGTCAGGGCAGTGAGGCAGAACATAGCCCTAGCTGTGCTGATGATCGACATTGACCATTTCAAGCAGGTAAACGATGTCTATGGGCATACTGTCGGAGACCGGGTGCTCAGAACCATCGCAGGCACAACACGGAGCCAACTGCGCGAAGGTGATATCCTGGTCCGCCTGGGAGGGGATGAGTTCATGGTTGTCCTCCTTGGTGCATCAAAAGCTGATGCACTGGAAGTAGGGGAGGCAATACGGCGCCAGATCGACGAGAAGCACATCAAGTATGGAGAACAGCTTATCCATGTGACACTCAGCATTGGTGGAGCATCATTCCCTGAAGTTGACGTAGAATACGAAAAGGACCTCATTGAAGCTGCAGACCAGGCCCTGTACAGGGTAAAGGAATCAGGAAGGAACAAGGTGGCGTTCTAAGCATCTTCTTGATCGTCACTCTGGTTCTCCCTCCTTATTTTGCATTTTTGTCTTGCATAACCAAGGGTAGCTTGCTATACAGGAGTTTCTTGCCTTGTTTTGTCTGCTATGGTAGGTTTTTTTAGGAGGAGACCATAGTCATGTATATCCAATGTACGAAGAAACTGCTTGAAAAACTTACCCTACCCCATGGGATGCTACCCAATCCCCCTAGCTCCCAATACTGCTGGCATGCAAGCTTTTTTCAATCTCAGCAGGTGACCTATGTGGTGTTGGTGAACGACAGTACATTTCAGGAAGTCTTTTTTCCAATAGAGACCTTCCAAGGGTTTGACAAGCAACTCCTGCAAGAGATTGAAGCCAGCATGAAGGAGCGGGGGGCCTCTGATGACGAGATAAGATCATACCTTCAGGATGCAGGTTCCCCTACCTTCGGACCTTCAAGCACACGAGCCCATGTAGCCCGGCTAAATGACAATATCCACAAGATAAGGACCCATTTCGCTAGTGTGCAGAGCCTTAGGAGTATGCTTGAGGATGAAACAGTGCTAAGGAACCTTTCTGATCATTGGAAAGAAGAGATAACGAACCTTGTAGAAAGTGAGACGGATACCAGGACTGTGAAAGGGGCATGGCCTACAGCCAATCGCCAAACCAAGCCCAAGACTTACGACAAAAATGAAAGCTAAACCAATAGTAACCTTATGGTAGCCATCGCCTTTGAGCTGCCGTTGCTGAGGGAGATCAAGAATATACAAGGTCGCCCCCTCTGTTGTGTGTACCGGCGGGTATGGCTCCACCCTGCCCGGAGATTGCGGTGGGGCACCAGGCTATGAGGAACTGCATGCATGGGCAGGTGATGACTTTGCTGCTGACTTTGACCTTGATCGCATCAATAGGGAGTTCAAGCGGAAGATGAAGTTTGTCCCGTATCATGCCAAAAAAATATAGGTAACGTTCCAGAGGTTATTATCCGAACCATTTCTTCCTCTTTTTGAGCTGGTATGCTTTCAGCATGTATTCCTTAAGCGTTTATTTCTCAAGGATTTTCTTGCCATGTTTGGCTTTTGCATGCTACGTTGATCGCACATGGAGCTTATCAGATATGTATATCCAATGTACCAAAAAGTTGCTTGACCGACTTGGGCGCTTGTATGAGAAGGTGTCTACGCCTCCCCAAGCAATCTATTGTTGGCATGCGAGCTGTTTCGAGAGTAGAGGAGCACAGTATGTTGTGCTGGTAAATGATCAGTCGGGGGCGGAATACTCCTTCAAGATTCCCTCATTCCAAGATTTTGACAAGCTGGTGCTGGAAACACTTGAGAATGCCATGGTGGATGATCATCTGACTGTGGAAGAAATTGCCTTGTATTGGGAGCAGGCGGGATCAATTGTTATTGGACCAACGGGCGACCCCTCCTTGGTTGCAGCTTTGAGCCACCATACACGCAGGTTGAAGGAGGCTCAGGCTCCGAGGTTCCTATTCCCTGAAGTCGTTCCGAGTATGTTTGACGAAAATTCTCTTGAGAATTCCTTGGATGCTGCTTTTGCCAGGGCCTTTGATAAGCTGATGGAAAATCTGGATCATCCCATGGCAAAGGCAAAATCCAAAGGACCCAAAAAGGTCTTTTCGGCAAATAGCCTAGGTTTGGATACAACTCCCATGATAGTCCTTGATGCGGTTTTGCAGCTGGGAAGGCAAGAGAAGGTGAGCCGCAGTTTTCTCATGCCTGTTGTTTTGGACTTTGGTACGCTCAGTACGATCCTCCAGATGGGGTTTGGATGGGGCGAGAACTCTGAGCATGAGTTTCATCTGAAGAGTGATACGATCCGAATAGGCGCGGACAGAAGCGATATGTGTGTACGGCTCATGTTTGAAGGCAAGCACACAGAAGTTTTGATTGAAGGGGAGACCGTCCTTTCTGACTTCATTCCTGGGGTCCGGAAGATTAAGTATCTCTATGGGTTTAATCGGGGCTGGTTGCTTGACCTCACCGTGAAGAAGGCCCCTGATTTTGATGGGGGACCCTATGTTTCGTGTACCGGAGGGCAGGGGACTACCCCTCCTGAGGATTGTGGTGGGCCTCCAGGCTATGATGAGTTGTGTGAGATCCTCTCTGATCCTACCCATGACGAGTATGCAGAGACTCTCGAGTGGGTACACGACAATCGCAATGCCCAGTTTGACCTGAAGCGCATCAATGCAAGACTAAAGAAACTGAAGTTTGTAGAAGGCACTCGCTAACATACAGGGTTTCTTGCCTTGCTCGGCCTTCCATGGTAGGGTTCTTGTAATAGGAGATCATAGTCATGTATATCCAATGCACCAAAAAACTGCTCGATAAGCTTGAACAGCCCTATGGGGCGTTGCCCAATCCCCCGGAAGAGTTTTATCGCTGGCATGCAAGCATATTCGAACAGGGTGATATTTTGTATGCGGTCATGATGAATGACCTCACTGGTGAGGAGATCTTCTTCGAAGTGATTTCATTTAAGGATTTCAACAAAAAAGTGCTTTCAGAGATACGATTGGGAATGAAAGACGGAGGAGCCTCTGCAAAGGAGGTCTCCGCTTACATAAAAAATGCAGGACCAATTACCTTCGGACCCACAAGCGACCGTTCATCGATAGCGGCATTGAGTGGGTTTACCAGAAGGATGAAGAAGTTTGTCGACATGATGGAAAGCTTTAGGGAAATTCTTGCTGACCCCGAGCAGCGAGATGAGTTGATCGCTGCAGTAGATGAAATGTTTGAAATGAGCAAGCCAGCCATACAGAAATCCAAGACGATCGTTGGAGAAGGCGAGGGCACCCCTATGGTCGCCCTTGATGTGAAGCTGGTCCTCTCGGCAGGCAAACAGGTGAAGCGAAGTTTCTTAGTACCCTTGTACTTATCCTTCGCCTCCCTCCATACCATCCTGCAGATAGGGTTCGGTTGGTTTGACAGTCACCTCCATCAGTTCAGCTTCAAGAAAGAACGGGTTACCATTGGCATGAAACAAGATATGGGCATTGAATATG
The DNA here is from genome assembly GCA_048264225.1 of Sphaerochaeta sp. Classification (GTDB taxonomy): domain Bacteria; phylum Spirochaetota; class Spirochaetia; order Sphaerochaetales; family Sphaerochaetaceae; genus Sphaerochaeta. The sequence continues at coordinate 72,418 of JBLXDK010000014.1, forward strand.
ATGATGACGATATGCTCGATGAGAATGAGACGATGCTTTCGGATTTCATCCCTGAAGAGAGGACTTTCCGCTACCTCTATGATTTTGGTGACGGCTGGGAGCATATCATCAAGGTAGGGAAGATTCATAATTTCGAAGGTGGCCCGTTTGTAGAATGCACCGGTGGTAAAGGCTCCACTCCTCCTGAGGATTGTGGTGGAATGTATGGATATGATACCCTTTGTGAAATTCTGGGGGACCCTACCCACGAGGAATATGATGAAATGCTGGAGTGGGCAGGCGATGACTTTGATGCTGGCTTTGACAAGGACTTCATCAATGAAGAGCTGGGAGAACTGCAGTTTGTCCCTCATACCAGCCGATCGTAAAAGGATGAAACATACAAAGTCCAAAGCCTTATCTGAGGCGACTCCGATTGAACCTATAGACCCAATGCCCGCATCGAGTGCCATCACCACCGTGATGGTGTCCTTCCATGTCATACTGAAGCTACTGGGTGACAAAAAGGTAGAGCGCAGTTTCTTGGTGCCCCTTGCCATGAACTTCCGATCCCTCAATAAGATTCTTCAGATTGGGTTCGGTTGGACCGGTGCCCACCCCCATCAGTTCACCTATAATAAGGGCAAGGAAATCATTGACGAGGATCTGCGTGAGTTTGCATGGAAAGAGCGTCTGGATCATGAACAGCGCAAAGCGTTGTATAGTGAACACGGGGCACTGCTTTCTGACTACATCCCTCCTGCAAAACGCTTCGACTATGAGTATGATTTTGGTGATCGCTGGCGGCATGTCATCAGGGTAGGGAAGACAAAGATTGTCAACGGTGGTCCCTATGCCGAATGTACAGGAGGCCAGGGTACAGCCCCTCCTGAGGATAGCGGAGGGCCTATAGGCTATGCGTACAAGTGTGAGATCCTAGGTGATCCTACCCATCCGAAATATGAGGAGACCTTGATGTGGGGTTATGATGAAGAAGAGTCTCTCTTTGACCTGTCTCTCATCAATGCAAGGCTGAAGCGGTTGAATTTCGTTACTGAACCCATTTGATTCCTGCTGTTTCTTCCTTGCCCTTCTTGTCTTTGCCATGGTAGGGTTCGTGCAGTAGGAGACCGTCATGTATATCCAATGCACCCAGAAGCTGCTCACCAAACTCAAACACCCCTATGAAGAGCTCTCGAATCCCCCTCATCCACAGTACTGCTGGCATGCGAACTATTTCGAACATCAGGGAATAGTGTTTGTCGTGATGATGAACGACCATTCTGAGGAGGAGTTTTTTTTCCAACTGGATTCCTTTCAGGATTTTGAAAAAACATGGGTACAGGATCTGCAGAAGGATATGGAGCACTCGGGAGTTCCTGCCGAAGAGATCGCCCAGTATATCAAGGATGCTGGACCAATACTGTTCGGACCCACAGGTGATCGTTCTCAGGTAGCCAAGTTGAACGGCTTTACCCGCAGGTTCAAGGAATTCACTATCAATACCTTGGACTTCCTGGATGATATGGACGAAAAGGCACTATCAGAGGGACATCCCTTACATTTTGGGGAATATGAGGAAGAGTATCCTACATTCAACGACAAACCCAAACTTGCTCAAAAAGCAAAAAAGAAATCTACTGAGAAAACTCCAAAGGAATCTACTCCCAAACCCATCAGGACACTCATGATAGCCCTCGATGTGAGGCTGAAGCTCCAGGGCAGTAGCAAGGTGACTCGCAGCTTCCTCGTTCCAATCTTTATGAGTTTTGCCGCCCTCAATGATGTCCTCCAGGTAGGATTCGGGTGGACTGACACCCACCTCCATGAGTTTGTCTTCAGCGGTCATGGATTTAGTGTTGGAACGATGAAGGATAATCCATACAGTCAAGGATCCAGTCTTTTCGGTCTTTCAGGAATACATGACGAGTATACTACAACCCTTTCTGAAGTGTTGCCCAATGTGCGGCGCTTTACCTATCTGTATGATTTTGGTGATGGGTGGGAACATGTCGTCACGGTGGGGGCGATTGAATCTGTTGATGGTCCACCCCGTGCCATTTGCACAAAGGGTCGGGGAATGACTCCACCTGAGGATTGTGGGGGAGCGTATGGGTATGCCCAGTTGCGTAGGATTCTCAAGGATCCCACCCACGAGGAGTATGAGCAGCATTCGATGTGGGCGGGATATGACTTTGACGGGGGCTTTGATTTGGAAAGGGTCAATGCGCATCTGAGTAAAATTCTGTTCACTGCTCAACTCATAGAAGAATAAAGAACTGGGACATCTCTTTCCACGGCCTTCTTGTTGCCCCTTTCTCAAGCATAGCAGAGGAGCATGTATTGTCTTGTTTGTATCCGGTTCTATGCTATTTTGTTCTGTTTCACCTCTTTGTGTTGGTATTGGCGGTAGTAAAAAGACAAATTTCTTCCAATAATTTCTTGACTCTATAGTTACTATAAGGTTTATCGTAAATCCATCAATGTGATGGGAGACCCCCGATGAACCAAAAGAAACTCATTAGAAATGCACGGGCCATAGTATCCTGTGACCAGCATGATACCATCTATGCCGACGCCGATATCCGTATCGACGGCTATGCCATTGAAGCCATAGGCAAGGATCTCGATGCGAGTGGATGCACCATAATTGATGCACAAGGGATGTTCGTCTATCCTGGGCTCGTCAACACCCATCATCACTTCTTCCAGGCGTTTGTCAGAAACCTGTTGACCATCGACTATCCCAATCTGCTGGTGGTGGACTGGCTGGACAAGATCTACCCGATCTTCTCTGCCATCGACAGTGATGCCATCTACTACTCCTCCCTGGTTGCCATGGCAGACCTGCTCAAGCACGGGTGCACCACAGCCTTTGACCACCAGTACTGCTATACGAAAAAGACCGGCAAGTCACCAGTTGACCGCCAATTTGAAGCCGCTTCCCTGTTGGGCATCCGCTACCATGCAGGGAGGGGATGCAATACCCTTCCGAAAAGCAAAGGGAGTACCATCCCACCCGAGATGCTGGAGAGTACCGACGAGTTTCTCCTTGATTGCGAGCGCCTCATCTCTCGCTACCATGACCCTTCTGCCAACAGCATGGCCCAGATCGTAGTCGCTCCCTGTCAGCCAATAAACAGCTATCAGGAGACCTTTGAAGAGTCTGTGAAGCTTGCACGTTCGGCGGGGGTGAGACTGCATACCCATCTTGGTGAAGGGGAAAACCCTATTATGATGGAACGCTATGGAAAACGTACCCTCCAATGGGCAGAAGAGATTGGATTCGTCGGAGAGGATGTCTGGCTTGCCCATGGTTGGGAACTCCAGAAGGACGAGTATGAGGTGATGGCAAGAACCAGGACTGGGCTTTCGCACTGTCCGGCCCCTGCTGTGTTGGCAGGCTTCCCCATCCTCGATATCCCGGCCATGCAGAAGGCAGGTATGAACATCTCCCTAGGCTGTGATGGATCTTCAACCAACGACAGCTCAAACCTCCTAGATTCCTTGCGCATGGCCTACTTGATGCAGTCCTATCACAGCAAACAGCGTGGAGGGTCTCCCTCCTCGTATGAGATGCTGAAGCTGGCCACCGTCAATGGGGCGAAGATGCTGGGGCGTAATGACTTGGGCTCCCTGGAAGTGGGCAAGGCCGCCGACCTGTTTTTCATAGACAGTAATGCTTTGGAGCTTGCAGGGATGCTGCATGATCCTGCGAATATGCTTGCCCGTGGTGGGGTGACCGGCGCTGTGAACCTTACCATGGTTGGGGGAAAGGTGGTCTATGAAGACGGGCACTTCCCAGGCCTTGCAGAAGAGGTGTTGGCTAAAGAGGCAGAAGCATGTTGTTCCAAATCATTACGGGATTTTTTCCCTGAGGTATTTAAATAGGCAGAAGTGAGACTAAGAGGAGAACTATCATGAGAAAAAAAGTGCTGTTGACGTGTTTGATCGTAGTACTGGGCTGTTCGGTTCTGTTTGCTGGTGGTGCAGCAGAGAAAAAGGACGCAAGTGGGAAGCTCAAGGTCGCTTTGTTGCTTTCCGGCCCTGCCAATGACCAAGGTTGGAATGCCGTTGCCTTTGCAGGTCTCAAAGCTGCAGAGGAGCAGTACAACATTGAGACTGCCTACTCTGAGAATGTAGGGATCGCCGATGGCGAGGCTGCCTATCGCGATTATGCCGCACAAGGCTATGACCTGGTGATAGGCCACGGATTCCAGTTCGGAGAGCCCGCAGTACGGGTAGCTGCACAGTTCCCAAAGACAAAGTTCATGGCCATCGAGTCCAACTCCTTCTCTGATAATGCCGCATCCTATGTCATGGCATGTGAAGAGGCAGGCTACCTGATGGGAATGCTCTCTGCCTCCATGTCCAAGACAGGTACCATCGGTATCGTCGGTGGGTTTGAACAGCCCTCCATTGTAAAGGTTGTGGAAGCCTATAAGCTTGGGGCAAAAAAGGTAAATCCTTCCATCAAGGTGCTTGAAGCGTATGTGAGCAGTTTCACCGATGTATCTTTGGGTAAGGAAGCGGGCCTGTCCATGGCAGACCAAGGTGCCGACGTGCTCAGCCATATTGCCAACCAGGCAGGAACTGGGGTGATAAAGGCAGCAGAGGAGAGGGGCTTGCTTGCAACCGGGGACTCCTATGACCAGAACTCCATCGCCCCGAATACCGTCATGGCCTCCACTGTCTATAGTGTTCCTGCTCTTGTCCTTACCGCTGTTGATAAGGTGATTCAGGGCACCTATGTTGGTGGGGTGTTCAACCTGGGTATGAAGGAAGGGGTAGTCGATATCTCTGGCTATAACAGCTTTGAGGATACGATTCCCCAGAAGGTACAGCTTTTGATAGCGGACACCAAAGCAAAAATTCTTGACGGAAGTCTAGAGATTCCCGTCATCGAGACCAGATAAAGGTTCTGTTTACAAGCTCCTCTCCATTTGGATGAGGAGCTTGCTGCTAGTGATAAGGAGGGTGTTGCCATGCCGTTGCTAGAGATGAGAAACATCACCAAGACCTTCTTTGGCAAATGTGCCAATCAGGGCGTGAACCTCACCATCGCTCACAGTGAGATACATGCCCTGCTGGGAGAAAATGGTGCAGGCAAGACAACCCTCATGAACATACTCTATGGGATATACCAGGCGGATGGGGGAGAGATCCTCCTGGACAAGGAGCCTGTCCTGATCTCTTCACCCAAAGTGGCCATTTCCCATCGCATTGGCATGGTGCATCAGCATTTTACGCTGGTACCTACACTCACAGTTTCTGAAAACATCACCTTAGGCCTGAAAAGCCCCGGTTACCCTTTTGTAAACCGACGCTCCCTTGATGAGAAAATTCGTACTCTATCCACCAAGTATGGTCTTGATGTCGATCCTCTGGCCTTGGTCTCGACGTTGTCTGTAGGGCAGCAACAACGTGTGGAGATAATAAAGCTGCTCTACAGGGAAGCAGAGCTTCTTATCCTTGATGAGCCTACAGCAGTGCTTACTCCCCAGGAAGTCCAGAGTTTCTTTACCGTCCTCAGGCGATTGCGCTCCGAAGGGCACTCAGTGATCATCATCACCCATCATATCGAGGAAGTCCTTGCCATAACAGACCAGGTAACCATATTGAGGAATGGATGCAATGCAGGGGAGGTTGTCACCTCCCTGACTTCCAAGGAAGAGCTCTCGATGCTGATGATCGGACGAAAGCTCCAGCGGGAACAGCGCCAAGCTGTAGCTCTCTTTCAGGACCGGGCAGGCCTGGTGGTCACAGACGTAGAGCTGAAGGATGGGCGATTGGGTCCTGTCAGCCTCTCCATTGCCCCCGGCAAGATATTTGGTATCGCAGGCGTCGATGGGAATGGACAGAAGGAGCTCGCTGAACTGATCCTTGGCATCCGGAAGTCTCAGGGGGGCAGTGTATCCCTCGATGATGTCTCACTCGATCAGTTGTGCATCCAAAAGAGAAAGGATCTGGGCATCGGATACATCTCTGACGACAGGCTCTCTGACAGCCTGGTCATTGATATGGATCTCAAGGAGAACATGTTGCTGAAGCTACACAGCAACAAAAGCATGAAACGGTATGGTCTGCTCGACCAGAAGGCACTGCAAGCTTGTACCGAACAGGCGGTAGAGGAGTATCAGATCAAGACAGCTTCTCTTTCCTGCCCGGTGAGGCTCCTCTCAGGGGGCAACCAGCAGAAACTCATTCTCGCTCGTGAGATGGAAGGTGATCCTCGTCTGGTTGTAGCGCTTCAGCCTACAAGGGGCCTGGATATAGGAGCTTCAGAGTCAGTGCACAAGATCCTTCTGGCTTTGCGCTCAGGAGGGTGTTCGGTATTGCTTATCTCTGCTGACCTGGAGGAGATCCTTGAGTTGAGTGATGACATTGCAGTCATGCATGGAGGGGCCATTATGGATGTGATACCCAACAGGGATGTCGACCTTACCTATGTGGGCCTTCTGATGGCAGGGGCGAAACCAAGGGGTGTGCTATGAAGATGAGAATGTACCCCTTCGTATCATTCTTGCTGACAGCTGCAGTAGTCCTTGCAGTTTCCTTTCTCCTTATCCTGATGGTTGGCAGCAGTATACCTCTCTCTCTGACAAGTTTCATGCGAGGTATCGTAGGTTCCTGGTATGCCTTCAGCGAGGTATTGGTCAGGGCAACTCCCCTGATCCTTGCCGGTCTTGGGGTCTCTGTTGGGTTTCGCACGGGCTTCTTGAACATTGGGGCCGAGGGACAGCTCTATATGGGTGCCATAGCCATAACAGCCCTTGGTGTATATGCCCCAGCTCTTCCTGCTCCTTTCATGATAATTTTTGCCATCATACTGGGGTTCCTTGCTGGAGGGCTCTGGTCGGTCATCCCGGGGATATTGAAGGCACGTTTTGGTCTTTCTGAGGTCATCAACACCATCATGCTCAACTATATCGCGATTAACCTGGTTGGGATTTTGGTTCGAACCTTGCTGAAAGACCCTTCCTACCCCTATCCAATGTCGCCTATGCTTCCCACTTCGGCTACATTGTTCCAACTTCTTCCTCCAACTCGCTTGCATGCAGGAATCCTCATAGCTCTTGCAACTGCAGGTGGTATCCACACGCTCATGTTCCATACATCAGCAGGGTTTCGCATGCGAGCGGTTGGTTTAAATAAGCGAGCGAGTCTCTGTGCAGGGATTTCCGTCACCAGGAACATTGTCCTCTCCTCCCTGATAAGCGGAGGCCTGGCCGGTGTTGCAGGAGTGTGTGAGGTGGCAGGCCTGCATCATCGGCTCATCGAAGGCCTCAGTCCCAGTTATGGCTATCTTGCCATCATCGTTGCCTTGCTCGGAGGGAACAGGCCCTTGCGTATCGTATTTTCTGCCATTGGGATCGCTGCCTTGCAAGTCGGTTCCATGTCGATGCAGAGAGGGGCGGGGGTCCCGACCTCCATTGCTTCAATCATCATGGGACTTCTGGTCGTGATGATTCTCGCGCGAAAGCAGCTGTTTGGCTGTAAGGAAGTATAGGATGGAAGTTACAACACTGGCAGCTACCGGTGCCTTCTTGGCAGCTGTGGTACGCATGGCGACCCCTATCGCCCTTGCAGGGCTGGGGGAGACCATTTCAGAGAGATCGGGGGTGATAAACATCGGAGTTGAAGCTATTATGCTCAGCGGGGCATTCTTCAGTTTCATAGGGATGTTCACTACCGGAAGTTTCTTTGTAGGCCTTCTGTGTGGTATGGCAGGTGGCCTCGCTGTAAGCATGGTACATGCCCTGTTGAGCATCCGCTGTAAGGCTGATCAGACCATATCAGGTCTTGCTTTGAACTTTCTTTTTTTAGGGCTGACGAGCTTCTTGTTTCTTATGGAGTTTGGCAAGAGCACAACCCTTCCTTCCATTCCTGTCATCAGGGTAGTGAGTATTCCTCTCTTGAGTCGCATCCCCCTTATCGGAGAGGCCCTGTTTCATCAGGATCCGTTTGTCTATACGATGTTGGCCCTTGTGTTGCTCCTGTGGATCCTGTTCTACAAGACTGAGTGGGGCGTCATTCTGCATGCGGTGGGGGAGAACCCCCGTGCCGCCGATACGGTGGGCATCAGGGTAAACAGGGTTCGTTATCTCGCTTGTGCTGCCAATGGGGTGCTAGGGGGGCTTGGTGGTACCTATCTTGCGATGGTAAAGCTGGGCTTCTTCATGGAGAACCTTACCTCAGGCAAAGGATACATCGCCTTGGTTGCAGTAATTCTGGGGCGTAGAAATCCTGTGGGGGTTTTGTGTGCAGCCCTTGTCATCGGAGCAGCTGAAGCCTTGCAGATACGACTGCAGACTATGGGAACTTCCATCCCTTCACAGGCCTTCACCATGCTCCCCTACCTGGTAACGATAGTGGTGCTCTTCTTCTCCATTGGAAAACGGAATGACCCTACGGCATTGGGTGTCCCCTATGAACGTGACAAGCGTTGATGAGCGTGCTACATTGCATAGATGAAAGACTATTTTTCCATAGGGGAGTTCAGCGAGCTTTTTGGGGTTGATGTGCAGACGTTGCGCTATTACGACTCCATCGGTCTATTGGTTCCAGCCCATCGGGATGCAGTGAGCGGGTATCGGAAATACAAGTTTGACCAAGTCTATCATTTTGCTTCCATCAGATATCTCAAGCGCCTGGGATATTCGCTCAAGCAGATTAAACTCTTCCTAGCCTCGCGTTCACTCGAACATACGATGGGGCAGTTGCGCACGCAGTCAGAACAGCTGAAACAGCGTTGGAACGAGCTGATGAATATCGATTCGGCCATTCAGCGCAAACTTGAGTTTGTCAAAGAGCAGCTTCCTTTGGTTGACTTTCAGAGCGTCACAAGAAAAACCTTCACAAAGCGTTATTTCCTTGATATTGGAGTTGAGGAGTCCCTCTATGGCTCGGATGTGTTCTATTTCTATCCGACTCTGGTCTTTTACCATGGAGAGCATAAGCGCTTTGGGGCGTACCTGTTCCACCTTGAGAAACCTTATGGCCCCATAGGTGAGGCCTTGGCTATCCAAGCGGGTGATTTCCTGTGCGGGTATCATCATGGACCCTATGAAAGCATCGATGAGACCTTCTTGAGGATACGAAAGGATGCCAAAGATTTGCACCTTGCAGACTATTGCATCAACTTCAATATTGTCGACCAGTTTGTGGAACATGATAACAGTCGATTTATCACAGAGGTACAGATCCCAATTATTGGGTAAAGGCCACTTGCACACTGGCCTGTATCTGATATGATTTGACAGGAGAGGAGTACTACTATGCGTTTGGGTGTTATAGCAGATGATTTTACCGGTGCAACTGATATTGCCGGCTTCTTGGTAAAGAATGGGATGGAAACAGCCATGTTCAATGGCGTCCCTGACAGCATTCCTTCAGTTCTTACCGAAGCCTTGGTCATAAGCCTGAAGATACGTTCCTGTCCGGTAGCGGAGGCTGTGCAAAAGGCCCTCTCTGCTTTGGACTTCCTCCAAAAGGCAGGATGCACCAAGTTCTACTACAAGTACTGCTCGACCTTCGATTCAAGCAAGGAGGGGAATATCGGGCAGGTCACCGATGCCCTGATGGAGGCCCTTGGAACCTCCCTTACCCTTATCTGTCCTGCCCTTCCCATCAATGGAAGGACTGTCTATAAGGGCTATCTGTTTGTCAACGACCAGTTGCTCAGTGATTCTCCCATGCGCAACCATCCCATAACCCCTATGCGTGATTCCAAGTTGGAACGCCTTATGGAAGGGCAGTTCAAGGGTAAGGGCGAGCACATTTTCGCTGAGGATATGGCTCGAGGCCCTAAGCATGTCAGCTCTCTGGTAGAGCTATACAAAGAAAAGCAGAAAGAAAAAGGGAAAGCGAAAGAAGAAAAGACAGAAGAGAAGCATATTTTATCCAAAGACAACCGCTATCTCATAGTTGATATCCTCTCCGAAGAGGACCTAAAGACCATTGCCCAGGCTACTGAGGACTTTTCCCTGGTTACCGGAGGTTCTGGTCTTGCTTTGGGTATTGCACACCTCTACAACAAGAGGTTGGGAAGGCCCAATGAGGAAGTGGTTAGCTTTGTACCCAAGAAGGATAGGGCTGTCATCATAGCAGGGTCCTGTTCTGCTCAGACCAATGCTCAGGTAGCGTACTATAAGGATAAGGCACCATCGCTCAGAATTGACGAGGACAAGTGCCTGCATCAGAAAGGGTATTCCGGAGAGCTTGCCCTGTGGGTGCTGGATCAGGACAAGGATGGCCCTGCCCCCATGCTGTATGCCACCCGAAATGCAGAAGAGCTAAGGGAGATACAGGCAAAGTTTGGCAAGGAAGATGTCCCTGCCAGGATAGAGAAGATTATTGGGTGTGTTACCAAGATCCTTGCCTTCCAGGGTGTTAAGAACTTCATTGTGGCAGGGGGAGAGACCAGCGGGGTGGTTGCCACCACCTTAGGGGTCTCATCCTACCTTGTGGGTCCTCAGATAGATCCAGGTGTTTCCTGGGTTCGTTCCCTCGATGGGACCATGCATCTGGCTTTTAAGTCAGGTAATTTTGGCATGGTTGATTTCTTTGAAAAAGCGCAGGAGATGTGTCATGCATGAATCTGAAGCCAGAAAAGAGATGGTAGTGTTTGCCAAATCCCTCTTCGATCGTGGGTTTGCTGTAGGCAGTGCTGGGAATATTTCAGTGAGGCTGGAGGATGGCACCTTCTTGGCCACCCCTTCAGGCTCGTCATTTGGGACTTTGAAGGAAGAGGATATCAGCCATATCGATGAAGAAGGAACCTTGTTGGGTGGAAAACCACCCACCAAGGAAGTTCCCCTTCATATGGCGTGTTATCAGACGCATCCTTCAATGCGCGCTGTCGTCCATCTGCATGCTACCTATTCCACCTTGCTTGCCAGCTGTGAAGGCTTGTCGGACGGCCTTCCGTTTGATCCCTTCACCCCCTATTATGTCATGCGGGTAGGGGAAGTCGGGGTGTTGCCCTATCGTAGGCCTGGCTCTGAACTGCTTGCAAGGGATATAGAACAGAGACCCCAGTTCACCACCTATCTGATGACAAACCATGGGATGCTGGTATGTGGATCCTCCCTCTCCCAAGCAGTCTTTGCTGCAGAGGAGTTTGAAGAGAGTGCCAAGCTCTGGTACCTGGGTCAGGCTCTGCCCATACGCTATCTGAGAGAGGATGAGATTGAGGAATTGAAGGCAAAGAAGTAGAGCTGAGAGGTACTACTGCAAGGCCTTCATGATAAGAAATGCCTTCTCTTACAACCCCTAAGGGGTCCAGCGCTTGAGCCAGGACTGCATTACCTTTACCCCGCATCCGATAGCAACATACTTCGATAGATCAGGGGTGGCCTCTATTGTCAGTTCTGCCTGACAAGCTACAAAAGAGATATCCTTTACTCTCTTATCAATGTGGGGTGTCAGGAACTCCTGGAAAACGATGATGTTTCCGCTTAGGATGATCTTGTCAGGATTGAAAAGGTCTGCCAATGTACCGAGTGCAGTCCCAATGATCTCCCCAATGTCACTGAATATCTTTTGAATTTCAGGATTTTCTTTCCCAAGTTCTCTGATCACCTCTACACTCCCATCTATTGACAGGCTCTGGTCTATGAGGCCTTGTTGCTTGCACAACCTCACTATTTCAAACAATGTGCCTACATCTTCGAATCTGAATAGCTGATCTCTTGAAGCATGGCCAAGCATGATATTGCCTACTTCCCCAGCAAACCCATGGGCTCCATAGAATGCATTTGCATTGAGAATTAGGCCAAGCCCGATTCCATCGGTGAAGTTCAATAACAGAAGATTCTTATCAACGAAGCCATGTGCCGCATAGTACCCATGGGCGGCCATATTTGCATCATTTTCTACGATGATTGGTTTTTGTAGGGCCGCCTTTAGTAGTTTTGTTATATGGACATCCATAAAGCTGGGTTTTAGGCTATTGATTACCAGATCCTTTTCCGAGTGATATAGACCTGGAAGTGCGACCCCTACTCCTAGGATATGGGTGTAGGGGATTCCTGTATCGTTACAGATGGCTTCTATTTCAGTTTTCAGCTTTGCCAGTATGGCATCTATCGATTCATCATTGGCAAGCGCCACCGCTGATTCAGAAAGAAGGTGGTTTCTCAGATCCAGGAGGTATATGTGCGTGCTGTTATCAGGGCTGAAATCTATTGCTATGATTGCTCGTGAGGTAGGTTCAAACCTGTATATATTTGGTTTTCTTCCTCCCGAGGAGGCCCCGATCTCCTGCAGACAGACAAAACCGTCATCTACCAATCCATCAACTATCTTTGAGACTGTGGCGAAACTCAACTGCAGTTCATTGCATATATCCCGTTTGGTCACGGTCTCCAATGATGCTATATAGGTGAATATAGCCTTGGTGTTCGATTCTCTTAGTGTTTGTTGATTTACCTTTACCATTAATCTTGGATGTACCTTTTTCTATTTTGATGGGTCATTGTACCTTGGAATCGAGATTATATCTAGAATAATATGAAACATATTTTAGAATGTAAAAAAAGTAGTTGACATACTTATTTTATGTGTTAAAGTAAGTATACAGAATAAGGAATCAATTATGTATTTTGGAATAGACATCGGCGGTACAAAGACAGCGATAGGTCTCGGATATGTGGATGGAGAACGTACAGAGATACGTTCCAGCATACGTATTCCGACATATGCAAAAGCAGGCCCTTTAGCGTTCTTCAATCGGGCTGTAAAAGCCATGGATCAGTTGATGCAAGAACAACATATTACTAGAGAAGCCCTGAAGGGCATAGGAATAGGATGTACAGGTCCGATCGATGTGGGCAGGGGTATAATCATGAATCCCTATACCTTGCCGGGCTGGGAATCTTTTGGGATAGTTGGTCAGTTCCATGAGGTATTCAAGGTGCCAGTGAGCATTGAAAATGATGTTGATGTCATCCTTCTTGGAGAAATAGCACTTTCACAAATGTATCATAAGAACGTATCACTGATAATGTTTGGGACAGGAATCGGCATATCTTGCTACCAGCAAGGCTCCTTGCATACTACGGGATCCCCCTATCATCCAGAGATGGGTCATACCATCATATCAGAATCAGGACCTGCCTGTTATTGTGGCAATCGCGGGTGTATGGAATCATTGGTTTCTGGCAAAGCGCTCAATGCTTCAGCCCAAGAAGCTGGTTTCAATGATTTTGAAGGGCTGTACCAAAACTACCTTGAAGCTGATGAGCACGCAGTAGCCATTATGGAAAGAATACTTCGTCAGATGGCTGCAGGGATCTGGAATATATTGTTGGTTTTCCATTCCGATATAGTAATCCTCGGTGGTGGTTTGATGGATACCTTCTATGATTTCTTCTCCGAACAGCTTCTTCAGTACATTCCTCAATCTGTCGATTTCACTGGTAACTTTGTTTTCTTACGAACACATCCCGGGAATCTTTCTGGGATGGTAGGAGCTATAACCCTGATACAGGAGTCAATACAATCATGAAAATAACATATGCAGAAACCTATGAGGAGATGAGCAGGATCGGATCAGACCTGTTCTGTGAGACTGTCATTAAGAATCCCAAAGCTGTGGTATGTCTTGCAACCGGCGGATCGCCTAGAGGAATGTACCGAAATATTGTAGAGCGTTGCAAGCAACAGCATATCTCTACAGCGGCTATCACTTGCATCAAGCTGGATGAGTGGTACAGGCTCCCCATGGATCATCCTGCTACCTGCGAACAGTACATACAGAAGGAATTCGTAGTACCGCTTGGGCTCAGAAGTGCTCAAGTAATAAGCTTTGACAGTGATACCGAAGATCCGGAAAAGGAGTGCAACAGGGTAGGAGAGCTTCTTAAAAGGTACGCTCCTGACCTGTGTATATTGGGACTTGGGACAAATGGACATCTGGGATTAAATGAACCGGGATCCTCTCTTGATCTCTTTACCCATCCGGTCACTCTTGCAAAGACCTCGCAGCAACATTCGATGCTTGCAAACGTACAGGTCAACTCAGGTATGACCCTAGGACTCAAGGAGATTTTCTCTGCTTTGCAAATCTTGTTTTTGGTCTCCGGTCCGAACAAAACCGTAGCCTTTGAGGCCTTCCAATCAGGAAAGGTCTCCACTGAGAGTCCTGCAACGCTGTTATGGCTTCATAATAATGTCGAGTGTGTGGTTGACAAGCGGTCACTAATGTAAGGGTGAAATATGAGGATATCATCGTACTATTGGATAACCACTTTACGTACGATGTGTAAATAATGCTTACGTTCTTTTTCTAAAAGGAGGATGAGAATGAAAAAATTGATGGTGATTGTATTGGTTCTGATGCTCTCTGCAACTATGGTTTATGCAGGAGGAGCTAAAGAGGCCGAAAAGATGGAAGGGCCGGTGGTGCTTACGGTTATGGCCCCGTGGGCTGAAGGTGAAATGGAAGGGTTTTTGCCTGTTCTTAGGGCTTTTGAAGCTCAGAACCCGGATATCAAGGTAGAATACCGGACAGGAAGACCTGAGGATACCGCAACGATGTTATCGAATCAGTTTGCAATCGGTAAAACTTCCGCTGATATCATCGATACACCGTGGTCCTGGTTTATCGTTCAACAGGCACAGGCCGGACATATTATGAAGATGAATGATGTAATCCGTGTTGACGAGTTCTTGCCAGGTGCCTTGAACAACGTATCCATCGGAGATTCCATCTACGGTGCCTCCAGTGTAGGAGGAGTGACCATACCTGAATACCGAAAGAGTTTCTTCACAGAGAACAACTTGAAAAATCCTGCTGAGTGCAAGGATTGGAACGAATTCATTGACCTCCTTGATTCCATTGCGGCAATCAAAGGTGTTCAGGCACCTCTAGGTTCAGGTGGTGGGATTGGCTGGTCATTCACCAGCATTATTGAAGCCTTCATTATAACGTTTGGAGGAGCGGACATGCATACAGGCCTTACAAATGGATCAATTTCATGGCTCGATCCGAAGGTGAAAGCAGCATTGATGGATAATCTACTTCCCTTGTTGCAGAAAGGCTATTTTGGAGAACCTGATGAGTATACCGCTGTTCTAGAAGCCATGTGGAGTGGCAAACACGGAATCTATATCGGAGACAGCACCGACAACATGTCACTGACCCCTGCAGAAGACCGGGGAGTGTTCACCATGCCGGGACAGGATGCTGTGGTATTATGGAATGACTTCTGGTATGTACCGGCCTACACAGAACATCCTGAGGAGGCTAAAAGGCTCTTCAAGTTCCTTGCAACCGAAGGACAGAAGATCCAGATTTCAAATGGCGGAAGAATAGGAACATATGCAGGGATACCCCTTGAGATGTATCCTGAATCTGAACGAGAAGTGTTTGAAGTGATCAAAGACAAGATAGTATTGCCTGATATGGATGATACGATTGGTGGAAAGTTCCAGACAGTGATCTGGGATCAGATGGGACTGTTGTGGTCAGACCCGACAGAGAAGACCCTTGATTCGATCCTGAATATCCTTCAGGACGCGTCTGAAGAGACTTTGAAGAAATAAGCTAGCTGTGAACTTCCCTGTCAAGGGACAGGGAAGTTCACAAATCTGGAATTGGAGTTGCACATATGAAAAAGCAGTTGAAAATGTCAACGCTATGGTTCATCGCACCGGCACTGCTACCGGTGGTACTGTTTCTGGTATTCCCCATTATTAGTGGTCTGTTCATCAGTTTCTTCGATAATCACGGTACGTTCGTCGGACTGAAGAATTATCTGGATACGTTTACTGATGCTCGGATTATTAACTTGAAACAGGTTCCAGGCTATCCTCCGTATGGTGCTCTTTTACATAACCTTATATGGGTCATATTTCACTTGCCACTTACAATCATTCTGGGACTCAGCTTTGCCTTACTGCTGAAGAAGACGAGGGGAATGACTGTCGTGAGAACAATGATCTTTCTTGGTATGGTAGTCCCTATGGTCGTGGGCGGTATCATGGTACGATTCCTTTTTTCAAAGAATTCGGGCCTAATACCCCATTTGTTCAAAGCACTGGGGATTCAGTCGCTTGATGTCAATTGGACGGCACATCCACAGACAGCATTAATTGCATTGATAGCTATATCTGTGTGGTTGTGGGTCGGTTATGCAATGGTCGTCTACATCGCAGGTCTTACAACCATCCCAACGGTTTTTTATGATGTCGCTGCTTTGGAAGGAAGTTCGAGTTGGCAGACCTTGAGATGGATTACTATCCCCATGTTGAAAAACTCTACCAGTGTCATTGTTCTGATGACCATTATCTGGGAGTTGAAACTCTTTGACTTGGTATATGCGTCAACCGGTGGTGGCCCGGGAAATTCTACCAATGTCATGGCCTTGGAGATGTATCTTACAGCCTTCAAGTTCAATAACCCTGGCAAAGGTATGGCTATCGCCGTCATTTTAACGCTGATCACCCTAGTCCCCATCTCTTTTTCGGTGAGACAGACACTCAGCCCTCAATCGGAGAGTTAATCAATGAATCATCATGACAGAAAAACTTTACCAGCTACGATATTTGGATGGATTATTGGAATTGTATGGGTTATCCCCTTTATCGGGATAGTCATGTCGTCTATCAGGCCATCTGCGGAGATTGCCGATGGCTGGTGGGTGATGAAAGAATTCAATACTTCAATGCAGAACTATATGTATGTGCTTTTTGACACTACGATCCCAATGATCAAGCCGTTGTGGAATTCGCTGGTGATTGCATTGTTTGGCACGTTGATACCCGTAGTCCTGAGTATGTTTGCAGGCTATGCTTTTGCCCGACACTACATACCGGCAAAAAGGCTCATTCTGGTTATCCTGTTATCACTGATGGCAATCCCCCTGCAAATGGTCTCGGTTCCCATCTTCAGGATCATGAACTCCCTTCATCTGCTTGATAGTATCTGGAGTGTCATAATTCTCAATACTGTCACTGCGATACCCTGGATGCTTTTTTTTATGATGAATTTTGTCTCTGCCCAACCTCTGGAGGTAGAGGATGCAGCTCGAATAGATGGGTGTGATTCACTTCAGATATTCACCTACATCGTAACTCCCCAATGCATACCAGGTCTCATCTCTGCCTGTACGCTTCAGTTCGTCTGGTGCTGGGTGGATTTCTTTTTACCGCTGATCTTTCTCTATTCACCGGAGAAATATACTGCGGTACAGGTCATTCCTATGCTGCGGGGACAGTTCGTAGCGAACTGGGGAGGTTTGTCAGCGGCCTCTGTGATTGTCACAGCCATTCCATTTGTTATCTTCATGTTCTTGCAGAAGTACTACATAAAGGGAAATGTGGGATGGGTTCCAGAAAAATAAAGTTAATAAAGAGGTTGCCTTATGATTGAATATGCACGAATGAGCAGTAGCATCGGTTTGGATGATGCATATTGCCAGAAAGTCATTGATACCGCTATAGAGGTATTACACAATACCGGTATGCAGTCGAAGTCTCAGCGGGTGAAACGCTATCTTAGTGAATATCCGGGAGTCACCGTATGTGGGGATGCTGTCAAGTTCGATAGGGAGATGATGCATGCTCATGTTCACGCAATGGGTCAGCAGGCCCATCCTGCTTCCGAAAAGTCTTTCGGACATGGCCAGCCTTGGTGCTGTCTGAACCTTGCTGATGCCGAAAGTGGCACGATTAGACCTGCTACGGAGAATGATCTTATACGGACAGTTCGCTTTATGGATGCTTTTGGAGCTCCTGGTAATGTGCCACCTGTTGCCTTACAGGAATTTCCTGAAAATGTCAGGGATCTGAACGGTACCCGAGTCTGTCTGGAGAATTCCAACGTCTATGGTGCGCCGACCAATACTCCATCAGCGAAGGAGTTGCCCTTTTATCAGGACATGGCGGATATAGCAGGAAGAAAGATTTGGATGCTTGGTATGCTGGTCAACAATCCTATGCGATACGCTGATAGGATACTGGAATTCGCCATCGATAACAAAGGTTCCTCCCAGATTGCCTTCGAGATGGTGGGGGGATTGCCTGCAATAGGGAGTACCAGCCCTATGGTTTTTCCTGCGGCTCATGTCCAGGGGCTTGCAGAAGATCTGGCAGCAGCCTTCTTCATGCACACAATTGAAGGGGGGTATCCCCCACCATACTTGCGTGGCGATCCTTTTGACATGCGATATGCTAATTATCGCATCGCAGGCCCTGAATATGTACTTCTCGACATGGCAAACAGAAGGTTACATGAATATATTACCAAAGGACCTAGAGATTGGGGGTACCTGCTCTCTATGTCAAAGTGGCCTGACCAGCAGGCATCTTTCGAGAGGACCATAAGCTGTTGGACTCAAGCTATGAACGGTGCTACGTTCTTCAAGGGCAGCGGACAGCTTTCTTCTGATGAGGTGTTCAGTCTTGAGCAGGTTGTTATAGACCGTGATATCGTTCGATCAGCTCAACGCGCATGCAACGGACTGAAATTCGATCGGGACTTCTCTGATGTGGAGAAGACGATCGCTGACGGTATGGAAGATGGCAACTACCTGATACACGACTCTACCCTTGGTGAGTTTAGAGAGTTTTTCTATGATACGGTTCTGTTCCCTGGTACTAACCTCGGGCAGTGGAGAACTGCTGGAGAGAAAGATGTGCTAACCCATGCAAAAGAGGTGATCACGAAGACCTTAGAACAGAGTACGTTTACCCTGGATCGCGAGTCTAAACTTGCGCTTCAACAGGTATGCAAGAGAGCTGAAGAGGTGTTGTTATGAAAGAGAAGTGTAAAATTGTTATCATCGGGGCTGGTAGTAGAGAATTCAGCATGGGCTTGATCAATGATCTTCTGCTCGAGAAAGACCTCTATCATAAACGAGAAATAGAGCTCGTCCTTGTCGATATCGACAAGGAGGCCCTGGCTATTATGGCCGGATATGCGAAACGAGCAATAGAACTGATGGGGAACCCTTTTTCAGTATTTTCAACCGTCGAAAGGGAGTCTGCATTAGCCGGGGCCAACTATGTGCTTCTTGCCGTGGAGCTTAAGAGGATGGAGCTGTGGGAGCAGGATTTCAGAATACCGCTTTCCTTCGGGATGAAACAGGTGTATGGAGAGAATGGTGGACCGGGGGCGTTGTTCCATACCATGCGCAATTTTCAAAATGTCTTTCCAATTCTCAGAGATTGTGAGCGACTGTGTCCTGATGCGCTACTGATCAACTTCACCAACCCGGAATCGAGGATGCTTACTGCGATTTTGCAGCATACTTCCCTTAAGGCTATCGGTCTCTGCCATGGGTTTTATGATTTCTATAATTTAGTTGCCCGGGTATTGGGCCGCGACTGGCATGATCTGCAAATAGAGACTGCCGGAATGAATCATCTGTTCACTTTTCAGAAGATAACCGATAAGGGAACTGGTGAGGACCTGATCCCTCTGTTTACGGACCGTATCAAGGGTGATCCACAGTCGTTGCCCCCCTTGTGCCGGTATCTCTTTGACACCTTCGGCATCATCGGAATAGATTCCGATCATCATGTTGGTGAATACTTTTCTTTTGCTCATGACTTCGTTGGACTACAATGGGAATTTGGTATTGATAAGCGCGAAGTCCTCCAGGATAAGCGTCATGTTGATTCATATACACATTTTCAAGCTTGGAGACATCATGTAGGAATAAGGGAATATCTTGATACAGGCCTTGGCAAGCCTTTTGAAGACCTGCTTGATGCCTCGATCCCCCTGAAGAAGGAGTCCATACGATCTTCCGGGGAGCTGGCAGTCCCCGTCATTGCAGATATCGAGCTAGACAGAGGGACTTGGCGTCCTGCTGTAAATGTACTCAATAGTAATTTCTATATTGACAACCTAGCTGCTGACGCCTGTATAGAGGTTCCTGCTGTCATTGATGCTTCAGGTGTACATCCTGTGCATATTGGCCCACTTGAAGAGAGTTTTGCTGCACATATACGTTTGCAGAACTCGATACAAAAACTCTGTGTTCAGGGATTTATAGAAAAATCACGTAAGAAGTTATTACAGGCACTGCTCCTTGATCCTGTCACTAGTTCAGCTGTACAGGCAGAGAAGTGTTTTGATTTTATGTGGAAACTGCAGCGTGATTATCTCTTTGATCTTGAATGAGCCCGACCAAGGAGGTTCCACTCCATATGGCGTGTTATCAGACGCATCCTTCAATGCGCGCTGTCGTCCATCTGCATGCTACCTATTCCACCTTGCTTGCCAGCTGTGAAGGCTTGTCGGACGGCCTTCCGTTTGACCCCTTCACCCCCTATTATGTCATGCGTGTAGGGGAGGTCGGGGTGTTGCCCTATCGTAAGCCAGGCTCTGAATTGCTTGCAAGGGATATAGAACAGAGACCCCAGTTCACCACCTATCTGATGGCAAACCATGGGATGTTGGTTTGTGGCAATTCCCTCTCCCAAGCAGTCTTTGCTGCAGAGGAGTTTGAAGAGAGTGCCAAGCTCTGGTACTTGGGTCAGTCATTGGCCATACGCTATCTGAGAGAGGATGAGATTGAGGAATTGAAGGCTAAGAGGTAACAGGGCAAGC
>JBLXDK010000015.1:0-87721 GCA_048264225.1 Sphaerochaeta sp.
TGTAAAGATATCATTCTGAGAAATACCGTCCATGTGCTTACCCTCTCTTGATTCAAAAAGATAGGTAAACTCTAACATGACTCATCCAGATATTTCCATCAGTTTATGATGCTACCCACTCAAAACAGCGAAAGGCCCAGTAAATCTTATTGCAATTAGTTATTGACATATGTCGATAATAGATGTACAGTATAGATGAATCCGACATATGTCGGTTACTGTTATACCAAGGAGGTACAATATGCCATATAAAAATGGAACTGGTCCTATGGGACAAGGTCCTATGACCGGACGTGGAATGGGACCCTGTGCAGGTGGTGCACGAGCCATGAACGGACGTGGAATGGGAAGGGGCTTTGGCGGCCGACGAGGTAGAGGGTATGGAATGGGAATGGGCTTTGTCCCTCCAGTCTATGCTGCCCCTACCAAGGAAATGCTCCAGAGCGAGAAAGCGATGCTTGAGGCTGAATTGAAAGCCATTGATGAGCAACTCGCAGACAAGTAGGACACCCTACTGAAGGAACAGCCGGCATTGCCGGCTGTTTGTCTGTATGGTCAAAGGAAAAAAACCTGGAGACTTACTCTTCACCACTTTAGCATCCCAACAATTTCTCCCAGGAAAACATGTAGCATACTGAAGATTGTCTGTTATGATAGATCAAAAGGTATTTTTCTGGAGGAGTGATATGAAACCAATTCGCGTAGCCCTTTTGGGTGCAGGCAACAGAGGTCGGTACGTATATGCAGAGTATGCAAAACAAAGGCCTACTGAGATGAAGATCGTGGCAGTAGCAGAGCCTGACGATGCAAAGCGAGCTGCGATCGTAAAAGAACATGGGGTAGAGGAAAGATTTGCCTGTAAGGATTGGAAACAGCTGCTTGGACAACCTCTGGATATTGATGGGATCATCATAGCGACCCAGGATACGATGCATCGTGAGCCTATCCTCGCTGCTATGGAAAAGAACTATCATATCCTGTGTGAGAAACCCATCGTAACCACAGAAGAGCACAGCCGAGAGATAGCTCGAAAAGCAGAAGGCTTTGATAAGATCTTTGTCATCGGGCATGTATTGCGTTACTCTCCCTTCTTTACCCGGGTGAAAGACATTCTCGATTCAGGTGAACTGGGAGAGCTTGTAGGAATCGAGCTGGATGAATGTGTCGGGCATATCCATCAGTCACACTCATTTGTCAGGGGACACTGGCGAAGCAAGAAGGATTCATCACCTATGATCCTGGCAAAAAGTTGCCATGACATGGATATGCTCTGCTACCTTGCCGGATCCATGTGCGATTCGCTCAGTTCTTATGGGGATCTGTATCACTTCAAGGCAGAGAACGCACCCGAAGGTGTTCCTATGCGCTGTCTTGATGGTTGTCCCGTGGAGAAAGCGTGCCCCTATGCGGCACAGAAGATCTACCTGGGAAAGAATATTGACTGGCCTGTCAATGTCATCACCACCGACCTTTCCATGGAAGGAAGGATCAGGGCATTGCAGACAGGTCCTTGGGGAAGGTGTGTCTATCATTGTGACAATGACGTTGTCGACCACCAGGTTGTGCAGGCGCGGTTTCTCAATGGTGTAGTTGCCACCTTTACCATGTCGGCCTTTTCCATGGAGACCCATCGTACGTTGCGCCTTATGGGAACCAAAGCCGAACTGAAGGGTGATATGGAGCAGGGCATCATTGAAATCGATGTGTTCTCAAGCCGTGACCACAAGACCATCAGCATCGAGACCAGCAAGGAAGGACACTCTGGTAGTGACGAGCTCTTCGTAGCTGATTTCATCCGCCAGGTCAGAGAGAATGACATGGAGGGAAAAACCTCCATCAAAACCTCATTGCAAAGTCATTTCATGGCCTTTGCGGCTGAGAAATCCAGGCTTGCGAACGGTGAGAAGATCGACATTGCCTCATTCAGCAAGATCTAGGTATACATATCCTCAAGGGAGTAATTCGCAAAGAAACAAAAGAGATTGGACGTACTATCCTGAGGGCAACCACCTGATCACTCAGCTGGCTGCCCTCAGTTTGTTGTTGGGTATTTCTCTGGTTCCGCTATGGAGAAGGACACTACTCCCTAGTGAGGACATCCCATTTGGCATCCATATCCTGCATCAGCCTTATCTGGGTCCTTGCCCTATCGAGATTATGCCTCTCACGTTCAATGCTGTAATACTTGTCTCCATTGAGGAAGTCCGTCAGAAAGCGTACAGCCATGATCTGAGTAATATTCCTGCCAGACTCCACGACCAGTGACCGTTCCAGGTCTGTGAGGAAAGCTGCCTTTGCAAGATATCCCTCTATCAGGGCATTATGCAGTCTTTCATCACAGGTGACAGTAGAAAGATCTGTCGTATCCTCTTCACCAGTCGTGGTGGCTGTTCGTATCATATCCCCAGTATCAAAAAGGATGGTTCCCGGCATTACCGTATCCAAGTCGATGATGCAGAGGGCCTCTGAGCCATCGGTCTTGAACAGGACATTGTTTATCTTAGTATCGTTATGGGTGACACGGACTGGAAGCTTTCCACTGGTCATCCCTTCCCAGAGGATCAGGCCCCGTTCTCTGTTCTCCCGTAAAAACGCCAATTCTGGACCAACCTGATCAAGGCGGTTCTGGTAGTTGACCAGTACTGCCTCTTCCAGCTGCTGATAGCGCAAACCCATGTCATGGAAGTGGGGAATCGTCTCATGCAAAGTTGTTCCGTCAAAATCAGAGAGTTGGAGTTGGAAGGTACCTATAGCCGCGCCAAGCAGGTATGCTTGGCTTGCATCTTTGATAGTGCTGAAGGTCTTCACATGGTCGATGTAGTGATATGTTCTCCAGTATCCACCCTCCTCATCAATATGGACCAAAGAGCCGTCCCGGGTCTGGACTACTCGCAGACACCTCTGGTCGACATCGGAATAGGTACCAATGAGCTTTGAGCGAATATGGTCAGTGACGGCGCGTATGTTCTCCATCACCTCAAGGGGCTTCTTGAATACATAGTTGTTGATCCTCTGGTGAGTGTATTTTTTGATATTTCCATCATGCACAAACGTGGAGATGTAGGTGCTGTTGATGTGCCCCTCACGGTTCGCCTTCACGTGGGTAAGGGAACCTTCTATCTTGAATTGGGAAATTACCTTGCGGAGTTTGTTTTCGTCTGTCTGCATAATCACCTCGTTCTGTAGTTGAAATGATCGAAAATACTTAGATATTCATTCTGTATGATGATGATGAAATACAGAGTGATACTAGTATCTATCCCAGTCTATTCAGGAGAACCGATTACTACAATGCCATTGGTTCGTTCCCTTATAGGATTTTCCTTCAGCATTCGGGTCACTTGATCACTTATATCCATTATAAGCTTATTTTTGTAGTTGTATTTGTCAAAAAAACCATAGTATTTGTCATTTAGCATATTGTGCGGTAAGATTGATCATGGACAAATATATAGATGGATTTCGCCTTACACCCATGAAGAAAGAGATCAACGTCAGTCATTTCGTCACCTTCCATTACTTCGAATACCCCCACAAGTTTGTTTTTGAGGGGGAACGGCACAACTTCTGGGAGTTGCTCTATGTCGATAAGGGGGTAGTATTTACCAGAACTGATACCGAGCATCATCAGCTCCAGCAGGGACAGATAATCTTCCATAAGCCCAATGAGTTTCACAGTGTGGAGTGCAATAAGATCATCTCCCCCTGCCTGGTAGTCATCTCCTTTGTGTGCACCTCTCCATCCATGAAGTTCTTCGAAAACAAGGTGCTTCCCATAACAGGCAAGACGAAAAGCCTGATGTCCATTATCATCAACGAAGCAAAGAAGACCTATGCAACAGATCTGTCTGACCCGTATTATAAGAAGCTTGAGTTAGCTGAAGATTGCCCGGTCGGCAGTCAGCAGTTGATCAAGAACTATTTTGAGGCATTTCTTCTGGAGTTGCTGCGACACAACTCCCAGAATGAAAAAAACAAGACTATCCTCAGCACCAGTCAGATAAACGACAGGAGAATTCGGTTTGAGTTGGCAAACGCCTATTTGCAGGAACACCTATCTGAGAATGTGAGCCTGGAAGATGTATGTGGGCATTGCTCCATGAGCAAGTCCCTGGCCCAACAGATATTCAAGCTTGAGACCGGCAATAGTGTCATGCAGTGGTATTCCCGTTTACGAATTGAAAAGGCCAAACAACTCATCAGAGAAGGTAAAGGTAATATGACAACCATCGCTTATCAGGTAGGATATTCCACCATTCACCATTTCTCAAAACAGTTCTCCAAGGTTTGCGGAATGAACCCGACAGAGTATGCCCTCTCCATTACCAGCCTCCTGAATGAGGACAGGGAGCTGTTCTGATCTCTACATAGACACCAAAAAACACTGTCCTCTCTTATAAGAAAAATGATCCTGATCAAAGTGACAACGTTAGCAATAGGGATGCTGTTTCTGCTGTCAGTTAGAAACCTGAAAGGGCTTGTTTCAAACGCTCTCTCCTAAATCGACTCACTAGCTGAGCCATTGTGTTGGTACTTACCCCATGGATTCAAGACATCATGGTCCCTGCTGTTGCTTCAAGGGTTCGTTTTTCCACTTGAAGCATTTGCACAAACTCCTGCCCTTTCTTCACTATGCAAGACCTCATCAACAGGACAGCCTTAGAGAAGTTTGGCCTCCAGACTTTACGCCCCTACCAATCGCTGGTCATTCAGAGAATACTCGAACAGGACAATACCACAAATGATCATAAAGGCATGCTGGTGATCCTGCCCACAGGATCGGGCAAGAGCGTCTGCTTCATGCTTCCCTCGATTTTGGTTACAGGACTGACAGTCATTGTCTATCCACTGCTCTCCCTGATGAACGACCAGGTCAAGCGCTTTGCAATCAATGGCATCCCATGTGTCACTATCCGAGGAGGACAGACAAAGGAAC
Source organism: Sphaerochaeta sp. (assembly GCA_048264225.1). Classification (GTDB taxonomy): domain Bacteria; phylum Spirochaetota; class Spirochaetia; order Sphaerochaetales; family Sphaerochaetaceae; genus Sphaerochaeta. Next base: position 4,937 of record JBLXDK010000015.1, read on the forward strand.
AGAGAACCAGCATTTGGAGGACACTTGAAAACAAAGAGGCATCAGTGGTCATCACCAATGCGGAATGTATGCTCAATGCTCAGGTGATAGCACACCTCTCTTTGTATTCTATCAGCCTCCTTGTTGTCGATGAAGCCCATACAGTGGTGCAGTGGGGAACAAGTTTCCGCCCTTCGTACAAAAGCCTGGGCACGGTCATTGCATACCTATCCATACGCCAGATCCTGGCCTTTACAGCCACTGCTGATGAGGTCATCACCAAAGAGTTGCAAACATTGCTGTTTCTTGGCAAGAAGCCCCATAGTGTGCGGGGAAGTGCCGACAGGGAGAACATCATATACCATGTCCAGGACACCCTTTCAAAGATACATTCCCTGTCCATGATACTCAGACCTCAAACATCTCGGCCTGCAGTAGTTTTCTGTCAGACAAGGAGGGAGTGCGAACTCGCCGCAAATGATTTCTCCAACACCTACCCTAACATTCCAGTTCGCTACTATCATGCTGGATTAGGAACAGCCTCCAGGGAATTACTTGAGTCTTGGTTTGCTGCTACTAAAGAGGGTGTACTATTTTCAACGAATGCTTTTGGAATGGGAGTCGATAAGAAAAACATTCGCACGGTCATCCATAGGACCCTGTCAAAGGATGTGGCTTCCTTCCTCCAGGAGAGCGGCAGAGCAGGAAGGGATGGCTGTACAGCTCACTCCTATGTACTGTTAGGGGAAGAGGAGAGGGGAAAAGCATCTCTACCTGATCCCTCCTTCTCTGCTCTATACAACATTTTTTCCAATGGACAAGATTGCCTACGATCTAGTCTGTTGCGACTGTTGGGAGAACAGATTGAAGGTTGTAGCGGCTGTGATGTATGTGACCACAAACACTTTGATCTCGGCGACGGCCATTTGCAGATAGTGAGTGCGGTACAAAACCGTCCCCTAGCCTACACCCCGGGGACGCTTGCCCAGCTTCTGTGTGAACAGGAAAGCAATGATAGCCGTTCGGGAATTTTGTTTTGCTGGACAAAGAGGGAGCTGGTTGAGGCGATAGAGAGCTTGCTTGACCGCAATATCCTGGCCTTGAGCAGGTACCCAAGGAATCGGTTGTACAAAAGACCCAGTTGCATACACTTCAACAAAGCTCCAACAATCTTGGCAACACCACGCTCTGCTTCACTTCAGAGCCTCCCATCAAAGAAAGAAGCTCCAGGGTAGCCATCCGATATATCTCACCGCTTTGGATATCCACACTTGCCAAGGGGCCACTGAAGAGCCTATAGAAGGGAGAGGCATCATATCCGACACTAGGGAGCGTGATCCTGGCCTTGATCAGCAGATCAAACAAGGTCAGGTCATTGACTGCAGCGATGCTGTCAATGACCCCTAATTGCTCTTCCTTCTTCACCCTTTCGAGAATTGACAGGATGGCATCAAGACTACCAATAGATGTCTCTAGGATTTTGGTTTGGGGAAATAGTGAAAGAAAACCATCCAGACGTTCTTTGTGGGGAGTCACGCTATCAAGAAAGCCGGTGATATAGAGGGGTTTCGTACAGCCTTGTCGCTTGAGATACTCTGCCTGAAGCACTCCCCCTTTGTGATTATCGGTCACCACCACAGAAGAATCCGCTTCCTTTCTGAGATGATGGGACAGAACATGAGGGACTTTGAGATTTCTGAAAAGTTTCACTTCCTCCTCAGTATCGACGTCATAGGCCAAAATCCCATCACAGTGGTGTGTTATCGCCTGCAGTTCCTTTTTGGTTTTAACTTTGTAGAATCTCAGTTGCCATGAGGTATCCTTGATAGCTTCCTGCACGCCCCGGATACTTCTGCCGAAGAACCAGTCAAAGCTTTCCAGATTACCCCAATAGTAAGGCCTGTCCTCCTTTTCCAACTCCACAAAGGCTATGATACCGGTTCCTTTTCGTCTGAGTAGTCCAGCTGCTTTGTTGGGAGTATATCCAAGGTCTTTTGCAGCGAGCAGCACTGCATCCCGCAAGGGGGGTGATACTGCTTCTGGATTGTTGAAGACCCTGGAGACGGTGGCACTGCTGACCTTCGCCAGCTGTGCCACCTGATCACGTGTTATCTGCATAGAGCCTCCTAAAGAATTGACAAATATAGTTCCTTCAAGTATTGTACACGTGTACATTTTACAATACAAGGGATAAGCACCCTAGTGCGTTCCCCATCCTATCAAGGCTTTGTCTTTCAATAGAGTAATAAGTTGAACTATCGTGGAAACCAAAACCCATGGTACTATGGATAGCAAGAAATGACATAGTATGAAAATCCGAAAAGGAGAACAGAATGGCTACAATAGAGATGATCAGAAAGGGGGATCTGCACCAGACGTATCCACACCTCTATGCAACACAATATGACAAGGACGAGATGGACACTCGCTATGTTTCCCTGCTGGAGAGCCATAATACGCTATTCAAAGAATCCAGAGCAAAGCTTTTCTCGACAGCTGGGCGCAGCGAACTGGGAGGCAACCACACCGACCACAATTTAGGCAAAGTCCTTGCAGCAACCATTAACCTCGACACCATAGCAGCTGTCTCCCCTAGGAATGACAATAGGGTTGTTCTGATCAGTGAGGGGTACCCTGCAGTGGAGATTGACCTTGCAAATCTGGATATGATAGAAGCAGAGCAGAATACCACTGAAGCCCTGCTTCGTGGCATTGCCTTCTCGTTCAGACAGAGGGGAATTGCCATCGGAGGATGGCAGGCAAATACCACAAGCCGTGTGCTCAAGGGATCGGGACTATCATCCTCTGCTGCCATTGAGGTATTGTGTGGAACCATTTTCAACCACCTGTTCAATGAGGACAAGCTCTCCCCTATCGAGTTGGCCATTATCGGGCAGTTCAGTGAGAATCACTACTTCGGCAAACCATCGGGCCTGATGGACCAGATTGCCTGTGCAAATGGTGGGATCGTAAGCATTGACTTCAAGGATGCTAAAAATCCTATTGTCACCCCTGTTCCCTTCTCCTTCGAAAAACATGGCTATCATCTGGTCATAGTCGATACAGGAGGCAACCATGCTGACCTGACCCCCGAGTATGCATCTGTACCCAAGGAGATGCGTCAAGTTGCGCGTTTCTTCAACAAACAGAATCTTCGTGAAGTGAAGGCGGAGGCGTTTGCAGAAGCTCTGCCCAAACTAAGAAAACAGCTCAACAACGACCGGGCCCTGTTGCGTGCCATCCATTTCTTCAGGGAGAATGAGCGTGTATCAAACATGCTCTCAGCCCTCAAGCAAGAGGATATGAAGGCATACCTGGGCAATGTCCGATCCAGTGGGGAGAGTTCCTTCTGCTTCTTGCAGAATCTGTATCCAACGACCTATCCACAGGAGCAGGGCCTCAGCCTGGGCATTGCCATGACCAAGCAAATCCTTGGTGACAATGCAACGGTACGGGTTCATGGCGGTGGGTTTGCAGGAACCATCCAAGCCTATGTACCTACTGACAAGCTCACGCTCTTTTCTGAGTATCTTGAATCCGTCTTTGGTAAGGACTCGGTGACAGTCATTGCAGTGCGGGAAAGAGAGAGCTGTTGTATAGCCGAGTGACAATGCACCTCAGTCAAGGTAGTGGCAATGGTTTTTCTCAAAAAGCCCATCATACACGTAGGAAGGGCTTTTGCTGGGCTTACCTGGTCAAGGGCAAGGGTTTGTAGGAACGCTTTCCTTTACTGTATAAACTGAAGAATATGGAAAGAGAGTTCATACCTTGGGAAGGTTGCTGCCTGAAGCCATTCCTCCATAAAAAGGTGTGAATGAGGGCTTTCACCCCCCCTCTTGTTGCTTAGGTCATCAGAAAGTCCGCACAGGCCGGATCCTGAGCTCGAAACTTCGACTGAGAGTGGTCTGTGACCCAGTTTGGAAATACTGTTGCCACGCGTTGTTTCTATTGCTCTCCGATAAACTTTAGTAGTTGAAACGAGTAAGACCTCCAAGGTCATAGATATAGAGGTTGTCATATATTTCATTCAGCTCTTCTTTCGATGGAAGAAACCAGTCGCTGTACCCTCCTTTCTCATATGTGTAACATGCTCTTGTTGCATAGTTCACCACCGTCGTTGTCTCATTGACGTTCGGGTAGTTGTGGGCAGTGTTCCAAACGTTTTGCCATAGGTGACACTCTTGTTCGAGGGAGTCGGTGTTGATCCCTGCTGTGCATCAAAGATCACGGTATAGGTGTTTGCCTCCCATTTCGCATAGAGAGTCCCATCGGCGGTTCCCATGGTATAGGTTGCCTTATCATCATACTCAACGCTACCGGTCGAACTTGTCGCCCACCCAGCAAATGCGTATCCGGTTTGCGTGAATGTATTCTCGCTCAATGTTGCTTCTTCATCAGTGTGCAGGGGCAGTGAACTCATGGTTCCACTACCACCATTCGAGTCAAATCCCAAGGTATGGCTATCTGCTGTCCACTTCGCATAGAGGGTTATTTCTTGTGTTATTGGTGTATCAAAATCCCATACAGTTGCGAATGCATCATCTCCAAACCAGTTTTCAAACGTGTAACCAGCCTTTGTTGAATCACCTGCAGGTCTGGATGCTGTTCCATTTCCTTGTACCTCTTGTACAGCAACAGCACTACTTCCATCAGTATCAAAGGAGACTGAATCTATGTTCACCTGCCTTGTCAACACCACACAAATTCTTCAGGTGCAGAACCAGCCTACCTCCTTGTCTTCCAACACTACTGTATCTGTGCCGTCACAGGAGCCTCACCATCTTAGTGGCACAGCACAGACGCCTGCACATCATAGGACCAGAATCATATATCATAAAAAACCATCTTATGAGTAAAGTGTAAAGAAAATTCTCTTTTAGCAAGAGGGTGAAGGGCTTTTTGATACTCTGTTTTCCTCTTCTGACCCTTTGGTACCTCTGATATTCTTTTGATTGTATTTTTTCTTGCATAATGGATATTCTTCTGTACAATTAGGGGTAGGAGATGATTATGCTACTCAATGACAACATACTCAGACAGTTCAAGACGTCCTCTACCTTGGAGACCATCGAAGAGATTCATATCGGACTTGGCTACACTGCAGTTACCCTTAGCAATGGGAACTGCGGGCTCTGCTATACCCCCAAGGCAGCAAGCGGCACATGCACCGTATTCAAAGACCCAGCGGACTATGAAGGCAGTCCTGCCATCCTATTGCTGGAAAAGATACACGACGACGATCCTATGATCCGCTGCCTTGCCATCGCCCTTGCAAACGCCCTGAACCATACCTATGCCATGAACCTCAGCAATGATGACGGAGACGTTGCAGGGGATCTGGGTCTGACGAAGGGCAGCAAGGTTGCCATGATAGGGTATTTCGGGCCCATTATTACCCAGTTGGAAAAGCAGGGGGTCGAAGTACGATCGTATGATATCGGCAAAGCCATCGGTGAGGGGGAAAGCTTCTACAGCTGGGCAAGGGCCGAGGCACACGCCCTCATACTGACGGCTACCAGCCTTATCACCAACAGCACCGAGGAAATCTTTGGCAAACTGGGTACAACGACTCTCCCGTCTATCCTTATGGGCCCCTCTACCATAGCTTCGCCGAACCTATATGACCATCTGGGAATACACTACTGTGCGGCAACAGTACCAACTGATGTACCGGGAATCCTCAAGGATATCCGCAATGGAAGAGGTACTCCCTATCTTCACAGACACTCTAGGAAGGTGAAGCTGAAGTTGCTCTGAGATCTTGATTTCTTCCCCTTTCAACTTTTCTTCAAGACTAAGAAACCTGAGGGGAGAATTCCTGTGATACTACCTGTAAGTATTTCCATCTGTCAAACAGCTGGTGAGAAATACACCAATAAGGATTTTTCTATGCGCAAAGCTATTCCCTGGTCACGTATACTGGGTATCTTAGGTAGTACCGCTATGCTGGTTGGTGCTTTTGATCCTCTGGAAGGAGCGATAATCATTGTTGTCGGTAGCGGTTTGATTCTGTTGGAAACTTGGCTCAATGCGAGCAACCACAACAGGTTCCGTTACTGGTTATGGGTCTTCATCCTGATTGCATTCGGTTTTTCGATGATGTGGATACTTACTGCATTTGGTGGTATTGGAGGATCTACAGGTCGTTCAATGTGGTGGGGACTTCTTGTTCTACCCTACCCCGTTGGCTGGATTATGGGCATCATCAGCCTCATGGGCAGATTGGTTTCATGCATACAGGCTAAAAGGATTCAAAACAGTAAAGGCTGAGGGTATTTCCTACCAGCCTTTACTGCACAATCTCTGCATTGCTATTTTTCCTCAGCAAACAGCTGCCTATAGTCGCACCCCACACTCTTGTACTCGCTTTTCTTGACAAGCAGGGAGGCAAGGCCCTCAGGGACAGGAACAGGAGCCCCTATCAGTGGCTCCACCACTGCCTCAAACTTGGCTGGATGAGCCGTTGATACCACAATGGTGTTATCCTGGACGGGAAGATCCCGCCTTACCCTCTCTGCAGTAGCAGTGTGGGGGCATATCACATAGCCGGTCTCTTCGTAGACCTCTTTGATGGTCTCTTTTATTTCTTGGTCACGTACTGATGTGGCGCTGACCATCTTTCGGAAGGTTCCGATATCCTCGAAGAGGTTGAAGAGCCTCTCCATATTGCTAGGGGCACCCACATCCATGGCATTGGCAAGTGTTGCTATACTCTGCCTTGGTTTGTATTCCCCTTCCTTGATGTAGTCGGGGATGGTCTTGTTTGCATTGACTGCCAGGGCGATCCTGTCGATGGGGGCTCCCATTCTGAAGGCCCAGTAGGCTCCGCAGCTGTTGCCTACATTTCCGCTGGGAATGATGAAGGTCGGCTTTGCACCATATGCACCTTTGTACAGATAGGAAGCATAGACATAGTAGACGCTCTGGGGAAGCAGGCGTCCCAGGTTGATGCTGTTGGCACTGCTGAGGCCCCACTGTTGGGAAAGCTTGGTATCCATGAAGGCGTCCTTGACCATCTTCTGACAGTCATCAAAAGTCCCGTCGACTTCATACGCCTTGATATTGCCACCCCAACAGGTCAGCTGCTGTTGCTGGCGCTTGCTTACCCGCCCCTTAGGAAACAGGACCTTCACTTCAATGCCCTTGCGTCCGGCAAAGGCAGAGGCAACAGCCCCTCCGGTGTCGCCACTGGTAGCGACCAGGATGGTGAGTTTCCTCGGGTTCTTTTGGAGTAGTTTTTCCATGGCAGAGGCCAGAAAACGTGCACCAAAGTCCTTAAATGCTGCTGTAGGTCCGTGAAATAGTTCAAGGATCATCTGCTTGTCATGCAACTTAACTAGGGGTACGGGGAAGTTGAAGGCATCGATGCACATCTCTGCAAGGTCATCCTTGAGGACATCGTCCTCAAAGAAAGGGCTAAGTACCTCAAAAGCCAGTTCAGGGTAGGAGGATATCTCATGGATGTTGATGAGGGCCAGCGAAGGAAAGACTTCTGGGACATACAGTCCGCCATCAGGGGCAAGCCCCTGCAATATAGCTTCGCTTGCAGAGACTTTGACTGATGCGTTTCTTGTTGAGACAAACTTCATGGGAACCTCCTAAATTCTGGCTCCAAGGTAGGCAGCCAGTCGCAAGATATCAGAGAATACACCACCGGCGGTGACAGCGCGGCCAGCCCCCGGGCCCTTGATGACCAAGGGTTGGTCCAAATAGCGGTCTGTGGTAAAGCAGATGACGTTGTCTGTGCCGGTAGCCTGGGCAAATGCATGAGTCAGGGGGAAGCTTTGTAGTGATGCACTGCAGTTGCCATCCTTGTCCACGACTCCCACATACCTGAGCTTCTCCCCTTTTTCTCGGGCTTGGGTATACAGGTTTTTGATAGGCTCGTCCATCTCTTCAAGCCTTTCGAGAAAGGCTTGCAGAGGCAGGTCTTGCAGATGTGCAGGGACCAGACTCTGGATGGGAATGTCCTCCACTTCAATCTCGTAGCCAAGCTCCCGGGCAAGGATGACAGTCTTTCGACCGACATCCATGCCAGAGAGGTCATCACGGGGGTCCGGTTCTGTATAGCCCATCTCCTTAGCCTCACGAACCAGGGCACTGAAAGGCACTGAAGCGTCATACTGGTTGAAAAGCCAGGCAAGGGTTCCACTTACGATACCCTCAATACGGTGAATCCTATCCCCTGTCTGCACAAGATCCTTCAGGGTGCAGATGACAGGCAAGCCTGCCCCTACAGTGGTTTCATAGAGAAAGCGTCGGCCTGTACGCAAGCACGTCTCAAACAAGGACTGGTAATAGGCATAGGGCTCGGTCCCCGCTTTCTTGTTCGGCGTTATCACATGAATACCCTGTTCAAGCCAGGTGACATACTCCTGTGCCAGAATCCTGCTGGTGGTGCAGTCAACTATCAAGGAGTGGGGAAAGTAGGTCGCACCTATGTGCTTGGCAAACTTCTTGATATCAAGAGGGACGGCATCGGAGGCAAGGTTTTCCCTCCAGTTGGAAAGGTCAATTCCATCCTGGTGCAGAACCATGGAGGTGGAGTTTGCTATACCACGAATATGGATGTCGAGGCCGAACTGCTCCTTGAGCCTGACAGTCTCACTGGCTATCTGGTCGAGCAGGGTACCCCCTATGCTTCCCGGCCCGAATATACCAACGGAAAGTGCCTGCTTAGAGAGGAAAAACCGGGCATGCAAGGCTCGTAAGGCTTTCTTGCAATCATTGCCCTTGATGACTGCACTGATATTGGTCTCGCTGGATCCCTGTGCGATGGCGATGACATTGACCCCTGCCTTACCAAGGGAGGAGAAGAACTTCCCGGCCACCCCAGCCTGGCCTGTCATCTGCTCGCCTACAGCTGCTAGGATGGCACACTCGCCTTCCGCCTCGATGCTGTGGATCAGACGATCATGCAACTCGTGTGCAAAGGCTTCCCTTGCAGTTATGCAGGCTAGCTCCTTCTGAGACTCGGGCACTGCAAAACAGATGGAGTACTCACTCGAGGCCTGGCTGATGAGGATGACTGAAATGGATGCCTTGCGCATTGCACTGAAGAGGCGCCCGGCAATGCCGACGACCCCGCTCATGCCAGCGCCTTCCACATTGATGAGGGCGATATCCCGAATGGTGCTGAATCCCTTCACCTTATTCGATGAGCCATTTGCCCCATTGTTGGAAATTATGCTGCCCTTTGCGTGTATGTCCCCCCACCATCGGAGCTGCACGTCAATGGCTGCATTCATTGCAGGCAATAGTGCCTGAGGATGCACAATGGGAGCCCCAAAGAAGGAGAGCTCTGTTGCTTCGGAATAGGAAAGGGAAGGTATCACCAGGGAGGAGGGAACTTCACTAATGTCAGCATTCCTGAGTAGGGAGAGGGTATTCCAGAAGGTGACCCCGCAAGAACCAAACCGTGAGCCAAGGAGGGCGGCAGCATATTCGCTGACGCCTTCATGTGGGTCACTCTTCTCGGCCTGGGGCAATTTCCCATACACAAACAACGCCTGAGGAGTAATATCTGTCAGTTGCATCGCAGAAGAGAATTCCATCAGGTCTGTAGTAATGGAGGATGAAGCGAAAACATGGCAGCAAATATCAGCTACCCAGGAGCCAAGCACCTTGTCGATATACTGCTCAGAACCTAGGGAGATATCCTCTACCAGCCAGATGGCACGCAACAGGTCCTCCATATCGGAAAACCCCTGCTTAATACGCTGGAGCACCTTTTGTCCGGCAAGGGGGGAGAGAAGGCTCTCGGTAAGCTCTGTCCAGAGGGAGAAACTTTTCTCCAGTTCCGACCAGAGCCTTTCATCGTGAAGTTGGGCATGGGAGAGAAGCGTCCCCAGCTCCAAGGAGGTATCCCTTAAAGGGGCGATGACAAATACCTGATGGGTCTCTTTCTGGGTTTGAAAGATCTTCACAAGCTTTTTGCAACCACTCTCTGAGACCAGATTTGATCCTTCAACTGCGTGTATTCTGATGCTATTCACCATAAAGGCCCTCCCATAGCGTCTACCTTATCGGAGAAGCGTAAAAAAAACTACTACATTTGGCATTGAGCAGAAGCGTTTCTACCCTACTTCCCCTGTTCAGTTTTTCAGGGCAGGAAATTCTATCGAGCAAATACGAAAAAAGAGCCCCTCAGGGCCCTTTATTTTCGAGGTTCGTATACTCTGCGAGTTATACGATCTTCTCGACCTTTCCGCTCCTAAGGCAACGAGTACAGATCTTGATAGTGCGAGGTGTACCCTTGATCAAAGTCTTGACTGTCACAAGATTGGGGCGGAATGTGCGTTTTGTGGTTACGCCAATGTGTTGGCCTACGCCGCCTTTCTTCTTGGCCTGACCTTTTCTTGGAACACTATTTCCTGCAATCGTTCCTTTTCCGCAAATCTCACATCTACGAGCCATAGCTATATCCACCTTATCCAAATAAATTCATTCGTTGGCCGAAATGGGGCCTGTCAAAGTCATGGCTACCCTTGCACGAGCAAAGCCTTGCCCGTGAGCATAATTGCAAGGTTATTGCGATTAGGACTTCAACCTTAGCCAAATTACCAGATAATGCCATTTGTGTAAAGACAAAGAACCTATCTTTTTGACTTTTCAACCTTGAAGAGGCTCAAGTTTCTCAGTATGCTCACATTATGTCAATCTATTATGCACTGTTGCTTCCTCAACATGTCAGGCTAACGATACAGGAGATCCGAAGGGTTCTCTTCTGCAGGAGCGGCCATAGCTCCTTCAGAGCCCAGGAGAGCTGTATCCTCCTTGGGGAAACGGAGGACAGCACCCTTACCAAGGATGTAACATGCCCTCCCCTACCTTTGACAGTACAAGGGACAACAGTATACTGTTGCAATACCCTTTTCTTTCCAGTAGAAGAAAAAGAACTCGATAAGATCAGGGGCGAACTGGGAGTGAACCATCCATTCAGCGGCATCTACCTTGGTGAGGTGGACATGGACTGTGAAGCGACAATACCTGCTCTGAAGAACCTTCGCCTCGCCCTGGTGGAGATACAGGAAGAAGGTGGAATCACCCGTTGGAGGACGCTTACAGAAAAGCGTCTGCAGAAGGACAGAGGAATCTGAGCGGACACTCCTTACACCCAGGTTTCTTTGCATGACAGACGGTTCTGCCGAACATGTTTGCCGTCATCGAAAACCGGTAGTGCTTGGACTCATCCAGCAACACTGAAACTTGTCTCTCAATCTTTTCCGGGTCCTTGGTGTCGACGAGCCCGAGGCGCTGGACAACCCGCCCAAAATGAGTATCGACTATGATAGCAGGCTTACCATAGATATCCCCAAGCACACAGCTGGCTGTCTTTCGCCCCACACCAGGGAGTCTGATCAAATCCTCCATGGTGGAGGGGATTTCCTTGCCTACCAGAGCCTTTGCACACGAAGTGATGTTCTTAGCCTTCATGCGGTAGAAGCCTGTAGGGAATATGATCTGCTCCACCTCAGATAGGGGGGCAGAGGCAAGCGCCTCTACGGTGGGGAAGCGTTCAAACAGCGGCTCTGTCACTATGTTGACGATCCTGTCAGTGGTCTGAGCCGACAGGATGACACTTATCATGAACCGAAAGGGGTCACGTTGTTCAAGGAATTGGATATGGGGAGGCAGCAGTTCATCTAGGATTGCATAGACCTTTTCTGCCCTTTGTTGGATTTTTAACATTGTTTTATACTACCCCTTGACGCTATCAAGCTCAAGTGCGTATACTCACCATGGTTTCGGAGCGTTGCCTAGTGGCTAAGGCGCCTGCTTTGGGAGCAGGAAATCGAAGGTTCGAGTCCTTTCGCTCCGATATTTACAAGCTTCACCAGAAGATAGGAAAAGGCAATGTGTTTGGAAACAAACAGATTGCCTTTTTTTTTGTTATTCACTCCCACCAGCACCTCAAGCTAGTGCTTCCTGGTCTTTAGAGCGTAAGCCTCAAGAACTCCTTATGGCTGATATCAATGCCGCTTGAAACCAGACGAACCTTGCGACTCTCAAACAGCTTATCCAGATAATATTTCTTCTCAGCCTTGATAGCCAAGTGAAGCAACCTATGGCAATTGGGACATAGGCTGACAACGTTCGCATATACATCAAGACTATAGGGGAAAAGTGCCTGCCGCTGTAATGGGATCAGATGATGGCCTTCAACATATCTGCGTAAGGTGGCCTTGGAGGTAAAGGATGTATGAGCAAGGTCGCATTCACAGGAAAAACGTGAGGCATGAATAACCTGATCCTTAATGATTGACCTACGCTTATCCGTAGATACCAATGTTAGTGTCGGTTCAGCAACTTCAACAGGAAGGTCAAGGCTTTCAAATATTTCAGAGCCCTGAAACATTTGTGCTGATGCAAATTTCATAAGGTTATGCAAAGCTGCGCTATACATGTTGTTGCCCCGATAGTTGAGACCCCTATACTCCTCATTCTGATCGAGAAACAATTCTATGTCCTCAAGGTTCTCTTTGGTGGAAACATGATAGAGGTCAAAAATCGGATACTGATTGTCACGCAATATGCGATTTAGCGCACTAATAGCACCCAGGTAGTGATTAACGGTACTCTCCCTCAACTTCAGGACATCCTTGATGTACCTGCCATAATAATCCCTGATCATTGTGCAACCTCACTTGTGAATATTGGCTTATTGTAGCATCAAAGGTATGAATACTGTAAAGAATCTCTTATGCCTCTATACAAGTCAAATCTTGCAAGGTACGGTGGTGCTGATCTTTATAGAGCTATCCACAACGGCAGAAGACGACCCGTGTGGGTCGTCTTCCTATATATGTATCAGACTACGTCCTGCCTGTTATGCGACGCTTTTGGAAGAGAGAATCTTTGCCATAAAGCGACCGAGCGCCTTTCCAAAATTGGCATCATAGCTGAGGACAGCTTCGTAGACGTTCACTTCCCTGCCTTTCTCCAGACTCAGGTAGTAGAGGTGGTCACAGATTTCAAAGAACACATCGGCTCTTCGTCTTCCGGGGAAACTCATCTGAGTTGTCCAGTTTTCCATGACCTGGCTGATCGGCTGGTATATATTGCTCATCCATGAAAAGGTTGCCTCATCCCAGGAAATATTAATCTTCAAATCTTTTCCCAGAAAGTAGCGGTGTCCCTCTATATGTGATGATAGTCTATCATAATCTGAATCAAGGAACATGTCGGTATCCTTAATCAGAAACTCTATGCTTTCTCTTTTAGTATTATCTTTGTTGTTCATGGTATGCTCCTTTTTAAGTTCTATTTTCTATATATCAATAGTACCAAGTAAATGAAACTTGTGCAAGACAGGTAGGGGGTATGTCATTGCATTGTTCCGTTAACTTTTTGGATAATACCGTTATAATCATTACATGTTAGGACAGTTTGTATATTCCTAATTCAGTTTTGTTCCTCAGCATTCACCTGGTACTGTTCGGCATGACTTACCTATCCAGACGAGCCTCTTAGCATTCAGCATCGTTTGTCTGGATAGGGTTGACATATATATTTTCAGCTTGGTTCCGGTTACCCTGGGATCCTCTCGATGTTATTTTCATCATATTGCATCTCTTTACCCTTTCTGACGTAGCAGATCAGTGTTTTGGCCCTTCAGTTCAGTTTATTCTGAAATTCACGGGGAGTAATGCCTACGATCTTTTTGAAAAGCACACTGAAATACCTTTGATCCCGAAAGCCTACCTGATTCGCTACCTCATAGATTTTTGCTGAACTATCATCCAAGAGCAGGCAAGCCTGCTTAATCCTATAGTTCAACAGATAATCGCCAATAGTATACCCAGTTTCATCCTTAAACAGACGACTCAGGTAGCTTTCGCTCATCTGCAAATCCCTGGAAATCTCCTGAACACCAATATCATCGGAAAAATTGGATTCGATAAAATGTACAGCTCGGGAAACATGGCTCTTCTGCACGCTTTGATCACCGCGGTGGTAAATCAGGCTAGATTCATCACCAGAATACGGAAATTTTTCATCAGCCAAATCCGGTAATTCCTCATCATTTTCAAGTATTGGAATATCTCCCATTCATTCAGAGAGACTTAGGATAGCTCAGTGATCAGTCAAAGAAGGTAGCCTTGAGCCAGTTCAGTTTACCCTGCAGCAGTGTTCCTCCGATTATTGCTCCTAGAGTGGTAGTGCCATTTTATTGAGCTATCACACACGACAAGGAAAAGAATAAGATTAGAGGAGGTCAAAGAAAGCTATAAGGAGAAATTCTTCCATCCCTTGGTTTAATCTCATCATCTTTATTCAAGTGACGAGCTCCTAGTATTTGTTTTTGAATTTAGATGTGATGAAAAAAAACCGGATTCGTCTGTTGAATTTTTATAGGATTTCAGTGATGAGGAAGACCGGATTTACCACCGCGGAGATACTCCTGGAATAGCATGATGCGGCTGTCATCCATTTTTGCCATCTGCACTTTGACCTTTTCGTACTCTTTTCGTTGAGCTACTTGGGCACAAGTTCTCACGAGTAGCGTTTGGAACTCCTGTTCATCCAATGGCTTTGAAATATATTCCACCACCCCATACCGTAACGCCTTTCGGGCATATTCGAAACTATTGTAGGCAGTCAAGATTATGAACAATGCGTCACATTGGTTCTGGAGCCTCTCGATCATCTGGATACCATCCAAACCAGGCATCCGTATATCTGTGATGACGATATCCGGACGCAACTCCAAAATGATCCTGAGCCCCTCCAGACCATTCTCAGCTTCACCCACCACTTCACAGTGTAAGGCATTCCAGTCTGTGGTAAAGATGATCCCCTTTCTCAGCAGTAAGGAATCCTCCACAACTACTACTCGATACATGGCGCCTCCCTATCCCTGTCTTTGTTACGAAACCATTGGGTTTCATAGACAAGGGGAACCGATATACTGACAACAGTGCCCACTCCGACTTGGCTCTTGATCTCCAACCCGTATTCAGCCCCATAGTACAGTTGTATTCTCCGATGGACATTATTGACACCGATGCCCTTGGATTGTGTATTTTCCCCTTCCGGTTCCAATAGTCTGGACAAAACACTGTCCTCCATACCTGCACCATCATCAATGATTTCGATGATGCAGGTATTGTTCTCCTCTCTTGCTCTGATCTGCAGCAAACATTTCCTGGCAATGGCACCCATTCCATGAAAGATTGCGTTTTCCACGATTGGCTGGATGATGAGTTTGGGCAAGAGAACCTTATGAAGCTCTTCTGGTATATCGAGGGAAAAATCAAACTTGTCCGGATAGATTACCTGTTGGATGGCTAAGTAACTGACAATGACCTGCATCGTCTCATCAACTGTCTCAATATCACCATTGTTAGCCATGCTGCTCTTAAGTAAGATCCCTAACCGGGAAACAATAAGATTGATCTCCTTATTCATGTTGAGCTTGGAGAGATAGCGAATACTGTCCAAGGTATTGTAGAGAAAATGAGGATTGATCTGTGCTTGGAGATGTTTAATTTCGGCTAGTCGCAAACGGTCTTGCTTTTCCAGGTCCAGGCGAAAAAGCCTGTCAAGCTTCCAAATCATTCTGTTCAGGCCGCGGGAAAGCAAACCGATCTCATCACGACTTTTTATGTTGGAGCGTATCTGCATATCCCCTTGTTCAACACGTGCCATTACGCGAACAATTTCCAGAACAGGGGTGCTGATACTTTTAGCAACCATCCAGGAGAAAATCAAGCAGAGGATCAAGGCGAGCACTGCGAGGATCAGGGTAACAAATCCAATGTAGGTCAGGTTACGGAAAACCAGACCTACGGGGACAGCTGACAGGATCTGCAGACCGTAGGGAGGGATTTGTCCGCTTGCCAGAAGAAATCGTTCACCCTTGAAACGTTGCAGATAACTCTCCTCCTCTGCAGGAGGAGCGATCTTCGCACGATACGATTCCCTGACAAACGGGGAACCCTCCCCTATCCCCAGATTGTCATATACCAGAAATTGCTGTGTGTCCAACAGCGCATATAATACGGGTAGATCTGTGGCCACTTTACTGAGCACCTTTTCGATGCTCTGGAACGGAATGTCCAACAGGGCATATCCCAGCACCTCCCTTGTCCGAGGGTCTCTGACCGCACACCCTAAGGAAACGGCAATTTCCACCCCTTCTGAGGTGAGATACCGATTAGGGTACACAACATACTTCTCCTGGTTTGCAACGGCTCGGAGCAACCCCCATTGGGAAAACATTGCAGCTTCATAGAGAGGAGACTGAAAACGGTGGGAGACCGACAACGCACCATCACGGGAAACCACATGCATGCCAAACTCGGAGGCATACCCCACAAGCAGGATATACATCTTCTGGTAGATGTCCTGTTTCGCAGATTCAGAAGAGTCTGAACTTTTCAATATCTCAACCAGTGCCCTGTCTTCACAAAAAAGCTCAAGACGTTCACCAAAATCTGAAAAAAGCTCGCTGATGGTATCACCTGAGCGTAGGGATGTACTTTTCACCTGCTTCTCCAACTGATTCATTGAGACTTTCATGGAGATGAACATAGTGAACACCCCCAGCACTATGACCGGGACGATGCTCACCATCATGAAACTATACAACAATCGGAAGAAGAATCCTCTACGCACAGTATTTTCCCTACCCTCAGATTAGCATATCACCAATCCTATCATACAATTGAGACTTTCCCATGACTGACCTTCATAAAGATCAGAAGTGATATTGCTGTTGAGACAGATAATATGGAAGCCAGGGCTGCTGCAGTGCCAAAACTATTTCGAACCACTTCCGTATAGATGGCGACGGCTATTGTTGCCGTCTTTCCTGTATAGAGCATGATACTGGAACTCAACTCATTGATACAGGTTATCCAGCTGAGAATTGCACCAGAAATAACGCCAGGGGCCATAACCCTCACCGTAATCTTCCAAAATGTTCTCATCGGTGAAACCCCTAGGCTGATTGAAGCTTCTTCTATCACCGGATCCATCTGATGCAGAAAGGCGCTGCAGGAACGAACGGTAAACGGTAATTTCCGAATGACATAGGATACTATGAGGATCATGGGAGTACCTGTGAGCAGCAGTGGCGGATTATTGAAAGCGACCAGCAGGCTGATTCCCAAAACCGAACCGGGTATTACATACGGAAACATAACCAGGATATCAAGGGCTACGGCGGTCTTTCCCTTCTTTCTCACTATAAGATAGGCAATGAGCATGCCCACTATCACAATGAACACAATAGAGATGACTGAGTACACATAGGTATTTGAAATTGGCTTGGACAGGCGGTAAAGGATGTTCCTGTAACTGTCAAGGCTGAATCCCCCTACAAAAATCGGGCCCCGGGTTTTGATGAAAGAGGTTATGAGCACGACTATCTGTGGAAGGATAGCAAAACCTGCTATGAGGTAGACAGGAAAGGAGGCCAGAAACCGTTTGAAGCCCTTGAGCTTTACGACTACAGGAGGCCTCATTGCTGTCATCGTGTAGTTTTTCTTGGCCACAAGCCAACGTTGGGTCAGCAATACGATTATAGAACAGCAGACGATGACGACGCTCAGGGCACTTGCCAAGTTGGCATTGCCTCCCATTTCTGACATATATTCCTCATATATGAGTACAGGAAGAACCTTATACCCCTCCCCGATCAACATAGGGGTACCAAAATCGGCTAATGCAGTCATAAAGACAATGATTGCTCCTGCTGCGATGGATGGGAACACCACTGGCAGGGTTATGGTCATCAGACGTCTAAGTTTGGGCGATCCCAAGTTCTCTGCAGCCTCTTCAAGAGACCTGTCTATACTGGACATAGCCCCCGAAACATACAAATAGATGTAAGGAAACATCATTAGGGTAAATATGATAATGATCCCACCCCTGCCATAGATTGTGGGTGTGATGATCCCCATACTTTTGAATATCTTTGTGACAAAACCTGCACGACCGAAGAGCACAATCCAGGAATAGGCCCCAATGAATGGGGGTGACATCAGGGACATGATGATCATCACATGGAGGATCTTCTTACCTAGGATGTTATAGCGTGTCATAAGATAGGAAACAGGTATTCCTATTGCCAAGGTGGTAAGCATTGTCGTAAATGCTACGGAAAGGCTTCTTTGCAAGGTCGTATAGTAGTAAGGCAGGGAGAAGAAGTCCCTATAATTCACCAAAGTAAGGCCGCTGCTTTTTGGGGTGAAGAAGCTTTGGATTATCAGAGAGGAGAAGGGAAATACGAGAAACAGGAGAATAGCAAGAAAGATTACAAACCGTGCCAGGTTCCAAAACTCAAAAAATCGTTTCACAAATGGGTGCACAGCTATCATGTGAGCACCTCCTTCGTATGTGCATCAAATACACTCACCTTGTTGCAGAGAAAAGATACATGCACTTCACTGTCATTTTCGCGAAGATCGTCCATATCTTTGGTATATTCATTCAGCTCTATGGTCCGGCCATTTTCCAATTTGATTTCATAGTTGATAAAATCACCGAGGAAGGTAGAAAGGACAATGGTTCCACGAAGCCCAGCATCAGAAAAGAAAAAATGCTCGGGACGGATGGAGACAAGCACATCACCTGCAAAATCCTTTACCAAAGGAAGATTACATGTGTAGGTCTTTTCCACAGTCGTGTTTTCTGATGAGCTAGTGTCTACCGTCGCATCCAGGAAATTGGATGTCCCTATAAATCCGGCGACAAAGGGATCTGAAGGTTTCTTGTAGATCTCCAATGGGGTACCGACCTGTATGATGGAACCATCCTTCATGACAGCTATCCGGTCGCTGATAGCAAGGGCTTCCTCCTGGTCGTGGGTGACATAGATGGTGGTGATGCCAAGTTTCCTTTGCAGTTTCTTTATAACCGTGCGCATCTGTACCCGGAGTTTGGCGTCAAGATTCGACAAGGGCTCATCCATAAGAAGCACCCCAGGTTCTATCACGATTGCACGTGCCAATGCCACCCTTTGTTGTTGTCCACCTGATAGTTCTGAGGGTTTTCGGGAAGCGAGAGCCTGTATTTGCACTTGTTCCAAAGCCTTCTCGACTTTCTGTAATATGCGCTCTGAATCTACTTTTCGTGCCTTAAGACCATAAGCCACATTTTCTGAAACATTCATATGGGGGAAAATGGCGTAATTCTGGAATACCATGCCAATGTCCCTCTTATGGGCTTCCACATGATTGATGACTGAATTGTCAAAATATATTTCTCCACCATCTATGGAATTGAAGCCAGCTATCATCCGCAACAAGGTTGTCTTTCCACATCCTGACGGGCCGAGGAGGGTGAAGAACTCTCCCGGTTTGATGGAAATGTCCACTGCGTTCACCGCAACAAAATTTCCATATCTCTTCACTGCTTTTTGTATGTTTACTGCATGACTCATCTGGTCCTTCCTTGTAAAGTGGTAGGGGCTTCTCAAAGGAGAGCCCCTACGAACTTCTCTTGATGTACTGCTAGGCCACCTAAGGGCATCCCAGCTACCGAGTCTTTATCGACCGACTACAATATTCTTCCACTTGGTGATTATTTCCGCTTTGTTCAACGAAGCCCAGGCAAAATCATAGTTCACAAGCTTTATTTCGGACATGGGAGGAAGGCCTATGGGAGGAGCCAAATCATCACGGACAGGACGGCGATTGAAATCGTCCCGCATTATAGACTGGTTTTCCTTGCCGAGCATGAAGTTGACAAAGGTCTTTGCGTTCTCAGGATTTTTCGCGCCTTTGACAATGGCAATGGAATCAGGGACAGCTGAAGTTCCTTCCTTGGCATAGACCATGCCGACGTTGGCACCGGCCAAAAGATACGTCTGCACTGATTTTTCCTGGGTCAGACCAAGGTAGTACTCTCCATCAGCAACCAGTTTATAGGAGTTGGATGAGCTGCCCTGGATTTTTCCATCGAGATTGGCAACCAATTTTGCAATAAAGTCCCAACCTTTTCCATCTTCTTTTCCAAAGGCACTTATCATGGTGCACAACAACGTATAGGCAGAACCCGATTTTGCAGGGTCGGCAAACGCTATTTTCCCTTTCCACTTGGGATCCAGAAGATCGGCCCAGCCTTTTGGAGCCTCATCTTCGCTGACAAGGTCCTTGTTGTACATGATCACCACAGGAACCGGAGATTCTCCAATCCATGTTTTATCTGTAGCCTTGCTTGCTGAGGGGATGTTTGCATCAGAAGAGGATACGAAAGGCTCAAAGAACTTTGCAAATGCAGCTGCAGACTCAGCCCCACCTCCCCAGAACACATCACAAAGGGGATTTGCATTTTCCGCCTCAATCCTTTTTAGCAATTCCCCCGAACCGGCGGCAACCACATCCACTGTTATCCCAGTCGCATCCTGGAATGCTTTTACCCCTGCGTTCAATGGCCCTGATTCGTGGGGCGAGTATACTGTCACAGATCCTTTCGCAGTGCTCAGCGACTCTTCCTTTGCCCTTTGGCAAAAGCAAGGCTACTGATCCCGATAATCAAACAAACTACTACCATGGCTTTCTTCATGAAAGACCTCCTTATTGGTGTCTAGCCGCAACAAAACTATTGCAGCTATATCTACTGAAATTACTTACGTTTTCTCTGTCTTATGGTTTGAACTCAGCGCTACTCGTGCCCAAAGGCAATGGTATTCCAAGTGAGAAGGATCTCCTGTTTGCTGCCTGCCGCCCAATCCAAGTCATAGGCAACCAGCTTGATGGAACTCATGGGGGGCAAGCCTTTCGGTGGCAGCAAATCTGTGCGCACAGGCCTGCGGTTATACAAGGTCGCCATCATATTCTGGTTATCCTGACCCAGAAGAAAATGTACAAATTGGAGGGCGAGCTCTCGATTGTTGCACCCTTTGACGAGAGCTATTGCATCAGGTACTGCACTGGTTCCTTCTCGTGGATAGGAGATGCCCAGAGGTGCCCCGCTTTGGATATAGGTCTGCGCAGATTTTTCCTGACTGAGACCGATAGAGAAAGTCCCATCAGCAACCAGACGATAGGTGTCCGCTGAGTTATCCAGTAGCTTCCCACCGAGATTCGCTACGAATTTGCTGATAAAGGGCCACCCTCCTCCGTCTTCCCCACCATAAGCGGTCAACATGGTACAGAGCAAGGTATAGGCGGAACCGGACTTGCTGGGTTTGGCACAAGCAATCCTTCCTCTCCACTTGGGGAGAAGCAAGTCAGACCATGTAGTAGGAACATCTTCCGGCGAAACTAGAATCGTGTTGTAGATAATCACTACCGGAGCAGGTGATTCTCCAACCCAGAGAAAGTTGGGATCCTTACTTTCTTTGGGTATCCATTCGTCATAGACAGAGGAAAAGGGTTCGAAGAGATCTGCATTTGCTGCAATTGACTCAGCTCCTCCTCCCCAGAATACATCACAGAGTGGGTTCCCTTCCTCATGTTCCCGTCTGATGCGTTCAAGCAGCTCTCCGGTACCGGAGGAGACAACATTCATGGAAATTCCAGTGATTTCCTGAAATTCCTTTACTGCGGCATACAAAGGCTGGGATTCATGTGGGCTATACACGGTGAGGGTTCGCTGGTTTTTCACTGGAAATTCACGGTCTTCATATACGCCAGATGCGAACAGAGGAAGAATGGCAATACTGAGCAACAAAAGCGTAAGAGAATGGTATATCCGCATGGCCCCTCCCTGTCTTGTAAAAAGGCTACCACGTGCTATCATGGTTAACAACCACGACGTTTCAGCTATTTTGTTAAGGATTCTGTTATTTTCGAGCCTTTTATTGACGAATAGACCACTTGGGAGATTCCTGACAACAAAAGAAAGTGAACCATGAGGACTTCCAGAGAAAATCAAATTCCAACCAGAACACCCATGGGTTCCCCTAGAGGAGAGCATCATGCATCTCCATGATACCGTAGCTAGTATCAACAGCCATGACAATTTTGGTAGTATAACAGAGTCCAAAAAAGCATGGATATCTACATTGCAATCCTTGATTGCAGAGAATAGTATGCTTTGTTGTCTACCGGAGAACAAAGCTGGGAGCCAGCACACTCATTTGCCTTCTCAGGAGCTCTCATACATACCCCTATGAAAAAGAAACTAAGCAACAAGAACAACCAATCCTTGCTTTGGTTATTGCAACAGGAGTAATTCAAGTTGGCAGAGGCTCTGCGCTGGCAAATCCTCATGGTGAGCATTGTATTGTATAGACCTTTTGCTCAGTCTGCTCACCAAAAAGCCCTCTCTTCAAAGGAGGTGAAGAGAGGGCAGGAAACACATGAAAAGGAGATGAAACACTACTGCTTGTTGAAGAGATTCCCAACTGCATCCCAGTCAACAACATTCCAGAAAGCCTGAATATAATCACCTCTGAGGTTCTTATACTTCAGATAATATGCATGTTCCCAGACATCTATACCAAGGATTGGAGTGACGCCTTTATTGTCCATCAGGGGATTGTCCTGGTTAGGGTACGAAGCAACTGTGAGCTTACCATCCTTGTCAACTGAAAGGAATGCCCATCCTGATCCAAAACGGGAAGAGGCCGCATTACCCATCGCATCCTTGAGGGAATCGAGACTACCGAAATCCTTCTTGATCTGATCATCCAACTTTCCTTTCGGAGTCTTAGCTCCATCAGGAGAAATGGTGGAGAAATAGAGGTTATGATTGTAGTATCCTCCCCCATTGTTGCGGACGGTCGTGCGGAGATTCGTATCAGCAATGGAGACGAGGTCCCCGAGTATCTGTTCGATGGTCTTCTTTGCCAAGGAGGGATCCTTGTCTATGGCTGCATTAAGGTTTTTTGTATAGCCTGCATGGTGTTTGGTGTAATGGGTCTCCATGGTAAGTTTGTCAATGTGTGGTTCCAAAGCATCAAAAGTATAGGGTAATGTATATTGTGAAAACATAATAAAACCTCCAAGTTTTAAATCCTAGTTTAATACTAGGTTACCCATACTATACCAATAAACTCTTAACCTGGCAAGTCCTGCAAAGGTATTTTGCACAACTGTATTGCCAACATCTTAAAATGCTTACATTCGTCAAGCATAAAATTCCTGTAGCGTCTTTACCTTTTTCTTTATTTGGGATACTGTTTCACCGTTACAACACGCGCCAATAGCTCAGTTGGATAGAGCAACTGCCTTCTAAGCAGTAGGTCGTAGGTTCGATTCCTACTTGGCGTAGTATAACCACCAGAACAGCTTGCAAGAGTTTCATGGTGGTTTTTTTATGGGTTGTTGTACGAGATCCATATACCAGGGGAAGCACACATTGCCCCTATTTGCAAAAAAATAGAGCCATTTGTATCACCTACACATAAGGACTCTCTAGTTGCATCAGAGAAGGCATATATGCTCCAAATGTATAAAAAAACAGATCCAACAACTCCATTAGTCTTTTTGCATAAAACGTGGTACCCTACAGTAGGCCCATCGGGTAAGGAGGGAATCTATGAAAGCTCATGTTGATCGAGACGAGTGTATTGGATGTGAACTTTGCGTAACACTATGTCCTGATGTCTTTGAAATGGATGAAACACAGATAGCTACAGTTATTGCTGATCCTGTTCCTTCCGATGCAGAAGACAGCGCAAAGGACGCACAAGAGAATTGTCCCACTGGTGCAATAACCACAGAATAACACTCATGCTCATTTTCTCAATATAGAGGAATGGAATCTCATGACCGAAGAGTAGCAAAACTATCCCTTGAGATTTCTGGTTCTGGAAGCGAGTGGCTCGTACTTCTGGTTTTGTATACCCAGTTGTGTGGGTAAATCAAGGTTGCAACACAATCAGGGGGAAGGACTACCCTACCTTGCCACATCTGTCACTTTGTAGGTAAACGGACGATAGTTACAAGTGCACAGAAATCGTATGAATGTTTTGAGGTTGCCATGCAGAAGCTAGTGTTCTCTCTATCAATTATTGCCGTAGGTCTGACCATTGGATACCTTATCCAAAGGCTTGTCCTTGCCGGCAAAATCAAGGCCGAAAGGTCACTTGCCAAACAACGTAAGGCCCTGCAAGGGGTGGCTTTGCTTTGTCTCAGCCCAATTGCCACCGTTGGGGCGATCTGGATACTCTCTTTTGATACTATACGCATAGTTCTCATGCCTGCCATTGGAGTACTTGCAATACTTGTGGGGGGATTTGCAGCATTCACCGTTGGCAAGATGCTTACGCTGAGGCCAAAACAGGCAGGAGCCTTCTTTTGCTGTGGTGCAATGACCAACGTCGGGTCAGTAGGGTCCCTTGTGGTATTTGTCTTTTTGGGAGAGACTGCCTTTGCTTTTGTCCCCATGTACAGGCTCTTTGAGTCTATCATCTATTATACGATCTGGTTTCCCATTGCAAAAAGCTTTTCCCCTCAAGTGCAACAGGGACTGAAAACGAGAAGGTTCCTGAAAATTGTATCTGATCCATTTGTTCTGGTCGCCCTGGCAAGCATCCTCATCGGAAGTGTCCTCAACATCTCAGGAATACCAAGGCCCTCATGGTACAGTAGCATCAACGTGATCGTCATTCCCCTATCCAGCCTGTTAATGCTTGTTTCGATAGGTATGGCAATGAAATTTGGAAGGATTTCAGCCCATTTCATGCCAGCTTCTATAATCGCCGCCATCAAATTCCTCTTGGTTCCGCTTGTGGCAACAGGTACTGCCTACTTGCTGGGATTTGGAGAAATTGACGATGGAATTCCCTTGAAGGTAATCCTCATTCTTACGTCGATGCCAGTCGGATTCACTGCATTGGTGCCCCCTTCCATTTATGATCTGGACATAGACCTTGCAAATGCCGGATGGATGGTAACGACAGCACTGCTTATAGTAGTCATCCCTCTGCAGATGCTCATTATCACATATATGTGAATGGGGATGAGTTGGGTTTATACATTGCTCGTGAAACAGCCTGCTATACAAAAGATAAGAGAGTCCCCCGTCATCTCTGGAACTGTAGACTGCTGGCTTGTTTTTGGAAATGGTAAGGAGGTGTTCCTTGGGAGAGGGATCATACCTTAAAAATGATCCTATCTGATCGCTATTGAAGATCTTGAGCGCAATACTTATGTACTCTTGCCACTATAGGGAGGAATCGGTGCTGCCGTTACTCTTACTTTTTTTCGTAACCAGCTTTAGGCAGGCTCACGATACTTGAGTGGACAGCCGTTGCAAGAAAGCCCGAATGTAAACCTAGTCACACTAATTACCCTACCTACCCCTGTCCCAACGCATCCCATTGGGTAGAACAAAATCGAATATAGGGCAAGGCCATCTATTGATTTTGTATTTCAAAACATCTAACCCTTTATTGGCAAATAGTTTATAATTATATTTCATCGATTTTTCCCTTTGCAAAACCCTTGACACTAACCAGTAAATATTCGATAGTCGCAATATGTCGTGAAGGCTCAGAGAACAGGTTTCTCTGAGATATCTATGCCTGAAACGAACGGAGGGAATGGAAAAGATTGAAAGGTGTTGAAATTACTGTCGAACAGGTCTCCAGAGCGTATGGAACATTCAAGGCACTCGATGATGTGAGTGTTACAATAGAGAAAGGTGAATTCTTCTCCCTTTTGGGACCGTCAGGGTGTGGCAAAACCACACTTCTCCGGATTATCGCAGGTTTTGACTATCCCGATAATGGAACAGTAGAGTTCGATGGGAAAAACATCTTGCCCCTGCCTCCGGACAAGCGGCAATCAAACACAGTATTCCAGACCTACGCCCTCTTTCCCCATCTTACCGTCTATGAAAACGTCGCATTCCCCTTACGCCTCAGACGTGTGGAAAAAACCGAACTCGACCGCAAGGTGCGCGAGTACGTCCGTCTGGTTCAGCTTGAAGAGCACATAGACAAGAAACCTTCCATGCTCAGCGGAGGGCAGAAACAGCGTGTGGCTATTGCAAGGGCGCTTATCAACGAACCCAGGGTACTTCTGCTGGACGAACCGCTTTCGGCCCTCGATGCAAAACTGAGACAGAACCTTCTTATCGAACTTGATGTGATCCACGACAAGGTCGGCATCACCTTTATATATGTGACCCATGACCAGAGCGAAGCCCTCTCCGTCTCTGACCGCATAGCAGTCATGAATAAAGGCAAGATCCTACAGATCGGAACCCCCTATGAGATCTATGAGGCTCCGGCTACCCGATTTGTCGCCCAATTCATCGGTGAGTCAAACATCTTCCCCTGCAAGGTCGTCGCCTGTGAGCCTTTTGAGGACGAGTATATGATAAGCGTCGATGTCCCCTCCCTCGGGGGGATCGTCATGGTGACAGACTACGATCCATTGGAGATAGGGGCCGAGGTGGACTTCACTGTCAGGCCCGAAAAGGTCAGGATTACCTCCACCCCCCCCAAGACGTCCCATAAGCATATCAACTCCTACAAAGGCGTTGTTGATGAACCTGTATACTCAGGCTTCCAGTCGAAGTTCTACATACGTCTGGACAACGAGGCTAAGTCAATCATCAAGGTATTCAAGCAGCATACAGCCTTCATTGACGAAGGGCCTGAGATAGAGTGGCGTGACACCGTCTATGTGAGTTGGACTGCTGCAGACGGGTATATTGTAAAGGTTACAGACCGATGAGAAAGGTATTGAAACCCAGAGAGCGTGAACAAATCCTGGGGACAACCTATGCTTTCCCGATGGGAATCTGGTTTACCCTCTTCTTCACCATTCCCCTTGCCATCATAGTCCTCTACAGTTTCCTCAAGCGTGGCCTCTATGGTGGGGTCGAGTGGGAGTTTACCCTCGACGCCTACAAGCAGATGTTCAACCCCAGCTTTGCAAAAGTGGTGATCCGCACCCTGTGGATCAGCATAGTGGCAACCGTTGGGAGCATCCTCATAGCAATACCTTGCGGATATGCCATGGCAAAGAGCAAATACCAGACCTTTTTGCTGTTCCTCATCATCATACCCTTCTGGACAAACTCACTTATCCGCATCTACGCATGGATATCGATTCTCTCGACCGAGGGCTTCATCAACTCACTTCTGATCAAGATGGGGATCCTCACCGAAGGGGTGCAGCTCATCTACAACAACGGGGCAGTTGTTCTGGTCCTCATCTACATGTACCTTCCCTTTGCCATCCTTCCCCTGTTCACCACCATAGACAAGTTTGACTTTGCCCTCCTTGACGCTGCCCGCGACCTCGGGGCAACCAAGCTTGAGGCAATCGTCAAAGTGATGTTTCCCAACATTAAAAGCGGATTGAGCACAGCCTTCATCTTTACCTTCATCCCCATATTCGGTGCCTATACAGTTCCGCTTCTCGTCGGTGGAAAGGACTCGACCATGATAGGTAACATCATTGTCGACCAGGTATCCAAGACGCGTAACTGGCCCTTGGCCTCCGCCTTCTCCATGGTTCTTACCCTTATCTCCCTCGTCGGAGTATTCTGGATGCTCTATAACGGCAAACGGGAACAACAACAGGCAAAAAAGACAACCCAACAGTCCCTCGAGCAGAACATACGCAAGCACCACTCGCGCAAGGGGGCAAAATGAGCAACCACCAATACAACAAGCAAAGGAAGCTGACCTTCTCGAACTCTATGCTCTACCTGACCATCATATTTCTGTTTGTACCCCTGTTTGTGGTTGTCTTCTTCTCCTTCAACAACTCCAAGGGGATGCAATGGAGCCACGCCTCCCTGATCTGGTACAAGAAGCTGATCTTTGAAAGCCCCTCCTTATGGGCAGCCTTCAAAAACAGCCTTATCATTGCCCTCACCAGCAGCATCACGGCAACCTTTCTGGGCACCCTTGCGGCCATCGGCATCAAGTGGTACCGGTTCAAAGGCAAGAACTACATCACCACCATAAGCTATCTGCCCATGGTACTGCCTGAGGTCATCATCGGTATCTCTATGCTCATCTTCTTCTCGGCAGTCAAAGTGCGACTAGGTATGTTCACCATCTTCGCCGCCCATACGACCTTCAACCTCCCGTTCGTCTTCATGATGGTCTCTGCCCGTCTGGACGAATTTGACTATTCGACTGTCGAGGCGGCGCGCGACCTCGGGGCCAATGAGAGCCAGACCTTGCGCAAGGTCATCATCCCCACCATCATCCCGGGGGTGCTTTCAGGATTTCTCATGTGCATAACCATGTCCCTCGAGGACTTTGTCATCACATTCTTTGTATCTGGGCCCGGTTCGGGTACCCTGCCCCTCTATGTATACTCCATGATCCGCTATGGCGTATCACCGGTCATCAATGCCCTGACCTTTGTCATGATATTGGGGACCATGGTCATAGCCTTCACATTCAGACGATTTCTTAAGACTGTGGCTGCAAGCAGCTAAGGTTCGGAGGCAACAACACGTTCAGGAGGTGCGTCTTGCACAACTTTTCCAAGCTCATCATCAGCCTTGTGGCTTTCACCAGCATTATCCTTACAGGATGCCAAAAAAACTCCGATCAGAGCGGAAAGCTCTACCTCTACAACTGGACCTATTACACCCCCGACTCGCTGGTCAGGAAATTCGAAAAG
Source organism: Sphaerochaeta sp. (assembly GCA_048264225.1). Taxonomy (GTDB): domain Bacteria; phylum Spirochaetota; class Spirochaetia; order Sphaerochaetales; family Sphaerochaetaceae; genus Sphaerochaeta. The sequence goes on from JBLXDK010000015.1 coordinate 33,415, forward strand.
CAAACAGGCATCGATGTCATCATCGACAACTTTGCCTCCAATGAGGAGATGTTTGCAAAAGTCATGGCCGGAGGCAACAAAGGCTATGACATCATCTTTCCCTCCTCTGACTACACCTCCATCATGATCAAGCTGGACAAGGTGCAGAAACTCGATCACAGCAAGCTACCCAACTTGAAATATGTCAATCCGATAATCAGCAGCAAGGCTTCCTATGACCCTGAGATGGAGTACTCGGTGCCCTACTTCATGGGATCGAGCGGAATAGCGGTCAACAAGGAGAAAGCACCTGCTGACTACGCGCGCGACTGGTCCATCTTCGCAGACAAGCGCATGGCAGGAAGGATGTCCATGCTCGATGACATGCGTGAAGTCATGGCGGCCGGTTTGAAACACCTTGGATACAACGCAAATACCACAGATACTCAGCAACTACAGGAAGCAGCGGATCTCATCATCGGGGAGTGGAAACCCAATTTGGTGAAATTCGACTCCGAATCCTTCGGCAAGGCCTTCAGCCAAGGCGAGTTCTGGGTCTCCCACAGCTATCCGGAAAACATCTTCGCTGAGATCCCCAAGAAGCAGTGGAAGGACATCGACTTCTTCATCCCTGAAGAAGGAGGCCTGATGTACATCGACAACATGGTCATCCCCACCGGCGCGACAAACAGTGAAGGTGCACACGCCTTCATCAACTTCATGCATGACCCGAAAAACCATGCAGCATTCCTTGACGAGTTCGGCTTCCCCCCTACAACCAATACAGCAGCGGCAAAACACATGGACAGCGATACCTTTTTCTTCACATCCGAAGATATGGGAAATTCCGACAACCTCGATGATGTCGGCGAAGATCTGGCAAAATACGAACAGTTGTGGCAGTTGATCCGATATGTACCGTAAATTTTCTGTATAAATATACAGTTACTGTTCATTTACAGCAAAAATTCTCTTGCAAACATGATTTGTTCTAGGTACCCTAGAACAAATCCTCCTATAAGAGAGTTATCATGAACAGTTATCAGCTTATTACCTCCCTGGCCTTTGCATTATACCTAGGCCTCATGTTGAGCATCGGATTTGTCACTTACAAGAAAACGCACAGCACCAGTGATTTTTTTCTGGGCAGCCGTTCAGTCGGCCCTTGGTTTACCGCCCTCAGTGCGGAAGCCTCTGACATGTCGGGTTGGCTTCTGATGGGTCTGCCTGGGGTCGCATATTTCACTGGCCTGCAAGAAGCCTTCTGGACTGCGGCAGGGCTATTGGTCGGCACCTACCTGAACTGGCTCTTCATTGCCAAACGCATGCGAAAGTATACCATCCATGCAAAAGACTCCATCACCATCCCGGAGTTCTTTGCCAATCGCTTCCATGACAAGACAAAGGTCCTGCAGACCATAAGCTCAATCCTTATCCTGGTATTCTTTGTGGTCTATACGGCAAGCGGCTTCCTTGCAAGTGCAAAACTCTTCAATACGGTATTCGGTATGAACTACTACCTCGCCCTCTTCTTGGGAGTTGCGGTGATCCTGGGATACACCTTGCTGGGAGGGTATCTTGCGGTAGTGGCGACAGACTTCTTCCAAGGCTCGCTGATGTTCATAGCCTTGGTCCTCACCTCCGTTATCGCAGTGGTGACACTTGGAGGCCCCCTTGTCACTATAGACAAGCTCTCCTCCTTCGGCATGCAGTTCGTCAATCCCTTTATAGCTGAACCAGGGTCTGAATACGGCATCATCGACATCCTTTCCGCCCTGTCCTGGGGTCTTGGATACTTTGGCATGCCCCATGTCCTGATCCGATTCATGTCCATCAGGAGCAACAAGGAGGTGAAGACCTCCAGGAGGATTGCCATGGTCTGGGTGACCATTGCCATGGCAGCCGCCTTGACAATAGGAGTAGTAGGAAAAGCCTTCCTGCTTCCCATAGTCTATGAGAGCCAGGGAGCGGCAGAGGCAGTGTTCATCGCCAGCATGCAGAAAATATTCCCGACCTTCATTGCAGGAATATTCCTCTGTGCCATCCTGGCGGCCAGCATGAGTACCTCGGACAGTCAGCTGCTGGTCGCTTCATCTGCCTTCAGCAAGGATGTGTACAAGGCTATTTTCCGTAAGAATGCATCCGAGAAGGAGACCCTAGCAGTGAGCAGGATCACCGTCCTGGTGATATCTGTCATTGCCATATTCCTTGCCATGGATCCCTCCAGTTCAATTTTCGATATTGTCAGTTATGCCTGGGCTGGTTTCGGCGCAACCTTTGGCCCTGTAATCATAGCAAGTCTCTTCTGGAGAAGGGCAACGCGCAATGGTGCCATTGCTGCTATGGTTGGAGGCGGTCTCACCGTGGTGATCTGGAAGCAACTTTCCGGGGGCCTCTTTGATGTCTATGAACTGCTTCCAGGCTTTATCATCGCATCAGTTCTGATGGTGGTTTTCAGCCTGCTTGAGAAGCATCCTGATCCCAAGATGCTCGCTGACTTTGACAAGTACCAGAGCATTCATGACTGATAGTACACGTCTCGGCATTCCTGTCACCACAAAGTGACTCGAATGCCGATGACCGAGAGGGTTAGTGTATGTATAAACATCTGTCTTTATTGTGTATGCCGTGTTTTGGTTAGGAGAACATCCTATGATAATCCGAAGGGAAAATACCAATGACTTCCCTGAAGTGGAATATGTTACGCGTGAAGCGTTTTGGAATGTATACCGCCCAGGTTGCACAGAACATCTGGTTGTGCATAATTTCCGGTCGAATCCTGCTTTCGTACCTGACCTGAGCCTAGTGTTGGAAGCTGAGAACAACAAGAAGATCATAGCTCACATCTTGTACTGCAAGACAACCATACACATGGACAGTGGAGAATACAAGGATCTTCTTATGCTCGGGCCTGTCAGTGTTCTGCCGGAATTCCAGCACCAGGGCTATGGAAGCGCTCTCATAGAGCATTCCATGCAGATAGCCAAGGCATTGGGCTATGGTGCAGTAGCACTTACCGGCAATCCTGAATATTATCATCGCTTTGGGTTCAGAAGTGGTTCGGATTTGCAGGTATTCTATCCAGGATTACCTCGTACTGCAGAGGCCTCCTTCTTTATGATCACCGAGCTCTCTGATGGATACCTTGCCAATGCACCCGGCACGATTGTGGAACCTGAGGCGTACATAGTATCCGATGAGGCTGTCGATGAGTTCGACGCTACCTTCCCTCCTAAAGTCAAAACAACGCGTCCAGGGCAACTTGGGTAAAAAGGAAAGCGCAACCCCAGGTTCCTTGTAACACCAATTAGTACAAAAAAAAGCATAGTTGAATTCCCTTCTTGAGTGCTATCTGAAGGGAGGAAACTCACTATGCTGCCGTTATAAACCTTTCCTCTTAGGATGTGGTTGAACACATGACGATTTGAGGAAGCAATACCTGCAATGCATCATGATCATCATCCCCTGCAGAACGGTTTGCCTTAATCATCCCACAAGTCCTGCACCTATGCACTATCATGAGCTCTCCATCGGTTTTCTGCCATAAGGCGATAGGCTCCATTGCTCCCTTGCATATACACGCCCTGTCTCCTGGTCTCATATCTACATGACGACTCCATAGACAGTGAGGGCAATGATTGCGGTGTTTTGTACCCCAAGCCCGGGACGACACAGTATATCCACAATGAAGACAGATAAAATCATCACACTCACTCATACTCTGTCTTCCTTTCGATACATATACTGCAGCCTACCTATGGCTTTGTCCTTCTGCTTTCTTCTTCTCATGACTTCTTCCCAGTTTTGAGCCTCATTACGCAATTGCAGATAATTCAGGAAGCGATCTTGTTCCAACTCCCCTGTCAGGAGAGCCTGATTCACCCCACATCCAGGTTCCCCAGTGTGTGTGCAGTCAGAAAAATGACAGGATGAAGCCAATGCTGCAATATCGGAAAAAGCATCGCACACTTCTGAAGAGCCACTATTCATGCCAACAACTCGCAGACCAGGAGTATCAATAAGAATGGTTCCATTTGGAAGAAGGTACAATTGCCTGCTGGTAGTCGTATGCCTTCCTCTTCCATCCTGACTTCTCACTTCCCCTGTCTTGGCTATCGTTACCTTGTTCAAGCTGTTCAGAAGCGTTGACTTTCCTGCCCCACTAAGACCAAGAAGCATAAGCGTTTCATATGGCCTTACGTATGCAAGCAAAGAGCCGACACCCATGCCCGTAAGCGAGTCGACAAGAAAGACAGGAAGATCTGGAAACCGAGAGCCGGCACGCATTCGATAGCTATCAGGATCATCAAGCAGATCCATCTTGGTAAGAACCAAGATGGGTAGAATCCCATCGGCATGCAAGAGCGACACAAGCCTCTCAACTCTTCGAAGATTGAAATCATATCGAACATCCATGACGATTGCACCTGTATTGACATTGGCAACAACTACTGGAGCCTCACCTTGGATCCCATACTGCTCATGTACTACAGGTTTGTGAAAGACTTGCATCCGCGGCAGAACTGCTTCAATGAGACCACGGTCATGGTCATATTGTTGTACTGCACACCAATCACCTACAACAGGATGAGGTTGAACGCCTAAGTCTTGCATGGTCTGGAAGCTCCCTGAACGTTCCAAGAGCAACTGATGTTCCCCATTGGTCCCCCAAAAAAGTCCTCGCCCTTCCCTGCTGATTCGAACTGGGATATAGCCAAGCCGTTGATATGGCTCAAATCCACTGGTATGGGATTTTTCCCATCCATACCTATATAATGATTTTTCGTAATTTTGATTGATATTCATGTTTATCCGTCCGGTTTAGATATAAAAACAGCCTACCGCTGTTTGGCAGGATTACCCCGGAACGGGTGCTGAGAGGATTACTTTCAGAAAGAATCTATCCTGGAAGGCTTTCACAACACCGATTATCGGGGTTGCATCACCGAATCCAGATAATTTTTACACATCCAAACTCCATTGATTATTGCTATTCAAACCGTACTATATGCCCAACATGATCACTGGTCAAGTGAGGAGCTATCAAAGAAAGCCTTCTTTATCTGAGGATATTTGCCTTGCCTGTTTTCTAGACACTACTGGGTACTCGTCAAAAAAAATCCTCTCACCCCCTTGACCAAAACAGGGTCATACGATATTTTTACCTAAACATCCAGCCTTTCGGTAGGATATTCTTTTTGTAGGAGGTGGCACTATGAGATCCATGACAGACTCTCAGGCAAGTATGATGTGCCACCAGGCATAGAACCTCCCTTCCAAGCAGACCGAACAAGAACAAGTGCATAGTGATTCCTTGCAATAGGAGTTCAGAATACAAAGGGTATATGCTGAAAACCTCCTTTACAATTTTTCACCTCTGTTCCCAATCCGCTGCTTGTCACCCTACAAAAAGGAGCCCCTGATGACCAGATTACCCCGCCTCCGCTGTAACTCCATAAAAGATCGAATGTGACCTAACAGACTCAATTTGCAAGTTTTAGTAGCATGCTTGTCCTTCACCATTCGACCATACTCAGGAGATTACCATGAACCATACCGATCACTTTCGTTTTGAGACCCTTCAAGTGCATAGCGGACAGGAGACAGCCGACCCAACGACAGGATCCCGTGCTGTACCCATCTACCAGACTACAGCCTATGTCTTTGACAACTGTGACCATGCAACAGCACGCTTCAACCTCTCGGATGCAGGCAACATCTACGGAAGGCTGACCAACGACACACAAGCGGTGTTTGAGAAGCGCATCGCAACGTTGGAAGGTGGAGTTGGAGCATTGGCTGTGGCCTCCGGCTCTGCCGCTGTCACCTACACCCTCCTCAACCTTGCAGAGGCTGGGGATCATATTGTCAGTGCAAAGACCATCTATGGGGGAAGCTATAACCTACTTGCCCATACCCTGCCACGCTACGGCATCACAGCTACCTTTGTAGACGCCGACAATCCTTCCAATTTCGAAGGGGCCATCAGGGAAAACACCAAAGCCCTGTTTGTGGAGACCATAGGCAATCCCAATGCAACGCTTGCTGATATCCAAAAGATAGCCGACATAGCCCATGCACACAAGATTCCTCTCGTTGTGGACAATACCTTTGCAACGCCCTTCCTCTTCAGGCCCTTCGAGCATGGAGCTGATATAGTGGTCCACTCTGCGAGCAAGTTCATCGGAGGCCATGGGACTGCCATCGGAGGGGTTATCGTAGACAGCGGCTGTTTTGATTGGGAGGCGAGCGGCAAGTTCCCCTCCCTCACTGAGCCAAACGACAGCTACCATGGGATTAGCTTCACCAAAGCCGTTGGCAAGGCGGCCTGGATCACCAAGGCCCGTGCAGTTCTTCTGCGTGACATCGGGGCCACCCTTGCACCACTTCACGCCTTCCTGTTCCTCCAAGGACTGGAAACCCTCTCGCTGAGAGTAGAGAGACACAACTACAACACCCTCAAGATAGTGCCCTTTTTGGCAAACCATCCCAAAGTGAAGGTCGTCAGACACCCTTCACTTCCTGACAACCCTTATCATGATCTGTACACCAGGTATTTTCCTCAAGGGGGGGCATCGATCTTTACCTTTGATGTAGTAGGCGGAGAAACTGAAGCAAAGGCCTTCATTGACAACCTCAAGCTGTTCTCCCTGCTTGCAAACGTCGCTGATGTAAAATCTTTGGTCATCCACCCTGCCAGCACCACCCACTCGCAGCTCAGTGCCAAGGAGCTTGAGGAGCAGGGAATAGGGAAAGCAACCATTCGCCTTTCGATAGGTACCGAGCATGTCGAGGACTTGCTTGCAGACCTAGCCCAGGCTTTGAAAGGAGTACCACTATGCCAGTGACCATACAAGCAGGACTTCCTGCTGAAGAGACCCTTCAGCAGGAGAATATCTTCTACATGAACAAGGAACGCGCCTCGACCCAGGATATCAGACCGCTACAGGTAGTCATCCTCAACCTCATGCCCCAAAAGTCCGTGACTGAGACACAGCTCATCAGGCTGTTGGGTAACACCCCCTTGCAGGTTGAGGTCACCTTCCTCAGCACAAAAAGCTATCAGCCCAAGAATACGACCCTCTCCTACCTGAAGAGTTTTTATCGCCACTTCGAGGATATACGTGAGCAGAAGTTCGATGCCCTCATCGTCACAGGATCTCCTGTGGAGAAGCTTCGCTTCGAAGAAGTCAAGTACTGGGATGAGCTGACAACCATCCTCGACTGGGCCGAGGCGAATGTATACTCTTCCCTCTTTGTCTGTTGGGGTGCGCAGGCAGCCCTGTATCACTACTATAAGATCGAGAAGCGGCCGTTGGAGAAAAAACTCTCTGGCGTATACACCCATACGGTGATCACCCCCACTGAGACACTGGTAAGGGGCTTTGATGATACGTTCCTGGCCCCACACAGTCGCCATACGACGGTTTTGGGCAGGGATGTGCAACAGGTAGGGGCACTGAAGATTCTGAGCACATCCGAAGAAGCGGGAGTCTATCTAATAGCAAGCAAGGATGAGAGACAGGTATTCATCACCGGCCATGCCGAGTATGATGCGCTAACCCTTGATGCGGAGTACAAGAGAGATATGGCCTCTGGTCTCAGCCCTGACAAGCCCACCAACTATTATCCCAACGATAATGAGGGGAGGATGCCTCTGGTGACCTGGAGGTCGCATGCGAACCTCTTGTTCAGCAACTGGCTGAACTACTTTGTCTACCAAAATACTCCCTATGCCTTGGAGGATGTGCCTCTTCAGTCGAGCAAAAGGCCCATGGTTATGCCATCGTAGAAGACGTCTTCGATGGCTACCAGTCGGGAAACCTTGCCTTCTTCCTTGAAGCCATACTTCTTGTAGAGGGCAATGGCCCGCTGATTGTCCTCACGGACGGTGAGGTCAAGCTTTCTGAGGCCTGTTGGACAGTTTTGTAGCCAGGAGAACATCCCCCCCAGCAGTGCTGATCCCACCCCTTGGCCCCAGCATTCCTTGAGCACGGAGATGCCGACCTCCCCACGATGGGAGAGCCTCCCAAAGGGAGGGGTATCGACTCCAAGGCTTCCGATGATCTTCTCCCCTTCCAGGGCAAGCAACGTGATGTTGTTGTGCGAACACATGCGACTGTCGAGATACTCGCGCTCCTGCTGTTCGGAGAAGGGGATCCCCTTGGCATCGAAGGTGAGGTTCTCACTCTCAGAACCAACCTGCTGAAGGTAGGTCAGCAGCTTTGCTGCATCATCAATTCTGGCTTCGCGGATAATTCGTCTGATCTCTTCCATGCTATGCTCCAAATACCTTCAGGCAGAGGGCTATCATCGTATCCTTAAGCTTGGCAATCTCTCCATCACCTATGAAAGCAACTGCATCGGATCCTACCCCTGCTGCCCAGTTAATGCTGTAGGCAAGGGAGGCGACGGTGATGCCAAGCTCGCGCGCCAGGGCAACCTCAGTGGCGGCAGTCATACCGACAATATCAAAGCCAAGGCCCTTGAACATGCGAATTTCTGCTGGGGTCTCCAGGCGAGGGCCGTTGGTACAGACATAAACACCCGCATCTTGTAGGGAGGGGTCAGCTTCATGCAGAGAAGCGGTAAGCTCCGGGTCAAAGACCCTGTCCATACCCACATGCTGTACACCGCTCTCCTCACCTGTGAAGAAGGTATGGCTACGCCCTCCCCCACTGAGGTCGACAAAATCAGAAAGGGTTCCGACCTCACCAGGCTTGAGGGCATCGGATACAGAGCCCACTGCATAAATGCTGATGAGCTCTTCAACACCTAACTGCTTCAAGGCGGTGATGTTGGCGCGGTAGTTTATCAGATGGGGAGGTACAGAGTGGGACGATCCATGACGGGGAAGGAAGACTAGGGAAGCATGGGAACCGGTTCCTACAAAGAGTTCTACAACGCCATATGGGGTCGCCACCTCGCGCCTTTCACTTGAAAAACCTGAAATACGGTCTACTCCAGTACCACCGATAATTGCTTTCATGGAATACTCCTACGTTGTATTCAGCTATAATTAGCTAGATTTGCGGGGGTGAACACCCCCTTTGGGGTAATGATTCCCTGTATCAGGGAAGGTTCGATGATATCAAATGAAGGATAGAGGGCCCTCCCTTCACAGGTGGTAGGCCTACCCAGACAGAGCAAGACCTCCGTCGCATCTCGCTCTTCCATTATAATGTCAGACGAGCTGAGCTTTGTAGGGTCAGGTGAGATGCTGAAGGCAAAATAGGGTACGTGATAGTATTTGCAGGCAACTGCATTGCCCAGCGTGCCCACCTTGTTGACCACCGTCCCGTCCATGCAGACAAGGTCAGAGGCTGTCATATATTTGGTTATCTTCCCCGCAGAGAGATAGTGGGCACCCATGCCGTCGGTAATGAGACGGGCATCTATGCCCATCTCAAGCAGGCTGGGATAGGTAAGACGAGAACCCTGCAGGTAGGGTCTTGTCTCATTGACCAGTACGGAAAAGCTTTTTCCTTGCCCTTTGGCATAGGAGAGACTCAACAGGAACGTGTGTTCTGCAAAACAGGTGGTAAGTATCACATCACCATCTTCGATGAGGGTGCTGCCTAATCTTCCCATATGGTGGTATATCTCGTCATAGAATCTCTCCTGCTTTTCCACCAGCTGCTTCAGGTGGAGGACAAAATCCTCCAGGGGAAGATCTTCCTTGCAGAAGGGAGAAAGGTCATCCAGCAGGGTCTGCATGACCCTTTTCATGGTGGTATTGGTCGGCCTTGCTTCGACAAGCAAGCCGACCAGCCTCTCAAGCTCCCCAAAGGAGTACGGGAGACACCCTCTCGCCATCTCTTCAGCGATAAAGATGAGAGTGGTGAAGGCTACCTGCAGTGGCCCTCCCCCTTGGGTCACCATTGCCTTCAGGGCAGTGGCGACCTCCTCTACTGAGGTACAGGTTTCAAAGCGCTTCTCAAAGGGAAAGGCCCTCCGGTCGCCTATATGGAGTGATCTGTCAGAGATATAGCATATATTCTCTTTTTTCAGCAGATACGGGAGGGGTATCATCCTTTGTTCCAGAAACTCAGGTGGTCGGTTATGATAGCTTCGATGAGCTTTTCATCCTTAACCGGGCCGACGATTTCGATATCCTTCTGCCCATGCTCAAGAACCTTGTCTGCAGGAAGGGCGAAGGTGGGGTTCTGCTCGTCACTACCGGTCAGGGCGAGAAGCTGCTCTTCCGATATGCCAAATACCAAGCGTCTGACATTGGTCCAATACATCGCACCAGTACACATAACGCAGGGCTCAGCAGAGCTGTAGAGGGTGCATTCAGAAAGGAACTGGGGAGAGTAGAGCTTTCCTGCCTTGAACATCAGAGCGGCTTCCGCATGCATTGCAGGCCCGCCCTCTTCATAGGCATTCCCCTGCTCAAGCAGGATATTGCCGTCCTTGTCTGCCAGAAGGGCTCCAAAGGGGTGGCTTCCTTCAACTTTTGCCTGGTGTGCTATGCGAACGGTCTCAGCGAGCAGTCTCAAATCATCTTCAGTCGGTTCTACTTTGGTAATGCGTGGCATGTATTTTCTCCTATTCGCAAATACCCTACCATGAGTTACTGTTGTTGGCAACAATAGCCAAGTTCAAAAAAAATTACCTCTAAGGCCTAACCCTATGTATTGTATACTCTTGTTTTTAATGCGAAACTTGAGGGATGAAAACAGTTGTTGACGATTGGAAAAAGAACTCGTACATTAGATAAAGATGTTGCCAAACAGGCAATGACTGCATAAAAGGAATAAACATGAACAAGAGCAAAATTGCAAAACTTACTGTGGCACTTCTTGCCATGGCCCTCATCGTACCCACCCTATTTGCCGCCGGAATGAAAGAGAGTGATCCCCAGAGCGTGACTGTCAGGATCGTCAATGTCCAGCAGGAAGGGGCTTCACCCGTATTTACCGTTCGCACCCTTGATAACCAACAGATTACCATCAAGGCTGATAGGACAACAGAGAGCAGCTTCCCCGTATCGGCTCTTAGCGCCGGGGATTATCTTGAAGTGGTCCTCGACATGGATATGGCTACCAACATCAGATACATCAATCCTTTGGTATCACTCGGAGTCATGGATGTCTATATCAGCGATGCTGAGATGACCTCCCTTGCAACCCTGAATGAGCGCTTCAGCTATACCTATGGCTATCTGCTGCTCCAGTCCTTTGCATCACAGGGCCTTTTCTTTGATACCGGCTACTATGTAAAGGGAGCCATCGATGGCTATGCTTCATCCATGTTGGAAGAGCCTATCGGTTTCTACACCCTTGAAGACCTGTATGCAAACATCGAAGAGTACCAGACCACCGTCTGGGCTGAAAAGAAAGCCCCTCAGGCTTTCACTGAAGGATTTGCCGACATCGCCGAAGTGGCCGATCTTGCAAAACCTGAAGACCTCACAAAAACTTTCAGCTACACCTATGGCTACCTGCTAGCCTACAATATGCTTGGTCAGGGAATTGAGCTTGACGGAGAGCTGTATGCACAAGGTGCATTGGATTTCGCAAGCAACAACAAGACACTGATGAGCGAAGAAGAGATGCAGACCGCCTTTGTCGAATATCAGCAGGTTGTTGAAGAGAAGTATGCCAAGTGGCTCGAAGAGGTCACTGTCACCAATCTCGCCGATGCAGAGGCTTTCCTTGACTTTAACAAGAACAACAACGAGGATATCGTCGTAACGGAGAGTGGCCTGCAATACCAGGTTCTCAACGCTGCAGACGGCCCCAAGCCTACCCTAACCGATACTGTAGAGGTAAACTACCAGCTGCAGATGATCGACGGTTCGGTAATCGAGAGTTCCTATGACCGTGGAGAGACAGCCCATTTCCCTGTCACTGAGGTAATCCCCGGGTTCAGCGAAGCTCTGCTGAACATGAATGTCGGGAGTGTCATCCGAACGTGGATCCATCCTGATCTGGGATATGGAGCCAACGGGACAGAGAACATCCTCCCCAACTCACTGCTTGTCTTTGATATTGAGCTGGTCGGAATCGATAGGTAACATATCTGGCTAGAACAAAAGCGGTCCCTTCGGGGATCGTTTTTGTTCTATAGGCACACTATGAAAACGGGAGGGACTATCCCCTCCCGTTTTCGTATCTGCAATACCATGTATTGTCTCAATTCAGTGTCTCTTTTTCAAAGGGTGAAGATTACCTTCTTCACGTTTCTATCGTTGGCCATCTGCATGGAACTCTTGTAGGACTCACCTTCTCGCAAGATGACAAAGCGGCCTTCTGTTGCCATGATGACCACACTAGGCAGTTCCTTCTCCTCCAGGGAGAGAAGCTCCTCCCCTTCAAGGATGATGTGCATCTGGGTATGGTCAGCGCGTCTGATCATGCTGTCACTGCCTCCCGGGTAGGAGAGCACCTCGTACGTGATCCCATCGACCTGGTGTATACCCACTTCATCCTGATAGGGAAGGCTCCTGTCCATGATTCCTATGACCCTTTTCAAGGTGGGATAGAGCTTCACATACCACTCCATATTTTCCAAGATATCAAAGAGCATCAGATCCCTTGCCCTTTATGAGATTTCCAAAGCTTCTCAAACGAGATGATCTCTTGCGTGCACCCTTCGATGCCTATCTTGCTCGAATCAAGGGAGAGGTCGTATGTCTTGCACATGCCCCATTTGCGGTCGCTATAGTAGTTGTAGAAGTTTGCCCTCTGCTTGTCCGCCTTCAGACAGGTATCCTCAGCCTTGTTCTCTTCCACTTCATACACGTTGATGGCACGTTCTATGCGTCTTTCCAGATTGGCATGGATAAAGATGTTCAGGACATTTTCCTTTTCGCGCAAGATATAGTCGGCGCATCGCCCTACGATGACACAAGGGCCCTCTTCTGCCAACCTCTTGATAGTCTTGCTCTGAATCAGGAAAAGCTGGTCATTGAGTGGCATCTCAGTTACCCCTAGGGCTCCGCTGGCCATTGGGTAGTTGCCCATGACTAGGGAGTAGAAGATGCTGCTGGTAGCCTTCTCATCGGCATTGGTGAACAATGCTTCACTCAAGCCGCTGTCTTGTGCGCTAATGGCGATCAGCTCCTTATCGAAAAAAGGAATGCCAAGCGTTTCTGCCAAATTGCGTCCGACCTGTCTTCCGCCACTACCGAACTGCCTGCCGATCGTAAATACCGTGTGATTATCCATACGCAGGTTCCTCCATTGACTCCAGTATACCACACCAAAGCAGAAAAGCATAAACAGATTGCTCACCTGTTCACGCTTGTTCCGCTTCTTTTTTTGTTCTCCAGGGTAATTCCCTCCCTTTTGTCCTTGTCCTCCCTATATCAATATTGTAACTAAGTCGCATCAGGCATACTATCGAACAACCTACAGGAGGCCGTATGATCACCATACAGAATGAAAAACTGAGCATGGGATTTGCTCTTACCGGAGCTGAACCGCAATCACTCTTTTCCAAGGAGAGTGGTAACGAATACCTATGGAACGGAGACCCTCGATTCTGGCCTAGGAGAGCTCCCCTGCTCTTTCCCATGACCGGATCCACCAAGGAGGGCAAGGTGGAAGGGAAGGGCAAGACCTATACGATGCCCACCAACGGGTTTGCCCGGGATCTGGACTTTTCCCTACTTACTCAGAGTTCCGACAGCGCATCTTTCGAACTGCAGGACAGTGAAGCGACCCTACAGTACTATCCGTATGGCTTTCGTCTCAGAGTCACCTATACGCTGCTTGATGACGGGTTCAAGGCTGAAGCCGAAGTATACGCCAAGGAGGATCTTCCCTTTACCTTCGGGTGGCATCCTGCCTTCAGTCTGGATATCAATGGCAAGGGGACGCCCCTGGACTCCTACAGCATTAGCTTTGAGACTGAAGAGTGTGTCGACAGAAAAACACCGGTGGACGGCGTGTTCGTCACGGACAAGAAGTTCCTGGACAACAGCAAAACACTGCGTCTCAGCAGAGCTCTGACTGACAAAGGTCCCATTGTCCTAAACGGTCTCAAGTCCAAGCATGTAAGGCTCACCTCTGAACATGGTGAGCATGGCATCCTGGTGGAGAGAGGGAACTTGGATACCCTGGTGATCTGGACAGTAGCGCCCAAGCATGCCCAGTACCTCTGCATTGAGCCGATGCACTCCTTTGGTGACACCAAACGAGCTTTCGCACTTGCAGAGATGGATGAAGTTCTCACTCTGGACAAGGGAGAGACGAAACGGTTTCACAGCACGTTCAAAGTCTTTTAGGCATTATAGGAGGCTATAACCCTGGCAGGGCTTCCATCACTCTCTTTGATACGAAGAGGGAGCGCTGTCAGGGAGAATGTCTTTCCTACCACCCTATCCAGAGCTTTGAGATTCTCCAGGATGAGACCTTCATAGGAGAAGATCAGGTAGTGGATAGGCAGACTCTCACTACCGAGGGCATCACACGAAGAACTGTCAAAGCCAAACAGGCGCACACCACGTTCCAACAGGAACGTGGTCGCCTCTTCTGTCAGCAGAGGGGGATCCTCAAAGTACCGATCACTATTCCAGCGATCATGCCACCCTGTACAGAAAAGAACAGCCGTTACCTGGGAGGGGACTGGTTCCACCAAATCCCTGTCTATACAACGCTCTCCCCTGACATCAAGGGCATACGCGTTGGAAAAGAAGTCACAAGGGGCATAGCTGTCAAGGGTCTTTCCTCCAGCCAACAGATGGGAAGGGCTGTCCATATGCGTCCCGCTATGGCTGCCAAAGCTCAGGCTCTTGAGTCGGAAATGATCGCTCTCCAAGGAATACCACTGCCTGACCACCGTGGGAGGGTCAGAGGGGAAAGGAAGATCCCCATCGGCAATAGGGTGACTCAGATCGACATGGACCACCTCAGTACCCCTATGCGGGGTTCGCAGCTCGTCCATCGCAGAGATATCCCAATCAGGAGGGAAATCAAGGGTATCCCAAACCTCAGGAGAATGCTCAAGCTTGAAGTTGGGAAGGAAAATCAGATCTTCAGTCACTGTCCCCCAATGCACCCTGGAATATTTCTTCTGCCCGGTTACAGGGTCCAGGGTATAAGGCTGGGTGGAGGCATACCTATGTCCCTTGTACAGGTGTAGGGTGACGTTGATCTTTCCATCTGTTCTTGCAGGTCTTGCCATATGGACTCCCTTTTTTGTTATACACAAATCACTTCAAAAACCACATGAGCCTTCTCATTGTAATCCCACCGTCCTGGCATAGTGGAACAGATACTGCTGGGCGATGCCGGCATAGGGGGCGAAATAGGAGGAGCTCCTCCCCTGATACCAGGTGCTCATCACTTTTTGCATCCAGGTATCCATGGGAAAAGCCTCCATCCTATGAAAGCCGTACAACAGGATACACTGACCCACTTTGGGCCCTACTCCCCTGATGGTCATCAGTAGCCCAAGGGCCTGCTCAAAGCCTAAGGAAGGGACTTCTTCCAGTAGAGCATGCTTTTTGATTGCATCAACAAGGTATGGGGCGCGAAATCCCATACCCAGTTTGCGAAAATCCGCTTCAGTTGCCCCTTGCATCTGATCAGGAAGAGGAAAGGCATGCCATCCCTCATGCACGTTCGATCCATAGGCTTTTGATAGGGTTGTATACATCTGCCGAATCCTGGAGATATTGTTGTTCTGGCTGAGGATGAAACAGATAAGGGTCTCAAAGGGATCCTGATTGAGGATGTGCAGTCCCCCAAACATCTGTACTGCAGACTTGATGGTCGGATCGAGAAGGGAGAGGTGCTCATTGGCCTGTGCATACCCTCCGTCCATGTCGAAGTAGTGTGCAAGCTCCTGATCGTCGGCAAGGGTGGCCAAAAAGGTAGTATCTGTAAACTGTACATGCCTGCCATGGACAACAGACTGGAAGAGCCCCCCGCTCTGTTGCCAACCGAAGCACTGGCCACAAAACAATGTTGCATGGAGATCGATCGGATAATCCTTCATATCGCTACTGTATCAGAGTGCCAATACCTTAGGCAAGAAGATACAGGGGAAGAGAGCCATGCTATATTTTCGTCATCATTGACATAAATCGGGAATTACAACTCTTTCGGATAGCTATTTTTTCAACCGGAGAGTATTCTAAAAAAGGAGGAACCTGAAAGAGCATGGATACCACAGACTTTTCTTACCCACAATGGATGAAACGAATGGCCGGTGATAGTGATGATATTCACAGGATCGAAGAGATTGTCGCTCGCTATTCCCACTTGCTTTTTTCTACCGGTCCCATTATGGACTACGTCAGTCTTGATGAGCTTGCCTATATCGGAAACCTGTTGGCAAGCCTGCCATCCCCGAGAGAAGTACTTCTGGCGCCCTACAGTTTTGCCGACCTTCATCTCGGTGAACAGCCGAAGCTACAAGAAACCTTCAACAAGCTCCCCTTCGCCCTGCAATGCAAGGTGCTGGATACCGCTCGTGCGTATAGGCAGGCACAGCCTCCCTATGCCATGGTCGCCCTCGATTGGGAAAAAGGCACTGTGCAGCTGTTGGCACTCTCATCAGACAAGGCTGAACTCACCTCCCTCGCCTTGGCATTTTTGACAGACCCACTGACAGAGACGATGGTTGACGAACGCTATGAGAGAGAAAAGGCCTACCTGCTCAAGAGATCCAAGCAGCTGCTCCAAAGCGGAACCAGTGCGAAGCGCACCGGCATATACAGCGTTACCTGCAGTGATGAGCTGTTTGTCAACACAGTGTTTGGCCCCATCCTAGACAGCCACTTCTCCCTTGAGTTGGGGGAAGAGAAGGATCGCTGGGGAAGGGCAATACCTACACATATCAGTGAGTCTGACGAAGACAGGCTCGGCCATTAGGATGATCCCATGACACTGTTCGTGGTTTCTGCATACGCTGATACATAGTGAAGCGTACAGACCATAGGATTGCCCTTGCTTGAACGTGAAGCAAGCTGACAACCAACACCTATGTATGGTAGCATGTCATGTATGCATGCTAAACAACTGGGTGTTCTCTACATTTTACTAAGCGGGTTCTTCTTTGCCTTGGTGATGCTCTTCATCAAGCTGGCAGGGCCTCTTCCGACCATGCAGAAGGCATTGTTTCGTAACATCATCGCCTTATGCATAGCGCTCATACTACTAGGAAGGACAAAAACCCGCTTTACCTGGAAGAAGCAGGACTTCCCACTCCTCCTTTTGCGCGCCCTTGCCGGAACCATAGGCCTTGTTGCAAACTTCTACGCAGTGGACCATCTCATCCTCAGTGATGCCACCATACTCAACAAGCTCGCACCCTTCTTTGTCATCATCTTCAGCCGTATCTTTCTCAAGGAGAAGGTCACTTCAATACAGATGCTTCTGGTATTCGGTGCTTTCCTAGGAGCCTCACTGGTGGTAAAGCCATCGTTCTCCAACACAGAGCTTTTTCCCTATCTGATAGGCATTCTGGGGGGCCTCGGGGCAGGGGCCGCCTATACGTTTGTGAGGGAGCTGGGCAACCGATCTGTCCCGGCGCCTGTCATCGTCGCCTTCTTTTCCCTCTTCTCAACCCTGGCTATCATCCCTTTTGTCATACATGACCACCTGAGCATGCACTCTTCCCAGATAGGGTTCCTGATTCTTGCTGGCATCAGCGCGGCAGGAGGGCAGTTCAGCATCACCAAGGCGTACTCCTACGCCCCTGCAAAGGAGATTTCGGTATACGACTACACCCAGGTCCTGTTCGCCTCACTACTGTCCGTTGCAATCTTCTCAGAGTATCCCGATAGAGCAAGCGTCAGTGGCTACCTTATCGTTACAGCGATGGCAACTCTGATGTTCTTCTACAACAAAAGGAAAGCCTGAAGTCTCCCGTTGTCGGTATGCAGTGATATCAGAGCATGGGCACAATAGCGTTGATATCTCTACTGTTCCTTCACATATGCCAGCGATGGTTTATACCACAGCAAACACCAATTTCGCATCTTGGTGACAATAGGCTTCAGATACGGTAAAAGTTCCTCATCGGGTCCCTGCGAATTCCCCCAAAGCCTTAGGAGTATGCTGCGATAGGGGATCTTCGCCTGGCTTTCACCAGAGGTCTCTCACGCTTCTGTAAAGAGCCAGGTGGAGAGATACCGCTCCCCTGTATCAGGAAGCAACACTACGATGGTCTTGCCCTCATGCTCGGGCTTTGCTGAGTATGCCAGGGCAGCATCCAAGGCAGCACCACTGGAAATACCGACAAGAAGCCCCTCTTTCCGGGCAGCCTGTATTGCACGCTCGCCTGCTTTGGCATCTTCGGCGGTATAAATCTCATCAATTATCTCGGTATCGAGGATGCTGGGAACGAACCCCGCCCCTATGCCTTGTATCTTGTGTGGCCCCCCATGGCCTAGGGAGAGAACAGGACTGGTCACAGGCTCCACGGCAACGATAAGGGCTTGGGGATTCTTCTCCTTGAGGTAACGCCCTACCCCGGTAAGGGTTCCACCGGTCCCGACCCCAGCAATAAAAATGTCCACCGTATGACCGCTGTCTTCCCAGATCTCAGGTCCTGTATGCTCATAGTGTGCCTTCACATTGTCCGGATTTTCAAACTGGGAGGGAATGAAGGAGTTGGCAATGGTACTCGCAAGCTCCTGGGCCTGGGAAATCGCCCCTTTCATGCCCATCGAGCCGTCAGTGAGGACAAGTTCCGCACCAAGGGCGGCAAGCAGCTTGCGCCGCTCGACACTCATGGTCTCAGGCATGGTAATGATGAGCCTATACCCCTTTACTGCAGCAATATAGGCAAGGGCAACCCCTGTGTTTCCACTGGTAGGCTCAATTATCACCGACCCCTCTTTGAGCAGGCCGGCTTTTTCAGCTCCCTCCACCATCTCCAGTGCAATACGATCCTTAACGCTGGAAAGGGGATTGAAGCTCTCCACTTTAGCAAGAATGGTGGCTTTGCCTTCGTTGAGCCGATTAATCCGTATCAGAGGGGTATTTCCAATCTTTTCTGTTATGTTTTCATATATATGTGCGCTCATTCTCTGCTCCTTGTGGTGTACTGAAGGTCTCTCTATATCATAGTATTCCTATAGGCTTTTAATGTAATAAATATCCCTTATTCTGTCAATGCCTAAGGATCATATCATGTAGGTGAACCACTCTGCCTTGGTCACATCAGCTAGGGTGACCCCTTCAAATTTCTCGAGGACCTTCTCATCCAGTTTTTGAAAAAAATGCACACGAATGCACCTCTGGATGGCAGTCTCTTCCTTTTGGGGAATCTCAGCAAAAGCAATATTGCCCTCAAGCAGGTCAAAGACAGCATAAATGAGAATCTGGCTGGGCTTTCTGCTCAGAAGATACCCTCCGCCTGCACCCTTAACCGAGTTGAGATACCCGCCTCGGGTAAGCAGCAAAGCGACCTGCTGCAGATATTTCTCACTCAAGCCCTGTCTGATGGCGACCTGAGATAAGGCCACCGGCAGATCGCTGGTATGTTCAGCGAGGTCCACAAGCAACCTCAGACCATATCTTCCACGCGTTGATACTTTCATATTCCACCTCCTGCTTCAGATTCCACCAGATGCGATGCCAAATCCTCGATCAGGATCTGATGGGAATATGAACTGACCGTATCTTGCAACATCGACCATATCTGATGGGTCTTGCAGGAATCGCCCTGAGGACACTCCTCGCAGGGGGTAGGGGTGAAATCCCCTTCGCTTGCAGAGAGCACCTCTCCACAGGTAATATCTCTCCTGGATATGCGATAGCCTCCCTGCACCCCCCGTTCAGACTCGACAAGTCCATACTTCTTCAAGGGTATCATGAGCTGTTCAAGGTACCCGCTGCTGATGCCGGTAGCCTCACTAATGGAGCGGATACTACAATTTCCTCTGCAGGTAGCCAGATAGACCATAGTCTCCAAGGAATAACGACCTTTTGTAGATAATTTCATACCTAGAAGGTACCAGTACTGGGCACACACGTCAAGATTAGTCTTACGCTCTGAGCGATGAACATCACAATTCACAGCAAAATCATTGAAGTATGCAATAAAATATTCTCTTGTACGGATATTGGCAGATAAAGAGGCTGGAAATTGCTCCATATTCACCATAGAAGGCACAAGCAAACCATGCTACAATCGAGCAACTAAACAACAAGGCAGAACCCTATCCATGAAAGAATCAGAGACCACCCATACCACTGTCCCCACTATCCTCCTGGGGATGCCCAGATGAGCATGACCTACCTGCTGCTGCTCCATCTTGCCGGCAGTGTCGGCGGTATGCTGGCAAAACGCATGAGAATCCCAGCCGGGGCCCTTATCGGCTCTCTGCTTGCGGCCATGATCTTCAATGCACTCTACCCGATAATCCCGACCTATCCCAAGGACTTGCGCCTGGGAATCCAGATACTCTCGGGGATGGTCATAGGCACACGCTTCACCCAGTCGGACATCAAGACCCTCAAGACAATGGTGTTGCCTGTACTCATCCTTGTGGTCATGCTGCTTGCCCTCAACCTGGGCTTTGCCTATCTGATGAGCTGCCTCACCACCTTGACCTTCATGACATCGTTCTTTGCCTGCGCCCCGGGTGGGGTCTCTGACCTTGCCCTGGTCGCAGCGGACTTCGGGGCGACTATGGAGCATGTGGCTCTCCTACAGCTGTTCAGGCTGATCTCTGTGATCATCATCTTCCCGCCCATGATACGAAGGATTTTGCCACCTTCCGAAAGGCGCCTTGACCCTATGCACAAGCAAACCTCTTCCAATAAGCAAGAGCAACCAAAGAAGCAAAGCTATCTCAGCTATGGCATATCCGTGGCGACAGCCTTCGCAGGGGGAGTCTCCTTTACCTTGTTGGAAATCCCAGCAGGGGCTATCCTAGGCTCGATATTTGCGATCGCACTGCTGAACCTTGCCACTGATGGGGCCACATATCCTCCCCTATTGAAGCCGATGGTGCAGATCTTCGCAGGGTGTTACATCGGCAGCAAGGTGACGTTCCATACACTTTTGGAAGGCAGCGTCCTGATTGTGCCGGCCCTGATACTGCTGGTGGAACTGTTTGTCATGGCATTCCTCACAGCCTTAGTGCTCCATAAGGTCTGCCACCTCAACTGGGGCACAGCCCTCTTCTCTGCAACGCCAGGAGGCATCACAGAGATGGGGCTCATCAGCGATGAGCTTGGTCTTGAGACACCCAAGATAGTGCTGATGCATACCTTCAGGATTCTTGCTGTATTGGGTGTATTGCCCCTCATAGCCCAGTATCTGGGCTAAGGGGGCTCTGTTCGTCTTACGCGGGATTATACAGGTTGGACGTGGGGAACTTGGGGTCACTGGTGACATTGAGCACAAGTTTCCTGAGACCTGAGGAGTCCCCGGAAGAGGGGATGTGGGTCATGTGCACCTCACACCCCCGCAAGAGAGGGAGCACTTCCGCTGCTTTCTTGGCATCGGAACTAATTGCACAGCTCATAGCGAGGCATATCAGCACCTCATCAAGGTTGAGGCTCACGCCTCTACCCTTGAGCACATCACGCTTCATCTCTGTCACCGACTGCATGATGGCAGGCGAGATGAGGTCAACCTCATGGTCTATGCCGGCCAAAACCTTCACCGCGTTGAGTATCAGGGCAGAGGAAGCATGCATCAGAGGTGAGTTGCATCCTGTTACAATCCTACCATCAGGCAGGAGGATAGCTGCAGCACAGATTATGCCGTTGAGGCCCTTGTTGCGCCTGATGCCATCCTGAAGGGCCTCCATGGAGGCAGGGACCACAACACGGTCATCGGATGTAAGCTTGGCACTTGCCATGATGGAACGGCTACGCTCAACTGTCTCCTTAGTCCCGATACCCTGTACATACTCACAAGCCGCACGGTAATAACGCCTGATGATCTCCTGCTGTCCGGCCTTGCGGACAACCTCGTCATCGATGATGCCGAAACCACAGCGATTGACACCCATATCGGTGGGACTTCTGTAGATGCAATCCTCTCCGGTAATCCTCTGCAGGATACGCTTGAGCAGAGGATATGCCTCGATGTCACGTGAGTAGTTCACCGTAATCTGGTTGTATGCACTGACGTGGAAGTGGTCAATGAGGTTCTGGTCGCCAATATCGGCGGTGGCGCTCTCATAGGCAATATTGACCGGGTGGTCGATGGGCAGGTTCCAGATGGGAAAAGTCTCAAACTTGGAATATCCGCTCTTCTTGCCCGCCTTATGGTCATGGTACATCTGCGAAAGACAGGTACCCAACTTGCCCGAGCCAGGGCCTGGGGCTGTGACAATGACAACCGGTCTCTCAGTCGGGATGTACGGGTTTGAGCCATAGCCCTCGTCACTTACTATCAGGTCGACATTGTTGGGATAGCCACGGGTCGCATGATGGGTATAGACGGTGATGCCCCTCTGTTCGAGAAGGTTCTTGAATTGGATGGCACCAGGTTCCTCATCAAAACGGGTAATGACCACACGCGTCACCTTCAGGCCCCATTTGGCGAAGTCGTCGATCATCTTGAAGACATCGGTATCGTAGGTAATGCCAAAGTCGCTGCGCATCTTGCGCCGCTCGATATCCCCTGCATGGATGCAGATGATGACATCTATCTGATCCTTGAGGGACTGGAATACGCGCATCTTCACATTGGGGTCAAACCCTGGCAACACTCTTGATGCGTGGTAGTCGAACAACAGCTTGCCACCACACTCAAGATAGAGCTTGCCGTCGTTCTGAGCCACCCGCTCAAGGATAAAATGCCTCTGCTCCTCCAAATACTTCTCGTTGTCAAACCCTATTGTGCCCAAAGCAGTGCTCCTTAATAATATATCTGTTTGCGTATTTTCTTTGCAGTCTCTGTATCAAAGAGCTTGGCTATTATCGCCAGGGAAAATTCGACGGCACTTCCCGCTGCCTGGGCTGTGATGAGTGGCCCGTCGACAATGACCTTCTCATCCTCCAGGACTAGGCCTTCGAAGCCGCTGCCTGGAAAGCCTGTGACACGCCTGCCATCCAACAGGCCGGTCTTGCCAAGTACAACCGAAGGTGCTGCACAAATGGCTGCAACCACACCCTTCTGACTAATCTTGATAGCAAGCTCCAAAACGGCAAAGGAGGAAGCAAGGTTCTTAGACCCTTCACCACCTCCGGGAAGAACCAGGGCATCATAGTCCTCGCCACACTCACTAAGAAGCCTGTCACATACTATGGCAATGCCATGGGAGCCATGGACAGTCAGAGATGAGAGACCTGCAACGGTGACCTTTGCACCGCTTCTTCTGAGCAGGTCGATCGGGGTGATCGCCTCAACCTCTTCAAAGCCTTCGGCCAAGATAACCAATACTGACGGAACCATACGAACCTCCTCCTAGAGAGGAAGGGCATTGCCTTCCTCAAGTCGAGCCTTGCGAAGCAGTTCACAAGCATGCAGCAATATTCGTTCTGTCTCATCCCATCCGATGCACGCATCAGTTACTGAGACACCATATTTCAGTTGGGAAAGGTCGTCGGGAATCTTCTGAGCCCCGCCAAAGAGGTTGCTCTCAAGCATAAAGCCCCTGATGGCAGTCTCACCCCAGCTGACCTGATCCACTATCGATCGGAGAACCCGCTTCTGTCGATCATAGTGCTTGCGCGAGTTAGCGTGGCTGCAGTCAACGATGATCGCCGGATTGAGGCCGTTGTTGACCATCATGGTCCGGGCAGACTCCACATCATCCTCATAGTAGTTGGGACTTTGTTCCCCCCCACGCAGGATAAGGTGACAGCAGTCATTGCCGGTAGTCCTGAAGATGGCACTAGCCCCAAGGTAGTCCATACCGATGAAGGAAGCAGGGCTGTATGCACACTTGATGGCGTTGATCGCATTGAGCAGATCTCCGCTGGTGCTGTTCTTGAACCCTACCGCTACACTGAGGCCGCTGGCAAGGTTGCGGTGGATCTGGCTCTCTGTAGTCCGGGCCCCTATGGAGGACCAGCTCATCAGAGCATCTATGTACTGGGGAATGATCGGGTCGAGCACCTCACAGCCCACAGGCATGCCAAGAGAGACGATTTCAAGCAACAGCGAGCGTGCCTGGGCGATCCCCTCCTCAATGTCATAGGAGCCGTCCATCCTGGGATCAAGGATCAGGCCCTTCCAGCCCAGAACCGTGCGGGGCTTCTCAAAGTATGCCCGCATGACGATGAACATCTCTGATTCAACCTCTTTGGCAAGAGCCTTGAGCTTTCCTGCATATTCCACTGCTGCCTTTCGGTCATGCAGAGAGCAGGGACCTACGATCGCAAGCAATCGCCGGTCCCTTCCTTGTATGATATCATTGACAGTCTGTCGGCTTTGGGCGATACACGCTCCGGTAGCCTCGTCAACCGGGAATCTCTTTGCAAGCTCGTTTGGAGTCGCAAGAGATTCCGTCTTCCTAATTCGTAAGTCTACATTAGCCATTGCTCACCCTTTTGCTTGATGTATACCATATCTTGGAGGCGAGGCTCAACCCTACTTTTCCTCTTTGCTCTCTTTCTCTTTACTCGCATCGTTGCTTGATAGCCTCGAGTAGAGGAACCTCTTGATCTTCTGGGTAGGCGTCCGCTGGAAAGGCTCCTCATGCAACTCTGCGGTGCTGATACGGCTGAAAGCACTCAGTTCCTTATTCACATCCTCGCGGATCTTAGCAACATACTTCATTGCCTCATCTTTCGCATCATTGACATTCAGGGCCATTTTTTTGGCAAAGGAGTCGATGTCGATCTTGATCAGGGCTATCAGGCCCCCATCCTCAGGGACAACCAGGGACTCAGAGACGAAGCTGAGGTTGTTGATGACAGCCTCGATGAGTTCGGGATAGATATTCTCCCCACCTGAGCCTAAGATCATGGTCTTTGTGCGGCCCTTGATGGCAAGGCGCTTTTTCTTGTCAAAGAAGCCCAGATCCCCTGTGCGGAAATACCCGTCCTTGGTGAAGACCTCCTCGTTGAGCTTGGGATTGTCGTAATAGCCTTGCATGACGTTCGGGCCCTTGACGAGTATCTCGCCCACCCCGGTATCAGGATCCTTGTTGTCAAGGATCACATCCACATGCTCGACCAAGGGGCCTATCATCCCCACATGGTGTTTCTTGGGCTTTCCCCCTGCGATGAGAGGGGATGTCTCGGTAAGCCCATACCCGATGCCATAGGGAAATTTGGCATCGGCGAGGAACTGCTCGACTTCCCGGTCAAGGGGGGCTCCACCGATACCAAAGAACTTCAGCTTGCCACCGAAAGTGACCTTGAGCTTGCGTCCGATAATCCTGGATATGAGCCTCTTGGTCGGGCCGAACTTCAGCCAAGGTTTCAGTTTTTCATTATCACGCATCACGGGAAGCACCGAACTGCGATAGATCTTCTCCATCAGCAGGGGAACGCTCATCAACAGCTTCGGTCTTACCGCCTTGAGGGCTGGAAGAAGGATGCTCGGAGCCGGAGCCTTGCCCAGGATGGTAATCTCACACCCACGCATCAGCTCAAGGAGCTGACCGGTAGTGAACTCATAGACATGGCTGACAGGTAAAATTGAGAGCACATGGTCTCCAGCCTTAAAATCAAGATAGACATCGGTGGAGATATCAGCATTCCATACCAGGTTCTTATGGGTAAGCATGACACCCTTGCTACTGCCGGTGGTTCCGCTGGTATAGATAAGGGAGGCAAGGTCCTCTTCCTTCGCCTTGCTCGTCGCACGCAGTTCCTGTGCTTTCTTATCCAGTTTCCTTTTGGTAATGTCCCTGCCCGGGGCATTGGAAAACTGATCCTTGTCAGCAAGGTTGGCACTGATGGGATCGGGAATATGGAACAGGTCCTCCATCCTTACCAAGAAAGAAGGATCCTTTTTTACAAAGGGGAGCACCTTCTCAAAGTTTTTTACATTGACAACAATACCCTTTGCCCCGCAGTGCTCCAAAATGGAACATGCTTCCTTGGAGGAAAAGTCAGGAAGAATGGGAACCGCCACACATCCGATGGAAGTGATGCCAAAGTAGGCTACTATCCACGTAGGGCTACTTTCGCCCAAAATCGCGATCTTATCCCCATGAACAAATCCGGCTTCAAGCAGGGTTACTGCAATGCTGTCCTTCATGCTCTTCATCTGGTTGTAGGTTATGAGGCTCTCATCATCGCCATAGAGGCGTAGGGCAACATGTTTGCCATAGCGGGAGGCGGCGCAATCGACAACGGCATTCATCGTGTACTCATTGACCGTCTTCATGGTAAGCCCATCGTCTCTCTTCAGCTTGCTGATACGTTTGAGAGACCAAACTTCCTGCTTGTTTTTTTTCTCTGTGTTCTTTATGTCAGTTTTTTTCTTGCTCATGAATTCTCCTTATTCCCCTCCGTAGCATCGGCCTTTCTCACAGACAGTGAAGGGTCTCTTCATCTGGGATCTGGCTAGGTCGGACAGAAGGGCGGGCGTGTTATTGGTACCTGAGAGATGGATAAAATATACATGCTCTCCATTAAATTCGCTTTCGTGCAGGAACTGCATGGCCTGGTCATTGGATAGGTGTCCATACAAGCCTGAGATTCTCTGTTTCAGGTAATAGGGATAGGGGCCGCTATGAAGCATCTGCTCATCATAGTTTGCCTCTAAAAAGAGAATGTTGCTACTTTTTGCCAGCAGCAACTGTTCACGAGAATAGCACCCAGTATCAGTGAGAACCATCATAGTCGTATCCTCATAGGTGATACACCACCCCACAGAGCCGCCACTGTCGTGGCTTGTCTCAAAACACTGCAGAACAAAGGGGCCTACTGAAAACTCGACCAGAGGCTCTACCAGAGCTATGCACTCCTGGGGGATGGAGAGCTTGGAAAAAACGACAGGCTCTTTTTCCACCATTGCAGAGTGCAGATAGATGGGGACTCTCAGCTTTCGGGATATGACACCCAGACCCTTCGCATGGTCAGGATGGAGATGGGTTACACAGACACCTGCAACTGAGGAGCTATCGAGGCCTAGGGAAACCAGACGACGCTGCAACTCAACACCACTGAAGCCCTGGTCTACCAGAACAGAGGTAGTGCCATCAGAGAATACATAGCTATTTCCATTTGAGCCGCTGCCCAGTACTGCATAGCGTACCATCAGAGGGAGCCCCATTCGACCAGCTTGTCGAGATCGAACCCTGCGTGAGCCTTTCCTTTGATGCGAAGGACGGGGGTCTTTAGAAGCTGGGGATGCTCCTTCAGCTCCTCCTGAATGGAGAACTCTCGATATTGGTAGCCCTCTTTGGTGTAGTAGGCACAAGAGGTGTCCAGAAGATCCTCATCAGCGATAGATTGGAAGAGGGAGTTCCACTCCCCATCAGAGAGGGACCGTTCAGCAAGATTGACAAACTGGTAAGGCAACGAGCGCTCCTTGCAGGCGCGCAAGGCCTTTGCCGTCTCTTTGCATTTTTTTGTGCCAATGATCTGAAGCATAAAAACCCCTATGTCTGGTATACAACCAAAGTGTATATGACACAGGGGAAATAAGCAAGATTTCTGACAGAGCAAGGGCTATCTGTCCAATAAAAAAATATGCTAGTGAATCTTGACTAGAGGGCTCAACTGGCAAATAGCTGCGCTATTTCCTGTTCATAGAGCTTGTTGATCTCAAAGCGCTTGAGTTCCTGCTTTGCACTCAGCTCCACCCCGATCTCAAAGGACTTGTTGATGAGGATGATCCTGCTGATATGTTCGTAGCTCTTGAAGCCATGCTTCACACTTATGATATCATTGATGGAGGCTTCAACCAAAGCCTTGACCTCCTTCATGCTGGCAAGCTTGTCAGAGAGATAGGGTATCTGCTCTCTGGTAAGATACTCTTCAACGCTCTTCCTGTTCAGGACCACCAAGGCACCGAGGTACTTCTTGTCCTGCCCCAGCACCACTGCGCTCTCGACGAACTCACTTTCACAAATCTTGGCTTCAATGGGGACCGGCTCAAGGTTCTCGCCACCTGAAAGGACGATGGTGTCCTTGGCTCGTCCTGCAAGGGCGAACTCACCATGATGGGTCCAGACACCCAAATCTCCGGTATTGAGCCATCCGTCGGCAGAAAGGACAGCCTTGGTCAGTTCAGGCCTTTTGTAGTATCCACTCATGACCTGAGGACCACGTACCATGACAACACCCTTTGTTCCGGGAGCAGCTGTGTGCCCCTGCTCATCAACAATCTTTACCTCTGTACCGATAAGGGGACTGACTGTGCGCTTGATGCCGTGGTTCAGGTTTCTGATCGCAACGACCGGAGCGCTTTCGGTAAGTCCATAGCCATCAAGAAGCTTGATGCCGATGGAGGAGAAGAACATGTCGACGCTTTCGCTGAGGGAGCCTCCCCCACTGACACCTGCAATAAAGTTCTTGCCCAGTTTCTGCTTCACCTTGCCGTACACCAGGTGATCACCCAATTTGTAGAGGGGGAAGAGCAGGACTGTAGGGAGGAATGACCGTAACACATCAAAGAGGCGACTGCGTTTCTTGAAGGTCGCCACTTCGCCAACCAAGAGGTCTTTATTATGATTATAGTGATTGGCTACAGAGACAAAGAACTTGAAGAGGGCTTTTGAAACAGGGCTTTTTGCCTTCATGCTGTTGAAAACGCCACTTTTCACCGCTTCCCAGATTCTGGGAACCGATCCCATCCAGTGAGGGTTCACCAACGCAAGGTCTGCGATAAGGATTGATCCCAAGGGTTTTGAGTATGCGATGGTCGAGGCCTGGCTGATGACGACATACTGCAGGATCCTTTCAAAGGAGTGCCATACAGGGAGGACACTCAACCATTTCTGGCCTGGGGCAAGGGCTGTGATGACCTTGGGCAAGGCCTCCAGCTGGTAGGCAAAGTTAGCGTGCGAGAGTACGACACCTTTAGGTTCGCCGGTTGTCCCGCTGGTAAAGATAATGGTAGCCGTCTCGTCCGCCTTTCCTTTCTGCCTCTCTTCTTCAATGCTCTTGGCAACAGAGGGGTCGTTCAACAGGCTCCTGCCTTCGTTGAGCAAGTCTTCGATAAGCAGAACCTCCACATCTTCGGCAACGGTCGTGTTTTTCAGGCTTTCGGAGGTAAAATCCTTGTCCATGACGACAAAATGCTTGAGGGCTGGAAGTTTTTCCTTGAGATTGAGAACCTTGCGAAGCTGTACTGCATTTTCCACAAAGCAGAAGGAAGCTTCGGTGATGCCGAGGATGAAGCTGATCTCATACGGCATGGCATCGCGCCCACGGGGGACATCGGAGGCCCCTAAGGTCAGGATAGCCAGGTCACTGAGAAGCCATTCGCTGCGGTTGTCACTGATAAGACCTACATTATCACCCCTCTTCATCCCACGGGAAGCGAGGGAGGCGGAGAGTGCATTGATATCACTGTATAGCTGGGAATATGAGACACTTTGAAACACGCCACTTTTGTCCTTGCTCATCTGGACAGAGTAGGCAGGATAGGTCTTGACGATGTGTGAAAATATCTGCGGTATGGTTTTATACATTATAATCCTCCACGGAAAGTCCGTCTTTTATATATAACACTTTTTCATTATTTGTCAATCTGTCAGAATACTAATTCAGAGCATTTCACTTTTTTTCTCTAAAAATATTGGATATATATAATAATCAGATGCCTTGTAGCAAAGTATGAGAGAGAACACAGAAGCTAAGAAACAGCATAAGGCATGTCCTTATGCTGTTTCTTAGCAGATGCACAGAACCAAACTGCCAAAACCTCCTCTAATCGCCCATTCTTGACTAGCGAGAGGCAAAAAACCATAATGAACGGATACTTTTCGAAGGAGCATTTCCTATGAACGAACGGATTTCCGCGTTGCTCAAGAGAGAGCCAAGCCCAGAGCTAGTCACCGCTGAAGGCTGGGTACGAACCAAACGTGACAGCAAGAGCGTATGTTTCCTTGAGGTGAACGATGGTTCATGCCTCAAAGGCCTGCAAATTGTCATAGACAAGGAGCAGTTTGCCAATGACAGCTTGCTCGACTCTCTCTCCACAGGCTCTTCAGTCATATGCAAGGGCCCGATTGTTGAGAGTGCAGGCGGCTCCCAGCGTGTCGAGATGGCCAGCCTTGACATCACCCTCGTAGGTGATTGCCCTTCTGACAGCTATCCATTGCAGAAGAAACGTCACACTATCGAATACCTCAGGGAGATCGCGCACCTCAGGCCTAGGACCAACATGTTCGGATCTGTGACGCGCGTCAGGAACACCCTCTCCTATGCTGTGCACCAGTACTTCCAGGAGAACGGCTTTGTCTATGTGAACACCCCCATCATCAGCAGCAGCGATGCAGAAGGAGCAGGCCAGCAATTCCTGGTGACCACCCTTGACCCCAAAAACCCTCCTCTGACCAAAGAGGGAGAGGTTGATTTTTCCAAGGACTTCTTTGGCAAGAAATCCTTCCTCACCGTCAGTGGGCAGCTTGAAGGCGAGACCTATGCAATGGCTATGAAGAACATCTACACCTTCGGACCCACCTTCAGGGCGGAGAACTCCAACACCAAGCGTCACCTTTCAGAGTTCTGGATGGTGGAGCCTGAAATGGCATTTTGTGACATTGAAGGAAACATGGAAGTTGCAGAGTCCTTCTTGAAGTACCTGTTCAAGGCAGTACTTGAGAACTGCCAAGAGGATATGGCATTTTTCTCCCAGTTTGTGGAGAAGGGCATGCAGGAGACCCTCAAGGGCATTGTGGAGACTCCCTTTGTGAGGCTGACCTACACTGATGCTATCAAGGAGCTGGAGAAGCATGCTTCGAAGTTCTCCTTCCCTGTAGCATGGGGAAGCGATCTGCAAAGCGAACACGAGAAGTTCCTCACCGAGGTTGTCTTCAAAAGCCCTGTCATCGTCACCGACTATCCCAAGGACATCAAGGCCTTCTACATGAAGCTCAACGCAGATAACAAGACAGTCCGTGGTATGGATGTGCTCGTCCCCCGTCTTGGTGAGATCATCGGAGGCTCAGAACGTGAATCAAATCTTGACACCCTTACCCAGCGAATGCTGGAGATGAAGCTCAAGCCAGAGGACTACTGGTGGTACCTCGACCTCAGAAGGTTCGGTTCTGTACCCCATGCAGGCTTCGGCATGGGCTTTGAGAGGGTTGTGCAGTATGTGACGGGCATGGCTAACATCCGTGATGTCATCCCGTTCCCCAGGGCTCCCAGGCTCTCAGACTTCTAGGACTGGATGGGAAAGTACATATACCTACACAGTGATGGCGGCTGAAAAGCCGCCATCACTGTGTCGATAGCCTTAAGCGGTAAACCTACAATCTAGCAAACTGTATTTGCTTTCATCAAAACCGATACTTTCACCACAGTGGTGAAAGAGCCTGTAACAATGAAAAGCAATAATTCCAAAGATAGTTTTCTCGTATCGTGAATACTTCCTCAAATGATTCATCAGGTTAAGGACTGTTGTAGAGGACCCCTCCACAGCTGGTGAGGTGTGATCAAAGCGCCCATAGATCCTTTCGGCCCTTTCAGTAGCAAGTTCATTTCGTTTTCTTCCTGTCTTAGGATCTTTGGCAAACAACAAGGTGAAAAGTTCTTGGGTTATGACCTTGCCGCCATCCCCATCTTAGGAGACGCCACAAGGGTGAAGCTCCTGGTTTTAGCATTTCGCTATACCTACTCCGATGGAGGGCTCCTCCATGATGGTCGAAGAAGTGCAACAGGAGCCAAAACCCAAAGGCTTGGTTAGAACAGGCAGCATGTATATGCTTCATTTCAGCAAGGCAGATCGCTTCGTTGAAATCTTGAGGTGCAAAATCATCCTTGTCAAAGAAACACCAGACTTCATCATAGGCTTTCCTCATAGCAAGTTCCTCTGCCTTCCTGACCAAGGAGACGGTAGTATACCCTACGCTAATAGCTTCAATAGCTACACCTCGCATCTTGATCTGTTTGAAATTGGCAGGTTCAGTATTTACTCCTTCGCATACAAAAAGAATTGAAAAAGAAGGCGATAGGCGAGGGCTTGCCACCCTTGGAGATTTTTTCATTTTTCGACGTTTTCTTTCAATTTCACTTGAGACCAATCTTTCTCCATCTCACAAACCATCTCGGCTTTGATTTCTGCCAGAGAGTAAAGGAGTGCTGATTCGGACTCATCCACACAAAGAACTTCTGTGTTCCTTGGGATTCATCCCTTTCACCACAGGGGGGAATCCATGATTTATAGTGAAAGCAAATGAAAGGATTAACCATCTGATGCCAAAAACAAGTATCAGATATATGGATTACAGACTAGAGCTGAAAGTGTATACAGAAATATTCCCAAACATATGCGTCGACTTCCCCCTTCCCATCACTATCTGTACAAGTTTTAGAAAAATCATACTCTGCAAGTATCGCCACCCCAAAGCAATTGGTACTCCCTACGGAGCAAACTCCCTTAGCAGGGCCCATACCACCAGCTGGCTGGTGGTGTGCATCCCTGTCTTGAGAAAGAGGTTCTTCTTGTGTGCATAGACTGTCGATAGCTTGATGCCCATCTTGGCAGCTATCGCCTTGTTCTCCTCACCACTGAGAATGAGGGCCACCACCTGTCTCTCCCTAAGGGTGAGCGTGCAAGGGGGTTCCTCTTTGCACTGGGTATGGCTTCTTGTCAGCATGCTCTTCAGCTCTTCGCCAAGGCTCTGCTCATCGATGTTTTCTTGTATGACCTTGCAGGTAGGGCTGTCCATCATCCTCAGTACGGAATACTGTGAGGAAGGAGAGAATACCAGCAGGGGGATTTCACTATAGGAGAGCACCGCCCTCTTGAGTTTCAACAGTGAGGGAAGATCCTCTGTCCTGCCCAGCAGGACATGGCAATCCTGTATCCGATTTGCTTTGGACAGTGGAAAGGCATCAGATCGTATCCAGGGCAAAGCTTCTGTCTTGGAAAGAAGGAAGGTTCTCTCTTCTTCGGTTCTATAAAGTAGTATGGCTTTTTTACGCATTACCCCAAAAGAAGAGGAAGTGCCGCTATTGCTTCACGGTAAGCTTATGCAGCATGGTGTTAAGGGCATCAGAGAAAGCTTTTGTCTCTTTTGGGCCCATGGGTTTGTGTTTTTCACTGAAGATGCCCATTTCACGAAACTCCTTCATGGCGTTTCTGATGGAGAGCCTCTGGGCCATACTCTCCTTGGTAAAGATTCCACCCTTGTCATCAATGGTGGGGATATCCTTCTCCACCAAGCGAGCTGCTAGGGGGATATCGTGGGTTATGGCAAGGCAGGGAGGCTTGGCATTGTCTACTATCCAGTTATCAGCGCTGTCCATGTCAGCCTCAACCACTATGTTCTCTATCTTGCTGGTGACAGAGCGTAGATCCTCCACCCCCTGTTTCTCAGCTTCTTTGCGTAGCTTGGCGGTATGCTGCTCATAGGCAGTCTGCACATCCTTCAGGGGTCGGTCAGCGACAAAGAAGGCTGCATAGTCATTCTTGACAATGCATCGCAACAAGATGGTACGGAGGTTCTTGGGGCACGAATCAGCATCAATATAGAGGGTAAACATACCCTACACTACTGTAAATTCGAGGGTTTTGTCACCCATATCACTACAAATGGTAACCCTAGCCTTACCTTTTTTTCCTATGGTACGTACATACACCACAGCTGTTCCCCCTTCACATACCGATAAGGGAGGAGATACAAGCCTGAGGGGGCCCTCAATCTGTACGCTGAAAGGCTCATGGGCATAGGGAAGAGGAAGGGTCATCCCCTGCCTGTGTACAGATACATTGAGCGATACCATCGAATAGCTGTCACCCAACTCTATCGTGGTCGTACGGGTAGAGACCTCCAGATAAGGTTGCTTGTGCTGACCATAGGTTTCACGGCACACAACCTTCTCACCTATCAGACCCTCAAAACGCCAAAGCGACGCCTCATCACCCCAATTACCCACATACCTGGTGAACAGGGATACAGCATCGTCATACGTGAGTCGATAACGCAATAAGAACCAACCCATGCGCACCTTATCTAATGGAGTAAGGGCTCCCGCTTGAGAGCCTACCTTGTTGAGCAACCCCCTGAGGCGATTCCTATCACCCTTGGAAAGATAGGTCTCCTTCTCAAGGCGCTTGCCGATAAGATCGGTAAGCAACACCGGAGGATGAGGAAGATGGGGGAAGGTCTTCCTGTCCGGATAGAAGGTACCCACTTCCTCGTCCTGAAAATAGACTCTGACAGCATCGCAGTTGGTAGCGACAAGCAAGGCCCCTATGCTTGCCTTGGGAAAATCTCCATTGTCAGGGGCAGAAGAGAGGACCATCACAGGCACCCTCTCCTTCTGGCTCATGTAGACATAGGCGGCAAGCTTGGGTGCCCTACCCTGGTCACACACCCCATGGTAGCACACCTGGTCGCCACTGCCGAAGTTGCTGTGAGTGTTGTAGTCATTCATACACCACCCTATGGCTCCGCTGATGCCCTCAGAGCCAAACATCGCATCAAGGCTTCGATAATGTCTCAGGGCATGCTCCTTTCGCTGGATGGGATTGTCATAGCGCTTGGTGGGAAACATGTGACCGCAGAACTCGGTAACCAAATAAGGGCTCTCACTACTGCATATAGCGTGTTTCTTGGCCAGACCTGCGTTGGTTCCATCATGTGAGAAGTCATTGTAGGTGTAGACATCCTCAAGGAAGGAACTCTTTGCAAAGTTGCGCACCCCACCGGTCTGCCTGGAAGGGTCGAGCTTCCTCGCAAGGGTACTTGTGGCGGTATAGAGCTCGTCATCATCACCGGACTCGTTGATGCGCACACCCCACAAGATGATGGAAGGATGGTTGAAGTCACGCTCTATCATACCCTCAACATTCTCAAGGCAGAGCTTGCGCCACTGTTCTAACTCAGATACATGCTGCCAACCTGGAATCTCCTCCATAACCAGCAGTCCCAACTCATCACAGGCATCCAGAAATGATGGGTGCTGGGGGTAGTGGCTGGTGCGCACAAGGTCAACGCCAAGTTCCTTGAGCCTGATGGCATCCTCTCTCTGAGCACTTTCTGGCATCGCATAGCCCACATAGGGGTAGCTCTGGTGACGGTTGAGGCCTATGAGCTTTCGCTTCTTGCCATTGAGGAAGAACCCATCCTTGGCGAAAAAAGCCCGCCGGGAGCCAAAGCGCACCTGCATTGTCTCCCCATTCTCCAAGGCAAGGGCCAAGGTATAGAGCTTGGGGTTTTCCGGTGACCAGCTTTGTAGTGAGAGGGAGGAGAATACGCCATCGAACGCATCATGAAGAAGCAGGTCATCAATGTGGGAGATCTCCTTTTCCCCATCCAGGATACGGGCGTAATAGGTAAAGCCGCTACCTGAGAGTGTTTTGCATCGGAAGCGGACCTCGTCCGGGCTCTGGCTT
The DNA here is from genome assembly GCA_048264225.1 of Sphaerochaeta sp. GTDB lineage: Bacteria > Spirochaetota > Spirochaetia > Sphaerochaetales > Sphaerochaetaceae > Sphaerochaeta. The sequence goes on from JBLXDK010000015.1 coordinate 68,740, forward strand.
TCCACAAACAGGGAGACAAGCCTCTGCTCTTGGTACACTACCAGGCTAGCTTCACGATAGATACCTCCGTAGGTAAGGTAGTCTATGCTGCCGCCAAAGGGAGGGATGGCCTCGTCTTCACTACTGTCCACGACTACGGTAATCTGCACGCTATTCTTACTACCCAATGGCACTTCAAAGGGCAGGTATCCACCCTTGTGGGTATAGAGAAGAACACCATCGCCATAGACCTTCGCCTGGGAGGCAATGCCCTCAAAACGCAACGATGACGAACACCCTTCAGGGATTTCAACAGAGAGGTGCCTGCGATAGGTGCTGACGAAGCAAAAAGTCTCCTCGTCAAAATAGTGACGATCGAGCAAGACATTTGCATGGGGCAGATCCACAACCTCCCAATGTGAGTCATCATAATACTTCTGACAATATTGCTTGTTGTAATCTGGCCTGTACAACCACCCATCATTGACGGCAATGCTCTTTACCATACATCTCCCCTCACATAGGGTATACCAGATAGGCAGGCAGGTTGCAACAAAAAGAAGCTAACCTGTTGCAAAACAGATATTTCGTCTACTTTACCCCTGCAAAAAATCGTTATCGCTTGAAAAGAACGCCATTTTTGTTCTATGGTTACCTTGTGCACAGAATCAGAACCATAAGGAGCCATCATGGACATATCACCCCTTCAGCGTTTGCGCTATGAGTATCAGCCAAAACTTCCTGCCATCCTCACCGAGGACATCAAGAACATTCTCCCGGTTGTAGGAAAAGAGACCTCCCCTGCCCAGGACAAAGAGGCAATCAAAGGCCTCTTCCCCCACACATGCGGCCTTCCCTCCGTCTCTTTCGCAAAGGGCGAGAACAAGGCTATCACGGCAAAACGTAATGTCGGAGTTATCCTCAGTGGTGGCCAAGCCCCAGGCGGACATAACGTAATCAGCGGCCTGTTTGATGCAATGAAGGCAGCTAACCCGAAAAATGAACTGCTCGGATTCAAGGGAGGCCCCAGCGGCATCCTTGAAGACTCCTATACCCTCATCACAGAGGAGTTCCTCGCCCCCTTCCGCAATACCGGCGGCTTTGACATCATCGGCAGCGGCAGAACCAAGCTCGAGACAACCGAACAGTTTGAAGTGTGCGCCAAGGTTTGCAAAAAGCATGAGGTTTCAGCCCTGGTCATCATTGGTGGGGATGACTCCAACACCAATGCAGCTGTCCTTGCAGAGTACTTCAAGGAGAAGGGACACGGCATCCAGGTCATAGGATGCCCGAAGACCATTGACGGTGATCTGAAGAACGAGTCCATCGAGATTTCCTTCGGCTTCGATACCGCAACCAAGACCTACAGCGAACTGATCGGCAACATCGAGCGTGATGCCAACAGCGCCAAGAAATACTGGCACTTCATCAAGCTCATGGGCCGCAGTGCAAGCCATATCGCCTTGGAGTGTGCCCTGGAGACCCAACCGAACATCTGCCTTGTCAGCGAAGAGGTCGAGGCCAACAAGCAGTCGCTTACCAGCATCGTGAACTACATAGCAGAGACTGTCGCGGCAAGGGCTGAAGACAAAAACAACTTTGGTGTAGTCCTAATTCCCGAAGGCCTTGTCGAGTTCATCCCTGAGATCAAGTACCTCATTGATGAGATCAACAACCTGCTGGCCAAGGAAATCGTTGCCTTCTCCGCTTGCAACGACAGTTCAGAACGCGTTGCATTTGTTTCAGAGAGACTATCACAGGCAAGTCGCAATGTATTCTCCATCCTGCCCAAGGACATACAGAAACAGCTGCTGATGGACAGAGACCCTCACGGCAACGTGCAGGTCTCCAGGATTGAGACAGACAAGCTGCTCGCTTCCATGGTCGCCTCACAACTGAAGAAGATGAAAAGCGAAGACACCTACTCAGGTTCTTTCAGCACCATGACACACTTCTTTGGCTACGAGGGTAGATGTGCTTTCCCCACCAACTTTGATGCTGACTACTGCTATAGCCTCGGCTTCAACGCATTCATGCTCATCGGCGGGGATCTGACAGGGTACATCTCATCGGTGACCAACCTCTCTAAACCGGCAACCGAATGGAAGGCAGGAGGGATTCCCATCACCATGATGATGAACCTCGAGCAGCGCCACGGTTCAATGAAGCCTGTCATCAAGAAGGCCCTGGTCGAACTTGAGGGAGAGCCTTTCAAGTACTTTGCAGCACACCGTGACAAGTGGGCACGACAGACTTGTTTTGTATACCCTGGGGCCGTGCAGTACTTCGGGCCTGCTGAAGTCTGTGACCAGACAACCCGCACCCTCGCTCTCGAGCAGGCCAAATAACCAAAAGGTTTGCAAGCACAGAACTGAAGCAAGTACTGCAGAATACAATACATCTTGATTTTCCAAGAGGAAGGGCTATCGCACAAGCGGTAGCCCTTTCCATCCCTACGTCCAGATACTGATAGAGAAAACACGTCTTACAAAGGATGGATGATGAGAAGAGCTGGGGAATATGATCAAACAACAAGAGTGACATAACCAGTAAGAGGACTCTCTCAATTGACGACACTTCTCAGTTGAGGACAAAACATCCTGTGGGACATAATTTTTCCTTCCTATTTCAAAACATAATCATGCATAGGTAAGAATCGCAACTGAGCTTCTGATTTCCTTATTTTCAAATAATTACTATGCTTTCAGTGTGATATATACTCTAAGAATCAATAATCACCTGTCATATGCAAGCAAATTTTTAATTTATATAATTACATGTATATTAATAATTTGTTAATATTAATCAAATACTTTACTGTAAATTTAATTATTTCAATCCGTTACTATTGACATAAGAGTAGTTTAATCCTTACTATAATAGTGTACTTAAGAAACAAAGAATCTTCAGTACTGATCCAGGGGCATTGCTCCTAAAGGAGTTCACATATGAAAAAGACATGTATTACAATACTTCTGGTTTTACTGTTTGTAGCCACCCCAATGTTCGCAGTGACCGATTCATTTGACGTCACCACCACGGTAGCTGATATTGGAAAAATCAAAGTGACTGAGGCTACTGTAGGTTCAGCACCTTATACCGAGTCAGCATTTGATGCCCTTGATGCATACGGCGACCTTGCCATATCTACCAGTGGTGCACAGACCTTTACAGCGTATATGAGCACCATCTCCAATAGCAGGACAGGCTATGAGGTGACCATGGGGGCGACACCTATGAAGAGTACTGTATCATCCGTTGATTCCTATATCGACTACACTGTCACGGTCAATTCTGTAGGATTGACCACCACCGGCTCAACTGCAGTTTCCGCAGTTACAGTATTGGATGTTGCTTCGTTGACAGGTATTGCTGCACAATCACATGCGATCACTCTTTCGGTAGACGCAACCACCTTTGATGCAGCAGTGTCAGGTTCCTATCTTGGTACGGTAACCTTCACCTTCGCAGCTACCTAATGAAAAAAGATTAACCTTTTTAGCGATTGTTTATCTTTACAACGGCCTCCAGTTTGGAGGCCGTTGTTCTGTAATCATAGGAGCTGTAGCTAGAAAGAATTATGGGTACTGTTGAGAACATGCAGAGTCATTACTGATCGGAAAGAATTCTTGCCAGTACAGGCCCTGCTGTTTCCAAAGTCCAATTCAAGGCCTTCTCAACTATCTGTTCGGCAAGCAACGTGTTTCCGTTTTCACATGCCGCCAACAGTTCGCTATGAAGCCCATAGGATACTTTGATGGAGTTATCATAGGTGTAGGCATACCGAAGATAGCGTTCTGCTTTTTCCCGGTAGGTCTGAATTTCTTCTATAAAACTCTCAGAAGATCCAAGACGATAAATCAACATACGAAATTTCCACTCCTCAGAGAGGTATTTCGCCAGGTTGTCTCGATCAGCTATTGTAGCCAGGTTGTCATATTTAGTACGCAACTCTTCAATTTTTTCAAATGAGAGCAACTTGACAGAACGAAGGACTGCAAGCTTCTCAATACCTTTTCTGACCGCATAGATTTCTTCAAACTCATCAATGGACAACTCCGAAACCTTAGCTCCATAATTCGGAATCAATTCCACCAGACGCTCCCTGCTCAAGGTTCTCAGGGCTTCACGAACCGGTGTTTGTGATACTGAAAGTTGCAAGGCGACCTCGTCCTGCCGCAACCAGCTGCCAGGAGCCAGGACATCGGAAAGAATTGCATGGCGCAAGATCAGATATACCCGAGAGCTTGTGGAAACCTTTTTGTCCACAAAGGCTTTCGATGGCAAAGGAAGCAATGGCAAAGATACCCCTTGCACCCATTGCCTCCCTCTTTTTGATTTACCTGATAGTTCTTGTTTCACAACTCTTCCTTCTGCAATTATACCTTTAACTATGGCCGATAGCAATCTAATGTTAGTCCTGGACTAGCTAGACTCAATCTCCCGTGAAAGAGTTTCTTTACCTTGGCAATCGTCACTTCACTGTCAGTAGGTTCTGAAAGGTGGGTGACTACCAGGTGTTTTACTTTTGCCCTCTCTGCAAGAGAAGCACAAATGTCAGCGGTCATATGCCCATGTTCCTCAAGGTGACGACCTTCATCATCTGGATAGGTAGCCTCTGCGATCAAGATATCACAACCTGTGCAAAGTTTCTGCAACCCTTCAGTATAGGAACCATCAGCAGTTACGACAACATTGAAATCCACAGACTTTACAGCCATTGTCTCAACAGGATGATGCATCAGGGCCGTTTCGAAAACAAATGACTTTGCAACGATAAATGGGTCACCGGGAATTACTGGTGAGAAGGAGAAAGCTGTTGCGATTGGCCTCTTGAGCGTTGGCAAGGAGGGAATGCCAAACAGGTCATCATATGATTTGATCATCTCCCATAATGATGGGGGCCCAAACAGGGGAATGGGGTTTTGTAGGGTTGGAAACAAAATCTTATATGCCAGAGCCATGAGATCCAAACAATGGTCTGCGTGCCTGTGAGTAATGATTACTCCGATAAGATTCTGTACCTCCAGTTCTGTCAGATTGACCAAGACTCCAGGGCCACAATCAATAAGGATAGTACCCTCTGAGGTTGTGAGGAGGGTTCCAGAAGCAGGATTCCCGTAGGTAGGTGAGCCAGCCCTACAGCCAATGATTCGCAAGGTTTCATTCATTTTCCAACCACCGACAATGTTGTATTTTTTCTGAAGTTCACCAGAACAGATGCCCCGATAGGTAACTCTTGCACAGTTCGGACAGGCAGGATTTCTCCTGTCTTAGTCTTTACTCTTAGATGATACACCCCTCCGTTATATTCGCTGAATTGAATTGTCCCTTCGAGTCCGCCTGGTCCTATCTCGAAGTTCTCTTTGCGTAAAGCCAAAGATACGTTCTCGCCCGGGAGGACGGCCTTATTGATAGAGCATTCCAATGCCCCACCGAGCAACACTTTCTTTGGCTCAATGGCAATTGCATGGGTGGTTATGGCATTGCTTAGGAACTCTGCTACAAATGCATTTGCAGGATGCTGCCACAAATCATCAGGAGTCCCAACCTGTTCTACCTTCCCATCCCGAAGAACAACCACCCTGTCAGCTATGGCAAGAGCTTCCGACTGGTCATGTGTTACGAATAGGGTGGTTACTCCACTTGCGCGCAACAACTCCTCAAGATCTGCACGTATGGCAATCCTAAGCTGTGGGTCCAAGGCTGCCAAGGGTTCATCCAGTAGCAAAACACGAGGATGTACAGCAAGGGCCCTAGCAATCGCTACACGTTGTCTCTGACCCCCAGAAAGGGCCTTAACAGAACGTTTGGCTAGCTCTTCGATACGACAGAGCTTGAGCATTTCTGCTACCTGCTGCTCCCTTTCCGCCTTAGGGACTTTTTGCATCTTCAGGCCAAACCCAACGTTCTCTGCAATATTGAGATGCTCAAACAAGGCATAACTCTGGGGTACCCATCCTATCCCACGTTTCTCTGGAGGGAGTACAAGGGCATCTTCACCGTCGATGATAAGCCTTCCTTGACTTGGTATGATAAGGCCAGCAGCAATTCTCAACAATGTTGACTTCCCACACCCTGAAGGACCAACCAAGACAACGATCTCTCCAGGATTCACCTCTACGTGCACATCATCTATTGCAGGTTGTTTCGCATCGGGATAGGTGAACTGGATCCGGTCATATTGTAATGAAGCGGCCTTGACTATAGTACTCATACGTTTCCTACCTTTGCACCACCAAGGCGCTCGAGAAGTATTGCAGCTGGTACGACAAAGCAGAGGAAACACAGGGTAATAGCAGCCGCTACTTCTATACGCCCTGTTATATATGCCGAATAGAGTTCGACAGGAAGAGGTTTATTCTGTGGATTGAACAAAAAGAAGGAGACGTTGAACTCACCCATTGAAAGGGTTACCACCATGATAGTGGCGGCCAACAAGGAGGTCTTGACCTTGGGAATGATTACATGAAAAACCCTTCTGGGAAAGTTGGCACCCAAAGTGGCGGCAACCCATTCAACATCCCTGACAGAGGTATCTGATAACTGCGGGGTTAGGGAACTGATGAAATACGGAAGGGTATATAACAGATGGCCAACCACTAGCAAATAGCCATTTCTCCGTAGGTAAGGATACGTAATTATCAAAGCCAGTCCCATGGCAATTCCGGGAACCGCAATGGGGACATTTGTTAGTGAATAGAGAAAATCACGACCTGGAAACTTATGGCGGGATAGCACCCAGGAAGTTGGAATCCCAATGATGAAGTTCAGCAGCAACACCAGTGATGCCAGTTTAATGCTGAAAAACGCATAGGGACTGATAGTGGTCCAGCCTTCGGCTAACCACTTTAGGGTAAACCCTCCAGCCCAAGGGCCTTGCTGCCACACCTCGGTTGTCGCAACGGCGAACACGAGGAAAAGGGGTGCAATACAAATTGTTGCAGAAGCCCAGGCAAAGATCCTCCCTACTTTACGTATCTGATCTTTGGGCTGTTTCATCTGTTCATTCATACTCATGCTCCTTCGCCTCTGGATACTTTATCGAGATTTGCTATGCGCGTGATCCCAAAAAGTATCATGGTTGTAATGAGCACGAGGATAATGCTCATCGCTCCTGCCAATTTTGGCTGGAAGTTTTCTGTAAAGGCAGTTGCTATCTCGAGTGGTACCACCCGGTATCCCCTGCTCAGGGTAGCTGCGGTTCCAAAGGCACCAAAACCAGTCGCCATACTCAAGCTGGCAGCACTGATGATTGAGGGCTTTAAGGTAGGGAGAATGACATAGATGTAGGTCTGGAAAGTGGAAGCACCAAGGGTCCTTGAAGAATCCAAGACATCCTGGGAAATATTGGAGATAGCACCACGAATAGTAAGCACCACCCGTGGAATCTGAAAGTAGACATACCCTAGGAGCATACCATAAAAAGTATAGGCGAACGCAAGACGCCGGGTTCCTGTGAGTATTTCAATCAACTTAGGCACAACACCTGTGAAACCAAACGTAATTATGACAAAAAAACCTATAACAATTCCTGGCAAACTCAAGGGTATGGTTAGGGCGATAGCCAGAAGTTTCCGATCCTTTCCCGTTGCCCCTTCTATATAGATTCCAGCAGGAATGCAGATAAGAAGGGCAACGAGAGTAGATAATAGGGAGAGAAAGAATGTATTCCAAAAGGAAACAAGATATTGTTTGCTTACCAAAACCTCCTTGTACAGCGATAAGGTAAAGCCACCCTCCTCTCCTACTAGACTTTGTAAACCTAGGGAAAGCAACGGCCATCCTAAGAATCCAGCCAGCAAGACAGGAAAGATTAAGGCAAGCAAAGCTACCCTGATCCTTTTCCAAGTTTTTGTTTCCATTCTCAAACCTCCCTTCCCTCAATCCCTAACGAACTTCTGACCGCCAACGTGCGGAGGCAGCATCCTGCACTTCGCGCATCTTAATGAAATCAGGGTAGATTACCCGCTTATAGTCGCTTTCAGAAAGCATACGAGAAGAAATTTCAGGATCGATGGAAATATCACGCACCGGGCGCAAATAGCTTTCAGTAAATAATTTCTGGCCTTCGTCTGAAAGGGTAAATTCTAACAATGCTTTACCGTTTGCAGCGTTCGGAGCACCTTTAACCAGTGAGATTACATAGGGAATTGAGATTGAGCCTTCTTTGGGAATAACAATCTCAACAGGAGCATTGTCAATGTATTTCAATTTGTATCCGTTGAAATCAGCATCAATCAAAATAGGAATCTCACCCTGCTGTACCATTGCTGTTGCAGTTTGGGCAGGTAGGATAAGCCCATTTTCCTTGAGTTTTTTAAAATAGGCTACACCAGGATCCCAATTGTCCAAAGTACCACCCATTGCTAGGTTACCAGCCGTGTATACTGAGTAGCCAACGGCTGCTTGTGTTGGATCAAGGAACCCTACTTTTCCAGCATACTTCGCATCAAGAAGATCTTCCCAGCTTGTTGGTATGGGTATTCCTTTCATTTCGGCGGTGTTGACAATAAAAGCGATGGAGCCCTGGTGGATGGTGAACCATCGGCCTTCCGCATCCTTAAGGTTGGAGGGAATTTCTGCAAAATTGGTTGGCTTGTAACCTTCCAAAAGACCCTTCTTTGCTGCTTCAATGCCAAAGACTATACCGAAATACGCGGTATCGGCTGCTGGAGATTTGGCCTCAGCTTCAAGAGCTGCCATCGTCTGCCCTGAGTTTTTAGGATCCGATGGTGCAGTAATACCTGTCCTTGCTGTGAAGGCTTTCAAGACCGCTCCCCAGTTGGCCCATTGGTTAGGGGTGTTATACGAGACAACCATGCCTTTTCCTGCGCCAGCTTGCGACTCAGTTTTTCCTGTAGCCCAAAGTGGCATTACCATGATCAAGACCAGAGCCATGACCCACAAGTACCTTTTTTCATAATTTTCTCCTTTTTTGAACAAAAATCTACCTTGTCTAGTATGGGATATTGTGAATGGAAACTTATATTAAGAATATTTTCTTATTACTCATTATATATTCTAATTTTCCAAATTGTCAAAGAATTTATTGTATTGATCTCAAATTTGTTGGTAATGACTCAATTCGCTCACCCCAAAAAATACATTGTCATAAAAGCATTCTTAGCCATACCTATAAGAGGGTGAAAATGACAATATGGGAAAAACAACACAAAGCAGCCCATGCAAACACGCCCTACGAGCTACAAAGCAGGTAGGGCATGATCTATCCAAAAAAAACTTTATGCTGGTATTGGATCCTCTATCGCATCACATCCCGCAGCGCCTTGCCTTCGGTATTCCAATAGACCATGTTGTTGCGTAGCTCATCACCCAGGCAGAAGTGCTTCACACCCAGGGCCATGTAGGGTTTGGCTTCCTCTGCATGGTTTATCTCACACCTGGGTTGAACTCCGTTGGAAAGGGCGATTTCAATCATACGCTTCTCCACGTCCCTGACCTCTGTCTTGTGCTCTGCGTAGTTCCATCCGCTGTTCATCGCATAGTCTGAGGGCCCGAACTGCACCATATCCACCCCCTCGATGGAACATATATCCTCCAGTTCCTCGAATGCCTGGCGTTTCTCGATCATGATGGCAACAACGGTTTCCCGCAACATCGCAGCGTAGTCCATCTGGCTCAGATTGGGTTCGAATCCTATAAAGCGTCGGGTAGGCTTGCCAAAGCGGCCCCTGTCCTCCGGGGTATCGGCCCTGATGGATTCTATCGAACGCCGCACCTCTTCTGAACTTTTGTGGTCGGTGAAGAGGATGCTCTGAAATCCTGCAGCAAGGGCCCTTTGAGCCACATAGAACCTGTTTTGGAAGTCTATCTTTATCATGGAGGATATCTTGTGCAGCTCCGCTGCCCTGACAACATTTTCCAGATCAGCATCGGTGAAAGGAGCATACTCGGCAACAAACTCAATGTAGTCAAACTGTCCGCTGGCCCCTACTGCCTCGACCATCAGGGGCCAGGTACTAAGGATCCTTGTCCCCATGGAGAACCTGTTCTCCTGAAGTATTTTTCTGAAAAGATTTGTATGCATGCTCGCTTCACTCCTTTATTTCCAGTCTACAGTACCAAAAGGTGCTCTGCAATATGCATCTTCCGAAGCCAGAAAGGCCCTTGTGTGATATACTGCTCCAAGGAGGATCATCAATGCATACTATCGATCTCAACGGGCAGTGGGCCCTCTCTCCAAAAGACAGCAAGGCCGTCGCACCCTATTGCAAATATTTCCTGACAAACGCATCTGTTCCCTGTACCCTTCCAGGTGAAATCCATTCGGCACTCCTGGAGCAGGAACTCATACCAGATCCCTATTGGAGCACCAATGAGCTGGATATTCAGTGGGTAGGCCAGCACGACTGGATCTTGGACAAGACATTCTTGGTGACCGAAGAACAACTATCCTCGGGACAGGCTGTCATCACCCTCACCATGGCAGACACCATCATTGATGTGGTGGTCAACGGAAAGAAGGCAGGATCGTGTAACAACCAGTTCCGCAGGTTTCGATTCGATCTTACTCCCTTTCTGGTTGTCGGGGAAAACACCATCTCCTTGGAGTTTGCCAGTGCAGAGAACGAGGCCATATGCGAAGCAGCGAAGCTGTCCTATCCCATCCCCTACTCTATCTACCCAGTGTCTGCCAAGCATCGCAATCTGATCCGCAAGACCCAGTGCCATAGCGGATGGGACTGGGGCCCCTGTATCATGAGCTTTGGCGTGTATGAGCCTATAGAGTTCCAGTTTGTCGATGAAGGCATCATCGAATCTGTGGTGACCGATACCAAGAAGCTTGAAGGAGGAGCATGGGAAGCACGCATCAATGTGGTCTTCAACTCTCCAAAAAACCAGAAGCTCCCTAGCAGCGCCACCTTAGGCAAAACTAGGCAGAAAGGCGATGTCGAGCTCAAGACAGGGCTCAACAAGCTTACCTTCACCCTCGTATGTAAGGATGTGGAGCTCTGGTGGCCGGCAGGAGAAGGCAAACAAGCCCTCTATACCCTAGACTTATCTATAGGGGAGCAGAGCTTGAGCAAGCGTATCGGATTCAGGACTATTGAGGTCAAGACTGAGGATGATACAGACAAGGAGGGCAAGAGCATGACCTTCTCTGTCAATGGAAGGGATATCTTTGCCAAGGGAGCCAACTGGATACCTATGGATGCCCTTTTCTCCCGCATCACCGAAGACCGTTACGAACAACTGTTGCAGAACTGTGTCGATGCGAACATGAACATGTTGCGCATCTGGGGCGGCGGTCTCTATGAGATGGAGAGCTTTTACGACCTATGCGACGAAAAGGGTCTGCTTCTCTGGCATGACTGCATGTTCAGCTGTTCGATGTATCCCTCGAACCCAGAATTCCTTGCAAATGTGGAGGCGGAGCTACGGTACCAGATACCACGCCTACGCGACCATGCAAGCATAGCCTTGTGGTGCGGAAACAATGAGGATCTGGGAGCCATTGGCTGGTATGAGGAATCGAAAAACAATCCTTGGAGATATGTCATCGACTATGATCGCCTCAACGAAGGTACGGTCGGACGGGTCATCCAGGAACTCGACCCTACCAGGCAGTGGTGGCCTTCGAGTCCCTCTGCAGGACCTGGGGACTACTCGGACAACTGGCATAACGACAACAAGGGCGATATGCACTTCTGGTCAGTCTGGCACGAAGGAAAACCCTTCGAGGAGTATTACTCCATCAACCCAAGGTTTGTCAGCGAGTTCGGTTATCAGAGCTTCCCTTCCCTCTCTACCGTTGAGACGTATGCTCCCCTTTCGGAGCATAACCTTACCAGTGAAGTGATGGAGCACCATCAGAAGAATGACAGGGGAAACTCCATCATTATCGAGAATTTCAGCCGATACTTCCTCTTTCCCCATGGCTTTGAGCAGATGCTCTACCTCTCCCAGGTTCAGCAGGCGATGGCTATGAAGACAGCCATCGAGTACTGGAGAACCCTGCGTCCCCACTGTATGGGAACGCTGTACTGGCAGCTCAATGACAACTGGCCGGTAGCTTCCTGGTCATCCATCGACTACACCGGCAAGTGGAAACTGCTGCATTACAGTGCAAAGCAGTTCTTTGCCCCTACCCTTCCCATCACATACATGGAGGAAAAAGGTAAGGTCGAGGTCTATGTGGTGCATGACAAGAGCACCCCTCTTGCCAATGCAAAGGTTTCAGTGAAGGTATATCGTTTCAACGGCGAAAAGGTCTCCAAACAGAAGTATATTTTGGATATCCCAAGCCAGAGCAGTACTCATGTCTGCACCATCATTCTGGATAAGGCAAACATCGATCCTAGGCAGATGTTCCTCTCGGTCAAGCTGGAAACAGAAGAGCTCTATATTGAGGATGTCATGTTGCTTGAGCGTCCCAAGCGTTGTACCCTGCTTGACCCTTGCCTGGACGTACAGGTTGAGAAAGCTCAGGGAGGATTCTCTGTCACCCTCAGCAGCAAGGCTCCCGCGTTTGAGGTTGCCCTTGATGCAGGATCCCTAAAGGGTGTCTTCAGTGACAACCTCTTCAACGTGCGTCCCACAGCCCAAAAGATGGTCATCTTCAAGACACGGGAGAAAATTACTCTCAAGGCTTTCAAGGAGACCCTCAAGGTATTCGATCTCTATGGGAGTAGCAGATAGTAAAACCAGTAGATGTTGTGGGAGTGAAAGATGAGAGATGCACGATAAGTCTGTTGGGAGAGAGGGACACGCCCCGTCAGCACAATCATCAGGCTCAACTTCTGTAGAATCATCAGACCTAGCAAAATCAATCCACCAACAGGAGCCAGGAGCAAATGCCCCTGGCTCCTTCTCTATGGAAGAAAGTCTTACCTTTTTCCAGCTAAAACACACGCATGGCTCGTAATCCATATAAAAATAACTCTTTTACTATCATATGTAATTTGATTTGATTTATATATTTAGCTCTAATGTTCATTGATATCTCAAAGAATTGGATTTATACTGTTTTTTTAAGGGGGGTAAAATAGTCAGCCTTACTTCTAGGTTTGTTCTTCATAAGATCTATTTGCCTTGTACCAAAGACGATCAACAAATACGTGTTGATGCAACAAAAAGGAAGGAAACATGAAAAGAAGAATTGTCGTGTTGAGTATGGTGAGTATTCTCTTACTCGTTGTATTCTTGGGTTGTGACATGGGAACAACGGGATCGAGCCAAGCACCAGGTTCAACGAGCAATGCTCCTGCCATCATCGTATTTCCCGAAATCAAGGCCCTTGATGTAAGTGCATATGAAGTGGCTACGCTTGAGGACCTGAAGCCTTTCTAATCTATTGTCAGTAGTGCTCAGAACATTGATGATTGGCCAGATACCTTGGAACGAGATTCCATGGCAATAGCCACCGGTATAAACATCCTTATAGAGTCAATTGGCTATATCATCGATGAGGAAATATCTTCTTTTACCCCTATAACCCAACGCAGCATTTCTGCAGGGCTCCAACTTCAGGTCAGGGATGAAGGCTTTCGCATAGAGTACAAGGATGACACTGCCTCCGATAGTATTTCTGAAACCTTCATCGATCATTTGGATATTGTCTTGGATGGTGAGATCAACTCCCTTACCGACCTATTGGCCCTCATGGAATTTGAAAACGACACGATAACAACAGCATTGACCATGGATGGAAGAGTACAGATTTCAGGGAAAATGCAAAGCATGACAGATGAGAAGGTATATGGCCCGGGGAAAACGGATCAAATTGCATCTGTACTGAGCCTATTTGTGGATCTGCAGATAGAAGCAAGTGATCTTGAATCTGATACACCATCAGGCTTGCTCAGTGGTAGGGTACTGTTCAGCTCAGGGGCTAATGTGAATGCCGGTTTCAATAGTGAGGGTACCACAACCCTCTATCATAGCCCAGTAATCCTTCAGATGGAGATAGCACCTTTTACTGATGTGGATATTGCCGCATTGATCGCAGCTGTCACCTCTGAAATGGCTGAGGCGACCCCTGATCCTTGGTCTGTCATCAAGGAACATATGTGGGGAGAAGATGCAACAGGAGACTTAATCACCATAACCAGAATCATTGGAAGCTATGATGCAAATACCATACGAAAAACAGATACATGGAGAAATGAAGGGGCATTAAACTTGATCCTAGCCTCAATCCCTGAGAATGACTAATGTTACCAGGATACGCAAAAATACCAAGAGGGACCATCACTGGTCCCTCTTGCTACGTTCTTTCTTAATACAGCTGGTTACTTACTGGCTTTCCAGGTTTCCCATGCTTTCTGTACAGCCTGTCCGACCTGGGCAGGACTCTTCTTTCCAAGCCCGATTTCCTGAAGTCCAGTGTTGATGACATTGTAGACATCACCTGCGAGCACACCATCGATAACAGGAGTGATCGTGTTATACTTCTCGTAGTAAGCAGCTCTCTTGGCTACGAAAGGCTCAAGATTAGCCTCTTTTACAACCTTGGCCACATCAACGTTGAGGTTGGAGGGGAAGGAAGCACCTGTGGAGAGACGGTATGTCTGCACATATTCGCCCTGCAGGAACTTGATCAGGCGCCATGCGGCGGCTTCTTTAGCAGAACCAGCGGGAATGTTGGCACTCATGCCGAAACCGGTACCGACGACACCACTGTTGGAGTTGCTGATGACTTCACCAGGGACAGCAGGAAGTACGATCAATTCAAAGTCATTTGCCTGGGCATCGCGACCGACCAGAGCCTGACCGGTGGTTATGTCTGTCTGGAATGCACCAGTTGACCAGTCACCATCGATATAGAATGCTGCCTTGCCTGAAGCGAAGCGGCCACGGCTTGAGCCGTAAGGGCTGGTGAGGCTGTTGCGCTTGATCATTTCAGAAGCATACATGTCCTCGATCAGCTTGAGGGAGTTGATGAACCATGCATCGTTGAAGTTGATCTCGCCAGCTTCCAGTCTCGGATACCAGTCAGTACCACCAAAACGGCCGACAACCATCGAGAAAAGACAGCTCTGCATGACCCAAGCGTCCATGTTGTCCATTGCGATCAAGTCGATACCCTTTGCCTTAAGAGGAGCAACCATAGCCTTCATGTCTGCATAGCTCTTGGGCATTGCAAGACCATTCTCTCTGAGAACTTTGGTGTTCACATAGAGCATGTGAGTGGCGGTGATACCGTTAGGAAGCTCGCCAAGATAGCCACCAAACTGTGGGGCCAAGGTTGCAGGGTTGTAGGACTTTACCAGACCATCTTTCTCGAGGAAAGGCATAAGGTCTTTTACACTCTTGGTTGTGTGCAGGCTGGTCGAACGTCCGCTTGGCCACATGTAGAGGACATCAGGAAGCTGGCCGCTTGCGACATAGGCTTCTGTCTTCTGGTGGAAGGGCTCGTTGAACAGGTCTTCACGTACAACCTTGATATCAGGATTCTCTGCACTGAACTTATCCCAGATCATTGCAACTTCATTCGCACTGTTCGGCTCTGACATGTCAATGTAGTTCAGAACAGTTAGTTCTACCTGCCCAGCGGCAGCCGAGGCTTCTTTGGTTCCCTGTGCAAAGGCCGATGAGACGACCAAAAGCAGAGCAAGGGCCAAAATTGTAACTTTCTTCATACCAGTCATTGTTACCTCCTAATGACTTTTCGCAACCTTGTGAAAGCAATCGCTTTCTGTATTGTTTCTCCCTATCTCAGGAGAGAAACTTCCTAAATTCAATAGTTCATACTTTGTACAAACTAATAGTACCACGCTCAATGAACCCTGTCAAACTTTTTTACAAATATTTGGAAGGAATAGCGGCTTTGCTGAATTAGCCTTTTACCGCACCTGCGGCAACACCCTTGGTGATCTCTTTCCTGAATCCCAGATAGAATGCCAACATGGGGATAAGACCGATGACCAGTGCTGCGAACTGCTTGCCAAAGTCACTGGATAAGGCCCCTGCAAACTTCTGCACTCCGACAGGAAGACTCTTGAGGGCATCACTGCTGGTGAGGATGTTGATGAGCATAAACTCATTCCATGTTCCTGTTACCGTCAGGATTGCAAGTGTCACCCCTACAGGCAGTGCCATAGGTACGATGATAGACCGGAAAATCTTGAAGTAGGTGGCTCCGTCAAGCCTGGCGGACTCGATGAGGGCGTTGGGAATGCTCTTGATATAGTCGGTTCCCAGATAGATTCCCATTGGCATGGCAATCCCGATATAGGGGATCAGGACACCAAGGCGGGTATTGTACATTCCAGTCCAGTTGATCAGGAGGAACAACGGAACCATGATGGACTGCAAGGTAAGCAACAGCCCGATGATAAACGATCCGTGCAGGAGTTTTGTCGCCTTATGCGGGATCTTGGCAAAGCCAAATCCGGCCATAAAGGACAAGACCAATGTAACTGAGGTCGTCACACCCGTATAGATCACGCTGTTAAGGATAAGGTGAGGGAACTTCCCTCGCACCCAAGCATCCTTATAGTTTATCAACGTCCAGCTTTTCGGGAAGCCCAGTTTGTTGAGCTGGAACTCTGTGGTCGTCTTGAACGAGTTCATCAACAGCCATAGCAGCGGATAGATGGCCATAAGCGTAAAGAAGAGCATCACTGCATAGGTCAGTACCATATTGATCCTGGCCCTTGTACCTTTCGTATCTTTAATATCTGCCATCTTACTCCCTCCCCCCAAATTTGCTCTCAGCCCATTTGGTCAGGCCGATGAGTATGAAACTGATGGTTACCATCACTGTGCTGATCGCATTTGCCAGCGGGTAGTTCGGAGCCCCTTTGAATGCCTTGTCGAACATATAGACCGAAAGGACGCTGGTCTGGTTGGCCGGCCCTCCTCCAGTCATCACATAGATGAGGTCGAAGCTTTTCAGCGATCCGCTGATAGCCAAGATGCAACTGGTAACGATAACCCCAGAAAGGGCAGGAAGAATAATGTAGCGCAACGACTGCCCTTCGCTAGCACCATCGATGCGGGCAGCCTCAATGACTGAGCTGTCAATCTTCTGCAGGTTTGCCATGAAGATGATCAGGTAGGTACCGGTATACATCCAGAGGATGACAAACAGGACAGGAAGGATCGGGTGATTCGATATCCCATACTCATACGACGGTCTGAAGATCCTCACTATTTCTGGAAATGCCCCGTTGGGTGAGAAGAAGGATTTCCACAGGATGCCGATGACGACCGTGGAAATGACACACGGAAGGTAGATCATGGTCTGGAAAAAGTCAGTCTTCTTCACCAGGCCCCGGTAGAGCACATAGGCAAGGAAGAAGCCAAGGGGTATCTGCCCCAACACCGAGACAAGCACTATCCACATGTTGTTCTTCAGGGCAAGGTAGAAATACTCATCGACAAAGAGGAGTTTATACCATTTGAATCCCACGAACTCTATGGGAACGCGACCTCCAAAGATCTTGCCACCATTGAAGTTGGTCAGACTCAACACGATGGAAAAGATTGTCGGGAATGCCATGACAGAGAGGTAGATCAACACAGCCGGCAGCACCAGCAGCCAATACGATCGTCTCTGTTCCTTCAGAGCGGAGTTGAGCGTTTCCTTTTTAGACAGTTGTATACTCATTGTTTTCTCCCATAGGGTTCTTTTTGTAGAATCTCTTGAGATTCGCCTGTTCGATGACATCATCCCAGGTAAAGTGTATCTTGCTTTCCATTTCAGAGAGTTCGGGAACTGCAAACAACTTCTGCAAATACATCATAGCAGCACCTTTGGCGACAACCGACTCATCATCAGCATCGAATATCAGCTTGCAGTTGATCTTTTTCAGGATTGCCAGGAATTGGGGACAGTCCGCTTCCAACATGGCCCCAATCTTCTTCTCGTCGCTAAACGGCTTGCCATGGATAAACACAACCCTCGGATCCAAAACAGATACCACAGGGACCAACGAGGAGAACAGGTCGACCATCCACGCCCTCCAAGCATCCTCATCAGTTGCAGAGAGTACAAGCAGCTGCTCATCCAGGCCAGTCTGCCCTACGCAACCGCCCCTCCAGGTAAGGGAGCAGAACTCACCAGCGCTATAGTGCGATCCCCGGTAGACCTTGCCTCCTATAGAAAGGCCGATACCAACGCCAATGCCCGAACGATCACCGAACTGGTAGTTCCCTTCATGGTAGTCAGCAAGCAGGCACATGAAATCCCCTAGCTTGATAGTCCGGTTGATGGTCATATCTAACCAAGCGGTGCAGTTGGCATCATTTTCCACAAAGACCGGGGCATTGTACCGTTTGTCAAAAAAGTCATGGATGTCAAAATGGTGAAGGTTGAAAGGTTCGGCATAGGAGATGACCCCACTGTCAGAGTTTACTATACCCGGGATGCCAACACATACAGCAAGCAGGGGCAATCCACACTTCTCCACACCTCTGAGGGCAAGATCCATAAGGAACGTAAGGATACCCTCAAAGCCAACCTTGGGAATGGGCCCCTTTTCCTGAAAAAGCAGGGCACCACTTATATCCAGGATGACTGCGCGAAAGTGTGACGGCTGGATATCGAAGCCCACCACACAGCCAAACTTCTCGTTGAGCCTGAGGATGATGGGCTTACGACCTCCGCGGCTCATTCCACTTCCCTCTTCCCCTTCGTAGACGACGTCGTTGTCTATCAGGGCAGAGATGATGTTGGTGACAGTCGAGCGATAGAGGCTCAGTTCCCGTGCAATATCCACTCGACTGATCCCCGGACTCTTCCATATGAGTTGGGCAACCAAGGAAGTGTTAGCGTTCTTCTGAAAGTTGTTGTTGTTTATTCTCATGGCCTTCCCTATACTGTGAGGAACTGGTGTTTACCAATGGCCGATCAAAGAGGGATGATCAGCATTTTTGGTTTGTTTGCTCTTTGTACAAACTAAGACTACCACCCCCTCCTCCATCTGTCAACAAAAACTTTGTTATTTCTCTTTTTTAACTAAGCCGGATATGATTTATTCCACTCATTCCTCAAATGATAAATTCCCATATAGGTTGAACTGTGTTTTAATGG
>JBLXDK010000016.1:0-83584 GCA_048264225.1 Sphaerochaeta sp.
ACGACAATTCAATTGATCAATATGAGGCGGCACTTATGAGCAGTAACTGGCATTGGAGGTAGTCATTAACAGTCAGTGACAAATGTATGGGTAAGGTGGTGGATCATAAGATCCTGAATACCCACCATCTTATGGGTTTTTTTGTATATCTCTTTCTCGTGCGTCTGTAGCCACTGCATTTTCAGACTGGAGAACACAGAGGTGATCACAGCCCCGCTTCGTTGGTATATGCTTTCGCGAGAAGAGGCATACTTGGGGACAAGCGAATCGGTTCGGTTGTCCTGCCACATGATCACAGGAAACAGTGGAGTCCCCTTCTCGTCGACAGGAACAACTGCAGAACGGAAACTCGTAATGGCCAGTGCCTCTATCATATGGTTGTTGTAGGAGGCGAAAGAGGAGCAAGACAAAAGAAGCTCCTCAAGCACTGTCAGAAATGAGTGAGCATCATGCTCAACCCTTCCATCGGGATAATACTGTGGGGGATGGTGCTTTTGGATCATCTTTACGACCGTTCCGGCGAGGTCAAAGATGGTTGCACGCATGCTTGTAGTGCCAGTATCGATTATCACCAGTGTTTTCATGTAAGCCTCCAAAAGAAGCGATCGTAGGAACGAACCTAATTATAGTAGTAAAATACCCTAGACGTTCTCTAGTAACTAACCTTATAATCATCATAAAGAAAAGTCAAATTGATTCTTTTGTGTTCTTTTTGATTTTTTATTGAGATTAAACGAGGGTACTATGGCTAACGGCACAATAGCAAATAATCGGCATCTGCAAATTTTGGATGCATTGTATACAGCAGGCACTGTTTCGGTCAATGTCCTGGAAGAACTCCTGCAGGTATCTAAGGTCACCATCAGAAGGGATTTGGATTTTCTTGACGGGAAAGGCCTTCTGGTACGGACACATGGTGGGGCGACGCTTCCCCCGAACCAGGACATACGACTGAGTGATGAGGATTATGCAAAAAAAGACATCATCCATGTGCAGGAGAAAAGGCGCATCGCCATGAAATGCGCTTCCCTTATCAAAGCACAGGACATCTTGTTCATTAACAGTGGATCGACCACGAATTTTCTGTTGCAATCCATAGCAGGAAAACAAATTAAGGTCATCACAAACAATGCCGCTTCCCTGGAATCCTCTATTGACGACAAGGTGGAGATACTCTTCCTCGGAGGCCAGTATCTCAAACACCCCCGATCCTTCATTGGCGAGTTCGCCCTTGCCACACTCAGGGACATGTACAGCACCCACACGATCCTGGGCACCAACGGCATCAGCTTGGAAAAAGGTCTCACCACCACCGTTTACCAGGAGTGCAGCATCAACCAGGCCATGATTCAGAATACCCATGGGAAAGTGATCGTACTGGCGGACTCAACTAAGATGGGATACATCTCCAATTTTATCTCTGCTCCTCTAGAATCCATCGATATCGTCATAACAGATGACAAGTGCCCCCCGGAGTTCAAGGAAGGTCTGGAGAAGGCTGGAATTGAGGTAATTATCGCCTAAAAGAATAAAAGGAACAAAAAGAAACTAAATCCTCCCTTTAATAATCCAAATAAAACAAATTAATCTTTTTTTTTTGGCTTATCCCATAAGTCATGGTACGATATCACTATCATATATCTATGATGACTAAAAACGGAGGATAGAGAAATGAACAAAAAAAGAGTGAGTATTTTGGTACTGGGCGTATTGCTCATGGGAACAATGCTCTTTGCAGCCGGAGCACAAGAAGCTGCCAAGCCGTCGGCCAAGATGAGTGATGAGTTCAACTGGAAACAGTTTTCAGGCTCTACAGTTGTCTTCAACTACCCAAACCATGTCCACTACAATGCAATGGTCGAATCCGGAGTTTTGGATGAGTTCACGGCAAAAACCGGCATCAAGGTAGAATCTGACAGAATGCAGTACATGAATATGCATGATGCTCAGATCCTGCAGATGAGCAAGCCCAAAGGTGATTATGATTTGATCACCATGGTAGTCATGTGGAAATCAGAGTATGCGATGTCCAATCTTATTCGTCCTCTGCAACCCTACTTCGACACCCCAAGGTTAGCAGCCCCTGACTATAACTTTGACGACCTCGTACCAGCCTATGTAGAGGTCACCGGTATTGCCGGAGGTAAGAACATCTATAAGGATGGACCTGGGGCCCAGCTGTTTGGTCTGCCTTTTGGTGCTGAGACCAGTTTCCTTGTATACCGCAAAGACCTGTTTGACAAGTACAATGTAAAGGTACCCACAACGTATGCAGAAATTGAAACTGCTGCCAAGTTCTTTGCCGAAAAGGTACCTGGTGTTTATGGGCTGACCATGAGAGCCGGTAGCGGCCACCATGCAACCCATGGTTGGCTTTTGCATGCATCACCCTTTGGTGCGACAGTGTTCGATGAAAACTGGGAACCTGCCTTTACCAGCAAGGAAGCCATTGAGACCATCGAGTTCATGAAGACCATGATCAAGTACGGCCCTCCCGGAATGGAAGGCTTTACCCAAGACGAAGAGTTTGCCGCATTCCTGCAAGGTGATGCAGCCATGTATCTTGATGCAAGCGTATTTGCAGGCCCTGTAAAGGATCCTGCCAAATCGAAAGTCTATGACAAAATCGCATTCGCCCCCCATCCAAAGGCAAAGACAAGTCTTTCTGAAACCGGTGGATTTGGCCTTGGAATCCCTTCCAATGCGCAGAATCCTGAAGCGGCATTCCTGCTGATGCAGTATCTCACCCTTCCTGAAGTAGAGAGGAAGATTGTGTTGGCCGGTGGCGCACCCTTCAGAATGTCTACTGTCAAAGATGCCTCCCTCTATGAGAAGTATCCTGAATTTGCAGTGCTTGCCAAACAGCTTGAACATGCGAACGCTGACTGGAGACCTATCATTCCAGAATGGGGCGAGATCAACAACCTTCTCGGGATTGCAATCAACCAGGGCCTGACCGGTGTCAAGACACCAGAACAAGCCATGCAAGATGTAGTAGAACCTATCAGAAAGATCATGGTACGTTCAGGGTACATTAAATAATCGCACACTCGTTTGGTAGACGAAGGCGATACGCCTTCGCCTACCGCTATTGGAGAAACCATGAGGAAGAACACCATCCCCGGAAGAAAAACCAATGCTTATTTTTTCTTGGCTCCGGCAGCAGTGGTTTTATTGGTTGTCATGCTAGTGCCAATCTTCAACACCCTGCGACTGAGCCTGTTTGAATGGTCGTTGCGAAACATGGCACAAAAGCCTACTTTCATTGGGTTGCGAAACTATGCAGAGCTGTTTACCAGCGAGAATTTTTTATCAAGTGTCCGCGTAACGATTACCTTCAGCTTGAGCGTAGTAAGTATCGAGCTGCTGCTAGGCACTATCTTTGCCCTGCTGCTTGAGGGAAATTTTGCTGGAATGAGACTTTTCAGGACGTTGTTCGTACTACCTATCATGGTTGCTCCTGTAGTGGTAGGTATCATGTGGCGCTTTATGTACCACCCCACCTACGGTAAGATTAATTTTTTTCTCTCACTGCTGGGCATTGCCCCTGTAGGGTGGCTCTCTGACCCTGAGATTGCCCTCACCTCTGTAATCATAGCAGATGTATGGCAGTGGTTCCCCTTTGTGTTCCTTTTGGTGCTTGCGGGGCTCCAAGGTGTTCCTAAGGATATCATGGAAGCTTCACGCGTAGATGGGGCAAACTACGCTCAGAGCCTTATCCACATCAAGCTCCCCTACATCGCTTCTGTCTTGGCACTTACGGCAATACTGCGCCTCATTGATTCTTTCAGGTCCCTTGTAGTCATCTACAACATGACCGGAGGTGGTCCTGGAGTCTCCACAGAAGTGCTCTCCCTTCACATGTATAAGACTGCGTTTACTAGCCAGCGCCTCGGTCTCGCATCTGCGGTATCGGTGCTGTTGCTCTTGTTAATCATCCTATTTGCCTTATTTCTCATTGTGCGTTCAATCAGAAAGGAGGGGAAATAGCTATGAACCTACGAACACGAAACACTATAAGCATTGCGATCAAATATATTCTCATTACCCTGGCTACTGTGGTAATCCTGTTCCCCATCTATGAGATGATCAGCACCTCACTGAACCTACCCGTTGATGCCTTTTCCCTCCCCCCCGTCTGGTTTTTTGTCCCGACATTTGTCAACTACAAGGCAGTGTTCTTTGATTCCAACTTCTTGCGCTTCTTCACCAACAGCGTGATAGTCGCTGTCACCTCAACCGCCCTCAGTGTTGGAATAGGCGCCTTGGCAGCATATCCTCTTGCCCGATGGAGATTCGGCGGGAAAAAGACCATGATAGTGGGTGTGCTGCTTCTCAGGATGATCCCAGAAGCTATCCTTGCTGTCCCGGTCTTCGTTCTCTTCAACTCATTCGGATCAGGGGTAAATGGAAGGGTGGCACTGATTCTTGTCTATACCGCCATAAACCTACCCTTCAACATCTGGGTGATACGAACCTTCATCATGGATCTTCCCTATGAGCTGGAAGAGTCTGCGATCATAGACGGATGCTCTGACTTCACTACATTCAGAAAGATTGTGCTTCCCCTGATAGGTCCTGGCCTCTCCGTTGCTGGCATCTTCACCTTCAGGATGGCATGGAATGAGTTCATCCTCTCATTGGTCCTTACCGACAGGTTTACCAGGACCCTTCCCGTAGCTGTCTCCCTGTTCCTGACTGATACCGGTACGGAGTGGGGAAAAATAACTGCAATAGCGACGATCATTGCAGTACCTGCATTCATTTTTACGTTTGGAGCTGCAAAGTCCTTGATAATGGGCCTCACCGCGGGTGCTGTCAAAGGATAATACAAAGATATACCTAAGGAGTTCTCTATGAGCAAAGTTGACGACATAACACGAGAATCTTGGATCCTCAACACATTTCCCGAATGGGGCACATGGCTGAATGAAGAGATTGAACAGGAACAGGTACATAGTGGCACCTTTGCCATGTGGTGGCTGGGTTGTACGGGCATTTGGGTCAAATCAGAAGGCAATGCAAATCTTTGCATTGATTTCTGGGTTGGATCAGGCAAGCGTACCAAAAAGAACAAGTTCATCGGGCCCCAACACCAGATGGCCAGGATGGCTGGCAACAAGTCTTTGCAGCCTAACCTTCGCACAAGCGTTTTTGTCCTTGATCCTTTTGCCATCAAGGAAGTGGATGCGATCATATCGACCCATATGCATAACGACCATATCGATGCGAATGTTGCTGCGGCAATCCTGAAAAATTGTGATGCTTCTGTCCCGTTTATCGGTCCACAGGCTTGTATCGACATGTGGACAAGCTGGGGAGTCCCCGCATCCCGTTGCATAGCTGTCAAACCTGGTGATGTCATCAAGATCAAGGATGTGGAGCTTGTCGCACTTGAGTCCTTTGACCGTACTGCCCTGATAACCTCCCCTCCAGATGGAGATATCAGGGGCAAGCTTCCTGATGACATGGATTACCGTGCGGTGAACTACCTGGTAAAGACTCCTGGGGGCAACCTCTACCATAGCGGAGACTCACACTATTCCAACATGTACGCCAAACATGGTAACGAGCATTCCATTGATGTGGCCCTTGGCTCTTATGGTGAGAACCCACGGGGTATTACCGACAAGATGACCTCCTGCGATATACTCAGGATGGCAGAAGCCCTTAATACAGAGGTGGTAATTCCTTTCCACCATGATATCTGGGCAAACTTCCAGGCGGATCCCAAGGAGATAACCGTCCTGTTCGATATGAAGAAAGATCGGCTTCAGTACCAATTCAAGCCATATATCTGGCAGGTAGGGGGCAAGTTTGTCTATCCTGACGATAAGGACAAGAGAGAATACCACTATCCCAGAGGTTTTGATGATTGTTTTACCGTTGAGACCAACCTGCCCTACCCTTCGTTCTTATAACAACTGTAAAGGAACTCATAATGACTATAGAGAAGAAGACTCTGGACAAGATGGATCGTTGCTATGCCGTAGCCTCTTTCAAGGTTGCAGGGAGACTGCAGCTCTTCTATGCTTCGGAAGGCCATGGCCCTTGTTACATGTATGATGCCCAAACCCTTGAGAGAAAGGTCGTGTGGGAAGAGCCGGGAGGGACAATGTGTATTGTCCCTCTGGAAAACACCGATGGTGATTTCCTAGCTGTCCAACACTTCTTTCCGACCTTCCAGTCAGAGAACAGTGTCATTGTCCATGGCCATTATGACAAAAAGGTAGAGAAATGGGAAATTAGGACAGTAGTCCGCCTTCCCTTTATTCACCGCTTCGATGTCCTGCATACCGGCCAACAGCGATACCTCATAGCATGTACGCTCGCAACCTCCAAGAAGGACAAGGAAGATTGGTCTGACCCGGGAAAGGTCTATGTGGCCCGTCTTCCTGATGATATGAGCGAAGAGCTCTCCTTGTCTGTGATCCTCGATGGTCTGGTGAAGAACCATGGATATTCTCGTATCTATCTTGATGATGGCACACCTGCTTCTCTGGTCTCCTGCGAAAGCGGTATCTACAGGATACTGCCCCCAAAAGCCAGTGAAGGAGAGTGGACCATCTCCCATCTGATGGAGCAGGAGACAAGTGATGTCTGTATGCTGGATATGGATGGGGATGGGAATACCGAAATGGCTGTCATAGAAGGCTTTCATGGCTCGGTGCTCAAGATCTACAAGGAACAGGATCAGACGTTTACTGAGGTCTACAGGTGTAGGAGAAAGATGAACTTTATCCACGCCATCTGGGCTGGTGAGCTACGGGGTGTCCCTACCATGATCTTCGGCTACAGGCGTCATGCACTTGAGCTCTTTCTTGTCCAGTTTGATCAGGAAACGCAAGAGTATTTTGAATATACACTTGATATCGGGACAGGTCCGAGCAATGTGACCGTTGCCCAAGGGGATGAATATGATATGATACTCTCATCAAGCCGTCATATTGGAGAAGCAGCACTGTATTATGTCTATGACTAAATCATACTCACTAGGATTATATGAGAAATCAATGCCGGACACCCTTTCCTTGAAAGAGAAACTTATCAAGGCGAAGGGTGTAGGCTATGATTTTATGGAACTCAGCATCGATGAGACCGACTTTCGGCTCAAGCGCCTGGCCTTTTCACCTGCACAGTTGCGTAAAATGAGAGATGAGGTGCAACAGGCTTTCTTTCCCTTGGGGTCGATCTGCCTGTCGGCCCATCGAAAGTTCCCCTTGGGAAGCCCTGATGCGACAACAAGGGAAACATCCCTTGATATCATAAAACGGGCTCTTGCATTTGCTTCCCATATGGGAATCCCCATCATCCAGCTGGCCGGCTATGATGTCTATTACGAACAGTCCACTGAAAAGACAAGGGCCTTGTTCCTTGAGAACCTCCAACTCTGTACCCTATTGGCAGCTGAGAGAGGAATCCTCCTGGGCTTTGAGACTATGGAGACCCCTTTCATGAACAGTGTTACAAAAGCCCTGGAATATGTGAACATGGTCAACTCACCCTACCTGCAGATCTATCCTGACCTTGGCAACATAGTCAATGCCTATGCTGGGAGCAGCCAAAGGGCAAAAGAGGATTTGTTAGCAGGCGAAGGTCATATCATAGCAGCCCACATAAAGGAAACCGTCCCTGGTAAGTTTAGGGAGATTCCCTATGGTACAGGTCATGTCGACTTCCCGCTACTTCTGGAGGTTTGCTGGGATATGGGAGTCCGTAGGTTTGTAACGGAGTTCTGGCATACAGGCAGCAATGATTGGAAGGCCCAGCTGTCCGACTCCTTTGCCTATGTCAACCAGATATTCTTTGACAAGATAGGCAAGAACACCCTGTAGCTGATCAGAATAAAAAGTAAGATATTATCATACAAGAGAAGACAGTTCATCAATTCCATACATAGGGAATTTTGGCATCTCTAACAAGTTGAATCTAGCCTGTGGGTTTATAAGAAGGACAACAACCTCTTAAGCTGTCCTACCTTATCAGAGGTAATCGCGCCCTTCACATACCCTAAAACAGTACCGTCAGAGGCAACAACAACCAGAGTACTCTCCTCATCAAGGGGGATGCCTGCCTGTTCGGCAAACTTCTCTGTCTTGGAGACAAACAGCACACCTACCCTGGAAGGGTCAACAATATCTGTGTAATACTCATACAAAGCTTTCCTGATAGCTCCCTTTACGAAGAATGGGACACCAGAAAGAACGGGAAAATGGTAGACAGGGACGGTTCCCACTATAGTCGGGTCTTCATTGAAGCGTTGTTGCCACGCTATCACTTCCTTCTGTTGCTCTTCTCCGTTATCACGGTCTTGTCCCATGGAAAGGGCAAAAATGGCAGGCCCTGTCTTCAGTGCATCCTCAGGAAAGAGAAAAGACTCTCCGTCAGAAGTCTTTATCTTTTCCTCATCAAACGTGGCAGAGAAAAGCGAGGAAGCAAGAAATGCAAGCACCAGCAACATTACTAGTATTTTTTTCATCATAGCTCTTTATACACTATGGACCTGCATATGTTCAATATTGTTCACTGTGAGATAAGGTGATTCTCATTTCTCCTTTATCGGGTTTCTGTTACGTAGCATTCCCAGGGTATTGCTTCTCTATTTCAACTTGTACAATACCTCAAAAGCTTGACAGGATATGACTGTAGCTATATTATCTAATTGATATCATATTGATATCTTTATGCTTTATTCGTATGTATAGGAGACTTTATGATGAACAGTTCCCAGGCTATGGCTTCCCCTGATTACGGACAGGAAAAAGTATTGCTCAATCCAATCAACGGAATGCTTTTTCTCATCGTCAATACCCTGCTCATTATGCTAGCCATCGCAGGGTTTATACTGGGTTGTGCAATTGCATTCCCTTTTGCCCTGAGGCTTATTATTATCGTTGCAACAAGCTTGTATGGGTTTGCCATCGGCCCCATCCTGTATGCAGGGCTCAAGATCATCAAGCCGAATGAAGCTCTGGTACTCACCCTCTTCGGCAGATATTACGGATCCATCAAACACCCTGGGTTCTTTTTTGTGAACCCGTTTGTCAGCTCTGTCAATCCCGTGGCAAAAAGTGAACGGGCAGCAGAGAAAGCTGCACCAAAGACAATGGAACAAGTGATGACCGTACAACTAGGAGGGGCAAGCCTCTCTAACAAGAAAATATCCTTGAAGGCAATGACGCTGAACAATGAGAAGCAAAAGGTCAATGATGCCTTGGGCAACCCCATCATCATAGGGGTTGTGGTAATTTGGAAGGTTGTCGATACTGCAAAGGCAGTCTTCAATGTGGACAACTTTGCCGAGTACCTCTCCATCCAAAGCGACTCAGCCTTGCGAAACGTTGTAAGGCTATTCCCCTACGACGCCTCTGATGAGGAGGGAGAAAAATCCTTGCGGGGAAGCAGCAAAGAGGTAGCTGAGGATCTGAAGAAGGAACTGATGGGTAAGGTGGAGATTGCAGGTCTGGAGATACTCGAGGCCCGTATCACACATCTCTCCTATGCTCCTGAAATTGCAGCTGCAATGCTGCAGCGTCAGCAGGCTACGGCTATCATCGCAGCTAGGCAGATGATAGTGGAAGGTGCTGTAAGCATGGTCGAGATGGCACTTAACCAACTCAGCGAGAACTCCGTAGTCGAGCTTGATGAAGAGAGAAAAGCCGCAATGATCAGCAACCTATTGGTAGTGCTGTGCGGTAACCGTGATGTACAGCCGATCGTAAACAGCGGTAGCCTGTATTAGGGGTTTGGGTAAAAGATGCAAAGGAAGGTGAGAAATGGCGGAAAATAAAGACCAGGGGAAAAAACAAGTCTTGCTCCGTCTCTCCTCTTCGTTGTGGAAGGAGCTGGCGTCATGGGCGGAAGATGACTTCAGATCCATCAACAGCCAGATTGAGTTCTTGCTCACCGAGAGTGTGAGAAAGCGCAAGAAGCAACGTACCGAGGATGATCTGTAGCTGGTATTATGCTTGTACAGTTTGTCTGAAATAGGTTCGTTTAGGTATCTAAGAAGAACGCCCTTGGGATCCTCCCAAGGGCGTTCTCTTGATCGTTTTACAACAACTTAGATCACTCCAGCCTTCTTCAGATCATTGATATTCAGTGATTTGCCATATGGCTTCTCAATCTTTCCCTCATTGACCATCTTGATGACCTGATCCCGATAAGGTGAGGAGAGGTCGACACCTACAATCTTCCAGTTGTTGTCAACCTTTGGATAGATGGTTCCCTGCTCCTTGATGTGTGCTACAAGCATGTCACGAATAGAATTTGGGGATTCCCACATCTTGGTTGCCGCAACAAGCTTCTGTGTCTTCAGAGCTGAAGAGTAGCGGTAGTTGTTGACAGCCAAGGTCAGCTTCTGGGTATCAGAGAGAGGCTTGCCCTTGAACATCACATTCACAATTCGCTTACCAACAGGCTTTGACAGGTCGATCTGATAATCGACTCCTGCAAACATGTCGTAGAGGTATCCGGGCTTCTCAGGATTGAAGCTGATGGAGATGTCACCAGGTTTCCACTGGTTGTAACAGGATGCTGACCACTCCATATAAGACTTCAACTCTGCACCGGTGACTTCCACCTTGTAGAGGGTGTTGTCAAACTTGTAGATGCCGAAAATGGTACCATAGTTGATCGGGCCGGCTGGTATATCGCTGGTATCTGAGAATAGGGCGGCAGCCGAGACATCAGCTCCTGAGTTGGCCAACTGGACAGAGTTGATGAGATCCATGACAGCGGTATCACGCAGCTTGCCTTCAGGGATCCCCATAATCTCGTTCTTGGGTTGGAAGTCGACAGAAGCAGTGCCGAAAATACCACCACCAGGGGTGCCATCGGCAGAGGGAGCTCCACCGGAGATGAAGTCACGGGTCTTCTGATGGGCTTCTGCGATGAAGGCGTCCTCGCGGATAAGGGAGCTGGGTTCATACTTGTCCATGGTGACCACTTCAACCTTACGAGAGATGACACGCTTGTCACTGTCCACACCAAGGTCTATGCGGATGACCTCCTTACCAAGGTTCCTTGCCCCACCTACGACTGTATCGCCATGGATGTTCTTATAGGTATTGTGGGCATGCCCTACGATAAGCACATCAAGTTCAGGACAGAGTTCCAAGATCTTGTTGCCACCATCACTGCCACCCTCTTCGTCATATTCGGGATACATGCCCACATGGGCAACAGCGATAAGGATATCAACCTTGTCCTTGAGGATGTCCACTACCCTTCTGCAAGCGGGGCCAACGGCTGCAAAGACGAACGGATCTGTCTTGTCCCCGTCCCAGCGAGGGGCATTGGGGTTGGTCAAGCCGATAATGCCTATCGTGAGGCCTCCCCGTTCTACAATGGTATAAGGAAGAGCCGCCATTGTGCCGTCGACACGTGCCATGTTTGCTGCAAGGACGGGGAAGTCTGCAAGGGTCTGTACTCTCTTGATGAGTTTTTCCCCGAAGTTGAACTCATGGTTCCCTAGGGTAAGTGAGTCATACTGCAACAGGTTCATTGCCCGTATCACCGGATGGGGGCCATCCTGCTTGTTGTAGATATCATCTGTCATGATGTTACCCTGCAGGACATCACCGTTGTCTACAAGGATGACATGAGGTTCCTGTGATCTCACCTCAGCAATGTAGGTGGCTATTCGGGCCATACCATCATTGGTTGTCTCCTTGTCATTCTCATAGCTGAAACCCCATACATTGCTATGCAGATCCGTAGTCGCGAGAATGGTCAGATTTTGGGTTTCAGGCAAAGGTTGGGCAAAGAGCATACCCAACGAGAGCGAGAGGACCATCATGACCAGAACAACCAGTTTCAAACCTTGTTTTCTCATCGTTTCCTCCTGAAATTGCAACGAACTGTTGTCGCTGCTCATCTTTTAGTGTGCTAGCACAGTGTACCACCACCTTGAGGACAACACAAGAAAAGAGTAGAAAAAGCATCGGAGGGAGAAAATATATATTTTATTTTTGTGTAATGAGTTAAGTAATTTCAGGCCTTGCATCCCAAGCAGGAAGCAAGGCCTGAACTATACACACGATTCAGACAATGACACTCACATCTTTCAGTTCGTATCTGGCTTGAAGTGGTTTCCTACCAAGTTTGCAGTGACAACCAGAATGACCGATATCCCTATCATGATGATTCCCAAAGCAGAGAGCCTGCCCCAGAGCCCATCATTGGAAAACTTGAGGATCTGAACAGCCATCGTCTCCGTCCCGGGTCTTGAGAGGACAACAGAGAGGGAGAGCTCCCTAAAGAACATGGTAGCCATAAGTATCCAGCCCGAGACAATGCCAGGGATCAGCAAGGGGACGACAATGCGCCGTATGGTGGTAAGAAAAGAAGCTCCGCACACAGTCGATGACTCCTCCAGATGACTATGGATCTGGATGAAGGCACTGGTCATGGGCCGTATGCCGTAGGGCAGGTACGTTGCGATATATCCGATGAGCAGAGCCCAAATGGTAGCATACAGGGGTGTCCGTACAAAGAACCACATGAACCCAATACCAATGACGATGCCAGGGAACGAGAATGAGAGGAAACTCAGGGATTCAAGGATTCCTGAGGCTTTGGACTTAACCTTGACGATGACATAGGAGATGAAGATGGAGAGCACAGTTCCCAAGGAAGCACCGACGATGCAAAGGAACAGGCTGTTTTTCAACGACGAGAGCGAGACAGGATCTTGGAGTACACTGCTCCAGTGGTCAAGGTTCATCAAGGAGAACGCCTTCATGCTGGGTACCATGGAGTACGGTACGAACGAGGTGTAGAGCAACACAAGGATGGGAAGGGCGATCAGGACAAAGGAGAAGACTAGCATGATGATCAACAGGGGGATCCTCGCCTTCTTAAGCGGTATAACCACCGGCTTGAACCCACGGCTGGAGACCGTGACGTACTTCTCACTCGATCGTGTCATATACCTATAGACATAAATGAGGGAGATGGATAGGGCCAGGATGCTCATCCCCACAGCCGCTGCTTTACCATAGTCAGCGATGAAGCCAGTGGTTACCGTACGATAGATGTAGGTAGCTAGCACATAAGTCCTTCCAGGCATGCCTAGGACTGAAGGGACTGCGAAGGATGCAAGACACCTGACAATACAGAGGATAAAGGCCGCTAGGATAGCCGGACGCAACACCGGCAGGGTGATGCGAAAGAGCGTCTTCATGTTCCCAGCACCAAATACCCTTGATGACTCCTCCAACGAAATGTCAAACGAAGCCATCGCAGGTGCTATGATGAGATAGGCAATGGGAAGATCCAACAGTCCTTCTACCATGACCATTCCCCTGATGGAATAGATGTTGAAGGGAGCACTCTCAAGCCTGAACAGGTTCATGAGAAAGAGATTGAGGATTCCATTTGACGGGTTGAGCAACAGTGCCCAACTTACTGCAAACAGTACGTGCGGGATCATCATCGGGACAACAGAGATGACTCTGAACAGGAATTTACCGGGGATGTTGGTCCTGTTGTTCAGATAGGCAAGAAACAGGGCAAGGATGGTGGAGAACAGGGCGGAAAACACGACGAACATCAGCGTATTGCCCAATACACCATAAAATGAAGGGTCTGTATAGACCGATACATACTTTGAGACAGTGAAATCACCAAAGGTATTCAGACCCTTGGAGAAGCTTCCGATAACAAGCATTACCACTGGGCTGAGGGTAAGCAGGGCGAGAATCACGATAAGCAGGTAGGTCAGTTTCGATCGGCGTTTTACCATTGTCACCATCCCCTATTCTGAAACCAGAAGGCAGTGTTCCGGTTTGACGGAGAATGTAACAGGGTCTCCTACCTCTAGCTCTGTCTCAGGGTCAACCTTGGCCATAAAAATCACATCACCTACCCTGATCTCACTTTCATAGACTTCCCCGACAAATACCATGGTCTCCATCACCCCTGTGAGGGTGTTCTTTTGTTCGGGCTGTCCGCTTAGGACAAGGTCTATGAATTCAGGACGGATACAGAGGATGAGGGCGCTTCCCACAGGATACGACCGCTCCTTGCATATGAACTCGCCCAAGGAGGTCTCTACTCGGGTAAAGGAGTCCTTCTGCTCTTTCATCTTGGCAGGGATAAGGTTCGATCGCCCGATGAAATCGGCGACGAACTGGTGTTCGGAATTGAAGTATATCCTCTTGGGAGAGCCAATCTCCACAATTTTGCCCGAGCGCATCACTCCGATTGAATCTGACAGGGAGAGAGCCTCTACCCTGTCATGAGTAACATAGACAGCAGTTATCTCCAATTCGGTGAGGAACGAGCGCAACTCCTTTCGGGTCTCCTCACGGAGCTTTGCATCCAAGTTGGAGAGGGGCTCATCGAAAAGGATGACCTTGGGCTGTGCAACGAGGGCCCTGGCCAGTGCCACCCGTTGCTGCTGCCCTCCGGAAAGCTTGGTAGCAGGACGTTTCTCAAACCCTTCAAGCTGTACAAAACGCAAGGTCTCTCGAACCCTATCCTCAATTTCAGAGCCAGGCATGCCCTGGTTCTGCAAAGGGTAGGCAACGTTGTTGAATACATTCATATGAGGCCAAATGGCATAGGTCTGAAAAACCATTCCCAGTCCCCTCTTCTCAGTCGGTACGTATATGTTCTTGTCACTCGACCATACAACCGTATCGCCAATGGTTATCTCCCCTGCATCAGGGGTCTCCAAGCCAACGATACTTCGAAGAAGGGTGGTCTTTCCACATCCGCTCGGCCCGAGAAGGGTAAAGATCTTGTTTGCGGGAATCGTCAGATTCACGTCATCAAGTGCCTTGATGGTCTTTCCCTCTGAATAGTAATACTTCTTGAGTCCTTGAATTGTAATTTCCATGAAAAGCGTCCCCTACTTTGGTATTGTTTCTTACAGTGCAAAGATCTTTTCGAATTCAGCGCCCCACGTGAGAAGCTCTTCATCGGAGAGATCACGAATTGGCAACACCTTTGCCTTGTCGATGCCATCGATAGGAGGGAAGACCCCAGGGGTCAGCACATATTCACCTACCTTGTTCGCAAGCAGTGACATCGCCTTGTCAGAAAGCCAGTACTCAATGAAAGCGGCCGCTGCATTAGGATGGGGAGCATCTGTGGTGATGCCTATTGCTCTGGGAGAACCAAGAAGCGGCTGTTCGACCTGAGCCCAAGCCAGTGGAGCCGGAGCCTTTGTAATGATGTATTTGGGCATTGAAATACCGATAAGCTTCTCACCACTTTCGATGGGAGCCGGGGTAGGACCGAAGGAAGCTACAAACATTGGGTTGTTAGCAGCAAGGCCCTTGAGGAAATCCATCCATTTTGCATCAGAACCAAAGACGTTGTTTTCCTTCAATCCTACCAACCAAGAGATGGTGGTCGCATGGTTGCCTGGGTTGGCCATGACAATCTTGTTCTTCCACTTCGGGAGGGTAAGGTCCTCATAGCGCTTGGGCACATCGGCAGGTTTGACAAGTTCGGTATTGTAGATCAGGGCAACATACTCGATACCAAACTGGTAGATACCCTTATTGTTTCTGGTCCATTCGGGATAGGACTGGGCTGCAGGTGAAAAATAGTCCTTGATAACCCCATACTGTTTCAGAATCTCCAACACAGGGAGTGGAGCCTGGACGACATCTGCAGAGAGTTTGCCAGCCTGAAACTCCGTAAGCACGGTTGTTGCAAAGTTTGATGTGGATAGACGGGTATTCTCAGCCAGAATACCTGTATCCTCCTGGAATGCTTCAAGGATCGGTTCAATAGCTGTAATGCTGGCATACATGGAGACCTTCTCCTCCATTGCCGTAGGAGCCTCTTGTGGAGCTTTCTCCTTGGCTCCGGTTGCAAAAAGCATGCTTCCCATCAATAGGATGCCGGTGACGATACATACTGTTCTCATTGTTCTTTTCATTTTCACTCCCCTTTTCTTATCCATTTTGTGACTCAAAATGGTATTTGCCGATAAGACCTTGGAGTGAAACCTTTGGGAATGGGAATACAACCCTTTCTCAAAAGCTTCACTACCCCAAGTAATACTTTTCCCCTTTTACCAAAACAATGCAATCTCTACATAGATGCACTACGCGTATCATAGCATACTTTTTTCCCTGATGGAAAAATATACGCTACAGGTACTGATTGTAGGGATTGTTCAGCCCTGGGATATAGATGCTCTGTCCTCACGAACTTTGGAGAAAATGTGAATGAGGCTTTGCATCGACAAGAGCATGGAACACACAACACACATACCTTTTGCAATAGGTATTTGAGGATATGGAAGGCCTTGAAAGACAACCATGTTCTGGGCGTGAGACAACTATGCTATCCTGGACAAATCCAAGCATGTGATCTAGTATTGTCAGTGAAGTGACCTCCAATAGTGTATGTGGTAGCCAGTCTTGTGCTGGTGAATCCACGATTCTACACTTTTGCAGGTCACTTCATCTGTTTTATGATCATAGGATATGATCTGTAGTATCAGTCAAACCAGAGAGACTAGGCAGTATGTATCATTTCTCAACCCTCAAGGGTGCTCCACTACAAAGGTGTGGCTGCTTGTTCTTTCCAGTACACGTATCAGGCTCTCTGTTCAATCATTTCGATGAACTGACTTGCAAGGCTAGGGTCAAACTGGGTAGCACTACAGCGCCTGATCTCATCGAGTGCCTTTTTCTCAGAGAAAGATGACCGATACGTCCTAAAGTTGGTCATAGCGTCATAGGAGTCACACAGGGCTAGAATCCTGGAGTACAGTGGGATCAGGTCCCCAGCGATCTGGTTGGGATAGCCCTTGCCATCCCATCGTTCATGGTGGCAGAGTACCTGCTCTGCAATGGGAGCATACTGGTTTACTGAGCTAAGGATGTTGAACCCTATCTCAGGGTGGCGCTGGATCTCTCTCCACTCCTCGTCATCCAACTTGCTTTGCTTATTAAGGATTTTGGAAGTGATGGCAATCTTACCGATATCATGCATGATGCCCACGGTTTGGAGAAATTCGACCTCTTCCTTGGGATATCCAAGAAATGATCCGAATCGCTCGGCCAGAGCGCCCACACGTTTGCTGTGCTCCATCTCCCTGGAACTTTTCTTGAAGAGAGACTGTAGGAGGAGGTCGACCATCTTAAGGCGCGCACTCTGATTCTCCACAAACTTGTTGCGGAACAGGTCGTCTTCGGCCTTTTTATGTAGTTCGCTGATGGGAGTCTGTGCATACTCTTTCTTTGCATAGCCTATGGATATGGTAAGTGCATATCCTAGGAATGCCTGTTCAGCCAAAACATCCTGGATCTCGTCAGTCACCCGAATCGCGACATCTTCGCCTGCATTTGGAAAAAAGAGGGCAAACTCATCACCATCAACCCTACCAACCATCTGACCCATATGCCATGGACGCTGTAGGATAATTGCTATTTCATTGAGAAGGGAGTCCCCGGTAGTATGCCCATAGGCTTCGTTGATCAGTTTCAAACCATTGATGTCAAGAAGCATAAGAATAAAGGGATAGTGCTTGGCCACATCCATTTCCTGCAATTTTGCATAGAAGGACTGACGGTTCAGCAAACCGGTAAGACCGTCATGCGTACTCAGGTAGAGAAGTTCATTTCTCTGAAGTTTCTTTTCAGTTGCATCAATAAAGATTAGGACTGCACCGGTGACATTTCCCTCGTCATCAAGGAGAGGCGAGACCATATCTTCAATGGCTATCAGCGAACCATTCTTTCGTATCAGCTTTACCTCAGTATTGTCATACTGCATGGGAAGCCCTGTCTCAAGTACTGTATAGGACCATGACTTTGAAAAAGGCTTGAGGGTAAGGCCATCAACGACCTGATAGATTTCATTGAGGGGTTTTCCCAAGGCTTCAGTTACATCCCACCCGGTTAGTTGCTGTGCCATCCGGTTCATGACTACCACCCTACCCTCAATATCAGTAGAGATGACCGCTTCTCCAAGCGATTGCAACGTAGTCTCAACCAAGATCTTCTGTTGACGCTCGGTATGTTGGAGGGTTTTGGGAAGCGAAGATGTCTCTTGGGCCTTCACCTTTTCAGTTTCCAGCAGGCTGCTGTTTTTCAGGACTAGTGAAGCGAATAGAAACAGAATAAGGAGGGTGAGACCTAGGATTGAAATTCCTAAGGTTCGTACCTTTGCTAGGGTGTAAAAGCTCTCGGCATCGTAATCCAAGCCGAATGCGATGGGAAGGTCTTCTTCCCCTTGGGGAAGCAGGACGAATGAGCTGATCCACCTGCCCCAACGGTCAGTATACGCTTTGGTTACTATAGGCTGGTCTTCGGAAAAGATGCGGTAGGCTTCTGGAGGAGCCTCCTCATAGAGTTGGCCTGAAGGAGAGGAGGATGGAGATCCAATGGGTTTGGAATCTACAATAAAAATGATCGAACCGTCTCGTTTGGTAAAGAAATATGCCGCATCGGCATCATAGGTTGCAGAGAAGGTCTGCATTAATCGATTTTTCATAGCCAGATACGCTGGAGTATCCTGGTCGCTTTCCAAAGCTGAAAACGAGTGCACCTCTTCAGTGTCCAATGCAGCTGCCAATGCACGAACGGTATCCATGGCCCTCCTATCATAGGATTGTGTTATTTTTTGATAGGAGAACAGCACAAGTGTAAAGCCAAGCATACCCAAAAAGAGGATGAGCAAGAAGTTTGAGAAAGTGAGTTTTTTCCTTTGGAGTAACCGTATTGATTGCAGTACCTGGTGTTTCAATCAGATCCTTCCAACGTTGATATTGAAAGCATCATATCCTAGAAAACACACTATATGCAAAGGGAATTTCCTATTTGTCAGAGGTTTTGTACAAAGTTTTTCCCCTCCCTACTACATAAGTGCAGTACTGTCTATAGTTGAGGGAGAAACTTCAAACAAAAAGTAAGAACTGCCGAATATTGCCAGAAGGGTTTGGAACGACCAGCAGATAAAGTTACCTGTAGAAGTGTTTGCTTATTTCTGTTCCTGAATCAAACTCTGCC
The DNA here is from genome assembly GCA_048264225.1 of Sphaerochaeta sp. GTDB lineage: Bacteria > Spirochaetota > Spirochaetia > Sphaerochaetales > Sphaerochaetaceae > Sphaerochaeta. Next base: position 18,981 of record JBLXDK010000016.1, read on the forward strand.
TCATACACAAGCTGTCCTATCTTGTCATAGTGTTGCCAAATTCCATGCTTCACCCCAGCCTTAAAATACCCAACCTCTGAAACCATACCGTTCTCCGAATAGAAAGTCCACTTGCCATCCATCTTCATATCACCGGCCACAGGCCCTGTTGCCTTGACGATCCCTGTCTTGTAATAGTGGGTGAGGATATTTCCTCTCTGTGATGAGACAGCCTGTCCGTTTGCGAAGGTTTTTTCTCGTTCCATTGGTAGTCCCCTTGATAGAAAGGTTTGGATTCAATCATATCACAAAGATCTATGACAAACCTAGCATATGGACATGCGAATTATTCACCACCTATACTACAGAGAATCCTTAGATAGGAGGAGCATGAACCATGGCAAAGCAGCACATATTTTCGATGAGTTTTGCGCGTGTCTATCCTTTGTATGTTGCCAAAGCAGAAAGAAAGGGCCGAACCAAATCGGAGGTGGATGCAATTATCCGTTGGCTCTTTGGATACAGTCAGGACGAACTGGAAGAAAAGGTGAAACAGGAAATAGACTTTGAGACTTTCATCAAAGAAAGTCCTCGACCTAACCCATCACGAATAAAAATACAAGGTAGGGTCTGCGGTGTTCGGGTGGAGGAAATTGAAGACCCCATCATGAAAGAGATCCGCTACCTGGATAAACTTATTGATGAGCTGGCTCAAGGGAAATCCATGGAGGCAATCATACGATCATAGAGTTCATTGGTGAAAGGAAGTCTATGCTACAGTCCTCCCGTGATATGGGAAAAAGATACAAAGAAGCTCGTTACAAAGGACACTGAATCAGATTTTTTTCAGTATCCCCTGTAAGGGCTTCCTTGCAAGTACTACACATATTCCATTGGTTGATCACAAGCAGAGTCAACCAATGATCTCACATATACAGACACGCTTCTGTTAGAACCTCCGTATGGGTCGTACCAATCTTTTGTTACTGTCTATTCTTTCAGTAGGAGCTAGGTTTAATCCAGTTCCACCTGAATAAAAGATATAAGAAAATTTAGGATCTACTTCAGTAGAACTCCAATAGTAATTAGCAACCATGTTGGCCTGATGCGAACCATAATGCCCTTGTGCTAACCTTTTCAGCTCATCTCCTGATGGCAAATACCATTGGTCGTACACAACACCATTGACTGTTACTGAATAATCAGAGCATGCCTTTGCAGCATAGGTTCCACTTCCTCCCTTTGAAACAATTTTGGTAGTATTTGAAAGGCCTGTACCAAAATCCATTCCGGTAGCCCCAGTTGTTATGGAATAGCCTCCCCACATCAGCATAGGATCAGAAGCTGTACCATTCCATCCTTTAGGAGCAGCTGAGAGATATTGCCACCCTTCAGTCTTATAATTTTTCTTGTAGAAGATGTAGCCACCAGCCGGCCCTATGTCACCTACCTCATACTCTCTCCATTTTGCATAGATTGTAGAATCATCATCCAAATTCCAGGACATGAACCCTGTCATATCTGTATAATAATACTTCGTTCCTTGACCATTGGGGGCGCTGTAATACCCATCAAAGACATCACCAGCTTTTGTTGGGGCCGTCGCTGTAGGCAGTTTTGCTCCGTATGTTGCTGATACAGTCGTACTTCCTCCAGTTCCCCCTTGTTGGTCAAGAGTGACGGTGTAGGTGCGAGAAGCCCACTTTGCATACAGTTTTGTTATATTGCTGGTTGCATCCCAGTCAATGGCACTTGAAGAATCAGCATTATAGTACTGAGTCCCACCACCGGTTACACTGGTATAATACCCATCAAAGGTGTACCCGGGTCTGGAAGGAGGGTAAATAGTCGGCATTGGTGATCCATGGGTTGCAAAAACATATGAGCTTCCAGAACTGGCTCCTTGCCTATCAAGAGTAATGTACGTTAGTTTGCCCACCCAATATGCATACAACGTAGAAGTAGTAGGTTTATCCCACGCTCTTACACTGATCATATCCTCACTATAGTACTGTTTTCCACCTCCGCTTACCGCATCAAAATAGCCTTTGAAGGTATAATTTGTCTTAGTAGGAGCCGTTGCAATGGGCATGGCTTCACCGTAGACAACAGATACGGATGTGCTTCCGCCTGATCCTTCCTGGTTATCAAATGTGACAAGGAACGATTTTCCTGTCCACCTGGCATACAGGGTCGTAGTAGCTGTCACCCTATCAGAGGCAAAGTTCCAGGTATTCGACAGACCAGACTCCTTATACCAACCTGCAAAGTCATATCCGGCTTTTGTAGGTGCTGTCGGTTCTGTAACAGTCGTATCATAATCCACATCCGATATGACACTGACGCCACTTCCCCCGTTGCTGACAAAACTTACAGCAAAGGTTTGTAGTGTCCACTTGGCATATAGGGTTGTATCCCCTGTCACGGTATCAGAGGAGAAGTTCCAGACAGTAGACAGACCGGCTTCCTTATACCAACCAGTGAAGTCATACCCAGTCCTAGTGGGTGCTCCAGGAGCATTTGCCTTTGCGCCATACCTGATAGCTGTAATAGGATCTACTGAAGTGCCCCCATTGCTGGCAAAAGAAAGCGTATGGAGATTCCTGTCATAGTAGAGCTTGAGCACCAGCGAGCCATTTCCTGTCACTGTACCACTGGCTTTGCGATACCAATGCCCTGTATTCTCAGTGAAGCCTGGATAGCTTTTGGCAACAGCTGAAACAGTTGCAGCTGTCGTTCCAACCTTGTTCTCAATTGATTCCAGCGTGTAGTAAGTATCATTGGCATCCTGTTGATAATGTTCAACCTTGTAGGCAGTGTTTGTATTGGCTGTCCACTTGGCAAACAGAGTTGTATCCACTGTTACCCTATCAGAGGCAAAGTTCCAGATATTCGACAGACCAGACTCCTTATACCAACCAGCAAATGCATACCCGATTTTTGAAGGGGTAGCAGGTTCTGTAAAGGTTGTGTTGTACGGCACATCAGTGATGTCACTGACGCTAGTTCCGCCGTTGCTGACAAAACTTACAGCAAAAGTTTGTAGTGTCCACTTGGCATATAGAGTTGTATCTCCTGTCACGGTATCAGAGGAGAAGTTCCATGCATTCGACAGACCGGAATCCTTGTACCAGCCGGCAAAATCATACCCAGTCCTAGTGGGAGCTCCAGGAGCATTTGCCTTTGCGCCATACCTGATAGCTGTAATAGGATCTACTGAACTGCCCCCATTGCTGGCAAAAGAAAGCGTATGGAGATCCCTGTCATAGTAGAGCCTGAGCACCAGCGAACCGTCGCCTGCTATGTTCCCACTCTTTATGCGAGAAGCATGGGTCTTGTTTTCAGTGAAGCCGGTGTAGGTGTTTGCAGAAGCAGATATATTCGTATCTGTTGTTCCTGCTAACATGTCAGTATCAGCAAGAGCATAGCCATTGTCATCAGTATTCTGCTGGTAGTGTTCCACCTTGTATGCAGTGTTTGTATTGGCTGTCCACTTGGCAAACAGAGTTGTATCCACTGTCACCCTATCAGAGGCAAAGTCCCAGATATTCGACAGACCAGATTCCTTATACCAATCAACAAACGAATATCCAGGCCTTGTAGGTGCTGTCGGTTCTGTTGTCATAGCTCCGTATTTAATCCCTGATATTGGGCCTACTGCACTTCCACCATTGCTGTTGAAGCTTAGGGTATGGGGATTCCTGTCATAGTAGAGCCTGAGTACAAGTGACCCATCGCCTGCTATATTCCCACTAACTATACGTGAAGCATGGCTTGTGTTCTCAGTGAAGCCTGTGTAGCTTTTTGTCACTGCAGTTGCATTCGTATCAGTTGTTCCTGCCAAAGAATCAGTACCTGCCAAGGTATAGCCATTGTCATCGGCATTCTGCTGGTAGTGCTCTACCGTATATGCAGTATTGGTATTTGCAGTCCACATGGCGAACAAGGTTGTATTTGCTGTTACCCTATCAGAAGCAAAATCCCAGATATTCGACAGACCAGACTCCTTATACCAACCGACAAATACATATCCTGCCCTTGTGGGTGAGCTCGGTTCTGTGGCTTTTGCTCCATACTTAATCCCTGATATTGGGCCAACTGCACTTCCACCATTGCTGTTGAAGCTTAGGGTATGGGGATTCCTGTCATAGTAGAGCCTGAGTACAAGAGACCCATCGCCTGCTATATTCCCACTAACTATACGTGAAGAATGGCTTGTGTTCTCAGTGAAGCCTGTGTAGCTTTTTGTCACTGCAGTTGCATTCGTATCAGTTGTTCCTGTCAGATTTTCTGTTGATTCCAAGGTGTATCCATTGTCATCGGCATTCTGCTGGTAGTGCTCGACATCGAATGCTGTATTGGTCTCTGATGACCACTTGGCGTACAGGGTTGTATCTTCTGTTACTGTATCAGAGGAGAAGTCCCAGATAGCTGTAAGATTATCATCCTCATACCAACGAACAAAGCCATACCCTACTTTTGTCGGAGAACTCGGTTCTGTGACCATTGCTCCGTACCTGATTACTGTAATTGAATCAATCGGGCTTCCGCCTTTGCTGTTGAAGCTTAGGGTATGGAGATTCCTGTCATAGTAAAGCTTGAGTACAAGTGACCCATCGCCTGCTATATTCCCACTTTGTAAACGTGAAGCATGGCTCGTGTTCTCAGTGAAGCCAGCATAGGTGTTAGCACTGGCTGTAGCATTGGTATCTGTTGTTCCTGCCATGCTGTCAGTTGAAGCCAAAGTATAGGCATCGTCATCGATATTCTGCTGGTAGTGTTCGACTCTGTAGCGGGTACCACTGTTGACTGTCCACTTGGCAAACAGGGGGATGTTCTTGTCCTGTGTGATCTTCAATTCAGTGACAGGATTGCCTGCAAAGGTTTTCGTGCGATACCACCCAGAAAACGTATACCCCTCGCGGGAGGGGTCAGGAAAATCGGCAAAGACTGTTCCTCGTTCTAGATATTTTGGCTCAAGAGGTGAACCCCCTTGAGAATCAAAGCTCAGCTCCACTGTACCAAGGACAGTGATCATGTCACTACAACTGATCATCAATACGACCAATACCATACCGATCAGCAGTATTGCTGATAGTAGTGATTTCTTATTACTTGGTGTATTTCTTTTTCTCTCTTTGTTTTGTATGTTCATCTTTCAGTTTTCCCCTATAGTACTACGCTGGTTCCGACAGAAACCTCAGCCAACATTCCAATTGAATCGGATTCCACAAACAGCTTGAATCTTGGTGCTGTATATAGCTGGAGGGTTTCTCCGATATGGATCTTAATCTTGAGACCTGCTTCTGCGACAAGATCGATAAAATGATAGATTCCGGGTGATCCATTTGCAAAAACTGTGCCTACAGACATATGCAGCATTGCACCAACGCCTAGTTCTGGAATAAGCGATAGAGATTTGTTTACTTGTAGCTCGTATCCGGCAATACCTATCAATTGGAATTTATGAAAGTCATCAACACGAGAAGTCTTAGATACGCCGTAGGTATAACTAAACGAAGCACCAATGAGAAAGTTGTTTTCCCATGCTTTGTTGAGTTGGACTTTTCCACCCAGACCCACCTGACAGTACTCTTGATACACTCCCAAAGGCATATTTGCATGCATTTCTGTATCAAGGGAGAGCATGCTCTTTTTGGCTAACCCTACAGGGAACTCATGTTTCTGGTCTTCAACTCTGACTAAGGTGTTGCTCACCTCATCATAGCGATACCTGCTGCTCTCACTCCATGTCCTACCATTGTAGCTTTGTTGCAGATACAAAGTTTTCCCTTTGAGGTTTTCAGTTTCAAACGTCATAGTTGGATGATCAGTCTTGGAAGTGTTCTATGTGGATGCCTGTTCACCATCAGATTGGTACCTAAAGAACTGAATGCCTGGTTCTTGTAAGGAGATTTTTACAGTGATGGTATCTTTATCAAGATACATCTCGTCTGCAGTGAGTGATCCTGCAAGAATAATCAGGAGAACCAGACAAAACACAACTTTTGCACACGAATATACAGGTGTATACACCTTCATGGGAGACCTCTTTTTTATTTATCGGTATTATATGTAGATACTACAAGCTTATAAGCCAGACAGTTCAGGACTTGCTATACCCTTCTATACGTAGATATATGTCAGTAGTGAAATACAATATGCATGCACTGTTGTGCAGATGTATGCTTTCATAAGAGACCCCTTACAGAATTATTGTTGTTGTTTTGGTACAAGCTAACAAGTCCGATTGTAATATGGGTACCAATCGCATATGTATTTTGTTAGAATGCTTATTATATCCATGGATTAATCCATATTTCAAGCATAATTTTGTCTTTATTGTATTTTTTTTGGCAATAGTAAAATAACAAAAGCATTTTACAATGCAAGGTATCAATACCCCAGGTCAAGTCCTGGGAAGAGGAGGCGATGCCTCCTTTTCCGCCCCAAGGGACGGGGTATCTCACCTTGCTTTCCCGACACTCGCTCGGTAATGGAACCATGGTAATGCTTTTGCTACTCTAGCTTCGTCGGGGAATCAAGGGAAATTCCCTTTTTTCGATTAGACAATTCCTTCCTCAATAGTGTAGTATCAACAACAGCAAAAAACTACTGATATTTTTGGAGTATACCTTGCAGAAACACATGGCCCCAACCTTAGATGCCCCCAGACTCTGCCTTCGTCATTTTACTGAACGGGATGCAAGCGATGTGTACGAATATGCGAGCGATGAGCAGACAGTCAAATACCTCACCTGGCCAGCACATACAAGCGTCGACGAGTCCAAAAAAATCATAACGACCCTACTTTCCAACCAAGGCACCTATGCGATCGTCCTCAAGGAAACTGGCAAGGTTATCGGATGCATCGACCTGAGAATCGTGACAGATACAGAGGCTTCCTTTGGATATGTCTTGAACCGGGCATTCTGGAACAAAGGGTACATGAGTGAGACTTTGGAAACTGCCCTATCCTACATGTTTACAGAGCTTGGCATAAAGACCATCACAAGCTGCCATGAGACAGAAAACACTGCATCAGGGGCGGTAATGAAGAAGTGTGGCATGAGGTGGACCCATCTTGCCTTAAGCGAGACCTTGTTTGGCAAGACAACCGATAATGATCACTATAGGATCACAAGGGAATCCTGGGAAAAAATGTACACCCGCATCAAATAGCTGCATGTTGCATTTGACCAAATGTATCAAACGGACAAACGCTGACATGGCATATGTGGTTTCACACTTCCCTGAATGAAAAAAACTCAACAGAATTTCTGTTAGCACCGGTTAATCTCTTGCAGTGCACTTTTAGGTCTTGTACGCTAATCCCAACAGAACATTGGTAGGGGTGTATAAAGTACGAAGTTTTACTGAGGCACGATGAGTGAGTACTGTCATGCTTTATCTTTCTCTAACGATACCCTGATACAGCAATATGCAAAAGGAGAGACACGCATGAAACGAATGAAAAGAAGTAAGATATTCCTCATGGTTGCAGTAGTATTTTGCCTGATGGCGAGCCTACAGGCAACCTCTACCCAACGAGTCATTGATGCCTTGGAGGATTCCAAGGCTTTGTCTGTTGAAGAGGTCTATGGCGGGGAGGCCCTCAGAGCCATAAGCAGAGCCACCATCTATGAGGCTACCTATGGCTTCTTTGTATCAGAATCGGTAAGCAGCATTTCCCTGTACAAACATTTCCTCCAGGACGGATCTACCCTTACTCCCTTTGATACAGAGTATTCTCTTTTCAGTTCAGAAGCATTTGTCAACACCATCAGGGACGACTTCTTTTTGAAGGATGTTAAAGACGGTCTGCTGTTTCAGAAGTTCCTCTATGATGTTGATGACAATTACTTCAATGAGGGTTTCTTTGTCGAAGGGAATACCTGGTATTTCGTACGGGATGAGTTCTTTGGTGATATTGAAGCATGGATTGTAAAAACCGATGGCCAGGGATCCATTCTCAGCATTTCCTATGAGTATGAAGCTGACATTGTCCTGGGTGATGATCTCATACAGGATTCGGACTTGGAATATGCCTATAGTGACAAGGAGTATGCACCACCTGCTGAGAGTATAGTGTCCCAGATAGAGGCGATCATGACCGATGAGTTTGCCTATGAAGTTGCAGTCTCTCCCATAACCAGCCAATGGCTTGCCAAGATTAGTCAGGCGTCCTGGTACAGTTGTGAAATTTCCATTTCCGAAGAGTATGATGGGATGAGTTCGACCTCCTGGTATGAACTGTTCGCTTTTGCACTCGAGGATGCTATCCATATGTTTGAGGAGCTCGAACAACTGCTTACTTCACCGGCTTTCGTTGCAAGCATCCAACCTGGCTTCCTTCTGACCGACGATGCCTCAGCAGAGCTGTTTGAACTGGCACTCGACCAGATTTCGGACTTTAACCGGAAAGAGAAAGCAAGATTTGAGAGAAATGGGTCATGGGTATTCATACGTTCTGAGTTCTTTGACGATGGCATAGGCTTCATCGTCGAAACTGACGATACAGGAAGGATCACACACATAACCTACCAGTATGATATACCTTTGGAAGGTGTTGAAGTTCCCATCGAGGTACCATTTGATGAATCTGAGGTAGACTGGACATTCACCTTGCTTGAGCCCTCACACAAGTCCATCCAGATTCCCCAAGCCGAAACAACGTATGTTACCATCGAGTTCAACGACTGGGCAGCAAACAAGCTAGGAGCTTGGATAGGAACATTCTGGCAGGGAGATTTAGTGGGCATATATGCGGGAACAGAAATCTCCAGTCCATTCGCGGATTCCATTCCAGCAGAAGTACTCACCGAGGGTGAAAACATCATAACCTATAAACTGTTGCGCCCAGGACGCGACTATGACAATCCACTGGCTGAAGCAATTGAGCTCTCCATCTGGGTAGGAGACTGAGCGTAACTGTATGATCAAGTTGTTTCCTGTTGTTTGTAAAGACATCAAGGTGAGCCTAACTGGCAATACTAAGATACAATAAAAGCGAATAAACAAAGTGAGCATTGCACAAGTCAAACTTGCAAAGGGAATCCCTTTGCAGGTTTGACTTGTTTCAACTTGCTTCAGGTGGACCCCGTTGGGAATGTATACCTCTCTAGGGAACTCATTGTCCTTGCTATATAGAGCTACTTCTATTCTGTATGCCAATCTGATCAATGGCTTACCAGCCAGATCAATGTTTCAAAGGAAGAAAGGGCGAACAGCCCTTGTATCCTCAATCACTCGATCGTGAGAGTGACCGTGTTATTGCGTGTTCTTCCCTCTTTAATCAGATCTGTCTCACCCACCAAGGTATGAATGCCCTTGGTCATAACACCCAAGGGGAAGGACTGCACCACATGGTAGCCGGTGTTGCCCAACTCATCGACTGACATGGATCCTGCGGGTGTCACTGGATTTCCATCTAAGGTGAGGGTAAAACCTGTCTGGCTTTTCAACGTAGTGGCTTGACTTTCAGTTAGCACTTTTCCTGCTTCCCCCCGGCTCATAATAATGGTATGTCCGTCACTGCGGTACTTAATGGTTTGCTCTGAAGAATCATTCCCATCACCAGCTAAGGAACTGTAAAATAATTAATCATTCTTCTATAGCTTAAACTACCCCTTTATGATATACTATTCACATGATAGATGAAGGTACAAAAAACAGAATCTCCAAGATGATGCCATTACTTTCGGAAAGCCACAGACGCAAGCTTCTTGCCCTTGAGGCACTAGCTTTGGGGTATGGAGGAGTCAAGGCCATAAGTGAGCTTACCGGTGCTTCCCGCTCGACCATTGCCATTGGAATCAAGGAAGTTTCCGAGATAGAACCTGATCCCAAGGCAAGACCTTCTTCTGCTGGACTAGGTGGGGTAAGGGCTAAGGGAGCAGGAAGAAAGAGCGTCGAGGAAACAAGCCCCGGCGTCAAGGAAGCTCTTGAGGCGCTGGTCTCGGAAACCACCATAGGGAATCCTGAGAATCCCCTGTGCTGGACAACAAAGAGCCTCAGGAACCTTGAGAAAGAGCTTAAGATCCAAGGGTATCCGATAAGCCATGTCAAGGTTGGCGATCTTCTCAAGGACCTGGGCTACAGCTTGCAGCTTAACCAGAAAGCCCTGCAGGTGGGCGAAGCCCATGTGGACAGGGATGCACAGTTTGAGCATATCAATGCCAAGGCAAAGGCTTTCATGAAAGAGGGTTCCCCTGTAATTTCTGTTGATACAAAGAAAAAAGAAAATATCGGCAACTTCAAGAACAATGGTGCCGAGTATGCACCTAAGAAACATCCTACCCAAGTTCTTGACCATGACTTCCCCATCAAGGAATTGGGTAAGGCAAGTCCCTATGGGATTTATGATGTGGGAGAGAACGAGGGGTATGTGAATGTGGGCATCAGCAGTGATACTGCAGAGTTCGCAGCCCAAAGCATACGAACCTGGTGGAATGAGATGGGTTGCCTCAAGTACCATGGTGCGACCAAGCTCTATATTACCGCTGATGGCGGCGGAAGTAATAGCAGCAAGAACAGGCTCTGGAAGAAGTCTTTGCAGCTTCTGTCCAATGAGATAGGGCTGGAGATACACGTTTCCCACTTCCCTCCAGGGACTTCCAAGTGGAACAAGATCGAGCATCGGATGTTCAGCCATATAAGTAAAAACTGGAGGGGAAGGCCTCTGGTATCGTTGGCTGTCATCGTTAGCCTGATAGGATCCACAACGACAAAAAAAGGACTGAGAGTCAGATGTGGGGTTGATACCAATAAGTATGAAAAGGGTATCAAGATCTCAGATAAGGAGCTCGAGGAGCTAAATATCAGCAGGCATGAGTTCCATGGGGAGTGGAATTATTGGGTATCTCCGTCGGAGACGTTTGCTTAGTTTATTTTTTTACAGTTCCTAAGGCATAAAAATATATGGTATGTTTGTCAAATTGATTCATTTCACAGCCAACCATACCCAGTATGACCAGTATCAGGGAAAGTGCTATAAGCCGCTTTTTCATTCCTTGCCTCCTATGTATTATACCTATCTACAGTTTTGTCTATTAAAGCTGTCAAGGCAACCCAATGTCTTGGAAATATCTGATATTATTGGCATTTATGCCATGTATTTGTGCTTTTGAGGGTATCCAAAAGAATCTTTTTGTCATTCCATTGACAAATGTATCTATGAGTTGTAGTACTGTATTGAAGACTTTAAAGGACAATAATAGACAATATGGATATTCTAACCCTACAGGAAGTTGCTGATTACCTTAAGATCGTCCCTAAGACGGTAACCAGGATGATACAGCGCAATGAAATCCCCTGTATGAAGGTTGCAGGACAGTGGAGGTTCAAAAAATGTGTCATCGACATGTGGCTGAATGCCAAGATGAACTTCTCAGAAGAACATCAGTTCGCTCAGCTTATGGATGTTCCGAATACAGTTCTGCAACTCTCGCGCCTGATCAGAGACCCGTATATACTTTTCGAATTGCACGCTACAGGCTTGGAGGACACCCTTTGGGAACTGACTCATCCCTTACAGGAACAGGGCTTGATATCAGAGAGGACATCCCTGGTCCGGCAGCTTCTCGCTAGAGAAGCAATGGTAACCACCGCCTTCGGGGAGGGGACGGCATTCCCTCACCTTCGGGAGGTGAAAGAGGTTCCCTCGGGCTTTCCCCCTATCATTATGGGGATCAGCAGGAAGGGCATCCCTTATGGAAACTTGGATGGGGGACTGACCCACATGTTCTTCCTCCTGCTAGCACCCAATGAAACCATGCACCTGCGCATTTTGTCACGACTTGCGAGATTCTCTCAGAAAGAGGGGATACAAGATACAATAGTAGCAGCCAATACTTCTGATGAGATTATCAGGCTACTTCTGGAGGATGATTATGAATCTATGGCACAACCTGCACGCTGAGTGCATTGACCTACAGGCGGATGTTTCCGACAAGCAGGAGCTTCTGGCTTTTGTGGCAAAAAGTGCAACCCGAGCCCAACCCCTACAGGCTATCGGGGAAAAGGCAATCCTTGATGCCCTTACCAAACGGGAGAAACTCCGTTCAACCGGCCTTGCCAATGGCATAGCCATCCCTCATTGCAGCTTTGACCATCTTGAGGAGTTTGTCATTGGGGTGATAACCTCGAAGGAACCTATTGAATTCACCGCTTTGGACGAGAAACCTTCCCAAATCTTCATCTTCCTCATCGGCCCGACTGACATGAGAAACGAACATGTTCGTCTGCTTGCAGCCATTTCCAAGGCTGTCAGGGACAAGGGTGTCAGGAAAAATATCCTGGAAGCTACAACACCCCAGGCGATAGTGGATATATTCAATACTCACATTTCCGCCCCTGACCTCGCGGAAGCTGGCAAGCAGAAGTCCCAGCTGACAGTATATATCCAGAAGGAAGAGTATTTTGATGAGATTCTGGAGGCAGTAAGTTCTGAGGCTGATGGATCGGTTGCAGTCATCGAGACAGAGAATGCCAACCAATACCTCTACCACATGCCCTTGTTTGCAGCATTCTGGAGTGATAGAAGCAAAAATTTCAGCCGTGTCCTCATCGCGGTAATCGACAGAGAGAGTGTTAACAGCGTACTGAGACGAATCCGAACCGTTACCAACGATATCGACCATAATCGTGGGGTTATGGTAACGGTTCATGACTTGGCATTCACCCTCGGATCGTTGGATTTCTAGGGAGAACCATATGACATTATTTTCACAATTACCCCTGCTGCTAACAGCAGGAATCATGATGGGCCTTGCTTTCTACATGGGAAAGCTCATGAGGCTTGTCAGACTACCCTCCTTGATAGGCTACATGGTAGCCGGAGTGCTGTTGGGCCCTTCACTGGTGAACTTCATCAGCGAGTCGGTCCAAGGAAGTCTCTCCTTCATCACCGATATCGCCTTGAGCTTTGTCGCAGTAAGCATAGGTCTGGAACTGAGCCTGCATGCCTTGAAAAGACAGGGTTCAGGCATCATTACAGTCATCTTTGCAGAGTCCTTCATGGCTTTCTTCATTGTCATGGGAGCTGTATATGCCTTAACACGCGACCTTCCTCTCGCCCTGATCTTTGGTGCGGTCGCACCTGCAAGTGCACCGGCTGGAACGGTTGCCATCATCCAGGAGTACAAGGCCAAAGGCAAACTGACAGAAGCACTCTATGCCGTTGTCGGCTTTGATGACGGGCTTGGCATCATCATCTTCGGCTTTGCCTCAGCAATTGCACAATCGTTGCTCCACTCGGAGATGGGAGGTTCGATGCATATAGCCCTTGTCCTTCTCGAACCTCTGAAAGAAGTCGTATTCTCCGTCCTCATAGGAACAGCGATGGGTTATCTCTTCGGTCTGTTGGTTAAGAGGCTGCGCGAAAAGGTCGATGTGCTGATACTCCTGTTTGCCCAGGTGTTTATCATCGCTGGTCTTTGTACGGTATTGGGCCTATCGGAGATCCTGACAAACATGATCTTTGGTATCATCATCGTCAATACCCAGAGCTCCAAGGTGATACACTCCCTGAAAAGCCAACTGGAATCGTTCATGCCCCTGATGTTTGTGCTGTTCTTCACCCTTGCAGGTGCTAACCTGCATCTGAATGCCCTCCCCTCCCTTGGACTTCTCGGGCTGGTCTATATCCTCGGTCGAAGCGCTGGCTTGATGGGCGGAGCCTTCATAGGCTCGGTACTGGGTAAGATGGAAAGCAACATCAGGAAATATCTCGGGATGGGAATCCTCTCCCAAGCAGGTGTGGCCATCGGGCTTTCGTTGGTCGTAAAACAGGAGTTCACCGGAATAAGCGCCCATGGGGCGAGCATTGGGGTGATGGTGATCACCACAGTGACGGCAACGTCCATTTTCTTTGAGATACTTGGCCCTATCCTGACAAAGATTGGTCTGACCAAGGCTGGTGAGATTCGTCCTTCAGAGCTTTCCAAACGGGAACAGGACCTCTCGTAAGCTTGTCCCTTCCTTGAGAAAATATGGCTACTGACCTCCATTTGGCAAATTGCGACTGGGAAAGGCTGTCAGATGACCGGATGTACTACAGGAGATCTTCATGAGGCTTCTTGGCACACCAAATTGTACTCTTTTGGTATTTGCCTGTGGTAATGAACTTGCAATTATACGAGACCCATACAATAATAATGAAAATATGGATAGCGAAAAGAATCAAGACGTACGAAGCCAGCTTCTCAAATGGTTACAGCCCTTTATCCTGGTGCTGCTTGGTATCGTGTTTATCCTTACAATACGGATCAACGCGCCAGGTTCCTATGAGAGACAAGCCTATTCCTTCCTAATACTACTGCTGGCCGTCATTGACATACTCGCCTATTGGGCTGCCGTACTACAAAAGTATCGCCTCTCTTCCCTGTTGACCATAGCCATAACCCTCATCGGTTCCTGGACAGCGATCATAATCGACTCCAGGTTTGGACTTACCGAGTTCTTTCCCCTCATCTATGTAACGATAGCTGTTCTTCTTTCGGGAGTGTTGCTTCCCATTGTGTTTACCATCGTCATAGCCGCTGTCCAACTGGTGATACTCACCTTTATTGTGTTTCACAGTCCAGCCCTTATGGAATACAACTGGGCAAGTTTTCTCTCCTATGTGCTTATCGTTTCAGTGCTCTGCATTGTTGCCAATTATATCAGCACCCACCAACTCAAGAGTTTCCAGGAGTCTTCGATCCGCGATCATCTGACAGGCTTGCTCAACAGACGCTACTTCGACGTCACCCTGGAAGACAAGATCCAACGGGGAATCTCACGAGATTTTACCTATTGCGTCATGCTGATGGATATCGACAACTTCAAAAAATACAATGACAACTATAGCCATGCAACTGGGGATGTGATCCTCCAAAGAGTCGCCACTTTTCTTTCAGAAGATTTGGATAGGCACGCTATAGTCTGCCGCTACGGCGGGGATGAGTTTGCCATCATCATCCCTGATACGAACCACAAGCAACTGTATGAAATTGCAGAAAGACTCCGAACTAACGTTAAGCCTCTTGATATCACCGATATCTGCGATGCTCAGGATCAACTCTCCCTCTCCATAGGGCTGGCCATGTTCCCTGATAACGGGGAAACAGCTGAAGTTCTGATGGAGCATGCAGACAGAAACCTGATGTTGGCCAAGGAACTTGGCAAAGATCGGGTAATGCCACGGTAAACATTCACATTTCGCCTGTTTGAAAGGTTGCTATTCACTTGGTTAGAGGCTATCATACAGCCGATTTCATACTATTTGTGGAGGTATCCTTATGGCTAAATCACAGGATGCAAAGAAAGAGGAAAAGAAAAAACCTCTAAAGACTGCTAAAGAGAAAAAGCAAGAGAAGATGGAGAAGAAGAAAAGCAGATAATTTCTGCTCTACTTCTTCAGGGATACAGGGGCTCACGCCCCTATTTTTTATACCCAGGTCAGTCAAAACAAAAGCCTCCAGTCAGAAAGAACTGACTAGAGGCTTTGTCTTTACGACATGATAAAGATTAAGAATAGTGTTCGATCAATGTTCCCTGTCCAACGTGTCGGTAGCAGAACTTGGGAACACCCCCGCTGAATTTGCATGATAATACTCAATCTGATCAGGCGCATAGGAGAACAGCTCAAACTTATGCGCTTCAGTTACTCCATTCTTTTTCAGTTCGACCTGATACGTGCTTTCGGAATAGGTGACATCAACCATGGTTATTTCTTCACCTGTTGCAGTAAACCCTCCAGCTGAGCCTTTTATAGTATGAATGATATCATTTTTGGTAAAGGTAAAAACATGGTCAGTACCCTCCCACGTCCCCTGAATCCAAGAAGGGGGAGTAACCTTGTCAATATTCAAATTACAAGAGACACATGCTATTACCATACAAATGACAGCGAACACCTTCAACGTACCAGATACTTTCATCACATTCTCCTTTATGTACATGCTCAAGAACATCGTACATAAGTACAATAAGGGTATATTGCTTTGCAAGTCAAAGGGTTTTACCACTTATTACATACATAGGACCTACTTCATACGTATATTCCTACTTTTCGGCAATATACCGGACAGAACTATGAAAAATTTGATTTAGCTTTTGTCTATACTGAGCAACTCTTGGTAAGCACTAACAAGAGTATCTAAAGATAAGGAGGGGGATACTGTTTTGACGTGCTATGGTGCTACATCCATATAGAACTGTTGGCCCACCGAAATACCACCAGTGCCAGGTATTCATCCTATCAGAGGAGATATCGACCATTGTTGATCCGTAACCCAAGGGAAAAAATTGGACTCATCATCCATATTTATTGCACACAACTGTATTTTGAGCTATATTTCTACAATTCTTTGTTATAAATGCACTTTATTCTTAGTGCAATATTTTTAATTGTAATATTTCTGTACCTTTTCATGTTGAATTACCACCATTTTGGTAGTATTGTTTGAGTAATGATAGAGAATTTTCACCTTGATTACCTGTATATCAACAAATATCAACTCACTATCGGAGGAAATGTATGAGTAAAAAGATTTTTCATGATCCTGACCCTGCAGAGACCAAAGATTGGGTAGAATCACTTGAGGGTGTGATAGCTAACGAAGGGCAGCAGAAAACAGATTATTTGCTCTCCGAACTAACCCAGACTGCTCGAAACAAAGGGGTAACCACCTCCCCTGGGGTGATAAGCCCCTATATAAATACAAATCTCACTGACAAGGGCGCGGTCATTCCGCCTGAAGACTCCCTTATAGCCCGCAATGTTGCCGCTTTTGTCCGCTGGAATGCCATGGTAATGGTAGCCAAGGCAAATGAAGACGGCAAAGCCTTGGGAGGCCATATAGCCAGCTACTCATCCGCCTCAGCAATGTATGAGGTGGGCTATAACTGGTTCTTCAAGGGACCGGATGCAGAACATGGTGCAGATATGATCTTCTTCCAGGGCCACTCATCTCCGGGCATGTATGCTCGTGCATTTATTGAAGGACGACTGACCGAAGAGCAACTGCAAAATTTCCGGCAGGAGACAGGAGGCAAGGGGCTCTCTTCCTATCCTCACCCCTACCTGATGCCCGAATTCTGGCAGTTCCCCACTGTCTCGATGGGCATTGGCCCTTCGATGGCAATCTACCAGGCACGGTTCATGAAGTATATGGAGGCCAGAGGTCTCAAGGATGTGGGAGACAGGAAAGTGTGGGCCTTCATGGGTGATGGCGAATCTGACGAGCCGGAATCACTTGCAGCCCTTTCCCTTGCCTCTCGCGAAAAGCTGGATAATCTCATATTTGTCGTCAACTGCAACCTGCAGCGACTCGATGGTCCTGTTCGTGGCAATGGTAAGATCATCCAAGAACTTGAAGGCAAGTTCAGAGGAGCGGGCTGGAATGTCATCAAGGTAATCTGGGGGACAGAGTGGGACTCAATCCTCGAAAAGGATACCAAGGGAATCCTCCTGCAGAAACTTGCAAACATGGTCGATGGCGAGTTCCAGACCATTCAGGTAAAAGGCCCAAGCTATCTTAAGGAAAAACTGTTCTCAGGTGATGAGTATTTGGAGTCACTAATTGAAGGGAAGACAGAAAAGGAGTTGTGGCAGCTAAGCCGTGGTGGCCATGACCCAAGAAAGATTTATCCGGCCTTCCATGCTGCTACCCACCATAAGGGTACCCCCACTGTCATCCTCTTCAAGACCGTCAAGGGCTTTGGCATGGGCAGCGGCGAGGGCGCGATGGGGGCACATAACCTCAAGCATATGGATGAGAAGGATCTGTTATCATTCCGTGATCATTTCCATGTCCCTATCGATGATGAACAGGCCAAGAGCCTTGCCTTCATCAAACCCGATCCCGACAGCAAAGAGGGTAAATTCCTCGTAAGAAGACGGGAGGCAATGGGGGGGCCTGTTCCATTCCGCCATAAGGAAGGGGAAAAGCTTGAAGTACCATCCCTACAGGACTTGGATGATATGCTCGTCTCCTCTGGCGACAGGGAACTGTCTACTACCATGGCGTTCGTTCGCCTGCTTACCAAACTGGTCAAGGACAAGAACATGGGCGAGCGTGTCGTTCCCATCGTCCCTGATGAGGCACGGACCTTCGGTATGGAAGGCCTGTTCAGACAGATAGGGATCTATGCCCCTGAAGGGCAGCTGTACGAGCCAGTCGATAAGGAGTCCTTCCTGTGGTATAGGGAGGACAAGAAGGGTCAGATATTGGAGGAAGGCATTACCGAAGCTGGGGCGATGTCCTCATGGATATCCGCTGCAACCTCCTATGCAAACCATCAGGTTTCCATGGTACCTTTCTTTATCTTCTACTCTATGTTCGGCTTCCAACGGGTAGGAGACTTTGTCTGGGCCGCAGGGGATAGCAGGGCAAAGGGCTTCTTGATGGGAGCAACCGCAGGACGGACCACCCTCAATGGCGAGGGGCTCCAGCATGAGGATGGCCACGGTCTGCTTTTGGCTGCAACCAACCCCACCTGTCAGGCGTATGACCCCACCTTCTCCTACGAACTGGCAGTCATCATCCAGGACGGTCTGAAGCGCATGTATGCTGACGATGAGAACATCTTCTACTACATAACCCTGATGAATGAGAACTATACCCATCCAGAGATGCCAAAAGGCGCTGAGGAAGGGATCAGGAAGGGTGCCTATCTCTTTAAAAAAGCCAAAAAGAACAAGAGCCCTGTAGTACAGCTGATGGGTAGCGGAACCATCTTACGCGAAGTGATAGCTGCATCCGAGCTGTTGGAGAAAGACTTTGGTGTAGAATCTGAAATCTGGAGCATCCCTGGGGTGAACGAGCTCCATCGTGATGGGGTCGAGGCCGAACGCTTCAACCTCACCCACCCTGAAGGGAAGAAAAAAATCCCGTACCTTACCAAGACCATGGAAGGGCATGAGGGGCCTGTTGTCATCAGCACCGACTACATTCGTGCCTATCCGGAACAGATCAGGAGACTCATCCCCAACCAGAGTGTGACCATCCTGGGAACGGACGGGTTTGGCAGATCGGATTTCCGTGATGCACTGCGTAGGTTCTTCGAAGTCGACAGGTACTATATTGCAGTTGCGGCCCTCAAGGGTCTCTCTGATGCAGGTACTATTGCTGTCAAGAAAGTGTCTGAGGCGATCAAGAAGTATGATATTGACGTCGACAAACCCAATCCACTGTTGAGTTAAGGAGAGAAGGAATATGGCAACCAAACAAATAGTGATCCCAGATATTGGAGATTTCGAGGATGTAGCTATCATTGATGTCTATATCAAGGTCGGCACGACACTTTCAGTGGAAGACTCTGTAGTGGCACTGGAGAGTGAGAAGGCGGTCATCGACATCCCTTCTCCTTTTGCAGGGAAGATAACCAAGGTATTGGTCAAGGAGGGTGACCTTGTTTCCAAGGACACCCCTGTAGCTGAGATCGAGGTGGCTTCTGAAGGTGAACAGGAAGCTGACTCTAAAACAAGTAACGATAAGACACAAGAAGAGGAGAAAGGACAAGAGGGCGAACCTTCTTCCCCTGCAAAAAAAGAGCAGAAAGGTGAAGAAGCAGGAGAAGAAGGAGAAACTGAGGCCCGAGAAAAGGATACAAAGGGTAAGCCGGAAGAACCTGACCAACGCGGGAAAGAGGGACAACAAGAACCAAAGCACGGACAGGACACAAAAGACCTGGTAAATGAACAGGAGAGCGGCTCTGTCTTCCATGCCACCCCTTCGCTGCGCAAGTATGCACGGGAACTAGGGGTAGAGCTGTCCAAGGTTGAGGGAACCGGACCTCACGGACGTATCCTTCATGAGGATGTGCAGGCTCTGGTAAAGAAGGCCCTCAGCGGAAAAGGTGAAAACGCTTCCTTTGGAAAGATCGAGTTGGAGGACTTCTCCAAGTATGGTGAGGTCGAACGGCAGAAGATCTCCCGTATCCAGAAGATATCAGGACCTCACCTGCAGAAGAGCTGGCAGATAATCCCCCATGTAACCCAATATGACGAGGCTGATGTCACTGAGCTTGAGGCATTCAGGAAAAGCCTCAAGGCTGAGATGAAAAAGGAACAGGGCTCTGATGCTGTTAGCATCAGCATCCTCTCCTTCATCATCAAGGCGGTCACAACTGCCTTGAAGAGATTCCCTGAGATGAATGCTTCCTATGACGAGGATTCCAAGGAACTGATCCTCAAACGGTATTATCATATCGGCATTGCTGTAGACACCCCCGAAGGACTCATCGTGCCGGTTCTCAAGGATGCAGATAGGAAAAGCATTACCGAAATTGCAACAGAGCTTGTGGAGATAAGCATTCGTGCCCGCGATAGGAAGCTGAAACCAGATGACCTTGCAGGAGGCTCTTTCAGCATCTCCAGCCTGGGAGGGATTGGCGGTACTGGCTTTACGCCTATCATCAATCCTCCGCAGGTAGCTATCCTAGGCGTTGCCAGGACAGTGAAAAAGCCTGTGTGGGATGGAGAGGGCTTTGTCCCTCGTGACATCCTGCCCTTCTCCGTAGCCTATGACCACAGGGTCATCGATGGTGCTATGGGGGTTCGCTTTACCACGTATCTCGCCTCTTTGTTAGGTGATTTGCGGCGTGTGCTACTCTAAGGAGGTGTACAGATGCAAGAGAAACAGACTGACCTTGTAGTCCTCGGAGGAGGACCCGGTGGATATAGTGCAGCCTTTCGTGCTGCAGACTTGGGGAGGAAGGTAACCCTTATAGAAAGGGATGCGGTGCTGGGAGGGGTATGCCTGAATGTAGGGTGCATCCCATCCAAGACGCTACTGCATATTGCGGAGGTGATCGAGGAATCTGAAAAGCTCGCTCCTTTGGGGGTATCCTTTGGAAAGCCCACCTTTGACCTGGAGAAGATCAGATCCCATAAGGACTCTGTTGTCAGCACTCTTACAGGAGGATTGGATTCCCTGGTCAAGGCAAGGAAGGTAGAGCGTATAGTGGGAGTAGGTACCTTTATCTCAGATACGGTTCTGTTGGTGAAGACGGACAAGGAAGAGCTGAAGCTCTCCTTTACCGACCTTATTATTGCAGTCGGATCCAGATCCGTTCAGATTCCCGGTATTCCCTACGAGGATGAGCGTATATGGGACTCGACAAAAGCCTTGGAGCTAACCCACATTCCCAAACGGTTAGCCATCATCGGGGGAGGCATCATAGGGCTTGAGGTGGCTACTATGTACCATGCCTTGGGATCAAAGGTGACCATCATCGAGATGTTGGACTCCCTGATCCCTCCTGCAGACCGCGACCTCAAGCAACCGCTCGTGCGTAAGCTCAAGAAACAATACGAGGCTATCTACACCTCCACCAAGGTAGAGAAGGTAGAGGCTAAGAAAGATAACCTTACCCTCCACCTGAAGGGAGAGAAGGCTCCTGAGACCATTGAAG
The DNA here is from genome assembly GCA_048264225.1 of Sphaerochaeta sp. Classification (GTDB taxonomy): domain Bacteria; phylum Spirochaetota; class Spirochaetia; order Sphaerochaetales; family Sphaerochaetaceae; genus Sphaerochaeta. The sequence continues at coordinate 40,362 of JBLXDK010000016.1, forward strand.
CTGATGCAGTTCTTGTTGCAGTGGGTAGGAAAGCCAACTCTGATGGAATAGCCCTGGAGAATACCACGATCAAGAAGAATGAACGGGGTTGGATAGAGGTGGACAAGAAGCTCAGGACCAATGTGGAGCACATCTTTGCCATTGGGGATGTTGTCGGTGATCCCATGCTCGCCCATAAGAGCAGTCACCAGGGGAAGGTGGCAGCCGAGGTGGCCTGCGGCCTACCCTCCGCCTTCACCCCTATGGGTATTCCATCAGTTGCCTATACCAATCCTGAGGTTGCTTGGATCGGTCTTACTGAGACAGAGGCCAAGGAGAAGGGCATTGCTTTCAAGAAAGGCTCCTTCCCCTGGATGGCCAATGGTAGGGCACTGAGCGCTGTTGCATCCGAAGGGATGAGCAAGGCCCTGTATGACGAGAAGACAGGGAGACTGGTAGGTGCTGGCATCTGTGGGAAGAATGCTGGTGAGCTTATCTCTGAAGCAATTCTTGCCCTTGAGATGGGCTCGGTAGCAGAGGACATTGCCCTGACCATTCATCCTCACCCTACCCTCAGTGAGACCTTTGCAGTCGCTGCAGAGCTTGTAGAGGGAGTTGCCACAGATACGCTGAACAGGTAGGGATTTACGTCAATCTACGAAATCCTTACCCAATACTTACCTGGCATACAAGAAATTTTGTGACAAGAGGATAGGTAATTTAGGTACAGTTCTGGCCATAACGTACCCTACCATTTTTATACCAGGAGTACGTGAGAAAAATATAGGATTGGAAGAGAGTCCATCCATCGTAGGTTGAACCTGCAAAGGATGGGCTCTCTGTTTGCAAAGGAGTATTTCAGCATACTCCATCCATAGGCATCCCCCTTTGAGGGGAAGGTATCTCTATGCTAAAGACAAAAACACATTTTGCAGGAAAACTATATCAGACATTTTTTCTGAAATGCGAGGGAGACTTACCGTACACTTTTTTAAAAGCTTTAGAAAATGAATAGGCATTCTCATATCCCAGTTGGTAGGCTATCTGCTGAAAAGATAAATCGGAATGGATGACAATCTCCTTACCCCACTCCATTTTCACACTTCTTACATAGTCGAGAGGGGAACTGTTCATGTACTGTTTAGTCACTTTATAGAGGTGTGACGGAGAGACATGAATCAGATCAGCAAGTTCTGATACACTCCACATATGCTCGATGTCCTGTTTAATTCTATGTTTCATCATTTGTACAGCCAATTCCCTTGGTTCATAGCTACTTTTTGCAATGACATCTGAAAATACATCCTGCACCTTCTGCAAAATAATTCTGCAGTAATAGGGAATCACACTTTTGTTAAGTGAGAACTGCTTGTTTTCGACCAAAACTCCCTGATATGCTATCTCCATAGCTTCCACCACCTGAAGATTGCTTACAATTACGGGACTAGAGCTAAAAGAAAGTGCGCTACCATGTTTGATATGAAACCAAATTATCTCCCACTCTCCGTCAGTTCCATAGAGTTGAGCTGTCCTAGTCGGCGCGGTAAATATATCTCCACGTCTCATAATGCGCCAGTTTCCTTCTAATGAACAAACCCCGCTCCCTCCCACTACCATTAGGACAAAATCAAAACGTGAAGCTTTTCGACAAACCCGGTATCCTTGGGTCAGAAAACTTCGGCCGCTCAAAAGAAGACCACTGTCATTCAGTTCCTCAAATTCAAGTTGGTTAAGCGGAATAAAATTCTCGACCGTATCTTCAGGAATAAAAATATCGTTCTTATGATATTTCAAGTTTGGTGAATCTGATATTATTTGGCTCATAGAGTAATAATAATAGTTTTGGATATTTTTATGCAAGTCTTGGATATTGAAAATGGCCTAATAGCTATCTACTATTCATATACGTACAGAAAGAACGAAAAATTGGAGGATTCTATGAAAAAAAGGGTTAACATTAGTTTTGGTACTGTTGATAGTGACCAGCGGGATTATTTTCTCCCAAGCTCAAAGCGAGAAAGCTGAGACCATTGAACTGATCTATGCAAGCGTTGATACCCCCGATGCACCACTAAATATTGCAATGGGGGTATTTAAAGATGAGGTCGAGAAACTCTCCAACAAGAGAATTACCGTTGAACTGTTTTTTAACGGCCAGCTTTTCACCCAGGAACAGACATATGCTGCCCTACAGGATGGATCGCTGGACATCTCAGGAGTCGCATCAAATGGACTTGCGGAAAAAATACCCTACTTAGGCATGGTAGGCGCAGTATATACGTTTCGTGGATACGATCATATGCGAAAGGTATTTGATGGGGAAATTGGGGACAAGATATTTAAAGATGTAGAAGAAAAGTATGGATTCGTTCCCCTTGCAGCATGCTATCTGGGACGCCGTCAGCTGAATGTCATTGAGTCTGTAGGCCCTGTCAGAACCCCTGAGGATATGAAAGGGGTGAAACTCCGCACACCTTCCTCACCAACATGGATTGCTCTGGGAAAAGCGCTCGGAGGTACTCCTACCCCAATGAGTTTTGGAGAAGTCTACATGGGTCTGAAAACTGGAGTCATCGAAGGTCAGGACAACCCAATTCCAACAAACCGAGTCCAGAAGTTTTATGAGGTGACAAAATACATCATTCAGACTGACCATGTCATCGATACTATCTGGCCCGCCATAAGTGGTAAACGTTGGGCATCGCTCTCTGATTCTGACCAGGCATTACTCAAATCAGCTATGCAGACAGCAGTGGTCGCTAACGACACGTTAGTACTTGAGCGTGAGCTATCTGACAGGGCTTTCCTGGAATCCAAAGGTACCGTCTTTATTGATGATCCTGATAAGGAAGCTTTCCAAACGTATGCACGTTGGTCTTATGCAAATGAAAGCAAAAACATTTCAAAAGACTGGGATTGGAATTTATACGATAAGATTCAGGGAATTCGGTAAGTATTGGTAAGAAACCTTCTGGAACATCCATTGCAGAAGGTTTCCCACGGAGGCAGATAATGAAAAAAGTCCAAAACAACAAAAGGTACAGGAAGCATATCCGGATTCTAGCTGATATCATTGAAATCTACATCCCGGCGTTTGCATTCATCGGACTTTTCTGTGTATTTGTCCTCTCTGTATTTTTCCGGTATTTTCTCACTCCGTTGATATGGGATCAGGAGTTCACCTTGACCGCATTTGTTTGGATTATCTGTCTTGGTGCATCCTATGCCCAGCGAGACGATTCACATATACGGTTTTCAATGATCTATGATCTGCTGCCGGATCGGGCAAAAACAGGATTTCGCATCGCCGGTGGCAGCATGATCATATTCGCACTTGTCATTTCTTTCGTACCTAGCTTGCAATGGGTGATCAGCATGGAGTTCCATACGACAACTATCTTCAAGATACCCTATAGCATCATATACACCCCCTATATCCTATTACTCTTCTCACTTATCATGAGATACACAGCCAGTACTATTCGAGACATACAATCAATCTTCAAAGCATCCCGAAAAAAAGGAAGGCTGAAATGAATCTACCCCTGATCGTTTTCACCATTAGCTTCATACTGACATTCATTTTTAGTATTCCGATTGGAATTGGGATGCTGATATCATCGATATTCTACTTTGCTCTTCGTTCGGGAATGGCTTTCCCAATTTCAATGACTGCTATTCAGTTCCTATCACAGCTCCATGTAAAATATGTTCTGATCGCAATTCCCCTATTCATTTTTGCCGCCAAAATAATGAACAGCGGAAAGATAACCGAAAAGATCTTCTCATTTGCCAACGGTCTCGTCGGTCGCTGGAGAGGAGGCCTTGGTCACGTTAATGTAATTGCCTCCTTAATATTTTCAGGTATGAGCGGTTCGGCTAATGCTGATGCAGCTGGGCTGGGAATCATGGAGATTGAGGCAATGCGAGAACATGGGTATGAAGATGGATTCTCCTGTGCCTTGACAGCCGCTTCCGCAACTATCGGTCCAATATTTCCTCCCAGCATTCCCATGGTCTTTTATGCAGTCTTGTCGGGCGCTTCCATTGGGGCTCTCTTTATGGCTGGAATGGTTCCCGGTGTGCTCTTGGCCATAGCTCTGATGCTATACATTTCCTTTATCGCCAAAAAGCGCAATTATCCAAAAGGAGTACAGGTATCAATTCGCCTATTTCTCAAGCAGTCACTCATCGCAATTCCTGCCTTGATAACCCCATTAATCCTTCTAGGAGGTATATATCTTGGTTTTGTCACCGCTACTGAAGCCGGAGTCCTGGCGGGTTTTTGGGCTCTTCTGGTCTCCTACCTCTTTTACAAGGCAACTGACTTCAAAAGCCTTTTTGACATAGTGATAGATACCGTAAAGACAACAGGCATTATCTGTATCACTATAGGAGCGGCATACACATTCCAGTATATTCTATCGCTCGAAAGGATTCCTGATCATATCTCACGTCTGGTAATATCCTTTTCAGACAACAAATATGTGTTTCTGCTGATGGTAAACATCCTATTTCTTATTTTGGGCATGATCATGGATGTCATGGTAATTCTTATGGTTCTGGTTCCCATGCTTATGCCTATTGTCACCGTCTTGGACATCGATATGGTACATTTCGGCGTCGTGGTAGTGCTCAACCTAATGATCGGGGGTACTACACCCCCACTAGGAGGCCTTCTGTTCGTCGTATCCGGTATTTCAGGGACCCCATTGACTAAGATCATTAAAGAATGCATTCCGATGACTCTAGCCATGATCGCAGTGCTTTTTCTCATAACATATATACCAGAGCTAGTTCTCTGGCTTCCGAAATATTTCAATTTGCTCTAGCCATACCCGTACAGTCACCCAATTTCCTTAAAAACCCCAGTATTTCCCAAATGAGGAGTCTTATAGATGACCATTCCAAGACCTGAACACCCGAAACCACAAGCCAAACGCGAAGCATGGTTGAACCTTAACGGGATATGGACGTACCAGTTCGATTTTGGACTATCAGGTACCGATAGAAAACTCTTCAACAGTAGGGGCTTCTCTCATGATATTCTTATACCTTTTTGTCCGGAAAGCACGTTGTCAGGGGTAGCTTATCACGACTTCATTCCTGCCATCTGGTACCACAGAACTATCTGTATTCCTCGCAAATGGGATGGGAAAAGGGTTTTTTTGCATTTCGGTGCAGTCGACTTCGAGTGTGAAGTATATGTAGATGGCTATCTCACGGGAAAGCATATCGGAGGAAGTGCATCGTTTTCCCTAGACATCACCCAATTTGTGCAACCGGGGAGTGATCATCAACTCGTTGTGCATGCAAAGGATGATTGCCGAAATTCAAATCAGGCAAGCGGAAAGCAATCCATGGTGTATTATTCCCACAATTGCTTCTATTCCCGTATAACCGGAATCTGGCAGACGGTCTGGCTTGAGGCAAGGGACACATTTAGTCTGGAAATGTTTAGGATAATAACCGATATCGATTCAGGACGAATCACGACTTTACCTACATTTTCCCAAATCAAACAGGGTCTCACCTTTTCGGTACAAGTGAAAACGAGAGAAGATGGCCAGGTAGCCGGTGAAATTTCTGTTCCGGTTGCTCCTGGAATTGCAATTCCCCTTGAAATCAACAATTTGCACCTATGGAGCCCCGAAGACCCATACCTGTATGATCTGAACCTGATATTATCCGATGAAACGGTGATACTTGATCTTGTCTCATCCTATTTCGGAGCACGTAAGATTCATTGTGAAGGAGATAAAATCTTTCTGAACAATAAGCACTTCTATCAACGGCTGGTGTTAGATCAAGGCTATTATAAGGAGGGATTATGGACTGCCCCTTCTGACGAAGCTCTGAAAAGAGATATAGAACTATCCCTTGCAGCAGGCTTCAACGGGGCACGACTCCACCAAAAAGTTTTTGAGGAACGATTCCATTATTGGGCAGACCAACTGGGATATTTAACCTGGGCTGAGTCCTCCAGCTGGGGCCTTGATGTTAACTCTCCGACAGCAGCACGATATTTCCTTTCCGAATGGCGGGAAATAGTGGAACGGGATGCCAATCACCCTTCCATAATTGTATGGACTCCTTTGAATGAAACACGAGTAATGACTGATCCTGACCAACATAGATGGTTTCATTTGGACTGTTATCATCTTACCCATGGCCTGGACAGTACAAGGCTGGTTAATGATGCCAGCGGCTATGTGCATCAGAAGACTGATATATGGACTGTTCATTCCTATATTCAGGATCCTCTGGCATTGCAAGAGACTCTTACACCTACTACCAATCTATAGGTATTCAGGAACTTTCCCGAACTTGAAACCGAATATACAGGACAGCCGTATATGATAGATGAATTCGGTGGAATTAAGTGGGCTGAGATTGATGAAACACAGTATAGTGACGGGAATTCCTGGGGATACGGAACTCCCCCACAATCAAAGGAGGAATTCTATCTGCGTGTAAGACAGTTGGTTGAAGCAATCCGAAATCTCCCCCATATTCAAGGATTCTGTTATACCCAGCTCACAGATATTGAGCAGGAACAAAACGGCATATACAACTATGACCGAACCCTGAAATTTGATATGGAAAGGATACGGCTGATATTTGCGCAGGTTCCCATGTCCTGAACCCGCTATCTGATCAGAGTGTGTACCAAACAGAGAGCCCGTCCTTTGTTGATAATTCTGGGCTCAATATTTTTTGTATTTGAGATTGTAGCACTATATAGTTCAACCTCTTCTCTCTTTACGCTAGGGGAAAACCTATTACTCTGCAGCTTGAGGGTCTATACTTGATGAGCACATAGTATGAAAAGGATAGGTCCATAGCATGAATTCACCCATTAGCGTTACCTCAGAGGTCGGAAATCTCAAGTCAGTGTTGTTGCATCGCCCGGGAAGGGAGCTGGAGTCCCTGACTCCTCAGTACCTTGATTCTATGTTGTTTGAGGATATTCCGTTTCTATCCCAGATGCAGAGTGAGCATGACATGTTTGCCTCTTTATTGAGAGAACAGGGCTGTACAGTCTATTACATTGAAACCTTGCTTCAGGAGGTCTTTCAGGATGAGGTGCAACGAAAACTTGCTGTCGAGCATCTAGTCAACACTTCGCAAGTATTCTCCCCAACCCTTACACAGATCATAGAAGAACACCTGCATGCCTCCAGTGCTGGACAACTGGTGGCATTTTGCATCGGTGGTCTGCTAAAAGCTGAAATTGACGACAAAGTCAAGCATAAGACCCTCTCCTACTATATACGTGATACCTTTCCCTACTACATTCCGCCATTGCCGAACCTCTACTTCACCCGTGACCCTGCTACAGTGGTAGGAGGGGGTGTTTCCATCAACGTAATGAAGACCGAATCACGGAGAAGGGAGAACTGGCTGCTCTCCCTGGTCGCAAGACACAATCCCCTGTTTGCAAAAGCGAGGATCCATCAGGACTACACGGCAAAAAGCAGTATTGAGGGAGGGGACATCCTGATGCTCACTGCTACGTGTGCGATCTGCGGAAGCAGTGCGCGAACTGATGTCTGGGCGATAGAGGGATTCGCAAAAAAGATGCTCTCCCCTATAGAGGAGGGTGGCGAAGGCCTTAAGACTGTTCTGGTCATCCAGATCCCTTACACAAGGGCTTACATGCACCTTGATACGGTTTTTACCATGGTTGACCGGGACGCATTCTGTATGTTCGCCGGCATTGCTTCGAGTGTGAAGGTGTTCAGCATGAAACAGGGTAAGAACGGTCATCTTGATATTCATGCAGAGTCCTCCCTAAAACAAGCTTTGAAGAAGGCTTTGGGAGTCTCCTCTGTCAACATCATCAACAGCGGTGGTAGTGATGCCATAGCATCAGCAAGGGAGCAATGGAACGACAGCACCAACACCCTGGCAATAGCACCTGGGAAGGTCATCACCTACTGCAGGAATGTGGTATCGAATGAGGTTCTGCAGAATAACGGCATTGAGGTGCTTCCCATCAAGGGCTCTGAACTGGTAAGGGGAAGAGGGGGCCCTAGGTGTATGAGCATGCCGCTGTGGAGGGAGGATCTGTAGGATCGTGAAGAAGTTAACGATTCCATGGTATAGCCACTTCCAAAAAATTCTCAGCGAGGGAGCCTGTCAAGCAGAAAATACAGCTTGCATACATCTCAAGAAGAGCATGTAACCAAAGGTTAAGACAAAACATCCAATACTCTGACAGTATCAGTAAGCGGCGTGGTCTCATGCTCCATTCTTGCATCAAAATACAATCCATCACCTTCACGAAGATGATACTTTTCAGTGCCTATCTTGAGGATCATCTCCCCTTCCAGAATAAAGAGGAACTCCTCACCTTCATGAATTGTTGTATGGATCTTATGTTCTTTCTTATGTGTTTCAAAAAGGAAAGGTTGCATGACCTTGTCTTCTTGGGTGGAAGCAAAAGGATAGATTGAATATCCCTTGGAAGTCTTGATCATCTTGGTTGTAATTTCATCTTTCGAATCATGGGTAATATCCTTATGATTCTCCTCATCCAGAAGAAAGGATATTTTGGTCTGTAAGGCCTCTGCGATCTTAGCGAGCACCCCAATGGAAGGCATCACCTTTCCACTCTCTATCTTGGAAAGATGACTCTTTGTAAAACCACAGAAATCAGCAATCTCCTGTTGGGTTCTCTTTTGTTGTAATCTGATCTTCTTTATATGTAATCCTATTGCTATTGCATCCATTACTGATTTGTATCGCTCCTACTATTCATAAATAATCATTCTCAATACTCTTCTGCGAGGCAACTGTATATCTTAGCAGCTGTAACGATTTTCTTTATCTCTACATTCTCATCAACAACATGGGCCATATCAGCTTTCCCAGGCCCGATTCCTATCGTTGGGATATTTCTTTTCCCTGCAGATTCACTACCATCGGTACAGAAATTATAGGTCTTTATCACTGGTTCAATACGTAGCATATTGTATATCTTTCTCGCTAATTGGACAAGTTCATTATCCTCGGGAAGAGTCCAGCCAGGATAGAAACGTTCTGACTCAAGGGTCATTCCTGTGTAGGTATGCAGTTTTTCCACAGCGAAGACGGCTTTTGCAGAAAAGTTTTCAATAGTATTAGCCAAAGATTGTAGTATCATTTCCAAAGGAGCAAGCACACTCTCTCGAGTTTCCCCTTCAATAAGCCTTCTATCAAAGGTTACACGGCACTGATTGGGTATGATTGAAGTGCCTGGATACGGGGACGAGATAATGTCGGTAGCTATAAGAATCCCCCTCCCAAGAATTTGGGAATCCTGTATAGGAAGTTTGTATACTTCTTGCAACAACAATAGCATGTGATCTATTGCATTGACCCCTTTTTCCGGATGAGCTGAGTGTGCATTGATACCGATGGTTTCAAGGACTATTTCAGCCCTACCCTTTTGTCCGATTGCAATCTCCAAGTCATTTGGTTCGCCGAGAATCACAACGTTAGGATGTAGTGCATCCAAGACCTTACCAAACCCGACACCTTCAAATATTTCCTCATGGACTACAGCAACGACATACACATCAGCTATATCCTTTTTCCCAATACATTCAGCAGCACCATAGATCATGGCACCAAGGGCTGTTTTCATGTCTGATGCTCCACGTCCGTATAGGCGGCCATCCTGAATGACACCCCCAAAGGGATCAACACTCCATTTTTCTGGTGTAGGGACATCAACAATATCCATATGCCCTTCAAATAGGATCGACCGTTGTCCATTTCCCTTGATCTTTCCAATGACATTGCCATAGGGGTCAACGGACACCTCATCATAAGCCAGAAGATGCATTTCCTTGACTATCCGTTGTGCAACTAGTTGTTCATTTCCAGAAAGGCTCTTCAGTCGTATGAGATCCTGGCAAAATGAGAGTAATTTTTCTGTATCCACGTAATTGCTCCTAAATCCAAAGTTTCTGTGTAGTGGTCAAAATACGTGGTCCATTTGCAGTTACCAGGAGATTCTGCTCATAGTTCACAGTTCCTAATCCTGGTTTGTACAGACATTTCTCAACAGCAAGGTACATATTCTCCATAACTACCATTGTCTCATCTTTCACAAACCAAGGTCTTTCCCAAGTCATGCCTACGCCATGGCCCCAATGCGGTGGGAATGCTGCATATATGGTATTCGGATCATTCTGATCTGCATCCAATGAGATTCCTCTCTCCGTAAGATACAGATCCCCTGCTTTCACAATGTCACTGATCTTGGCACCAGGGACAATCTTGCTGATCACATGTTCGCAGGAAAAGGTAACCTCCTCTATCATTCTCCGTTGTATCGGATCGGCTATCCCCCCAACAACTGTTGTCCTGCCAAAATCACAAATATAGCCCTCATATAAAATGATCAGATCAACTTTGAAAATATCACCATTCTCCATCTTTCGATGGCAATCATACCCAGGAAAGTCGATGCTATGTACAGGTGTGCTATCCGAGCCACCATTTGTCACTACAAAATAGAGGACAGCCCCATGGGAAAAGATGTAGTCCATAGCAGGTCCCAGTACCTGACTCTCTGTCTTGCCAGCCTTCACGCCACTGAGGATGATGCGAACAGCTTCACTTCCGATGCGACAAGCCTCAATTATCGACTCTTGCTCCCTAGGAGTCTTAATGCATTGCAAATTGGTTAGGATGTCGTCACAAGGAACCAAAACAAGATTTGGCATGTTCTCCCTCATGTGACGGCCAATAGTTCCATGCAGGGTGTCTTCATAGATTATCCCAGCTTCACCGATATCCATTTTCAGTTCATGGGCAGTCTCGAATAGCAGCTTATGAAAATCAGTGCCATAACGAACATCCTGTATTGCTACAAGATCCTTTCGATACTCAAGGGTCGTCACAAGAAGTACGCTCTCTCCCATGGAAGGGATAAGAAGCATGGAATGCGACCTACCGCTCCACAAAGGAAGATTATCCGGGAGATAGCAACGTTGCTGATAATGGTTTGCGAAATAATCCCCACCTGCGAAACGATCAAAGGTACCTCCACCTCTAGAACAGACAAACACTCCTGACAACCCACGTTTTCGTGCCTCGATCTGGCAAGCAAGACGCCTTTTCGCAAAATCCTCAAATGGTACATTATATGCAAACATAACTTGCTATCTCCTTTGGAATCAATCTACAACTACTTCTGAGCTATTTTTTGAGAAAAGCGGCAACTTCAGCTTCCAAATCATCGAGTATCTTTTTGGCCCGGTCATCTGACTTTTCTCGGAAGAAATCACGCACTGGAAGTGCAGCATTGGTGAACTCCTCAATAGCTTGATCAGAAAGCTCTACAACAGTCACATTCTCTGCAAGAATCTTCTCAGCTTCAGCATTTGCCTTGTCTTGAAGTTCATATGCATACTCATTCATCTCATTGATGGTATCAGTAAGTATCTTCTGCAAATCGGCAGGAAGCTTATTGAAAGCTTTGTCATTCATGAAAACACCTTCCAGATACATGATGTGATTTGATTTGATCAAATAGTCCTGCACTTCATACCATTTCATATCAACCAGAGCACCAAGGGGATTTTCCACTCCTGAAACCATATTAAGTTGCAAGGCACTATAGACATCCGTATATCCAACAGGAGTAGGATTAGCGCCATAGGCAGCATAGTTCTTGATGATCAGAGGAGTATCCATCGTCCGGAAAGGCATTCCAATAAAATCTTCAGGAGATTCAATCTTTTTGTTGCTCAGCCAATCACTAGCACCAAGGGGCCACAAATCCATCAGCTTCAAATTTTTCTCAGCATAGATAGCCGGAAGATCCTGGTTGACGACCTTACTTTCTGATAGGAAATCATAGGTTTTTCTCACGTCAGAAGGTAACAGAAAATGCAATGCAAAGACCTGCCCTTCAGGTACAATTGTTGCCACATTCCCAGGGCTGACAATAGCCATCTGGGTGGATCCTGTGAGAAGGTGTTCTATCAGATCAACACCGACTCCCAACTGACCAACCTGGAAAACCTCAAACTTGATCCTGCCGTTGCTCTTCTGCTCAACCCTTCGCGCCAACTCTTTGGCATACAGATCAGGGACAGTATCTGCATACTCTTCATGCGTAAGCTTAAAGGTATACACCTTTTCCGTTTCCTTCGTTCTGGCTGTTGTTGTATCAGATTTACCCGAACACGATGTCATAAGAATCACGACCAACATACCTGCAATAACTAAAATCTTTTTCACAATAGAACTCCTTTTTTTGTAATACTGCACAATTCAGAAACACCATGAGAATCGACTACCTTTTAACCTAATACCTAACCCATCATATGTACGAGAAACAGAGAGATTTGTGGGAAAGCTGATATGAGCACACAAGCAATAAGTAACATGGTTATATAGGGCCCTTCATTTCGAATCACTTCTAAAAATGGTTTGTCAAATATGGCACTCGCGGTAAAAATACTTGTTCCAAAGGGAGGTGTGCCAGACCCAATGGCCACTTGCAATGTGATGATGATACCAAGTTGGACAAGATCAATACCTGCTGCCAAAGCAATAGGGGCAAATATGGGTGTTAGAATAAGGATGACGACAACAGCCTCCACAAACATGCAACTGATAAAGAAGAAGATATTCACTACCAACAAAATCATAAACACCGAAGGGTTTTCACCAAGAAGCCCTTGGGTAAGCAGCTGAGGAACACGTGCATAGGAAATAACCCAGGAGAAGGCACCTCCTACTGCTACAAGAATAAATACAACGGTGGTGATGATCCCAGTAGAAAGGGCTATCTTATAGATGTCCCTGATCTTGATACTCTTATAGACAAACACCTCAACTATAAGGGCATACAGTACTGAAACAGCGGCTGCTTCGGTCGGACTGAAAAGACCGGTATAGATTCCTCCCATAATGATGAGGGGAAATCCGAAAGCGAGAAAACTGCTCTTTGTTGCTTTCCAGCGTTGGGAAAAAGTAGCTTTTTTCATCCTTGGAATTTTCTTTATCTTGGCATACACGGCACAATAGATGCCGAACATGACTAAAATCACAACAGCAGGGCCTAAACCAGCAATAAAGAGTTTTCCAATTGAGGCCCCACTTGCCACACCATAGACAACCATTCCAAGACTTGGAGGAATGAGATAGGCAAGGTTGCTGGAATTGATAATCAATGCCATGACCTCACTATCTTCATATCCACGTTCCAGAAGTTTTTTCCGTACAGGTCGACCAACGGCAACTACTGTTGCTTGTGTCGATCCTGAAATTGATCCAAACAGTGCACAGGTCAAGGAAGTTGTAGTTGCCATTCCACCTGGCAGATGCCCTACAAAACTCTCAACAAAATCTAGCAACCGGTTGGACGTATGACCGGTACACATGATGTCCGCAGCAAGCATAAACATTGGGATGGCCATCAGTACAGGACTCTGTACACCCAATACCATCTGCTGGACTACTGTAAAGACCTCCACATCCGGCATGAAAGCAAGCATATAGTAAAGGGTAGCGAACAGCATGGTCATCATCATCGGGAATCCAAGCAATAGTAATACTATCATTACACCTAACAGACTAAAAATCATGAGGGACCTCCTCTAGCGCTTGCTTTTCCGTACCTATATAGATTTCAGGTTCTTTAATATTGATAATGATATTCAGAAAATATTGGATAGCACCCAGTCCAAAACCAATGGGGACAACGACTACCCTAATCCAGGCAGGCATTTCCAAGGCTGAGGTGACTCTCCCTAACATTCTTGTATACCCTATGTACTGAAAGGAAATATAACAGACATAAAGATAGGTGATACACGTGATGACTGACGTGAATATGATGATGACTTTCTGAGCCTTTTTCGGAACCGCATCAAATAGAGCACTCATCCTGATATGACGACCCTTCTTTGCTGCATATCCAATGCCACTGAATGTAGCTAGGATTATCAAAGTCGCTCCTAATTCATCGGCAGCAGGTATACTGTTGGAAAACACTTTCCGGGCAATAACATTTGAAATGAGAATGATTGCCATGAGAATGATACTTATTCCGAGAAGCCACTCTGTAAATATTGTGACATAGTCATCAATCTTTTTAATTATACCCATCATCCCTCCTTATTGAAGATTCAAAATCAACTGTGTTAACTATGCATCCACTAGTATGTATTTGTCAAATCTTTTTTTGTATTTATTGTTTTTTTTGTTTACAGCGAGACTGTCAAGAACGGTTTTTTCACCCCATTCCTTGAAGCTATCAAGACAGCCAAAGCAAGGCCAACAGAATCGACATGGTCTGAAATCGAAAATGAGCTGAACGCTGCTATCTATCAAGTGGTAAGTGGGAAGGAAACAGCCCAGAATACGCATGATGAACTCGCAGTCAAAATGGATGCTTTGCTAAAGAAGCAATGTTTTCAAGCACTTAGGAGCGATGATGGGGCAAGTCAGTGACTTCCCCATCATTTCCAAGGAATCGCCCTTCCCTTGGCAAGTCCTGCATTTGCATCGGTTTCAATCTTCAACTTTCTTACAGCTTGGGAAGAATACCCCTGGGCTAATACAGTCATCAACGATAACAACCTCAGAACTTTGCCCATTGCTATTGCAGGTTTCTTTGGCCAACACCAGTTCACCCAATGGGGATATGTTTTTGCCATGTCTACAATAAGTCTTATCCCTATCCTTCTAGTCTTCATATTTTTCCAGAAGTATTTTGTTACAGGCCTATCTGCAGGAAGTGTAAAGGGATAAAGGGGTGTAAGCCAAAGCCCACCCCTTAGGTTCAAGGCTGCTTGTGGTTGTGTATTTGTATCTATCAATAAAACTGCCTTGTAGAATTTGGATGAAACCTCTTTCCCTATGTACTAAACACGACCCTCTCAAAGAAGTGATCTGCCACTATCTCTGCAGAACCAATAAGGCCCATATCAGCATTGGTCTCGCTCTTGATGACAGTCTCCTCCTTGGAGCCCTTCATCATATGGGAGAGGGTGACATCCCTTGCGATTGCAAAGTACCGGGGATACTCCTTTACTAGCAAGCCCCCCAGGATGACAAGCTGGGGGCCAAGCATATTGATGATATTTCTGACAGCTATCCCTGTATTATATGCCGATCGGTGCAACAGGGGCACGACTAGCATATCTCCTTCCTTGATTGCATTGAGAAGGTCATCAAGAGAAAGAACATGTCGTCTGTGGAAAAGAGGGTGCTCAGGATGGTCAGAAAGAACGTGTGATAAGTCTCTGAGTATGGCCAAAGCAGAGCTCATCGCCTCCAGGCATCCCCTGTTGCCACAGTTACACTGGGGCCCCTCAGCCTGCAAGATCATATGCCCGATCTCCCCGGCGATATTTCCCGAACCCTGACGGACTTTTCCATCAAAGACAAGACCGCCACCTATACCCATATCAATATCCAGATAGACGAGGTCATTATACGTCTTGCCCATCCCATGCCAGTACTCGCCCAACGCGATGGCATTGGTGTCCTTATGGAGAAACACCGGAAGACCTGTGGTTTTCTCAAGGGCCTGCTTCAACGGCAGGTAATGCAGCAGGGGTATGTTGGGAGGCATGAGGATCACCCCAAGCTCGGTATCAACAGGACCTGGGGAGCCTACCCCAATCCCAAACACCGAAGAAGGCTCAATCTTTCCGTTTTCGATGACCGATCGCACCATCCTGGCCAACTCATCGACAAACCGATCCTGTTCTGTGATCGTAGCCATCAAAACCGACATTTTTTGCAGGATCGTACCATGCAGATCAAGCAGAGCCACAGCAGTCCGATACGCATTGATATGGATGCCAATAGTGTATCCATACTGCTCGTTTATGGTATAGGTAGCCGCATTGCGTCCAGGGCCCCCTTGAGTCATTGCATCCTTTCGGATCAGGCCCAGAGCCTCCATCTCTGCAAATATCTTGTTGATGGCCATGAAGGTAAGGCCCGTAACCTTTGCAAGGTCGCCTTTGGTAACCGGTGGGTTCTTACGGATATAATGCAACATAGCCCGTCTGTTGATATGCTTGAGTTGGAAACGGCTCAGCTCTGTCATGCTTGTCCCTCTGTCTGTATCCAGATCACATCATTGGCTTCACAAGGACAGCAGTATCCTACAGAACAACCTTCGATAGGTGCCAGTGCGTGGGTATTGGCTTTTCCGTTGATCGTGACTGTCTTGATTCCTTGCTCACACACAAAACCAAACATACCCTTATCGCGTACTTTACACAACAGAGAGTGCTCACCAACTTCACTCCATACAACCCCTGCTATAGGAACAAACTTCTCCAACAACCCGAGGATAGCCATTCCCATTTTGGGGACTGCCATCTGGTACATCGAGGCATCACCTGCTTTGAGGGCTATACTGACAGGTCGGTCTGCCTGAATCATATGTAGCTGCTTGGTAAGCACATCGAAGAAGTACCCTCGTGCAACTCCTTGAGGAAGGGCGATCATACCCTCAATGGGAGTCCCATCCTTATGCAGATTGAAGAAAGCATGCAACGGGACACCCTTTGCCGTATTGTTGACCTTCAGAGGGACCCTTTCCTTGAGAGGATTGTGAAAGAGCACCTCTTTGGCAGGCTTTGGTATCCCATCACATGAGGCGATACTGCCATCACTGAAAAGAAGTGGCTCCAAAAACTTCCCATCACTATTCCCCACTGGGTCACTGATGTACACAGGCCCGCCTCCGATGGCACGGAGCAGGGCATGGTTTATCCTCTCTGGATGCTCAGACCAGAACATATCCAAGTCCCCGACATACAGCTGCCCATGGTAGAGCGAGTTATAGACATTCTGCATGGCATGTTCTGCAAACCCATGGTCATCTTGGGGAACATAATCATCGCTGTTGCGGGAAATGGTCGATATCCTTCGGTTCCACAGATTCTCCGTTGCCATACCCATGCAATTTATCACACCTTCAGAAAAATGCAGGGAGGCTGCAGCCTCCAAGGCTGCATGCAAAGTCCCTGCCGCTTTGGGTGTGGAAACGGTATGACGATACTGGTTGCTCACCCCGCTCTGCCCGTCAACCTTGACGAAATCTATACCTTGCTCAGAGAGATACTCATACCACCCGTTCCAAAAGGCAAAGGCCTTTCCAGGCTCTAGGGAAGGAAGGAGTCGACCACTGGGGGTGGTCATCAGGTTCTGTTTCTGATCGTATGCAAGTCTTGAATCCGTTGCGATACCACCCCAATATCCACAAAAGGCATGCCAGACTCCCACATGCCTGACGCCATACTCCTCCTTCAGCGTTTTGACCAAAGCCTTGAAGCCAGAAGGAAACTTCATAGGATCCTCCTTGAAGGAGGTAAGCCCCTTATCAGACTCCTGCAGCCAGCCATCATCGATAAGCATCCAATTGACAGGTATACCCTTTTCGGCAAACTCCCTTGCCTTTGCAAGGATGCCCTCTTCATTGACCGTATGATAAAACGCATCCCAGGAACACCAGCCAAAACCTGAGATAAGATCACTGCGATGGCGCTCCTCCAGGGGCAACAACGAACCGACATGCCTGAGGGCATGGGCAATGGTTGTTTTTACTGCATCAAATGGATCCTCTGCACATGAGAAGGCAAAAGCCTTTGCCTGACATCTGCTCATCCCTGCACAGTAGGAGGAGAGGGAAATCTCAAGAGCCTCACCAAGCCCCTCTGCCTCAGCGGTATAGCCTCCGTCACTGAGGGCTATCCCATACCAATGGGTATCTTCTGTCTCCCACAACAGCGATTGTGTCCTTGGGGGAATAGCGGAAACCTCCTCACCAAAGGCCGGACGTGACCACCAGTCCTTGTGCCGATACGCAGCGTGCCACCTCCGTATGCCCCCCAGATTGGTAAGGCGGATGGTGATGCCCTTCTCTGACTTGATGCTACAATTGTGCTGGAACGGGTGCTGTTCCAGCTCTATCGTGCATCCCACCAGACAAGAGGTATCCTTGCAAACAAGATCCAAGCTTGCAGTAACCTTCTCCCCTACAAAGGCAATGCTTGTCGCACTCTCTTGTACTGAAGGTGTCAGCCTTATCTCCTCTCCCTCTTGTCCGTGTATGATAATATCAAGATTGTCAAAGAGGATGGTGTGTCCAAACCACAATGCTACCCTTCCTTTCTCCAGTACATACCGGTATGCATTGGTTGCAATTCCCGTATTGTTTGAATTTTTCGTATGTATTATAGGTGTATTGGGCATAGTGTCACTGATCATATGATCAACCCCCTCTCCCTGATGACATTCCCATACCAATGCCCACTCTCCTTAATCGTCCTTTCCAAGGTACCGAAATCAACGTGGATGATACCAAAACGCTTGGAGAACCCAAGGGCCCACTCAAAGTTGTCCATCAGGGACCAGAGGTAGTAACCATCGAGCTTACCCCCTTCGTCCAGGAAATCAAGGCATTGGCGAAGGCAGTTGTGCACATAGGCGATGCGACTATCATCATGGATCTTGCCGTCAGGTGCTTTCTCATCAACAGTATCCTCTACGGTGATATACGTGCCGAATTTTGATGCATCGACATCCCTTGCCTCTGCACTCTCCAGACCCAACCCGTTTTCGGTGATGATGAGCGGCAAGTCAGTGTACTCGTCACGGACCATCCTCAACAGATCCAGCAGTACATCAGGGTACCTCTTCCATTCCTCCAGGGTAGCGGGCTGGGGATCATCTATTCCCACATAGCCGAGCAATCCCTTTTCGCTCCTCTTCACTTTGTTGCGCTTGTAGAAGTTGATGCCCAAGAAGTCCATGGGCTCGGTCATCAGATCTGAGTCTCCCTCCTTGATGAAGTCGAGCTTGCCTACCATCGGCTCATAGTGGTCGACCATGTACTGGGGATAGGTCCCCTTGCATATGGGCTCAAGAAACCAGCGGTTCACAAAACCTTCGGCCCTGTGGGCAAGTTCACGATCCTCAGGGGTATCATCAAAGGGGGCACTTGGGGAGATGTTCAGCGTTATGCCTATCTTTGAACCGGAAGGAACAATCTTCCTGAAGCTACGCACAGCCTGCCCATGGGATACGTTCAAATGATGGGACACTACGAGTGCTTCCTTCAAGTCCTTATGCCCGGGGGCATGCAGACCCATATAATAGCCCAACATGGCAATGACAAAGGGCTCGTTATGGGTAATCCAGTACGGGACTTCGTTGCCTAGGGCTTTGAACATCGTTATGGCAAATTCATCAAACCATTCGATGGAAGCCCTGTTCAACCACGAACCCTGCTCATACATCCACAGGGGAACATCCCAGTGATTCAAGGTCACAACTGGAATGATATCCGCCTTCTTCAGCTTATGTACCAAATCGACATAGAATTGGACACCCAAGGGATTAACCTCACCCTGCCGGGGGAATACCCTAGCCCAGGACACGGAAAACCTGTAGGAATCGAGCCCGATCTCCTGCATAAGGGCAATATCCTCGTCAACACGGTGATAGTGATCACAGGCGACATCCCCTGTTTGGCCTTTGAACACCATACCCTCGGTTTCACAAAACTGATCCCAGATGGATGGGCCTTTGCCGTCTTCTGAGGGAGCTCCTTCTATCTGATACGAGGAGGTGCCGGTCCCAAATATAAAGGTTGGGGGAAATGTTCTCATGCTTGTTCTCCTACTGCCTTACCGGCATCTCTTCATCTGTCAGCTCGAGCAGGTTGGTCTCTACTACCGTGCAGGCGCCATGTTTCTCATCTGTTCTGATCCTAAAGGTCTTGATTTCATTCGGCCCAAACACAGCATGTATCCTGCAGTTCAGAGGAGGCATCTCAATATCGACCTCAACCTCTTCCCCCACTACCTCACACAAGCGCAGTATCCAAGCGTCATCAGACTCAGAACGCTTGAAGGCTGTCAGTATGACCGTCTCCTTGCTGATGGACAGAAAAGAGTCCTTCTGTCCAAGAATTCCCTTGTGGGAAGTCTCCTTGATGACGGTGAGGCTCTGGTTCAACTCCGCACTCTTTTGCCAGATAGCAGACCCCTGCCAGTTCCCCCTGTGGGGAAGCAACAGATAGTCGAACTCCTGGATGCCCTGATCCAGATAGAAATATGGCTGTCCCTCTTCCAAGACCAACGGTTCGTGGTGTGCATAGGCAGGACTTCGCAACAAGGTCATATCCATCGTATCAAGATCGAAGTCATAACTGTATTTGGCATTGTTAGCCAAGGCCAATCCATACAGGCCATCAAGCTTCTTGCCTTGGCCTGAGACATCGACCCAAGCCTGGCCTGGCTGTTCATCCCCATTGGATGCCCTCTCTATGGTACCGTAAGGGATTTCAGAAACGGCTTTTCTGAAGTCCAGATTGAGGGGGAAGCGAAGCTTGAGCATCGTCAGCTTCTCGTGCCAATCGACAACTACATGCACACTGATGTGCCTGCTCCCCTTCTCCAAGGTGAACCTTTGGATAAGGGATGAGTTGTTATAGGTGTGCACAACCTCTACGGTAGTCTGTACAGGTCCGCTTTCCATCACCCGAATAGAGGCAAGCTCCATAGAGGACTTCTTCCCATGGGCCCAGAAGTTGAAGATGCCATGGCTCCAGGTGTCACTGTCATCAGAGAGGATGCAGGGTTGGGCCCCCAACCCCTTGATGACAGAGAAGCCCGCTTCCTTGTCTAACAAACTCCCTATACACCCTGTCTCCTTGTCAAAGGATACCAACAGGTGCTCATTTTCCAGGGTATGGGAGATTGGCTTTTCTGTTGATTCTTTGTCAGCTTGTTGGTGCAGTTGCGCATTCTCCGGTTTGTGTTCTGCCTCTATACCTTTCTTCACCAAGCGATAGGCCCTATAGCCCAAGGCGGGGACAGTTGGGACAAAGACGATACGGTTTCGCCCCCGAGCGGCTGAGCTCGATCGTACCAGCTGGAAAGGGACTTCACCATTCTCTTCATCAAAGAGGGTGTACGAGTCATCGACCTTGCCAAACTCGAATTGAACTGAGGAGGTAACCTCCCAACTATGGGGATTGAAGACAACCAAAGGATGGAGATTTTCCTCAGCCCTGATGTCGATCGCCCAGGAGATCGACTGCAGGGCATAGTTCATATTCCTGTCTGCGATCGAGATAGCCTCCCCATACTGGAAAAAGGCATCATCATAGGCTTCACGCAGGCTGGTTCCTGCAAGGGTGTCATGAAACTGGTTGAACAGGACTTGCTTCCAGGCATGGGTGAAATTAGTGGGATAGCTTTGTGTCCCCAGTATGGAAGCTATAGAGCTGTACTTCTCAGAAGCGAGCAACCTGTTTTCCGCAAGACGGTTGAGACGCTTGACCCCAGAATGGGCTGCATAGCATCCGCTGGCATGGTGTTGCAGATCCCCATGATAAACTGGCAGCCGTACAGAGGATTCCTCTACAGCAGAGAAGAACGCTTGGGGCGTGGATACCAACAACTCAGCAAGAGCCTTATCCTTCTGTAACCTGCGAATGCTCTCGATATTCGCCTTGGTCGGCCCGCCTCCATGATTGCCCACCCCATAGAAGCACATGCCAAGGTTCAACGGTGCCTTGATCTCATCGGCACACCGAAGGACATGCTCGTACAGGTCATCCTTCCAGGAGAGATACTCATAGGGCAGGCGGTAGGCAGTAACGCGTGAACCATCGCTGGCCTCCCAAGTGAAGGTCCTGGCGGGCAAGGCCTTTTCCAAGGGCATGGGTCGCATGAAAACATAGGAGGTACAACCGCTCTTTGCAAGGATCTGGGGCAGCATGCCATGATGTCCGAAGGAGTCGACGTTGTAGCCATAGGTTGCTATCCTGCCAAATTTCTCCAAAAAATAGCGCTGGCCTACAAGGGCCTGCCTCACAAAGCTTTCACCGGAGGGGATGTTGCAGTCACTTTGGACCCACCACCCTCCTGCAAGGAACCAACGCCCTTCCTCTATGCGTTTTTGAATCTCCAGAAACATCGTCTTGTCATTGAGTTCTATCCACTCATAGAAAGCAGCTGAACTGCTGGTGAAGACAAAGTCATCATATTCGTCCATCCTGTCCAAAGCTGATCGAAAGGTAGCCTTCACTTCCTGGAACCCCTCTTGCCACTGCCACAGCCATACAGGATCGATATGGGCGTTGCCTATCATGTACATGTTCTTCGTTTTCTTCATCTGATGTCTCTCCATCGCGTAAAGGTAGTGCCATGCTCGAGCATGGGTAGATATACTTGGTGAAAAATGTTCTGATACTGCTTGTGAACAGCAGGATCTGCATTGTACTGTGCATGTTCGGCTCTGATGGTCATCTCTGGCTGTGCTATGTACGCACAACCGAGCAACGTCGCCTCAGACTGTACGGCGGCATGGACGGTGCAGGAAGAGACATCCGCCTTGATCTGCATCCAAGGGGGATTTTTCGTCCCGCCACCACTACAGTGAATGGTTTCCCAAGATTGCGAAAACACATGGGAGGCCTTGCACCTGATCCACTCCATCTCAAAGGCGGTCCCTTCAAGGACAGCCTTGAGGAACTCACCCTTGGTATGCCCTCTGGTAATGCCCAGTATCGCCCCTCTTGCTCCTTGGTTGGTGTGCGGGTAGTTGCATCCATTGATATAGGGAAGATAAACCATGCCCGTAGGATTCCTCCCTACATCTGAGAGCAAGCGGAAAAGCTCGTCAAAGGAAGTATCCGTGTCACAAAGCATCTCTTTTGCCCAGGCTACAGAATCACCGGAGGCGGCAAGGCTTCCCATCCAGTAATAGTCTTTCCCTGTCGCCTGCTTTCCAAAGATGAAGCCCGAACCGAACTCCTTCTGCCCTAACTGCCGGAGGGACAAACCTCCCATAAGTGTCTCGGCAGTGCCCATAGAATCAAAGAGGGTTCCAGGCATTGCAAGATCTGATACAGAGGCGGCACACAGATGGTCATGGCCGCTGATGGCAACCGTAGTTGAGGAGGGCAAGCCCACCTGTGCAGTTACTCTCCCCATTGGTTCCCCAGATGGCATTACAAGGGGAAGGTTGGACTCGTCCATGCCAAGCTGCTGCAGGTACTCACCCATCCAATGTCCACTAAAAATGTCATAGAGCCACGTACGGGCGGCAAGAGTGGGATCTGTCACATAGAGGCCTGTCAGCTTGCTTGCAAGGTAGTCAGGGACAGAGAGCCAGATGAAGTCGTTTCCTTGGGTGGCAAATCGTTGTTCTTGGAGCCTGTATGCCATCTTGAAACAGCCATACTTGTGGTGACGGGTCAAGCCTGTGTGGCAGAAGCGGTCAAGATCATCACTTTGCTCACTGGCAAGAAGCTTGGGTCTTTCGTCAAACCAAGGCATGATGGGACACAGGCTCTTGCCTGTGCTCTTTTGCACAAAAAGGCCTGCCTCAGCCATGCCGGAAATGGCTATGGATGAAATGCTCAGCTCCTTATTTTTCGAGACCTTCTGGATTGCCTGTCTGACCATATCCCACAGCTTGTCGGGATTGTATTCAACAGCCAGGCTGTCAACTATCCAGCAATCCTTGGTATCCATGCGCACCAGGTCATGGAATGTACCCGATTCGTCAACCAGGGCAACTTTGCAGTGGGTTGTTCCTATATCCAGGGAAATGACTGCCATCGCGCCTCCTCAGCTTCATTGCTTGCCTTTAGTGTACCCTGTCTGGTCAGATAGTCAATATCGATTATTAAACTTTTTTTATTATTTGACTCTTTTCCCTTTCGCTTTCTCCTAAAACTGTGCTAAACTTCCTCTATAGGAGGATCCTATGCGTGGTGTTCAGCTCATTACTTATCCAGATTCGTTGGGTGGCAGCCTTGCAACCTTGCGCTCCCTGTTGGAAGGTGCTCTTCGGGGATACTTTACCGAAGGAGTGCACATCCTCCCTCCGTATCCCTCTTCCGGGGACAGGGGATTCGCCCCCATAACCTATGCGGCCATCGACAAGGCATTCGGCAGCTGGAGCGATATCGAAGAGCTCGGAAAAACCCATCGCGTAATCGTCGACCTCATGGTCAACCATCTCTCAAGGCTTTCTGAACAGTTTCAGAACTATCTTAGTCTCGGTGAGGCTTCGCCCTACAAGAACATGTTCATCCAACCCGAGAAGATCTGGGGACAAGGGCCCATCCCACAAGCCGACCTTGAAACGATATTCCTCCGCCGGTCATCACCCTTCTCCACATACCAAAGGAAGGGAGGCGAACCCATCACCGTGTGGACAACCTTCGGCCCTACTGACCCTTCAGAGCAGATAGACCTCGATATACATGCAGAAGAGACACAACAGTTCCTCACTGACCTGCTGGAGCACTTTCACAGCCATACTGTCTCCTCCCTTCGCCTTGATGCTGTCGCCTATGTAACCAAGAAGGCAGGCACAGACTGCTTCTTTGTCGAGCCGGATATCTTTGATTTCCTCTCCTGGCTCAAGGAAAAAGCAGACAAAATGAATCTTTCCCTCCTACCGGAAATCCATGCCCCACTTACAATTCAAGACAAGCTCTCTGAAAACGGATACTGGTCGTATGACTTTGCATCCCCCTTTTTGATCCTTGATGCCCTGGTCAACCACAATGCAGAGCATCTGGGCCGATATCTTTACAAGCGGCCGCTGAATATGTTCACCATGCTGGACTGCCATGACGGCATCCCTGTCTATCCCGATATCCGATCACTGCTACCAGAGACGAATATCCTAAGGACAGCAGAACATACGAAGAAATTTGGAGCCAACTTCTCACCTTTGCTCTCAGCGAACAATGAGAAGGCGGATGAGCATATCACCATTCACCAGATAAACGCCACATACCTCAGTGCCCTTGGCAATGACAGCAAGGCATACCTGGCCGCTAGGGCTATCCAGCTCTTCCTCCCCGGCATTCCCCAAGTCTATTATGTGGGATTGCTTGCCGGTGAAAATGCCCCTGAATGCATCGAACGACAGAAGGACAAAAGGGCGATCAACAGAAAGAACTACTCAGTAGAAGAGATACAAGTGGCGCTTACCAACACTACTGTCCAGCAGCAGCTGGATCTCATCGACCTGAGGAACACCCACCCCGCCTTTGAGGGGAAACACTCCATTACAGGCAGTGAAGAGTACTTTGTCATTGAATGGAAACAGGATGTCCATGTATGTCGTCTGAGTGTGAACATGCAGACGTACGAGGTACACATCTACAAAACTGCCTGATCCCCATTAGTAAAGTTTGTTTACTATATAAGAATACATCAATAAAAAACAGGGCTAACACACCAAGAGGAGTTTAGGAATATGCAGGTTTTGGCAGGTATCGACATCGGAGGGACCAAGACAGCTCTCTCCTTCGGAAGTCATGAGAAAAACGCTATTACCATCCTCCATGAGCAGAGTTACCCAACCTTTGTCGAGGATTTCCCTAAGCAGCTAGCTCATCTCATCGACCTACTTGATGAGAACCTTGCCCATAATCCCACATGGAAACTCGAAGCTATCGGCATCTCATGCGGGGGCCCCCTTGATGCACAAAACGGTAGGATACTATCCCCTCCCAACCTCCCCCTTTGGAATGATGTCAATATTGTCGAGCCCCTTGCCGCTCATTTCAAGGTTCCCGCAGTCCTTCGCAACGATGCTGATGCCTGTGCCTTGGCAGAGTGGAACATGGGTGCAGGGAGAGGCTCAAGGCATATGGTGTTCCTCACCTTCGGTACAGGAATGGGAGCAGGTCTCATCCTCAATGGCCGCCTCTACAGTGGCGCCACAGCACTGGCCGGTGAGGTGGGTCATATCAGGCTCGCTGATGACGGGCCGGTAGGATATGGGAAAAGGGGTTCCTTCGAGGGGTTCTGCAGTGGTGGTGGCATAGCGAGATTGGGCAGGACGAAAGCACAAGAAGCCTTGGAGGCCGGCAAGCCACCGCTGTTCTGCAGGACAGAACAGGAAATCGAGAGCATCTCTGCAAAATCCATTGGAGAAGCGGCACACAAGGGAGACCCCCTCGCCTTGGAGATCTACCATACGGTTGCAGAGCACCTGGGAAAGGGAATTGCCATCATCATCGACACCCTCAATGTCGAGAAAATAGTGATAGGAAGCATATTTGTCCGCCAGCAAGCATTGCTTGAGGGCCCCATGTGGGAGACGATCATGCAAGAAGCCCTGCCCCTCTCGGCCAAGGCGTGCAGGATAGTTCCCGCTGGCCTTGGTGAAGAGCTGGGCAACTACGCAGCCCTTTCTGTAGCATTGGATAGAGAGGAGAATTACTGAGATGCATAGAGAAATATCAAACAAGACCATCGCTCACCTTGACAGGCTTATAACCCGCTACCCTGTCCTCAATCCCTTGCGAACGACCATCATGGATGCATGTGTCCTTATGGTGACGACCTTCGAAACATGCAACAAAGTATTAGTCTGTGGAAACGGAGGGAGTGCTTCTGATGCAGACCACATTGTGGGGGAGCTGATGAAGGGGTTCTACAAACAGAGGCGGCTTGATGAAGTTCAGATTGCAAAGCTCGGCCCTGCAAGCCGCCTGTTACAGGGTGCCCTTCCTGCCATATCTTTGATACACCCGGCATCGCTCTTCACCGCCTTTGCCAATGATGTGGACCCGTCCATGGTATTCGCCCAGAGCTTGTATGGCCTTGCAAAGGAAGGGGACCTCCTTGTAGCCCTCAGCACATCGGGAAACTCCTCCAATGTGGTCAATGCCGCTAAGATCGCACAAGGGTTGGGGGTAGCGAGCATTGCCTTGACTGGAGAACAGGGAGGGGCATTGAAATCTCTGTGCACCCTTACCATAAACGTCCCCTCTATCATTACTGCTGAGGTGCAGGAACTGCACCTGCCTGTCTACCACACCCTCTGTGCGATGGTGGAAGAACACTTTTTTCCTTAAGGGGTATCAGATGAACTTCAAGATCTTTATCGATAACAAAAGAATGGGCAACGCTGCCTCCCTTCTGCTTGACCGTTGGAACAACGGTGCCAACTTCAAGAAAATCACCTTGAGGGCCAGCAAGGTCGAGAGAGCTGACCTCGCCTGGAAACTGGAGAGCTACAAGGACAATGCGTTTGTCATCTCCTACACGACAAAGGCATATTTCTTCAAAGCCCTTGCTACCCTGAACGCTCTGCTTGAGACAGAGCGAGCACACGATCATATCGTATTCCCGTATGAGGAAACGGTAGGCATCAAGCATTTGGGAGTAAGCCTCGACTGTTCTCGCAATGCTGCCTTTACCGTTGATACCATCAAGACATTGATGATGGACATGGCATGTTGCGGTATGGATGAGCTGTATCTCTACCTTGAGGATCTCTATCCTATAGAAGGCTACCCTTATTTCGGCTACATGCGGGGAAGGTACTCACACGAGGAAATTCAGGAGATCTGCACATTTGGCGAGATGTTCGGCATTGAGACTATCCCTAGCATCCAGACCCTGGCTCACCTTGCGACGACACTGCACTGGGAGTATGCAAAGGACCTCAAGGATACCCCTGACATCCTGATGGTAGACAGTGAGGAGGTGCACCGGTTTGTAGAGGCTATGATCAGGAGCATCTCCCGTCTTTTCGGGTGTACCAAGATACATGTGGGCATGGATGAGGCAGAGGGCCTTGGACTGGGCAAACGACTCGAAATGCATGGATATGAGGAGAAGTCCTCCCTCATGGCGCGCCATCTGGAGATGGTGGTCAAGCTTTGCAGAAATTATGGGATGGAGCCGATGGTCTGGTCTGACATGTTCTTCAAGTCAGCCTCCCCTTCTGGCAGCTACTACGCTGGTGGCGAAGATAGAGAGAATCCCTTCACACGGTCCATTCCAGATGATGTCACCCTCGTCTACTGGGACTACTACCATCTAAAGCAGAAGGACTATGCCGATCAGATTGCCCGACACAAGCACCTGACGTCTTCAATCGCCTTTGCCGGAGGTGCATGGACGTGGGGTGGTATCGCACCGAACTACAGTCTGGCGATGAAAAGCACCGAAGCCGCCCTTGCCGCCTGCAAGGAGCAGGGAGTGGAGAGGGCGTTCTGCACCATCTGGTTTGACAATGGTGCAGAGACGCCTCTCACCACAGCCCTCCCCATGATCGCATACTTTGCCAATTGTGCTTGCTCCTCCCAACAGGGACTCTCCCTTTCCCAGTGGTTCTCCTCCGTCTTTGGATTTGGGTGGGAATCGTTCATGCTGCTGGACAAGTTTGACCATCTTCCCGGTGGGGAAGAGCACAACAAGGGTGCTGACAATCCCTCAAAGTGGTTTTTCTATCAGGATCTGATGCTCGGTCTCTTTGACCAGTATGCCACCAAGGTGGATGTGAGTTCGTATTACAACACTCTGGCTCAGGAACTTTCACAGGCAGATGCCCCGAAAGGACGCTTTTCCATGCTATTTGCGTACTATGAGACATTGGCACGCTTACTTTCCTTGAAGGCAAACCTTGGGCTCAAAATCAAAACGGCATACGACAGGGATGACCGAGAGGAATTGGAAGCGATCAATGCGGAGATCATACCAGGGGTACTGTACCATCTTTCTTCTCTACAAAGTGTTCGCTCAAGGATATGGTTTTATGAGGCAAAGAGCTTTGGATTTGAAGTGCTCGACATCCGCCTCTCCGGATTGGAAGGGAGGGTGAAGTCTGCATCCAGCAGGATTTTTACATATCTGAACGGTCAGGTGGACATGTTGGAAGAGCTTGAGGAGAACCGGCTCATATTCAGGGAACGAGAGCCGACATCGAGCCGAGTCTTCTGCGCCAGCAACAGTTGGCGTGAAATCGTAACAGCCGGAACCATATAAACAGGAGTCAAGTATGAAACAGATACGATCGATGAAAAGCATGCTCGTCCATGCCCATGCCCATACCTATGCAGTGGGGTCCTTCTCCGCTCGCTACACCAGACTAATCCGCCCGATCATTGAAGCGGCCATTGCCTGTGATTCCCCTCTGATAATCCAACTTTCAGAGAAGGAGATCCTCCGGCACAAGGTAGGCCTGAAGGAGTTTGCCGCTGAGTTCTACAAGGTTGTCGATCTTGTGAACCCACATCTTCCCATAGCTTTGCACCTTGACCATACCAAGACCTTTTCCGTAATAGCCGAAGCCATAGAGGTTGGCTTCACCTCGGTGATGATCGATGCATCGGACAAGGATTTTGCAGGCAATGTCGAGGCCTGCAAGGCTGTTGTTGCCCTAGCCCGTCCCAAGGGCGTCTCTGTCGAAGCGGAACTCGGCAGGATAGGGACAACCGACATGGTCGAGACCGATGAGGATGTGACCGCCTTTACAGACAGTGAAGAGGCATTGAGGTTTATCCAAAGGACAGGCATCGATGCCCTTGCCGTATCGGTAGGTACCTCCCATGGCCCCTATACCACCACAAAGCCTACCATCGTCTACTCCATCATAGAGGATATCAATGCTTTGACCAGCCTTCCGTTAGTCCTGCATGGGGGCTCTGGAGTCCCCAGCGATATGATGGTCAAGGCAATCAAACTCCCCAGTGGCGGGATAAGCAAGGTCAACATCGCAACCGATGTGGAGCAGGCAATGTTGAAGAGTCTGGGGAAAAGCACCCATATGACAGAAAGCGAGCTTAATGCAATAGATGAAACTACGTTTGCCAAAGCTTCAGAAGCTGTCAGAGCCCTGGTAATGGATAAGATGGATCACTACCTGTTCAGCTCTGGTTGGGGAAAAGAGAGCCTGTAGGACTGTTCTTTCGCCTGGCTGCTCCCTCCCCCTTTCCTATGGGTTTGTTCATCTTCTTGGTCCTTGTTCATACCACATGAGAAACAGCGAAATCTGCAATGCCTCAAAGCATCGCCTTTCTCTAGGATGGATGGCAATTCTCTAGGATGGATGGCAATTCTCTTGAAGTTAAGCTGGTGCTGTGGTACTGTTTTCATAGGTATTGTTGAAGAGGAAGCTAAATGCCGTCAAACAAAGGGCTTCCTCTTCTTTTCTCCTTTAGGGATCCCTCCCTAGTATTCCTCCATTAAACCACAGTTTATTCATATGGAAAAAATCATTTGAGACAAGAATGGGATTTTTCATATACGAGGCAGTTTGATTCTCAGTTATAAATTTTTTTTCTTGACTGATGCCCAAAAGGGCTTTACACTCTAATTACTGGGAACCTTCCCAGTAATTTACCAACTAATGGGGTTTTTTATGTCAGTTACGATTATAGACATAGCAAATGACTCAAACACTTCCAAGAGTACCGTCTCACGGTATTTGAACGGAATGAAGATAAAACCCCTAGCGGCTTTGGCTATCGAAGCTTCGATAAAGCGACTTGATTACCATCCGAATATCAATGCACGCCGTCTGGTCACTCAGAAGACCCATACCATAGGTGTTGTTGTGGAAGACATTTCCAACGTGTACTTCTCCAATATCCTTGCCGGTATCCAAGCATATGCCGCCCAGGAGGGATTTGTCTGTACATTCCACAGCCGCGCTTCAAACAACTCCAGCGAATCAGAGTACCTTTCCTTGTTCAGAGAGGGACAAATTGATGGGCTTATTTTGGGAACGTTCTCAAAAAGGACAAAAAAAGAGCTAGAAGACATAGCAAAATGTGCATTTCCAATCACGCTTATCGGTGACAACAGGGATCTGAACTCGCTAGATTCTGTTGATGTGGACAACAAGAGAGGAACCTATAACGAGGTGGAGTATCTCCATTCTCTGGGACACCGCACTATAGGATACCTCAGAGGGCCTGCAAAGATGAGCGCAGCAGAGTTCCGCTACAAGGGTTTTTTGGAAGGGGTCAAGAAGTTTGGCCTCAACCCATCCTACTGTGTAAGTACGGAGTGGACCGTTGAGGGTGGACAGGAAGCTGCAGCCTCCTTGCTGGCAGAACATCCTGAGATAACAGCCCTGATCTGTTCCAATGACTACTGTGCATACGGGGCCTTGATCGCATGCAGGGAAGCTGGCCTTTCAGTCCCTGAAGATATCTCTTTGGTTGCCTTTGACGACGGGCCGCTTGCAAAGTTTTCCCTTCCGTCGCTTACCACCATCAAACAACCTTTCAAACAGCTGGGGGAGATGGCTGCAAGGCAACTTATTGGAAAGATACAGGAGAGCTCGACAGTGAAGTCCAGCATTCTCCTACAGTCCCTTCTGATAGTCCGTCAGTCCAGCGGACCTGTGAACACAACGTCGGCTACAACCCTAGGAGGCCATGATGGTAATGAATAAACGGGGCAGATATGCGTATTATTTTATTATACCCTTCTTTGCCACCTATCTGATGTTTACCGTATATCCCATCTTCTATTCGCTCTATTTGAGTTTTATGGATCTCGAGCCCTTATCCGGTACGCTCACGTTTGTGAAGTGGACCAACTACACGCGGCTGTTCGCTTCCGGATACTTCTTGCAGAGCTTCTTCAACACCTTCACCATCTGGCTCATCTCCATCATTCCCCAGCTGACGCTGGCTCTGGTCCTTTCGCTGATGATGCAGTCAAAATGGATACGCGGACGGTCGACCTTCAGAAGTATCTTCTACTTCCCCAACCTGGTCACTCCAGTAACCATCGGTGTGCTGTTCGGCATGCTGTTCAGCCATCCAGGAGGTGCTGTCAACAACATTCTGCTTGCCCTCAACCTGACACAGGAAGCAGTTAACTTCGAGAACTCCCCCATGCTTTCCAGGCTGGTCATCGGCTTGGCCATCTGTTGGCAGAACTTCGGATACAACATCCTCTTCTTTACTGCAGGGCTGAACTCCATCTCCCCATCCATCTACGAGGCCGCTGAGATTGACGGGGCCAATGCCTGGCAGAAGGCGACCCGCATCACCCTCCCCCTCATGAAGCCGATTCTGATCTATGTCATCATAACCTCTGTCATCGGAGGCCTGCAGATGTTCGACGTCTCCAAGATGGTCTTCACCGAAGTCCCTGGGGACAGGACCACCACCATGGTGCAGTATATGTATGAGTCGGCCTTTGAACGCTGGCAGATAGGATACGGTGCGTCTGTCTCCTACGGAATCTTCCTGATAATCGCAATCCTTTCGCTGCTATCGTATCGGGTGATCTCAGGGGCACCTTCCCATGAGAAGAAGCGAAGAATGAACCTCAGATGGAGGAGGAAGTAATGGCAAACACTACGCAAGTCATGCATGACAACCAACACCTCAAGATACGTTCCCACGCTTCCCTTCTGTTCAGAAAACACATGATGAGATTCCTTGTCTACGCGTTTCTGCTTATCGTCGCCCTCTCAGCGTTCTTCCCTTTCTATACCATGCTGATCTCAAGCAGCCATGACAACTATGCGATCAACACGACTGTCACGCTGTTGCCCGGAGGGAACTTTATCCGCAACTACCAGAGGCTTACCCAGAATCTCAACATCTGGAGAGGTTTCTATAATAGTGCCATCATCGCATCGTCTGCTACTGTACTGAATCTGTATGTCACGGCCCTCACCGCCTATGCGTTTGCCAAGTTCAAGTTCAAGGGCAAGAACTTCTTCTTCGGTATCATCTTGTTTTCCATCATGATACCAGGGCAGGTGGGAACCATCGGCTTCTACAAGCAGATGAGTGATATGCACCTCATCAACAGCTACCTGCCTCTGATCTTGCCGGGCATGGCAAACTGTTTCGGCGTTTTCTTCTTCCGACAGTATCTCAATGCCACCCTGCCTGACGAGATGATAGAGGCCGCCCTCATAGATGGGGCAAAGGAGCTGACCATCTACCACCGCATTGTCCTTCCCATGATGGTTCCGGCTCTAGTAACCCAGGGTGTCCTTGCCTTCATAGGATCATGGAACAGTTACCTGATGCCGCTGATCATCATCCGAGAGGGTCGGAAAATGACCTTGCCTGTCCTTATTGCAACGGTCAAGAGCGCCAATGTCGCAGACTTTGGAGCTCAGTATGTCGGGATTCTCATCTCTGTCATTCCTCTTCTGGTTATTTTCTCGTTCGCATCAAATATGCTGATGGACAAGATCAGCGCGGGAGATGCAATCAAGGGCTAACGTTTGCCATACATGGTAAGGCAATCACATAAAGAAACGATATTTTTTAGGAGGTTCGTATGAAAAAATGGGTTTTGACGACGATGGTATTGCTTACCATCACCTTGTCGGTGTTTGCACAAGGTACAAAGGAACAGGCTACACCTGCACAGGAGCTTACAGGAACTTTCACATGGTGGTCATTCTTCGACCAGGCCCCTTTCTTGAAGGAGAAGTTTGAGGCTGCGAATCCTAACATCAAGATCAACCTTGAGCTGTTCGGCGGCAACGAGTACCAGACCAAGCTCATGACCACCATCATGAGCGGCCAGTCCGTTCCAGACCTGATGGATCTTGAGGAAGGCTATGTCTACAAGTTTATCGAAAGTGACACCTTCGCCAACCTTTCCGACCTCGGTGGTGACGCCCTGGTCAAGGACTACTATGACTGGGCAGTGGCCATGGGACGCAATACTAAGGGCGAGTTGAAGGGTATCTGTGACAATGTCTCCCCGGTCGCTTTCTGGTATACCCGTGATGCTATGAAGAAGTGGCTCGGAACCGATGATGATGTGGAAATTTCTGAGATGCTCTCAAGCTGGGACAAGATCATCGCTGTAGCACGTGATGTGAAGGAAAAGTCAGGTGGCAAGGTATTCCTGCTGCCCAACCTTGGCGAGATGGTCAAGGTTGAGGGATATTCCCTCACTCCTCTCGTACGTGACGGAAAGTTTGCCATGGAGATGGGCTGGTATGGCCTGATCGACATCATGCGTACTCTGCAGAAAGAGGGCCTGGTTGCAAATGTAGGATCATGGAGCGGCGAATGGGCATCTGCCTGGAATGCAGGGGATCTGCTTATCAGAGTCATGCCCTCCTGGGACTTCTTCACTGACTGGAAGAAAAACACCGGTAATGTAGGCGTTGCCAAGCCCCCCAGAAATTCCTATGAAGGGGGAACGTACCGCGCTATCTATGCTAAATCGGACAAGAAGGCTCTTGTCATGGAATTCTTGAAGTTTATGGCCAGTGAAGAGTTCCAGACCATGAACCTCGAGGCTAACAACCAGATGCCTGCAAATACGAAAGTTGTTGCAGCGCAAAGTGCCTCCTATGCTCCAGAGAAGTTCGCAGGCCAGAACCTGCTGAAGACCTATGACTCCATCAGCAAGGGGATTCTGGACATCGTTCCGGATAAGTATACCCGTCGCGCACAGAACCTCTTCTCCAAGTATGCTCAGGAAGGGGTACGCAATGGGTATAGCGATGCACAGATCGTCAATAACCTGAAAAAGGCTCTCAAGGATGAGTTCCCTGAAATCCAGGGGCTCTAGAACCTAAGGACAAGGGCGAGATTGCCAATATGGCAAACTCGCCCTTCTTTACAAACACACCGATGGTATGCATCATCTCTACAGATGTGCTTTGCCATCACCCATATCATGACCGTACAAGGACGCCTGTATGAAACTGCTTCATCGTCTCTTCCAAATATCCTCTGCATCCCTGACCCATCGCTTTGATGCTTCTGCATACCTGCTGGATACAGACAAAGGCCTCTACCTCATCGATTGCGGGACTGTCGAAGGCTATTCTGCCTGTTTGGACAATATCAGGGGCCTTGGATACGATCCTACAGGTATCAAGGCCATCATAGGTACCCATGGCCATTACGACCATGTCGGGGCGGCCTCCCTGTTCAAACGAGACTTTGGCACTGAACTCTACCTCCATGAGGCAGACTGTGATCAGGTGGAGACAGGGAACCCCATCCGCACTACCGCCGGCTTGCTTTATGGCACCACCTTCCCCCCGTGTAAGGTAGACCATACCCTAGAAGATGGCTCTTCCTTTGACCTTGGCACCATGAAACTGACTGTACTGCACACTCCAGGCCATAGCCCCGGGAGCGTTTCAATCCTTCTGGAAACTTCAGCCTTGTTAGTCCTTATCGCAGGTGATGCCCTATATGGAGGATTCAGCCTGAGCATCGGCTCTGATGAAGAGGCATGGAAGACAAGTCTCGCCCGGCTTTCTGAAATGCACTTTGACCTGATGAGCTTCGGACACTGCTCGCCTTCCCTTCTCGCTGATGCAGACCGTCGCATCGACAGTGCCAGAAGAAGCTTTGCAAACTATTATGTTCCCTGGTTCAAAGACTTTTACCAGGAATATGCCTACTGACCGAGGAGTACTCTTTGGATACGCTTCACCATACACCGATCATAGCAAGCTGCGATGCCCTTGTGCTGGGAAGCACCCTTGCAAGTCTGGTTACTGCCATCAGCCTTTCACAAGCGGGAAAAAGCGTAGCCATAGCTTCAGATCAAACCCATCTCTACTCAGATCTCTGCAAAGCCCATAGGCTTTGGATAACGGAAGGGGAAAAGCAAGATACTCATGCGGGACAGTTCTCTGAAGAAACAGAAATTACAGCAGAAGAAATACAACGAGGTACTGTACAGAAAGAACGAGAAGATGATGTAGGATCTGTCGATTCCTTCCTGAATCTTGTATTTCCCCCTTCAGTTCAAGCAAACAACAACAAAGTCCTGCACCCGGACAAGCTCAAGCTCCATGGAGAGCAGCTTTGTGAGCAATTTGCCATCATCCTGTTCTACGGCTTGATGCCCGTGGGAAAGCAGGAAGACTTGTTTCTCTTTGGCGGAAAACATGGTTTGGTGAGCTTGGAATGCAAGGCTTTCTACGACCTTAGGGAGAATAGGCTTCCTTCCAATCTAGATTCCTATGGCTATGTGATGCATGTGGTCAATGTTCCCCAAGACCCAGATGAGAAGAAGTTCTCACTCCCCAATACCAGCACTACTGCACAAGAGACAGTCAGCTGTACCCTTCGCAAGGGGACAGAAAATGGATATGCCTTTTTGAACGTTGCATTGCCTGCAAATACACGAAATGAAGAGTTTGTGGTCAAGGATATTGCACTAGCCTGTTTCAGCTATCTGAAAAACACCGTTCCCGGCTATAGGGCGATACTACCAGGGAGATTTGCAGAGAAGCCCTACCCGCTATCCTATTCTTTGAAGGAAGAGATTAGAAGAGGCCTTATGGCAACACCAAGTTGCTATAAGACCTCTCCCAAGGAAGAATTGCAATATATTCCTTCTATGATGAGCCTGCTTGCGCATAATCCTGTCTTTGCCATGCACACCTACCCCACAACAGAACCGACAATAGACATACACCGCATTGTCAGTTTTGATCTGCTTGTCTTAGGCGGAGGCACCTCAGGATGCATGGCGGCCATAGCGTGTGCCCGACAAGGCTACCGCACGGCCTTGGTTGAAGGGAACTCACAACTGGGGGGCACAGCCACTACAGGGGGAGTGGGAAGCTACTGGTATGGCAGACAGCGCAAAGACACTTCCCTTGTCGACTCTAAAATTGATGAGGTGTACCTGGCATTGGGAATACAGAGGGAAGATGGCCCTTGGCATAGATCTGACTATAGCAATCCTGGTTTTAAGGAAAAAGTACTGGGTGAACTGTGCAATGATTTGGGAATACAGGTGTTTACCGATACCTCAGTCTTTGCCACCGCAAGGGAAACCAACAGGGTTACAGGGGTGCTAGCGGGAAATGGAAGTGAGAACATGCTTCTGCTTGGCAAGCAGGTCATCGATGCCACCGGGGATGCGGACATCGCCATGTTTGCTGGCTCGAGCCTGCAGTATGGCGCACAGCGTGACGGAGTGACCCTCTGGGCATCCTTGGCACAGTATAATTCCCCAGAAAGGTACAGGAACAACTTTTCCAACACTGTGGTGCTGGGAGACCCCATCGATTTCACTCGATTCATCAGGCAGGCACGAACACTAGGGGAGGGCATGTTTGACCATGGCACCTATGTTGCTGTAAGGGAATCACGCCATATCAAAGCGGTACGTGTGATAACCTTGCAGGACATACTCGGTTTTCATCGCCCTGAGGATACGGTGGCAACATGCTTCAGCAACTATGACCCAAAGGGAAAGAACTCTTCTGACAGTGTCTATGCCGGGTTCCTGCCCCCTCCGATGTCGGTAGCCATCCCCCTCTCTGCCCTGATACCGCTTACCCAAGACAGGAAGGTACTCAAGGGTCTCCTTGTCACAGGCAAGGCCATTGGGGCGACCCATGATGCCTCCCCTGGTCTCAGGATGCAGCTTGATATGATGCATCTGGGCTTTGTCGCAGGTTTGGCAGCTTCTCAGGCAATGCAGGACGGGCAAGAGTTCACCACATTGGACATACCTGCTCTTCAACAGATGATCACAGAACAGACCGGTGACAGCCTCTCCATTGCAACAATCAAAGAGCCTAGAGCCGACTCACTGGTTGCCTCCATCACCGACAAGCATCTGAAGGACTGGACACACCTCCCCTTCGACCAGGAGATTGCAGGCCCTGAGCCTCTGCTTCTGGCTCTGCTTGCTCCATCATATGAGATACTGTACCCTTTGGAAAGAAGGTTTTCCCTTGAAGGAAACCCCAAGGTTAAGCTTACGCTTGCCCAACTTATCCTGTGGCACAGAAGTGACAAGGCGACAGACTATATACTTGAAGCCATTGGAGAAGATCTCAAACAGGCAGGTGAGGACAACCTCCCGACGAGAAAGGGTTCGATGATGTGTGTCCAACTCCTCCCTGACCATGGGGTCATGGCTGAGACGGTCTACCTGCTGAACCTCCTCTCTTGGTCGAAAAAAAGAGACATCTACAAGCCTTTTGAAATGATTGTCGATCGCCTGCTCCACAATGAGCGTGATTACTGTGACAATGCCAAATCTATCTTCAACTATATGGAAAGCATCCCCTATGTTGCAGAGCGGACCTGCCTACCAGAGTTCATCCCCCTTATCAAGAAGGTACTGGGCCTGCCGGAGATACAGGTTTGTATGCAAACTGTGCATACAAACCCCATGTTGAGGGAACGGCATGCCCTTCTTGCACTGAGCCTGTTCAGGGCTCTGGCTCGCTTGGGTGACAGGGAGGGCTACGAGGGTCTGGTAGCCTTGCTCACCTTTGATGTGCTCACCATCCGAAGGGCAGCGCTGTTGGAGTTACAGGCGCTCACCGGAGGAGCATTCCCTCTTGATCAGAAGCGATGGAAGGCTGAGATTCGCAGCGGTAGTTGTTATGCACCAAAGCCTATCACAGAGAGGGTTTGGTGAATATTATTGTTTCTTATAATACAAGAAATACTATAGGTACATTTAGCCTAGCAAATACAATACTGTACTATGAAGCAGACAGGATAGAGGCAAGGAGGGCATGATGGAATTGAAAAAGAGACCCCAAGAGACAGTGAAAGAAAGCAAGTCAAAGTTCATGTATGCATGAAGTATATGAAATATACATATGATGAGAAAATAGCAGAAATATCTTCTTACACGATCAAGAAAAAAACAAATGAACAAAGGGTTATATACATGAAAGACAACAATAAGAACAATGCACAGAATGACAAGCACAAGGAAAAGGCTCAGGCCTTGGTTGACCGGATGACCGTTGAGGAGTGTGCCTCCCAACTGTTGTTCAAGAGCAAGGCTATTCCACATTTGGAGATCCCTGAGTACAACTGGTGGAATGAGGCGGCCCATGGGGTTGCACGTGCGGGTATGGCTACTGTTTTCCCCCAGCCCATCGCTTTGGCCGCCACCTTTGACAGGCCGCTCATCAAGGAAGTTGCCTTGGCAATCTCCGATGAGGCGAGGGCAAAATACAATGCCTATAGGGAGGTAGGAGACCGCGGCATCTATAAGGGTCTTACCTTCTGGACACCCAATGTGAATATCTTCCGCGACCCCAGGTGGGGACGCGGGCAGGAGACCTATGGTGAGGATCCATTCCTTACCTCTGAGCTCGGCACAGCCTTTGTAGAGGGACTTCAGGGTGATGACCCTTGCTTTATGAAGAGTGCAGCCTGTGCAAAGCACTATGCCGTACACAGCGGGCCAGAGAACCAGAGACACTCGTTCAATGCGGTTGCAAACCCGAAGGACATGCAAGAGACCTATCTGCCTGCTTTCAAGGCCCTGGTCGATGCTGGGGTCGAAGGGGTTATGGGTGCGTATAACAGGACCAACGGGGAACCGTGTTGCGGAAGCAAGACACTTCTTCAGGATATTCTTGTCGATGAGTGGGGTTTTGATGGGTACATCACCAGCGACTGTTGGGCTATTTCAGACTTCCATCTCTATCATAAGGTGACTAACAATGCCAACGAATCCATCGCTTTGGCATTGAAACATGGCTGTCACCTCAACTGCGGCAATATCTACGAGCACATGATGGAGGCATACAAGGAAGATCTCATCACTGAAAAGAATATCCGCGATGCTGCCATCAAGGTCATGACCACACGTTTCAAGCTGGGTATGTTTGAGGATCATATTGCCTTTGACGATATCACCTATGATGTTGTTGATTGTGATAAGCACAGAGCTCTGAACCTCGATGTGGCCAGAAAATCTTTGGTGTTGTTGAAAAACAACAGCATGCTTCCCCTGGAAAAAGGTAAGGTCAGCCAAATTGCAGTCATCGGGCCCAATGCAAACTCCATTCGTGCCCTTGAGGGCAACTACCATGGGACTGCAAACCAGTACCATACGGTTCTGGAGTCCATCAGGGAGGAATTTTCAGAAGCTAAGGTCACCTACTCAGTGGGGTCGCATCTGCATGCGCATAAGCTTGAAGACCCAGGGTATGATGGTGATCGTCTTGGGGAGGTGAAGAAGCATGTCGCTCTCGCTGATGTTGTCGTCTTGGTCGTCGGTCTTGATGAGTCCATCGAAAGCGAAGACAAGGGAGGGGCGAAGCCTGGCTTCTCTGGTGACAAGGAAGACCTCTTGCTACCCCAGAGCCAGCGTAGCCTCATAACGACGGTAATGCAGGGCAACAAGCCAACCATCATTGTCTGCCTTTCTGGAAGTTCGATCGACTTGGATGATGGCAACAAGGCTGATGCCATCATCCAAGGGTGGTATCCAGGTGCGATGGGAGGAAAAGCCATTGCAGAGCTCATCAGCGGAAAGTACAGTCCTTCGGGAAAGCTTCCTGTGACATTTTACAGGAATGACAACACCCTCCCCCATTTCGAGGATTACTCAATGGATAACAGAACCTACAAGTTCTTCACCGAAGATCCTCTATACCCGTTTGGGTTCGGGCTTTCATATACCAACATCGAGG
Organism: Sphaerochaeta sp.; assembly: GCA_048264225.1. GTDB lineage: Bacteria > Spirochaetota > Spirochaetia > Sphaerochaetales > Sphaerochaetaceae > Sphaerochaeta. The sequence continues at coordinate 80,523 of JBLXDK010000016.1, forward strand.
TAAAGAATCTTACCCTGGAAAAAGAGATCCTACCACAAGGACAATCTATCAAGGCAGAGGTCACTGTAGAAAATACAGGGGGTATGGATGGGGATGAGGTACTTCAGTTCTACATCAGCGATACACAATCCAAGACGAGGGTCCCTCGCCATAGTTTGTGCGGTATGCAGAGGGTTTCCTTGGGCAAGGGTGAGACGAAAACTATCCATTGTACCATCCCACAAGAAGCTCTGCAGGTGATCGGTGATGATGGTGTACGGTATTACGAGATAGGTGAGTTCATCCTGTATGCAGGGCTCTGTCAGCCTGATGAATATAGTAAGAAACTGAAGGGTTCTCAGGGATGTGTTGCTGAGGCGAGGTTTGTGTTGGTATAAGAGGAAGGAAAACCAAATACGAGTGAAAAGCTATCCTACAGGTTTACACTCGTACAGCTTTTTCTCGAATTTCCTCAATAAGCTTGTACAGTGTAGTAGCTGGACTAAGTTGTGAAGGGATATTTTTGTTACTTGACCTTGACAGGTTCTTCATCTGACATGTAGCCCTTGCTATAGCTTTCCTTCATCGCCGAAAGCTATCAAATTCCTGTATAGTGAATTATCTGATTTTTCATATTCAGTTAGTGTGCGATCATGGTATATTTTTGAAAACTGATTGCAACACTGAATGGAACTTTGTGAATACTGTATTTTTTCAAAATACGCATGCAGCCAAACTTCAAAACAAGGATTTGACCATCCAGTATGCACATGTGCTCCCTGAGCATCTGCAATAAGGTCATCAAAGTACAATACTTCATCACGATCAAAGAGTATCCAAGGAATGCGGTATTGGGGATTTTTGTTGCTTTCGTGAATACAGCGATCCAAAAGATTTTTGGTATCAGTCTTTGGGAAAACCTTAATTACCAATCTTGATTGAAGACGTGGTGGAAGATTATCACGCAATCCTTCAAAATATAACTTCTCAGTCTCTTTTGTGCCTGTAACAAGAATATAATACCCAAGGTCAGGAATTCTTGATTCAGGGCGTACCCTGGCTTTTCGTTTTCCCATATGATCTGTAACGTTTCATCGTTAGGGTGCTGAAAACCTCTCCGACTTAATTATATCGTCGATAGAATCAAGCTTTATCTCCAGCTGGGAGCACATCGTGCTCACCTTCTTGGTGACCTGTGCAGGGTGCCATTTCCCATCGACCTTGATCGCCTTTATCTTGCGCATCCCCTGGATGAAGTCATCAAGAGAGATGTCCTTTGTCATGCCCAGGTTGGCTATTGAATCCATTGCCTCGACACCCAGCGTCATGCTCAGGTGGTTAAGGAACAGCCAGGCTTCCAAGGAGTAGTTGCTTCGCATATAGCTGACATTGAATTCCAGGGTGCAGTCGAATGTCTTGAAAAACTGTTCGATTGCCTGTCTCTGCTTGTAGATGCAATACACCTGCTCGAATTTCAAATCCAGCTGGTTGGTCCTTATCGAGATGGTACCCATCTCCGTCTTGTCTGCAATCTCATCTGAGAACTTACATGATACCAGCCCTGCAAGAGCCTCATCGCTGAGGCGGCCCTTGTTCTTTTCCCTGCGCCCAAGCTCCTTTTCCTTCTTCAGTTCCATTGTGGCGTTCTTCTTTTCAAGCCTGGTGAGCATGCCTGCAGTCTCATCGGTAAGGAGGGAAGGGTCGAGGAACAGGTGCACTGCGTACCCTTCGCAGTCGATCCTCTTGGCAAGGATCGCTCTCTTGTGGTAGATGAACCCATACTCGTAGTCCGACTGCGAACTGGGCACCTTCCCCCTCACATCCAGGTTGCCTCTCTTGAGGGGCGCCATGTAATAGAGGGTGTCTTCATCAACAAGATCGAAGTTTCCCTTGCTCCCGAATCCCTTGTCCGTAATGAAGATACAGTCCTCCTCATCGATCCCCGCCTCCCTCAGCAGGGCCTCGAAAGCGGTGACATCGGGGATGTTTCCCGCAAACTGCATATAGTACTCGGGACGGCCCACACCATCACCAAGGGAGAAGATATACAGGAGGTTGATCTGGCTCTTGTACCTGAGCTTGGAGTCATAGCCGACCTCGGCATTCTCGAGGGTGCGGGAGGCGGACAGCAGACGGTGGCCATCGACTGTCATGAACCGGCTCTCGTCCCTGGGCATGGACAGCATGAAAGCCCTGATATTCCCACGGTCCTGACCGAGACGGTCGAGCAGCCTCGTAAGGCTGGCGGGTGATATGGGGAGGCCCGGGAATATGGAGGACATGATGCTCGTCGCATAGTGGGTATGGCACCTGCGCAGTGTCCTGTCATAGACAAGCCTCATGACGGCGACTGAGAATATCTCTCGCCAGATATCGGGGAAGAATTCCCTGAGCCTCTGGCGTATCAGGGCCCCCTTCTCATAGAAGTACTGGGAGGCCCCGAGTTCCACGACTTCGATCTCACGGATGCGGGAGAAGGAGACCCTCTTCCCGACAAGCCCCTGTTCGGTGATGCTTCCCAGCATCTTGCCCGAGACCTTGGTGGACTTGCCGGTCTCGGGGTCATACCTGGTAGTGCGCTCGTAGAGGTACCAATGCCCGCTGATGTGCTTGATCTCGGTGTTCTTCGGCTTGACGAAATTCCTGACAAAATCGGGTCTCTCATGCTTGATTTTCACGGCTTCTCCAGCAGCCTAAGGATGAAACGATACAGTTAGAAAGGATAATCGCAATCTTAAGCATCAACAAGACAGTCTTGCTGCTGCTTCTGGGATAAGTTAGGATTGGTGCTGACAAAATAAAGCGAAACGCCCACGCACTATAATCGTGGGAGTATGTCAATTCTTATCCCTTGAACAGCGTTTCCTCAACAGTAAAACTAGAAATTCCCCTATCCTGCAACTGCTCTTCAATGCGCTGGATGTACCCTTCCATCTTGAACTTCCTCTGTAGGCCCTTGTCATTCATATACCTGACCATGCCAAAGATTCCCCGTTCTGCCCAAGGCCTGTCATGCTTGCCAAAGCACCAGGAGACACCTGCAAACCCATTGGGATCCCTGCCATCCATCTGATACGTGTTGT
>JBLXDK010000017.1:0-81515 GCA_048264225.1 Sphaerochaeta sp.
CTTGGCTATGTACTTGGCGCTATCACCCGTACTTGGGACTCTCACCCTTTAGAGAATGCTCATACCGAGCACACTAAGAGAAGAGAGGCGACCTTTCGCCTCTCTTCTTGTGTATCTTGGTATCTTTCTATCTTGGTATCATGTCTCGGATTTTCTGCCGGTCAGGTGCTGTAGATGTGCTTGTACTGGTCAAACAACTCAGCCACCTGGTCCTTGCACTTCCCGCAGACAGTACCGTACTCGGTGATCCTCTCAAGATCATCAAGGGTCTTTGCCTCTCCGCTCTTTACCAGATCCTCGATGGCGACGTCAGTGACGTTCTTGCACTCGCAGATAACCTTAGCAATTTTCCGTTTGAACGGGTTGTCACGCTTCTGCTTGGCCAGATAGTCATCAATTGCTGCACGAAGGCCCTTGTCCCCAAGGACAGAGCAGTGGAACTTATGGTCAGGAAGTCCTCCGAGTTCTTCGGTGATCATAGCTGGGGAGAGGTTATAGGCCTCTTCAAGTCCCATTCCTTTGACCATCTCGCTCATCATTGAGGTACTGGCAATGGCTGAGGCACAACCATAGGTAAGCCACCTCAGATCGACTATGACATCATCGGTGACCTTGATGGCAATCCTCATCTGATCCCCACAGGCAAGGGATCCGACTTCACCGACGCCGTCAGCCTCAAAATCCTCGCCTTCGACCCAGGTGTTTCTGGGATTCATAAAATGATCCTTGACTACAGGGGAGTAAACCCACTGGCTCATAAAATTTGTACTCATCGTGTTGACATTCCTCTTAGACGCTTGATAATCGGCGGCAGCTTCTCCAAAACATAGAGGACCTCTTCCTCGGTGTTGTACCGACCAAAGCTGAACCTGATCGAGCCGTGCGCCAGTTCTATATCCACTCCGGCGGCCAACAGCACATAGCTGGGTTCAAGTGACCCGCTTGCACAAGCACTACCGGTAGAAACCATAATCCCTTCCATATCAAGATAGAGCAGGACAGACTCCCCCTCTGCACTGGGGAATGAGACATCCAAGGTGCCCGGAAGGCAGTGCTCCTGGTCTCCATTCACCACTACGTTGGGAATCTTCTCCTCTATCCCTTTGCGAAGCATCTCCCGAAGGTGCCAAAGCTGTGCACTCTCCTTTTCAAGGTTCTGCTTTGCAAGTTCAGCGGCAACTCCAGTGCCCACAATATAGGGGGTATTGTAGGTTCCTGCACGTTTGCCGCCCTCCTGATGCCCCCCATGGACAAAGGCCTCAAAGGGGACTTTCTTCTTGACTGCAAGGATACCGATCCCCTTGGGACCGTAGAACTTATGGGCTGACAGGCTCATGTAGTCCACACCCCAGCTCTTCATCTCTACAGGAATCTTGCCGATAGCCTGGGTCGCATCAGTGTGCATATACGCACCGACCTCATGTGCCATCCTGGTAATCTCAGCAATTGGCTGGATGGTTCCGATCTCATTGTTTCCTGTCATGACCGAGACCAAGGCAACATCCTCATCAAGATAGGTCGCTAACGTCTCAAGCTCGACTCGCCCTGTCTTGTCAACAGGTACCTCGTCGACACGATACCCCCGTTTTTTCAGAAACTTGACAGTCTCTGTGATGGAAGGGTGTTCGATGACTGTAGTGACGATACGGTTCCTCTTCGATCCGAGATCGATGGCATCACGAAAAATATTAAAGACGGTATTGTTTGCTTCGCTCGCCCCACTGGTGAATACGACCTCATCTGCTCCGCATTCAATGAGGGCGGCGATCTTCTCTCTCGACTGTTCAATGGCAAAGGCAGCTTCACGTCCGAAGCCATGCATGCTGGATGCGTTGCCAAAAAGTGTATTTGCTTCTGAGATAGCATCAACGACCTCTTGCGCCATAGGCGTAGTCGCATTGTTATCCAGATATATTATCTGTTGTTCCATATACTAATCCTCTCTGTAAAAATACGGACAAAGACCCCTTAGGGTCAAGTCACACCACTGAGAAAGCAGTGTAGATATCCTTGTCAGGTTCGTCAGGAGGACAGTTCTTGCTATGGATGAACCGAAGCATACGATGGGGGGCAAACCTGATATGATTGGCCTTTGCCCATTTTGCATACGCACAACTGTCAGGTATATATTGGGCAAACATCGCACGAAGACGGGTCATCTTCTTACAGCGTCTGCTCTGGGTGAAACGTTCGGCATAGATTGTGCATTGCTTGGTCACAGGATCGAAGAACTCACACCAGGAGTCCAGGTCAATTACCAACAGATGTCCGTACATCGCCTTCTCATGGCAACAGAGACCGCATTGGATACATTTGTCATCCCAGGAGGAGGTTGAGCAACGGCTACACATGGGCCCTCCCTTCTGCAAGAAGGGCCAACCTATCCTGTACGTCCTGCTGTATGGGGGGGAGGATGGAGAGGGCTGTAATGCTGACGAAGCCGGCGGAGACAGCCTGGTAGTCGGTCTCAAGCGTATCACATTTCTGCACAGGGGGTACGCCCCCTTTCAGGGAGAATACCACAGAGTTGTCCAACTGAATGGAAGAGTCCTCAAATACCTTCTGATCCTCATCAGGGCGCTTTGTCACAGAATCCTGGTAATCAAGATAGCTCATGACTGCAGGCTTCCACTTTCCATTGCCCTTGGAAGGGACATTGATGTTTAGGATGCACTCGGTGCTACACAGGGGATAGAGGTCAGACAGATGCTCCACGAGAAAACCGGCGGCTTTTTCAAAGGCGAAATGCCCACCTTCATCACGCGTACAGCTCAAGGCAATCGCCTTCATGCCGGTGAGGACAGCTTCCCGTGCAGCCCCTACGGTGCCTGAGTAGAGAATATCAGTAGATATATTATATCCATGGTTGATGCCGCTGATGACCAGATCCGGATCGGAAGAGAAAATCTTCCCCTTACGGGCATAGAGCATGCAGTCAGCGGGGGTTCCACTGCAATGGTAGTGCAGTGGAGCATACTCGGTGATGGTAATATCACCTCGGAGAGTCATGGCATGGCTGCTGGCACTTCGCTCGTATGATGGCGCACATACCCAGACCTCATGTCCTGCTCGGACTAGGGCGTCTTCAAGGATCCTAATGCCCTTGCTCTGGTATCCGTCATCATTTGTCAGCAAAATTCTCATGTATGATCTTCGAACACAACCTTGGCTGAACCGCCACCTTCATAGATGTACCATCGGGGATGAAAACCGAAAATGTGTTCGTACTCCTCTAGACGCCCAATATAACTTGGAAGCGCCTGCTTACTCAAGAGGACCATGACATTCCCGCTAAATCCATTGGATACGAGCACAGCTCCCATACTGCCGTTAATTTCAGATGATCGTTTGGTAAGCCAGTCGACTTCAGGACAGGAGACCTCAAGAAGATCCCGCAAGCCTGTCTGAATCTTCACCATGGTCTTCCCGTACATCGCAGCATCCTTGGGATTGAGCATGGAAGCTGCATCGAAGGCAAGTCTTGATTCCATAAGGATGTATTCACAAATATGCCGAGAATCTTCATCAAGGGGTACGATCCGGGCAGAGATATCCCCTTCAGGGAAATCCCTGATGAACCCCCCAGGTTTCAACTCCCTAAGCTTGTCGAATGCCACATCAATCGCCCTTCGCTTGGCAGCGATCTCCTCACGCATAGCGTTGGGGGAAATCTTGCTGTCGACAATGAGGGCTACATACTCCTCGCTCTCCTCAGTAAAGGGGAAGTCCAGCTCCTGGAACGTCAGATGCTGCAGGTCGAAGAACAGAACTTTGCCCTTTTTCCCGTTGATCATGGTCAGCAGGTCGCTGATCTTGCACAGCTCGTTGTTGAACGTGGTGTTTGCCTGATAGATGACACGGATAATGGAAGAGATGCTCATCTGAAGGTCCATAAGGGTATTGAGGGCCATGCACACGCCCAAGGCTATGGCAGAACTGACCATCTGGTTGTCGCTGAGCAACAGGGGCCCCTCTACGGTCACATTCATCCCTGTAAACTCCACCCCTTCGTTTGCAAGGATACCGATGACACCCTTGATGTAATTGCCCCATCTGTCTTCTTTACGGAACTTTATATTGCTTAAGGAAAAGCGTTTGCGATCATTGAGGGTAGCATTGGCTAGCCGTACCAATTGATCATCTCGCTGAGAAATACCCACAAACAGAGTGGCTACATCGGTGCCCAGGATGGACCAACCCTTGCAGGCATCCGCAAAACTCCCTAAAAGAGTACAGGTTCCCGGCACCTCTACGATCACGAGAGGTGATTCTTCGTACTCTTTTTTGTGATGACTTACTATATTTTCCATGCCCCAACCTAGCTTTTATGCGTAATTTTAGGATACTTACCAATAGATTGCAACAAAAAACCACCATTTAGCTTTTTGGTGGCTAATTCCTTAGGAAATCCTAGAAAAAAGGCTGGTAAGCACAGAAAAAGAGAGGATGAAAAGATGCAAGGAACAAAAAACCACCATTTCTGGTGGTATTTTTGTTGCCTGCACAACTTATTTTTCCAGACTGTACCTTTTCTTGAAGCGCTCGATACGCCCTGCGGTATCAACCATTTTCTGGGTACCGGTGAAGAACGGGTGACAAGCTGAACAAATTTCAACATCAAGCTTCTTAGCTGTTGTCTTGGTCTTGATCACATTGCCACAGGAGCAAGTGACTTCAGCAATTTCATAACGGGGGTGGATTCCCTTTTTCATAGTATATATCCTCCAGGAATATGTGTTTTTCTGCTGGCAGTACGCAGCAGACACGTTTCTGTAGCCGTCTCCGTCCTAATAACCTGCAGAGTTCGAGGGAATCCCTGTATTTATCGAACGTAAGAACGCTTCATTATCCTTAGTCTTTCTGATTTTGTCAATGAGGAAGGGAGTCATCTCCTGGTCATCCATGTCACTGACTGCATTTCTTGTAAGCCAGATCCTTGCAGCCTCATCGCTGGGGATAAGAAGGTCTTCCCTTCTGGTCCCACTCTTTTTGATGTTGATGGCAGGGAACTGGCGCTTGTCTGCCAATCTCCGGTCAAGGATAATCTCGTTATTGCCTGTCCCCTTGAACTCCTCGAAGATGACTTCATCCATACGGGATCCTGTCTCTACAAGACCTGTGGCGATGATGGTCAGACTTCCACCGAACTCAATGTTTCGGGCGGCACCGAAAAATCTCTTGGGCTTGTGCAGTGCATTGGAGTCGACACCACCACTGAGGATCTTCCCGCTTGCAGGGACGGTCTGGTTATAGGCTCGGGCCAAGCGTGTGATGGAGTCCAAAAGGATGACGACATCCTTCTTGTGCTCGACAAGGCGCTTGGCCTTCTCGATCACCATCTCAGCAACCTGCACATGTCGTGAAGCCTGTTCGTCAAAGGTTGAGGCAATGACCTCACCCTTGACGTGGCGGCGCATATCCGTAACCTCTTCAGGCCTTTCGTCCACAAGCAGGACCATAAGCACCACATCAGGGTGGTTGGTGCTTATGGAGTTTGCAATCTTCTGCAGCAAGACAGTCTTACCGGTACGGGGAGGGGCGACGATCAGAGAGCGCTGCCCCTTTCCGATCGGACAGAACATATCGATGATCCTGGTTGCCATATCCCCATCAGGAGTCTCAAAGCGCATTCTCTCATCCGGGAAAAGAGGGGTGAGGCTGTCAAACGGAACACGCATCTTTGCCTTTATTGGCTCATCATCATTGACTTCCAATATCCGAAGGATGGCAAAGAACCGCTCATTCTCACGGGGGGTACGCACCTGTCCTTTCACCACATCACCTGTCTTCAGGTAGAGGCTCTTGATCTGGGCTGGGGAAACATAGATATCCTCCAAGCCTGAGAGATAGCTGTTTGCAGGGGAACGAAGGAATCCAAACCCATCAGGAAGGATCTCCAAGGTACCCACTCCAACGATAACACCCCCTTGGGCAGTATGAAGTCGGAGGATCTCTGCGATGATCTCCTGCTTGCGCAGATCCAGGATATTGTCAGAACTCATCCCTTTCTCAAGGCCGCTCTTGCGAACTTCATCGATGGAGAGGTTGGTGTAGTCTGTCAGGTTCAGTACCGGGGCTTCTGGATGCTCTTCAATATTCAGATCATTGGATGCATCATCCTGTTGGCCCTGACGCATGGGACGGTTCGGGTTGTAGGGCTGTCCCTTTTGGTAGCTTCCCTTGGTATGGGGTCTGCTTTGCTGAGTTCTACCACCACTTCGGGAGTTGTACTGGCTGTTTTTTCTTTGACCCTGGTTGGGGTTTCTGTTGGGGTTGGTATTCTGGTTCTGGTTCTGGTTCTGGTTCTGATTCTGGTTCTGATTCTGGTTATTTTGGCCTTGGTTCTGGCCCTGTTCCTGTGAATCAGAGGGTGGCTGGGAAAAGGAAACTGAAGTGACAGGAGCTTGTTTGCTTTTCTTTTCGGGCTCTGGGGCCGGAGCACTCTCCATTTCAGAGGGTATGAGCTCAAGTTGAGAGGTATCTTTTTTCGGTGCCGGCTTTTTCTTGGTTGCAACTTTGGCGGCAGAGGATCCCTTAGGCCTTCCTCTCCTCTTTGGCTCAGCAGGGGCTTTCTCTTCCTGCTTTTCAGCAGGAGGTGCGGTAGGTTCTGACGAACCGGCAACTACCGGGCTTTTTTTGCGAGTAATGCGACGTATGACTTTCTTTACAGGTTCCTGCTCAGAAGGACGAGCTACGTCAGAATGATCATTCAGTATTTCTTCGGAAGACATAGGATAAACTCCAACGAAACGGGTGTTTGACATGCACCTGTGAGCGCAAGCTACAGGGAGTGCCCCTTACCGGTTCCTAAACGTAAAACATAATGTTAGAATATGCGGAAATGTGAAGGAGTGTGTACCATTGGTATTTCCGCGATTAGTTTCTTAAATATATTGCCACTTGAGCACAGTGTCAAGCAATGCATCCCCATCAATGTACTTACCGGCTAGAATTAGCGCAGCAACTGAGGCTTTTCTTCTGACAGAGACCCTTCCCCATGAGGTAAACTGCAATTTCACAGTCTGTGTAGGTCTGTGTCTTGACGCAAAACCCAGCCATACCATGCCGACAGGTTTCTCAACACTTCCTCCTGTAGGACCGGCTATCCCTGTGATGGAGAGGGCATAATCAGTGCCCGAGAGCTTTAGGATTCCCTCAGCCATTTCAGAGGCGCACTCGCCGCTTACCGCCCCATAGGCATCTAGGGTTTCCTCCCTGACCCCAAGCATCTTCATCTTCGCCTCGTTGGAATAGGTTGCACAGCCACCCCAGAACCACTCAGAGCTTCCACTCTCATCTGTAAGCAGTTTGGACACATAACCTGCTGTGCAGCTCTCCGCACAGCTGATAGTCATCCCATTTGCCTTAAGCTTGTCTGTCAGCAGATTTGCCGGCATGACGTCCCCACCTACAATGAGCGATGGCCCTACAAGAGAGAGCAGGCGCTGTGCCATCTCCTCTCTCCGCTCTTCAACCTCCCCCATAAGATACAGGCTTATCTTCAGATCCTGAAAGCGCGTGCCCCATTGGATACCTTCTGAGGCAACCTGTCGGCATAGTTCCTCCAGCTTTGCCTCTGCAAGCAAAAATGTCGAATATTCGGTACGGGAGAAATCATCGTGACCGATAAGCTGGGCAAGCCAGGGCAGTACCGCATCAAAGAACATCGGATCCATCTCGCGGGGAGGGCCGGGCATCGCCACACAGGCAACAGAACGCTCACCAAGGGGGATGAAGCCCTTAAACCCTGCGGCAGTGCCGTACGGGTTGGCGATCGACTCGAACCCTGAAGGAAGCATCGCCTGCTGTTCGTTCGCTCCCCAGATACGCTCGCCTATCCTCGCATACAGGGCTTCAAAAGCCTGCTGATCCCTAGCAAGAGGGACTTTGGCCAGCGTCGCGACGATGCTACGGGTAAGATCATCACTGGTGGGCCCAAGCCCCCCTGTGAGGATTACTACGTCGCATGTATCCAGACAGGCCCTCAGGGCACTTTCGATAGTCCCGTCATCAGGGACAACCACCATACGCTCCACACGATAGCCCAGTTGGGTAAGTTGGCTGGAGACAACCTGACAGTGTTTGTCCGCTATGACCCCGCGGGTAAGCTCAGTACCGATAACGAACAGAGACGCAGTTTTGTAGAGCATGTTCAGTCCTTTTTCTTCGATCGCACAAACGCCAGAACTGCCTTGGCCAATCCAAGGGCAAGCAGGAACACGGAGAGATAGATTGAAGCGAAGGCAAACCAGTCATCATGCTTTGTGTAGAACGTCTCTCCATTGGTTTCTGTCGTATAGACCGGTACGTCATATATATGCCATCCAGTCTTGAACGGTTCCATAGGGTCGACTATCTTGCCGGTGACATCAATGAGACAGGTCATGCCGCTGTTGGTTCCCCTCACAGTAGTCCGACGGTTCTCGATGGAACGGAAGACGGCCATGCCAAGGTGCTGCATTTCGGCTGAGACGGCCTTTGACCACCCGTCGTTGGTCATGTTTACTATGACCTGTGCACCATTGCGTACAAACCTGGCATTGAGGGCACCAAAGACATCCTCAAAACAGATGGGGGTGGAAAACCGTACCCCTTCATCGGTCTCGAAGACAACACTCTCATATCCTGTTTCCCACCAGTTGTAGTCATTAGCCAAAAGGAGGTTATATAGCCAAGGCATCTGTTTTTCGTAGGGGAAGTGCTCGGTAAAGGGAACCAGATGTTGTTTCCTATAGGAATTCTTGACCCTACCCCCCTCAAAAAAGGTGACAGTATTATAATCCTTACGGTTCCAAGACCCGTCTGCAAGCAAGGCAGGCATAGTGGGGTCGTCAAGAACTCCTTCAGGATTGCCGCTCAACAGGGGGATGGGAAGGGATTTTCCAAACTCTACAAACTCCTCCACCAGGGCAGATGTCGCCTCATCAGAAGGGTATTTCTCGTGCCAAGCCACTGAGGGGACAAAGGCGGTCTCTGACCAAAGGATCATGTCGGGTTTTGCGACAAGAGCCTCAAGACTCATTTTCCTGAGGTTGTTGAAGTTTCTCTTGTATGTGGCATAGCCGCCTGCCCAGGTATCGGCATTGTGCTGGATGGTGGCGACTCTCCAGAGTTTGTCAGGCTCCTGGGCCTTCCAGTACTGCATACTAGCAAACCCAAAAACAAGGGAGGCGAGCACAAGAGCAGCATAAGCTGCGACTGGGATCAGGTGGGACCTGAGGGTTGTGACAAGGCCGTCTCCATCGGAACGCAATCGATCAGTAAGCCAGGCCCCGAGGAAGGTTTGGGGAAGCACCATAAGGAAGGTAATGCCCCATATGCCTACAAGCGAAGCTATCTGGATAAGAGGGAGGTACTCATAGATGGCATACCCAAGGGTTCCATAGGGATAGCCTGCAAACCAGTCCTGACTCACATAGGTATATGCCACCCATATGACAGCCTGCACCAGGTACCCATACTTCTTGAACAGCCTCTCTCCAGCTTTGAGCAGGGGAAAGAGTATGGCCATCTCACCGCCCTTGATAATAGGCACTATCAGGATTGCCAGGGGGTGGAAGGTCTTCAGCCAGTAATTGAAAAACAGGTAGAAGACAAACCCAAAGAAAAACCCATAGACTGGGGTCAATTTCCATGTCGTGTTTCTTATTACGGCAAAAAGAGGGATCAACGCAAAGAATGCGATGAACCCAAATCCACGATTCGTCATGAAGCCGGGAAAAGCCATCGAATACACAAAAGCTGTAACCGACAATACAAAAACCTCAGAACAGACTGTTCTGAGGCTCCGTCTCTTTATCAAGCTATGCAAAAGAGTCTCTCCTACATTAAACCAACGGGGGTCAATCAGTCAGTGACAGGTTGATTTTCGCGCAAATTCCAGACATAGTCCTTGAGCTCTTTACCAGGACGGAAAATAGCGACCCCATGGGTCTCCACTGCTACGATAGCACCTGTCTTTGGATTGCGAGCCCTCTCCCTGCCTTTGCGGGTACGGACTTCAAAAGTGCCAAAGCCTCGCAACTCGATAACTTGGTCATTCTTAAGTCCAGCTTTCACCTCTTCAAAAAATGAGTCGATTATCATATGGATGTCTGACCGATTCAGTCCATGCTTTTCATGAAGATTTTCAATGATGGCCGCTTTTGTCAATTTAGGTTCTGCCATGGTAACTCCTTCAACAATTGTATTTCTCATGCGTATGCCGGCATATCACATACCCCGGCTATAATAATCAGGGCAGTACTGTTATGCCTGGACAGCAGCCTGAGAGCTCATCTTGTTGAATCGGGCATGCAGTCTTGACTTCTTCCTGTCAGCAGTTCGGGAATGGATAACACCCTTGCTAGCTGTGACATCGAGCAACTTGAGGCTAAGGTCAAGGGCAGCAGAAGCGCTTGCTACATCCCCAGACACCAAAGCAGCATCAAATTTCTTTATGGCTGTGCGCATAGTACTTTTTGCGGCACGGTTCCTCATTCTGCGAACGGCGTTTTGTCGCTCTCTTTTTTCAGCAGACTTGTTAATCACGTAATACCTCCAAACATATCACCTAGAATACGTATTTCTTGTATAAATATAGAATCGGCAACGAGGGCCGACGGTTAATCAAAATATCACACTCTCTAAAATCGGTCAATACAATGCTTTATATCAATTGGACAAATATTCGTTTGAATACTCCTTTGTAATCTCCCAACGATTGGCTCCTTCATTGAAAAAAACAGCTGAATGGGGGATGCTGAGCATTCTTCCCTCAGGTCCCAACAGGGTTATTTTTTTCCTGAGAATATTTATTTCTGTAATTTTCATCAGTTCAAACCCAACTTTGAGCTTGCTTCCCTCCGAAGGGTACTTGCGTTTCTCCTCCACATAGAAGTCATACTCATAGGAGAGGCAGCAGAGCAATCGCCCGCAAGGCCCGGATATCTTCATCGAATTGAGCGAAAGGTTCTGCTCCTTCGCCATCTTGATGGAAACAGGATCGAGCTTGTCCGTCACACTGTGACAGCAGTAATCACGTCCACATACGGCAAGCCCGCCAAGGACGCGACTCTCATCACGGACGCCGATCTGCCGAAGCTCAATGCGAATCCTGAATACTGACACCAGATCCTTGACCAACTCCCTGAAGTCCACCCGGACATCAGCGGTAAAGAAAAAAATTATCTTGGGTTCCCCAAGCAAGAAATGGGCTGTTACCAGCTTCATATCCAACTTGTGCAAGGCGATTTTTTCCCTGCAGATCCTCATCGCCTCGTCTTCCTTGTCGGAAAGTTCCTGGTAGCGTGACATATCAGAGGGTGTCGCCAGGCGATCGATCCACTGGGTATCGCCCGAAAGCTGAACCATCTCGATGGGAGTCGACTCAGAACATCCGTCGCTGGAGATTTCATCAGGTTCGGCATCAAAGAAAATCTCTTCACCTGTAGCTTCGGAGTCTTCCTGTTGGTGCTCATTCTGTTCTTCACGAAGGGATTCGCTATGAAGACACGCCCCACGGCACTGGTCATGTCCCTTCTGGTACCCTCTCCCAAGAGTATGGGCACTGGACACCACAACCCCCATATCAAGCCCATACCGGGTTGGAGAGACAACAGAGGTCCCGGGATAAAGAACCGAATCCCAAGCACAGATTGTCGTCTCGTTGGAGGAGGTGTTTTTCACCAAATATATATAAGCGCTGGAGGGCCTGTTTTTCACTGAGACCTTCTCAACACTGCGTACACGATCTTTTTTCATGCTATTCCTTTGCCACAAGGGCGGAGCATACTCGCTAAAACCTACGCTATCACGAGTATGAATAATTGTCAAACTCTCAGTATACTATATATAACTATTTTCTCCTATATGAATTACGTATATTGACGATTACCATTGCTCATGGTATATTTTAGACACTCTCCAGAACAAGCGAGAATCCAAACTCAAGGAGCCTGTATGCAATTTTTCGATACGCACGCACATATAGGGTTGCTCCAAGATGATAAAATGGAACAACTGCTGGCAGTCCAACTTGCAAAAGTCAAGAAGGTCAAACACATTGTGAGCATCTGCAACAGCCTTTCTGACTTTGAGAAGACCTATGCAAATCTCGAGAGCGCAGACAGCGTCTACCATGCTGTCGGTGTATCACCGACAGAGGTGGCCCATCCAGGCAGGGATTGGGAAGAGAGAATCACCCTCCATGCAAAGAAAAACAGGGTCATAGCCATAGGGGAGACCGGGCTTGACTACTATCATATGTTCGGAGGTGACAAGAGCGCCCAGGTAGAGCTTTTCCTCAAGCATCTGGACATTGCAAAGCAACTCGACCTTCCTGTCATTATTCACAACCGCAATGCTGGTGATGACCTTCTGAACATTCTGGAGAAAAAGCTCCCTCCCAAAGGGGGTATTCTGCACTGCTTCGGAGAGGACTGGGCCTTTGCCAAGAAGGCTCTCTTGCTCAACCTCACCTTCTCCTTCGCCGGTAACCTCACCTTCAAGAACAGCCGGTCGATCCAGGAGGTGGCACGCAATCTCCCCCTGGACAGGATTGTCATAGAAAGTGAAGCCCCATTCATGACTCCCTATCCGTATAAGGGTGAACGTAACAAGATTCCCTACCTCATCGAGACGGCAAAAGCCCTCAGTGAAATCAGGGAAAACTACCTTGAAGAGCTCAGTGAAAGTCTTTATGCTAACAGCATAAGGGCCTTCGCCCTTCCAAAGGACGTATGAGCGAACAGAACCTATATCATCCGGTAACAATAGGAAACACCCTTGTCAGAGGGAATCTTTTTCTCGCCCCACTGGCGGGCTACACTGATGTGCCCTTCCGATCGCTGTGCATTGAGATGGGCGCGGACATGACCTACACTGAGATGGTAAGCGCAGAAGGGCTCTTCCGTGAGGGAGAGAAGACCCTTGCCCTGCTAGAGAAGGCCCCCAACGAACAGGCATATGCTGTGCAGCTGTTCATGGGAAACACTGAGTCCCTACCAGGGGCCCTTGAGCAGCTGCAAGCCTATGAGCCCTCCTTTATCGATATCAACTGCGGATGCCCGGTCCCCAAGGTCACCAAAACAGGGGCTGGCTCGTCCATGATGAAAAATCCCCCCCTCATCACAGAAATCGTACAGATGATAACAAGGGCCATTCCGACTCCTGTTTCTGTGAAGTTCCGTACCGGGTGGGATGCGAACAGCCAGAACTATCTGGAGTTTGCCCAGGCAGCTCTTGACGGGGGAGCAGCCATGCTCACCTTGCATGCAAGGACTAGGGCCCAGGGATATGCCCCTTTTGCAGATTGGACAAAGCTACGGGTCTTGAAAGAGTACTGCATGAAAAAAGGATACAATGTACCGATTTTTGGTTCTGGGGATCTGTTTCATGCCGAGGATGCCAAGAAAATGCTCCAGGAAACCGGTATCGACGGCGTCATGTTTGCCAGGGGAGCCATCGGAAACCCCTTCATCTTCACACAGGCCAGGGACATCCTTGAGGGGAGGGAGGCGCGAGCTGTATCCCTTGCAGAGAGGATCTCCATCATCTTGCGTCACCTCGACCTCATGATAGCTCACTATGGGGAAAAAAGCGCCTGTACCCAGATGCGCAAGCACACCTGTTCCTACCTCAAGGGCATCGCGAACACCGCTGCCATAAAGCAGGAAATCGTGAAGGCGAGCAAGAGGGAGGATTACGTGGAAGCTATGCAGAGGCTCCAAGCTAGTTGTTGACCACTCAACAGGTAAAATGGTACGTTTAGGGAAGAAAATACAGCAAGAAGGTAGTGCAATGAGAATACTAGTACTGGGCTCAGGAGCCAAAGACCATGCCATTGCATGGTGGTTTTCCCAGAGTCGTCTTATCAATGGTCTTTATG
Source organism: Sphaerochaeta sp. (assembly GCA_048264225.1). GTDB lineage: Bacteria > Spirochaetota > Spirochaetia > Sphaerochaetales > Sphaerochaetaceae > Sphaerochaeta. The sequence goes on from JBLXDK010000017.1 coordinate 13,868, forward strand.
TAGGTCCAGGCAACGTAGGAACCGAATCCATTGCAAAAAATCTTGCCATTGATCCTGCTGATCCCAAGCAGGTATATGAAGCTTGCAAGCAGCATGACATTGAGTTCGTCTTCATCGGAACAGAGGCCCCTCTGTTTACCGGTGTCATCGACTACCTCAACGAGCGGGGCATCGACACATTCGGAGCACCCAGCAGGGCTCTGAAGCTTGAGGGGGATCGTGACTTTTCCCGAAAGTTCACCGACAGGCATAACATCCCCACCCCCACCCATCATGTATTCGATAACGAAAAAAATCTTTCCGAGTATCTGATACGGCACAAGGACGAGAGGTTTGTCGTCAAGAGCAACACCATAGCCCCCAGCCGTGTCATGATCGACTCCAGTGACTATGAGGCCTTGATGAAGTTTTCCAAGAAGATCCTGAGCAGTGGCTCTATCCTTCTTGAAGAGCATCTTGAGGGGCTTCCCATCACCCTCACCCTCCTGGTTGACAACAAGGGCTACATGATGCTGCCCCCTTCCAGTGACTACATGAAGGCAGGCCATGGAGGCCTGCCTACCGGAGGAATGGGATCCATCTGCCCGGTACCGCTACAGGAGTCTGTCAGCAAGTCCCTGGTCGATACCATCATAGAACCGACCCTCTTCGGTCTGAAGGCTGAGAAGATGGCCTATAAGGGAGTGCTGACCATCAGTGTCATCATCACCAGACAAGGCCCGATCCTGGTGGACTATCACGTGCGATTCAACGATCCTGCCGCCCAGGCGATCGTCCCCCTGATCAGAACCGACATCATCGACATCCTCACAGCTATGAAGGAAGACACGCTCTCCTCCCTCAACCTTGAGGTTTCCACCAACTCTGCTGTCGCCCTTGTGGTGGCGTCCGAGGGGTACCCTGAAGAACCTATAGTCGGCAAAAAGCTCGAACCCATCCCGGCGGCCCTGATGAGCAACGCCTTTATGGGTTCCCCCTTCTACTTTTTCGGTGGTGTAAAATCAGAAGACGGTACGCTGGTGACCAATGGAGGCCGGTGTGTCACAGTTGTGGGCATCGGCTACAATATCATGGATGCCAACAAAAACGCCTACAAGGGTGTCAGGCATATATCCTTCCCAGGAGCTTGGTACCGTCCTGATATCGGAGACAATTTCTTTACGAACTGATGTGATGCCGACAGACCAAGAGGCTCTTCGCTTGCGAGGAGCCTCTTGGTATATCCATTTCCGAGAATGGTGGCAAACAGAACCCTTGGCTCTATACAGGAACCTGCCAAACTCGATCAGGATGTAGTTGTGCTGGATTAATTAGGATGGAAAATATACCTGCTTGACGGTACCAACCATTCATGTACCACAGAGGGGCACTTCGGTTGAAGTGCCCCTCTGTGACCAATGGCTACGATACCTTCCAAACTACCCTGTACAACAGGTTAGAGGGAGATCAAACCGGAAAAATCGTCGGTGATGACGACCTCATCCTCCGGGGCTACCTGCACTGCAAAGACAGGAAGCTCATATTTCTCCAGCCAGACACTCTGAGGAGCATCAGGATTGGCTACCAGCGTAGGGATGGAGATGATGACCATCTCCTCCATCAGAGGGAGCTTGAACTTCCTGGTGATGCTTATTTCATTCCAATCAGCATCAGTATAGGAGACGGTGATGGTATGCTTCTGGCGTGTGACATCCACTTTGTCACGGTCACGCGGCACAAACTCAAGGGAGTCGAGTTTGTTCACCTGCACTTCAACCATCTTCAAGGCCTTGATCTCCTCACCATTGACAGTGACTGTCTTGTTGTCCAGGAGAACAGTGTGCTGCTTTCCAATGAAAAACAACATCACGGCAAACAGCAGGACAATAACAATCGCACCCAGTCGCATCAGATTTGTTCTGGTAAAGAGAGTTTTCATGCCTTGACCTCCTGCTCTTGTGCAAGGATCTGTCCTGCAATTCCACGGTCATGTTTCTTCCTGACTTCATACAGGACCAACGAGACGGTGATGACACCGTAGGAGACGAAGACTCGGAAGTACTCTCCAAGCTGTGCCTGTCCTATAAGGTTCTTTCCTGCCATAGGGGAGACTATGAACATAAGGTGGAACAGGATGACTCCCAAGAACACGTTACGTACCTTTGCATGGCTTACCGTAGCCCCTCCCACCAAGAGGGCGGCAACACTGAACATACCAATCTGCATATGGCTGTTATACGTATTGAGGGTTCCGATATTCTGCAGGTATATGATCATGCCATATCCAGCGAACACAGTTGAGATGACAATGGCCACTACGCGGGTATGCTCTACCTTGATACCTGCCGCACGGGCTACTTCCATATCCTGTCCTACTGCGCGCATGTCCTGCCCAAGCTTGGTCTTCTTGAACCAGAGGATGAATACGCACAGAAGGGCTATTACAATGAGGGTGAACAGCGGAATGGGAATGCCGAACAGTCGTATCATCAGCAGGTTGTCCAGACTTTTCCTGATGCCTATGAGGTTGACCGTATTGCGGATACCATAGCCTCGGGGAAGTACCAGTGAGTTAGAACGGATGTGGATGATGGCTCCCATCCCGTAAAGGACTACCAACTGGTAGATACCGTTCATGAAGAATCCGATAATATAGCTGGTGACCATCTCACGGCCCTTGGCCATATTGAGGATCTTTCCACACCAGACCCCTAGAGCTACGGAGATAGGGGTGGAAATGATCATGGCAAGCAACATGCCGGGAATCCCGACGATACCCCAGTCACTGATGAAGATCAGGCCGATCTGACCAGCCATGGCGCCTAGTGTCATACCGAAGTTCAGACCCATACCAGCAAGGATGGGGATCAGCAGACTGACGATCAAGAAGGAGTTACGTGCTATTCGCACAACAATCTCGCTGACAAGGTAGTTGGCGGAGTATCCGCTGAGAGGAATGCCGAAGGCACAGATCACCAAAAAGAGAATCGTTACTGTATTGTTTCCCAGGAAGCGTTTCACTTTCTGGAAGTTTGTTCTTTGGAGCGTCATCGGGTTGCCTCCGTTTTTCTGGTCAGGGCATAGAGAATCATACCATTTGAGACGATGATCCTGATAACCTCAGACATGTCGGTATGAATCATTGAATTCATCACAGAGGGCGTCATGGTCAGTATCCCCTGGAACAGGAAGGTTCCGACTATGACATTCGTAATGGTAGCCTTGTTGACCGAGGCCCCTCCTATCAGGATAGCGGATACTGCAGGCAGGGCCATATAGAAAGGCCCCATATAGAGTTGGATGAATCCGAAACTCTGCTGGTAGACAAGTATTCCCAGGGCTCCAAGCCAGGTGGACATTACAACGCTCAAAGCACGAATATTATCGACATGTATTCCGCTGGCCCGGGCAAACACGGGGTTTGACCCTACAGCTGTCATGGCAGTGCCTGTCTTGGTATGCAAAAACGCCCATATGATGAAGGCAAGCAGAGCAAAGAATAGGAACATTCCGGTGGGTATGGTCAGATGGTCGGTCAGACGTATGGAGAGGAAATCATTGAGCACATGCAGGTAGTACCCTTCTGTGGAGATGGTCGTACGCAAGCCCTTGCCGGCGTACCCCCAGACCATGGTAGGGTTGCTGTACGGCAACAGGAGCCACATGATGCACATGAATGCTACTGAGGAGAATCCCACATAGGTAGCGATCATCATCTCTCCTCCCTTTACCTTGTTGAGCAACTGCCCATACCCCCATCCGAGGATAACGGCGAACGGCGTTGCAAAGACGATTGCCATCATAAAGGATGCAGGGCCTGTAAAGTTAAACTCCATGGAGAGGGTGCCTCCGAGCAGACCTGCTATGATGCCCAAGGGGAGGCCGAAGTTCAGCCCGCACCCGCTGTGGATCATCGGGACCATGGCAAGGACCATAACAGCATTCATTCCGAATCTGTTGAAGGTATCAGAGAGGCTGGTACCGATATTAACCCCGACAAAGGGCGCTGCGATAAAGAGCAACAACAAAAACAGCCCGATGATGATACGTGGCAAACCAAAAGACTTTACCGCATGTGATAGGGTAGAAATCGCTTTTTCTACTTGTACGTTCATAGACTACCTCCGTCAACCAATGTACTCTTCTCTCCAACCATCATGAGCCCGAATTCGGCGCTATCGGTGGAAGCGGGAAGGATTCCCAGGACCTTGCCATCAGAGACAATGGCAATACGGTCACAGATTGACCTCAGCTCCTCCAATTCGGAGGAGATCATGACAATGGTAGTTCCTTGTTCTTCATTATATTTTCTCAATGCCTGCAAAACCAGGGACTTTGCCCCGATATCAATTCCACGGGTAGGCTCCGATACAAACAGCAGCTTGGGTTCGACAGCAAAGGCCTTGGCCAGACAAACCTTCTGCTGGTTTCCGCCTGAGAGCTCCTTCGCCTTCTGCTTGGTGCTGGTGCACCGAATCTCCATCTGCTTCACATAGGAATCGGTTGCCTCTTCAATTGCCTTCTGGTCGCGCCACTTGAACAGCCCCCCTAAACGCTTCTTCAGGTATTTCTCCTGAACCTGCATAGCAGTGAAGGATACGTTCCACTCCAAGCTTTCATCAAGAAGGAGCCCTACCCCACGACGATCTTCACTGACAAAGGCCATGCCCGCATCAAGGAAGTTACGGGGACTGTTAAGGGGAATTTCCTTCCCTTCAAAGAATATCTGTCCGCCAGCAGGGAAAAGCCCCATCGCGCCATTGGGAATACCCAGTTTGCCTTGGCCAGCCATGCCTCCGATACCGATGATCTCCCCCTTATAGACATCCAGGTCCACATCGCGCACAACCTCACCTGGCATATCAACCCAGAGTTTCTGCAACCTCAGCAGGATCTCCCTATCCTTTGCATCAAAAACCGCCCTCTTATGACTGGCTGTGTTAACCTCACGTCCGACCATCCATCTGGCAATCTCGGGGATGGCCACGCCCTTGGCAGGGACCGTCTTGATGATCTTTCCATCACGCATGACCATGATAGTGTCACAGACGTCCAGAATCTCCTGCAGCCTGTGAGTAATGAAGATGATGGCGATACCCGACTCGGCGAGCAGGCGCATCGCCTTCAGAAGGCTGTCAGCCTCCTGCTCAGAGAGCACAGCTGTCGGCTCATCAAGAACCAGCAGCTTGATACCCTCGGACACATCGGTGGCTTCCTTACTCAGTTCCCTGGCGATCTCGGTAAACTGCTTGTGCCCCACGGGCATTTGTGAAACCAACATTTCAGGATCCAAGGTTACGGCAAGCCGGCCTATTGCCTTTTCAGAAATTTCAGTCATCTTCTCCCTGTCCAGAATATTGAGACGGTCTCCAAACAGTTCAGAAAGTGCTGTGTATTTTAGTGGTTCGCGGTTAAGCAGGATATTCTCGGTTGCAGTAAAATCAGGCAGGAGCGAGAACTCCTGATGAACCATGCCAATACCGGCGGCCAATGCATCAATGGGGGTTTCAAACGCAACCTTCTCACCATTGATAATGACATCTCCCCCAAATCCTCCAGTCTGATGAATTTCATCCATACCAAAGAGGATCTTCATCAGTGTCGACTTTCCTGCACCATTTTCTCCTACAAGGCCTAGGATTTCTCCCGGTCGGAGAGAGAAATTCACATCAGTGAGAACTTGGTTGCCGAAAAAGTCCTTGCTGATATGTTTCATCTCCAGCAACGGGGTTTCTTTTTCATTCATATGCTCAATCCTTTCAATCTTGGGTGTGACCCTTACGTCCTACAACGTAACGGTGACGGCCAAGCTTGGTCCCAGTGAAGCGAAAAGACGCTACAGGAGAAGAACACTCCCGCTGTCCAATCGCTATAAAGGGGGAGAGTACCACTCTCCCCCTATTAGCTCAATAGCAAATTTTATTTGATGGCGAAATACTTCTCAGGAACTGTGATGTCTGCGTTACCCATGTAACCTTTACCCATCATGTAGGTATCCTGGTAAATAAGGATGTGGTTCTTAGCACGGACGCCAGTGTTGACATCTGAGTAAGGAGCACCATTCCACTTGGCCTTGGGAGTATACTTGCCATATGCCTTCATGACGTCGCTGAGCTTGAGCAGTTCACTCTCGCCTCGGAGTACGTTGATAGCATGCTGGCCCAAACCTGCACTCACGGTATATCCATAGGAGAAAGCCCAGGTGCCAAAACGGCCGGCTCCTCCCTTGGCAACAACAGAGGACTCGACTTTCTTCAGGATAGCGGTGAAGTCACCTGCTTCAGCGGAGAGGTCGATGCCCAATGCACCAGGATACCCCATCAGAGGGCTGGGAAGGTCTGCTTCAATGAAGTACCCACCGTAAGCCAGAAGCTGCTTGAGCAGAGGCTCGGTGTGTGCATCGTTGGTACAGAAGAATGCTGCATTCTTGCCATAGGCCTCGATCCATGCGGGCACTTTCTCAAGGATGTACTGCTGGGCACCGGCAACACCAACGTCACTGGTCGGATCAGGAGCGGTCTCTCGTACAAACGTCATGCCCAGGTCTTTACAAGCAACTTCCATGATCGCTGCACGGCGACTGAGGGTCTCATAGCTCATATGTCTGGGGAAGGAGATGTGAACGAAGGTATCACACCCAAGTTCATGGGCGGTGCGGATGATCAGGTACCCACGGGCAATGAAGTCGTTGTTAACAGCGAGGTCAGCTGCGCTCTGGATAACTGCAGGATCCTCGTGAGCCTCACCTGCGATACAGAGAACATCACTTCTCTTCTCTTTTATACGGCGGAAAGCCTCGGTTGTACCAGGAATGGCCTGGTTTACAATGATGGCCTTCATCTTTGGGTCATCAGCAAGACCGGCAATAACACTGATGGTGGTCTCAGCCTCATCCATGAAATTGTCAGGGTAGGTCACGTGCTGGATCATTCCACCATTGTTGACAGCGCCATACTCTTCAATGAGTCGTTCTGCACCACGGAGGTCATCTTCAGATTGTGATACTGTACCTGTGACAATACCGATGTGGAAATCTTTTCCAACTGTTGCAGTTTCTTGCACACCAGCGGCAAAGATCGTGCCGGAAACCAGAAGCACACAAAGAACAAGAGCAAACATCTTTTTCATTTCTACTTCTCTCCTTTAGGGATAGTTATATTTCATGATACGTAAAATAGGAGCTACTTGCAAGAAAAGAATGGTTTTTTATGCATTTTGATTATGTTAAGAAGCATACATATAGGAAACAGGGCATAAGCACCAAAAAAGGTATAGTATGCCCTGTACGTTTTCGTAAAAGTGTCCGGTTATTTCCCTGAAGGAGCAACCGCCTGCTGTCTGCGTACCTCATATAAGAGGATTCCTGCAGCTACTGAAACATTCAACGAATCGATATGTCCACTTGTTGGAATAGAGACTATTCCATCACAAAGGGTCTTGGTAAGATCTCTCATACCCTTGCCTTCACTGCCCATGACCAACACGGTTCTCTTTGGGAACACTGTCTTGTAAGTTTCCTTCCCTGCCATATCTGCCCCATAGACCCAAAACCCGCTACCCTTGAGGTTCTCAATCTCACGGTTGAGGTTTGTGACCACAGCCATCGGGACATACTGGGCCGCCCCTGAGGAGACCTTGACTACGGTGGAGTTAGCCTGTGCGCTACGCCGTTCGGGTATGATAACCAGAGACACGGAGAACTGGTCGGCAGAACGGAGGATCGCCCCGAGGTTCTGCGGGTCTGTTATCTCATCGAGGACCAACACCAAGGCGCTTTCGTCCTCCTTGAGCTTGGAACAGAAATCCTTGACTGTGCTGAACTGGATCTTTGCATTTCCCTTCTTCACATCAAGCAGTTCCAGAACCGCCCCACGGTGGTCCGCCTGATCGACCATCCGATCCATCTCAACTTTAGCAATTTTCTTTATGAGCACTTTTCCTGTCAGCAGTGCCTGACGTTCCAAAGCTTCTGTATGGCCTCCCATACCGCGACAGAGGTACAGTACTGACCCCGATGCGGCCTGCTTGAGGCTCTCTTCTATGGCATGAAAGCCAAATATCTTCTCTCCCATTCTCTTCTCCTGCTCAGCAAAGCTTACTGTATTACAAAAATTAAGGCTACCTCATCGGTGAAGTAGCCTGCATTATTAATCCTCAAAGGGGACAGGAGTTGGCGAGGAATCCTCACCAAGGGCAGTTGCCAGTTCCTGCATAATTTTCTTAGCTTTCGAGTTCAGCCGTTTGGGAACCTGTACAAGCAGTTTCAAGTACATATCACCCCTGTCTGTGGAGTTGAGCTTGGTAACGCCCCTCCCCCGTACGCGAAGCATCTTGCCGGACTGCACCCCACTGGGGATGGTCACCTTGATGGACTGACCGTCTATGGTAGGTACTTGGATGTCAGCCCCAAGGGAGGCCTGGGTGATGGAGATGGGAACCTGGCAGAACAGGTCATAGTCCTGCCTGACGAAGTACTTGTGTGCTTTCACATTCACATAGACATACAAGTCGCCTGAAGGGCCGCCGTTTGCTCCGGCATCACCCATTCCGCGTAGCACTACACGGCTTCCCGTATCCACCCCGGCAGGAATGGTCACCTTGACCTTCTGCTGCTTGCGCTTGAGCCCATTTCCATGGCACTCGGTGCAAGGGTTCTCGATCACACGCCCAGCTCCGTTACAGGTGGGACAGGTGCTCGCTATGGCAAAGAATCCGCTGTTGCGCCTGACCTGGCCACTACCGTTACAGGTAGGGCAAATCTTGGTACCTGAACCCCCTTGGGAACCGGAACCGCTACAAGCTTCACATGCTACCTGATGGGAGTAAGCAACCTCCACCTTGGTACCAAATACAGCATCCTTGAAATCAATTTCCACATCATAGCGTAAAGAGGAGCCCGCTTCAGGGCCTCTCTGGGCACTTCGCCCGCCTTGTGAGCGACCACCGCCGCCACCAAAGAACGAGCTGAAAATGTCTTCAAATCCGCCACCGCCACCACCAAAACCGCTACCAAAGATATCGCTGAAATCCCGGTAGACGTTGGAGTAGTCATGGCCGCCGCCACCATTCGCACCATCAAGTCCGGCAAACCCGAACTGATCGTACATCTGTCTCTTCTTTTCGTCGGCAAGCACATCATAGGCCTCAGTAGCTTCTTTAAAACGTTCCTCAGCTGCCGCATCTCCCGGATTCCTATCAGGGTGATTGGCAATGGCCAGCTTGCGATACGCCTTTTTTATCTCATCCAGTTGTGCTGTCTTCGCGACTCCAAGCACTTCATAATAATCTCGTTTCGCCACGGTGCGACTTCCTTCGAACAAATTGGCCCAGAAACATCATGTCGGCCGGAGCCGACATGATGCAAAGCCTATCTTCTATACTAACCTGTTTTCGAAACCTTAGTCTACGACTTCGTAATCGGCATCTTCAACATTGTCTTTGCCGGTATGCTTCTTAGGCTCATCCTCACCAGGTGCTCCCTGATCTTCAGGGCCAGGCTCTCCACCTTCCTGTGCAGAAGTGCTCTTATAGACCTCTTCCGCCAGCTTGTAGGCAGCCTGCTGGAGCGCTTCGCTCTTGGCCTTGAGTTCTTCAGCAGAAGAGCCCTGGTTTTCAAGCAATGACTTCAGTTCGGCGATGGAGCTTTCAATGGCTGCCTTGTCCTCAGCGGATATCTTATCCCCATACTCCTTAAGAGACTTCTCAGTGGAGTATACCAGGCTGTCAGCCTCGTTGCGTGCATCAATGCGAGCACGTTCCTTCTTGTCCTCTTCGGCATGAGTTTCAGCCTCACGTACCATCTTCTCGATATCGGCATCACTGAGGCCGGAAGAACTCTCGATGCGGATCTTCTGTTCCTTGCCAGTGCCAAGGTCCTTGGCAGAGACGTGGACAATACCGTTTGCATCGATATCAAAGGTCACCTCTACCTGAGGTACTCCGCGGGGAGCCGAGGGGATACCGATAAGGTCGAACTTGCCCAGGGTCCTGTTCTGGCTGGCCATCTCTCGCTCACCCTGCAGGACATGGATGCTTACGGCAGTCTGTCCATCAGCGGCTGTAGAGAATATCTGGCTCTTCCGGGTAGGAATGGTCGTATTGCGCTCGATCAGACGGGTATTTACCCCACCAAGGGTCTCGATACCAAGGGAGAGAGGGGTAACATCCAACAAGAGGACATCCTTGACATCTCCACCGAGGATACCACCCTGAATAGCGGCTCCCATTGCGACGACCTCATCAGGGTTCACACCCTTATGGGGCTCCTTGCCGAACAGCTCGCGTACAAGTGCCTGCACAGCAGGAATACGTGTTGATCCACCGACAAGGATGACCTCATCGATATCTGCAGCAGTCAGACCGGCATCACGCAGGGCATTCTTTACAGGAAGCTTCGACCGCTCGACCAAGTCGGCAACAAGCTGCTCGAACTTGGAGCGGGACAGGGTCATTGCCAAGTGCTTGGGCCCTGATGCATCAGCTGTGATGAAGGGGAGGTTGATGTCGGTGCTGGTAGAGTTGGAGAGCTCTATCTTTGCCTTCTCAGCCGCTTCACGCAGTCTCTGCAAAGCCATCTTGTCACTGGTAAGGTCAATGCCATTCGCCTTCTTGAATTCGGAAGCAATCCAGTCAATGATTTTCTGATCAAAGTCGTCACCACCAAGGTGAGTATCCCCGTTGGTAGACTTCACTTCGAAAACACCGTCACCCAGTTCGAGGATGGAGATATCAAAGGTTCCACCTCCAAGGTCATACACGGCAATTTTCTCTTCCTTGGTCGCATCCTTTCCAATACCATAGGCAAGGGCTGCGGCAGTTGGCTCGTTGACGATACGCTTGACATCCAAGCCTGCAATCTTTCCAGCATCCTTGGTAGCCTGGCGCTGTGCGTCGTTAAAATATGCGGGAACAGTAACGACTGCTTCCGTTACAGTCTCACCGAGGTAGTCCTCAGCGGTCTTTTTCATCTTCTGCAGGATGGCAGCTGAAATCTCCTGGGGTGAATAGCTTGTCCCTCGGATCTCAATCTTTATTTCACCACCAGATCCTGAGCTGACCTTATACGGGATCCTGCTCAACTCTGAGGGAATTTCACTCGCTTTGCGTCCCATGAAACGCTTGATCGAGTACACAGTATTCTCTGCGTTGGTTACCATCTGGTTCTTGGCGGGTTGGCCGACCAAGCGATCACCCTTCGCTGTATATCCAACAACAGAAGGAGTGGTTCTCTGTCCTTCACTGTTGGCAATGACCATTGCGTCATTGCCTTCCATAACCGCAACACAACTGTTGGTTGTGCCTAGGTCAATTCCAATAATTCTTCCCATTGTATATTTCTCCTCTCCAATGTATTTCAAATTCATCATGGGTCTGGCCCATGCAGATAAAGTACTAATACCAAGGGCATTCGTCAAACGCCAGGCTTGCCAACTTTCACTTTTGATGGTCGCAGTACCCGCCCATGCAATTTGTATCCTGTAGAAAACTCCTCAAGGACCATTTCCGTCTCCAATGAGTCATCTGCTACTACCATGCACGCTTCGTGTTCCTCGGGATTGAACTCCTTTTCAGAAGCCTCAATTCGCTGAAGGCCCCAGTTACGTTCGAGGATCCCAAATATCTGCGAGTTGACCATCACCACCCCATCATGGACTTTTTTATAGTCCTCAGTGGATTCGGCTGCTTCCATAGCACGGCCGAAATCATCAAGGGGTTCCAACAGATCCTTGATAAGGGAAGAGTTGGCATACTTTACCGCCTCTTCTTTGTCCCGAACCAGGCGCTTGCGGGTATTCTCAAGGTCTGCACGGTTACGCAACATCTGATTTTTCATCTCAGCTACGTCTGCCTGAGCAGTTTCAAGCTGTTCCTTGAGAAGAGCTATTTCCAGCTCCTTCTGCTCCATCTCCGTAAGGGTTGCAGCCTCTTCCTGCTTGAGATCTGTTTCCTCATCCTTCTTGGGCTGCGTTTTTTCCTGTTTCATATCCATACCAATTCCTCAACTTTTCCTCATGCCACACTTGCGCGCGAGCATACGTATATTTGCAAGTTCTTGCACAAGGGAGACCCCGTGTAGAACCATTTCTTATAATCTAGTGTACCGTAATGAGTAGCCCACCCTGGGCAAGCCATAACATACTCATAAGCTCTTGCAAGGGTCAAGTGTTTTTTCTCGGGATACTACCTATTTGTTTTTTCCCGAACACCTACGATTTACCCCTTTCAGCAAAACGTCAAGTCCAAGGGAAATATCCTGCAAGAACTGCCTTGCCTCTGTTTCCTCACAGAAAATCAAAGGGTTTGACTCTTGCTGCAGGGCAAACCTATGGGCCGAGACCAGAAAGACCGAGAGGTTGTCACTCCATGGGAGGCGATATTCCGCAGAGGCAATACGTGGCAATTACTGGTTCTCTTCTCTCGTTGGGCAGTACGTACTATGATAGGCCTACTGATAACCATACTCTAAGGAGAGGTGCAATGCGGAATTTTGAGCTGGAAGTCTATCTGTCACAATGGGAATTTCATGCCAAGTATCATATGACTGCTTCTGATATCGAAAGCATGACACTATCGGACCTGCTGGCCATGGCCCCAGATAGACAGCAAAGTCTGGAAAACCTTTGGCTGGGATACACCGAATCCTACGGATCGAAGGCCTTGCTCGAAGAGATTGCCAAGACGTATGAGCATATAAATAGCTCTGAAATCCTCTGCTTTGCCGGAGCAGAAGAAGGCATATACACAGCCATGCGCGTCCTTCTGGACAAGGATGACCACGCCCTCGTCATTGTCCCAAATTATCAGGCATCCGAAACCATCCCCATGGAACTTTGTGAGGTCACCGGCGTTGCCTTGAGAGCTGAGGATGGATGGCAGCTGGATATTGATCAGGTGAAAAAGTCCCTTCGACCCAACACAAAACTTATAGGCATAAACTTTCCCCATAACCCCACAGGCGCCATCCTGGAACAGGAACGTTTCAATGAACTGGTCCGGATCTGCAGGAAGCGTGGAATCTATCTGTTCAGCGATGAGGTATTCCGACTGATAGAGAGGGATCCCTCACTGCGATTACCCCAAGTAGCCGATGTGTATGAAAAAGGATTGTCCCTCAATGTCATGTCTAAAGCCTACGGACTGCCGGGCCTGAGGATCGGATGGATAGCAACCAAAGACCGTGCACTACTGCAGAGAATGGAGCGATACAAGCACTATCTCTCCATATGCAATTCAGCACCAAGCGAATTCTTGGCTACTGTCGCTTTACAGAACAAGAGACAGATCCTCGATCGCAACAGGGCCCTTGTAAACCACAATGCTCTTCTGCTGGATGCATTCTTCCAGGATTTCTCATATTTGTTTGAATGGAAGAGACCCGACGGCGGTTGTATAGGATTTCCCCGATATAGAGGAGCCGAAGGTGCCGATCAGTTCTGTGAAGATCTTCTTGAAAAGACCGGTGTACTGCTGCTTCCTCCCAAAGTCTACAGGTCTCAACTCATCCAAACGCCAACAGATCGTTTCCGGATCGGATTTGGGCGAAGTCACATGGAAGAAGGGTTGCAGGCGTTCCGAAGCTATGTAGAGAAGAGGTAGGCATCTGGCAATATTGCGGGCTTCCTATTCAAAGCAGGAATTCGAAGGAGATGTCAGCTATCTCTCAACTGCCAATGGCTGAACAACAGCCCATATGCTCAGCCAAGGTAAGCTCATCCCTGATCAAACCGAACAAAAAAGGCTTATCACCGTGTAAGCTCATCTTCCTCGTCAAGGATAATCACCTCTTCCTCGCTCTCGGGAAGATACTCCACCTGATGTTTCTCAGAAGCGGCTAGCTGTTCCTTATCAGAAGCAACATCGTGTTGTTTTTCCTTATGATGTTTGGGTTTCTTTTTGGAACCACCCTTATCATCCTCCACCTCTTCAGTCAGGGCCATTGCAAAGGCAACAGAGGGAGGATTCTCCCCTTCAATACCAGGCTCTTCTTCCAAAGGTTTGCACGCTTCATCTACCAAGGCCATGGCAAAGACTACAGATTGAGAGTCCTGTTCAGCATCAGATACCTTGAGAAGGGCAAGCTTCTCCTTTTTCATGGTTGCAAGCGATGCTTGCAACTCATCGGTTTGCTGGCGGATTTGAGTCAGCTTTGAAGTGGCTTCAGCCTCCAAGTTCTGTAAGGTCTGTAGATTCTGCTCCCCTTTGCGTGACTCTTCCAACAACGTATCCAGTTCCCCTTTAAAGGAGAGTAAGGAAGCATTCTCAGAGGCACCTAGCAGCGTGGTCACGCCTCTGGCTTGTTCAAGACGCAAGGAGAGTTCCTTGAGATACTCTGAGACCACCCTGATCATATTCTGGAAGGAAATATCTGTTTTTGAGAGGGTCATATCGAAGATTTTGCCCATCTCGCCATGGCACTGGCGGACAAAGCCCTGCATCTCCTGCTGCAAACGTAACAGGGCCTTCTCTTCGATGGCAAGCAGTTCTGCCTCGTGTCTTTTTTGTTGCTCTGCATACTTATTCTGCAATTGGGAGAGTTCGCGCTGTTGCTCCTGCATCTTCTCATTGGCCTGCCTGTACGCACCCTGGAGGGCTTTTTCATATCCGAGCATCTGCTGTTCGCCCTCTTCGCTCACAAGACGCAGCTTGGCCGTTTGGGCTGAGACTAGGGCGAGGGATGCTTCCTGACGGGATGTAAGGGTTTCTGTGTGGGTGGCGATCTGGGAAAGGTTGTCCTGTTCTGCCTGCTGCACTTCCTTCTCATACTCCTGGAGTTTGGCAAAGGAAGAACTGAGCATCTCCCTGATGCGGATATTCTGGAGACGCAGGGTCTCTTCTCCCTCGGCGATCTGTTCTCCCAAGGACTCCTTGAACTGCTCAAAGCGAAGGTCAAAGTCAGAGAGGCTCTCTTGCACACCTACGAGGGTGGCGACTTCACCTCTCATCAAAGCTGCCCTCTGCTCTACCTGGGCTGTGGTGCTCTCCAGTTGTGTCAGGGATGTCTGGTAGGTGGTAAGCACCCTCTGCAGTGTGGCAAGGTCTTCGCTGCGTGCCTCCAAGTCGGTAAGTTGTGAATCGACATGGCTCATAAGCAGGTGAGACTCTTCTATCTTCTTGCTGATACGCTCTTCAATTTTCTGGGCGCTCTCATTAAATTGGATATGGCTGCTCTCAACAGTCTTGAGCAGTGCATCAGAACGTTTCCTGATGAGGTCTGCCCGCTGGGTACGCTTGTCATCGGAGCGCAAGAGAAAAATGATGGCCAGAGTCAGAAGAAAGAGGACAACCGGCAACAACAGTTCAAAACCCATAGCAGACCTCCATGATTCAGAATACCAGAGAAATGAACTCCTTCCAAGAACTGATTACCAAATCAGCATCAGGATACTCTTTCTTCGATGAGGTTATCAGAGCTGAGTGCATCCCTGCCCTCTTCGCCCCCTGGCAATCCTTGGAATAGCTGTCCCCTACATAGAGCACTTCACCAGGGGATGCCTTCACATGATCCAAGAGATAGGAGAAGGCCTTTGCACTGGGCTTGAGGTAGCCGCTGTCCTCAGAACTGAGCCCATCATCAACTAGGTCGGCAATACCAAGGGTCTCTAGTTTCTGCGCCACAGGGAAGTCACTGAAGACAACAATCTCCAAGCCTTCCTGTTTGGCCATTTCCAGAGCATCCCTCATGTGCTTATATGCCTTGATGGTGAGAAAGGTACGCTGCCAAGCGTCATAGAATTGATGATCAATTCTCTTGCGCATACGAAGCGTAGCATCCTCTGTCACCGGCTTGCCATATTGCTCGAGCATCAGGTTTGCCTGACGGTTGAGCAGCCCTTCACGGTTTGCAGGCATCGTCTCCTGCTTTTCCTGATCGAGACGATACCTCTGTCTCACCGTGTTGAAACGCAGGCCCAACAAGAGGGAGGGGAAGGCAGAGAGCATCATCCTCAGGTTGAGCATGCGCTTGGGATAGAGGGTTCCATCGATATCCAGGCAGAGGGCTTTGATAGAGTGTTCCTGTACGAATCCCATCCTAACTCCGGTTCTTCGTAACGGCGTTCCGTCCCTGCTTTGCATTTCGCTTTTCAGCCTTACCCTGTGCAGCCTTGTTCCCCGGCTTGGTACCCTTAGACTTGGCTACAGCCTTGCCTCCGGTTCGCCTGGATGAAGAATCGTCCTTAGTGGGTTTGGGAGAGTTGGAGAATTTCTTTGGCCTGTCATTGAGGGAAGGATTCCTCTTTCTCTCTCGCAAGTTGATCTCTATGGGGACTTGGGTAAAGCCGAGATCACGCCGGACACAGTTTTTCATATACTGGACGTACGTCAGAGGGAAATCCTTGATCCTATTCACAAATATCAGGAATCGGATGGGATTTGCACTGATCTGGGTCCCATACATTACCTTGAAATGACCACTCGAGCCCCGGGGAGGCTGATAGGCTTCACTCCATTCCTTGATGGCACTGTTCAACGTCGAGGTGTCAATGCGCTTGTTGAGCTGTCTCCAGACTCCCCAGACAGTATCAAGCAACTTGCCGATATCAATGCCTTGCGTGGCGCTGATGGCAACGATCGGGGAAAAGCTGAGTATAGGGAAAAGGAATCGCATACGATCCTTGATCGCATCGATCTCATTGCCTATTCCGGTAAGCAGGTCAATCTTGTTCAAGACAAGGATGATGCCCTTGCCCCGGCGCACGATAAGCTGGGCGATCTTCTTGTCCTGGTCGGAGAGCCCTTCGACGGCGTCGATCATCAGCAATACGACATCAGCCTCATCAATGGTCTTGATGGCCCTGTTCACCGAGTAATATTCGACATCATCGCCAACCTTGCCCTTCCTGCGTATCCCTGCAGTGTCGAGCACGGTAAAATCACTGCCCTTATAGGAGAAGGCACCCATGACCACATCGCGTGTGGTTCCGGCGATATCGCTGACTATGGAGATGTCCTCCCCTACCAGCAGGTTCGCCAGCGTGCTCTTTCCAGTATTGGGTTTTCCCAAGATTGCCAGCTTGACGCTATCCAACTCTTCAGGAGCCTCATCAAGGCTGATCAGGTTCAGCATGCCGAGCAGGGTATCTTCCAACTCTTCGATGCCATGCCCATGGGCGGCAGAGATGCCCAGCACACGCTGGTATCCACACTCATAATACTCCCATAGGAGGTCATCGCGAGAAGGGGTGTCTATCTTGTTTACCACCAACACCATCTTGTCGGTGAAGGGCCTGAGGAATTCCAGGAGCTCACGGTCTTCGGCCGTCACCTCTGTACAATCCATCATAAAGACAATGGCATCGGCGATGTTTAGCAGGGCGAGACTCTTGTCGGCAACCAGGCCATCGAGGCCTTCGCGGTCTATCTTCACTCCGCCGGAGTCGATGATGGTCACCGGGTGATTACCCAAAAGCCAGCGTTCGGGTATGGGGTCGCGCGTTACCCCTGGAGTCGGGTCGGTAATGGCTCTCCGTTTGCCTATGAGGCGGTTGAAGAGTGTCGATTTGCCCACATTGGGTCTTCCAATAATGGCAATTACAGGCATTTTAGGTTGCCCGATATCAAGTTCAGATGGTGGTGAAATGATCGAATCGGTCATGCATCCACTCCCTTATATAGGTGGTTATCGTAAGATAGGACTCCATCTCCATCACATGCTCGGCAAGTTGCCTGGCCTCCTCGAAGGAGACTGAGCGCAGAATCTTGCGAACCTGCAGGAGGCTTTGGGAGCCCATACTCAATTCATCCATCCCCAGTCCGGCCAACAGCACGGAACAGAGAGGATCACTGGCCATCTCTCCGCAGAGACTCACCGGGATGTTTGCCTGGTGGGCTTTCTCTACGATCATCTGCAAGGAGCGCAACACTCCCGGATGAAATGGCTGAAACAGGTGGGCAATCTTCTCGTTGCCCCGATCGACAGCAATGGTATACTGGATCAGGTCATTGGTTCCGATAGAGAAGAAGTCTACCTTTTTTGCGAGAATATCGGCACACAATGCGGCAGAGGGGACCTCTATCATGGTTCCGACCTGAATATCATCGTCGAAGGGTATCTGCTCTATCCTGCACTCTTCCTTGACATGCTCAAAAAGGTGCAAGACAGCGTTCAATTCCTCAACACCGCTGATCATGGGGAACATGATCCTCAGCTTTCCATACACACTGGCTCGCAGAAGGGCGCGAAGCTGGACAGTAAAGATATCCTTGCGGGAAAGACAGAACCGTACTGCTCTCCAGCCTAGGATAGGGTTCTTCTCATCAATGCCCATTCCCGAGACAACCTTGTCCCCACCGACATCGATGGTGCGGATGGTCACCGGTAGCGGAGCCATTGACTGGACGACCTCCCGATACGCTTCAAACTGCTGCTGCTCGGAGGAGCCACCTTTGCTATCCATAAACAGGAACTCCGACCGAAACAGTCCGATACCCGAAGAGCCTACCTCTTTGGCCGAATCGACCTCAGAGACAGTCTGGATATTTGCCTTGAGAAGCACCTCATGGCCGTCAGTGGTCAAGGTAGGCAGGTCAATCATCTGCCGCAACTCCTGCTCATGTTCTAACCAGCGGGCATACCTCTCGTTCAGGTTCTGCACTGCAGTCAGGTCAGGACGGATGAGTACCTCACCGTAGTTTCCATCCAGCAGGATCTCATCACCGTCACGAACCTTCTGGGATGCGGTTCCCAAAGCAATGACCGTAGGGATGTTGAATGCTCGTACCAGAATGGCGACATGGCTGGCCCGGCCTCCCCCATCCAAGGCAATGCCGATGATATGCTTCTTGTCCATTGAAAATAGCTCAGAGGGCATAAGGGTGTCGGCTACAAGGATGACATCTTCAGTGAGGTTCTTTACCGTACGTCTTGACCTGTTGCTGAGGGCGTCAAGCAGGTGAAGCGACACATCCTTGAAATCCACACTCCGCTCTTTGAGCATCTCGTCAGGGGAGTCCTCAAGCAAGGCGACCATGCTGTTTGTAACCGATTCTACAGCCCATCCTGCACATACCAGATTTGTGGAGATATACTCCTCAATCTGGGAAAGATACTCAGGGTCGCTGAGCATCATCAGATGTGTCTGCAAAATCTCTGCGGGTTCGGCAGAGATATCAGGCCCTTGGTGTTCCTCCAAAGCCTTTTTCGCTTGTTCGACAGCTGTACGAAATTTATGCAGTTCTTCCTGTACATCCAACGCCATGATGTGCTGCTTATCGGCAACCATGGAAGAGCGCACATGGAGCAGGGCTTTCCCTTTGGAGAGCCCCTCGGAAGCTGCAATACCCTTGAATATCCTCATATGTAATGTACTATACGGGCTTTATCCTCTCATGTAAAGCTGGAAACCCACCACCATTTCGACTAGAATGGCCATATGGTTGACAATGGTGAGAAGCAGAAATTACCACAGGGGGCAAAGAGGCGTTCCCATGCGTTAGCCCTCTTTGGACTGTGGCTGATATTTACTGGTACAACTCTTATCATAGGGCTTCCCATCGTCCTTGACTCTGTCCGACAAAGCGGGGTTCTCACCCTGCTCAGTTCCCCTACAGAGACAAGGGCGACAAAGTCCAGCCAACAGGCAAGCGTATGGTTCTACACCTCTGACGGTTCGGCAAGGGTTTTCACCCAGAAGCAAATCAAGCAGGGAGGCTCTGTCTATCACGATACCTTTGAAAGCCTGCTCGCAGGACCCGACCTGCAGGCCCTCAAAGAGGGGGCAGTCTCGGCAATACATCCCAAAACAACACTACGGGGCATCACCTTATCCAACAAGGTGCTCTACATAGACCTGAGCAGGCATTTCCTGGAAAGCCAGGATCTGAAAAAGGCGTACGAACAGCTTGCAAGGACGGCAAAAGGCTTTTCCCAAATCAAGGGCATAGTCCTGCTTATTGAGGGAGAGCGAGCAACCCTTCCAGCCGGGCTGTAAAAGAGTCACTGTCCAATCCCTCTGAGTTCTTTAGCAGGGCAAGAAACTCCCTGTTGCCCTTGTGCCCGGTAAGGGGACTCAATGCCAAAGCATGGAAGCCCACCCCTTCCTCAGAAAGGAAGGTGAATACTGTGTTCATTACCTCCACCAAAAGGGCATTGTCGGTAATGACTCCGGTAAAGTCCTCCAGGTCCTTGGGAACCTCAAACTGCGGCTTGATGAGAGCCACCAACCAGGTATTCCCGGAGAGCGAGAGGATATGGGAGGCCGCCTCCCCTATGGAACGGAAGGAGAGGTCGCATACCGCCGCCTGGGGAGGGGGATCGAGAGCCTCGAGTGTCATGATGTTCTGCTTCTCAAGGACACGGACACGAGGGTCTGTCCTCAGACGCCAATCAAGCTGGTTGTATCCAACATCGACGCTGTGCACAAGGCTTGCTCCCTTCTGGAGCAGACAGTCGGTAAAGCCCCCTGTGGAGGAGCCGGCATCGAGCATGACCAGGCCATCGACAGAGAGAGAAAACTCATTCAAGGCATGCTCAAGCTTGTACCCCCCCCTGGAGACATACTGTTCAAAACTGAGGGAGAGTATGGCATCCTCACCAAAGAGCTGTCTGGGATCGGAGGAGAGTTCACCATTTGCATAGACATTCTTACAGGCGACGAAGGCTGTGAGCTGATCCTTTGTATAGGTATTGCCGTATTGGTTCATCAGCAGCTGCAGCAGGGGCTTCTTCTTCTGTTTCATCAGATGAGAAAACTCCTACTGAAGCGTTCGATCTTCAGGGTGTTTCCGGTGGAGATTTCCAAGGTGACACACACCCCCTGCAATACGGGACTCGTATCGGCAATTTCGCTACGCATCGGCATCTGGGTAAGTTGCCTTGCGATGGAGATGTCTGGATTCGATCCTATCACACTTTCTGAAGGCCCGCACAGCCCAAGGTCGGTGATGTACCCTGTCTTCTTGGGAAGTATCTTCTCATCAGAGGTCTGTACATGGGTGTGTGTCCCTACCAAGGCTGAGACCTGGCCGTCGAGGTAGAGGCTGAGGGCCTCTTTCTCCTCTGTGTTCTCGGCATGGAAGTCAACCAGGATGAGCGGAGTCTGCTTACGCAGCTTATGCACATGCTCCAAGCCCACACGAAACGGACAGTCAATGGCAGGAAGCTGCATACGCCCTTGCAGATTGAGAACCCCTACCTTGGTTCCTTTGATGTCCACAACCACCGTCCCATGCCCAGGGGCCTGGGGAGGATAGTTGGCAGGACGAAGGAGCCTTTTCTCGCTATCGAGATGGGGACGAAGATCATCCTGTTGCCAGATGTGGTTTCCACTGGTTATGACATCGACGCCCAGAGAGAAAAACTGTTCCATCAGAGCGGCCGAAAGGCCAAAGCCATTGGCAGCATTCTCGCCATTGACGATGACCATATCAGAACGATAGTCCTTGACCAGAGAGCCAAGACCCATAAAAAGCGCCCTGCATCCGGGTTGTCCGCAGACATCCCCGAGCAGCAGGGCTACAAGTGTTTTCTTATCAGACACCCTACAACCTACCTGGCATATTCGACGACCCTCATCTCGCGGATGATGGTCACTTTGATCCTACCTGGATAGCGAAGCTCAGCCTCAATGCGACTGGCGATCCCCTTGGCAATATCTTTGGCCCCGTCATCAGTGACCTGTTCGTTGTTGACCAGGATCCTGAGTTCGCGGCCTGCTTGGATGGCAAAGGCCTTGTCCACTCCGTCAAAACTCTCAGCAATATGCTCAAGGGACTCAAGCCTCTTGATATAGTTGTCCAGCGTCTCCCGACGGGCACCAGGACGAGCAGCACTGATGGCGTCAGCTATCTGTACGATGACTGCCTCAATGGTTGTCGGCTCGGTGTCGTTGTGGTGGGCCAGGATAGCATTGACAACGCGGGGGTCTTCCCCTAGGCGTTTTGCCATCTCTGAGCCTAGTTCAGCATGGTTTGCATCGCTTTCGGTCTCGATACCCTTTCCGATATCGTGCAACAGGCCGGCGCGCATGGCGAGCTCGCTGTTTGCCCCGACTTCACTTGCGATCATCCCGGAGAGAATAGCTACCTCCTTGGAGTGGTTGAGCACGTTCTGTCCATAACTGGTACGGAAGTAGAGCCTTCCCAGCGCACGTATGGTTTCAGGTCCCATGTTGTGCACTCCAAGTTCGAAGATGACTTTCTCACCCTCGTCAGCGATGATCCTTCCAATTTCCTTGGTGACCTTGTTTACCACTTCCTCAATTCTGGCTGGGTGGATTCTACCATCCTGGACCAACCGTTCCAATGAGACGCGGGCAATTTCTTTGCGCACAGGATCAAAACAGGAGATCACCACCGCTTCTGGAGTATCATCGATGATGACATCCACACCGGTGAGGGTCTCAAGGGTTCGGATATTACGCCCTTCACGGCCGATGATCCTTCCCTTCATCTCATCACTGGGCAAACTGACAGAGCTGATCGTAACATCACTGGTTACTTCGGTAGCAAGACGCTGAATTGAGGTAACCACAATGTCACGCGCCTTCTTATCGGCAGAAAGCTGTGCTTCCTGTTCGATCTTGTTGATCATCACCTGTCCATCATGGCGAGCCTCGTTGTACATACTCTCCATAATCGTGTTTTTTGCCTCTTCCGTGGTCATGCCTGCTATGCGTTCA
Source organism: Sphaerochaeta sp. (assembly GCA_048264225.1). Lineage (GTDB taxonomy): Bacteria > Spirochaetota > Spirochaetia > Sphaerochaetales > Sphaerochaetaceae > Sphaerochaeta. The sequence goes on from JBLXDK010000017.1 coordinate 36,463, forward strand.
ATTTCAGTAAACAGGTTGCCTTCTTTTGTCGCAACCTCGAGTTCCATTTGGGCAAGTCTAGCTTCCCGATCTCCCAATTGCTTTCTGATAGCATCCAATTCGGCTTGCTTGTGCTCGATGTTCTCCTCTTTCTGCAAGAGTCGTCTTTCCGAGCGCTGCAATTCACTTCGCCTTTCTCTAGCTTCTCGTTCCTGCTGTTGTTGTTCTTTCAACAACTGATCACGAGTCTCAAGCAAAAGCTCTTTGCTTTTCGCTTCCGCTTCCTTTATCGCTTCCTGATTCAGTCTGACAGCTCTCTGTTCGACTGAGGTAAGCTTAAATTTCGCATACAGCCAACGGCTTAACCAACCTAAGATAATACCAATAAAACAACTCAGGAGGATAGTTAGTATAATATTCATATACTACCCCCTATTGTAATGTTACAATCATACGAACGGATGTAGTACTTGTCAAGGCTCATCTTGGTTGAAAAATTGGCTCCCAGTATATAAATACCAGCGATTTGACATAATTTATCACGCAAAACCCAAACGAACCCGCAGAAAATAAAAAAATAAAAAACCGCCGTCATTACAACAGCGGCTTAGCCCTTGCGGGCAGATATATTGGTGAAGGTGCGCTAACGAGTCTTTTCTGTCCTCTTTTGCACGCTTCTCAGCAGCAAAGGCTTAAGCCTTTGCGCTGTCTTCAGCTTTTTTAGGAGCTTCTTTCTTGGGAGCTGCTTTCTCAGCCTTCTTCTCAGCCTTTTTTGCGGCCTTCTTGTCGGGCTTTGCGGTTTTTTCAACCAGCTCAAGGATGACCATCTCTGCGGCATCACCAAGACGATTGCCGGTTTTCAGGATGCGGGTATACCCACCCTTACGTTCAGCAAACATGGGAGCGATCTCTAGGAAAAGCTTTGCGGAAACAGCTTCGTCTTTGATGTCTCGGTCAATACGACGGCGATTTGCAACGCTGTCGTCCTTTGCACGGGTAATCATCTTTTCAGCCATTCTGCGAACTTCCAGAGCCTTTGCTTTGGTGGTCTCAATTCTTTCATATCTGAACAATGAGGTCACCATACTGCGCTTCATAGCCTTCCTGTGAGAGGAGGTTTTGCTCAGCGCATTAAATCCAATCCTATGCTTCATTCTCTTCTTCCTTGTTCCCTGGGACTCTGATTGCTGTCTTCAAAATGCTATAGTCTGTCATCCCAAGACTGAGATTCCATTCCTTAAGCTTATCCTTGATTTCAGAGAGACTCTTCTTACCGAAGTTTCTCGTCTTGGCAATCTCTTCCTCAGTCCTCTTGGTCAGATCACCAATAGTCCTGATGTTGGCGTTCTTGAGGCAGTTGCTGGACCGTACGGTCAGCTCCAATTCCTCAACGGAGGTGTTGAGAATCTTGCGGACTCTCTCTTCCTCTTCATCAACCTCATCATTGCTACTGATCAGTGTCTCGTCGAAGTTAATGAAGATCTGGAAGTAATCCTTCGCGATCTTCGCAGCTTCTGCCAAGGCGTTCTGAGGAACAATAGTTCCATCGGTGTAGATTTCCAGTGTCAGTTTATCATAGTCGCTACGATAGCCGACTCTGGTGGGCTCAATTGAATATGTGACGCGAGTGACAGGTGAGAAAGTTGAGTCAAGGGGGATAGTCCCGATCTCCTCAATATATTTCTCGTTGATTTCAGACGGGACATAGCCCCTACCAAGGTCAATCTGAACCTCCATCTCGATGTTGGCATCATCCATCATCGTGAAGAGGACCAAATCCTTGTTGGTGATCTCAACCTGGTCACGCTCGAAGTTTGCACCTGTCACTACGCCTGGGCCCTTGCACTCGATGAGGAGATTTGTTCCCTCAGAGTCCTCGGGCATGCTGATCCGCAACTTCTTCAAAGCGGCAATAATATCCGAGATATCCTCACGGACACCGGGTAGCTGCTCAAATTCGCTGGAAATCATATGCGGTACACCATCTTCATTAAAGCTGGTGAACTTCACAGCAGTGACTGCATACCCCTGGATTGATGAGAGAAGCACCCTTCGCAGCGTATTGCCGATTGTGGTACCAAAGCCTCTCTCAAAGGGATAGGCAATAAATCGACCATAATTCGGTTCTACTGCGTTGTGTTCAAAGGTAATCCCCTTGGGCTTCTTAAAGCCCTTCAGAAGGTTTTTGCGTGCCATGGTTACTCCTTATCTGGAATACAACTCGACCACCAGCTGCTCGTTGATCTTTTCGAGTTCGGTGACTTCACTTCGTCTGGGAACAGCAACAAAGGTGCCCTTCATTGCATCCGCATCCAACGTCAACCACTGGTAGACACCGGACTTGGTATATTCCTTCAGATTCTCCTTAATCGTAAGCATCTTCTGTCCATGAGGGCCTACGGAGACGACGTCACCGGGCTTCAGACGGTAGGAAGGGATGTCTACCCGCTTGCCATTGACCAGGATGTGACCATGGTTAATGAACTGGGCGGACTGGCTACGACTGCTTGCAAAGTGCAAGCGATACACCACGTTGTCAAGTCTGCACTCAAGCAACGAGATGAGGTTTTCACCTGTCTTGCCAGGGATTCTGACTGCTTCGTCAAAAGTTAGCTTGAACTGCTTCTCAAGCATGCAATAGGTTCTCTTCAGCTTTTGCTTCTCGCGAAGTTGAAGTCCATAGTTTGTAGGTTTCTTGGAACGGGCCCTAGGGTCCTTTCCAGGAAGTCCGGTTGACTTAGGATCATTCATAGGACATTTTCCTGAATGACAACGCTCGCCCTTAAGGAACAACTTAGTCCTTTCGACCCTACAATATCTGCATTTAGGTCCTGTATATCTTGCCATATGCTCTCTAGCTCCTCATCAGACTCGTCTGCTCTTACGAGGTCTGCATCCATTGTGAGGGATGGGTGTGACGTCACGGATAGACCTGACTTTCAACCCAAGGACTCCCAAAGTACGAATGGCACTTTCGCGCCCGACGCCAGGTCCCTTCACAAACACATTCACTTCCTGAAGTCCAGAATCCATAGCTGCCTTCGCGGCTTTCTCAGCTGTGGTCTGTGCTGCATAAGGAGTGGACTTCTTGGCTCCACGGAACCCAAGCCCGCCTGCGCTGGCCCAGGACACTGCATTACCATTAAGGTCGGTAACGGTGACAATGGTATTGTTGAAGGTAGCCTGAATATAGACATTTCCCTCATATACCGTTTTCTTGACTTTACGTTTAGTTTTAGCCATGTATGACCTGCTCCTTATTTCTTCTTAGACGCAACGGTCTTCTTCTTACCCTTGCGAGTACGGGCATTGGTCTTAGTCCTCTGACCGCGTACGGGAAGACCCTTACGATGACGAAGGCCACGATAGCAACCAATGTCCATAAGGCGCTTGATATTTAGAGCGACTTCTGTTCTCAGACGCCCCTCTACCTTGTACTCTTCCTCAATTACCTTTCGCAGTACTGCAATATCTTCACCTGAAAGGGTGTTGATACTTACATCAGGGTTGATCTTTGTCTTATCACAAATATCCACCGCTGTAACCCTGCCGATACCGTAAATATAGGTCAGGGCAATCTTAACTGCCTTGTTCGGCAAATCTACACCTGCAATTCTCGCCATTAATGGCCTCCTGAATTTCTCTTATAGAGTTGGAAGGCTTGCGCCGAACCTTGTTATCTCTGTCTCTGCTTGTGCTTGGGATTATCACAGATGATACGGACAACCCCATTCCGTCTGACTACTTTGCACTTGTCACAAATCGGTTTGACACTTGCTCTTACTTTCATGTTCTAGCTCCTAAGCCTAAATATGTTTTGACTTCTTGCTACCCACATTGAACCCATCGTAGTGGTGCATTTTCATGACACCTTCAATCTGTCTCATGGTGTCCAGGTCAACACCCACCAAAATCAGGAGGGAAGTTCCACCGAACAGCATTGCAACCGACGAAGGGAAGTTGAAGAACTTCTGTACCAGCGTGGGGATCAAGGCAATGAAAGCCAAGAATACAGCTCCAGGAAGAACTATGCGGTTGAGAACCCTTGTCAGGTACTCTTCCAGCTTTTCAGATCGTACGCCAGGTACGGATCCACCATTCTCACGAATCTGCTTGGCCATCTCAACCGGGTTCAAAGACACCTGCGTATAGAAGAAGGCAAACGCTATGATCAACAGGGTGTAGATAATCAGATAGGGGGCACCCTGTGGATTAAGCCAATTGGAAAAGGCGGCAAGCCACCTAATCTCCGGTCCCAACGTAGTCGCAATCTGCAAGGGGAATGAGAGCAACGCAGAAGCAAAGATTACGGGAATAACACCTGAGGGGTTAACCTTGAAAGGTATATAGGTACTTTGTGCACCATACATCTTTCGGCCTACCACTCTCTTGGCGTAGTTCACAGGAATCTTTCTGACACCCTGCTCTTCATAGACGACAAGCGCCACGACCACCAAAAACATCACAAACACCACGAGGACGACAATCGGGTTCAATATGCCTGCGGAGACACTCTTGAACAGTGTTGACATAGCCTCGGGAATCCTAGCCACAATTCCGGCAAAGATCAACAAGCTGATACCGTTTCCGATACCCCACTGGGTGATCTTGTTGCCAAGCCAAATCAAAAGCATGGAACCTGCAGTGACCGTCAGCATAGCTAACAAGGTAAAGGGAACCTTACCAATGGTCATAACTCCAGGAATGGAGTTTGCATAAATGGTGATCACATACGACTGGATCAGACATACGACGATCGTTCCATATCTGGTATACTGCTGGATCTTCTTATGGCCTGACGGATCCTGAGCCAACTTCTTCAAGGAAGGCATAACCAACATCAGCAGCTGCAGTATGATCTGCGTACTGATATACGGCATGACACCAAGCATAAACAAGGAGAAATTGGAGAAAGCACCGCCAGAGAAAAAGTTCAAATACTCTGTGAGTCCGATGTTGGAACTATTACTCTGTGAAAGAAAATACAGTTTCAAAACTTGAGGATCTATTCCAGGAATAGGTATCACCGCCCCGACCCTGCTGACAATCAGCAGGCCCAAGGTTATGAAAATCTTCTTCCGAAGATCCTTAATTCTAAACATCTCAACTAAGGAGTTTGCCATAGAGCCCTTCTTTGTTATCTGATTTCGCCACCCGCAGCACCAATCTTTTCGATTGCACTTGCGGAAACCTTCAATCCATCAATGATCACCTTCTTGGTAATCTCACCATCGCCCAGGATCTTAGCCTGAACATTGTGACCCTTTACCACTCCTGCGTCCTTGAGGACATCAAGGGTAATCACATCACCATCTTCGAAGTTGGCGGAAAGAACATCGAGGGATACTACTGCATACTCCTGCTTGAACTTACTATTTGAGAAACCTCTGCGCGCCACACGGCGATACAAAGGCATCTGCCCACCTTCAAAACCAAGACGGACACCGCCGCCTGAGCGGGACTTCTGGCCGTCATGACCTCTACCACAGGAGCGGCCCTTTGAAGAGTTTCCGCGTCCTACGATATTCTTTTTGGTAGTGGCACCAACAGGTGCATTAATCTGACCCATCTTACATCTCCTCGACTTTCACAAGGTGTGATACGACACGAACCATCCCAAGTGTGGAGGGAGTAGCATCATGTACAACCGAGCTGGAAATCTTACCGAGCCCAAGAGCCTTCACAGTTCTACGCTGTGCAGGAAGGGTTCGGGCAAGACCTCTAACCAGGGTAACTTTGATTTTTTTTACTTCAGCCATCGTCTTAACCCCACATCTCGCTCAGGGATTTACCCCTGTTCTTTGCTATGCTCTTCGCATCAAAAAGATGCTCGAGTCCATCAAAAGCGGCCTTAACGGTGTTGATTGAGTTCTTGGAACCGAGGGACTTGCTCAAGATGTCATGAATGCCACAAGCATCACAGATAGCACGAACAGCACCACCGGCAATAACACCGGTACCTGGGACTGCAGGACGCAATAGGACACTGGCACTCTTATAATTACCTACAATTTCGTGAGGAATTGAGGTTTTCTTCATCGGAACGACAATCATGCTTGCCTTGGCCCTATCGACAGCCTTTCGGATCGATTCGGTGACATCGTTTGCCTTGCCAAAGCCATAGCCAACCTTGCCATTCTGATCGCCGACAACTACCAAGGCTGAAAAGGAAAACCTTCTACCACCCTTGACAACTTTAGCGACACGGTTCAGCTTGATCAGCTTTTCGACATATCCGTCGTTCTTGTCTTTGTCTCTTACTCTAGATCTATCCACAGTTTCCCCCTAGAACCTTACGCCGGCTTTGCGGGCGCCATCTGCGATGCCCTTGACGATACCGTGGAAAAGATAGCCATTACGGTCGAATACACAAGTGTCAATATTCTTCTCAAGCATTCTCTTACCAATGGTCTCTCCAAGCTTGGCCGCATCTTCAACATTGTTTTTCAAGCCTTTGAGTTCGCTTTCAACAGTACTTGCTGCGATCAGGGTTGTACCGGCTACATCATCAATGACTTGAACATACATGTGGGAGTTGCTGCGAAACACACTCATTCTCGGTCTGCTGGCAGTACCCGAGATTCTCTTGCGAATATGGTGCTTACGACGCACAAGCTTTCTTCTTTTATCGATAACTCTATTCATCTCTATTACCTACCCACTATTTCTTTGCAGAAGCGGACTTGCCGGCCTTACGACGGATCACTTCATCAGCATACCGAATACCCTTACCCTTATACGGCTCTGGAGCACGCAGGGAGCGGATTTCGGCACAAGTCTGACCAACACGCTGCTTATCGATGCCACTAATGGTGACCTTGGTAGGTCCATCAAGAGTAGCAGTGATTCCCTCAGGGATTACAACTTCAACCAAAGTGGAGTACCCCAGGTTCAAAGTCATCACATTACCTTTCAGCTCGGCACGATAACCGACACCGTTGATAATAAGAGTCTTGGAGTAACCTTTTGAAACACCTATGATCATGTTGTTGACAAGCTGACGGTACAGACCCTGATAACTATTAGCGTCCTTGGAGGAATCCACAGGAGTCACCAAAATCTCGGAACCCTTATTGTCAATTGTCACTTGGGGCTTATAGGCGCAACTGAGTTTGCCTTTGGGCCCTTCGACAGAAACAACTCCATCGGCAACGGCAACTTTAACCCCTGCAGGTATTACGATAGGCAATTTTCCAATTCTAGCCATTTTTTACCACCTTACCATATCGTGCAGATCAGTTCGCCACCGACCTTGTTCTCTGTAGCCTTCTTACCGGTGATAATACCACTAGAAGTGGAGACTACTACGACGCCATGTCCATTATATACACGGGGCATGTCACGGTATCCGGTATAAACCCGGCGACCTGGTGTTGACACGCGACTAATCCCATGGAGGACAGGACTCTGATTATCGTCATACTTAAGGAAGATTCGGATGAAAGAAATTCCATCTTTTGTTACTTTCTTAAAGTTCTTGACGTACCCTTCGTTTTTCAGAATCTTCACAATCTGAAGCTTCATCTTCGAAGTGGAAATATCTACTTTTTCATGCTTTGCCAAACTAGCATTTCTGATTTTGGTCAGCATATCAGCTACTGGATCACTTACAGCCATTTTTCTCTCCTACCAACTAGATTTGGTAACACCAGGAATCTGGCCTTCACTTGCCAATTTGCGGAAGCAGATCCTGCACATCTCGAACTGGCGCATATAGCCACGGGGTCTACCACAAACTCTGCAGCGATTGACTTTCCGGGTACTGAACTTAGGCACTCTGTTTGCCTTTACGATCATTGATTTTTTAGCCATCTGTCTCTACCCCTTATTTGCTGAAGGGCATGCCAAGCTTCTTCAGCAGGGCAAAGCCTTCTTCATCGGTCTTAGCAGTCGTAACAATGGCAATGTTCAAGCCGCTAACACGCTCAATCTTATCGAAGTCAATTTCAGGGAAAATAATCTGCTCAGTTATTCCAAGTGAGTAATTTCCATGGCCATCAAACGCATTCGGCTTGACTCCTCTGAAGTCCTTGACACGGGGAAGAGCAATGCTGATCAGTCTTTCGATGAAGATCCACATGTTGTCACCACGGAGAGTAACCATTGCGCCAATTTCCTGTCCTTCACGAACTTTGAAGTTAGCGATGGACTTTCTGGCCTTGGTCTTCAGAACATGCTGACCGGTGATCTGCTCGAGTTCCTTGACGGCAGAATCGAGGAGCTTCTTGTTTACAATAGCTTCACCGACGCCCACACTGACAACAATCTTTTCCAGGGTAGGAACCTGCATTGGTGAGGTATAGCCAAGCTCCTTAAAAAGCTCAGGTGCTATCGTCTCACGATACTTTGTCTTAAAATTAGGTATGAACTTATCCATCAGATCACTTCCCCGGTTTTTTTAGCAAAACGGACTTTATTACCGTTCTCATCGAACTTGTAGCCGATCCTGGTTGCAACACCTTTTGAGGTGAGAAATGCCAAATTGGATACATGGATCGGAGCCTCAATTTCCATGATGCCCCCCTTATCCTGTGCATTCTTTTTCTTCATGGTCTTCTTGACCATGTTGGCACCCTGGACGACGACCCTTTCTTTTTCTCGGTCTACCTTTACGATCTTGCCAGTCTTACCTTTGTCTTTTCCAGCAAGAATCATTACGGTGTCGTTCTTCTTAAGCTTCATGTGCACACACTCCTACAACACTTCCGGCGCGAGAGAAACAATCTTCATGTAGCCATCTCTGAGTTCTCGGGCTACTGGTCCGAAGATACGCTTTCCGCGCGGGTTATTGTTGGCATCAATAATAACGCATGCGTTATCATCGAACCTGATATAGGTACCGTCAGGTCTGCGGTATTCCTTCTTTGTCCGGACAATGACAGCTTTCATGACATCGCCTTTCTTGATAGCACCATTGGGCAGTGACTGCTTGACAGCAACTACGATGATGTCACCAATTCCAGCGACATACCGGTGGGTTCCACCAAGAACCTTGATGCACTGCACCTTCTTGGCTCCACTGTTGTCCGCTACATTCAAATAACTTTGCATCTGTACCATAACGTCTCTCCTGTTTACCGAGCACGCTCGACAATCTGAACGAGACGCCAGCACTTGTCTTTGCTGATGTGGCGGCATTCGACAACACGTACGGTGTCACCGATATTGGCCTCGTTTTTCTCATCATGTGCCTTTACCTTTTTGGTAGTGGTCACATACTTTTTGTACATAGGGTGCAGCCGTCTTGTGGGGATGGAGACGACAATGGTCTTTTCCATCTTGTCACTGACCACCTGTCCAGTAAAACTTTTCTTGTTAACTTCCATCTAACTCTCGCTCCCTTAATTAGCCGGTTTCCGAATTCCGAGGGCATATTCGTGGATTAGGGTATTCACGCGAGCGATGTTCCTCCTGATCGTCCGAACAGCAAGCGGATTTTCAACATGTCCTAGCACTCTTCCCATGCGAAGGTTGAGATGCTCCTTATGCAGGGCTTCCTTCTTTGCAACCAATTCGTCAAGGGTCAAATCTTTATATGAATTTTTCATAATATTACTCCACTTCCCTTCTTATAACGAATTTCGTCTTAATCGGGAGCTTTGCAGCGGCAAGTGCAAGAGCTTCACGAGCAAGCCCTTCATCTACACCACCCATTTCAAACATGACTGCACCAGTCTTGACTACAGCAACCCAACCCTCAGGTGCACCCTTACCTTTACCCTGTCTTGTTTCAGCGGGCTTCTTGGTATAGGGCATGTCAGGGAAAATCCTGATCCAAACCTTACCACCACGCTTAATGTGACGGGTCATGGCAACACGGGCAGCTTCAATCTGTCGGTTGGTGATCCACTTTGGCTCAAGAGCCAACAAGCCGAATTCACCAAAGGCGATTGTATTACCGCGGTGTGCTACACCATCAGTGGTTCCACGCTGCTTTTTTCTATACTTTACTCTCTTTGGACTAAGCATGGCCTACTAACTCCTTGTCTCGACGCCTTCGGACTTAGCAGGTTTCCTTACCAGCCCACCGGCATCTTCTTTGACTGAACGGTCATAGATTTCACCATTGAAAACCCACACCTTGACACCAATGGCACCAAAAGAGGTATTCGCAGTAGTGAATCCATAATCAATATCACTGCGAAGGGTATGGAGGGGCACTCGGCCGTCCTTCATCCATTCGGAGCGAGCAATTTCAGCACCACCAATACGACCAGAACATCGGATCTTGACACCCTGAGCACCACTCTGCATTGCCTTGGAAACAGCCATTTTCATAGCCCTGCGGAAAGAACCGCGGGAGACAAGCTGCTTTGCAACGTTAGCTGCTATCAGCTGAGCGTCTGCTTCAGGTTTCTTGATCTCTTTGATCTTGATCTGTATCTTCTTGTTGGTCAGCTTCTGGAGCCTAGTCCCAAGCTTCTCAACGTTTGCACCCTTGCTACCGATGATGATACCAGGGCGACTGGTTGTGATCACGATTGTAATGCGCTGGGGCTTACGAATGATTTCAACATCCGAAATCTCAGCACCCTGGACTTCAGGGCACTCGACCAGAGCTTTTCTCAGCTTCAGGTCTTCATGCAGTGTGTCCGCATACTCTCGAGGATCTACATACCATTTTGATTTCCAAGTCTTGTTGATACCAAGACGCAGTCCGATCGGATTTACTTTCTGGCCCATTTATTTCCTCACGCTTGCTTTTTCGTCAACGACGACGGTAATGTGTGACATCCTCTTGAGGAGAATATCCCGTCTCCCGTGGGATCTCGGCCAGACTCTCTTGAGTCTAGGGCCCTCGTTAACTTGCAGCTCCATGATCACAAGGTTCTCTTCATCAAGCTTCTTGTTCTGATCAAGTGCATTTGCACAAGCGGATTGCAAAACCTTGAGGATCAAGCCAGAACCTTTCTGGGGCATGGCCTCTAGGATAGCAACGGCTTCCGCACAAGACTTATTCCGAACAAGATTAGCAACGGGGCGAACCTTTGAAGGCGATACCATCAGATACTTTGCAGTTGCTGAATACCCTTTTTTTTCTTCCATCATTGTACCCATCTCGTTTAGCCGACCTTCTTGTCGGAAGCGGTGTGACCACGGAAAATTCTGGTTGGGGAGAACTCTCCGAGCTTATGCCCGACCAGGTTTTCAGTCACAAATACAGGAATCCATGTCTTTCCGTTATACACGGAAATAGTGAACCCTACCATTTCAGGGATGATCGTGGAACTACGGGAATAAGTCTTGATCATCTGCTTTTGATTAGTCTTGAGAGACTCCTGAATCCTCTTATAAAGTTTTTTCTCAATAAAAGGACCTTTTTTGATTGATCTAGCCACTTTCTTCTCCTACTTCCGTTTCTTTACGATAAATGCGCTGGAAGGCTTCTTCTTGGAACGGGTCTTTCCACCCTTAGCAGGCTTACCCCATGGGGATACAGGATTACGTCCGGCTGCAGTCTTACCTTCACCACCACCATGTGGGTGATCGATGGGGTTCATTACAACACCTCGTACCTTAGGCCTTCTTCCAAGGTGGCGACTGGCGCCAGCCTTACCAAGTGTGACATTCATATGATCTTCATTGCCGAGCTGCCCGAGGGTAGCGTAGCACTCACCAAATACCATGCGCATTTCACCGGAAGGAAGACGGAGAGTGACATAATCACCTTCCTTGGCAACCACGGTAGCTCCAAGACCGGCGGAACGGACAAGCTGCCCGCCACGGCCACGGGTAAGCTCAACGTTGTGCACAGACAACCCAAGAGGAACGTTCTTCAAAGGAAGAGCATTACCGCTTGCAATGGGTACTTCAGGACCAGAGATCACTGAGGTTCCCACAGTCAAGCCCCTTGGGGCAATCATGTAGCGCTTCTCACCGTCGGCATAGAATACCAAAGCGATGTTAGCACTGCGGTTTGGATCGTATTCGATGGTTTTTACAGTCCCAGGAATACCATATTTGTCGCGCTTGAAATCGATTGTTCGATAAGCACGCTTGTGGCCACCGCCTCTACGGCGAACGCTGATGCGCCCATGAGAGTCACGTCCGGCATTTTTGCTCAAACCGGTAGTAAGTGACTTTTCGGGCTTGCTAGCAGTCAGCTCGCTGAAGACCAAAGTAGTCTTCTGGCGAAGGCCGGGAGTGTTTGGCTTGTAAGTTTTTAGAGCCATAATTCCAACTTCTCCTTATACGCCTTCGATGGCCTGGATGCTATCACCTTTGGCCAGGGTTACGACAGCCTTCTTCCAGTCACCGGTGTTACCGAGGATGCTACCACCCTTACCGCGTGAAAACTTAGGCTTGCCTTTTACGATCATCACATTACATTTCACAGGTTCAACATTGAACAGCTCTTTAACAGCTGACATGATCAAAAACTTGTTAGCGTCCATATGGACTCTGAATGTGTACTTTTTTGTCTCACCTTCACGAGCGATATTGGTTTTCTCACTCAAGACAGGTTCAATTATCAATTGGTCTGCTCTCATATCCGGTCCCCTTATTTATCGCCGTAGAAGTCATTGAGACTTTTGGCGGCGGTTTCCAGAACCAAGACCTTTCTTCCATAGAGGAGTTCCTTAGCGGAAAGCCTGTTGTAGGAAAGGACACGCAGGTACGGAATATTTTTCGCAGCTCGGCGCATCATTACATCATCATCCTTGAGGATGAGAATTGTTCTTGTTTCGTCCTGGACGAAGTTCTTGATGATCGCACTCAGATCTCTGGTCTTGCCACTATCTGTAGTGAAATCCTCAACAACGACAAGCCTTTCTTCCTGGATTCCCTGGGAGAGCAGGCTCTTCATAGCAAGACGCTTTACCTTTTTGGGAAGAACATAGCTATAATCGCGGGGTTTGGGGCCGAACATTGTTCCACCGCCAACCCAGATTGGTGACTTCTTGTCACCAGCTCTTGCGTTGCCTGTTCCCTTCTGCTTATAAGGCTTGGCGTTGCTGTAGTGAACTTCAGAACGACCCTTAGTGCATGCAGTACCGACTCTTCGGTTTGCAAGCTCATTGTTAACGGCATGATAGATACATCCATCACTGACCTCGCGGTTGAAGACACTGTCGTTCAACTCGATGGTCCTGACTTCCTTGCCGTCAATAGAAAAGACTTTGGTTTCCATATCTTTCGCCCCTACTTCTTTATCGCTTTCTTGACGATGACGACACTCTGGGCGGGACCAGGGATCGCTCCCCTTACCATAAGAACCTGCATCTCTTCATCGACCCGGACAACCTTCAGGTTCTGCACTGTGTGCTTCTCATTACCCATATGGCCAGCCATACGAGTGCCCTTGAATGTGCGGGCAGGAGAAGATGACATTGCTGTTCCACCGATGTCACGGTGAAACTTCGAACCATGGGTTGCGCGTCCACCACTAAAGTTATGACGCTTCATACCGCCGGCAAAACCTTTACCTTTGGTAACACCAGTGACATCCACAAAAGTGGTGTCCTTAAATATATCCACGCCCAACACTTCGCCGACCGTAACTTCTTTGTCGAAATTACGGAACTCTCTTACAATTTGCTTCGGTTCACATATATCTGTGAACTGACCAGCATACGGCTTGGTGACAGTGCTTTTTTTCTTGTCAACGGAACCAATGACTGCGGCTGCATAGCCATTCTTATCTTCAGTCCGGTCTGCGACAACAACATTGCCCTCAATTTTTATAACCGTCACGGGTGTGAGCCTGCCTTGCGCATCAAACACCTGTGTCATTCCAACTTTTTTGCCGATAAGCCCTAACATCTCTTACCTCAACTCTCTTACTGTTTAATCTCTACATCCACACCGGCAGGGAGCTCAAGCTTCATGAGGGCATCCATGACTTTTGATGTAGGATCCAAAATGTCAATTAACCTTTTATGGGTTCTCATCTCGAACTGTTCGCGAGATGTCTTATTGACAAAGGGCGATCTCAGGACAGTGTACTTATTGACACGAGTCGGGAGAGGGACAGGACCTGACACGGTAGCGCCAGCCCTGACAACAGTTTCTACAATTGCTTTAGAGCTCTGTTCAACAAGCTCAATGTCAAAGCCTCTCAACCTTACCCGAATTCTTTCTTTAGCCATAATTCCTCCAAAAAACAGGTCTTGCCAGCTTATTTTGATGCTGGCAAGACATTCGTAACAACCTTACTGAACGAGCTCGGTTACCTGGCCAGAAGCAACAGTCCTACCACCTTCACGAATAGCGAAGCGGAGTCCCTTGTCCATGGCGACAGGGTGAATGAGTTCTACGATGATGTCAGTGTGATCCCCAGGGAGAACCATCTGCTTGCCTTCAGGAAGATTTACCGTACCGGTGATGTCCGTGGTGCGGAAATAGAACTGTGGGCGGTAGCCGGCAAAGAATGGGGAGTGACGACCACCCTCTTCCTTGCTCAGTACATAGACAGTACCGAGGAACTTTGCGTGAGGAAGGATGGACTTGGGCTTTGCCAGAACCTGGCCGCGTACAACGTCCTTCTTATCAACACCACGAAGCAGCGCACCAATGTTGTCACCAGCCTGACCATCGTCAAGAAGCTTGTTGAACATTTCAATACCAGTTACAACAGTTTCCCTGTTGTCCTTGATACCGATGATGGTTACAGGATCGTTGATCTTGACCACACCACGCTCGATACGTCCGGTAACAACAGTTCCACGGCCAGAGATGGAGAACACGTCTTCAATTGGCATGAGGAAGGGAAGGTCAACGGCACGAGCAGGAAGTGGAATATAGCTATCCATTGCATCAAGAAGTTCGTCAAGACACTTTGTCTTCTCAGGATCATCAGGGTTGTTCATCGCTTCATAAGCGGAACCACGGATGATGGGAGTTGCTGCACCGTCAAAACCATATTCGGTCAGGAGGTCGCGCATCTCTTCTTCAACAAGGTCAATGAGCTCAGGATCGTCGACCTGGTCAGTCTTGTTGATGAATACGATAATGGTAGGAACACCTACCTGGCGAGCGAGCAACAAGTGCTCTTTGGTCTGAGCCATTGCACCGTCAGTAGCGGCTACAACGATGATCGCACCGTCCATCTGAGCGGCACCAGTGATCATGTTCTTGATGTAGTCAGCGTGTCCCGGGCAGTCAACGTGTGCATAGTGCCTATTGGTGGACTGGTATTCAACGTGTCTGGTGTTGATCGTAATACCACGCTCTTTCTCTTCAGGGGCGTTGTCAATTGCATCATAAGCAAGTGCCTTGTCGCCGAACAACTTAGCGCAATGCATGGTAATTGCAGCAGTAAGGGTAGTCTTACCATGGTCGACGTGGCCGATGGTGCCTACGTTTACGTGCGGCTTCGTCCTCTGAAATTTCTCTTTTGCCATCATTTCCTCCTTGTGACTTTCTTTTCTTGTCACAATCAAAAAATTAATATGTGCTCATAAAGGCACAAAGCCTTTACCATTTCTGCTGAGACAAACTAATTTTGGGGAGAACATATGCTAAAGAGGATTCCAGAGGTCGACAAGCATGGGAGAATCCCATCCGGCCGACATAGTAAAGTTAAAAAAAACTTCTTACTTCCTGAAAACCACCTTATCATTGTATTCCAATAATTGGTTTGGCTCTTCATAGTACCGCTAGGCATGCCTAAATACGGACACCTTTTGCACTATATGCGAAAAGGCGATTTAATGTCAAGCGTTAGCAGTAAATCTTATCGAGATAACTAAAAACCGGTCGTCTTTACAGAACGACCGGTTCCAGCAGGGGCTAAGAAACTACCAGCGGTAGTGACTGAAAGCCTTATTGGCCTCGGCCATCCTGTGTGTATCTTCCTTCTTCTTGAAAGCAGCACCAGTCTGGGCAAAGGCATCGAGGAACTCAGCGCCGAGCTTCTCGCTCATGCTGTGTCCGTTGCGCTTGCGGGCTGCGGCGATGATCCAACGCATTGCAAGAGCTTCTTTGCGGTTATCACGAACCTCAACGGGAACCTGGTATGTAGCACCACCAACACGGCGGCTCTTTACCTCGACAGCCGGCTTGACATTCTCAAGACCCTTGAGGAATACATCAAGTGGCAGCTCACCGGTCTTCTCACCCATGGTAGCCATCGCATCATACATGATTCTTCTGCTTACTGATTTCTTACCATCCACCATCATGCGGCGAATGAATTTTTCAACCACGACACTACCATAGATAGGATCGGGCAAGACTTCCCTGATGGGAGCAGTTGTTCTTCTAGACATAATATAACTCCCTCATCAAGCCTTTGGCTTTTTGGCACCGTACTTGGAACGGCTTCTTTTGCGATCTGCTACCCCAAGGGTATCCTTGGCACCACGAACAATATGGTAACGAACACCAGGAAGGTCCTTGACCTTACCACCACGCAGCAACACTACAGAGTGTTCCTGAAGGTTATGCCCGATACCGGGGATGTAAGCAGTTACTTCAATACCATTGGAAAGGCGCACACGTGCAACCTTACGAAGGGCAGAGTTTGGCTTCTTCGGAGTAACGGTCATGACCCTGGTGCATACACCACGTTTCTGGGGACAACCGGCAAGGGCAGGAGACTTTGTCTTGTTGGCTACAGTCTTCCTTCCCTTTCTGATCAGCTGATTAATAGTAGGCATCTTATCGATACACTCCTTATTTTTTTCTGATCCACTACCTCTCACTAAAGCAGGGACCTGTGCCACCCAAAGGGCAGCACGTCTATGTAAAATCCGCACCCAGCATGGACACGATGGGGTGTTGCATGACGAAGGACGTCAAAGCAGGCAGCGCCAACAGGCGCCCATCCTAATCTTCGTCGGAGCCTTCGTCCACTTCCACCGCATCACCCGCGGATTTCATGTTACCTAAATCTTCCACGTCAAAATCATCGTCATCAATCATTTCCTGACGTCTTGCTTGCTTGACCGCATCAACTTTTTGCTGCAGAGCCAAGAGCTCCTCATCCTTCAGCTTGATGTCACGGTACTTCTTCATACCGGTTCCAGCTGGGATCAGATGCCCAATGATGACGTTCTCTTTCAAACCGCGCAACTCATCTTTACTACCAGCTATAGCTGCATTTGTCAAGACCTTCGTGGTTTCCTGGAAGGAAGCTGCAGAGATGAAAGAGTCAATGCTCAACGATGCCCGTGTGATTCCAAGGAGCAGGGGACGAGCCACTGCAGGCTCTCCACCCTCACTGGTGACACGCTCATTTTCTTCATAAAAACGATACTTGTCAACCTGCTGCCCATGGATCAGATTGGTGTCACCCACATGGACAACCTCAATCTTGCGTAGCATCTGCCGTACAATGACACCAAGGTGCTTATCGTTGATCTGCACCCCCTGCATCCTGTAGACCTCCTGAACCTCATCGACCAGGAAGGACTGCAGTTCATTCTCTCCCAGTATGTCCAGCACATCATGCGGATCAACAGAACCATCACACAAGGGCTCAGCGGCTTCCACCGAGTCCCCGTCACGAACCAAGAGGTTCTTGCCCATGGGAACCATGTGCTTATACTCATGGCCATACGGGTCTGTGACAAAAATGGTGCGTTTGCTCTTTACGACGGGGCCAAAGCTGACCAGGCCCGAAACCTGTGCCAGGAAGGCACCGTTCTTAGGCCTGCGAGCCTCGAAAAGCTCACCGACACGGGGAAGACCACCGGTGATATCCTTGGTCTTAGTTCCTTCCTTGAGCAACTTAGCCAGGATATGACCCTTTTCGACCTTCACGTTATCTGCAACCTGGAGGTAAGATCCTCCGGGAAGAAGATAGACAGCAAGCACATCACCCTTTCCATGCTCCTCACTGGTAATTTCAATGCGGGGCTGTAGGGACTCAAGGCTATGCTCGGTGATCTTCTTCTCGATATTTCCGGTTTCCTCATTTACCTCTTCGTGCAGGGTTGTCCCCAGCTTGATATCGATAAAGGAGGTGAAACCGCCCTCTTCAGCAAGGACAGGCTCACTAAAGGGGTCAAAGGTTACCAATGGGGTGTTGGCTTCGACATACTGGCCAGTCTCGATCAACAGCTCAGAGCCTGTCTTGACAACCTGGCTTGTGGAGTGTCCCACAAGATAGATATGTTTGCCGATGAACATGACAGAACCGTTCTCACGGGAAAGGACTGTCTTGCCCTTTTTCTTGAAGATGGGAGTCCCCTTTCCTACGATAGAGCCATTTTCGATCAGCAGCTCATCATACTCCTCGCGGCGTATCTCGGCGTTGACACGGAAATATTCGATATGCCCCTTACGGGTGAATACCTTGACCGAGTCAGATGCACGTACGACACGGGTACCGGAAATGGCACCGATGACAATGGGATAGCTGAAAGTAAGCTTGTTATCCTCAGAGCTTGTTGATGCAGTTCCTCCGACGTGGAAGGTACGCATCGTCAGCTGGGTTCCCGGCTGTCCGATGGACTGAGCGGCAATGATACCTACAGCCTCACCGATGACCACGCTGCGGTTGGTTGCAAGGTTACGTCCGTAACACTTACGGCAGACACCATGCTTGGCCTCACAGGTCAGCACAGTCCTGAGCAGTACGCTTTCCAAACCGGAGTCCTCAATGGACTGGGCAACCGTCTCGTCGATCTCGACGTTTGCCTCAGCGAGAACATCGCGGGTAAAGGGATGAAGAATATCCTCGACAGGGCAGCGTCCGACAATGCGGTCAGCAAGACCTTCGACAATCTCATCACCATCCTTGATAGCGGCGCGCCAGATACCGTTGATGGTATGGCAATCATCCTCATTGACAACAACGTCCTGGCTGATATCAACCAGACGACGGGTAAGATACCCGGCCTCAGCAGTCTTCAGTGCAGTGTCGGAAAGTCCCTTACGGGCACCGTTGGTCGAAATGAAGAACTCGATGATGGAGAGCCCTTCCTTAAAGTTCGACTTGATGGGGAACTCGATGACATCGCCGGATGGCTTGGCCATAAGACCACGCATACCACCGAGCTGACGAATCTGAGTCTTCGATCCACGAGCACCACTATCGGCCATGAGGAAGAGGGGGTTAAACCCACCCTGACTGATACGTAGCTCACCCATCAGGGCATCTGTAAGCTGGTCATTGGTCTGGGTCCAGACCTCAATGACCCTGTTATAGCGCTCTTCCTGGGTGATGTGACCCTGTCGGTACTGATCAAGGATTCTCTGCTGCTCAGTATTGGCCTTAGCCACCATTTCGTCCTTTACAGCGGGAACGATCATATCGGACAGTCCGATGGTAGCACCAAAGATTGTGGCATACTTGAAGCCGACATCCTTGATGGAGTCAAGCATCTCAACAGCGAGTGAGTTCGCCTTGACCTTCAGGGTATCTCCGATCAGAGCCTTCAGTTCCTTGTCCCCAAGACACATGTTCTGATAAGGAACACCCTTGGGAAGGACAGAGTTGAAGATCACACGCCCTGGGGTGGTCTCAATCTTCGTCCCATCCGAGAAGCGGAACCTGATGCGCGCATTATAGGAGAGGGAACCCACATCGATGGCCAGTTCAATCTCACCGAGGGAGTCAAAATATTTTCCTTCGCCCTTTGCCCCTGGCATCTCTCGTGTCAGGTAGTTAATGCCGAGCACCATATCCTGGGAAGGATATACGATCGGCTTACCATTGGCAGGGTCAAGCAGATTGGTTACCGAGAGCATCAAGGTCCAGCACTCAAGCTGGGCTGCATGGGTCAGCGGAACGTGCACAGCCATCTGGTCCCCGTCAAAGTCAGCGTTGTAGGCATGACATACGAGGGGATGCAGTTTGATGGCCTTGCCATCTACCAGGACAGGATCGAAAGCCTGGATACCGAGTCGGTGAAGTGTAGGTGCGCGGTTAAGAAGCACAGGGTGCTCCCTGACCACGTCATCGAGGATGGACCAGACTGCATCGGTCTCTTCCTCAACAAGGCTCTTCGCCTTCTTGATGTTGTATACCACACCGTCCTGAACCAGCTTCTTCATAATGAAGGGCTTATAGAGTTCCAAGGCCATCTTTGAGGGCAGACCACACTGGTGCATCCTCAATTCCGGTCCTACTACAATTACCGAACGACCTGAGTAGTCTACACGCTTACCGAGCAAGTTCTGCCTGAAACGGCCCTGCTTGCCCTTGAGCATGTCAGAGAGGCTCTTGAGGGGCCTGTTGGAAGCACCCTTGACAACACGCTTGCGCTTTGAATTGTCAAACAGGGCGTCCACGGCTTCCTGCAGCATCCTCTTCTCATTACGGATAATGATGTCAGGAGCATTGAGCTTGACCAGACGGTCGAGACGATTGTTTCTATTGATACAACGACGGTACAGGTCGTTGAGGTCACTGGTTGCAAACCTGCCGCCATCGAGCTGGACCATGGGCCTCAGATCTGGTGGGATGACAGGAATGACGGTGAGTATCATCCACTCGGGCTTGTTGCCACTGTCGCGGAAGTTCTCACAGACCTCTATTCTCTTGAGCAGACGCTTGTCAGCCTTGTCAGCCTTCTGGCGCATCTGTTCGCGAAGATCGCGAGAAAGCTCCTCAAGGTCAAGGTTGATAAGAAGCTTACGTACAGCCTCCGCACCCATGCCGGCCTCAAAGGAGTCACCGTACTGCTCACGGGCTTCCCAGTACTCCTCTTCGCTCAGCAGTTGCTTTGCCTTGAGGCTGGTATCCCCTGCATTTATGACCACATACTTCTCATAATAGAGAACGCTCTGCAAGGAGTTGCGGGTAATATCCAACAACATGCTCATTCTGGAGGGGACAGAGCGGTAGTACCAGATATGGGAGACAGGGGCTGCAAGGGTAATATGACCCATGCGTTCGCGACGAACCTTGGTGTTGGTTACTTCAACACCACAGCGGTCACAGATTACACCCTTATAGCGGATAGATTTGAACTTTCCGCAGTAGCACTCCCACTCCTTGGTGGTGCCGAATATCTTTTCACAGAACAGACCATCCCTCTCGGGTCGAAGCGTTCGGTAGTTTATTGTCTCGGGCTTCTTCACTTCACCATACGACCAATCCTTGATCTGCTCTGGTGAAGCCAGCTTTATCATGATGCTATCGAAATCCTGAATTTCCTTCATCCGTACTTCTCCTGATTAGTTGAGGGAGCCTTTCGACTGTTTGGCGATTAACTCTTCATCTCTTTCGGTCAAAGGAACCTGCTTGCCGTTGGAGTCATACACAGACATATCCAAAGCCAGGCCACGGATCTCCTGGACCAACACATTGAATGCCTCAGGCATTCCAGCGGTGGTTGCGGGTTCTCCCTTGACGATACTCTCATAAATCTTCACACGACCGTTCATGTCATCACTCTTGATGGTAAGCAGTTCCTGCAAGGTGTTGGCAGCGCCATACGCCTCAAGGGCCCACACTTCCATCTCTCCGAGTCTCTGACCACCAAACTGGGCCTTACCGCCAAGAGGCTGCTGGGTTACCAGCGAGTAGGGACCGGTGGAACGAGCATGCATCTTGTCATCTACAAGGTGGTGCAGCTTAAGGTAGTAGATATATCCACAGAAAACAGGATTCACAAAGGGAACACCGGTATGGCCATTGTACAGCACAGTCTTGGCGTTCTCCGGAAGTCCGGCTTCCCGCATCTTCTCCTCGATCTGATCCATCGAAGCGCTCTGGAAGACAGGAGTCGAATACCATTTGTCAAGCTTGACAGCGGCCCAACCGAGCTGGGTCTCCATCAACTGGCCGATGTTCATTCGAGAAGGAACACCCAACGGGTTGAGACAGACATCAAGGGGAGTCCCATCTTCCATGTATGGCATATCCTCTTCAGGAAGAATCCGGCTGACAACACCCTTGTTACCATGGCGTCCTGCCATCTTATCGCCCTGTCTCAGCTTGCGCTTGGTTGCAAGCAGGACCTTCACGGTCTCTTCTACACCAGGGGGAAGCTCGTCATTGTTGCTACGCTTGAGCCTCTGGATATCGATGACCGTCCCTTCGGTGCCATGGGGCACTTTCAAGGAGGTGTCTCTCACTTCCTTGGCCTTTTCACCAAAGATGGAGTTGAGCAGCTTGAACTCGGGGGTCGTATCACTCTCACTCTTGGGGGTTACCTTACCGACAAGGATAGAGCCGGGCTTGACCATAGTCCCGATGCGGACAATTCCATCCTCATCAAGTTGCTCAAGCATCTTCTCGCTTGTATTTGGAATATCCCTGGTGAGTTTCTCAGGTCCGAGCTTGGTCTCACGGATATCGGTTGAGAACTCCTTGATATGTACGGAGGTGAAAATGTCATCCTTGACGACACGCTCACTGATGAGGACCGCATCCTCATAGTTATACCCATTCCAAGGAACGAATCCAACGAGGATATTACGCCCAAGGGCGAGATCCCCGTCCTGGGTTGCAGGTCCATCAGCAAGAACCTCACCAGAGGCCACATGCTGACCAACGCTGACGATCGGTTTCTGGTTGAAACAGGTGTCCTGGTTAGTCCGCTGGAACTTCTGGATGGGATAGGTTCTCACCTGACCCTCAATAGCGGCATCATCCTCTTGGATGACAACCTTGTCCGAACTCACATAGGTGACAGTCCCAGCCTTGGCAGCCTTGACGAGTACACCGCTATCATAGGCGGTCTTGCTCTCCATTCCGGTTCCTACACGAGGAGCCTCTGGGAATTCCAGAGGAACTGCCTGCCTCTGCATGTTCGAACCCATCAGGGCACGGTTGGCATCATCATGCTCAAGGAACGGGATGAGAGAGGCTGCGACACTGATGACCTGCTTGGGAGAAACGTCCATATAACGGATTTCTGAAGGGGGTTTTGTAGAATAGTCTCCACTATGCCTCACAGGAATTTCCTTATCTTGGAACCTGCCTTCATCATCTAATTTTGCAGAAGCCTGTGCGATGAAGAACTTCTCCTCATCATTGGCATCAAGGAACCTGTACTGCTTGGAAACGACACCATCAAGAACTCTGCGGTAGGGGGATTCAAGGAACCCATGCTGGTTTACTCTGGTGTAGTTGGCCAAGGAGACAATAAGACCGATATTCGGACCTTCAGGAGTCTCAATAGGACAGATACGCCCATAGTGGGTGTAGTGAACGTCACGAACCTCAAAGCCTGCACGGTCTCTTGAAAGACCTCCAGGTCCGAGCGCATTGAGCCTTCTCTTGTGAGTAAGCTCAGCAAGCGGGTTAACCTGATCCATGAACTGCGAGAGCTGGCTACTACCGAAGAATTCCTTCACGGCGGCCACAATCGGTTTGATGGAGATCAGATCCTGGGGCTTTACGCTACCGGTCTCAAGGTTCATCCGCTCCTTGGCAATGCGCTCCATGCGTGCAAACGCACTTTTCAGTGCATTCTGCAGGAGCTCGCCAACTGAACGTACACGCCTGTTACCGAGATGGTCGATGTCATCGACGTTTTGCTCACGAATGAAGACCTTGATAAGGAATCCCATCGTGTTGACTATATCTGCGGTGGTCAGGACAGTGAGGTCGGTGGAGGCATTCTCCTCCTCTTCTTCCGAACCTGTGCCAAACTTCTTGTTGAACTTATACCGGCCGACCGAGCCGAGGTCATACCTGCGACTTGAGAAGAACATGTCAGGAAGGTCTCTCTCCGCCCGTTCGATGGCGATCATCTCACCGGGCATAAGGACACTGAAGATAGGGCTGAGCACATCTTCCTTGGTCGGTTCGTCATATCCCTCACGGGTATATTTTGCATCCTCAATCTCAAAACAGTTGAGAATCATATCGCTGTGCAAGGAATCCTTGTCGCGCATGTTGATCAGATGGAGGCTACTGACTTTCAACGCAAGCATCTCATCGATCTCATGGGCATGCAACTTGTCCCCGGCACGAAGTACTTTCTTGTTCGCCTTGTCGACAACTGCATAGACATCTTTGTATAGGTAGCGGTTCTCAAGGCTGGATTTCAAATCACCGTCATCGGCGATCTCCACAACCTCACCCTTATAAAACTGCTCAATGATCTTCTCACGGGTGTCAAACCCGATCGCCCGCAAAAAGAGCGTTCCGAGGATACGCTTCTTGCGATCAATCTTTGTGAAGATCAGATGCTTCTTATCATCGATTTCAAATTCAAGCCAGGATCCACGATAGGGAATGATTCTCGAAGAGTACACATCCTTATCATTGGAAAAAATTACTCCAGGGGAGCGATGAATCTGACTCACTACGACACGTTCGGCTCCATTGATGATAAAGGTACCGCGATCTGTCATCATGGGGATATCCCCAAAGAAGATCTCCTTCTCCCTCATCTCACCAGTGGAAAATTCAAGGCTGATCGTGACTTTGATAGGCACACTGTAGGAGCGGCCCTTTTTCTTGCACTCGGTTTCACTGAACTTGATGTTATCATAATCAATGGTGTACCCCTTGTAGGCGAGACGCATCTCACCATTAGGGCTATCTATCGGAAACGTAGCTTGGAAGACTTCTTCAAGACCTGACGCAGTTTCAGGGGGCAAACCCTGCTTGAAGCGTTCAAGCTGTAGAAATCTCTCATAGGAATCAAGCTGAATCCCGATAAGGTTGGGCAGTTCACAGACTTCTTGGAAATCAGAACCGATGTACGTGCGTGTTATGGATTTGCCTTTGGCAACCATCATGTACCCTCCAGAGTCAATTGAGAAACAGACAGAATCCCCCCTTCGACAGAGGGAAACGAAAGACACAACAGGCCACCGGTGTCTATCCGGTGGCTCAATTAATCGGGCTTTTATACCCGCTTACAAAAAACAGGAGCAGGGCCCTGACCCAAGAGGGGCAGGTCCCCACACATAAGGTTAGTCAACAGGCTTGATCTCGACAGTGCAACTGGCGGCGATAAGCTTTTCCTTGACTGCTTCGGCATCAGCCTTGCTGACACTTTCCTTGATGACTGCATTTCCAGCCTCAACCAATTCCTTGGCTTCTTTGAGGCCAAGACCGGTAAGGGCGCGGACTTCCTTGATAGCTGCAATCTTCTTGGTAGGATCACAAGCGACGAGGATAACGTTGAATTCGGTGGGCTCTTCAACAGCTTCAGCAGCAGGACCAGCAGCTGGGCCGGCGGCAGCGGCTGCTGCAACAACACCAAACTTCTCTTCCATCATCTTGATCAAGTCAGCGACTTCCATGACGGACATGTTTGCGATAGATTCCAAAATTTCTTCTTTAGTAGCCATATTACCTTCTCCTTAGAATTGTATATACTGCACAGTCATAGCAGGTTACGAGTGAAGACTAGGACTGTGTTTAGTTCTCTTCGACAACTGGTGCAGCTTCTTCAACTGCTGCGCCACCTTGATTTTCCACATATGCAAGCAGGGTTGCTGCTAGCTTCTGTACAGGGGCCTTCATGGTACCCATCAACATTGAGATCAGTTCAAGCCTAGTTGGCAACTTGCTGAAAGCCTCAACCTCATCGGCAGTCATGAATGATCCGTCAAACAGGGCACCCTTCACAATAAGGGGTGCGCCATCTTTGGCAGCCTGGAACAGATCCTTGGCAACAACGTTAGCCTCATCACCGCGAACCAACGCAATGGCAGTCGGTCCGACAAGCTGGTCATCGGATTTCCTGTCAAGCTGTGAAAGGGCAATCTTGGCAAACCTGTTCTTGACAACACGGTAAGCAGCGTCCTTCTTCAGGAGGTTTCTGCGAAGTGTAGTTATCTGTTCTACGGTCATCCCGCGGTAGTCGGTGAAGATGTACCCAGTGTACTGGGCAAACTCATCTTTCAGAGCTTTTACGGCTTCTTCCTTGGCGGGTGTGATACGAGTTTTATAATCCATAATCTACTTCTCCTAGTTTGCCGAAGGCGTCAGATCCTTCACGTTTACATGGACACCAGGGCCCATCGTGGAGGAAAGAGCTACACTAACCAAGAAGTCTGCCTTTGCATCAGATGGCTTCTTGCGGATGATTTCCTTGACAACTGCACGAGCGTTTTCACTAACTTTTGCACTCTCCATGGAAACTTTACCAACGCCAAGGTGTACAACACCAGTCTTGTCAGAACGGAACTCGACACGACCTTTGGTCAGCTCTTCAAGGGCACCCTTCAAGTCAAAGGTTACAGTCTGAGTCTTGGGGTTCGGCATAAGGCCTCTGCGCCCGAGAATGGGTCCCAAACGACCGACGTCCTTCATCATGTCAGGAGTAGCCACTGCCACGTCAAAATCCATCCAACCGCCACGAATCTTCTCGATGAGCTCGCTGTCTCCAACATAGGTAGCACCGGCATCAAGAGCTTCCTGAGCCTTTTCACCCTTGGCGAAAACGAGGACGCGCTTTTGTGCGGAGAACTGGTTGGGAAGCACTACAGTGTCACGGACACTCTGGCTCTTCTTGAGGGTGAGCTTTACAGAAATCTCGACAGTTTCGTCGAACTTTGCAAAGGCAACATCCTTGACAAGAGCTGAGGCTTCATCGAAGGAGTACAACTTCTCACGGTCGATCTTTTTAATACTTTCGCGATATTTCTTTCCGTGTTTCATCTTACTGCTCCACCTCTACGCCCATGCTTCGAGCGGTTCCTGCAACAATCTTCTTGGCAGCATCAATGTCATTGGCATTGAGATCCTCAAGCTTGGTCTTTGCAATCTCGGTAAGTTGGTCCTGTGTGAGCTTGCCAATCTTAGTCTTGTTAGGTGTACCACTTCCCTTGGTGACGCCAAGTGCCTTTTTTATTAGCACAGCGGCAGGAGGTGTCTTCAGGATAAAAGTAAAGCTCTTATCCGCGTACACAGTGATGATGACTGGAAGAATGAGTCCAGGTTCATAGTTCTTCGTCTTGTCGTTGAACTCCTGAACAAACTTTGGGGCACTGACACCATGAGGTCCAAGCGCGGGCCCGATTGGGGGTGCCGGCGTAGCCTTCTGGGCAGGACACTGCAGCTTGATTACCGCAGTTACCTTTTTCTTTGCCATGTTTCTCTCCTTACGCGACACCCTGCCTGAGCTGGCGGATAATCGGGGTTCGCGCTGGTTTTAACGCCTGTCATACGATCAGGCTCCCACCTCATAAACATATGAGGGAGTATTTCCATGAATTAGTGGACTTGTTGTAAAAAAACGCTCTACCTTACTCTCGTGGAGTCCAGTCCCAAACTCCTAGAGAATCTTTTCTACCTGAAGGAAATCCACCTCAACAGGAGTGGACCGACCGAAAATCCCGACGCTCACTCGCATGCGGGCCTTGTCCAGGTTCACCTCCTCAATGACACCGGTAAAGGTATCAAAGGGTCCTTCAACAATACGAACCTGTTCTCCAACGGCAAATGTCTGTTTTGGCTTAAAGACCTTTTCAGCAGGCAAATCACCTGTCTTCTGAAAAATCCCTTTTACCTCGCCGGCAGTCAGCGGCTTGGGCATCACACTGTCATTGGGGGTAACAAAACCGGTCACGCCCTGTATCCTCTTAATGTGGGAACACCAGGTTTTCCAGCTGTTTTCAGGCAAGTCGAGCTCGACGAGAATATAGCCAGGGAGAATCTTTCGCTTTACATCGCGACGGACCCCATCCTTGACTTCAACAAGGGTTTCGAACGGAACCTTGACGTCTGTGCAGACCATGCTAAAATCCACATCAGTCTCTCGCATCTTGTTTATGATGCGTTCAATTTTCTGTTCATACCCAGAATATGTATGTACTACGTACCAGCCCTTTGCCATGACACCGTCCTAAAAGATGAATAGTATACCCTTGAGAAGAAGAAAATCAACCAATCCAAGGAATACTGCGACGATCACAGTGGAAACCAGTACGACCTTAGTGGAAGAGACAACGGCTTCACGGGAGGGCCAGACAACTTTCTTAAGTTCCTGGTGCGACTCCTTGAAATACTTGAACAGTTTCTTCATGTAAAGTCTCCTTTGGGGGTAGAAAAATCAAGAAGCAGACAGGCCAGGAAGGATTCGAACCCTCAACATCCGGTTTTGGAGACCAGCGCTCTACCAATTGGAGCTACTGGCCTATTTGCTTCTCGATACAAAGTCCTTTCGGACTTATTTAATCTTCGCTTCGCGATGCAAGGTGTGCTTACGCTCAAAAGGACAATACTTGTTCAACTCGAGCTTACCTTGCGTATTACGACGATTCTTCTCAGTCGTATAGTTCTTTTGTTTACATTCGGTGCACTGCAGAGCAATTTTCTCTACGGGACCTTTTTTCTTTGTTTCACCCATCTGATGCTCCTCGGTGAGTATTCACCCTGCTCTCCTCCCAGTTGGGAATGAGAAAAAAAAGAGCCCTCGAACGGATTTGAACCGTTGACCCCCACCTTACCATGGTGGTGCTCTGCCATACTGAGCTACAAGGGCATTGGCAACACAACAGAAAATCTCTCAAGAAACATACCTCTGACGTGCAGAAGCAAACTTACCAGAGCTAGAATAATTTGTCAATACGCACCAATCATTTTCGTCCGCAATATGTAGCCAGTTGCCCATAACCTTTCATTCGTATATAGTTTTATCTGACCAAGTATACTATGTATAAGGAGTTCTTCCCATGAAAGACAAACTGAATGCCCGATTCGGCCATACACCCCCTGAACTGGCACAGGATTTTGCCGAACATCTCAAATATAGCCAAGATGCAGATCTATTTCATACCACACAAGAGGACAGATTTACAGCCCTTGCCCTCACCATTCGAGACAGGATTATCCATCAGTGGAACCTAAGCAGAAAAACCCAGACCAACCAGAATGCCAAACGGGTCAGCTATCTCTCCCTTGAGTTTCTCATGGGAAGGGCAATGACCAACAACGTCATCAACCTGGGTATAGAGGATGAACTGAAAGAAGCCCTCTCCTCCCTTGGCTACACCTACGAGGAGCTAGCTGACATAGAACATGATGCCGGGCTCGGAAACGGAGGGCTGGGAAGATTGGCAGCCTGCTTTCTCGACTCGCTGGCAACTCTGGAGTATCCCGCCTATGGCTATGGCATCCGCTACAACTATGGCATTTTCCGCCAGCAGATAAAAAACGGATGGCAGGTCGAACAGCCCGATAACTGGCTCAGGTACGGTAATCCCTGGGAAATAGAGCGTCATGATGTCGCATTCACCGTACAGTTTGGTGGGGAAGTCCGTCTCATCCATGAAAAGGGAAGAGACAACTTCAAGTGGATCGGAGGTGAGCAGGTCATAGGTGTCGCATACGACATGCCGATCATCGGCTACGGCTGCAAGACAGTGAACACCCTCAGGCTCTGGTCTGCAAAAAGTCCTGACGAGTTTGATTTCCATGAGTTCAACGAAGGCGACTATACCGAAGCGGTACGGTCGAAGATATCTGCAGAGAACCTCTCACAGGTCCTATATCCCAACGATACCCTCTATATGGGCAAGGAGCTTCGCCTGAAGCAGCAGTACTTCTTTGTCGCCTGTTCGCTTGCAGATATCATCAGGACCTTCAAACGGGGGAACTACAAATGGTCTGAGTTAGCTGACTTCAACGCAATCCAGCTCAATGACACCCACCCCTCGCTGGCTATCCCTGAGATGATGCGCATCCTTTTGGATGAAGAGAACCTTCCCTGGGATGAGGCATGGGCAATCACCAACAGCGTGATGGGATACACCAACCATACACTCATGCCCGAAGCTCTGGAGAAGTGGTCCTTGCCGATGTTGCAGTCCATCCTACCCAGGCATATGCAGATCATCTACGAGATCAACCACAGGTTCATGCAGAGCGCCGTATCCTTCTTTCCCCTGCAACCCCAGGTGCTCAGAAAGATCAGCATCATAGAGGAATCGAATCCCAAGCAGGTGCGCATGGCTAACCTTGCCATCATCGGTAGCCACAGCACCAACGGAGTTGCAGCCCTCCACTCAGAGTTGCTCAAGCGGGAGATGTTCCCACAGTTCAACACCATCTACCCAGACAGGTTCAACAACAAGACAAACGGGATAACCCAGCGTCGTTGGTTACTTGATTCGAACCCTCGCCTGGCAGAGAAGATAACCGAGGCCATCGGTGATGGATGGATTACAGACTACAGCCAGATCTCCAAGCTTGCCCCCTTTGCAACCGACAGCGGTTTTGTCGCTGACTTTGCGAAGATCAAGCAGGAGAACAAGATCCGGGCGGCAGCCTTCCTCAGGAAGGATTGTGATATGCGCATCGATCCCAACACCATCTTTGATGTCCAGGTGAAACGCATCCACGAGTACAAGCGCCAGCTGCTGAATGCGCTGAACATTATGCTGATCTACAACGACATCAAAAAGGGAGGGCAAGCCACCAAGGGCATGGCCCCGATGACCTTCCTCTTTGGGGGCAAGGCAGCCCCAGGCTATGTCAATGCGAAACTCATCATCAAGCTTATCAACAACATTGCCAATGTCATCAATTCCGACAAGGTGGCAAACAAGCTCCTTAGCGTACATTTCATGCCAAACTACAGGGTGACCATGGCAGAGAGCATCATTCCTGCAACCGACCTTTCCGAACAGATTTCCACTGCCGGAACAGAGGCCTCAGGAACAGGAAACATGAAGTTCATGTGTAACGGAGCTTTGACCATCGGAACGATGGACGGGGCCAATGTGGAGATAGCAGAGGAAGCAGGCAAGGAGAACATGTTCATCTTCGGCCATACGGAGGAGGAGATCGCCAAACTTGGCCAACAGGGATATGACCCCTTTGCCTGGGTAATGAAGGACAAGGAGATCAAGGATGCAGTCCAGCTCCTCACTACCGGATACTTCAATGTTAACGAACCCAATATCTTTGAGCCTCTGCGCAACAGTCTCTTTGAAGGTGGGGACAAGTACTTCCACTTTGCAGACCTGCGCATGTATGCAGATGCGCACAAGAGCGCACGAGACCTGTACAAGGACGATCAGGATGCATGGAACCGCAAGGCGATCATCAACATAGCCTCCAGTGGGAAATTCTCCAGTGACCGGACGATCAGCGAATATGCCAACGATATCTGGAATCTCAAGAAATGCCCAGTAAAACGGGGCAATGGCGTTGAGACTGCACTGCAGGATGCAATGAAGAAATAAGAAAACAGTCATACCAGTCTATAACCAGAGAAGAGAGCAGGCCCCTTTCGGGATCTGCTCTCTTGATTTGTGGCAATACTCTTCAAATATGCCATAATACTGGCAGAAGAGAAATCCTATCTGCAGCATGTGCAAGCAGATAGGATTAATATGATAAATTTTTGAGATTTATGACGCATTTTTAGCAATCTCAAGAAAAATACTGGTATATTCATACCATGCAAAATTTCTGGGACCGCGTAATAACCCTATTGGGATCGCCGAGTGTGGTAGAACTTGCCACGATGCTCGATGTTAAGAGAAGCACCTTATCCAGCTGGATTCACAACGATCGGCGCCCACCGATGGAAGTGCTGCTGAAACTGACCGAGCAGACAGGGCTGAACATTGAAAACCTTGAGTATGGTTTGGATTGGGAACCCTCAGACGACGAGGAAGTAGCTGAAAACCATTTCCCAAGGTTCAAGGCCATCATGAAGATGGTATCAGCCCTCAATACGGAAGAACAGGATATAGTCTACAGGCTGCTCACGTACATGCATAAAAGACCCTAGATCCCGACAAAGGAAAAAAGCATCACCACATAGGGGGAGAGTATAGCCAACACAGGTGCTATCAGCATCGCCGGCAAGAAATTCCCTGTCTTGCTTTTCCGTATGTCCAATAACCCCAGACCAATCATCATCAAAAGCACTCCCCCAACTGCAGACAGCTCGGTAATGCCAGCTTCTCCTAAAATGGGGGAGATAAAACCGCCGGCCAAGGTAAAGAAACCCTGGTACACCAGGATGACCAGAGCACTCGCCATGACTCCAGGACCGTAGACAGCGCTGAAGATGATCGCCATACAACCATCCATGACCGACTTCACCAACAGCAGCTGGTAATCCCCGGTGGTTCCTGCCTGGATGGATCCGACAACCGTCATGGCCCCTGAACAGAACAGCAGGGAAGCATTGAGAAAGCCCAGGGCAAAATTCTTTGCAGCTTGCTCATCACCATGCTTCTTTCCAAGCTTTGATTCGATCCAAGTACCCAAAGAGAGCACCCCGTCCTCAATGGAGAGGGCATACCCTACAAACCCTCCCAGTATGGTGGAGAAGATAAGAATGAGAAATGAACCGGTCTGCATCGCCATGGAGATTCCGATGACCAAGGTGATCAGCCCCGAGGAGGTGAACACCACCTCCTTGTAGGAGCTTTTCAGCCGGTTCTTGAAAAATAACCCTATCAGGGATCCGAGTATGACGGTAAGACAGTTGATATAGGTGGCAAACATAATGGATAGGAGTATAATACGTAAGAAAGACTAGGACAAGGAACGAATATGCAAAACATCCTTCTTGCAGCAGGATTAGGGAAGAGAAGCGGGGGTGAGAAACTCTTGCTTCCTTACAAAGGGCAACCGATCATCGCACACGCTGTAGAGCAATCACTTCTGGCAGGGCTCTATACGATTGTAGTGACCGGCTTCAGGCAAGCAGAGATCAAGCAGGCTCTCCTGCCGTTTGCCTGCCCGAATCTCCTGGTAACCTTCAACAAGAACTATGCCCTAGGCCAGGGATCTTCAACGCTGGTGGGGGCGAAGGCCCTTCGTGATGGTGAGGACTTCTTCATCTCCCTATCCGACATGCCCCTGATCAAGGCATCCCACTACCATCTCCTCGCCAGAAGCTTCACCTCATCCGAGGCACTGCGTCCGCTCTATAGGGGCCAGATAGGCCATCCTGTACTTCTGAGGGCAAGCTTCAAGGCTCAGATACTGGAACAATCAATTCCTTTCACCATGCATGGCCTGCTACAGGATTTCCACGTAGAGAGGTGTATTGTCGATGACGAGGCCTTTGTCCGCGACATCGATACAATACACGCATATACAGAACTTCTTATGCACCCTGAGCCTTGAGAGCCACAACCTTATCGCCTTCCCTAGTCAGGCGGATCGCGACACCTGGCGCGAATTCCCCTGTGAGCAACTGCACAGAGAGGGGATTCTCCACCAGCCTCTGGATGGCTCGCTTCACAGGACGTGCTCCGAAGGAGGCATCAAAACCATCCTTGAAGACCAAGTCCACCACATCATCATCCCACTCCAAGGTATACCCACGTCTTTGGAGGCGTTGGGCCAGCTGTTTGAGCTGCATGCTCACAATCCTCTTGATCTGATCGGGACCAAGGCCCTCAAAGATGATGATCTCATCAAGACGGTTGATGAACTCCGGCTTGAAGGAGTCATGGATTATGGCAAGCACATCCTTGCGTGCCCGTTCTACATCCTGAGGCTGCAGAAGAAGGGAGCTTCCCAGATTGCTGGTCAGGATGATCACAGTGTTGGTAAAGTCTACGACCCTACCCTGGCCATCGGTAAGCCGCCCGTCATCCAACAGCTGCAACAGGACGTTAAAGACATCCGGGTGCGCCTTCTCGATCTCATCAAACAGGATGACCGAATAGGGCCTTCTCCTGACCACTTCAGTCAGCTGTCCTCCCTGGTCGTATCCCACATACCCCGGAGGGGCTCCGATAAGGCGACTCACAGAGTACTTCTCCATATACTCACTCATATCAATGCGGGTAAGGGCCTTCTCATCATCAAAGAGGAATGAGGCCAACACCTTTGCCAGGAGGGTCTTCCCTACCCCAGTGGGGCCTGCAAAGAGGAAACTACCCAACGGCCTTCTCTCATCTCCGATTCCGGCCTTGTTACGCCTGATAGCATCAGAGAGGGCTGTAATTGCTTCTCTCTGTCCGACAACCTGTTCAGAAAGGGTCTTTTCAAGCTGCAGATATTTCTGCATCTCGCTGCCTTTCATCTTGGCTACAGGCACTCCTGTCCAGTTGCTGACGATTCTGGCAATGTCATCTTCGGTGACCTCTTCTCGGAGCATCTGCTTTCCGTCAATCTGACCTTGTGCCAAAAGGGAGCTCTGCTGTTCAATCTCCTTGACCAGGGCAGGGATCGAGCCATGCTTGATCTGAGCGGCCTTCGCAAGGTCGCCTTCACGCTCAGCCTGCTGCTCCTCTACCTTCAGCTTTTCCAAGCTTGCCTTCTTCTCCCTCAACAAAGCGATGGCGTTGCGCTCATTGCCCCACTGCAGTTGCATGCTGTCCCGTTTGCCCTTCAGAAAACTTACCTCATTTCTGATTTTTTTCAGCCTTTCAAGGCTGGCCTCATCAGTCTCTCGGGTGAGTGCCTGCTCTTCAATGTTGAGCTGCAGGATCTTGCGTTCGACCTGGTCGAGCTCCTCGGGCTGGCTCTCAATCTCCATCTTCAACTGGCTGGCGGCCTCATCAATCAGGTCGATGGCCTTGTCCGGGAGGAACCGGTTGGTGATGTAGCGGTTACTCATGGTAGCAGCAGCAACAAGGGCCTCATCCTTGATGCGCACCCCATGGTGCACCTCATAGCGTTCCTTGAGACCTCTCAATATGGCTATGGTGCTCTCAACAGAGGGCTCATTGGTATAGACCGGCTGGAACCTTCGCTCCAAGGCTTTGTCCACCTCAATGTACTTGCGGTACTCATCAAGCGTAGTGGCACCTATTGCATGAAGTTCTCCCCGTGCCAAGGCGGGCTTGATGAGATTCGACGCATCGGTAGAGCCTTCACTTGCCCCAGCTCCCACGATGGTATGTAGTTCGTCGATGAAGAGGATAATTGAACCTTCACTGCTGGTCACTTCCTTGACGACAGCTTTCAGCCTCTCCTCAAACTCCCCACGGAACTTTGCCCCTGCAACCAACGCTCCCACATCAAGGGACAAGATGCGCTTGTTCTTCAGGGACTCGGGGACATCGCCTCGAGTGATTCGTTGGGCGAGGCCTTCGACGATGGCGGTCTTTCCCACTCCAGGCTCACCAATGAGAACCGGGTTATTCTTGGTCCTTCTGGAAAGCACCTGCATCACGCGCCTGATCTCCTCATCACGACCGATGACAGGGTCGAGCTTTCCCAGACGGGAAAGGGCGGTCATGTCCTTGCAGTATTTCTCCAAGGCCTGGTAGCGGCTCTCCGGATCTTCACTGTCTATGGTCTGATTGCCTCTGATGCTCTGCAATGCCTGCATAATGCCGTCGCGGGTAACCCCCAGGTTTTTCAGTGCCTTGCTGGCAGGACAGGGGTCATCGATGATGGCAAGCAGCACATGCTCTGCACTGAGAAACCCATCCTTGAACTCTGCGGCTATCTTGTCAGCTGCATAGAGCTGGTTCCCCAAGGAAGCGGATATGGTGCGATTAACACTGCCTCCGTAGGCTTTGGGAAGCTTGTCGGCAAGGGTATCCAGAGCGGTCTGCACTTGCTTGGGGGGAACTCCCAACCTCTCGAAAAGCGGGGCGAGCAATCCCTCTTTCTGGTTGAGCAGGGCGAGAAGGAGGTGTTCGCTTGTTATCTCCGCACTCCCCCGTTCATTCGCCAGGATGTCGGCATCACCGACTGCCTGACGAAGCTTGATGGTCATTTTGTCTATATTCATATGTTTTCCTCACTATGGGGATATGAGGCAACAGGCCCCTCGGGGCCTTATCCTGTACATACTGAATATACTGCTAAATTGTTCTGTCGACTAGGAACGGCTTATGACCGGTGTAGTTTTTGGCCATGCCTTGAAGAACTCCAGATAGTTGGCGATCAGCTCCTTGGAAAGGGTCATCTCAAAAGTATCCAGAAATGCCACCTGGAAGCAGGAGGACTCCAGAAGCAACAGGATATGGTTGGCGACCTTGTTTATGTCGCACTCGATGATATCACCACTATTGATGCCGATGCGCAAGAGGCGCTTGAAAAGGATGGTAAGCTTGGCTGTCCTTCTCATCACTATCTCGTTGAAGTCACGGCCTTCCTTCTTCATCTGCAGCATGACATCGACAAGGGAGGTCAGCTCGTCCTCATGGGCGGTAGCGGTATCCATGATCTCAGAGCAGA
The DNA here is from genome assembly GCA_048264225.1 of Sphaerochaeta sp. GTDB lineage: Bacteria > Spirochaetota > Spirochaetia > Sphaerochaetales > Sphaerochaetaceae > Sphaerochaeta. The sequence continues at coordinate 72,359 of JBLXDK010000017.1, forward strand.
TCTTCTTGATCCTATCCATGTAGTTGTCTTCAGATGACCAGGCGAGGGTTGCGTACTTTGCAAACATGCGTCCGGTAACCAGCTTTACCGCATAGTAGTAGATCTCTTCCTTGTCCTTGAAATACTGGTAGATGGTTGGCCGGGAAATCCCACACTCCTGTGCAATGAGAGAGAGGTTAGAATCACGATACCCTTCACGACCGAATACTTTTAGAGCGGTCTGCAGTATCTTTTCCTTTCTTTCCTCGTGGTCAATCTTCTTGGGCATGGTGTAAAATCTCCCTAAACCTATCTGTACGCTATTGTTATATTACAATATACCATTATACTGTAAAAAACACTATATTGCAGAGAGGTTTTTATGCTTCTTATATACATACTCTTGGTACTTATTCTCATACTTATAGTGATAAGTATTGCAAGAACCCTTGTCCTCAGACAGAAAAACCATGAGAAACCTCCTCCGGCCTCACTTCCTGATGCAAAAGAAGCCGTACAGAAATTACAGCAGGCAATAGCCTACAAGACGGTAAGTGGAAGTGAAGAGGGAACAACCGACTGGGATCAGTTCACCCAATTCGAAACCTTTCTTGACGAGGCCTTCCCTCTCTGCAAAAAATACCTGAAACAAGCAAGTGACTCCAAACACAACCTCATCTACCGTTTTATCGGAGAGGATACGAAGGCTCTTCCCGCCCTGCTTACAGCACACCAGGATGTGGTACCGGCAAACGCCGAAGAGTGGACTCATCCCCCCTTTGCACAAACCCTGGCAGATGGCTATGTTTGGGGACGGGGAAGCTTTGACTGCAAGCTACAGCTCATTGCCATCCTGGAAGCCTTTGAACAGTTGCTGCAGGGAGACAAAAAACCCAAGAGGACCTGGTACGCCGCCTTCGGGTGTGATGAGGAGGTGAATGGGGGAGGAAAGGGGGCGACTCTCATCGCAGAGCAATTTGAACGGATGGGCCTCTCCTTCTCCCTGCTTCTCGATGAAGGGGGTGTAGTTTCAGAAAACTACATCAAAGGAATTGAGCGCCCCATTGCAGTGGTGGGGGTTGCTGAGAAGGGGTACATGGACACACGCCTGAGCTGTAGCAGGGAAGCCGGACACTCTTCCACCCCACAGATGCCTACAGCATTGGGAAAGATCGCAAAGGCAGTGACAGCCATCGAAACAAGCAGGCAAGAGGCAAGGATTACCAAGGCCGTAGCGGCCATGCTCAGGAGCATAGGACAAGAGGCTCCCTTCCCCTATGCCTTCCTCTTTCTCAATCTCTGGCTTACAAAACCCCTTATCAAGCTGATATTCTCCCACAGCCCCAGCCTCAACGCCCTCATCAGGACCACAAGCGTTCCTACTGTGATCGAGGCTAGCGACAAGAGCAATGTCATAGCACAAACAGCCACAGCAGTGGTCAACTCACGCGTGCTGACAGGTGATGACAGACAGAGTATTCTCAAACATCTCAAGACAGTCATCTCTGATGAGGAGGTCTCCCTCACTGTCACCCGCTATGATGAACCCTCCAAAGAATCCCCAGCTTCAGGAGAAGCTTTTGACCTGGTGAAGGCGACCATAGCCAAAACATTCCCAGAGGCCATTGTCACCTCCTATCTGATGTTCGGGGCAACCGATGCACGCAGATACCAGAATCTGTGTAAGCACATATACCGCTTCACCCCCGCCCAGATGGATAGAAGCGAGGTAGCCAGGATGCACGCCCCTGATGAGAGGATACATACCGACAATGTGCAGAAGGCTGTCGCCTTCTTTCTCTCGCTGCTGGAGAGCTGGTGAAGACAATGCATGAAAACCTGTCTAAAAAGGCTCCGCAATGTATGCGGAGCCTTTCTGTACAGGATGGGTTGTCTCAATCTGATTATTTGATTTTTACTTCAATGCTCTTGGGCTGCGCCACTTCCTTTTTGGGAAGAGTCAACGTAAGCACTCCATTGGAGAACTCACCTTCAATCTTGGACTCATCCACATCCTCTGGAAGGGAGAAGGCACGTTCAAAGCTATGGGATTTTCTCTCACAGATGAGAACCTTATCCCCATCCTTCTCTTCCTTTGTGCTCTGTTGGGCAGAACTGAGTCTGAGCACATGCTTCTCGATGTTCACCTTCACATCTTCCTGCTTATATCCGGGAAGCTCGGCCTCAACGATGTAGGCCTTGTCAGTCTCGGTAATGTCTACAGGAGGAATCTTCGATGAGGTAAGACCCCAGTCGCCGAGCATATTGCTGAAGAGCGAATCGAAGGGCGATACCATCGGTGTCCGATAATTGTTCCTTGTTGTTAGATATGCCATTTGTACACCTCCATGTGTCTTACTATATGTAATCCCCTTTTCGGGTTTCACTAATATATATGCACAAAGCGTGCCAACTTATCAAATCTATACTAAAAGCCAATATTTGATACAATTTATCTGAATATGCAGCAACCAACTCCACGAATTCATTCCAATAGCAAGAGTCACCAGACACCACTGGGTCAATCTGGTCGATTGAACAGTCATAAGACCATAAAAACGTATCAGAATGACCCAGTGTATGAATAAAGAATGCTAGAGTGGGACTAAACTTCTTTAGAGCTTGTCACTCATCGTCGCAACCATGACTGCCTTGATAGTATGCATCCTGTTTTCAGCCTCATCAAAGACCACTGAATGCTTGCTCCTGAAGACTTCATCAGTGACCTCAAGCTCAGTAAGCCCATATTGGGAGTGTATTTGTCTTGCAACGGTGGTATTCAGGTCATGGAATGATGGCAGGCAGTGCTCAAAGAGCACCTTCTCATTGCCACTTGCACGAAGAAGATCCATCGTGACCTGATAATCCTTCAGCAGGGCGATACGTCCTTCTGTCTGGTCCTCCTCTCCCATCGATACCCAGATATCGGTGTAGATGATATCGGCACCCTTCACAGCTTCGTAGGGATCGGTATGCATGGAGATGACTGATCCTGAGGCTTGAGCCGCTAGAGAAAGTTCATCGACAAGGGATTCTGCCGGAAAGAGTTCCTTAGGGGAGCCTATGCTGTAGTGCATGCCTACCTTGGCGGCTCCAATCATCAGGGCGTTGGATACGTTGTTCCTCCCATCGCCTATGTAGGCCATCTTCATCTTGTCCAATGGCTTTCCCGTGTGCTCCATTGCAGTGAGGAAATCTGCAAGCACCTGGGTGGGGTGGTCATCATCGGTGAGGCCGTTCCACACAGGGACTCCACTGTACTGGGCCAGATCCTTGACGATCTGCATAGCAAAGCCCCGATACTCGATACCATCATACATCCGCCCCAGCACTTGGGCAGTATCCTCGATGGACTCTTTCTTGCCCATCTGGCTATTTGTAAGGAAGGTGACAGAGGCCCCTTCATCAAAGGCTGCGACTTCAAAGGCACACCGGGTACGAGTTGAGGTCTTGTCGAATATCAGGACAATGTTCTTTCCCTCCAGCAAACCCCCTTCGAGGTCTTTGGAGTACTGCTTCTTGTACTTCTTCGCCTTGAGCTCTTTGGCAAGATCCAGCAGATAGTGAATCTCCTCAGTCGTATAGTCTTTGAGCGTGAGAAAGCTTCTTCCCTTGAGCAACGTTCCTGTATTCATGCTATCCTCCATATAATGATCAATAATACATATTTATGCATAAAATGGCAATAAGTTTGCATAAGTATGCAAATATCCGTATGTCTTGTATTCTGATGCAAAAAGCCCTCCAACACAAGGAAGGAGGGCCAAAATTATAAGGAAATTGGTTATTTGGTTACGAGAACCACCTCACCGTTGACATAGTTCTTGGCAACATAGGCCTTGATCTTCTCCCCACGGAGGGCCTTGACCAGTGCTACGATACGAGGATCGTTCTCGTTGCCTTCCTTGACTGCCACGACGTTGACGTAGGGGCTCTCAGAGCCTTCGACCAACAGGCCGTCACGAGTTGCGATCAGGCCGGCAGGAATTGCGTAGTTGCCGTTGATGATGGCTGCATCGACATCCTGCAATACGCGAGGAAGGGAGGCTGCTTCAATTTCACGGAACTTCAAGCCCTTGGGGTTCTTGGCAATATCCATGGGAGTTGCCTCAAGACCTGCATTGGCTTCTAGGGTGAGAAGGCCTGCACTTTGCAAAAGGAGAAGTGCACGACCTTCGTTGGTGGGATCATTGGGAATTGCAATGGTCGCACCCTGGGGGAAGTCGCCGATAGCGGTATACTTCTTTGAGTAGAGGGCAAAGGGCTCGACATGGACGCCACCTGCGTTTGCCAGGTGATAGCCACGGTCTTTGTTGAATGACTCAAGGTAAGGAACATGCTGGAAGAAGTTCGCATCAAGCTCGCCTGTCTCCAACGCTTCGTTGGGGGTCACGTAGTCGGTGAACTCACGGATTTTGAGGGTGATGCCTTGGGCAGCGAGATCCTCAACGACAAGATTGAGAAATGCGGCGTGTGGCTCGGGGGTCGCGCCAACAGTCAGGACGTTAGTGGGGGACTGTTCCTTTGTTCCGGCAGCGAAAAGGGTTGCTGCCACGAGGATTACCAAAACGATGGTCAAAGTTTTTTTCATATTTTCTCCTACTCTCAGCTAAGGTGAGAGGTATGCACCAATAGTGTCAGCGCTTGGCCAACAGATGTGAGCTGATCTTGTTGCCGATCACCTGGATAATCTCTACGAGAACCAGAATGATAATTACAGCAACAACCATAACGTCTCCACGGAAGCGTTGGTATCCGTAGCGGATAGCAAGGTCTCCCAAGCCTCCTCCCCCGATAGCACCGGCCATTGCCGAGTATCCGATGAGGTTGATGATCGTAAGCGTCACTCCGCTGACAAGCGAGGGCAAGGCTTCCGGGATAAGTACTTTTCGAATAATTTGCCAGTTGGTGGATCCCATTGCGCGGGCGGCCTGAACGACCCCCGGATCCACCTCCTTCAGCGCGGTCTCAATGACACGTGCAACAAATGGCGCTGCCGCTATGGACAACGGTACGATAGTAGCGGTGGTACCGATACTCGTTCCGATTAAAATCCGTGAAAGGGGAAACAGCAAGATCATAAGGATGATAAAAGGGAACGAGCGAAGCACGTTCACTATCCTTCCCAGGACATTATTGAGCAGTGGTTTGGGAATAATGCCCCCCTGTTCCACACCTGAGGTGATGGAAAGAAGGATTCCCAGGGGGAGACCCATGAGCAGAGAAAAGAACGTGGAAAAGAAGACCATGCTCAGTGTCTGTCCAGTCGAGGTCAGGACAAGCATCCAAAGTTTGCTCATAGCTTACCCTCCTCTTCCACCAAGACACCTTGGTTTTTTAAAGCTACAATGGTCTTTTGCTTTATTTCTTCATCACCGCTTATATCTACTACCATTGTTCCAATCTCCACATCCCCGACCTTCTGCACACCACCTGCACGAATATTAAACTCAACCCCAAGTTCCCGGCTTATCCTACTGAGGATTGGTTGGTCGGTGGTGTCACCACGAAAGCGCAGGGTATAGGTTCCTATTTTCTTTGACCATTGTACCATCTTGTCCTGATGGGAAGAGCTTTCATCGACTCCTACAAGGTGGGCTAGGAATTCTTTGGTGACATCACTACTAGGATTGACAAACATATCGGTGACAAACCCTTGTTCGACAACCTTGCCATCATCGAGGACCGCCACTTGCTCACAGGCATCACGGACAACTTCCATCTGATGGGTTATCATGACAACTGTGAGGGCCATCTTCTTCTGAATCTCCTTCAATAGGTCAAGGATGGAATGGGTAGTCTGAGGATCTAGGGCACTGGTAGCTTCATCACAGAAAAGAATATCGGGTTTGCATGCCAGAGCCCTGGCTATGGCGACCCTCTGCTTCTGGCCTCCACTGAGGGTACTGATAGGTGCCTTTCCCCTGCCCTCCAGGGCAACTAGGGCAAGCAGCTCGTTAACTCTGGCCTTGATGACATCTTTTCCCATCCCATTTATCTCCATGGGGTAGGCGATGTTCTCTTCCGCATTGCGCGAAGAGAACAGGTTGAAGTTCTGGAAGATCATGCCGACTCTGCGCCTGCGTTCGATCATGGCCCTTTTGGTAAGGTTGTCCACACGCACGTCATCAAAATAGACTTCACCCCCGTCAGGGCTCTCCAATAGACTTATAAGACGCACCAGCGTTGACTTGCCTGCACCGCTCTTGCCGATGATTCCATATATGGTATTGGAGGGAATGGAGAGACTCACCCCATTGACAGCATGCAGATTGCCATAGGATCTTTGTAAATTGTTTAACGTAATCTGCATAAATATACCTTCCACCCTCAATGAATTGTTACCATCATAGTTAAAAGGGGTACCTTGGACAAGAGTAACAGGGTTTAAACAGGGAAGGAAGTGGTAAAAGCGGATGCTGAGTTACACACCTGTCTATCAGAGAACTTCCCCTTCCTCAGGCAGATCCAGTATCTTTGATTCCATTGGATGGTTATCTAAACACTGCAAACTTGCCGAATTTGCTTTTTGGAAGCATTTTGCTGGAGAACTCAGGGTATGGGTATGGTGACACACACCAGTTCTCCTGTGAAAGAATGCAAGGGTTTCAACCGTGCAAAGCCTTTTTATCAGGCTCTACCGGCAGTGGGGTAGCACTCTGACAGCACCCACAATCCCCACCGGGTTACCGGGTTTGTTCTGTTTGGAAGGATTGCAGCCCGATTGGCAGAAAAATACGGGGTAATCTGAATCGGGACTGTACAACCCTCTTTGGTGAAGAAGGTTGGATAGTTCCCGGCAAAGTGAGGAGAGACTCCCTCCCTGTACAAAGGTACTGGGAGGGGGAGGACGTCTTCCTACCTTGCTCCTGGGAGTATCTTTGGCTCGAAGACGAGAGGAGTATCTGCAATAAATGCCACATAGGAACCAAATATATCCATCTCTAGATGTTCTTGTGCATGATAGAGGGTATCTTCCAAGTCTGCCAGATCAGGGCCAAGCACGATAATTCTGCCACCCTCGGGGATTGTACAGGAAAAGATCCCATGCTCAAGTATCCGCCGCCATACTGTTGTGGTGTTGCCATCCACCACAATGCTCTCACCGGGAACGAGAGTCTGAATCTCAGAGGTATCGATGCAAATATACGGTCCTACCACGAGATATCCGCTTTCATTGAGGCTTGGAGGTGTCTGATCACGCAAAGCAGGCAGGACCATGGAGGTCTGCTTGCTTTCGGTGATCACATAGACTATGTCATCCAAGATGAGGTAAGAGGGAAGTTCCCCGATGAGTGACATCCTGTAGGCAGGCAACACCAGATCATAGGGAGTACTATTGACAGGTAGCCAGGAGCCCTCTGTGAATTCATGGTTGATCGCAGATGATTGTTCAGGGAGGCGGGTCATGGCTATCTGAGCCTGGTTGTAGGGTCGCCTGAGTTCCATGAGGGACTGGACTCCAAGAAGAGTCTCAAATGCATACCAGGTACCTTGCTCGCTTTCGAAGATTCCGTTACCTATATGCCGAGCGGTGGCCTTCCTAACAAAGCAAGACCCGTCATAGGACTCGACAACCAGTGCAGAGTTAGCCCTGTCAAAGCTGAGTTGGGATATACCTACACTTGATCCATAGAACCCACTAAAAGGGTCAATACCAGTCGGAAGGATTTCTGTTTTGGTTTCAGTCTTTTTGGACTTGGCCTTTGCGGATATCTGCCCAGTTTCTTTCAAAAAAGTATCGACGATGGGTAACGTAGTGCCGATGGGGTCAATATGCCCACAACTTAGCAATACGACTGTACTCTGCGTTTGGGGGAGGACGAATATCATCGTGGTATATTCCAGTGTTCCTCCGGTTTTCCCCAGTACCTGGATGCCTTGGGTGTGATACGGTTCAAAGAACGTAAAGTCCCATCCGAGTCCGAAGCTAAGTAACCTGTCAAGGTTGCTATCTTGCACGTAATCCGGCTTTTGATCGGTAAAGTATTCGGTGAGGGATGCTTTGTCTAACAGATTTGGTGCATGGAGCATCGTTGAATATCTGAGCAAATCCTCTGCAGTCGAGGTGATGCCTCCGGAGGCTACGACATTCACATACTCCTTGGGAAGAGGGGTTGTACGATCCATATATCCATAGGCCATATTTTCATCGTGTTGATAAAAGCCTACGGAGGTATCGGCCATACCCAGGGGCTGGAAGATCCGTTGTTCCAGGAACTGTGAGAAGGACAAGCCCGTAAGGTGTTCTACCAGTGCCTGTGCAACGGTGAAGCCGTCGTTGCAGTATGGGGAAAAGGCTCCTGGATCATGCTTGAGAGACGACTTTGCAAACTCATCCATTGATTGCTGAAGGAACTCTTCAGAAGAGTGAGAGGAGAAGGCATCGCGCATATTGGTTCCCGGCATGCCAGATGTATGGTTGAGGAGCATCCGTACGGTGATATCCTTATACCGCTCGTCTTGCATGGTGAAGCCGGGAAGCAAGTCGGCCACCCTGTCATCGAGGGAGAGCAAGCCGTCCTGCTTTAACATGAGTATTGATGCTGCGGTGAAGACTTTGCTGATGGATCCAATGTTGAAACGGGTATGGGTATCGACAGGAAGGTTCAAGGCAATGTCTCGCTTGCCGAAGCCTTCGCTGTAAATGATACGGCCTTCGTGCATGATCGCGATGCTTACAGCACTGACATCCCCAGGGCAGGAAACAAGAGATTCCCCGATCTCCTGTGCTCTCTCCTTGGTCTGGGCAAAGGGTTGTTCTTGTGCCGATCTGGTTACGGAGCAGGAAACAAAGACGACCAACAAGATCCCGATGGCACAGAGTCTGATAATCCGTTTCATTTCATGTGTTCTCCTTGAATATTTGGATTTACAAGAAAAATGACACAAAGCAATGCGAATAATAAAAAACATGCACTGAACAATAGATTACATTCAGTTGATTATATCATTGGTATTTATAGATGGATATGAAAATTAGTAAGAGTAGTTTGAGTGGTGTGTTCAAAATCGAAAAACATGCTGATTGTTCGCACATAAGAAAAGGACGCAAAAGCGTCCTTTTCTCTATATATGTAACCGACTCAATAGTCGGACTAGGGCAAAAAAAGGCCCGGCGGCTACCTACTCTCCCACGGAAAACCGTAGTACCATCGGCGTGAGGGCGCTTAACTGC
>JBLXDK010000018.1:0-58414 GCA_048264225.1 Sphaerochaeta sp.
AAGAAACAGTCGTGCGACGGTATCCGCTCCAATGAGAGCAGTTTTCGAAAATAGGGCAGGTGATATTCCAGTTCCACACACATATTTGCGAAATCGGTGAATCCCCAGAGGGTCCCGTAGGTCGCCAGAATGAGTATGTCATCGAGGCGGTATCGCTTGCCACGCGTATCACGTGGGTCGGGAATGCGTGAGAAGGCCTCTCTCAGGCTGATCCTCCATTGCTCAAAGTCCCTCTTCCTTACTTCTATCCGTTGCTTCTTCACTGAACATCCCATGGCAGTTCCACTCCTGTCTCTTCTAGGATTTGCTTCTGCAGCTCTCCGATCTCCGTCATGACCAGCCGCCCATCGACCTCGACAAGCCGTATCCTCTTCAGCGGCGCAAGACGCTCGAAAGGGAACCCCATAAGCCTTTCCAGCTTTTTCTTCTGCGCAGAGATGCAGGTGCCGTCTAAGCCTTCGCACCATGAGGGCCGGCTCCTATAGAGGTATGATTCATCCGATTCGGTGACAATGAGGCACCCGAGGACGGTGATCGCCCGTTCCTCCGACCCGAGGTCTTTCATGAACGAGGGCGGGGCAAGCGACTGCAGGGCATAGGAGAAGCCGTACTCCCATATCCTGATGCCGCTGGACTTCCTGTCTATGGCGAATCTCTCCATCACCCCTTGCGGCGTGATGGCCCCGATGTAGGTCTGTACAGGCTGCGGGTTTTTCTTTCCCGGAACCCGCTTCGAGGAATTCCTGTACAGCGAGTAGTTGCCATTCCCGTCGGACTTGATGACAGTCCCTTTTCTTTTCTGGCGCTCGGCCCATTCTGGAAACCTTCCCATAAGGTGCCTCCTTTGCATAAGTATATGATATCACTAGCATATACTTTTTACCACAAAAATATACCCAGAACCTGAAACCTTCAAATTCTGGGCTTATTGATGCTTTTTAAATTTTACGCGATTGCCCTGCGTGATGCGAATGCAGGAAAGAACTTACATAATGTAGGTTGTAAAATGTTGGGGCTGGGCTAGCCCACAAAGCTTGTGGAGAATACAGTCAGTCTTAGTAACTTCGGTTCCTAAGCAGTATTCTGTGAAGCAAGAAGCTCCTCGTTCTTTAGACGTTGGGTAGGTCACGTAACGGCAGGATACATAATTACTAAAGGTGCAACGCTGGTGTTGCACTCTGTTGCGGTAGTGTTGAATACCCTATGGACACACTAGCAAAACACATAATGCAATTGGGGCCAGTTGGTTCGAAGGCAAGGAGTTATTTTGACTATCCAGCGCTTCAGGGACAAAGAGATACTACATGGCATTATCCTTGAGTTTTGTGAGAATCTTTTGCTCAGGTAGGAATAAAATGCCTCCTGGCGATGATGCACTCTTCAGAAGTTGTCCTTCTCTCTTGTCCCTTTCACCTCTTTGTCGTATCTTTTCAGAGGATGTACATGTCCCAAGGAGAGTTGAATCAGATGTCTGAAGGAATAGATTTTGCACAGCGTATAGCCGAGGACAAGGCGATACGAACCCATATGGATAAGATCGGGAGAAAAATCCTGGTCATGAGCGGAAAAGGTGGGGTGGGTAAGACCACGGTCACGATCAATTTGGCCAATGCTCTCGTCGACAGCGGCTGTACTGTCGGAATCCTCGATACAGACCTGCATGGCCCCAACGTAGCGAAGATGCTCGGCTGCGAAGCAGGAATCCTGCAGACTGAGGATGGTGGGGCTACCTTTTTTCCCGTTGAAGCGAGGAAAAACCTGAAGGTCATGAGCCTGGCTTTTGCCATTACCGAACCTGATGCCCCCATCGTGTGGCGTGGACCCATGAAGATGGCTGCCATACGCCAGTTCCTTGCACAGGCCGAGTGGGGCGAACTTGACTATCTGCTTATCGACTCACCTCCGGGAACCGGGGATGAACAGCTGACCGTATGCCAGACCATCCCTGAGCTGACAGGCACCATCATCGTGACCACCCCCCAGGAGGTTGCGATTCTCGATGCCCGCCGTTCGGTGAACTTCTCCCGCAAGATGGGTGTTGCTATCTTGGGTGTGGTAGAAAACATGAGTGGCCTAATATGTCCCTCCTGCAAGACGGAGATCCCTCTGTTCGGAGTTGGTGGCGGCAAGAAAATGGCCATGGATATGGGTGCCCCCTATCTTGGCAGGATTCCCTTGGAAGTGCCTCTGATGGAGGCTGAAGATGCCGGTAAGAGTTACCTTTCCCTCCAGCCTGACAGCCCTTCCTCAATCGCCATCAAGGAGATTGCTGCTCTGATCAACAGCGGTACCGCATGTTCCACCTCACGTTCGACCAGCGAATCAAACAAGGGGTAAGAAAGATGTTCAATCCATTCAATGAAGTCAGTGGCGAAATGAGCCATCTCATGTGGAAGTCCGGTACTAAACAGAGGATATTCAAGGGCCCTATCTTTGATGTCTGTACTGTTGTGCGCACCTCGACAGACGGAAGATCCTCCACCTTCGTTGAAGTGGATAGCCCCAACTGGGTTACCGTTCTCCCCTGGTATCGCAGGGGAGACGGCAAACCCATGTTTGTCATGGTTGACCAGTTTCGCCACGGGTCCTCTACCGTAACGCGCGAATTCCCTGCAGGGGTGATTGATAAGGGAGAAGAGCCATTGGTTGCCGCCCTGCGAGAACTGCTGGAGGAGACAGGCCTCGAGGCTGAAAAGGTTCACTTGCTAGGCAATGTGAGTCCCAACTCTGCATTCATGAACAACCGCTCCAATTTCTTTCTGGTAGAAGGGGTGCGCCTTGTCACTTCCCAGAACCTTGATGCCAACGAACAGCTCGATGTCTTCTCTGTTCCAGTCGATGAGGTGATAGCGTCCATGGGGACAGGTATGTATGACAATGGGATCATGATGATGGCCTTGGGGTTTTTCCTCAGGGAGGCTCAGAAGAGACCTGAACTGGTTACCACCCTGAAGCCAGAATAAGAGTGCAACAACACAACACGAGGTGTGATTGAACCAATGCACTTCAATCAAGATACAGAATACATATGAAAACGAAAATAAGAGACAAACAGAGAAACAAGAACAAGAAAAAAAGTATGATAGAAATATCCCAGGAGGGTATATGAAAACCAAACGAATTGCAGTTCTCGTCCTTTCAATCGCAATGGTCGCTCTTCTTTCCTCATGCATGGCAACTCAGGACCTTGTACGGACCATACAGGTCTCAGGAAGTGGGGAGGTGGAGCTTACAGCTGACATCGCCTCCTTCTCCATCCAGGTCAGTGAGCTGGGAAAGACCACCAAAGAGGCTCAGGCTCTGGCGAATGAGAAAATGTCCTTGATCCTGAAAACCCTTCGTGCCCAGAATATCGAAGACAAGGATATCAAGACAACGGCCCTGACCTTGCGCCCAAGCTACAAGTGGATCGACAATACACAGACCTTGGAAGGGCAGGTGGCGAGTCAGAGTCTTACTGTCACTATGCGTGACCTACCCAATCTTGGTCTTCTCATAGACAAGCTTGGTGATATAAGCGGCATCAGTCTCAACTCAGTTCGCCTTGACAAGGAAGATAAGGGTGCGGCACTGGAAGAAGCCAGGCAGAAGGCAGTCGCTGCTGCTTTGGCTAAGGCTGAGGTCTATGCAAAGAGCACCAATATGCAGGTAGGTGAGCCGATAACCATCAGCGAATCTTCTGTTGCTACACCATATGAGCCGAGAGCGATGAAGATGATGGCCTCCAATGAAGCATATGACATGGCCACGGAGATTCCAGCAGGTACCATGACTGTAAGATCCACTATCTCTTTGCTTCTGGAGATGTATAGGTAGGGGAGAAAAATATAGGACAAATCAACATAATCTGTGATTATGCATGATTTTGATAATATTTTGATAAAAGGCTTAACAAAAGGCACAATAGCTGGTATAGTGTTCTTGTCCGAATATGTGGAGAGATAGACTTATGTCATCAATACTCCACATACTGTGCCTGTTCGTTTTTTTCCCCCTCTTCCTAGAGGTAACGACAGGACACATGCCCGCATTAATGCGGAACTCCCCCAAGGGTGCAAGCTTGAGGGAGTTTTTTTTGTCTTATGAACTGGAATTTTTTTGGTTAAGGGGCTGAGTTCTCATAGTGATTAATCGATTCTATGGAAAGCAAAGACTGACAGTCTGGATTAAAGCCCTACCAGATTCGTGTCCAATGGTGTGATGTTCACGTAGATGATGTCTGCATAAGAGCCTGAGGCACTGGTCTGGGCCGTATCAAAGTCAATGCCAGTTACATTCAGATTTTTTGTATTGCCACTTCCATAGGAAAGGTTGTTCCAGACTACCGTAGACCCATTTTCGACAAGTTGGTTGTTGAGCTTAATGTCAAAGGGAATATATTCATCCAGATCTTCATGCTTGAGACGGAACCGGGAATTTGGACTTCCGTTTCCATCTGTAAAGCCAATGGTAACCCCATAGGTGCCTTGGCCTTCGAAGCCACTGAGGGTTATCCGGGCTACGCCTACTTTTTTCTTTTTTGATCCTGCTGCATCGAATAACGAGATGGAAGCCTGTTCCTGCGTCTGTTCTATGTCCAGTGAAGCATAGACTGTAGGGCCTACTGAGTTTATGTTGATGAAGTTAGCTGTACCGCTTGAGTAGTCAGTACCAAAATATGGGACCGATGAGCTACTACTGTTGATATCAATGTTCTCAGAACGGGTATATTGCCAAAAAAAGAACCACGCAGTGTAGTAGGTGTTCAGCGTAAAACTGCCAAGGGTTCCCCCTGGAGGATTTGCAAACTGAAAATGTGCCCCTGCTACCAGTCCCGGATTGGCAATACCTGCGATCAGGACATAGAAATCAACGGTAAAGGGGTAATTTGACAGATTGGTATTTTCTGAGATTACGTTTGTTTCTCCTTGTACCTGACTGATGGGAACTATGGTAGTGGTTGAGTTTCGCGTAATCTTTGCAACCATCTTGGCATTGAATGTGTTCGTGCCGTTGATTTCCCTGTTGCTGGTCAGCTTCAGTGGATTATTTAAGAATCCTGACTGGGTTAAAGTAAGGCCCCTATAGGCTTCAATCGAACCGCTGCCTATCTTCTGGACAGTAAGTGTCCCCACGTGAAAAGCAAGAGAATAATTTGGTTCCCCTACGCCAAAGGAGGCGCTGGTTGCGATGGTCGTATCCAGCTCTTCCGAGTATGTGGCAATGAGATTTGCAGCGAAGAGGTGACTGCTTACGACCAATACAAGTAGTAGTGCAAAGATGTGAGATACATGGGGTAGTTTCATGGAGTCTCCTGCATCAAATCCTAATAGTTTTACTGTGTTTTGTGAATAGGAGACCATGTACATGGGAGCAGGTGATATACAACAGTGTCATACCCTTGATATATGATATAACAATTGGCATCCGATAGGCCTGTGTTGTGTTTTGATGCTGTTGGAAGAGGTCTTGTCCCTGGGGAAAAGTCCCATGCTCAGGGTTTGTGATAGATGGGTGAAGAACTCTCTCTACTGGTCCACCATATTGGTATCGACAGGTGTTATGGTTATGCTAATTTCGTCAGCATACGTTCCTGCAATACGTGAAATTGCATTTTGATAGGAGATGTTCCCTACGTGCAGTTCCTTGAAGTTGGAATTGCCAAAGACAAGATCAGTCCAGGGTATAGGGGCTGCGTTGGTTACTTTTGTCTCTCCCAGATAGAGGGAGAATGGAATGAAGGAGGGTACTATGCTGTGTCTGAGTCGGAAGTCATTGGTAGTGCTACCATTGCCATCATCGAACCGAATGGTAACCCCTTGGGCACTGGGCCTTTCATAGCCTGTGAGGGTGATCCTGGCAGCACCAACTTTTGCCCTGTTGGCTCCTGAAGCGGACAGAAGATCGATTGTTGCCTCAGAAGATGTCTGTTCAATGGTGAAGGATAGGTACAGAGTCGTGTCGACCTCATTAATATGGTTTTCAGACTCATCAGAATAGTCTGTTGTGAAGAAAGGAAGAAGGCCTGAGCTTCCGTTTGTCTCAAGGATAGTGTAATCGTTTGAAGTGTTCTTGGTCTCAAGCTGAAAATTACCAATGGTATCATTCGATTCAAATTGGAAACCCACTCCTTGGGCATCTGATGCGTCGTCGATATTCTTTATAACCAGAAAAAACTCAATTGTTATTGGATAGGGGTTTGAACAGATATCCAATTCTTTATCCTTCAGCAGTTTAGTGGATTTGTCTTCTTTGATAGTAACAATTTTCAAGCTGGCCCCACAATAGGTGATCCTAGCCACAAGTTCAGCTTCAAACGTATCTTCTCCATCGATTTCTTCAGTAGTAACGAGATGAATTTTTTTTTCAGCAATACTATTGTTGAGCTGTAACTCTTTCAAGGATGGGGGATTTCCAGCACCCACCGCATTGATGGTCAAAATGCCAACTCTGAAGGAGACATTGTATTTGTTCTTATTGAATTCTAGGGGATGATCACCATTGTTCTTTACGGTAGGATTGAGCTCCTCTTCATAGGTTGCCACGAGAGTTGCCGCAAAAAGATGGCAGAAACAAAGAGATACTACTAAAACCAGCGTGAAAACTCGTATGAAAGAGAAATTCACTAAATACTCCCTATCAATGATAGGTCATCATAGCCTTTGTATGAGCATCTGTCGAATAAAAAAATAGCTTATGGCTATAAAACTGTATTTTTGATACAGATAGTCACTCCATGGGTATGGATTGTCGCTTTGTATTCTCCTAATCTCCAATCATATTCGAATCAAGGGATAGTATGTTTACCGTAATGGTATCCGCATAATCGCCTCCCATCCTTGAGACTGCATTCTCGTAATTGATGTTTCCAACCTCCAGAGCCTTGAGGTTGGAATCGCCAAAGACAAGATCGGTCCAAGGTATAGGAACGCCATTGTGTACCTTTGATCCTCCAAGATACAGGGAGAATGGGATGAAAGAGGGTATCTCATCATGTCTGAGGCGGAAGTCGGTGTTGGTGCTTCCGTTGCCATCGGTGAAGGTTATGGATACTCCTGGGGTGCTGCCGCTATTGTAGCCGGAGAGGGTGAGCCTGACTTGCCCTACCTTGGCCTTCGAGAACCCCGATGCATCAACAAGGTCGATGCTTTTTTCGTTGGATGCCTGTTCGATGGAGAGCGATACATACACTGTGGTGTTGAACGTGTTTCCATTGAGGTAGTTTGAGGAATCCTCGTTGTAGTTGGTGGTGAAGAAGGGTAGGGCTGTAGGGGGGAGGAGCACTTCTCTGGAATTCCATCCCCATCCATTCTGATAGGCAAGCCTGAAATTACCCAGATTCGGCCCATCGTCATCTTCAAATTGAAACCCTACTCCATCAGCTTGGGTTGCATTGTGGATGTTGCGTATGCCAAGATAAAAATCAATCACAAAGGGGTACTCTATATAGAATAGATCCCAGTTATCCAGGAGAGGGTCCTCACCTGTAGCCCAGTTGAGGGTCTTTACCCGTGTCCTGGTGCTGCTGACGTTTACTTTTGCAACGAGTTGAGCGCCAAACTCATCCATCCAGTTTATGTCTTCGGTGCTTTCAAGTTTATATTCTTTACCACCACCAAAATTACCGCTTCTGTCCATACGTAGGTTGATCAGATAGGGAGGAAAACCACCTCCAATTGTGTTGATAGTCAGTTTCCCCACATGCAAAGCGACAGCATACCCAGCACTCTCTATGCCAAAGTGGGAGCTGTTGTATATGGTGGTGTCAAGTTGTTCTTCGTAGGTTGCCTCTACTGAAGCAGCAAACAGAGCCGAGATGGAAATCACTAGCACCGCTATAAGCAGCAGGATCATATGTTTTTGTGCTAGTCTCATAGTAGCTCCTAATGAGTAATATACTAAGGGAAGACCTCTGTGGGTAGCCCCTTTCCTAGGACATTGGTATTGTGTTGATCAGCAGAAGGCAGCCTGCATATACTCGTTGAGCGTCTCACCCTCATACATCAGACGGTACAGCGCCTGGACAAGGGGGAACTGTTCGCTTACCTCCTTCTCCCGGGTCATCTCTCCCATAAGCCTGACAGTCCTGCTCCCTTCGATGACTGTCGCTGACTTGTCCCCCCCTTCCATCGAGAACCCCTTGCCCATCAACAGGCCTAGGGTGCGGTTGCGCGAGAGGTCGTTGAGACTGGTCAGACCCAGATCCCCGATGCCGCAGTAGCGGAATATGGTCTCTGTCTCACACTCGAACAGGGAGAGGAAACGCCTCATCTCGTTGACAGCCTTGGTGTAGATGAGAAAGTCGACATTGGGAGAATTGAACCGTCCTGATACCAGGCCTATGGCTATAGCATACATGTTCTTCAGGATGCTCATCAGCTCAACTGATCGGATGTCCTGCGTATAGTCGAGATAGAGCCCTGTCTCAGGTAGGATAAAATTCTTGAAGTCAAGGTAGTCCTCCCTTTTTCCCCCAAAGGTAAAGGAGGAGGGCAGACCATGGAGTACCTCTATGGCGAAGGTGGGCCCTTTCATGCTTGCAGTCCTTGCAAAAGGTATCTGTTCGGTGATGAAGGCCCCGTCGTCACTCATTCCCTTTGCAAGGTTGATGACCATGCACTCCTCTTTTGTCAGGGTTTTGATCTCTTCGGTGAAGGAGATGATGGCCTTTGACGGGATGACCAACAGGATGCAGTCAGCAGAGCTGAAGATCGCCTTGTCCCCCGTTGCCCTGATGCTGGTATTGAGGAAGTGGGTGGGAAAATATTTGGTGTTGCGGTGGTTGCGATTGATATCAAGGACGACATCTTCCTCGATAGTCCAGAGGATGACGGTATTGTTACGGTTCCAGGAGAGCCTTTCGGCCATGGCTGTGCCGAATACTCCAGCTCCCGCTATTACGATAGTGTTGTTATGGTGCAAGGCAAGACTCCTTGGCCCTTGGGCCAGATCATGGTGACGTGGGGGATATTGTCTTCATAGTAGACAGTCGGATCCTCAACGATGAAGCCAATCCTTCGGTAGAATCCTTTGCTTCTCGTCTGGGCATGCAGGTAGACTTTGCCGCTAACCAAGGCAAGGGCACTCTCCACCAGCAACTTTCCAAACTGCTTTCCCCTATGCTTCTCAAGGACGGCGATACGTTCGAGCTTGGTTCCCTCTTCGGTCCTTCGGATCCTCAGCGTTCCCACAGCCTCCTCTCCGTTCAGAAGCAGGAGGTGGGCACATATAGGGTCCTTGCCGTCAAAATCCACATCTTCATGGACTCCCTGGCCTTCTACGAAGACACTTCTGCGAACAGCCTGGCATTGGAGGATACGCTTTTGGCCCTCTCCGTTTGTCGCTTCGCTCTCTTGGATATAGATGAGTTGTGTTTCCATGGTGAGCATAGTACCGCTAAGATAGCTTTGGGGCAAGAGAGGGAAATAGTGAGGGCTTCTATTGCTTGGGAAAGGCTTGGTATGGATGTAGATGATACACTTCAATGGTAGGATGATAGGGCATAGTAGATGTGATATTGTTACTGATAAAAATATTTGGATTAGTTTTTCATATTCATTACCATAGGGATAATATGAAAAATAATGATATATATTGTAGTATATTATAACTTTAACAATAAATATCTCAATGTTTCGTTCGATTTTACTTTACAAATGGAGAAACTCGCGCAATACTTTATGCGTGGATGTGAGATTCTTTATCCAAATATTTGGATGATATTGCACATACAGGATACACTGAGTAACGAACGATAAGGGGATGCTGCATGGCAACACGACAAGGCAATGACCAGACAATAAAGAAAACCCGGAAGCTCAAGGACTTCTCTGATGGTCCCAAACGAGTACGATATATCATGATGACGGGCTCGATCATAGGGGGGATCCTCCTATGGTTTCTCATTACCCTGATCCCCTCCATCAACACCTTCCTGGCAAGTCCCAAGCAGGTGTTCGCTGCCCTGATCTCGGAATCCCAGGCAAATGGAAGATACTTCAAGGATATCACCATATCGCTTCAGAGAGTGCTCATTGGATTTGGACTTGCCTTCATCTGCTCCATTCCAATCGCATTCCTGATGGGCTGGTACCCCAAGGTACGGAATGTGGTGGAGCCCTGGATCCAGTTTTTAAGGACCATCCCCCCCATCGCCCTCATCCCCCTGGTGATCCTTGCCATGGGCCTGGGAGAAGCCCCCAAGTACACCATTATCTTTGTCGCCGCATTCCTGGTAATGGTCGTCACCATCTACCAAGGGGTGAAGGAAGTGGACAAGACCCTCATCAGGGCTGCCTATACCTTCGGTGCAGCCGATAAGGATCTCTTTCTGGACATAGTGATCCCAGCCTCCTTTCCCTACATCCTGGTAGGTGCCCGCCTTGGCATGGCCGCCTCCCTTACCACCCTTATCGCAGCGGAGCTGACAGGAACCACCTTCGGTCTTGGAGCTAGGATCCAAGGGGCCCAGCAATTCATGGATACCTCAATCGTGCTGTTGGGTATCATCACCATCGGTATCATCGGGTTTGTCCTGGACAAGATCCTCCTGCTTATCGAGAAAAAACTCACCCTCTGGAAGTAATACATGGCAAAGAAACTAATCTCTATCAAGAATCTGCATAAAGAGTATCAAGTCGAGAAGGGAAGCAGTGTCAACGCCCTCAATGGGGTATCCCTGGATATCGAAGAAAACGAGTTTGTCTGTGTTGTCGGCCCTTCGGGGTGTGGCAAGACCACCTTGCTCAATATCATTGCGGGTTTGGAGCCTTTCGACAGTGGCTCTGTTACTATGGATGGGCAGCCCATTGTAGGGCCAGGGCCGGAGAGGGGGGTCATCTTCCAGCAGTATGCGCTCTTTCCCTGGATGACGGTTCGCAAGAACATCGAATATGGGCTGAAGTTCATCAAGAAGCCAGTCACGACCGAACAGGTCGACCAGAAGGGTAAGAAGACCCAGGTGACGGTGATGCAAAAGCTCTCCGCCCAGGAAAAGCATGAGCTGTCAGATCGCTATATTAAGATGGTCAACCTCTCCGGTTTTGAAGACAGCTTTCCCAAGGCTCTATCCGGTGGTATGAAACAGCGTGTTGCCATCGCACGTGCCTATGCCCTGAATCCTGAATTGCTGTTGATGGATGAGCCTTTCGGTGCCCTTGATGCCCAAACTCGTGCCCAGTTGCAGGAGGATCTGCTCAAGACATGGGAAAATGAGAGGAAGACCGTATTTTTCATCACCCATGATGTAGATGAGGCGGTGTTGCTCTCTACCAAGGTGGTCATCATGAGTGCCCGCCCAGGCCAGATCAAGGAGATCGTTGATATCGACCTCCCCTATCCTAGGAACCAGGCTACCAAATTGGATGCAGATTTCATCAAGCATAAGAATAGGATTTGGAACACCGTCTACAAGATGTATCTTGAGGTGCCCAAGTAAGAGAGTATGTAGTACCCAACCTGGTTGGGTTAGCTAAATAACGTATCGAAATGTATTCCGTTAGGAGGAATTATGAAAAAATTGACAGTAGTAGTGTTAATGGCCCTTTGCGTCCTGTTTGCAGTTTCTGCTGCAGGTGCTCCTGAGGCAGGGACTCAGAAGCTGACCACCGTTCGCGTAGGTATCCACGCCAATGAAGGTGGGACACCCCTGGCCGCAGTGGCTCTGGAAAAAGGTTTTTTTGCCAAGTATGGCATCAAGCCCGTATTCACCATTGTTGAGAGTGGTCCTGCAGAAATGACTGCAATGCGCTCTGACAACCGTTCCTTGGATGTCGGCTACATTGGGGCAGGTGTTGCTTGGAACCCGATCGATGGTGCTGGTAACTCCCTCTCCTTTGTCTTCCTTGACTGCTTGAGCAACTCAGAGATGTTCCTTGCAAAGAAAGGTCTATTTGTTGATGCAAACAAGAACGGCAAGTTCGACAATGCAGAAATCTATGCTGGACTGAAGGGCAAGACTGTCTACATTGAAGTTGGAACAACCCCTGGTGGCTGGTTCAAGTCCATGCTTGAGCTGATCAATGCAGGAAGACCTGCAAGTGAGCAGATTTGGCTCCACAGCGAAACTTCTTCCTACATGGCCGGGTATACAGCTCCCAACAGCAATCCTGCCAATAGGGTCAATGTGGTAAATACCTTGAACTCAAACCTTCCTGCAGGTATGGCTTCCAATGGCGGCATGGATGTTGTAGTCGGATTCTCCCCTGCTACCAGCATCATTCTCAAGACTAATAAGGATGTGGAGCTGATCGGGACAACAGTAGGGAACTTCCCTCCTGAGAAGTCCTTCCCCTCCACCTGGGTTGCAAGCGACAAGTGGCTTGAGGAGAGTCCTGAGGTTGCCCAGAACTTCATCAACGCTCTGTATGAAGCTGGTATCTGGAGAGCTGATAATATTGATGAAGCGATGCGCATCGGTGAAAACCTTGCCCAGAAGCCCGTCAACTCCTTTGACCCAATCAACCTTGTGGCCCCTACCAAGGCGATGTACCAAGCTTGGTTTGCTTCCAAGGATGGTGATGGATATGCTTACATGAAGGCTTTGTATGCAGCACGTGTTCCTAACGTACCTGCAGGCAACCCTGTAAAGAGCTTTGAGGAGTCCTTTGCTGATACCTATGTGCTACATGCCATCAAGACCATCAAATAGCAGATTAGGAGGATCAGGGTTCGAGAACGTGAAGTTGGGCCAGAAGTTGAACTTGAACCTGATACCTAGCATTGGAATTGGTAATAAAAACAGATAAGAGAAAGAGCCTTTTCATTGTATTCTGGCAGGGACAGGATCCTGTTCCTGCCAGAGTCACTTCTCCTTTCCTTTTGTTTTTAGGCAATTTGGAGTCTTCCCCTTTCCCCTTGTTTCTACCAACCCATTGTCACATTTTTCCCTTTTTCATTCTCCTGTTTTTTCTCTTACATCCATGCTTACTTACTTGGTATGCAGATTCAGCCTTGAGCTAGCCAAAGGATATCCTTATGAACATCACATGCAATACCCAAAGAACCGTCTCCCATGTCTCTGAACAAGATGTGCAGGCTTACCTGCAGGACAACAAGGGCCTCATCGAGTCTGTGCAGAGAGGCGTGGAACAGGACAAGGGCTCCTTGGGTTGGTTTTGTGTGGACCAAGGGTGTTCCAAGGAACTTCACGCTTTGGCTGCCAAAGTCCAGGGCATTGCAGAGGTGATGATAGTCATTGGCATCGGAGGCTCGAACAGGGCAGCCATTGCCGCCATGGATGCGCTCGGGCGAACAGCAAAAAGCCCGACGACCCTTTACTTTGCCGGGGATTCACTGAGCACTACGCGACTGGAGGATGCCTTGCATCTTGTAAGGACGAAGTCTGTAGTGCTGAATGTAATCGCCAAGGATTTCAACACGGTGGAACCGGGGATCTGGTTTCGCATGCTCCGCTCTGCAATGCAAGAGAAGTATGGCCCAAGCTACAGTGAGCGGATAGTCGCCATTGGAAGTGAAGGGGATGGCCAGCTCTTTGAACTGTCCAAGCTCCACGGCTATGCCTACCTACCTTTCCCCAAGGATATCGGAGGCCGCTTCTCCGCCCTTTCTCCCGTAGGGCTCTTCCCCATGGCCGTTGCCGGCCTGGATGTGGAACGAATTATGCAAGGGGCAAGGGTGATCGAACGACAGATCAAAACAACCCCTATAGAGAAAAACTCTGCTGTTCGGTATGCAGTGCTCAGAAACATCATCAGGAAAAAAGGGATACAGGTAGAGAGCCTGGTCTTCTTTGAGCCTGACCTCTTCGCCCTATCACGCTGGTGGATCCAGCTCTTTGCAGAGTCTGAGGGCAAGACCGACTGTGTGCTCTTTCCTGTAGGCTTCTCCTATTCCGAAGATCTGCATGCGGTTGGACAGTATGTACAGCAGGGGCCCAGGGTCATCCTGGAGACTTTCCTCAAGCTGAACTACCAAACAGAGGCTATGCTGATAGGACCTTCAGCAGATGTCCAAGACGGCTTCTCCTATCTCGATGGAAAACCTTTCTCAGTTCTGAACGATAGTGTCTACAGTTCAGCCTTAAAGGCCCATTCTGATGATGGGATTCCCTGTTGTGAACTAACAGTTGATACCCCTCTGGATGAGAAGACAGTGGGGTCCCTATTCTGGTTCTTTCTCTTCTCGGCATATCTTTCGGCAACTCTGCTTGGGGTGAACCCTTTTAATCAGGAAGGGGTTGAGGGCTACAAGAAAAATATGTACGCTGAGCTTGGTAAGAAGGGAGTCAGATGATGGATGCGACAAGGACAATGCTATGGCTGTAAAACTCAAGGATATTGCCCAGGACACCAATGTCTCCATCTCAACTGTCTCGCGGATCCTGAACAATGACCCGAGCAGGAAGTCCAACGAGCAGACAATCGCCAAGGTATTCGAATCTGCCGAGCGATTGGGTTACTTTGCCCAGAAGCTCGCCCCTGCACGCTATATGGAGTACAAGGGTGCGGACAAGACCTTCTCTGTTGCCTGTATCCTCACCAGTGAGCACGAGAGCTATGTCTCTCCCTTTTTCTCTACCTTGCTTTCAGGCATACAGCAGGAGGTTATAAACCAAGGCGCCGCCTTCCCACATAACTTTTTCGTCACCTACATCAAGGACCCTGGTTTTTTGCAGTTTATCCAGAATACCCGCCTCGACTGTGCCATCATGTTGGGACGCACCTCCCTTGAGAACATCAACATGCTCAAAAGCACCATCCCCAACCTGGTCTATGCCGGGGTGAATGAGATCGGGCATGAGATCGACGAGGTGCTCTGTGACGCCCATCTGGCAGTGGAGGAGGCTATCGAGTACCTCATCGGCCTGGGGCATCGTGACATCGGCTTCATCGGGCCTACCCAGGGCAAGCACCAGGTCTTTAACGAGCATCGCTACCAGGGCTTCCTTGACACAATGGCCAAACATGCCCTTCCTGTCTCAGACAAGCTTGTGAAAGACACCATCCTTACGGCTAATGACGGCTACGAAAGCATGAAAGAGCTTATTGAAAAGAAAACTCTCCCTTCAGCTGTCTTCTGTGGCAACGACACCGTTGCCATGGGGGTCATGAAAGCCCTTGATGAGGCTGGTATCGCTGTCCCCAGGGATATCTCCATCGTTGGCTTTGACAACATCGACACCTGTGTCTATCTCAAGCCGACCCTGACAACCATAGACATACCCAAGAAGGAGCTGGGAAGGCTGGCGGTGAAAGTCCTGCTCGACCGTCTCACTTCCAACCGCCAGTACAGCATCAGGGTTACCATTCCCTACTCCCTGGTGGTGCGTGACAGCTGTAGGGCGATAGACAGGTAGGGTCCGTAAGATATGGTTGGTGGTAATTTCTTGCACCGGAGAGTGGGAAGGTGATCTCTGCAAGCGCTTGGAAGAAGCACACCTATAAGAGAACCTGACCTGCCAATACAAGGAGCACATACATGGATGTCGTAAGGATAACAGCACAGATGAAAAGCTATCCCTGGGGAGGCTTTGATTATATCCAGGACTTGGTCAACCAGCCAAAGAAGGAAGGGGAGGCGATAGGGGAGCTTTGGATGGGAGTCCATCCAAACGGTCCCTCACGCGTCCCCTCATCCGATAATCTTCTTCTTTCCGAGTTTCTCTCCAGGAACAGGAGTTTTCTGGGCAAACATGATGCTTTCCCGTTCCTGCTGAAGGTCATGTCCATTGAGAAGCCTCTCTCCATACAGTGCCACCCCAACAGCGTACAGGCAAAAAAAGGGTATGCTGGGGAAGAGGAAATTCGTAAGAGCGTCCCCCAAGCCCTTTGGAACTATGCTGACTCCAATCCCAAGGCGGAGATTCTCTATGCCTTGAGTCCTTGCACTGCTATGTGCGGGTTCAGGGAGGTGAAGGAGATCGAATCAAGTCTGAAAAGGTTGCTTCCGGATTCCTTTGAAAGGCTTCTTGGAAGCTGCTTGCGCCAGGGCAATCCCATCAGGAGCTATTTTGAGCAGCTCTATTGCTTGGACAAGCCGGAACTGAAGGCCTTGATCGAGGAGTATGCTGAAACCCTTGCAAAGGAAGACTCAGAGGAGAGGGAGCCTTTTCTCACGGCCAGGCAGATAGCCTTGCAGGCTGTCTCTGAGTTTCCCTCCGACCCGGGAGTCTTTGCCCCATACCTGCTCAATATTGTTGAACTGCAAGAGGGTGAGGCCATATATTTGGAGCCGGGGATCGTGCACGCCTATGTGCGTGGCAATGGCATCGAGCTGATGAACAGCTCGGACAACATCCTGCGGGCGGGCCTTACCGACAAGCATATGGATGTGCAAGAGCTTATGCGTGTCATGGAAGCAAAGCCGCAGCCGGTGGAGAAGGTCGAATCCTTCTCTGATGAGGGTGGCTTGCATTTTGTCACGGAGAATCCCGACTTCGACCTCAGTGTCTTTACCAAGGGGACCTTCACCGTCGATGGTGGAAGTCTCTCCTTGCTGTTCTGCCTTGAGGGTTCTGCCAAGGTAGGCAAGGGTGAGCAGGAGGTACGATTCAGTCGGGGGGAGTGCCTGCTTGTAGGGGCCTCGATGAGGGACTACCAGGTGGAGGCAGAGGGCACTGTCTTTTGTGCGTATGCTCCTGAGATTATCTGATGGATTATAGAAAGTAGTCTTGTAGCCTTGTTTCGAGGTTTCTTTTGGTGTGGTGTCTTTTGATTCGCTCTTTTTTTACCTATTTGCAGCTCTGGCTCCCTACTGAAGTAGACAGCCGGAGCTGTTTTCATTAGCTTTAGGGAGAGAAGAGGTAGTATAGTATGCATATAGTAATAATAGGAAATGGAGTTGCTGGAGCTACCCTAGCCCAGAAACTTACCAATAAAGGAATAGGGGTGACGCTGTTTGCAGAGGAGCCCTATGGCTTCTACAGTCGGATAATGCTTCCACACTCACTCTATGACAAGCAAGCGCTCTCCCATCTGATCACTAACAACGATCCCCCCTATCTGGTGAAAAAGCCGGTTACCGGCATCTTCCCAGATAGGAAGGAGGTGGAGACCTCTGATGGAGAACGCTACTCCTATGACAAGCTGGTCATCGCCACAGGGAGCCGTTCGCGAACCTTGGACATCTTCTCCAATACCGATGGGGTGTGCACGCTGCGCACCTTCTATGATGCCCAACTTCTTGGTGATACATTACGAAGTCCTGTCGTTGTGCTGGGAGGTGGGTTGCTTGGCCTGGAGACTGCCCTGAGCCTCAATAGGAAGGGTTTTGATGTCACTGTCTGCGAAGCTGCTGACAGGATCCTGGTAAAACAGCTCGACAGCACAGCTGCAACAAAGCTCAAGACCAGGCTGGAGGGGGAGGGCGTTGCCATCAGAGAGGGGGTCAGGACCATCGGAAAGAGGCTGGACAGCTGGGAGAAGCTTGTGGCACTGGAGGTGGAAGGAGCGGATGAGATCCCTTGCAGGACCCTCATCCTCTCCCTTGGGGTATCGCCTGAGATAACGCTTGCCAAGGAGGCTGGCCTGAGGACTCGCCGTGGTGTGCTGGTCGATGAGTACCTCAGGACAAGTGATGAGCATATCTATGCCATCGGAGACTGTGCCGAGTATGAGGCTCAGATCCCTGGCATCGTGCCTGTTGCCCTAGCTATGGCTGAGACGGTCGTTGCTAACCTTACAGGTGGGGACAAAAGCTACGAGGAGCCTGTACTCTTCACCCGGTTCAAGGATGAAGAGCTACAGGTTGTAAGCGTAGGTGACGTTACAGGCCCATCTCTGAGCAAGGACAGTGGCGATAGGTACGAGGCGTACTTCCTCAAGGAAGGGGTCCTGGTCGGCTCCATCCTGTATGGAAGCGCTGAGCATCTGAAGTTTGTG
This sequence comes from Sphaerochaeta sp., assembly GCA_048264225.1. Lineage (GTDB taxonomy): Bacteria > Spirochaetota > Spirochaetia > Sphaerochaetales > Sphaerochaetaceae > Sphaerochaeta. The sequence goes on from JBLXDK010000018.1 coordinate 17,820, forward strand.
CGGCAGAACTACAAAAAGCTTGTCAGTGAAGCGGACATAGCGGCTTTGCTCGATTTCTAGTTGATCTTCTTGCAGATATAGATGCGGCTGCCAAAGTCTCCCAGGACCCTTGTCTCCCCGTCATAACCGGTTCCTCCGAACTGCTGGTTCAGCATGATGCCCGCATGGGCGAGCAGTTCCCCGCTGACTCGGTAGTGTTCGACCTCGCTGTCCAGGGAGACGGCTTTGCTCAGGGTATCCTGGGCGATGCCGCCTTCTGTGATTGCTACGGGGCTGATGCGGTTTATCAGGTCCCCAAAGGTCCTGATGTCGATCTTCTGCTGTCGAGGAAAAATCTCATAGGTCGCCTTCAGGTCGACAGTTTCGACCCTGAGCTTGTCACTGCCTGGGTTGCTCTGGTTGAGTTTCTGGGCGAACAAGACCAGAAGCTCGCTCTTGTCCCGGCTTGCCACTGCCCAGATTACCTGGTTCGAGTCGCTGTTGGCCAGCTTGACGCGGGTGAAGGTTCCGTACTGCAACAGCGAACGATGGGCCTTATAGAAACTTATCTGTGCCTTTATGGCATCCTTTTGCTGGTGGTTGAGCTTGGTCAGGTCCAGTTCATACCCCAGCACCCCGAAGGCTGCTATGTTGAATCGTGACTCAAGGTCGGTCTTTCTCAGAGTCTGGTGGTTCGGAGAGGCGCTGACATGGCTTCCCATGGTGGAGAGGGGGTAGCCGCAGCTGGTGCCTTCCTGGATGTAGAGCCGGCTCAGGACATCTGTATTGTCGCTGGTCCAGGTCTGGCACATATAGCAGAGCATGCCAAGGTCAAAGCGGTTGCCTCCGCTTGCACAGGATTCAAACAGTACATGAGGAAAGGCTGCTACCAGGCGGGAAAGCAGGTCATAGAGGCCCAGCACATAGCGGTGGAGGAACTCCCCGTGGTTACGGATCTCAGGATTTGCACTGTAGATGTCGCTGAAGGTTCGGTTCATGTCCCACTTGATGTAGTTCACGTCAGCGAGGTGCCAGGTTTCCGATAGGGTGGTGAAGAGGTAGTCGCGCACATCGGCTCGAGTTAGGTCCAGCAGGTACTGGTTTCGCCCTACGCTGGGCTTTCGCCCAGGGATGGCTACCATCCAGTCGGGGTGTTTCTTGTAAAGCTGGCTTTCGATGTTTACCATCTCAGGCTCCACCCAGAGGCCGAACATCATGCCCATCCGGTGGATCTCCAAGGCTAGCCCCCCTAGACCGGAAGGAAGCTTCTTGGGGTTTACTGTCCAGTCGCCCAGGCTGGAGGTGTCGTCATTGCGTATGCCGAACCACCCGTCATCAAGGACGAACAGCTCTGCTCCCAGCTTTGATGCTTGGCGTGCGAGGTTGACAAGCTTGTCCTCGGTGAAGTTGAAGTAGGTGGCCTCCCAGTTATTTACCAGTACAGGCCTTTCGCGGAACTTCCATTCGCCTCTGATAATGTGGTTGTTGATGAAGTGGTGGAAGTTCTGGCTTGCCCCGTTCATCCCCTTGGGGGAGTAGGTCAGGATGGCCTCCGGGCTTTGGAAGCGGTCTTGAGGGCTCAGCTCCCAGCTGAATTGGGTTGGGTTTATGCCGGTGAGCACTCGTATCTTCCCATAGGGGGAGGTCTCGACCACTTCACGGTGGTTGCCGCTGTAGATAAGGTTTGTTGCAATGCACTCTCCGTCGGCCTTGGTAAGGAAGATGCAGGGGTTGTGCTCGGCAGAGCTTACCCCTGTCTTGCTGTCGTTGATGATGATGCCAGGTTGCAGCGGCCGTTCGTGCATGTAGCGTTCGCGTGACCAGGCCCCGTCGAAGGTGACAAGGTTCCAGTCATCCCCGTCGAGGTCGAGCTGAAGGGAGGCAAGGTTGCGGATAGTGATGATGCGGTCGCTGTCGTTGTAGACGGTGGCCCTGCGTGTGATGACATCGCTGTCCTCAAAGATGGTGTAGGTCAGGGCGAGCCTGATAGGAAGGCTTGTCTCCTTGAGGGTAATCTCAAGTGTGGTGCAGGTGCTCTTGTCCCCATAGGATTCGGGCAGTCCGCTGAAGGTTCTGGGCTTGCCTGGGATGATACGGTAGCTTTTTAGGGTAAAATCAAGGGTTTGCATGCCTCTTCCGTACTCAATGTCGATGAAACTCTCTCTACAGTCGCCCTTTCCCATGGTAGAATACTCCATACGGAGGTTCCCTAAAAATAGCGTAGGGTTGTCACTGCTGTAGGCCGTTCCTGTTCCGATGCTTAGGCTTCGCTTTTCGGCAAGGGCAGCATGGGAGACAGACCCTTCGCCCAGGGCCTTGCCATAGTAGAGATGCTCAAGGTGTCCTGTTTCTGTGATGGCAAAGAGATAGGTTGTATTGGCGGTTGTCAGATTGAAGAGTTGATCCTTCTTGGAAATCATGGTTGGTTCTCCTTGAGCTATGACTTTGATTCTTGTATCAGTATACTGTGTTGGGGTATTTTTTCCACCCTGCTTGTATCAGATTTAGGAGAGAGAGATGGATATTCGTCGTTTGAGGTTATGGGAGAGTCGAAATGCTACGGTCCTGAGCAATGATCTGATAAGGATCGTCTTGGAAGACCAGGGGGGTATGGTCCTGGAGCTGAGTAGTGATACCCCTGCAGGAGGTCGTATGAACGCCCACCTGCTTCCTCACTATAGGGGCAGTGGCACCTCTGTGTTCAGCGACGAGAATGGGGAGTACTGGAAAAACAGTCCATTTCTCTATCAGAAGGCGGGTTCCTACCTCAGCTTCCCCAACTTTGGTCCCGGCTTCTCCGATGGTGATGACCAACAGGATCATAATGGGTATACAGCCTCATCCTACTGGATGGTTGAGCGCTATGGTACCGACCCTGAGTTCGGGGGTGTCTGGCTGATGAGCCTGGTGCGTAACCGCAAGGCCAAGTGGCAGGTACGCAAGATCGACATGCTGCTTCCCAACCAGCCGGTACACTACAGTGCCTGCGTCATCACAAACAATGGGACAGAGGATCTTATCGCCAATGCAACGTGGAACAATGAGTTGGGTCCTCCTTTTCTTGAGTCTGGATGCGTACTCAATGCCAGTGCGACTTCATGGGCGACAGGGGATGAGAACGCTTTGATCGGTCTCCATTCAAGGCTTGCCCCCCATGCAACCTTTGACGACTGGAAGAAGGCGCCCCTGAAGGCAGGGGGGACAGTCGACTTAACAGAAGTGCCTCCTGTCATCGGCAAGAGCGACTTCATCTCCGGTGTCATCCCAAAAGCAGCCAGCCTGGGATGGTCCAGTGTGATCAATCCAAGACAGCAGATGGTCTATTTTACCTTCTTCCCAGGCCCTGCTTCCCTGGCAGAGGATGAGGTTCCCATCAACTTCAACAACTTCCTGTTTGACTACGGTGGCAGAAGCGAGACCCCCTGGTCCCTCTACCCTGGTGGGATGAGCCAGCAGTACTCCCTCAACTGTGGGTCAGGGACAAACAATCTCTACGCAGGCCTTAAGCATACCAAGGCAGGCGACCAGGTGATGGGCTCAGATTCCACCATAACAATCAAGGCAGGGGAGACGAAGACGCTCTACTATGCCTCGGCTTTCTGTGCCTATGACAACAACCGCATCGGAGGCAACTTCAGCAGTGTGGAGCAGGTGGTGGAGGGCATTGTGCTCAAGAGAACCAAGTCCTGGGCTTTCATCCCTTCTGACTCGACTTTCCATTGTCTGAAGGAACTGACTAAGAGGTTGTTGGCTTCGGAGTAGGGGAAGAAAAAGAAGCAAGATACAAAGCAAGAGAAAGAAACGAGCAGAAGGAAAGAGAAAGCCATGAACCAACTCCCATACCTACTTCTTAAGCAGTATAAGGATTTTGACGGATTATCGCCATTTCTTGACGGAAAACCATCATTTTAGTTGACTATGTGCCAGTTCCCGTCAAATCTATACGAGTAGGGCAGGAGTCCTACTCGTTGCTGGCAGGACCAGTAAGGATTGCGAAGATGTAGGACTTGGGCCAAGAGACAGTGCCTACTGAGCTGTGAAGGGTTAGTACGTACCGCATCTTGGTTGTAGGCAGTGTTGCTGACTGAAAGAAACGTACTGTATGAGAAACCCTGAAGTAAAAAAACTTCAGGGTTTCTTGGCATCTAGGGACTTCTCATTGGGGAAATATAATGAAAATCCTCATTTCAAGCTAAACCGCACCGGGTACCGTAAGGTTACCGCTACTGCCTTCCCTCCAAGGAGTGCTGGCTCTCCCTGCAACCCAGTGAAGGCCTTAACGGCAGCTTCAGCCAAACCATACCCCGGATCTTCCTCCACCTCTATCCGTTCAACCTTTCCAGAAGATGAAATAAACAGACGTAACATGACCAAGCCCTCTATCCCTTGCCGTTTGGCAAGCTCTGGGTATCTGATCCTTGAAGCTAGAGCCGTCCTATTGAACGACGGACCTTGGTCGATTCCCGTTGCCTCATAGTAGCCATCGACAAGGGAAGGAAGGGGAGCCAGCGAAACGGCAGAGGCAGCAACAGAGGCAAGGGATGTCTCTGTTGAGAAACGATCAGACAAAGAAATATCTGAAGGTGCTGTGTCAGAATCTGGTTCAATTTCTTCTGCAGCCATAGGCAATGGCTCAGAAGCAGCACTAGCTTCTATGTTTCTATCAGTATCAAAGGCAACCTCTGGATCGGCATTAGTATCCATAACAGCAACACCATCGTCTGAAACAGGAAGAGGCTTCTCAATAGCCGGTGAAGGTACAGCAGGCGTTGGAGTAGAGACAGGAGCTTTTACGGCTTCTGTCTTTACACGAGTTGTCTTAGGCTGTACTGGAACAGAGGGAATGCTTGCCTGCTCTGAGGGAAGGCTATCGACAAGGGAGATGGTCGCCCCTGTAGCGAGAGGCGGTTGTTCAGTATTGGCTGTGCTGTTCAGTGGGATAAGCAGTGCTCCTAGGGAAGCGGCTGTTACCAGAAGTGTTATCAGGGTAGTTTTGAATATGCTCATAAGGTTGGCTCCACAACGCAGTGGAGGGTAGTGACTCCTCGCTGTTTCAACTCTTCAATGATGGGTCCTAGAGTCTTGAAGGGTGTATCCTTGTCAGCTAGCAGGGAAAACTCTTCTGATAGGGGCAGATCTTCAAGAAGAACTGCCTTCTCCTGATAGTACAGTTCTCCATTGGCTCTCACCAACAGAAGATGCTTTGCTTCTTCTGTTGTCGAAGAGGAGGCACTCTGTGCTGGAACAAGGGCAATGGGAAGGACATGGGTGGAGATGGCCAGGATGAGAAAGAAGAGCAACAACAGGAATGCTATGTCTGTCATGGCTGTAGGGGCAGCTGAGCGTTTCTTTTTCATGGGGCCATCTCCCTTGTATTCTCTGCAGTCTTTCCAACGTCTTTCACTGTATCTTCTAGTTGTTTTGATTCTGGTTCTCCTGCTAGATTTCTTGTTTTCTGTCGCTTGCCTATGTGTGATTCTTGTTTCCTTTCTCCTTCTCCTTGTGCAGCTATTGCAGGAGTAACGCCATCAGCTAAGGTCAAGGAGAGCCCTGCTATCTGTCTCTGTTCAGTCAGGGAGAGAAGATCGACCACCTGTTGCCAGGAGGTCTCTGATTCTACTTTGAGGTGGAGCGTTGTATTTGGATTAAGCTTCATTGCGAACTCAAACGGCGAATAGCTTTGATCATCAAGCAGTATGGTGCCCTGCTGGGTAAGCAGTGCCTGTAAGGGGACCTCTTCCTCCTGGGTTCCAGTACCTGACCGCAGGGCAAGGGCCTGTGTGGTGTTGATACCTGCCAGCAGCAGGAAGAAGATGATGAGAAGAAAGGCAATGTCGCTAGGCTGGCCTAGGTCTCGTCTTTTTCGCATAGGGCTCCTGAAGCCATGTCCAATAGGAAGCTCAGAATGGTTGCAACAATAGAGACAATGAGGCCGAAGGCTGTGGTGAAGAGGGCTTCATAGAGGCCTGAGGCAACCACCTGCAGTTGTACCGATACAGCTTCTGATACACTTCTGAAGGCGTTGATCATCCCGGTTACGGTTCCGAGGAACCCTAGCACGGGACTGATCATAGCCACGAGGTCAAGCACAGAGAGAGGTCCTTCCAGCTTCTTGAGGGGAAGCCTCTCCCCTCGTTTCCACAGCAGAAGAAAGGTGATGGTCCTTTCCAGTGCTATGACCACCGTTACGACCAAAAGGGCGTAGAGCGGCCACATGACCGCTCCCCCCTTCTGCATCAGTGAATAGAGGTTTTCTGCTTTCATGCTAGAATTTCAGGTTTCCGCCAAGGCGGATCTTGGCACCTGGCATTGGGTAGCCACTTTGTAGTTCGTAGGAAGCATTGAGCAGGTTGTCCACTGCAACATAGACCTTGAGGGAATCTGTAACCTGAGCATTCATGCTGAGGTTGAGGATGAATATTTGCTTGGAAGAGGCTGAACTTGTCTTTCCAAGATATTCGCCGCTGAGTACAGCATCGAAGAGGCTGTAGGTAAAGGAAGCAGAAGCCTTTGCAGTATGTTTGCGCACATTGCTTACCTCCACGTTATCAGAGAAGGTCTGCCCATTGGACAGGTCATAGCTCTTGTTGTACAGATAGCTGGCGGAGAGGGCAACCATATCACTCAGTTCAAGGGTGACAGCCTGTTCTGTACCAAAGTAGACGCTATGACCGATATTGTATGGAAGCCAGGTCCAGCTTCCTGGGGATGTGGGAGCCCATATGATGGCATTGTAGATGTTTCTCCCAAAGATAGTCCCTTCATAGGTCAGAGGATCAAGCTTTGTTGTTAAGCCGAACTCACCCTGTAGACCTTTTTCTGTCTTCAGGTTGCTGTTTCCGGAACCTGTCCAGTAGAGGTCAGTGAAAGTCGGGGGATTCTCAGCATAGCTGATGTTAGCCTTCAGGGTGGTATCATCGCCAAGGTTGAATACAGAGCCAAGGGATGCATTGGGCGCTACTGCCTCTATGTCACTGAGGTATGCCAGGCTGGCACTCGGGTGCAAGGAGAGCTTTCCATCGAGAAGATAGATGCTTCCATGAGTATAGATGGCAGGATTGAAACGGAAGTTCTTTCCTGAGTTGGTGCTGTCGACATAGTCGAAAGCGAAATCGGCACCAGTGACCACATTGTAGGCTTCCCCAAAGGTCCAGGTTCCTTCTACCATGAAGTTCCCTTTGTTTTTGCTATGGGTGCTGTCGGTCGAGTCGTCATCATGGAAGAAGGTTCTTCCATATTGGTAGTGTATGTCAGCCTTCACGCTTGCAAGGGTATCTCCGATGTTGGTGAGGGTTGCAGAGTTGTTTGTGCTGACCAGGAAATCCTCTTGATAGTCCTCAGGTGTAAGGGCCCAGGTGTAACTGCCGGGCAAGTAGAGTCTCTTGTAGCTGGAGAGGGTGCTAGAAGAGACGTTTAGATCTTCACCAAATGCTCGGTTTACCTTGACTGTCCCATGGACGTCATAGGCCTCTGCATTGTCCCTGAGTGCATCAAATGATGTTGTGTCTGTATAGGTATAGGCATTCTGGGCCACTACACCACCGACATTGGCTACTATCTTGGTTTCTGATAGGGTATTGGCATACGAAACATCGACTTTCTGGCTGTCCACGAGTGATAGCCAGTTACGGTCAGCAGAAGGCCCATAGGTTTCGGGAAGGAAGGAACCGTTTTCGATGGTTACAGAGAAAGGTGTCTCAGTAGCACTTCCCTGTTTGGTGATGATATTCACCATACCCCCAATGGCATTGGTCCTTCCAAGGTTTCCTGAACCACTTTTTACGATTTCAATGCGCTCGATGGTGCTGACAGGGATGACAGAAAGGTCCACTGATCCGTCGTGGGCTGAGGAGAGCAGGACCCCATCGAGGAATACCAAGTTCTTTGAGGAGCTTGCTCCACGAATAACTACGTTCTGCAAAGCACCCAACGATCCATAGGAGTTGAAGTTTGTCCCTATAGCCTTGTTGACAAGTTCTGCTGTTGTCTGGGCGTTGTATGCCTCGATCTGTTTCTGTGTTATGACTGAGACAGATGAGGAGCTGTTTGTTTCTGCCTGTGCGAGGGCTACGTCTGAGATGACGAGCTCGTAGGCAGTTCCGATGTCGGTGGTTGTCTGTGCTGCAAAGAGGGTAGAGAGGGCAAGCAGTACGACCAGGGAGAAGATTCCGCGCTTCTTCATGAAGGGCCTCCAAAAGAAATGATGTGCATCTTCTTCGTGGAGGTAGGGCGTGCCTATAGGTATAGTATGGGCGCTGTCTCTTTTACCACGAAGAATTTCAATCTGGAAACGTCTCCTGACTTACGATTCTTCTTACTGACAGGCCTTCTCATCCAAAGGGACAATGGCAATATCTGTGTTCATCATCGATTACAGTGGCGGGACCGTCGGGGAGTCACACCCCATTCCGTTTTTCCAGATCCAGCACTTGCATGCTAGTCTAAGATGGTGAGTTTGGTCAATGGACAAGACAGAGGCCTCCGGGTGGAGGCCTCTGTGGACAGACAAGATTGCATGGGAATTATGTTAGTTTAGGTTGCAGAGAAGTCGCATGTCACCGTTCCTTTATAGTTGCCTGCAACAGCTGCATCAAAGGTGGTGGCATCGACGCTGAGGGTGATGGCTTCTGAGTTCCCTGTGAGGTGATCCAGTGAATCTACATCGACTATTTTGATCGGAGCTTGTTCAGAATTCATTGTGGTCACTACACTATGGCCGTTACAGCTGACGGTATAGTTGATGTGGCTGGTAATTGCATGTTCTACAGCGCTGGTCATGGGGGTTGCCGACATATACACCTCATACCCTGTACGGCAGTTGCACAAGGTTGTCATGTATGCGGAAAATTCCTGTTCCCCACTGGTTGAAACAATAAGGGTAGAGAAGCTACCAGAATCATTATATGCAGTAGTGGTATTTCCCAAGATTGCAGAAGATGAAACCTTCATGTACCCGATCAGGCCTATATCGGTTGTTACCGTGAAGGAGTCTTCGACAGAAAAGAGGAGTGTGGAGGTGCTGATCAGGACAAGCAGTATAGCAACGATACTTTTTCTCATGCATATCCCTTAGGAAGTTTGCTTGTATGAAGGGGTATTTCCCCCTACATATATATATGATAGGGGCTACTTATACTTATGTCAACTCTGATAAATAAATTGTATATTTTAAAGCTACAATATTAGTACGAATTATCAAATTTTTATATTAGAATATTTTAATATGTATTTATGAATAATACTTATGACAAGTCTAGGAAATGCATGGGATTATTTCGAGATATTTAAAAGTTTAAAATACAGGCGAATCCCTCGACTGTCATATCTTTGTAATAGGTTTATGGTAGGTTAAGGATTGTTGTTTGTCATGTTTCCCTGATGAGAATTCACCAAGCAAGAGGTGTAGGAAAAGGGTGTTGTCGCAGTATCCTGGGATAGTGAAGACTATAATGCAGGCAGTCGCTTGGTATGGAGAGTGCATTGCCTGTGATCAGGTGGCAGTGAAGGTGAAGGTCACAGTCCCTGTGTATTCCCCTGCCACTGCCGCATCAAAGGTCGTAGGATCGACGCTGAGGGATATGCGTTTCGAATTTCCTCTGAGCTTGTTCATGTGATTTCTATTCACGATCCTGACTGGCTCGATTATGGCAGCGCCATTTGTAGTTATGCTTACATTATTACAGCCTACCGTATAGTCGATGTAGGAGGTCGATCCTTCTTCCCCACTGGCCATGGCGGTTGCGGTCATATACACTTCATACCCCGTGCGGCTGTTGCAGAGGGTGGTCATGTATGCAGAGAAGTCCTGGTCTCCACTGGTGGTGATGGCTAGGGTCGTAAACTCACCAGAGTTGTTGTAAGCAGTAAGGGTGTGTCCAGCAATTGCAGAAGAGGAGACTTTCATATATCCGATAAGGCAGATTTCTGCTTCAACTGCAAAGCAATCGTCAACAGGGTCAGCCAGGATTGGCGGCCAGGCAATGAAGAGGATTACAAGTAAAGCAATACATGTCCTTCTCATGTGGGTTCCTTAGGATGCTGGTTTCAATGCAAGTGAGGTATATGCTGTACCTTTTTCCTGGGTACAAGGTAATGATAGGCTCTAGGATAACCTATGTCAATGCTAATCAAAAATTCAGCAATAAAAAATCATCTCAAAAATATAGGATTAATTAAGTATTTATATTAAAATAAAATAAAAATACATAGGTGATAAAAAACCTATGACAATACTAGGATGCCATAGATTACAATAACAGATTTTGTACTTGTTTTAACAAGAATTAACAGACAATATCAATCTTTGTGCTAGGTGGAGCATAGGTCACTTTTCGTCAGGAAAGGCTTCCAGGGATCCCAGGAAGGTGTAGTGGGTGGTCATAGTGGAGATGCTAGACGCTCCAGAGATCAGCTGTGGAAATTACTGGCTGCTCTGTCTCTGATAGAAATTCTCAGGGTGAGCTTGCAAAACAAGAGGCCTCCTGGTTGGGATGTCTCTGTGGACAGACAAGTTTGTATGGGAGATGCTTGGTATTAGGTTGCAGTGAAGGTGAAGGTCACGGTCCCTGTATGGGCCCCTGAAACTGCTGTAGCAAAGGTTGTTGCATCGACACTGAGGGTAATGGGGATTGAATTTCCGGTAAGGGTGGTGAGGGTGCTCACGGTATAAACAGAGGTGCCTGTGACAGTGGAAGCAGCAGCTCCATTGGTAACGACACTCTGTCCACCGCAACCAACGGTGTAGTTGATATAGGAAGCTGATGCGCCGGCACCGTTTATCATGGGAGTTGCAGCCATAGTTACTTTATACCCAGTACGCTTGTTGGAAATGGTGGCCATATATGCGACTGTTCCCTTATTTCCGCTGGAGGTCACTGGCAAGTTTGTGAAATCACCTAAACCTGTGAAAAGAGAATCGGTTGGTACGGTGGATGAGGTCACAATTTTAATACTGCCAATTTCTGCGATAGTGGTGGTTACTGTGAAGCTGTCAGTTACAGCAAAGATAGATGTAGTTGCTATTGCCATGATCAGGAGGGTTGTAAGTATGGTTTTTTTCATTTTGTGTCCCTTTAGGAGTTTTTCTCCTGTGCAAGATTTTGTGCCTTTTTCCTAGCACATCTGTATAATAAGGACATAGAAGACTTATGTCAATACTTATCTTTAATAAATTATGATAAATAAGTTATTTTTAATATATAGTATATAAATATATATAATAGAACATATTAATAAATGCAATAGTTTTAATCACTTATGACAAGGCAAGCGCGATATTCAGAATATATAGATATATTAAGTTTTCCAACAAGAATATAACTCATGTAAATGGTCATATTCACCACCTGTTTGACATAGGTTGGATAACAATCTTGACTTTGTATGAATAGATTTTGTATTGCCAATGATCCTGAGGTAATGCTTATGGAGACCAAGCAAACCTTCCAGCTGTTCTGGGGTAGTTAGGACACATCTACATCTTGTATTCCTGACATGCAAATACGAATAATTTAGGATGCCAGCAAAGATCAATGAGAAGGGAATCCTTGTCCATATGGCTTGGGATACGGACAGCGAGCTATCGTCAGAAGCCGGAGATACTCAAAGCCTGTAGCATAAAGCTATGAACCAAGCAAGCAAAGGTATGGGGAGTCTCAGGCTTCCCGTGTCGGGAAAGCAAGGTGCGATACCCCGCTCCTTGGGACAGAAAAGGGAGCAGGGCCTCCTGGGGATATTGATACCTTTCTTTGATGGTGAGTTGGTCCATGGCGGGGAAGGCCCACCGAACCTCACCTGTCTTTTTGCAAGCAGGGAGAAGATGGTGGAGAACCCGAAGAAGTACCCTATGATAGTCTGAAAATGCTTGTTGCGATGCATTTTCCGGAGGCCATTATCCCTAGAAGTGTTAGTAGGGAGACCTCTGGGAGAAAGCTTCAGGGTGAGCTTGCAAAACAAGAGGCCTCCTGGTTGGGAGGTCTCTGTGGACAGACAAGTTTGTATAGGAGATGCTTGGTATTAGGTAGCGCTGAAGGTGAAGGTTACGGTCCCTATGTAGGAGCCTGATACTGCTGCAGCGAAGGTTGTTGCATCGACACTGAGGGTAATGGGGATTGATTTTCCGGTAAGCCCAGTGAGGGCAGTCACTGTATCTACAGTTGAGCCTGTGACAGTGGGAGCAGCAGCGCCATGGGTAACGATACTCTGTGATCCGCAACCAACGGTGTAGTCGATATAGGAGGTAGTCTGGCCAGCAACAACGCTTGCCATTGGAGTTGCTGCCATTGTTACAGTGTATCCAGTGCGCTTGTTGGAAAGGGTCGTCATATAGGCGCTGAATGTCTGGGTGCCACTCGCTGTAATAGGAAGTGTGGTAAAATCGCCTGCCGTGGTGTATGCGCCAGGTGTATGTCCGGCAATGGCATTGGCCGATACCTTCATATCGCCTCTCTCAGCTACTGTGGTTGTTACTGTGAAGCTGTCATCCACGGCAAAGATTGAGGCAGTGGCGATGGCCAGGATCAGGAGGGTTGTCAGGATAGTTTTTTTCATTTTGGGTTCCTTTAGGAGCTTTGCTCCTGTGCAAGATTTCATTTGGTGTGCCTTTTCCCAAGCACATCTGTATGATATAGGATATAGGAGACTTATGTCAATACTACTTGAATTAAAAGTAATTAATATTTGTTATTTTTATCATAAAAACTATAAATACCTATTATTAAACAAATTGAAAAATTACACGGTTTTGATTACTTATGACAAGTCAAGAGTGATATTCTGAATAACTGAATGAATCAAGAAGAGCTAAAAGTCATGAAATCATGCAAATAGAAATAATTACCCTGTATTTGACATAAGTTATTGATCGATTTTGACTTTATTTACATAGATTTGGTAGTTTGGTGATCCTGAAGCATTGCAGTGAGGGTGATGATCTACGTTTGCACATAGGACAGCTCTGTCTTGTGGATGGTGGAAATCATGCACAACCTCCATAAGAAAGCCCCACCCAGTGGTGGTGTAAGAATCCCCATGATCGCCTTGACCCATTTTTCCCGGAGGCTTTGCCACTGGTCGGCTGTAGGTAGTGAAGTCGGTTTTCTCCAAGGATTGATCGGGCTGTTGTTTCTTCGTGGTGTAGGGTGTCTGTACGCGTGCAGAAGAGTGGGAATGGTTGTGTTGACCATGTATTGAAGGATAGGGCAAGTTCCAAGAAATAGCAAAGGCCTCCAAAGAGGAGGCCTTGGGTGCTGCTTTTGTTGCTTTGATCAGTTGGCAGTGTATATAAAGGTTACGGTTCCTGTGTAGGATCCTGCAACAGCTTTATCAAAGTCTGTCTGGTTAACGGTAAGGGCAATCTTGTTGGAGGTTGAGGTAACTTGTGACAAGGAGGGGTAGATTACAACAGGATTTGCTGCTGTGACCTCAGTTCCGTTGTTGGTTGTTACCGAAGCTGTATTACAGCTGACCGTGTAGTTGATAAAGGCATCAGCTTGTCCAGAGATGGAGCTTTTCATTGCAGAGGCTTTCATGTTCACACTGAATCCAGATCGGTTGTTGGAGAGTGTTGACAGCCATGCATTGACAGTCTGTGTCCCGCCTGAGGAGACAGGAAGGGTAGTGTAAGGGATGAGACTGTCAAAGGTGGCTACGGTGGTCCCTGTGTATTTGGCGGTCGAGATGGTCATCAGGTCTACGTTCCCTACGACTGTTGTAACGGTGAAGTTGTCAGTGGTCGCGGCAAATGCAGCTGATGTTGTAATGAGTACTATAAGTAAAGCCAGTAGCAGTATCTTCTTCATTTCTAAATCCTATTGGAAGGGTTGGCTTCCGTGCAAGTTTTTGTACCTTTTTCCTAAGTACAATGGTATGATATTGAATTAAGAGACTTATGTCAATTCCGAAAAGAAAAAAACTATTTAAAATTTATAAAACTGTAAAAACATATTTTAAATATATATACCAAAGTAAATAACAATTAGTATGAGTTTGCTTACTTGTGACAAAAGGTGTGATAGTTTGGAACTATTATACAGAATTGTGATTTTGTGGAGATTTTTTTGCTGCCGTAATACTCTCAAGAAATGTCACCTACGTTATAAGTTTGGTATAAGAGAAACTTGGTAGGAGAAAGAAATGGCTGATAGTACATACGTGAGGTGTTAGGTTCAGGTGTCATAGTTTGAAGGTTTTTTGATCGGAATTCTGACAACCTTTTTGTTGACAGCTTGCAATATCATGCTACACTTCAGTTGCAGTGGTTCTTCTTTAGAACCAATCATTAGTAATTAATCCTTTTTTTATCGTTTTTGTTGCTGTAATTGGTTCTTTATTAGACCAATTGATAGATATTTTACTGGAATTCTACAGCAAAGTAGAGTTTTGCCCAAAAGGAGGGCTATGTAATGAAGAAGAAATGTTTGCTCGTATTGGTTGTCTTAGTTGCAATCATGGCAGTCCTGCCCGCAGCAGGTGCTCAGGAGAAGGCAGCAAAGCCGTTGCGCTTCATCGATGTGTCTCCTAGTCCCACCAGACAGGAGTATTTCACCAATACGTTTGCCAAGTTCAAACAAGAGACTGGAATGGACGTTGTCTACGAAAGTGTCCCTTGGGATGATGCGGCAAACAAACTGACCGTACTTGGTGCTTCGAATCAGTTGCCTGATGTGATGACAACTTGGGCTGGTTGGCTCGGACAGTTTACCGAAGCTGGATGGGTTGAACCCTTGAGCCCATACATTGGTGATACCACTGATGAATATGCTAAAACAGTAACACAGTTGGTCTGGAAAGCTGAAAAGGAGCTCTATGGAAACATCTATACCATCCCTGATGGCATGATGGTCAAGGGCGTCTTTGTAAGGAAAGACTGGGCCAAAGAAGTTGGCCTGAACCTTGACCCCAAAAAAGGTTGGACCTATGCAGAGTACTTTGATGCTGTCTACAAAATGACAGATCCTTCCAAGAATCGGTATGGTACCTCTTTCCGTGGTTCCCGTGGTGCTTTCGATCCTTTGTTTGTCTATCTGGAAAGCCTGAACGGTGGTTCTGCCTATGCATCTGATGGTTCGACCTTGCTTGCAGACCAGGAAGCCATTGATGCGTACAAAAAGTGGAATGGCCTGTATCTTGATGGAACAGCTCCCAAGGATGCCATCAACTGGGGTTTTGTGGAAATGGTCAGTAACTTCACCGGTGGCCTTACCGCTACCTTGATCAATGACTCTGAAGTTGCAGCTACCTGCCTTGAAAACATGGAGGACGAGCAGTGGATGGTCATGCCCATGCCAAGAAGTGATAAGGATGGGAAGATTTACAACACAGTAAATTCACCATATGCCTATTCGATCTCAACCACTTCCAAGAATAAGGAAGGGGCATGGAAACTCATTGAATTCCTGACAAGACCCGACAACAACATTGAGTACTGCAAACTGACTGGCTTGATCCCCATCAAGACAGCTGTTGGTGATGATCCTTACTATGGTCCCAATGGTCCGTATGCGGCCTTTGTCCAGCAGCTGAATGATCCTGCAATGGTCGTTCCCGTTGCCTTTGGCCCCTTCAGCTTCACCGACATGCACCAAGGCATGATGCATGAGGAGATGCAGAAGTATCTTTTGGGCAAGCAGAGTGCTGAAGTGTCTCTGACCAATGTGGTCTTCGAACTTGAGAAGCGTATGAAGGCCTATCTTGCTGATAATCCTGGTTCAGCTGTCGAACAGCCCAAGGGTTTGTTCTAAACAAATTTTAGTTGGATGCTGCAGGGGTCTCCCTGCAGCATCCCTTACAAAGGAATTGACACATGGGGATGATATTTTTGTATTTGGTCTTGCTCGCAATCCTCTGCGGATTGGGGATATGGGTCATAAGTAAACACTCGAAAAAAATACGTGGAAGGTGTTTCTCTCCTAGAACCCAGAGAAAGGCCGAACCCTACCTGTTCCTTTTTCCCACTATGCTCCTGTTGGTACTGATGTTTGGCTACCCTCTGATCAACAGTTTTGTGATGGCATTCCAAAACTATAAGCTGACTGCACCGAATGACATTTCCTTCAACGGTCTGGACAACTTCAAAAAACTTTTCACAGAGACGGACATCTGGCTAATTATCAAGAATTCCTTCTTGTATGTAATTTTCTCCGTTGGAGGCCAGTTCTTGCTTGGGCTTACCCTTGCAATGGCCCTCAATAAGCGGTTCCCTTTCCGAGGCCTCTATCAGGCTATTATCTTTTTGCCTTGGTCTTTCTCAGCGTTCGTCATCGGACTTATGCACCGTTGGTCTTTCAACGGGGAGTATGGTGTAGTTAATGACCTCTTGCTGAAGTTTTCGATTATCTCAGAAAAGATAGCGTGGCTGGGTACTCCCGGATTTTCTCTTGCGGTTGTCATCATGGCTATGATATGGATGGGGATTCCCTTCTTTGCCATCATGAACCTCGCCGCCCTCCAATCCATACCTAATGAGATGTATGAAGCGGCAGCTATTGATGGGTGTGGGGTGTTGCGAAAATTCTTCCAGATAACCTTCCCATACATCAAACCGACGGTAATCGTTACCATCCTTCTGAGGACCATTTGGATTTTCAACTCGTTTGACCTGATAGTGGTCATCACCAATGGCGGTCCGGCAAACTATTCACAGACCTTGCCTTCATACATGTATACCAAAGCCTTCTCGAGTTATGATTTTGGCTTGGCTTCTTCCTTGGGTGTGGTGCTTATGGTGGTTCTGGTCTTCTACGTGACCGTATTCCTCAAGGTAACGAAATACAACAAAGCGGGGGATTTTTGATGAACTATAGACGCAAACGGCTTATAGGGAACCTTGGACGGGCTCTTATACTCACATTCTTTATGCTTCTGGTCCTGATGCCCATCTATTGGATGGCCATCACTTCCTTTAAAACCAACCCTGAGATTATCAATGCTCAGGAGGTTACCTACTTTCCTCATGAATTGACTTTGGAGAACTATGTCCAGCTCTTCGAATTGTATGATTACAACATGATGATTTTCAACAGCGTCATAGTATCGGTATCGACAGGACTGAGCATAACCATGCTTTCGATTTTCGGAGGATATGGGCTTGCTCGCTATACCTTCCGCGGCAAGAGCTCAATGCTCCTGTTTTTCCTGGTCACGCAGATGATCCCAGGGATTCTGGTCATCATCCCCTTGTATGTGATATTTTCCAAGCTTGGCCTGATAAATACCCGGTTAAGCCTGTTCCTTTTCTATCTCATAGCGAATCTCCCTTTCTGTGTCATCACCATGCGAAGTTTCTTTGAACGGATACCCTATAGCCTTGAGGAAGCAGCCTATGTTGATGGTTGCTCGAAAATGAAAACCCTTTTTAGGATTATCCTTCCCATCATGTTTCCTGGCATTGTGGCTGTATTCGTATTCGCCTTCATAGGGGCATGGAATGAGCTGATAGCGGGAACCATCTTCATAAACACCTCTGACCTCTGGACGGTTCCTGTAGGGTTGAAATCCCTCATAGGCAAGTATGACGTCAAGTGGGGTGTCCTGATGGCCGGTGGTATGGGGGCTTTGTTGCCGACTGCGATCATGTTTGCATTCATGCAGAAGTTCGTTGTCGAAGGGCTTACAGCTGGAGCTGTCAAAGGGTAGGGGAATAATGGGAACTATAAGCACTATACAGCCAATTGAACCAATTGGTAAGGAACTTATGCATGAGAAAGTCTCTGATGCCTTGCTCAGCTTTATCTATAGGAATGGCCTGAAGCCAGGAGATAAGCTTCCGGGTGAGAGACAACTGGCCATTGAGCTCACTGTCGGCAGGAACACCGTCCGACAGGGGCTTTGCCAGCTTGAAGAGGACGGTATCATTGAACGAATGGTTGGTAAGGGAGCTTTCCTGAAGAAGGAAGTCTCCGCTGATTCCATTGAACTCAAACTATTAAGGGTAAATTATAAGGATCTGTTGGAAATTAAGATGAACTTGGAACAGTTGGCCATTCGAAGGGCGATTGATGTAGCTACTGAGGACCAGATCAGGGCTCTGAAGGGGTTTGCTACCAAGCTCAATGACCTCGCCGACCAAGGGATATTCTCCATTGACCTTGATAGGGAATTCCATACGGCATTGTTGGAGTGTGGGGGGAGTCCCACCCTCTCCCAGCTTGTGCTTTCCCTTGTGGATTCGCTTAACAGCTATGGGAAAATGTTGGGTGATGTATCCAACGTCTGGCTCCGGACCATCCCGTTCCATATGGATATTGCCGTGGCTCTGGAACAGAGGCAACTCTCCTATGCCTTGGCTGCAAGCGAATACATCTTCCAGTACGACCTGCAGGTACTTAACGAACTTACTGATAGCAATACATACCAAGAGAGAAAAGAATGAAAATCACAAATGTACAGTGGTGGATGGAGGGCAAGTTTGGCCTGTTCATCCACTGGGGACTCTACTCCCTTCTGGGGGGTGAGTACCAAGGCAAGCGAACTGATAATATAGCTGAGTGGATCATGCACGACCTCGATATTCCTGCAGAGGAGTATCGAAAGCTGGCATCTTCCTTCAATCCCACCTCCTTTGATGCCGATGCCATAGTCAGGCTTGCAAAGCAGGCCGGCATGAAATATGTCGTCTTGACCGCCAAGCACCATGAGGGCTTTGCCCTGTATGCTTCGAAGGTCAGCTCCTATAACAGTGTGGATGCAACCCCTTACAAACAGGATGTGATACAGCAATTACGAGAGGCCTGTGACAAGCATGGCTTGGTCTTAGGGCTCTATTACTCACAGGCACAGGATTGGGACGATCCTGATGCCTGTAGGGATGGATACAGTGAAGAGGGAAGGGACTTCTCCTCCTACTTTACCAAGAAGTGCATACCCCAGATAACCGAGCTGCTTACCGAGTATGGGCCCATAGGATTGCTCTGGCTCGACACTCCCATGTACATGACAGAGGAGCAGTCAAAGACCCTGCAGAAACATATCAAGGCCCTCCAGCCCGACTGCCTGATAAGCGGAAGGATCGGCAATGGTCTTGGCGACTATATGACCACAGGGGACAACTTCATTCCATCTGTTGCATATCACCGCCCATTTGAAGTCCCCGCTACCATAAACAGTACCTGGGGCTACAACAAGTTCGATGAAAATTGGAAAAGCACGGCAAAGATTCTCCGTTCCTTGGTTAAGGTCGTCAGCCGAGGGGGCAACTACCTGCTGAATATCGGACCTCGAGCGGATGGCTCAGTTCCCAAAGAGTCCCTTGCCATCCTAGAGCAGGTTGGCTCCTTCATGGAAAAGAATGGGGAAAGCATCTATGGGACAGAGGCCCTTCCTCTCTACCCCTATGACATTGACTGGGGATATTTCACTGCAAAGAAGGGAAAGCTCTTCATCCATGTGTTTGAAGATAAGGCTGATGCCTATCTGCTGAACATAGCCAACAAGCCCTTACGGTGTTATAGGCTCAGTGATGGCTTGCCTCTGAAGCTGAAGGAAAGAACCACGTGTGAAGGTGACAGCAGTTGGCTCATCTCTCTTCCCCCTAGGCAAGAGGGTGTGATCGACCAGGTGATCTGTGTTGAGATCGAAGGCGATGTGGCTTTTGAGCCTATCACAGGATAATGTGGAACAAACCAAACACAACAAAATAAGGAAATCACAATGAACAGTGCTGCAAATATTGTTACTGACGATACCTACGAATATCTCTCTGTTGAGCGGCCTGTTGCCGCTCCGCTTTACCAGACATCCCTGTTTACCTACCCGAGTGTCGATGCCCTGAGACAGGGCATCAAGGATGAGTCGATGACCCATCTCTACTCGCGGGGCAACAACCCTACTGTTGAGCAGGTGGAGGAGCGTATTGCTGCATTGGAAGGTGGAGAGCAGGCCAAGCTGTTCTCAGCAGGGGTATCTGCCATAGCAAGCAGTATTCTATCTTGTGTACAGCAAGGTGACCACATTGTGTGCAGCAATGATTCCTATGTCTGGGCACAGTATATCTCCAGTACCTATCTTTCCCGGTTTGGTGTCGGTGTTACGTTTGTTGATGCAACTGACCTTCATACAGTGGAGCAAGCGATCAAGAAGAATACCAAGGTATTGTATCTTGAAAGCCCGGGTTCCATGCAGCTTCGTGTACAGAACCTTCCCAAGCTTGCCTCCTTAGCCAAGGCGTATAACCTGACCTCCATTGTCGACAACACCTGGGCAACTCCGCTGTATCAGAATCCCTTGGCAATGGGGATAGATCTGGTGGTTCATTCGGCCTCCAAGTACCTTGGTGGCCATAGTGACGTAATCGGTGGGGTAGTGGTAGGAAGCAAAGCCCTGGTAGGAAGGATCTTCAAGACGGAGTTCCTGCCCATAGGGCATGTACCCGATCCTTTCCAGGCCTGGTTGATTCAACGTGGTATGAGGACCTTGCATGTGAGGCTTCCTTACCACTATGCCTCAGCCTTGCAAGTCTGTGACTACCTGTATGACTCGAAGAAGATTGCGAAGGTGAACTATCCTATGCACAAGAAGAGCCCGTGGTACTCCCTAGCAAGCGAACAGATGACTGGTGGCTGTGGCCTATTGTCGCTCGAGGTGCGGTCAAAGGATGTGCAGAAGATAGAGGAAGCTGTTAATCGCCTGAAGATGTTCAGGATAGGGGTAAGCTGGGGTGGCTATGAGAGCCTGGTATTCCCAACCCTTGCAAGCAGTCCCAACACTCCTTCCTTGATACGACTGCATATAGGGCTGGAGGATCCCAAGAGTCTTATCAGTGATTTGGATCAGGCTTTTTCTGTCCTGTAGAAACGAGTAGAAGTAAAGAAAGAGAAAGACAAATATACATACAAAGAGAAAAGTAAGAGAATACCATCAGCAAGTAACAGAGCGGTGCTCTATCCTTTACAGCTGAAGGTTTTATGATATTCTTACTTGACGAAAGTAGGAAGCCTGTGGACAAGCGGCTCCCTTTGTAAGGATGGGAGTAGTCCTTTATCTTGTAGAAGAAAGAAAACTTAGAAATAAGAGAATAGAGAACTGTAAGCAAAGAGCTATAAGAAGAAAACAAAGAGGACAGGGTATATGCTAATCAAGAGCCATGCGATGTATACCACCAGCAAGCCTTTTGCCCGCTGGTGGTGGTTTAGTGGAATGATCGCCCATGACCAGATTGATGAACAGCTAACTTGGTTTGTCAAGAATGGGTTTGGTGGTGTTGAAATAGCCTGGGTGTACCCGTATGAACACAAGAAGCCAAATGAAAGAAGCAAGCAAGAAGAAAGAAGCAAGCAAGAAGAAAAAAGCAAGAAACAAGAAAAAAAAAGAGAAGCGGGCCCGAAATTCCTTGATGAGGAATTTCAGGCCCTTATGCATTACACCCAGGATGGGTGCAATGAGAGAGGTCTTGGTTGTGATCTTACCTTCGGTACCCTATGGCCTTTTAGTGGGACGTTCATCACCAAGGAGTATTCCAGTAAGACCTTTGATGGCTATGCAGCACAAACAGTTGATCGCAGTTGGGAGGCTCGGTACGCACAATCGCCGGCTAGGGTGCTCGATCATCTGCATAAAGAGGCATTCTCCTGGTATGCAAAATACCTCTTGGATCATGGGTTCAATGAAGCCGCTAAAAAGTATCCTGTCTCTTTCTTCTGTGACTCATGGGAGGTTGAACCGGAGGGTTTGTCATATGATGGGCTCTTTGTTGATTTTGAGAAGAGGTTTGGGTATTCACTGGAGGACAACGTACAAGACTTAGCTACCAATGCTGATATGCTGTTTGATTATCGCTCCATCATCTCTGACAGGGTTCTGTCTGACTTCTATAAGCCATTTGCAAGCATGTGTAGCAAAGCAGGTGCATTATCGAGGGTGCAGTGTCATGGCGCTCCTACTGATATGTTGGCAGCGTATGCTTTGGTTGATATCCCAGAATCTGAGACGTTGCTGTTTGATCCTGACTTTGCGTTGCTCGCTGCTTCTGCAGCAGCATTCCATGATAAGCCTATAGTATCTAGTGAAACGTTCTCGTGTATCTATGGGTGGGTTCCTACTCCCAATACACCTCCAGGGTTAGCAGAAGAGAAAATAGAGGACCTCAGGTGTGTTGCTGATGCCCAGTTCGCCTGGGGTGTTAATAGGGTGGTATGGCATGGGAAGCCTTTCAGCACAAAGGATGATCCCAAGAGATTCTATGCTTCAGTCCATCTTGGCGATGATGGGATGCTGGCAAAGGATCTCAAGGCTTTCAATGGGTATTTGGAAGAGGTGAGCGACTATATGAGTCGGGGAGAGACGTATTCCAGACTTGCAGTATATTTCCCTTTGGAAGACCAATGGATGAGGGGCAGGCTTCCTGAGGAGCTGAGAAAGCCTAGCAGCAACTTCCATTGGGAGTTGCAAGAGGTTCATATGGATGATGAGCTCCTTAAGTACAGGCCTCTTTGGTTTTCCAAGGAGTGGTTACAGTCGCTGGAATATGAGAAGCCTTTGTTCAAGTATAGGAATAGGAGTTTTGAGGGGTTCTTGGTTGATTCAGAGTGGATGCTTCTCGATTCATTAAGAGAACTGGCAAGGTTACGAAGGCAAGGTGCTCCTGTTATCTTCAAGAGGTGGCCAAAGGAGCCAGGGGTGATCAAGCATGAGGAGTTCCAGATACTGATACAGCAGATGCAACAGCAGGAGCAGGCTAAGCTAACTGACATAAGGCCAATCTTAGAGTCTGATCAGGCTCTAGATTTCTGGTGTAGGAAGGATGGGGAGGATTACTATCTGTTTATAGCACATCCAAATATGAGGAAGCTTAGGTATCCTTTGGAGTATGGGTTTGGGGAGAAGGTTGGAGAGGAAAGAGTAGAGGCTAGGTTTTATGGGGCGGAGGAACGAGCTATTACGCTGGAGTTTCAGGGGAGAGCCTGTTTTGCAGTACTGGAAACCGACTGATGTGGATTCTTTGGATTTCTTACCTGAGCCCCCGGTTCATACCGGGGCATCAACGTCTTCTGGCTCATCGGATAGGTCTGGTGGTTCCTTCGATCTACAAGTGTCTTGCTCCCCACTAACCCTTTGATGGTAAGCCAAAAAAGCTGGCCATTTCTGGCCAACCCTGTGTTGTGGATTTATTGGAAATCCTTCCTGGTACCGTAAGTTTAATCGGATTTGAACGGTCCCACGTTTCCTTTTTTGCAAAACTTGTGAAAATTGTACCTGACGGCATATATCTTTCAAATCCCCTGCTTGTTACCATTGCAAGTCCGTAGTAATGCGATACAATAACCACATTTTCAGAGGAGCTTTCAGATGATAACTGTCCAGCAAGTAACTACAAACCATGAATGGAACCTTTTTTTCACTTTTCCAAACAAGCTCTATAAGGGTAATCCATACTATGTACCTACCCTATTGTTGGATGAGAGGTTGAACTTCAATCACCACAAAAACCCTGCATTTGAATTTACGGACTCTGTGGCTTTTCTTGCCAGGGATAATGGAAAGGTGGTTGGACGGATCGCTGCCCTGATCAACAACAAGCTCAATGAGGCCAACCAGAGTAATATCATGCGCTTCACTCGCTTTGATGTCATTGATGACATCGAGGTAAGTCGCATGCTTTTCGAAAAAATCTTTGCTTGGGGAAAAGAGCAAGGGATGGAGCGTGTCATAGGGCCCATAGGTTTCTCTGATCTTGACAAGCAAGGCTTGCTGATCGAGGGCTTTGACCAAGTGTCAATGTTTATAACCCTCTATAACCACCCGTACTACCAAAAGCATCTGGAAGAATTGGGTTTTACTAAAGAGGTTGACTGGGTGGAGTACAAGATACACGTCCCTACCCAGGTTGATGCCAGGATTGAGAGAGTCAGCAATCTTGCACAAAAACGACATGGGTATCGGCTACTCTCCTTTTCCCACAAGAAAGAGGTTCTTCCCTATGCCCATAAGATATTTCACATGTACAACGAAGCGTATGCAGATCTTTATGGGTTTTACTCTCTCAATGATAGACAGGTAGATCTTGCCATCAGGCAGTTTTTGAGTCTGATAAGCTTGGAGTACATCTTTGTTGTTGTTGATGCAACAAACAATGTGATTGGCTTCGGGATCATGGCACCTTCCCTGTCCAAGGCTTTACAGAGAAATGAGGGTCGTCTCTTTCCTCTTGGGTTCATGCAAATTCTGAAGGCAAAGAGAAACCATGAGATTATGGACTTCTATCTTATTGCTGTAAAACCGGAGTATCTGGGACGAGGGGTAAATGTCATCATCTTGCATGAGGGACTCAAACGAGCAATAGCGAATGGGGTACGGTATGCTGAAACCGGGCCTGAGCTTGAAACCAATATCAAGGTACAGTCCCAGTGGAAGAGCTTTACAAGAGAACAGCATAAGAGAAGGCGTTGCTTTATCCGACCGCTCTAGGGTGGCTTCAAAGCCTGCTGGGGATTCTAACTACAGGCTTCTCTAGTCCTGCTGAGTACTTTTTTAGAACTGTTGCCAAGACCACGATCGTGGTGACTGCTATTCGAATAATGATGGCGGCTTTCACACCAGGAGGATAATTGTTGATCTTGTTGTTTTCGCTTTAGGACAGCATCAGGGAATTGGAACTTAGGCCTACAAAAGGGACTAGAACTTCTTGGAACATAACAATTGAGAAAATTAGGTAACGAGCTGTAAATCGCCAACGAGAGGGCACTTGAAGAGTGTGAAAAGCTCTATGAGCTTCTTGTTGTAGTTGGCAGCCTCCCAGACATCGTTCTTCTTCTTTATCTTCACTCCCCTGGCTTCCAGGAGGATGTCATCCGGTGTCTTGCCCGGTATCTTGGGGCAGGCAGACCTGAAGGCCTGCTCGATCTGCCCTGTGATGAGGATGATGAAGGCGAGCCCCTGGCTCATGTAGTAGTCCTGGAAACACAGGGCCTTGAAATCATCCCTGTTCTTCACAAGGTCAAAATAGCTCTCGATGCCCCACCTTTGCTTGTAGAGGCAGAAGATCTCCTCCGCCGTGTCATTGGCAAGGGAGGTCTTGAGGATGAATACCCCGAAGGAGAGCTTCAGTGCCTCAAGACGCTCGGGCGTGTAATTCTTGGATGTCCCGATCCTCTTCCCGAACGCCTCCTCTTCCTCTGCAGACCTGTTCATGTCCTTGTACAGGATGACCCTGGACCCGTCTTCCCCTGCAGTTTCCGCCTCCCAATAGAAGATGGGGTGCATCTTCTTATTAGTGCGATAGATGAAGCTCCTCTTGTAGTCGAGGTTGTCCTTGGCCGCCTTGTATTCAAGGAGGTTCTCCGAAAGGGGGATGATGTAATGGTTGCCGCCTCTGGAGAACAGCAACAGGTTCTCGAGAGAATAGAAACCCCTGTCTGCGATGATCAGCTTCCCCTTGAATACAAAGGAACCCATCAGGTCCTTCACGCTGGTCTTGTCGACCATGCTTCCCGGGTACATCCTAGCGAGCACAGGCTTGCGGGTGTCGAGGTCATAGGCAATGAGAAAATTGATCTGCATCTCCCCTGTCGTCCTGTACTTGTTGCCGTACTGGGCAAGGTCGTTCTCATGTGAGTAGGACTCGATGCAATGCCCGTCTATGGCTATCCTGTAGGACTTGTCCAGCAGGTGCTGCTGGTACTGCAGAGGTCGATCCTCCCTCCTTCCAAGTGCGTCGAGGAGATCCGAAAGGATACCATAGCTCATAGAGACCGTCGGGTACCTGACAGAAAGGCAGCTCTGGAGGAAGAGCTCGCTTATGTTCTTCAGGCTCGTGTGTCCGTTGACCATGAAGAGCAGGGCCAGCGAGTATATCCGGGTGGCGTCCAAGGGGTTGAAGAACCCCTTCAGTTCCGCAAGCACACACTTCGATGCCTCATAGGCAATGGCGTACTGGCCATACTCGACGACAGAAATCTTCTCATCAGTGCAGAAGTTATCGTTCGGGATGAAGCCGACCCCTTCCTTGATGCTGCCGATGACACTTCCCATCTTGAGGCGCCACTTGCCATCCTCACCCTTCTGGTTGGTGCAGGTGTACACATAGTACCCATTCCTGATCACCTTCACCATGGTGCCTTTCGGCTTGAGAGCCCTGATGTCCTCAGGAACGGAATAAGTGCCCATATACTCTCTCCTGTTTCGTTACCTACCGTATACCTAATTATGGCACAGGAATAGGGTTTTTGGCAAGAAAAAACGGCAGGGAAAACAGTGTTTTTGGTATGGAAAATGGGGTTTTGGGTGAGGGGAAAGTGGAGAACAAAACTTTCAGACCAGATTTTGGAAGAGGAAAGGATAATTTGCTTGGAAACAGTCGTGAAAAAAGGTTTTCTGATACTTTCGTTAACCTAATTTTCTAAGAAGTTGTGTTGGAAGTCCTAGTCCTTGTGGATTAATTGTATTTGTTACCTGAGCCCCCGGTTCATACCGGGGCATCAGCGTCTTCTGGCTCATAGGACAGGTCTGTTGGCTTATTCGATCTACAAGAGTTTTGCTCCCCACTAACCCTTTGATGGTAAGCCAAAAAAAGGCTGGCCATTTCTGGCCAACCCTGTGTTGTGGATTTATTGGAAATCCTTCCTGGTACCTCGATTCCCCAAATCATTCTCTCAGTACCCTAATTTAGCACTTTTTGAGGATAATGTGGAAGTACTACCTGGTACCGTTAGTTAAATTTACTAGAGGGTAGCTAAGGTTATAGTCCAGTCGGTTTTATAGGTTGTATCAGCAGTAGCCGCTGTCCAATCATCTTCAATCATATCAACCTTAAAGGATTGGCTAATTACGCGCATTCCGTTGGTAACGCTTCCTTCGTCATAAAGAGTAATTTCTACAGCGTTAGCAATTTCTTTTGCTACTGGAATGGCCGCATTGGTACCCACAGTAACGTTGTACCCAATCTCAGTGTCAACACCTTGCGTTTCTGATTTCATAGGCCAAGCAGCAACTGTAACTGTAGCCTTAATCTTTTGATTTGTTAAATAGCTTACATTCAGGGTTTCAGTCAAGTCTTGTTCAGTAAAGGTAACTGAAGATACAGCCACAAGGCCTGCAAAGCTTGTTAGTCTAGCCCCAAGAGTGGCACCTGTGACGGCAGCGGAAGATACTTTTATTTCATATCTGCCGGCTACTGAAGTATTCAATTCTAAATCAGCTGTAGCATTATTAGCAGCAAACAGTCCAACACCAGCGAGTACGAGTACTAATAGAATAGCGATTGTTTTTTTCATTTTGTTTTTCCTTTAGAAGCCCTTTTGCTTCTGTGCAAGTAATTCTTTTTATTGTGCTCTATTTCCTAAGCACACCTGTATAATACGGGTTAAGGAGACTTATGTCAATACTAAAAATATAAAAATATAAAAAAAATGAAATATTTTTTGTAAAAAAATCCTAAATCTTATAATATAACAAATTAAATGAAAAAATAATGTGTTTTACTTATGACAGCAGGGTATGGCTTAATGGTAGAAGTACTGACTCTGTGAAAAATGTCTGCTCTAAGCTATGCTGTATTTTTATTGCCTTTACAAGACTTCCGTTAGAAGTGTGTATAAGAAATGTATGTTTCTTGCTCATAGTGCAAGAATATGCAGGGTTTGAGGTTTCTCCACCTTATTACATATGGATGCGATCACAATGCCTTGTGTGTTTGTTTATCGTCCCTGTTTCCTTGTGGATTGGTCTTTGTCTTTATGGTATGTGATCGTCTCAAGTTTTTTGTCTATTTGAGATGTCTGGAAATATTTCTGGCTATTTTTCACATTTTTCTTGTATCAAATGGATTCTGTACGTAATAATGATTGCATCTAGTGTAATTGGAGGACTTGTATGAAGAAACTGACTGTTGTCTTGTTATTTGTGCTTCTTTTGGGCTCTGTTGTATTTGCCGCTGGTAGCAGCGAAGCTAAGAGTGGAGTAAAAGAAGTGGTAATTGGTGTATTCGAGCCACTAACCGGTGAGAACGGTGGTGGTGGATACCAGGAAGTCTTGGGCATGCGGTATGCCAACGTCGTGTATCCCACTGTTCAGATCAACGGTGAGACATACAAGGTAAGACTTGTCGAAGCGGACAACAAGAGCGACAAGACCGAAGCTGTCACTGCTGCACAGAGTCTCATCTCCAGCGGTGCTTCTGTCATCCTCGGCTCCTATGGTTCTGGTGTGTCTATTGCAGCTGGTGACATCTTCCTCGATAACAAGATCCCAGCCATTGGGGCTTCCTGCACCAACCCCCAGGTAACCCAGAGCAATGACTACTACTTCCGCGTATGTTTCCTCGATCCTTTCCAGGGAACTGTCATGGCCAACTATGCTTGGCAGGAAGGAGCGAAGAAGGCCGCTGTCATTACCCAGTTAGGGGATGACTACTCCTCAGGTCTTGGTAACTTCTTCAGCAAGGCCTTCAAGGATCTTGGTGGTAACATCGTAAGCGAACAGCGCTTTCAGACTAACACCACAGACTTCAAGTCCATCCTGACCAACATCAAGGCTGCAAATCCTGATGTTATTTTTGCCCCATCATCCATCGCCACGGCTCCTCTTATTATCAAGCAGGCTCGTGAGCTTGGTATCAATGCCAAAATCATGGCTGGCGACACATGGGAAAACTCCTCAATCATCGAGAATGCCGGTGCAAGTGCCGAAGGCGTTGTCCTTTCCACATTCTTTGACGATGCAGACCCCGCAACAGCCGAAGCTGCTGCCTTTATCAAGGGCTTCAAGCCTTACCTTGCAGAAAACAAGCAGGATCAGATCATCCCAGCTGTTTCAGCCCTTGGCTACGATGCATACATCACAGCCCTGAAGGCTATCGAAAAGGCTAACTCCACCAAGGGTCCTGCCATCCGTGATGCCCTCGCCGGAGTTTCTGTTGAAGGCGTAACTGGAAAGATTACCTTTGATGCAAATGGTGATGCCGATAAGGACATGGCATTTATCAAGACAGTCAAGGACGGCCAGTTCAAGTTCCTGAAGACCGTCAGTGTCATGTAACCTACTGTTCTAGGTCCTGTCGGGATGGAAGACCATCCCGACAGGCCTTGTCCTTTGGTTGCTTGTTTATTCTGTTCCTTGTTCATGTGCTAACTGGCTATTCTCTTCTGGTTTATCACTGTATCTCTTGCTTTTTGCTAACTGTTACTTTTTCTGTTACTAGTATCATTCTGATCTTTCAGGTTGGTAGTGTAGGGCGCAAGGAAGTTGGTTACCATTCTCTCTTTCTATAGAAGCTTTGCTCTTTCCTTGATCTTCCCTCTCTCTTTTCTTATCTTGATTGCCCCCTTGGCAAACCCATGCTACTATCACCTTGGTCCTATAACCCCATCGAATCTCGAACCGTTCTCCTTCCTGAGAACGCCCAGTTCGGATATGGAGAACTTCTGATGACTATGACAACCATCCTGCAGCACTGCCTGACAGGTATTTCCCTAGGAGGAGCCTATGCCCTGATCGCCATCGGCTACACGCTGGTGTATGGCATCCTCAGACTGATCAACTTCGCCCATGGCGATATCTTCATGATGGCAGGATATTTCATGATATTCGCGCTGGCCAGCTTTCCCTGGCCTGTGGCCATCATCATTACCCTGGTTACCACCACGGTAATGGGAATAGGCATCGAGAAGTTTGCCTACAAGCCTCTTCGCAATGCCCCTCGCATGTCCATCATGATCAGTGCCATCGGAGTCTCATACCTGTTGCAGAACCTCTCCACCTATCTGTTTACAGCAATTCCCCGTGGCTACCCTGAACTGCCCTACCTCAAGAGGATCTTCCGCATTGGGGAGCTCAGTGCTTCCTTTGTCACAATCCTCACCCCCATCCTTACCATTGTCTTGGTTGTCGTCCTTATGATCCTGGTCAACAAGACCAAGACAGGCATGGCCATGCGTGCAGTAAGCAAGGACTTTGAGACAGCCAAGCTTATGGGCATCAACATCAACCGCATTGTATCGGTTACCTTTGCCATCGGGTCCCTTCTGGCAGGTATCGGATCGATCCTCTACTTCACCGACCGTATGTCTGTTACCCCCTTCTCAGGAACACTGCCAGGACTGAAGTGTTTCGTTGCCGCCGTATTCGGTGGCATCGGTAACATTCCAGGAGCCGTGGTAGGAGGCTTCTTTATTGGCATTGTGGAGACCCTGCTCATTGCCCTCGGTTACTCCACCTTCAGTGATGCCTTTACCTTCCTGCTTCTTATCATAATGTTGCTCGTGAAACCGACCGGCCTCTTTGGCGAAAAGAATGTGGAGAAGGTGTAGTCATGAAAATAAAAAGAAATACCCTATTAACCACCCTAATGTTTGCCTTGCTTGTCGTCTTCCTCTACTGGCTGAGCGCCAACCGCATGCAGAACGGCATGCTTGTCTCAGTCTTGCAGAAAGGAGTCATCTTTGCGCTTGTAGCAGTCTCTATGAACCTGCTCAATGGTTTTACCGGACTGTTCAGTCTTGGACAGGCTGGCTTCATGTCCATCGGTGCCTATACCACTGCCATCCTGATCATCCCCGTCACTAGCCTCGATGGTGTCTACTATATGAATGGGGTTCATCCTGGCATAAGGGCACTGAAGATGGTTGTAGCTGATGCTCCTGCCTTTGTGCAGAGTGTCTTTCCCTTTATTGCACTGCTGCTCGGTGGCTTGCTTGCAGCCGCCATAGCAGCCATTGTAGGGGTAGCTGTTCTCAGGCTGAAAAGTGACTACCTGGCCATTGCAACGTTGGGACTGTCGGAGATAGTGCGTGCTATTTTCTCTTCCCCCAACTTCGACCAGATAACCAATGGCTCCTACGGCCTGAACAAGATCCCTAACTTCCCTGAGATGGCTTGGGGCCTTATCCCCTCGTTGATAACACCCTTTATCGTGGTGGGATTCTGTGTGGGATTTATCCTGTTGCTGATAAACTCCTCCTACGGAAGGGCCTTCAAGGCCATCCGTGAGGATGAGATCGCAGCAGAGGCAATGGGCATAAACCTGTTCAAGCATAAGTCCATGAGCTTTGTGGTAAGTTCGTTTTTTTCTGCCATCGCAGGAGGCCTGTTGGCAATGTACATGCGTTCCATCGAGGCAAAGACATTCTCCATTACCATGACGTACGACATCCTGCTTATTGTTGTCATCGGTGGTATCGGAAGCGTTTCAGGCAGCATCATAAGTGCCTTCCTGGTGACCGCGGCAAAGGAGTGGTGGCTTAGGTTCTTTGACCAGCCCCTCTTTATCGGTGACTGGCAGGTTCCCCTGTTCCGCACAGGCTTTAGGATGGTCATCTTCTCCATTCTCCTGATGGTGGTAGTGCTTATCTATCGCAAAGGGTTGATGGGCAGTACCGAATTCAGCTGGGATCGTCTCTTAGGACGCTTCAGGCGGACAAACAAGAGTGAAGGGGGGGCAGCATGAGCAATATCCTCCTGAAGACTGAGCATGTAACCATGCAGTTTGGTGGTGTCGTAGCAGTCGATGACCTCAACATAGAGATTCCCGTAGGCAAGATCACAGCCCTTATCGGCCCCAACGGAGCCGGTAAGACCACTGCCTTCAATGTCATAACCGGTGGCTACCAGGCTACCAACGGTAGGGTGACCTTTGATGGTCACACCATTGGGGAGAACTACCCCCGTTCAAAGATGAAGAAGATCTACAACGGGACGTACAAGACGTTGAACGAAAAGCAGGTCATCAACACCCCCGATAAGATCACACGCCTGGGTATGGCAAGGACGTTTCAGAATATCCGCCTGTTCAAGGAACTTACGGTATTTGAGAACGTCCTCATCGCCATGCACTGTCATATCAAGGCAGGCATGTTGCGCTCGACCTTCAAGCTGAATGCGGCAGAGGAACTTATGATGAACCAGGAAGCTGACAAGCTTCTGCATACGGTCAATCTGCATATGCATAGGGACGAGAAGGCCTCTTCTCTTCCCTATGGCATGCAACGCAAGCTTGAGATCGCTCGGGCTCTGGCCACAGGGCCCAAGCTCCTCCTGCTTGACGAGCCGGCTGCAGGGATGAACCCCAAGGAGACTGAGGAGCTGGCGCTCTTCATCCAGGAGATCAAGGAGACCTTCTCGTTGACCGTGTTCCTCATCGAGCACCATATGAACCTGGTCATGGACATATCGGACAAGATTTATGTGCTCGACTATGGCAAGACCATTGCACAGGGGACAGCGAAAGAGGTTCAGAACGATCCTGCCGTCATCAGGGCATATTTGGGAGTTGAAGAAGCATGAGTCTATTGGAAATACGGGATCTGAAAGTTTGTTATGGCGGTATCGTCGCCCTCAATGGCATCTCCTTCGATGTCAACGAGAGAGAGATCGTCACCCTTATCGGTGCCAATGGAGCCGGCAAGTCCACCACCTTGCGCTCCATCATGGGCCTGGTGCCACTGACTAGCGGTACTATCTTCTACGATGGGGTGAAGATCAACGGCATGGATACCCGCAAGATTGTGGAGATGGGCCTTGTCCTGGTTCCGGAAGGCAGAAGGGTATTCCCCAACCTGACCACACTGGAGAATTTGAAGATCGGGGGATACCTCCAGGACAGTAAGAATGAGCAGAAGGCACTTGAGCATGTCTATGAACTGTTTCCCCGCCTACAGGAGAGACACTGGCAACTGGCAGGGACGCTTTCAGGAGGCGAACAGCAGATGTTGGCAGTAGGGCGGGCCCTCATGGCCAATCCCAAGGTCATCATGATGGATGAACCCTCCTTGGGTCTTGCCCCCTTGGTGGTGAAGGACATCTTTTCAATTATTAGGAAGATCAACGAGGAGGGCGTTACCGTCCTGCTCATCGAGCAGAACGCCAACGTCGCTCTCAAGACAGCCCACCAGGGCTATGTCATGGAGACAGGCAACATCACCAATCATGGTCCAGGGCGGGAGCTGCTGGAGAATGTGGATATCAGGGCTGCCTATCTTGGGAAGACGAAGTAGGAGTAGGTAAGAAAGAGAAAGGTTGAGGCCTGTATTGGATTTCTTTCTCATCTTTTCCTGAGTTTGCTCTAAATTTGAAGCCTCTTTGATGATGACATGGCGGGAGGGGGTATACCCCTCCCGCCATGTCATCAGAAGCTCTTGAGTATTTCGATTCGAGTAATAGGCGACGCAAAGACGCATATCCTAAGATGCGAAAAGCTGTTGAAAAGTGCTAATTATAGCTTTGCAGAGAACCCCGACTTCATGGTGAAGCTGAAGGCAGCAATGAAGAGGGGCAGCAACCAATACCTGCAGATGGGCCTGGACACAGACAGTGCCACCCTTGACGAGAAGAAGATACGGGAAGCAGCCAAGTTTGACGGCTACTATGCAGTGGTAACCGACCGCATGGAACTCACGACCGAGGAGGTCATGGTCATCTACCGCGGCCAGTGGAAGATTGAGGAGAGCTTCAGGGTCCTCAAGACCGACCTGCAGGCAAGGCCGGTGTTTGTCTGGACTGACGAGCACATCAATGGTCACATAGCCATGTGCTATCTTAGCCTGTGCATAATAAGGTACCTGCAGTATATGATGAAGGAGAACGGTTGGGAGGTGGTCCTCTCGGCTGAGGAGGTCATGAAGGTTATTTCCCAGCCCCTAGCCGTGGTCCAGGGCCAGTTCCCGAAAAACATCGTCACCCCCACAGCAGTCCCCCAATCCTATCTGGACATCGTCTCCATGCTGAAGTTGCCTCCGTTGCTGACCAACATGAGCCTTACCAGGTTCAGGTCGGCGACCAAACTGGACCTCAAGGAAAACACATTCTAAGTGGACAAATAAAATCTTTCAAAATCGTTAAAAACTGCATCTGGGATTCCCATTTGCAGTTTTTCTTGGTTTTTTTGGTCAACAAGTCATAAAGTCAGGTGGTCAAAAATTCAAGATATCGTTTTGAGAGTGAATGTCACGTATGTCGAATATTCACCTGCATTAGCATTGTCCCAATCAGTGACGTTAAGTGTAACAGAAAATTCTGCAGAAATAACATTATTTCCATGATTGTTTGTAAACGTCACAAAAGGAGAAATAGTAGCATCATTGAGATCAGTAGAAGTTACTTCCAGTGGAGACCCTGGCTCATACCTGTTAGTACCTTCTGAGGGTGGTGAGATAGTGTAACCTATCTTTGATGTCACATTTTGTGATGTTAATGGTCCTCCTGAAAGTTCAAGAACAAATACTGAATGGCTATTGGTTTTCAGGTTTACATAAGCATACATAGTAGGTTGTGACCTGTCAAAAATCATAGATAAATCCCTAGGTGCCTCATTCCAATTATCAGTTCCATGACCATTTCCATTATGCAGTGGCTCCTCTGAAAGCTTTATAAGAGTTTCTCCCTCAACAGATGTAGTCAATTTCAGCTCAGCGGTAGAAGCAACCAGAGAACTGATGACCATAAGATATATTAGACTTATAAAAATTTTTTTCATAACAACCTTCTTCTATTCATTACTATATATATAAATAAAAATATCCACGTACAATACGTCAACACATCTTTATTTCCTATACAGTCTTGGGTTTCCTGTATCGAAATTTGTCTGTCAATTATCATGAATCAACCTCCAGAAAGAAATCCAATTATCATGGTATCATTGTGCTGAGCATATTGACATTTCAACCAATGCTGGATTCCCAACTCCATGAAATCTGTCAATGGATGTATTAGAATGGTTGCTGGTCTTCTTACGGGAGAGTCCATAGGAGCTGTATTGTGCTATATTAGAAGAAACAGTAACTGTAGTGGGTTTCTTGTAATTAGCAACTTCATCGACTTGCAACTCAAATCTGGTAAAAAACTTTTCAACATCTATGAAAGATTAACTATTTTTTCCCAATCACATCTCTAGAATACAACTCCTTTAGTCTTATGTCAAAACTTAATAAAAATCTTTTATTTGTAGAAAAATATATTATATATTTGTAAGCAATTTGTTATTAAATATTCAAATATGTTTTAATAACTTATGACATTAATAAGACAGTATTGCAATAAAGAGATTGAGTATTCAAAATGCCTATACCCGAAAATAGGATCATGAAATACTACTAATGTTATATGTATTGTTTGATTAGTGGGGTGATACACCATAATTCAACAAAGCGCCCAGATCAGTTTTATGAACTTGACTATCTAGGTTTTCCACTTGAACCTAGCTGTTGTTTTGATTTTTGTAACACCGAACTTAAATGCGACTATTGCTTCCGCATAGTATCAGTTGTCTGAAATCTTCGGATCTTCTACCCTGATGCTCCTGCCATAGGGTATGACTCATTGGCAATAGAGAATCCCTTGGTTCTAGAGAAGGCGATCAAGACATTTGCTACAGGAATAACCCAAGTGGGGTTTAGAGAGATATCGCAAGAGAACGTATTTGAAGGAACTCCAAAGGACATCAGGGAAGGCCTTGAGCAGCGTATCCAACACGTATGTACTGATACGAGGATAGCCAATCGTGGGTTGCGCCTGAACCTACAGGGTAGGCTGGTATTTGTCTCTTTCAAGGATGGTCTACCCCAGTTCAAGGAAGTAATGTTTGGCCAAAGCAATGTGAAGGACCAGTGGTTCTCATTGGGTGATCAGTCCGAAGGGACAAAGAGGATTCTGGACCTGTTGGCTGTATTGGTGACATCGAAGGAGCATTCAGTATGTGTCATTGATGAGATTGACAGAAGCCTGCATCCCCAACTGACCCTTCATTTTGCGAAGACCTTCCTGAAGCTTGCCAAGCAGAGGAACATTCAACTTGTCATAACTACACATGAGAGCCATCTGCTGGATCTTTCCCTCCTAAGGCAAGATGAAATCTTCTTTGTCGAGAAGGATTTTACAGGATCGAGCACTATCTTCCCCTTCGACAGGTTCAAGGAGCGTTTTGACAAAAAGATTGAGAAGGCATATCTCGATGGCAGGTATGGGGGCGTGCCTGTGTTTGAAACACTCTTCATGCCGGAGGAGTAGTAGGTATGCGTTGAGTTGATGGATGGTTAAGCACTATGTGGACCTAGCTTAGCAGTAACTGCCTAAAGGAAAGATCACACTGCTGGTGAAGGAAGAATGACCGAATAAAAAAAATCGGAATGAATCTGTCCGGAAACCGGCGGGACCCACTCCTATAAAAAGTGCTTTCCAACATTTTTTTGTTCAGCAACCAAATCCTACACCAAGCCCATCATACCGTCAATGCTTGACTGACTCTTGAAACTATCGTTTCTTGTTAGTGGCAGTTATTCGAAGAATTCGAATAACTGAAACCTTCTGTAGTTCCCCATCATTGGCAGGTATCCGATAGTATCGGATAGTATCGGATAACTGAATCTTCCTTCAAAATAGGAACAGCCGCTGAATATTCAGCGGCTGTTAAGAGGTGCCAATCGGATTCGAACCGATGAATCAAGGTTTTGCAGACCTTTCCCTTACCACTTGGGTATGGCACCATGTTTACGACAATGTTGACCATACCAGTTTTCTCAATGATAATCAAGAGAGAATTCTACAAGTCTTGTACAGGAGTTTACCATGTCAAAGAAGTTCTTTCCACTGCTACTTATGCTTGTTCTTATCGGGGGTTCTCTCTTTGCTGCTATGCCGGAGAGTTGGATCAACAACTCCATCACCTATACCTGGCCTCATAACTCAGAACTCAATCTGAGTAGTGGAAGTCATGAAACCCTTGGGTACAATTTCTCATGGTTTGCCTTTCCTGGAAGTTCCAATGTCGGCTTGGCATCACACCTTGGGCTGTCCTTCTCCCTTGATGCCAATCCTGCCTTCACGGGGATGCATGCATTCATGGGCCCTGCTTTCAATACCGTTCTGGCTGGCGGGGTGATAGGGTACGCTGCGATAGGTCCCTCCTACAACCTTATGGGCTATGAGACGCCCGCAAGTTTTATTGAACAACAGCTTGGAATCGGGATGGATGTGGGTGCAAGGTTCACTCTTGCAGGCAGTGAGCGCTGGGACTTGGGCATCATTGTTGGTGCCTATGGTGATATCACACTGCTTCATCTGGTTAATTCGATGAGGAGCCAGGGCTTCTCAGCCAATCTTTCAGCCTATTTCGGGTTCTCGTTTGGTTCGGCCATCAACTTCCCGTACTCACCGTCTGTCTACTACTATTTCTAGTTTTTATTCTTTGTGTGTTTTGCTCCTCTTTCTGTAAGATAGAGGAGCATTTGCATTGACAGGTGAATGTTTATGATTGTATTATGCTTATAGAAGCTGTAAGTGTTCAAAAACATTCATGGAGAAGCACATGTCAACCATTCCAGCAGGCAGACACCAGTACATCCTTTCCCTGATCGAAGAGAGTGGGACCGTCAATGTAGGCGAGCTTGCGGAAGTCCTTTCGGTAAGCGAGCTCACCATACGGCGTGACTTGGACCAGCTGGCAAAGAAAGGCCTGGTCGAACGCACCCATGGCGGTGCCACTGCAAGACGGAATCTTCCCATCGAGCCAGACTACCTCCAGAAAGCTTCAGAATTTCCCCTTGAGAAGGCATCAATAGGCAGTGTTGTCGCCTCCATGGTGGAGGAGGGGGATACCCTCTACATCAATAGCGGATCCACAACACTGGAAGTCATCCGCTCTGTTGCCGCATTAGGCAAGAAACTGACCATAGTGACCAACAACATCGATGCACCCTGGATCTGTAAGGATGCAGAGCATGTCCGACTCATCTTGGCCGGAGGTGTCTACCGCCCTCGCTCCCATTCTGTCTCGGGTTCGCTCTCCTCGCTGTTGGTCTCAGAGGTATTTGCCAACAAGGCGATCATCGGAGTTGATGGCTTTTCTCCCACAGCAGGTCTTACCACCCCCATCCTGGAGGAAGCCGAAACCACTCGGGCCATGATAGAGCATACCGTGGGAAAGGTGATTGTGGTGGCTGCAAGCAACAAGATAGGGGTGGTCTCCAACTTCAAGACAACATCCCTTGATCGTGTCGATGTGTTGGTGACTGACAAGAAGGGCGGACAGCTTTTACAGCAGATGGAAAAACCTGAGGGTTTGACAATAGTGATAGCAGACATACAAGAGTAGGAGGAACATATGAAATTTATGGATGAGTACGCAGACCAGTATGCCGATTGCGCATGGGTAGGATTTCCTGAACTTGAGAAGTTTATGGAAGAGGCTTTGATCCATTCTGGAATTCCGGCTGCGGATGCAAAGATCATCGGAGATGTCCTGATCCAGAGTGACAAGCGTGGTATCGACAGCCATGGTATCGGGCGCCTGAAGCCAATCTATATCGACCGTATCGATATCGGCATCATGAACCCCATCACTAAGATCGATGTGCTGAAAGACAGTGAAGCTACTGCTGTCCTTGATGCCAACAACGGCATGGGTCATGTTGTAGGACACAAGGCTATGGAAATGGCCATCGAAAAGGCGAAGAAGTACGGGGTGGGTATGGTTGCGGTACGCAACTCCAACCACTACGGTATTGCCGGTTACTTTGCAACCATGGCAACTGATGCCGGTATGATCGGGGTCACGGGAACCAATGCCAGACCCTCCATAGCCCCCACCTTCGGTGTGGAGAACATGCTGGGGACTAATCCCCTTACCTTTGGCATTCCCACTGATGAGGAGTTCCCCTTTGTACTTGATTGTGCCACCTCTGTTAGCCAGAGAGGGAAGATCGAAGTATATGGAAGAGCTGGAAAGGATCTTCCTGCAGGATGGGTCCTGGACAACGAAGGAAAGACCCGCACTGATACACAACAGGTGCTCAAGGACCTTACCACCGGTAAGGCAGCCCTTACTCCTCTTGGTGGCATCGGTGATATTACAGGCGGCTACAAGGGCTACGGTTATGCGACTGTGGTTGAGATCCTCTCTGCCGCCTTGCAGGACGGTGCTTGGATGAAGGCCCTCAATGGCTTCGATGACGACCATAATCCGATCCCATATCCTCTTGGGCATTTCTTCATTGCAATCGATCCTGAGCACTTCATGGGCCTTGAGACCTTCAAGCGTATTGCTGGGACTATCTGTCGTGAACTGAGAGCAAGCAAGAAGGCTCCAGGTGAAGACTACATCTTTACCGCTGGGGAGAAGGAGTACCTTGCATGGCAGTTCCGTAAGGAACATGGCTGTCCAGTACCCCCATCCCTGCAGAAGGTGATGGTTACCTTGCGTGACCGTTTTAAGATGGACTACAAGTGGGATTTTGAAAACAAATAACAGTACGAACGAATAAGGAGATTCCTGTAATGCAGAACCAAGATGAATTGAAGAGAAGGGCGTTGGAATACCACTGCCTTGATGGAGTTCCAGGCAAGGTGTCGGTAGTGCCGTCCAAGCCCTGTCAGACAGCCGATGACCTTGGCCTCGCCTACACCCCTGGTGTGGCAAAGCCCGTGCTCGCCATTGAAGAGAACCCTGAGGATGCGTACAAGTATACCTCCAAGGGTAACCTTGTGGCTGTCATATCCAACGGCACAGCTATCCTCGGTCTTGGAGACCGTGGGGCTCTTGCCAGCAAGCCTGTCATGGAAGGTAAGGGTGTCCTGTTCAAGAGATTCGCAGACATCGATGTCTTTGACCTTGAGCTGGACGAGAAAGATCCTGATAAGATCATAGCAATCGTAAAGGCCCTCAGTCCTACCTTTGGTGGGGTCAACCTTGAGGATATCAAGGGGCCTGAGTGCTTTAGGATCGAACAGGAGCTTATCAAGAGCTGCAACATCCCCATATTCCATGACGATCAGCACGGGACTGCCATCATCGCCACTGCAGGGCTGATGAATTCTTGTGAGCTTGTTGACAAGAAGATGGAAGATATCAAGATTGTGGTCAACGGAGCCGGTGCTGCTGGCATCTCTTGTGCCAAGATGTTTGTTGCCGCAGGCGCCAAGTATGAGAATATCATCATGTGCGACAGTAAGGGTGTCATCTATAAGGGCAGAGTTGCCGGAATGACCTCAGAGAAAGAGGAGTTTGCAACCGACAACAAGGCCCGTACCCTTGCAGAGGCTCTGGTCAATGCTGATGTCCTGATGGGCCTCTCTGTAGCTGACTGTGTGACCCCTGAGATGTTGCTGTCCATGGATAGGGATCCTGTGGTCTTTGCCATGTCCAATCCCAATCCTGAGATCGACTACGAGTTGGCCATGTCAACCAGAAGCGATCTCATCATGGCGACTGGAAGAAGTGACTATCCCAACCAGATCAACAACGTGCTTGGCTTCCCCTTCATCTTCCGTGGTGCTCTGGACGTCCGTTCAACGATCATCAGCGAAGGGATGAAGATGGCAGCTGCCAAGGCTCTTGCAAAGCTGGCTAAGGAACCTGTTCCTGAGTCTGTTGCAAAGGCATATGGTGGGAAGAAGTTCAGCTTCGGCAGGAACTATATCGTTCCCAAGCCTTTTGACCCAAGAGTGATCGAGTATGAGGCTGTTGCTGTTGCAAAGGCCGCATGCGAAGAGGGTCTTGCAGCAAAACCAATCACTGACTGGGAGGCCTATAGGGTTTCCTTAGTAAAGAGAATGGCGAAGTACTGGGACTAGGGTTTGGAAGTGAATGAGTGGTTGGCCGGCTGGAAACAGGCGGCCAATCTTTTAGTGTGCTCGGTATGAGCATTCTCTAAAGGGTGAGAGTCCCAAGTACGGGTGATAGCGCCAAGTACATAGCCAAG
>JBLXDK010000019.1:0-57423 GCA_048264225.1 Sphaerochaeta sp.
GGAGCCGCATACCGAACGGTACGTGCGGATCTGTGGGAGGACGGATGAGCCACTAAGGCTCATCCTCCTACCCGATTGTTTTGACGTGTACCACTTTCCACCCTTTCTCCTCCGATACCCTGTCGAGCTTTGCTACAAATATGGTCTGAATTCCCGATATGTAGTCTGTGGGCTATATAGTTTTTTCTGTCTCTTTCAATTTTGTTGTGATAATATGAAATTAAGACCAACGGTGAAGGATCGTTCCCGTAACTGCATACGATCCTTTGAGAGAGTGAATTGCGCAGAAAAGGGGAGGGCCCCATGGGAAAATCCTCTTTCCCGGAACAGTGGCTGCAGGTATTAGACAAATTCTCACCTTATTACTTTGTTGTCGAATTGGGATCACAGATCAAGGTCCTGTACAACGGAGGTAAGGCATGCTCATATTTTGGGTATCCCGCTGAAGCGTTCGTCTCCCAGATAGAGGGGTTTTTTGGTGACCTTATCCAGGAAACTGACCGCCCTCATGTGGCTAGGTGCGTATATGAGGCACTGGAGACCAAGGCAGACATTGACCTGCAGTTTCACCTTATTTGCTATGACCGTACACTCTCTCTGATCCATCTTGTCGGGACATGCCTGTATGCCTCAGAGGAGGGAGTGCCCATCTACCTGTTTCTGCTGTCTGATGAAAAACAGGGGCTGGTCAACCTTGATTTGGAGCAAGAGTCTTTCAGGCTTAGCTTTCATGTGGATACAGGCGAACTGCTTGAGATCAATCTGCAGGCGCGCATAGCGTTTCTTGTCCATGAGTTTCCCAATACCTATGAAGCCATTTCAATCTTTTGTACACGGTATGTGCATCCCCAGGACAGGACAGTCTTCTCTGCCTTTGCAGATGCGAAGACCTTGAGAGCTTTTGCCTTGGCAAAGGGAGAACAGAAGGGAATTGCTTTCAGGCGAAAAAGCTATAATGAACGATTTTCTGGCTACCAGTGGTCGATGTTGTCCTACAGAGTGCAAGAAAGTGACTCTGACACTGGTGTTGTATGCACCCTTGTCATACAGGATTCTGACAAAACTACCCGGGTGTTGGCTGAAAAGACCCTTCAGACCCAGCTTGATCCCCTGACAGGGGTGTTGAACAGGTTGGCTCTGGAGTCCCAGGTAACACTCCAGATAGCACTTTGTTCGGAAAAAGATTGCATGGGAGCCTTCTTCATGCTTGATATCGACCACTTCAAGTGGGTCAATGACACCTTTGGCCATGGGAGGGGAGACCAGGTGCTTCGCCTGGTTGCTCAGGCTGTCAAAGGGGTGTTTCGCCCCACCGACATTGTGGCTCGACCCGGAGGTGATGAGTTTGCAGTCTTCATCACAGGCATCCCTTCCCAGGAGCTTGCGATGACCAAGGCTGAGAATCTCTGCCGAGCATTACGCTCCATTGGGAATTCTGATGCGGATCTGCAGCTCAGTTGCAGTGTCGGCGTCTCGATCTTCCCTGACCATGGAAGCACGTTTGCCGATCTTTACCATACTTCAGACCTTGCCCTCTATCAGGCCAAGAGGGAGGGACGCGACGGGTTTTGCCTGTATGGATCACAATCGCTTCCCTTTGAACAGGAGAGGCCCATTGATCGGGAGTGGATTTTCTCCCAGCTGGAAGAGGAGATATATATCTGCAATGTTGATACCTATGCCCTGCTCTTTGCCAACGAGGCTCTGCTCAAGAGGCTTGGGCTATCAGCATTCACTACTAAGGGGAATTGTTATGAGGTGCTGCACCAGCGAAGCACACCTTGCGAGGGGTGCAGAAACTTGTTTTTGAAGAAGGATAGGGTCAGTTCCCGGTTTTGTAGGGAGGGTGGGGACACTACCTTGTTCCTGATCCAGGAGAAGGCCTTGCTTTTGCAGGGAGCTCGTGTAAAGCTAGCAGTCTCTACTCCGATACCCCATGCATGGATAGATTTTCTGGAAAAACATATCAGCATCACTACCCTTGAATCACTTCCGGATTGATACGCGGCTCCCTCTCTGCCAGAGGAAGGTTCCACGCGCTTGCCCCTGGCTGGTAAGCAGATGCAAGAGCTTGTCTTGCTAGAGGATATCTTGCTCAGCTTTGTTGACCTCTGACTCCAAAACGTGCTAGTGTACCGAGAACCTCTTTATCCGCTAGTTAGGCGGATCATTTAGTCCGTAAGGAGGAACCATGAGAAATTATGAGTTCACAATCATCTTCGATGCAAACGAAGAGAAAACACAGGCTGGCTTGGAACTGGTAACCAGTCTTTTCGAAAAAGCTGGGGTAGAGATTACCAAGCAGGAAGATATGGGCGTCAAATACCTCGCCTACGATATCAAGAAACAGGAAAAAGGCCACTATGTCTACTTCGAAATGAAGGCAGATCCTTCCGCTATCCTCGGATTCGAGAAGGAGTTCTTGCTGAACACCTCCATTTTGAAGTTTCTGTTTGTCAACACAGAAAAATAAATCTACAAGAATTG
Source organism: Sphaerochaeta sp. (assembly GCA_048264225.1). GTDB lineage: Bacteria > Spirochaetota > Spirochaetia > Sphaerochaetales > Sphaerochaetaceae > Sphaerochaeta. The sequence continues at coordinate 2,488 of JBLXDK010000019.1, forward strand.
GAGCATAAGCATGGCAAATGACTTGAACGTGATCGCATTGGTTGGCCGTCTCACTCGGGAAAGCGAACTTCGCTATTCCAGTGGCGGTATGGCTATCTGTAGTTTTTCTCTCGCTGTTAACCGTAGAAAGAGGACGGCTGACAACAGGTGGGAGGATGAAGCCAACTTCTTCAATTGCACCATGTTTGGAAAGAGCGCCGAAGGCCTGAACCAGTATCTGGAGAAGGGCAGGCAGGTTTCCATCCAAGGTGAGTTGAGGCAGAGCCGCTGGGAACAGGACGGACAGAGTCGTTCCCGCGTTGAGATCGTAGTCAATTCCTTGCAGCTTCTGGCCAGTGCTGGTGGTGATCGCTCAGAAGGCCGTCGTACCGACAGCCCGGCGAAACCCCAGGGATCCTACGCGCCTAGGACGCAAGCTCCCCCTCCGATGCCCGATATGGACATGGGCGGACCCGAGCAGTTCGATGACGACCAGATCCCATTCTAATATCCTGCTTACAGCAGAAACTAGTTTTTTAAGGAGAAAAATTCATGCGTGATGACGATAGAGATTCCAAGGATTCCGATAGCAGAGGTGGTAGAGACAGGCGCTCAGGTGGCGGCGGACGCAGACCGAACTTCCGAAAGAAGGTCTGTAAGTTCTGTACCCAGAACCTTACCCCCGATTACAAGAATCCTGAAATGCTTCGCAGATATATTACCGAAAGGGGCAAGATTCTTCCTGCTCGCATAACCGGTTGTTGTGCAAAGCACCAGAGAAGCGTTACGAACGAGATCAAGAAGGCCCGCGTACTCGCATACCTTCCTTTTGAGAAGAAGTAAGCTTTGTTAGACGGTATGAATCAGAGTGAAAAACAGTTGATGGTCAGGGCGGCCTTGGTGGCAGGAGTGAGTTTCGTACTCTCCCGGTTCATGCTCGGCAATTTCCTATTCACCATTCCGCTCATGGTTCTAGCGCCTAAGATTTCCGATCGCAGATATGCTTTGATCCCCGTAGCGGCCGTAGCGCTGCTTACGATGGTCGTCTCCCTGTTCCAGGCCTCTGGAGCGCTCGCAGAGAGTGCAGGAAGAATGCTGCTGGGTATCGGGTTGTTCATTCCGCTTGTATTGTTGGTCGCCAGCGCAGTTTGGATTTATCTGGACGATCAACGGACATTGGTACGCTATCTTGCTTCCTGTGCCTTTGGCGTGGTTGCTTCGATGGCTTTGGTTATCTGGCTTTCCAGTGGTTCTGAGACAGTTGCAAAGGTCGATGCTCTTATGCTCGAATCCTTCCGTGCACTGTTCGGAGTGTTGGATGGCCCCTCCGGGACTCTCACTGCGAGCGAACTGGAGAAGGTGTACCGCTTGTCGGTAAAGGTCAGCGGATCTGTGTTGGTCCCCCTCTGTATGGGACTGGTAGGATTTGCTTCCTTTATGGCTATGAGTTACTTGGGACGATACGACGAAGATTTTTCAAAACGGGTTTCCCGCTGGACTGTTCCCTATGAGAACCTTTGGGTGTTTCTCGGATCGTGGACGGTGGTCCTGTTCCTGATGGTCTTCAAGGCTCCCTTTTTGGGACGCGCCCTGGCATTGAATATTGCCTTGGGCTCCTGTGTGCTCTATGCTGTACAAGGTATGGCCATCGTACTGCACTTTGTGCGTCGCAAGGGTCTTCCCATCAGTGGTGGACGCTTGATGATGAGCCTGTTCCTGATAGCCTTTTTGGTACCTGGTTTGAACGTATTGGTTGTCTTCCTGTTGCCCCTGCTGGGGGTCTTGGAGACTTGGATAGTATTTAGAAAAGACGAGTAAGGAGTTTTCATATGAAAATCATTCTCAATCAGGATGTCGCCAACCTCGGAGAAGAGGGAGACGTAGTAATTGTAAAGGATGGGTATGCGCGTAACTACCTGTTGCCCACCAAAGCGGCTGTAATGTTCAACAAGACAAACATGTCTTTGTTTGCTGCCCGTGAACGAGCTATTGCGAAGCGGAAGAACGAAAAGCGAACCTTGGCTTCAGATTTGAAGGCCAAGCTGGACGAGACGACCATCACCTTGGTTCTCTCTGCCGGTGAAAGCGGCAAGCTCTTCGGTTCTGTCACCTCAGCAATGGTTCAGGAAGAGCTGGCAAAGCTGGGTTTTGAAGTCGAACGCAAACGAATTGAAGTCTCCTCCCACACCATCAAGATGGTCGGCACCTATGCAGTGCGTATCCGTCTGTATGAGGATGAGAGTGCTGAAATCTCAGTTGTAGTTGAGAGCGAAAGCCAGGTGAAGGCACGCGAACTTGCTGCTGCAAGGGCTGCTGCTGAAGAGGCGAAGGTCGCTGCAAAGGCTGCCGCTGAAGAGGCAAAGGCTTCTGCTACCGCTGATGCTGCGAAGGCTGCTGAAAAAGCCGCCAAGGCTGCAGAGAAAGCTGCTGAGCATGCTCTTGCTGCAACCGAGGAAGCCGAAGAGGTTGCCAAGGATGTGCAGGCTGCTGAAGTAGCTGAAGAAGCTGCCAAAGAGACAGAGTAATAGCATGGCGTCGAACAGCATGCTCGGACGCGTTCCCCCTCAAAATGAAGAGGCCGAACGCGCCGTATTGGGTGCAATCCTGCTCAATGACAAGGTCCTTGTAGAAGTGACCGACTTTTTGGGCAAGGATGATTTCTACCGGGTTGCACACCAACAGCTGTTCGGTGCCATTGTTGCATTTCGTCAGGAGAGTTCAGAAACCCTGGATTTGATCACCTTGAGTTCCTATCTCAAGAGCCATGATCTTGTCGACAAGTGTGGTGGGCTCTCCTACATTTCCACCCTCACCAGTGATGTTCCCACTACCACCAATGCTGCCTACTATGCCAAGATTCTCAAGGCTCTGGCACAGAGGCGCAAGCTGTTGCTTTTCTCTTCGAAGCTCAAGGATAATGCCTACGACGAGTCGCAGGACATCCAGAAGGTGATAGACGAAGGGGAGCAGTCCCTCTCCAAGCTTAACAATGAGACTGCAGGCAGTGACAACTACTACAGCATCAAGGATCTGATAAGTACGACCATCAGTGACATTGAGATGAGAAGCACCACAGGGATCAAGAACGGCTTTGAATCAGCCTTCGCCCCTTTGGACTCTATCACCGGTGGATTCAAGAAACAGGAGTTCATCATTGTAGGGGCACGCCCCTCCATAGGTAAGACTGCCTTCGCCCTCTCCATTGCCTTGAACATGATCGTGAAGAAAAAGTACCGGGTAGGGTTCTTCTCCCTTGAGATGAGCGCCTCCTCCCTGATGGAGCGCTTGCTGACCGGACATAGCCGGGTCGACTTCTCCCATATCCGCAAGGCAACGCTCAAGCACAGTGAGATGAATGCCATCATCGATGCCTCAGGTTCCCTCTATGATGCCGAGTTCTATATCCAGGACACCCCAAACATGAAGCTGATGGAGTTGCGTGCCCAGGCAAGGCGCATGAAGCTCGAGCACGATATCCAGATTATCTTTGTTGACTATATCGGGCTCATCGATGCTGAAGCCGATGCCCGTATCCCCCGTCACGAACAGATCTCCATCATCTCCCGCTCGCTGAAGCAACTCGCCCGTGAGCTGGATCTTCCAGTAGTCTGTCTCAGCCAGGTAGGAAGGCAGGCTGATGGGGTGGAACCCAAGCTCAGTGACCTGCGTGACAGCGGCTCGATCGAGCAGGACGCCGATGTGGTCATCCTGTTGCACCGCGATGTAGGAAAGAACCGCACCGACGATGAGGATGAGCGGCGCAAGAACAACATCCAGGAGACAAAGATCATCATGGCCAAGAACCGTAACGGTGAGACCGGTGTATTCTCCTTGGCATTTGTCAGCAATATTGTCAGATTTGAAGAGATGGAGTTCAGCCGTCAGTATGTATCCGGGAACAACCCTAACGCCTGATGGATAAAAAGTGGATCATATCCGCATATCCTAGAAACACAAAGATTCCAAACACCATACCTATACCGACCAACTGGAGCATCCAGTAGGTCCTAGGCTGTATCTGCCTGCCTGTTACCCATGAGAACAGGGCAGTGAGAACCTGTCCTCCGTCAAAGGCGGGAAGGGGAAGCAGGTTTGCTATGCCCAAGGATATGCTCACTACCCCCAACAGATACCAAAGGGCCCTGAAGCCGCCCCCTGTATCACTCTCCAATCCCAACGAGGTGATGTCTCCGATCATGAGGGCCGCCCTTGCAGCTCCTGTGAACTCCTGACGTACGTTGCTGCTCTGCCCACTGATGAGCATCCTCAAAGATCTGATCGTATCGCGCGCCATATCCAGCGTTGTATTCCAGCCATTGATGAGACTGAAGGGTGGAGCCTTCACGACCCTGCTTTCAGAGGCAAGGGCGAAATTCCACTCGCCCTTGCCCCGTTCGTCCAGATCAGGCCGGAATGAGATGACACGTTCCTGTTCACCTCGCAGGACGAGGAGCTCTGTCTTTTCCGTATTGCTTTCGAGGGCGACCAGCAAGTCGAGGTCATTGTGTATCTCTCTGCCGTTAGCCTGCACTATACGATCGCCCTTGGTAAGGTTAGCATCTCTTTCCGGTGTTGCAGGGCGTACACTTCCTATAATGGGTTCCCTGATGACGGTGAGGCCGTAGCGCCTTCCGGTCTCACTCTTCTCTCCCACTAGGGGAAGGGTCAGCAGGTTTCTTGCCCTCTCCACCGTAATCAGCTGTATGCCTTCACTGTCGATGAGTTTCTCTTCCAGGGCTTCCCAGTCTCTGATGGCTTCCCCATTCAATGCGACTACCTTGTCCCCAGTTCTCAGGCCCTGATCATAGGCCGGGCTTGTTGCGTGGGAAAAGATGGATGGGTAGTCGTTGACAGTTGCAATGACGCTCTCTGTCGAGAGGGTCTTGTAGGGTATGGATGCGAGGATCGAGTAGAGCAGTATGGCGAAGACCAGATTCAACAGAGGTCCTGCGAGATAGGTGATTATCCTCTTGGCAGGGTGCACTGAGAACAGCGAACGGTGTTCTACATGGGTGAACTCCCTGTAGTTTTGCTGCAGTGCGGCCCGGAGGTCGTCAGAACCCTTGAGACGGCAGTAGCCTCCGAAGGGTAGGGCGCTGAGTCTGAAATCAGTGCCTTTGTGGGTGAAGCCCCATATCTTGGGGCCCAGGCCAAAGGAAAAGACTTCCACATCGATACCGCTGGCTCTGGCGGCTATAAGGTGACCTGCCTCGTGGATGACAACCACCAGACCAATACCCAAAAGTCCAATGAGGTATTTGCTGATGAGTATCATGAGGCTGTTCATAGGAAGCTTCTTGTCAGGATTCTCGCTTCCTTGTCGAGGACGAGAGTCTCTTCAAATGAAGAGGGTGCGTTCTCCCATGGTCTTTCCAGGGTTTTCTCTATGGCGCGTATCATCTGCAGATAGGTGCACCCTCCATCGAGGAAGGTATGCACCGCCACCTCATCGGCTGCGTTGAAGGCAAGCGGGGAGCTGCCTTTCCTCTGCAGGATGGAGAAAGCCAAGGCGAGGAGTGGGAATCGCTGGTAATCAGGCTTCTCAAAGGTAAGGGTGAGGTTGGTGAAATCCAGAGGACGAACCAAAGACTTCCCCCCGGCCCCAAGGGCGTTGACTATGGGGAGGGTCATATCAGGCATTCCCATCTGGGCATAGACAGCTCCATCACGGGTGCGGATCATGGAATGGACAATTGATTGGGGGTGGATGACCACCTCGATCTTCTCAGGAGGAAGGCCGAAGAGATAGGAGGCCTCGATGACCTCAAGGGCCTTGTTGGCCAGAGTGGCGCTATCTATCGAGATTTTCCTACCCATCTTCCATGTGGGGTGGGCGAGAGCCTGCTCAACGGTAATATGGGCGAATTGGTCTATGGCTAGTGTTCTGAACGGGCCTCCGCTACCGGTAAGGACCAAGGCTTCTATCTCATCTTGGGTGCGACCCTTGAGCAGCTCCGAGAGGGCGCTGTGTTCGCTGTCGACAGCTATGATCGCACTGTGGTGCTCCCTTGCAATGTCAAAGAGATAGGAGCCTCCGCATACGATGCTCTCCTTGTTGGCCAAGGCAAGGTCAAATCCCTGTTGCAGGGATAGCAGCGAAGCCTCAAGCCCTGCAAAGCCTGCGATGCCGTTGAGCACAATGTCTGCATCGAGGGATGAGAGCAGAGAGGAGAGAGAGGAGAATGTGGTGAGATCCGAATAGGTGTCAGCCCTCTTGCCGGTCAGGCAGATGGAAGGGCAGTTGAGCTCTCTGGCAAGAGAGACCAATGCAGCCTCGTCACTGTGGGCAGAGAGGCCCACCACTGAGACGGTAATCTTCTTATCACGGATAGCCTGGATTGCGGTGGTTCCGATGCTGCCTGTACAGCCTAGGATGACAAGCTTTTTCATGGCTTAGAAAAGCACTAGCAACAACCAGTACACAGGAGCGCTGGCGAGCATGGAGTCAATGGAATCCAGCAAACCACCTCTTCCGGGGATGAGATGGCCGCTGTCCTTTACGTTTGCCGCACGTTTGTATGCACTCTCAATGAGGTCTCCGATATTGGCACTGACGCTGGTAAGAAAACCAAGCAACAGAGCCTGGGGTATGCTTACTATCTCTTTCACCCCGGGGTAGAACAGGCAGAAGGCGAGTGCTAGTGCGACTGTACTCAGTGTCCCTCCCACAAAGCCTGCAACGCTCTTGTTGGGGCTGACCTTGATGAGGCCCTTGTTTTTCTTTCCTAGGGACATGCCAAAGAGGAAGGCGAACACGTCATTGCCAAATACCAGCAGAAAAAAGAGCAACAGGAAGGCTGATGCATGGCCCAGGGCAGTCAGGCGCATGATGAATGTTATCAGAAGTCCCGGATAGATGAGCAACAGACTTGCCCCGCCGATGCGGGAGAAGGTCTTCGCATATTTGTCTGAGGGACCGGATCTGAGTTCTGTGGTGTAGATTGCCAGGGCCATGATCACCAAAGTCAGCTCAAGCAGGGGAAGCTGGGGAAAGAATGCTATCTCCAGCCACTGGGCAAAGGGCAGCAACGCCGCTGTCCATGAGGGGAAGTTGATGCGCGCCCCCTCCGCCTTGAAGTAGAGCTCCTTGAGCTCGGATGTGGCAAGGGTGGTGGTAAGCATGGCGACCAGAGCCAGGGCGAGAAACCCAAAGTAGGGCAAAAAGAAGATGATGGAGAATAACGCTGGTACAGCGATGACTGTGGTTAGTATCCTTTGGCCCAGTGAATTCATTCTACCCCCCCAAACTTGCGCACCCTCTGTGAATAATCAATGCAGATTGTCCGGACATCCTCTGCCTGCCAGTCCGGCCAGAGCTTTTCATAGAATCCAAGCTCGGCATAGGCGCTGTCCCACAGCAAAAAGTTGCTCAGGCGCCTTTCGTTGGCGCTACGTACTATCATATCGACAGGGGGTACCTGGGGCAAGTCCAAATGGGAACGAATGTCATCCTCGACGAGATTCTTTTTGGGGGTCTCTGCGAGGCAGCGGTTGACAGAACGGCAGATCTCATTCTGTCCGCCATAGTTTATGGCAAGGATACATGTGATGGCAGTGTTGTTCTCAGTCGCCTTGACTGTAGAGGCGATGACCTCCTGCACGTCCTGAGGAAGGCCGTCAAGATCCCCACAGACAAGGACGCGAATGCCATGCTTGTTGTAAAATCCAAGTTCCCCATGGAGCTTGGCAACCAGGACATGCATGAGGTAGGAAACCTCCTGCTTGCTCCGTTTCCAGTTCTCTGTGGAGAACACATAGAAGGTGACAAAACCGATGCCAAGCACCGAGGCTTCCCTGATGACTCTCTTCAGTGCCTTGAGGCCCTCAAGATGGCCTGCAGTCCTGGGAAGGGCACGTTTCAGTGCCCATCTCCCATTCCCATCCATTATGATGCCGAGGTGCTTGGGGACAACGGTTGGTACTTCCATCTAGATCTCCATGATCTCCTTCTCCTTGGCATCAGCGAGTGTTCCCACCTCTGTGCTGAAGGAGTCTGTCAACTTCTGGATCTCCGCCTCTGCGTCCTTTTGCTGGTCTTCGCTGATATCACCTGCCTTCTGCATCTTCTTCAGCTCATCCATAGCTTCACGGCGGACATTGCGCAGGGCGACCTTCGTCTGCTCGGCAGTAGCCTTTGCACTCTTTACCAACGCTTTTCTTCTCTCCTCGTTCAAAGGGGGGAAGTTGAGGCGGATCAGCTTGCCGTCATTGTTGGGGGGGAGGCCGAGGTCGCTCTTGAGGATTGCCTTCTCGATTGCAGAAAGGACACTCTTGTCCCAGGGCTGGATGACGATCATCCTGGCTTCAGGGACACTGATGGTTGCAACCTGGTTGATAGGAGTCTCGTTACCGTAGTATTCGACACGAATCTTATCCAAGAGGGAAACGGAAGCGCGTCCGGTTCTCAATGAGGAAAAGTCCTTCTCAAGACTTTCAAGACTTTTTTGCATCTTGCTTTCGCAAGTTTCTAATACCTGTAGCATACAAATCTCCAATAGGCCAACCGCCCACATACGTGAGCGGTTGGTATGAATCGATGAACGTTAGACTTCGCAGGAAGCGGAACCGGCAAGCACATAGGTATAGTTGGTAATTTCAACCTTTCCACCGACACTCTTGCTGACTTCCTTGGCTTTCTGTTCCACAGTGACAGAGTCGTCCTTGACGAATTTCTGCTGGAGGAAACAAATCTCTGCAAGGTGCTTGCTGAGCTTGCCTTTGACGATTCCCTCAACAACCTTTGCCGGCTTGTCAAGCAGAGCTGCCTGGGCGGTAAAGATTTCAGTCTGCTCTGCGATATAGGCAGGGTCGACCGAGGATGTGGTGAAGTAGGATGGGGTGAAGGCAGCGACGTGCAGGGCACAGTCGTTTGCAAACTCCTTGACTACAGGATCATCAGAGAGGCCAGCCTTGTCGGTCTTGAAGGTTACGACAACACCGAGCGAGCCTTCGCCATGGACATAGCTTGAGGCAAACTCATGCTCGCCGAGGGGGAGGACAATTACCTGCTTGAGGGCCATGTTCTCCTTGATGACAGTGATCAGGTCATTGACCATGCCATTGAGCTCGTCGTTGATGGCGGTGTAGCCTTTCTCCACTACTGCTGTAGCGATATTCTCTCCAAGCTCGGCAAACTGAGCATTTCCTGCTACAAAGTCGGTCTCACAAGAGAGCTGTACGATGACAGCCTTGTCATCAGTCACTCGTACAAAGACACGACCGTTGTTGGTTGCCCTGTCCTGTCTCTTGGCGATGGCAGCCAGACCCATCTCCTTGAGAAACTTGTTGGCAGCATCGAAATCACCATTGGACTTCATAAGCGCCTTCTTACAATCCATCATGCCAGCTCCTGTGGCGTCACGCAATCTTTTTACATCTTCAGCTGTTATAGCCATGCTTTACTCCTTAGTCCTCGTAGAGGGTCTCTTCGTCGACGGTGATGCCGGCTTTGTCGTCAGCTACATCTTCCTCTACTACAGGCTCAGTAACCTTGACTTTCTTTTCTACAAAATCGGTGATCTCCGCACCTTCTTCAGTGGAGAATACAACCTCTTCCTCAACTTCTTCCTCAACCACTTCCTCTTCGACACTCTCTTCTTCAGTGCCGAGCGCTTCGATGATCTGGATCCCTGCTTCGTTGTCAGCATCGATCACTGCATTGGCGATGATCTCGACAAAGAGACTGATGGCGCGAATGGCGTCATCGTTTCCTGGGATGGGATAGGTGATGTCGGTTGGATCACAGTTTGTGTCTACGACGGCAATTACAGGAATACCAAGGCGCTTTGCCTCTGTTACTGCAATAGCTTCCTTTTTGGTGTCAATGATGAAGATTGCTCCGGGGAGGTCCTTCATGTCCTTGATACCGCCAAGGTTCTTCTCAAGCTTGATCATCTGCTTGGTAAGCAGGGAGACCTCTTTCTTGGTCAGGGATTCAAAGGTGCCATCATTTTGCATCTTCTCAATCTTCTTGAGAGTGGAGATGGATTTCTTGATGGTTGAGAAGTTGGTAAGCATACCGCCGAGCCATCGGTTGTTGATGTAGGGCATTCCACAGCGCTTCGCCTCGGCTTCAATAGCCTGCTGAGCCTGCTTCTTGGTGCCGACGAACAGGACAGTCTTACCCTGTTTTACAACTGCACGTACAGCGTCATATGCTTCGACGATACAAGCAGAGGTCTTCTGCAAGTCGATGATATGGATTCCATTTCTCTGGCTGAAGATAAAACGAGCCATCTTTGGATTCCATCTTTTGGTCTGGTGACCGAAATGCACGCCTGATTCTAGCAGGCTTTTCATGGTTACTACGGACATAATCCTCCTGTCTGACGACACAGCTATACTACGTACAGCGCTCGTGCGTCACCCTTCATCTGTTACTCACCCTCGCAAGGGCGGATATTCTGCGCCATCTCTAACGGGCACAGTTGCAAGAAGTATTTCAGAAATCTGCAACAGTGGCAACCCTATAACCGTTGCAATATCACCTTGTATGCTCTTGACAAGCTCTTTACCCCGTTCCTGGATCCTATAGGAACCGGCGGCCCCTCTCCACTCTCCAAGGTCGAGGTACCTTTCAATGGTTGTATCATCCAACTCCTTGAAAAATACCGAGGCCTCATCAAAGCCATGGTAGACCTTGTCCTGGTACCACAGGGCCCACCCGGAGTGCACCACTTGGGCCTTGCCGCTGAAAAACAGCAACTGTCGCCTGGCATCCTCACGGTCGGAGGGCTTGCCTATGAGCATGTCTTCACATGCTACGAGGGTGTCACACGTGATGACCGGTCTCTCATACTGTATGTGTTCTTTCCTGTACTCCTGCAGTTTGCGTCTTGCAAGCAGATGCACAGCCTTGGAAGGGTCGCTCTCCTGGTGACTCTCGTCACAATGGGTGGGCTCTGTCCTTACCTCAAGGCCCAACTCCTCAAGCAGCCTTTTGCGTGCCACTGACTGGGAAGCCAGTATCACCGTCGTGAAGAAATCATTCAGCTTGGCCAAGTTCTGCCTCCAGGCTCTCCGCCTCTTCGTTGAGCAACAGCCAGGTAGTCTCGCTCGTTGCAAGCTGTTTCTCAAGCTCTGCCTTCTGCTCGACCAGGGCTTTTATCCTGATGGCATCTGTGTAGTTCTCTTCCAATGCCATGCTGTGATTCACCATACCGATTTTTTTCTCCAGCTTCTCATGTTTCCCAAGCAGTTCCTCACTTTGGCGACGTAAGGTTGCCAGACGGTTCTTCTGTCTGTTTGCTTCCTTATAGGAGAGGGATGCCATGGGAATCTGTTCCTGGGACTTCTCCCTATTCTGCATCTCCTGCTCCACCTTCTCCTTCTCTTCAAGCTTGTAGGAGAAGTAGGAGTAGTCGCCATCGAAGAACTCTGGCTTGTCGGTATCGGTGAGGTAGAGGATCCTGGTAGCGATATGCTCGATGAAGTGTGCATCATGGCTGACAAAGACCATGGTCCCGTCATAGTGTTCAAGGGCCTTGAGCAGCATCTGCTTGGCATTGATGTCCAGGTGGTTGGTCGGTTCGTCCAGAATAAGCAGGTTCACCGGATGCAGCAGGATCTTCAGAAGCGCAAGGCGACTGCGCTCCCCTCCGCTGAGGACCGAGACACTTTTGAACACATCATCACCGCTGAACAAAAATGATCCCAGATAGGTGCGCAGCTTGGGGATGTCAGCGGTAGCGGCTACGCTGCTGACCTCCTCAAGGACTGTAAGGTTCGGATCGAGGGTCTTCTCCGTATCCTGGGCGAAATATCCTATGCTGACCCCGCTTCCTTGGCGAATGACGCCTTCATAGGAGCGGTCATCTCCACAGAGCATCCTCAGCAGCGTACTCTTTCCCGATCCGTTCTTGCCAGTCACCGCAAGCCTCTCTCCACGGTTGACCTGAAAGGAGAAGTCATCGAATATGACCTGGTTTTCGTACCGCTTGTTGAGGTTCTCCACCATGAGGACATCGGTTCCGCTATGGGGGGCGGGAGGGAAGGTGAAGGAGAGCTGTTTGAGATGGGAAGGGACCTGTACTATCTCCATCTTCTCTATCTGCTTGATCCTGCTCTGCACCTGCTTGCTCTTAGTCGCCTTGTAGCGGAACTTTTCTATGAACTGTCCTGTTTTCTCCAGCTTCTCCTGCTGCAACTTGTAGGCAGCCTCCAGCTGTGCGATCTCAAGTTCCCTCTGCTCGAGGTACTTGGAGTAGTTTCCGCTGTAGCGGGTGAGCTTGCCGTTGAAGAGCTCGAAGACCTCGTTCACCGTCTCATCCAGGAAAGCCTGGTCATGGGATACGATCATGATACCGCCTGAGTAGACCTTGAGGTAGTTCTTCAGCCAGTATCGGGCCTCGATATCAAGGTAGTTGGTCGGCTCGTCGAGCAGCATGATAGTGGGATGCTCGACCAGCACCTTGGCAAGGGCGATTCGCATCTGCCACCCACCTGAGAACTCCAGGCACTGACGATCGAAATCTGCACTCAGGAAGCCCAGACCCGAAAGTATCTGCTCGATCTTCTCCTTGCGCGAGAAGTATCCCTCTTCCAGCAACGCTTCCTGTATGGCGGAGAGACGTACCAGAAGCGGGTAGGTGTTCTCCTCCTCAGTGGAGAGGGCGAGTTCCCCTTCCAGGCGCCTCTTCTCTGCAAGCATGCTGTCAAAGCGCTCATAGCCTCGCTCCACCTCCGAGTATACCGAACCTTCCTCAAAGAGTATGTCGCTTTGGGGAAGGTAGGAGATGCGAAGGTCGCGTGTCTTGCTCACATTCATGCTGTCTGCACTCATCTGGCCGCTGAGTACCTTCAGGAGCGTTGACTTGCCGCTCCCGTTGCCTCCGGCAAGGGCGCTACGGCTTTTTTCTGTCAGGATAAACGACACATCGTCCAGAATATCCCTGTCTGCAAATGCAAGGTGCATGCTTTGTACCTGCAACGTTGCCACTATACTGCCCCTTTCTCTAAACGGGTGTTGAAAAGCCCGTTATTTGACGTTATGATGACTGTAACACAAGCATGTGTTCTAGGACAATCCACCCGACTGCAGGAGGTTTACAGTGCTATGCCTTACCCTTACCGGCTCTACCCTAGAGGAGAACCGGCGTCTGGTGGAACAGAACAGGGCGTGGATTTCCCTCGCCGAGCTCCGCCTCGACTACCTCAGGTCTGACGAGCAGAAGATTGCCTCGTCCTTCCCTTCGACAGTGGATCTTCCCATCATCCTGACCTTCCGTCGCAAAAGCGATGGGGGTTTGTGTACGCTCAGCGAGAAGGAGCGGCTGCAGACTCTGTATGAGACAGCCAAAGGCAACTATACCTATGTTGACATCGAAGAGGATGTGAAAAAGAGTGACCTCAAGTTCAAGGATCCGATGTTTGAGCAGAAGGTCGACTTAGAGCGCTCCCTGAAAGATCGTGGGGTGAGGATCATCAGGAGCCTGCATGACTTCACCTGTGTGCCTGCCGACATATATGGCAGGATCTCCAAGCTCGCCTCCAAAGGAGACATTCCCAAGGTGGCGGTCACCCCCAAGAGCATGATAGACATCATCTCCCTCTTCAGGGTACAGGCAGAGCTCTCCGAGATCAAAGATAAGATCATCATCGGCATGGGGGACTTCGGCATCTGTACCCGCCTCCTGTACAAGAAGTGCGGCTCGATGCTTACCTTCTGCTCCGATTCCCAGGCCGCTCCCGGCCATCTGGGTGCCAGGACGATGAGCGAGCTCTATCATGCAGACAAGGTGGATGAGAAGACCCACGTATTCGGCATCATCGGCAACCCTGTCTACCATACAGCCTCTCCAAGGATCCATAATCCGGGCTTTGCGGCTATCCACTACAATGCCATCTATGTTCCTTTCCTGGTTGACTCGGTTCGCGCCTTCTTCAAGCTTGCAGAGATGCTGCAGATTCACGGATTCTCAGTTACCGTACCCCACAAGAGAAATGTCCAGCCCTACCTTGGCAGGATAACACGTGAGGTCAAGCAGATCGGAGCGTGCAATACGGTGACCAGGATCCAGAACATGTGGAAGGGTACCAATACCGACTACTATGGCTTTCTCTCCCCCATCGCAGATGCTATCGCCCAGCAGACCATACGGGCAGCCCTGGTCATCGGAGCGGGTGGGGCAAGTCGGGCAGTGGTCTGGGCTCTGCACAATCATGGGGTCAAGGTGACCATCCTGAATCGCAGTGTGGAGAAGGCCCGTCTTCTGGCCGATGAGACGATGAGCAACTACGACTCATTGGAAAACTGCAACCTCTACAGCAACAGTGCCGATCTGGTTGTGCAGACGACCAGTGTCGGCATGGCCCCTTATGAGGATGTGGATCCTGTCCCTTCGCTTGTTTTCTCCGGAAAGGAGATTGCCTATGAATTGGTCTACCAACCCAAAGAGACCCCCTTCTTCAAGAGGGCCACAGAGGCAGGGTGCCGTGTCATAGGGGGGGCCGAGATGTTGCTCGAGCAGGGCAAGCTTCAGTTCGAAGCCTTCAGCGGATATCACTATCCGCACTGGATTCAACCGGATATCTAGACCAGGTGGTAGCGCAGCTGGCGTACCAGGAATATCTTGCTGACCGGAATGATTTTCACCTCCATGTCAGGCATCACCGCGGCTTTCAGCAGAGCTTCCTTTTGTGCCGTGTAGGCGACTTCCAGAGCCTGGACGATAAGCTCCTGATCGGGGAGCATCAGCTGCAGGGCTATGTTCTTCTTGCCCACAGCATTGCGGCAGAGCCCCACCTTCCCCTGATAGTCGAACCCACCCGCTTCAATTACCCCGTTGACCACCTGGGCGACGATTTGGTCCTCTACAAGGATCATCTTCGCCTTGAACCGCTGCTCAAGGTCTGATCGTTCAGCCTTTGATAGCTTTGCCGTCTCAATGTTCATTCGCAGGATTTTGTCCGGTGGTGCGGGATGCATCTGTTGCATGGTGGGGATATCTATAGGTACTGGTGCTACCTTGGATTGCTGTACCAGTATTTCAAAGAGGGGATTGTCCGCATCAGTACTCACTTCCAGCTTCTCTGCTGTTCGTTTGGCAGGTACCAGGATTCCGCTCTGCACCAGAATGTTTCGCCATGTCTGTTCGGTCGACCTTTTCATCAGGAAGATGTTCTCTGCAATGGTGGAGACGATGTGGTCTTGTATGCTCTCCAGCTGGGTGATCAGTCTGGTGACCCGGTCTTCGGTGACAAGCACAATCCCATCGTAGATGGTTATCTGCTGATAGCGTTCGTGTGTGATGACAAGGGTCTTGATAAGGGAGTCGCTCATCAGGGGGTAACTGTTCTTTTCCAAGTAGGTGCGGATCTCTTTCCATGTGAGGTTGTTGTCCAGCCCCCGGGTGAAGCTCTGGGGTGTGACATGATACCTGGTCTGCCTGTCGAGGATCATAAGGTCGGAGAAGCGATAGAGGATATCATCGGCCTTACAGCTGCCGCTGTAGCTGACCGTATTGTCCGAATCGATGACCAAGGTGGAACGACCGGTATCCTCCTCTATCTGGTTGGCATGCCATATGTCGTCCAGGCTGAGCACCCCCAGGGTAGTCAGCGTGTCCAGCATCAGGGCATCGACATCTATGCCTGTCTTGAGTGCGAGAACCCTGATAAGGAGCTTCAGCGATGGTGTGTCGCACGAGCCAATCTTCTCCAGCAAGGCTATGAGGCTGTTTGCAAAGGCGATCGCCTTTGGACGATCCTTCTCCTTGGGAAAGGGTTCTGCTATGAGAGTGCACAGCAGCTGCCTATCATTGAGGGAGAGAAGCTTGTGTGCCTTCTCGAAGTTGACCGATAAGCGCTTTTCCCCTGTTATGATGCATTGTCGGGTGAACACTTGCCCAAGATGGGCGAAGAGCAGCTTCAGCTGCTCGGGACTGTAGGAGGGGAAGAGGGAGGTGTACTCTTCCTTGAAGGCGAGCTTCTGCTCCCTGTCCATCACATTCAGGTAAGACCGGACGAACTCCGTGGAGCAGTACGAGCCGCTCTGCAGTCGGTCGCTTTCCTCCCCAAGCAACGGCTTGAGTGAGCACAGAAGGCGGATTCTCTCCTCAAACAGGGGGTTGAATATCAGAGAACCTCCGTCATTGAGCAAGATCATGCGCTCCTGCAGGTTGGAGACCCTGCGTACCAGTTTGCCATAACTCCATCTGCCTTCCAGGAGGCTGATGATACTCTCCCCTGTAAGGGGTCCCCCCACATTGACCAGACTCAGGATGATCTGGTCCATCTCGTCAATGAGGGAGAATATTTTCCCTTCTATCTCCGGTTGTGAAAAAAAATTGCAAAGTTTTGTCGTCAGGGCGGGCTTATGGAAAGGGGTTTTGATCAACCCCAGATAGTTTCGGGCGAGGTAAAAGTAATTCTCTTCAGAATATCTGTTCAGCAGTGTCTTGAAAGCTTCTTTTGCATAGTCAGTCAATGGGGCCATACCTCAATTTCATAGGAGTATCCTTGCTCGGCAAGGAACTTCTGTCGGTTTGCCGCAAACTCCTCCTCATTGGAGTAGCGTGTAACAATGGAGTAGAAAAAGCTTGCTCGATCCTTGGGACGGAGGATCCTGCCCAACCTTTGAGCCTCCTCACTGCGGGATCCGAAGGTTCCCGAGACCTGGATGGCTACCGAGGCGTCAGGCAGGTCGATAGCGAAGTTTGCAACCTTGCTCACCACCAGGATGTGAATATCACCCTCCTTGAAGAGGCGGTAGAGTTCCTCCCGTTTGACGTTCGGGGTGCTGCCGGTGATGATGGGAAGGCCAAACATGGCCGCTATGGTCTCCAGTTGGGTGATGTACTGTCCTATGATGAGGATGAAGTCATCGGGATGACGCTCTACCAGAGCCTTGACCACGTCAAGCTTCAAGGGGTTCTCACTCGCCATGCGGAACTTCTCTCGCTTGTTTCCCACCGCATAGGGGATTTCCAGCTCTGTAGGAAGTTCTACCCGGATCTCATGGCAGAAGGCCTCTGCGATGAAGCCCTGTTGCTGCAGCTCGTTCCAGGGGACATCAAAGCGTTTGGGGCCGACTAGGGAGAACACCTCATCCTCGCGTCCGTCCTCGCGCACAAGCGTCGCTGTCAGGCCGACGCGATAGACGGCCTGCAGCTCTGCGGTGATCTTGAACACAGGGGCAGGCAGCATATGCACTTCGTCGTAGATGATCAGGCCCCATTCGCCTTTGGTCAGAAGCTCCAGGTGGGGGAACGGGCCTTCCTTGTCAGGGCGGTAGGTGAGTACCTGGTAGGTACATACCGTAACCTCTCTCGGTTCCTTGCGTTCGCCGGTGTATTCGCCGATCTGATCGACTGTCAGATCCATCTTGTCAAGGATCTCATCACGCCACTGGTGGACAGCCGCTATGTTTGTGGTCACGATGAGCGTCTTTGTCTTGAGCAGGCTCATGATCTGCATCCCCACCACGGTCTTTCCCGATCCACAGGGAAGCACGATTGTCCCGTAGCCACATCCGGGCCCAAGGTCTCCTAGCAGGGCCTGGGCAGCCTGTTTCTGGTATGCCCTCACACCAAACTTATATCCGCCTCGTGTCTTCTCCCTCAGGGACATGGGGACTGGGATGCCTTTCTCCAGGGGTATGCGGTCATCGACGGGGTAGCCCATCTTGATGAGCTGCAGCTTGATCTCCCCACGGTTGTATTTCTCTATGAGATAGGAGCTTTCATCATTGGGAACCAGCATCTTCGCAATATTCTTGCGGGCTGCCATCTCTGCCTTGATCCTGGCCCCTTCGATGGTAAGCAGGTAGTACATCGGGTCTTCGCTTGCGCTGAGTACAACCTTGCCGAATCGGGAGGCTATGTCGTTGACATAGAAGAGAACACTCTCACTGACAGGGAAGCGCGACCAGAACTGGATGCGCTCGGTGATGAACGTGCTTGACACCCCGCTTGATGCGGCGTTCCATAGGGATATGGCGCTCAACGAATAGGTATGCACATGCTCGGGGCTTTTTACCAGTTCGCAGAACTTCACGAGATCTGAACGGCACGCCTCGCTATCAGGATGATGCACATCCAGGAGCATGGTCTTGTCACTTTGGACTATCAGCGGTTTGTCTCTCATCTCTGCCTTCCAAAGGCGGTATACCATAGGTCGAGCAGTGTAATGGCCACCATCGCCTCGACTACCACCACTGCCCTAGGGCAGATACAGGGGTCGTGACGACCCTCTATGAGCAGGTCTGTGACATTGTTTTCCTTGTCCACCGTCTTCTGGCTCTTGCCTATTGAGGCGGTGGGCCTCACCGCAGCCTGCAGGATGACTTCCTGGCCGCTGGAAATGCCTCCGAGGATGCCCCCGCTATGGTTGGAGAGAAAGCCTTCGCTTGTCCTCTGGTCGTTGAAGGTGCTGCCCCTCATGGTGGCACAGGCAAAGCCGTCGCCGAACTGGATGCCCTTGATGGCACCGATGCTCATCACCGCATGGGAGAGCAGGGCTTGCAGCTTGCCGAACACTGGCTCTCCCAGTCCTGCCTGAAGGCCGGTAACGCGGCACTCTATGATGCCTCCGATGCTGTCCTTCTCTGCTCGCACTTCCTCGATGAGGGAGGCCATGCTCTGGGCAGCCTCGCTGTCTGGGCAGGTGAGGGCGTTGTCAGCTTCATCCCAATTTCGTTTTGTGGCAACAATGTTTCCCACCTGGACAGTCCCAGCAAAGATGGAGATCCCATGCTGGGCGAGAATCTGCTTTGCCACAGCTCCAGCTGCAACTCGGGCGCTGGTCTCCCTTCCTGAGGATCGGCCTCCACCACGGATATCGCGAACACCGAACTTCTTGAAGAAGGTCCAGTCCGCATGACCGGGGCGAAACAGGTTCTCCAGGTTTGAGTAGTCGTAGGAGCGTTGGTTTGTGTTGTATAGGATCATGGCAAGAGGGGTCCCTGTAGTAAGACCTTCATACATGCCAGAAAGGATGACCAGCTCATCCAGTTCATTTCTCTCTGTGCCCAGGGGGTTGGCCCCCGGCCTGCGCCGTTTCATCTCATCTTGTAGCGCCTCTAGATCCAGCTTGAAGCCGCTCTCGATGCCATCGATGATGACCCCCAGCCCCACCCCGTGGGATTCCCCGAATGTGGTGACGGTAAAAGCCGATCCGAAACTATTGTGGGCCATGCATTAACTCCTCAGAAAGCCTGGAAAAAAGATATTCAGCGTTCTCGTTGATACTCTTGTAAGGGAACAATTCTACCACAATATCAGATAACTTTCCATAGAGTGCATCCCTGGTGGTATAGAGAGAGGCGAAGGACCCTTCGATATCGAGAGGGTCGAGAAAGGGGGGAACCCCACCGGAAAGGATCCGTGTGAGCAGCGCATGTTCCTCCACTCTGAGATAGACCGCCTTCCCTGACGTCTTGACCAGGGATTTGAGACGTTCGTTGTCACACCCCCCCCCTCCCAGGCTGATAATGGTATCTTTGGGATCGGTTGCAAGGAAATGTTCCAGGGAGGCGGCCTCCTGGGCCATGAAAGCCTCTTTCCCTTCGCTTCTGTACAACTCCCTGATGGAGAGGAGATCCGGCCGGTCAAGGAGGATGAGCTCATCGTTGTCGATGCACCGATACCCCGCCTTTTTAGCGACCAGTCTGCCCAGACTGGTCTTGCCACTGTGTTTTATCCCACAAAAATAGAGTATTGCCACAGTTAGGACCTATCGAACAGGTCGGTCCACTCACCGCTATAGGCTTGTAGGACAGGCTTGCTGGCAGGAGTGTTGGCATAATAGGACCTCTGCCTTTTCTGCTTTCGTTCGAGATTGATGCGCTCTGCCTTCATCTGATAACGGGCCTCATGGAGGTTCTTGCGAACCTGCTCAAGGTTGTAGTTCACCTTGACAGTCTTCTTCAGTGCGAAGTGGAAGGTCACGACCATGGCATACCAGAACAGGGAGAGCAACAGGGGTTGGAAATCCATATAGGTATAGGACTTGGAGACCGAACCTTCCATGGACGCAAGCGTATAGAGGTTGATGGCGTTGGGCCAGAGCAGGAAGAGGGTTACGATGAGGGGCACAACCCAGTACAGTCCTTGCCTGGAGAAGAGAAATCTGAGACACGCTGCAAATGCCAAAAAGTTCAATAGCAGACAAACAATGGGTAGTCCGTACGTCTCGATCATGATGCCTCCGCTTTCCAAGGGTCTTTTGCTATGATACCATAGCTATACTATTTGGGGAATAACTATGGAAATGTCAAAACATGCAGATCTGGAACAGTTGCAACGGAGAAAGAACAAGAGAAAGGGCGATGTGCGTGGGGCCTATTACCGCGACACCACTGCTATAATCCACTCATCTCCCTTCAGGCGCCTGAAACATAAGACCCAGGTCTTCTTTGCCCCAAGCAACGACCACATCTGCACCCGTATGGAGCACTGCCTGCATGTCGCTTCCATTGCCTCCACCATCTGCCGAGGACTCGGTCTTGATACTGAGCTGGCATGGGCTGTGGGCATGGGCCATGACCTCGGGCATACTCCTTTTGGACATACTGGGGAGAAGATTCTCTCTTCCCTGATGCAGAAAGAGGGCTTCCCTCCCTTTGAGCATGAGCTGAATAGCCTGCGTGTCGTTGATTTCCTCGCTGAGCATGGGAGGGGGCTGAACCTGACCTATGCCGTGCGTGATGGTATTGTCTGCCACAACGGCGAGAGCCTGGTGCAGGTGATCAAGCCGACCTTTGAGATCAAGGATCTTGAGAATATCCGATCACGAAAAGACCTTGTCCCCACCACCTATGAAGCGGCTGTGGTGCGCTTCAGCGACTCCATCGCCTATATCGGGCGGGATTTTGAGGATGCCAGCAGGCTGAATATCATCAAGGCGGAGCAGTTGCCGAGCATCGTCAGCACCCGTCTTGGCAAGACCAACGCCCAGATGATAGATACCCTTGTCAACGATGTCATCGAGCATTCCAACGACAAGGACGGAATATGCTTCAGTGGCCACTGTTTTGAGGCCATAGAGGCTATGATAGCTTTCAACTACACCAATATCTATAAAAGTCCCCTGCTGGAGGGGTATGAGCGGTACTTTACCCGCCTCATTACCCTGATCGTAGACTATCTGAAGATGCTCAGGGAGACCTGTGGCTTTGAGGCGGAGCTCTATGCCTCTGAGAAGAACATGCTTGCCATGGGGTTCTTCCACCATCTGGAGGATATGCAGCAGAGCTACCTATCCCATGACGGCAATCTCGATCGTCTCATCTACGACTATGTTGCCGGGATGAGCGACAATTTCGCCCTTGATTGTGCAAACGAAATACTCAAGCCTGAACATCTCAACGATTCCATCGCGCTTTCGCTGACAGGCAAGTGGTTTGACGCTAGGTTGTGAGTCCCTGCTCCTTGCCGAGCTGATGGATCTCGGCGATGAACTGGCCCAGGTCATCGAATGCCTTGTATACAGCTGCAAAGCGCACATAGGCGACCAGGTTGACTTCCTTGAGTTGCTTGAGCGTCTCTTCTCCGATATCGGATGAGGTTATCTCGCGCTTGCTGCCCACCTTGAGCATGATGGCATCCTCAATGTTGTGCAGCAGTGTCTCCACCCTGTTTTCACTTATATCCAGCTTGTCGGTACAGGAGCGTATGCCCCGTCCTATCTTGTGCAGTTCGAATCGTTCTCGCCGGCCGTCCCGTTTGATGACCATCAGGGGCTTGTCCTCTATATGTTCATAGCTGGTGAAACGGTATCCACAGGTATTGCACTCCCTTCTTCTTCGTATCGAAGTTCCGCTGGCATTCTGGCGGGACTCCAGGACTTTGTCATTCATCTCTTCACAATGGGGACACCTCATGACGTTCCTCCTGATACTAGTATAGTAAAAAAGTGGGTATTCTTCAACATCTAGTGGTGTTTTATTGGTAACCATTGGAGTTACGAGAGAAATATACACTAGGCACTGACAAAAATAACCATCACATCCATTTTTTTGATAATATCAAGTGTAATTGATCACACAAATTCACCCTATCTTGTTGTAATTATTCGCTAATTGTGATTATAATAACACCAGATAAGGAGCATATAATGGCAGAGTCGGTTAGCAGTTGCGTCAAACGAATCGTGGACAAGTCCCCCTTCATACATGAGATGCTTATCAACGGCATTCTCTCCTTCAGCAACTACGCCCAGACTATCCATGCAGAGGTGCAGAAGGCATATGGCAAGGATGTGAAGAGCTCGGCCATTGTCATGGCCCTCCGCCGCTATGGGGATGAGCTGAAGGCGCGTACCATGAAGCAAGAGCATAGCAGTGTCGAGTACGGCATTGTAATGAAGACCAATATCTTTGACCTGAACCTTGTCAGACGCGACAGTTTCATCAGCAAGCTCGGAGCCCTGTATGGCCAGGTGTCCACTGAGAAGGGTGATTTTCTGAATATCACCATAGGTAGCCACGAGGTCAGTCTTGCTGTCAGTGAGAAGTATCGCACTCTTGTCACTGACCTTGCCATGGACGAGGAGGTCCTGCATGTAATGGAGGACCTGGTCGCCCTTTCTCTGGTCTTCACCGGAGATTTCTTGCAGACCCCCGGGGTAGTCTATGAGGCGGTGCGTCGCCTCGCCTGGGAGCAGATCAACGTCATTGAGATTGTCTCCACCATGAATGAGCTGACCTTTGTCATCAAGCGGGAGGCTTCCATGAAGGCTTTTGATGTGTTGCAGGGTTTCCTTGGTGCGAAGTAGGATCATTACCCTGATCAGTGGTGCGTATGACAGCGGTAAGACCACAACCCTGCTCACATTCCTCCAGGAAAAAAACTATCCGGTCACTCAGCTTTGTGGCTTCGTCTCCCTTGCCAATGCAGAAAAAACCTGCTATAGACTGAAAGACCTCTTTTCCGGAGAAGAGCGGGTTGCCCTTGATGAGCAACCCTTGCCATCAGGATGCAAACTGGGAAGGTTCTTTGTCGATGATGCTGTCTTTGCCTGGGCAAACCAAAATGTCATCGGCCATCTTCCTTCTGCCAAGCTGGCTGTATTCGATGAAGTGGGAAGGTTTGAGCTTGAGGGTAGGGGCTTTGACCCATCCTTCAGGGCGGCCCTTGCAACCGCAGAGTTGGATATTGTGGCTACGGTACGCTCATCATTTCTCCGGGAGGTCAAAGAACGCTATGCACTTGATAGGTACACCCTCAGCGTACTTCAGGTGTGATATACGTGAGGATGGGCGACGATGAATGAACTCTTATGGTTTCTGCTTCTTGTATTGGATTTTGCCGCTATCATGGTTGCCTATAGGTTTTGGGGAAAGCTTGGTCTCTACATCTGGATTCCCATCAGCATCATCCTTGCCAATATCCAGGTCACCAAGAACGTAGTAATATTCGGCATTGAGGCTACCCTTGGCAACATCGTCTACGCCACCAGCTTTCTGGTCACCGACATCCTCAGTGAGATCTATGGCAAGAAGGAGTCGGCCAAGGCTGTCAAGTTCGGCTTCTTCGCCCTTCTTGCCATGACAGTCCTCATGCAGGTCGCCCTGCTGTTCGAACCCTCATCATCTGATATTGCTCACCCGGCGCTCAAGACCATATTCGGTCTCATGCCCCGCATCGCCATAGGATCGTTGGTGGCATACCTGTTGAGCAACACCCACGACATATGGGCCTTCGCTTTCTGGAAAGAGAAGAAGCCCGGTAGGGGATACCTCTGGCTCAGAAACAACTTCAGCACCTTTGTCAGCCAGCTCATCGATACGCTGGTCTTTACCTTCATAGCCTTCTGGGGGGTATACCCCTCTTCTGTATTGGTTCAGATACTCATCAGTACCTTTGTCCTGAAGTGGGTGGTTGCCATCTTCGATACCCCGTTTATCTATCTTGCAAGGGATTGGTACGAGAAGGGCAGGATACCAACCCCCTCGATGTAGCTACTTTGCAGGCAGGATCCTGGCCAGTTCAGTGCGACATGCCTCTGTCCCTGCATAGAACGAAGGGGAGAAGGCTTTCCTTTCGAGGACGAATCTGTCGTCATAGATAAAAGGAGAGCCGTCGACATACTGGATATCCATGCCACAGGCGAGCAGCACTGCATGACTGGCCGCAATATCCCAGACATAACAGCTCTGGTTCACACACCCTTGGATGTGCGAGTAGATCACAGGTGCGAGCATATGCAGGATGCTGCTGCCAAATATCCGTATCTTGCCGTGAAAGTAGGAAAAGTCCATCAGATTCTGTCCGCTCGAACCCATGGTAATCTGTGTGGGGCGGTTCTTGTCCCCTGAAACAGTCCAGCTCTCGCCGTTGATACGAAGCTCAGATCCAGGATCGAGACGGACAAACAGGCTGTCCTCACCTATACCCCAACGGGGTGCGGCAATGTAGGCCCCAACGGGTTTGCGGCTCTTGTCCAGGATGCCCAGAGCCACTGCCCAGGAGGGCAGGCCTTGGGAGTAGACATCAGTTCCGTCTATGGGATCCAGGACAAAGGTGTACGGTGCTTCAGGATCAAAGGAGGTGAGGGTCTCCTCGCTGATGATGTTCGCCTCGGGAAAGAGTGAGCTGACTACCGATAGTATCCTCTTGGATATAGACAGGTCCGTTTCGGTGATGACCGAACCGTCGCTTTTATAGGAGCGGTGAATCTCTCGCTGCTGCTCTTTTGCGTAGAGACCTGCATCCTCAACTGCATTTGCAAGTATATCGAGTTTTTCTCTTTCAAGTTGTATTTCCATCGTATTGCATAACCTTCTTGCTCATGATAGGGTAATGGCGCTTATGCAAATGCCTATCGCCACTATCGTCCAATCGTATATCAAAAGCAGCCCTGCCTACAAGGCGTATGCCACAGGTGCCTCTTCTCTCTCTGTCCAGGGTCTTGAAGGGTATCCTCTGGCCCTCTTTTTGCGTCTGCTCAGCAGACGGGAAAAGAAGCGTATCTGGGTCATCTGCCCGACTGAAGAGAGTGCCCTTGCCCTGTTGAAGGACAACGGTTTACGAGTTGATACCAGGACCGTCATGCAGACGCCCCTGAGCAAGGAAGAGGTACGAACCATCTATCTTCCCGGCCATGGTAGGAAGCTGTACTCGAGTTTCACCGGTGATGACATCGAATACTCACAGCTGAAGAGACTCTCCTCCATCAAGGAATGCACCCATGGTATCATCGTCACCCACCTGAGGCCTTTTGTCAGCCCTGTGGTCTCCCCCAAGGCCCTTGGGGAGGCTGAACTGAACATCAGAGTGAATTCACCCTTCGACCCCACCAAGCTTACCCAGGAGCTTGGCGGGGCGGGCTACATCAACACTGTTGCAACCAGTGCCCCCGGTGAGTTCTCCGTACGAGGGGAGGTCATGGATATCTTCCCCTACGAGAGTGACGAGCCGTATCGCATCTATGCCGATTGGGACACGGTAGGCAAGATCAGCATCTTCAATCCTGTCACCCAGGAGACCACGGCGAAGGTCGGCAGTTTCTCCCTATCGCTTGTCGACGCTTCAAGTGTCAAGCTGGTCTCCTCTTCAATAGAGGAGTATTTTACCAAGGATGATTACTTCTGCTTTGTAGGCGACCAGAGGCTTGCGACCAGCTACCATAGCCTCACCCTCGAGGCAAAGGCCCTCTACCGTGAGGCGTTCCAGGAAGATCGGCAGGCTCTGAAGCCTGACCAGCTCCTTTTTGATTTTCCCGATTTCCAGAAGCGTGTGGCAAAGGCTATGACGCTGGTGGACATCTCAGGGCAACACGATGATGTCTACTCGTTCGATATTGGGGGGCCACGATCATATTTTGGCAATTTCGTCCTGCTCAAGGAGGAGCTGCACAGCCTCCACAAGGATGGGTGGCAGACAACGATCTTTACTGAGAATCTCCTGCAGAGGCAGCGTCTTATGCAGATGCTCAGTGATTTTCCCGATCTCCAATGGGAGACCCAGGAGATATCGGGAGGCTTTTCCATTCCCTCTGAGAAGATCATAGCCATCTGCGAACATGAGATCTTCGGTCGCCGCCGTCAGGTGGTCAAGACGCTTCAACATACCCAGTCATCGCCTTTGGACTCCTTTGTAGACCTCAATGAAGGTGACTATGTGGTGCATGTAAACTACGGGGTGGGCCAGTTCGTCAAGATAGACCGCGTCTCCAGCTTTGACAGGGAACGCGATTTCATAAAGATAGAGTATTCCGACAGCGAGATGCTCTATGTCCCTATCGAACAAGCCAACTTGGTCCAACGCTACATAGGCAGTGAAACAGGTGCACCACGAAAGGATACCCTTGGAGGACAGGGTTGGGAGAACAAGAAGAAGAAGGCACGCAAGAGTGCCGAGGACTTAGCAAAGCACCTCATAACCCTCTACGCCAAACGCAAGAACAGCGTCGGCTTCGCGTTTCCCAAGGATACCGACTGGCAACTGCAGTTCGAGGCTTCCTTTCCTTTCGATGAGACAGCTGACCAGCTGACCTGTATCGAGGACATCAAGGAAGATATGGAGAAGCCGATGGTCATGGACCGTCTGGTATGCGGGGACGTCGGCTACGGTAAGACTGAGATAGCCTTCCGTGCCGCCTTCAAGGCGGTCATGGGGGGCAAGCAGGTGGCCTTCCTTGCTCCGACGACCATCCTTGCAGAGCAGCACTATGACAATTTCATCAAGCGGGTGGGGTCTTTTCCCATCAGGTGCGCACACCTGTCTCGCATAGTGCCTAAGAAAGAGCAGAAGAGGACTTTGCTCGCCGTTGCCGAAGGCAAGGTTGATATCCTGTTCGGCACCCATAGGATTCTGCAAAAGGATATTCTCTACCGCGACCTTGGTCTGCTTGTAGTGGATGAGGAGCAACGATTCGGGGTGAAGGACAAGGAGCGCATCAAGACGATGCGAACAAGCATCGACTCGCTCTCCCTAAGCGCAACTCCCATTCCCAGGACCCTGTACATGTCACTGTTGAAGATTCGTGACATGTCCCTGCTTACCACACCTCCTATAGCCAGGATGCCTATCAAGACCAGTATCGATGAGTATGATGAGTACATCATCTACCGTGCCATACGCGAGGAGGTCGCCCGTGGCGGGCAGGTATTCTATCTGCACAACAGGATTGAGACCCTCGACAATGTGGTGAGTATGCTCTCCCAGAACCTGCCTGAACTCATCATTGAGAGTGCGCATGGACAGATGGACAGTAAAAAGCTGGAGGATACCATGCGACGCTTTGTCCATCAGGGGATCCAGGTCCTGGTATCGACGACCATCATCGAAAACGGGATCGACATCCCCAATGTGAATACCATCATCATCGACCGCGCTGACCGTTATGGGCTGAGCCAGCTCTACCAGTTGCGCGGAAGGGTGGGGCGTAATGACCGCCAGGCTTATGCCTATCTTTTCTATCCCCAAGGAAGTGCCCTCAGTGAGATCGCACTCAAGCGCCTGAAGATCATCAGCGAGAGTACCGAGTTGGGATCGGGCTTCAAGGTTGCCATGAAGGATATGGAGATTCGCGGGACGGGAAACCTTCTGGGAAGGGAGCAAAGCGGACAGCTAGCATCGGTAGGCCTGGACATGTACATCAGGATCCTTGACGAGGCTATCGCTGACCTGCAGAAGGGTGGCGAGCGCGATGAGGATAAGGAAGTGTTCCTCGAACTCGACTATACCGGCTTCATTCCCGATTCCTATATCAAGGCACCCCAGGTCAAGTTTGACATTTACCGCAAGATATCTTCCATTGCTGACGAGAAGCAGCTACAACAGCTCAACAGTGAGCTTGATGACCGCTTCGGACCCCTTCCTGAAGAGGTTGCGAACCTCTTGTATATTGCTGAGATCAAGATCCTTTGCCGTAAGCTCTCCATCGTACACCTCACTGACCGCAAGGGGGTGGTCATGCTGGAGTTCGGCCGTGTCGCCAAGCTGAATGTCGAGAAGGTGATGGCTCTGATCGCTCTGAGCAACAAGCGTGTGACCCTCGATCCCAGGCGGATGAATTTCATGTATATCAAGATTGATGCAGTCTCCTTGCGTGACAAGGCGCTGTTCCTGATGGAACAGCTGCAACGGCTGTTGTAGGAGGTCCGATGGATTCCATATTTGATGAGATACCAACACTTGCAAAAGTGGAGGACCGCGAGGTAGGTACCCCTAGGAAGATAAAGAGCTTTGTTCTGCGTTCTGCAGGGCTCAAGCCTTTCCAGGTGGAGGCCATTCGCCGCTACTATCCGAGCCATGTTGTGGAGTATCAGAAGGAGATCCTTGACTTTACACAGGTGTTCGGCAACGACAAGCCCCTGATCATAGAGATTGGCTTTGGTATGGGCACCTCTTCCCATAGGATTGCCAAGGATCGTGAGCAGTACAACTATCTTGGCCTTGAGGTGTTTCTCTCCGGCTTTGCCAAGCTGTTGAGCCTCATTGGCAAGGATGACCTCCAAAACATTCGCATCATGCGCTTTGATGCTGTTGAGGTGCTTACCCATATGGTAGCAGAAGGCTCGGTTGCAGGCTTCCATATCTTCTTTCCCGATCCCTGGCCAAAGAAGAAGCATCATAAGAGAAGACTTATCCAGGAGCCATTGGCAACACTGTTGGCAAGCAAGCTACAGAAGGGCGGGTACATCTACTGTGTCACCGACTGGGAGGAGTATGCCTACCAGATGCTTGATGTATTTGCCAAGATCCCAACTCTTACCAATCCCTATGAGGGCTTCGCCCCTCCGAGGCCCTGGAGACCCACCACAAGCTACGAGCAGAAAGGCCTTGAGCAGGAGTTTCCCATCAATGAGGTGTGGGTGGAGAAGAAGTAGGTTGAGGGTAGACTCCTCCCCAAATGTGAATATCTTACTAGTCCCTAAGAGGGGTGTGCTAGTGGTTTTTTAGAACTTGGATATACATAGGTGAAATCAATCATGACCGAAGCTAAAACCACCATGTGGCAGAGGGTTTTTGGTTCTACAGCTTGTCCAATTGTTGGATGAACACCTCTGCGTTCCAGAAGTCTATGGAGTGCTGTTTATTGACAGGGATGAAGCGCCTGACATCCTTTCCTGCTTCCGCCCAATCTATGCTTTTTATCCTTTTGTTTAGCGCATCATGCAAACACGAGCGGTCAACAGTACCTTGTGTATCCTTCCATGGTCCCGATTGGTGTAAGGCCTCTTCAAGATACTGGTAATTCACAGGAGTCTTCCTTGCTGTGTACCAGATGAAATCATACCAGTCCCCTCCTTTTACATAGCTCCTGCTTAACAGGGCATGGATTTTACCTGCAAACAGAGTGGCAGGATTTTGCACTGTTACGGGCGATACGTAGGGGTAATCCATATACTTCATTTCATACAGACCTCCAGAGGGTGGGTTGGTATCTATCTCCAACTTGATCTGGATCTTTCCAAGCATCCTTGTCTTTCCTGCATAGTGCAATTGCAAGATTTTCCCTACTGCTTCGTCTTTGAGAAATGCAAGCTTTACCGGAGATTTTGTTTCGTTTCTATCTTTCACTTCCATTTCATACCCGAATGCAGCTACATCATTTGTCACTTGTTCAAGATATCCTTGCCATGCGAATTCAGGATTTGGGCTCAAAAGAGTGAAGACCAAATCCTCACTGAATCGATTGAGTCCATGAAAGATACGCAGGCAGGTTCCGCCTTGGAATGCAGCTTGACTGAAAAAGTCAGTTTTCCCCAATGAAGCGAGAATTACCTCCTGGGTTATTTCTCTCAACGCTTGCATCTCTTCGATCTCAGAAGATACGGAATATGATCTCAATTTTTGCTCTATTACACGTATGCTCATGGGAACAGCTCCTTTTCCAATCCTTCTAGAAACCTGATCACCCGACGGTTGGCATAATTTCCTTCCAGTTCAATGAAATCAGCCTCTACAATTTCTTCCAAACTTTCACTATCGATACGTAAGGATTCGAAAAGTGGTTCGCTTGAAGTCCAGTCACACCCATGCAAATAGACATAATCAGCTAGAGCTTTCAAGGGGATTGCCTGAAACCATACATTACCCGACGCATCCTGCATCCTCTCGACTCCGGCAAACAGTGTCTTTTGGGGAACTTTCTCATAGGTGAAATGTCCGATTGGTGTCAAGAATTCTTTTGAAGTACTGCAAGACACAGCGGTAATGGTTCTGACTGCTTCCGGAATCCACCCCCAGTTGCTCAAAGCTGCCTCGACGCTGATATAGGAGAGAGAGTGAATCATGTGGGATACGGAGTAGGGGTTCAACGTACCTTTCCGATAGAGCGGAGACAGGGTGTAGAGGCCTTTCTTGATACGAATAATATCACCGTCTGCGATAGAGCGCTTGACCAAAGCGTAGCGGGTATCTCTAGAACCACTGACAAGGGAGGTAATCTCCATGGTGGTGAATACAGGAACAGGAACGTTCTCTAGAATTGTTTTCACCAATCTGTTCATCTAGATATCTCCATAAAACATATATCTTGTGATGATGCATTTCAAGAGAATTAGTATATGACCAGCTATGACAGATATGCCAGTGAACAATATTTCTTAGACAAAAGGTGCCATATATCAATTGTTTTGTTCATACAGGATCCCTGGTAGCATTGTCCCTACAAATTTGTTACTTGAACATTTGAATGTATTGCTTTCAGGGGCATCACTGTCCATAAAG
Organism: Sphaerochaeta sp.; assembly: GCA_048264225.1. Taxonomy (GTDB): domain Bacteria; phylum Spirochaetota; class Spirochaetia; order Sphaerochaetales; family Sphaerochaetaceae; genus Sphaerochaeta. The sequence continues at coordinate 33,087 of JBLXDK010000019.1, forward strand.
GTAAGGGTGACCCCATAATTATTGCCATAGTCATCACCTTCAAGGTGCATTTCTGCTTCTACAACTTCAACCTTATTGCCTCCCAGTGCGTCTAAAAGGTTTATCGATACTTGATCGGGAAAAATAGAGAGCCAAGCAGTTGCTGGATCTTCAATATATCTGTTTCCATACAATGTGATACTAATAGGCTGGTTCAACCTGTTGGACTTGACCGTAAAATATGATTGGTAGTCTCCATTGGGAATGGTGTCTATATGTGCTTGGTTCCTTCTGACTATAGCAAGGTCCACCCATGTGGAAGTATAATCGTAATTGGTGAAGAACCCTGTGCCTGAGCTTACACCGATTGCAATGGTGTCTCTATCTTTAGTAATAACAGTATTTGCGGACCCTAGGACAACAACATCATTGTTATTCTTTCGTGCACTTGCCCTGGCAACAAGAAAATATTCACTCCAGGCGTTCGGTATGGAGGTGTGGGTAAAGTAGAACATGGTTGTGTTATTCGAAAGTGTTTGATTGAACGTCAGTGTTGTGTTTTGTCCGACATAATTAATACGACCAACATATCCGGATATTTTTATTAACATGAACGAAAACAAGGGATACCATACAGGCTGGGTACCAAAGTACCGGAGATAAATTCTATATGGTGAATGCCGTAAAGAAGTGATAGAGGTTGTTAGGCAATTGCTTTCTAACAATAAGATGGAGATAGTGGAAGGAGCGGTATGCTCTGACCATGTACATTTGAGCATTAGGATACCGCAACAATATGCAGTATCGCAAATTATGGGCTATCTGAAAGGGTAAAGCACCCTGATGCTGTTTGATAGGCACCCGGAATGGAGGCCCCTTATAGGGGCATTTTAAGCAACCGGCTATGCCGGTGGTAATGACTTATTCCATATAATTAAAATAGATACTACAATACATTGGTAATTCAAGATTACACAAACCTACCATCTACCAATCTAAGAGGATATATGCTTCTCAATGGATGGATATTAGCTCTCCGTTGGAACTTTTATATTGGCAGTTGTACATTGCTTCCGCTGAGTCTGATGTTCGTCCCGTCGTAGACAGCAGTAATTTTCTTGTTTATCAGATCGACAAGATAATCATAGGTGAAATTTCTAGTGACATTTCCCACACCATCATCCTGAATGTTCAACACTACCGAACCAGCTACATAAGGGGCAATATAGAATGTTTTGTTGCTTCCTGCCGCAATGGTTTCCCCATCAGCCAAAGCATTCGGATTCACAGCTTTTGATCCAGAAATATATTGCCTGATTGAAACATAATCGATTACATTGGCACTGTCATTGACGATAACCAAAGCCTTGCTCCTTGTTGCAAAGTCACAGCTGGACAACATTGATACCAGCAATACTAAACACATCAAAGCCACCAAAACACCTAAGCTTCTATTTTTCATATTTCTCCTTTAGCTACCTTTTTTGATAGCTCTCGCTGCATTATAAATTGAGTCAGCGAAAAATACCAAAAAAAAGTATCATTTTTGAAGGGAAAAAACATACAAAGCCTACAAGAGGGAAGGGAGCTTGCCGCCGCAAGCTCCCTTCCAAATTCAGTACAAATTAACTCTCAAGCAATCAGAAAAAACAAATTTTGTTTCTGATTGTCCCCCATACCTACTCCTCATCCTCCAAGGAATCCTTGTAGGCTTGAATGACCTCATCGGAAAGCTTGCCATGTAGCGGCTCATAATGATCAAATTCCACTTCAAAGCTTCCCGTGCCGCTGGTCATTGACTTGAGGTCAATGGCGTAGTTCAACAGTTCTGACTGTGGAACCAGAGCCTTTACCAGTTGCAGATGCCCAATATCCTCTTGTCCCAGAACCCTCCCCCGTTTGCTGGAGAGATCTGAGAGAATGTCACCCAGATATTCGTTGTCAATAAATACACCGAGTTTCATGATCGGCTCAAGCAGCACAGGTGCTGCCTTGGCCATGGCGAGTTTTAACGCCCCCTTGGCCGCGAGCTTGAAAGCCATCTCTGAAGAGTCTACAGGATGTTCCTTACCGTCGACAAGGGTTATACCCACATCAACTACAGGATATCCTGCCAAAAACCCTTCCAACATCTGCTCATGCAGACCTTTTTCGATGCCTGGTATGTAGCCCTTGCTGACCGAACCGCCCTTGATTGCGTTAGTGAAGCTATACTGCTCGCCACGAGCAATGGGCTCGATCTCTATGAGAACCCTTGCGTACTGGCCGTGTCCACCGCTCTGCTTCTTGTGGGAATATTCGACCACACCGCTTTTTTTGGTGACGGTCTCCCTGTAGGCAACGCGAGGAAGCTTGGTCTGTATGGAAATCTTCTGCTTGTCCTTGATCTTGTTGAGGATCATATTGATATGCAGTTCTCCCATTCCGGAAACTACACTCTCCTTGGTCTCCTCATTGAAGTGGATCATGAAGGTCAGATCCTCTTCCTTCACCTTATGCAGGGCTTCGTTCATCTTCACTTCACTCTTTTTGTCGTCAGCAGAGATGGCAAGGGCATAGATAGGCTGAGGGAAGGCTACCTTCTTGAACTTGAAAGCCAGTTCAGGATTTTCCAGAAGGGTGGAGTTGGTGGCGGCGATATTGCTCTTTGCAATGATACCGATGTCACCGGCTGCGAGGGCGTCGACTTCGGTTAGTTTTTTCCCAGTCATCCGGTATACCTTGCCGGCGCGCTCTTTTTTACCCAATGAGGGGTTGTAGAGCTCTGTGTCACCTCTGAGCGTCCCTGTCACCACCTTGAGGAAGCTGAGCTTGCCGCTAAATTGATCCAAGGTTGTCTTGAACACCACAGCGCTTGCCGGTCCTTCTTCTGTGATGGGGTAGGCAGTGACATTCCCTTCCTTGTCATAAACCCATTCGTTCTTGCCCAGTGGTTTGGGGAAGTTGTACCGGATGAAATTCAACATGCTGGTGACACCCAACCCGAGTTCTCCGGCTCCGCAGAACACAGGAACCACACGGTTCTGGTCAAGCCCTTCGCGAAGGCCGCGTCTGATCTCATCCTTATCCAGGGTACCGACCTCAAAGTACCGTTCGATAAGGTCGTCAGCACCCTCTGCTGCATTTTCTATCAGGGAGGTACGATATCCCTCGACATACTCCTGCATGCCCTCTGGGATTTCAATAATCTTCTCCTTGCCGTCATCTCCAAGCACATAGGCCTGGTTTTCGATAAGGTTTATGACACCCTTGAACTCTTTACCGGCTCCTATGGGGATGACTACCGGAACGAAGGTTGTCTTGAAGGTATTGTTGAGGTCTTCCAGCACTGCTGTATAGTCAGCACGATCGCGGTTCATCTTGTTTATGAACACCGCCCGTGGTTTGTTTCTCTCATCAAGGTGACGCCATAGTTTGATGGTCTCTATCTGAGCCCCATCGCGTCCGTCCACTACCATCAGGGCTGATTCGCACGAACGAAATCCGCAGATGGTCTCTCCGATAAATGCTGCTGTTCCCGGAGTATCGAGAATGTTGAGGGTCTTTCCTTCCCAATTGAAGGAGACGAGGGAGGCGTGAATGGAGATCTTGTGTGCTATCTCCTCTTCGGTATAGTCACTGGTGGTTCTACCGCTTTCTACAGTTTCTGCCCGGGAAATCACCTTTGCATAGAACAACATCTGTTCCACTAAAGTAGTTTTCCCGGTTTCATTGTGGCCGATGATGGCAACATTCCTCAGGTCTGTGCTGGCAACGCTCATAATTCCTCCTTTGATCACCGTCAAGTACCCGGTGTCTACAAAAAATGCATAAACCAATGGTAAGCCCCAGAACCCCATATGTCAAAAGAATTCTTTCCGACAACCCCAACAGGAAACATCGTAAAGAAAGGAGGCCGCAGTCACTAGTGAAGAAGTGGTTAGCAAGAATATGGGTATCTGGCTGAACAGATGGTTTTGCAGTAACCCGCCTCACCTGCATAGATACGTGCGTGTGCGTTTTCGTTTCATAGGTTAGGTATGTAGGGATCCTCCTTGCAGGGGCCTACTGACGATGCCTGACTATGCAATGCTGAGGATGCAAAGGAACTCTCTGTGGAATTGCCAGTACGCCGGGGGTTGTCTCTTCTCTGTAGTGAACAGGACTTGTGAAAAGTCATGCAGGTATTCAGACAAAGAAAAAGCAGACTCATCGCATGACGACAAGTCTGCCTTATCCTATAGTAAGCTCTATATGGATAGAGTAGAATGTATATAGTAGTTACCTTGTAAAACTCACATTGGCATCGATGATATGATTGATGTCTTGTTTGAGTTTGTAAGCGAACTGGTCCATGACTGTAACGTCGTTGGGCAGTTTATCTCCGTCTTCACAAAACAGGGTCCAGCAAGGGACATCAAGGGCTGCGCTGATCTTCTCGATAGTTGCAAAGGAAGGGGCCTTCCTAGAAGTCTCGATCTCAGTCACAAAAGAGGTGGAAACACCAATCTTCTCAGCAAGTTGAGCCTGTGTCAATGCGAGTTTCCGTCTTCGTTCCTTTAGGTTCCTAGCGAAGATGTCCTGTAAGTTGTAAGTTCTAGCCATGTTGTACTCCTCTTTCAGTAATCACTATATATTAGCTACTAAACGTGTTTAGTAAAACTTTATTTTTTTACTAAGTCATTACCTTGCTTGTATTTTAGACCCGAAAACCTGAATAAGGCAAGGGTTTGTCCGGCTATTTTTCATGGTTTTCAGACAATACCGCTATTTTTTTGCGTAATGATTGAACTCCATGGAGAAGGTTCCCCTTCCTTGTGTTGCTGAACGCAGTACAGTCGTATAGCCAAAAAGCTGTGCCAGGGGAGCCTGTGCATGGATATACTCTCCGCTGGGCCTGCTTTCAATGCTGTTTACCAAACCGCTCCTGCTGGTCAGACTGGATATCGCCTCACCTACAAACAGGGAGGGGACAGCAATGGTGACCTTCATGATCGGCTCCATCAGAACCGGACCTGCACTCTGGGCAACCTTGTCAAAGCACATTGCAGCGCAAGCCTCGAAGGCAAACTCCGATGCGGTAAGCTCATTGTACTCAATGCTGGTCACTTCCACTTCCAGATCACAGACCTCGTAGCCCATCTGGATGCCTCCCTTGAAGGAGTTGGTGATACCACGCTTGACAGCCTCGGTATATATCTCGGGAATACCTCGTGTCTTTGCAGAACAGAGGTACTTTGTCCCGCTGCCCTGGCTCAATGGGCGTATGGTGATGCCGACACCAGCGGTGTTCTCCTTGCCTGCAATGACTTTTGAGAAACGCTCGATGCCACTGGCAGTTTCGGTGATGGACTCACGGTAGGTTACCTGCGGTTTACCTACCCTAGCCTGGATCTTCATCTCCTTGGTAAGGCGGGTGACCAGCACATCGAGATGTAGCTCTCCCATTCCGCTGATGATGAGCTGACCTGTCTCCGCATCGTCACGATGGGTGAAGGTAGGGTCTTCCTGGGCTAGGATGGCAAGAGCTGATCGCAACTTGTCCCCATCGCTGAGGGTATTGGGTTCGATGGCTACAGATATGACCGGAGTGGGGAAGTGCATCTCCTCCAGCAGTACCTGTGCACCTTCGCTGCCGATGGTGTCTCCTGTCCTGCCCTCCTTGAAACCGACTATAACCCCGATGTCCCCAGCTTCTAGCTCGCTGAGCTCTTCAGGTCGGTTGGCATGCATGCGCATGATCCTGTTGACGCGCTCGCGCTTCTTCTTGGAGATGTTCATGATGGTGGTGCCCTTGCGAATGGTCCCGTTGTACACCCGTACAAAGCTGAGAGGTCCTGCCTCCCTGTCCACCTGAATCTTGAAAATAAGGGCGAGAGGGGGCTTTTCCTTGTCATAGACCACCTCTACATCCTTGCCTGACTTCTGGTTGATGCCGACTAGGGGGGGGACTTCCGAAGGGGAGGGAAGCAGTTCGATAACCCCGTCAAGCAGGGACTGGACACCGATGTCCTTCAAGGAAGAACCTACAAAGACAGGAAGGGCCTTTCTTGCAATGGTCGCCTTCTTCAGGGTCGACATGATCAGGGGTAGGGGGATATCCTCACCCTCAAAGTACAGCTCGGTGATCTCATCGCTGAAGGAGGCTACGCTGTCTATGAGCCTTTCGCGCCACATTCCTGCCTCGTCTTCCATGGCTTTGGGGATTTCATTCTCCACGATTGTCTTGCCCTGATCTCCGCTGTCGTAGGTAAGGAACTTCATGGTCATCAAGTTGATGATGCCCTTGAATTGGTTTTCAGAACCCACAGGCAGGAAGAGGGGGATGGGGTTTGCCCCGAGCTTTTCGCTCAGTTCCTTCAGGGACTCCTCAAAGTTGGCCCCAAGGCGATCCATCTTGTTGATGAAGGCAATGCGTGGAACACGGTAGGTATCAGCTTGCCTGTAGACTGTCTCGGTCTGAGGCTCGACCCCCCCTACGGCACAGATGACCATCACAGAGCCGTCGAGCACCCTCAGCGAGCGTTCAACTTCGGCTGTGAAGTCCACGTGTCCGGGCGTGTCGATGATATTGACCTGATGACCCTTCCAAAAACAGGTGGTGGCCGCACTTGCAATGGTGATGCCCCTGTCCTGCTCCTGTTCCATGAAGTCCATGGTGGCCTCGCCGTTATCGACTTCGCCAATACGATGATTTTCCCCTGTATAGAAGAGGATCCTCTCAGTGGTGGTGGTCTTGCCGGCATCTATATGTGCCATAATTCCAATATTTCTTGTCAGCTTCTCATTCATAGTTCTTTTCCTTCAACAATCTGCGCTAATATATCACATTTGGACAGGTTAATCAACGCGAAGGATTACCCAAAAGAATACGCAATGAGTTCATGATAGCAAGCAATGCGACACCCACATCAGCGAACACCGCCCACCACATGGTGGCAAGGCCCAATGCACCCAGGACCAGGGTGACCAGTTTTACCCCCAGGGCAAAGCTTATGTTCTGCACTACAATTCTCCGTGTCTTCCTTGCAATGCGCAAGGCCATAGGGATGGCCAGAATATCATCGGTCATGATCACGATATCCGCAGCCTCAATGGCCGCATCACTGCCAGCAGACCCCATTGCGATACCTACTTTCGCACGGGCCAGGGTCGGGGCATCGTTGATGCCGTCACCTACAAAGGCAGTGTGTTCCGATTCCTTTTCCAGCTTTGCAAAGGCCTCCACCTTCTGATCAGGAAGCAACCCTCCTTGTGCCTCGTCCAAGCCGATCCGCTTCGCTATCCTCAGGGCAACAGCCTTGGAATCCCCACTGAGCATCACCGCTTTTTTTATACCCAGCTTTTTCAGCTCTACCAAGGCTTCTTTTGCCCCGGTCTTGGGGGTGTCCTCCACGGTAAAACTCGCAACACACTTTCCTTCAACAGCAAATAGGACTGAGCTTTCAGTGCCCTCAGAGCTCCCGTTTGCCTGTTCGAAGGAAGGGGGGATGACAATGCCCCTCTCCTGCATCAGGAGGGCATTGCCTGCCACCAAGGTCTTTCCTTCAACAATGCCTACTATTCCCCGTCCAGACAGTTCGGTCACCGATTCTGCATGGACAGTCTTCTCTGCATTGCCATATGAGGCGAGGGCCTTTGCTATAGGGTGGTTGCTGCTCTGCTCCAAGATACCCATCAGTCTGGCTGCCTCCAGTTCGGAAACAGGACTCTCTTTGGACAGGATGACACTCACCACACTGAAATTCCCTTTGGTGAGGGTGCCTGTCTTGTCAAATACCATAGTGTCCAGCTTGCTCAAGGCCTCCAGATAGTTGCCTCCCTTTACCAGAAGCCCATGCCTGGCACTTTTTCCGATACCTGCAAAGTAGGCCAGCGGTACCGATACTACCAAGGCACAGGGACAGCTGATGACCAAGAACACCAGGGCCCTATAGAGCCAGGTAGAGAAGGCTCCTACAACCAGGGTGGGGATGACTGCTATCATGGCCGCCAGGGCGACCACGATGGGGGTGTAGTATCGGGCGAAGGAAGTGATGAACTGCTCGGTGGGCGCCTTGTGTGAGGAGGCGTCCTCCACCAGGGCCATGATCTTGGCCACCGTACTGTCGCAATAGGCCTTGGTCACCTCAATATCCACAACCGATCCCAGGTTCACCGAACCGCTGAGCACTTCCATCCCTGCTTCAACGAAGCGGGGTACGCTCTCTCCTGTAAGGCTTTTTGTATCCAAAGAGGTACTGCCTTTGAGCAGTATCCCGTCAAGGGGAATCTTCTCCCCGCTGAGGATGCGCAGACGAGAGCCGACCGGGACCTCTTCAGGGGAAACTTTCTGCACAACAGCATTGTCCTCAGAAACAAGACGGGCTGTCTCACTTTTCAGGTTCATAGCTGATTTGATTGATCGCCTCGAGCTATCGACTGCTGCGCTCTGGAAGAACTCCCCTGTCTGGTAGAAGAGCATGACAGCAGCCGCTTCACTGAACTGTCCGATAGCCATAGCACCCAAGGATGCTATGCTCATGAGGAAATTCTCGTCGAACACCCTCCCTTTGAGGATGTTCGCACCAGATTTGAGCAGTATGTCGTAGCCGCTGACCAAGTAGGAAGCCACTATGCAAGCCATAGAAAGGCGTGGGTTCCCCACAAGAAACCCTACAAGAAGCAGTGAGAAGGAGAGGATCAGCCTGGCGAGCCTTATGGTAATCCATGGTGAGATTTCCTTTGCTACGGCTATCTCTTCGCTCTCCAGAGCAAGTGTAGGCTCCGCCCTCTTGGCGGTGGCCTCCACGTCTTTCCAAAATGTCTCACCTTTGGGTTCTGCTGTCTTGACAGTGAGCTTTTTTTGCATAAAGTCCAGCGAAACGAAAGTGATGCCATCTATTGCCGCTATCGATCGTTCCACCTTGTTTGCACAGGATGCGCAATCAAGGCCGCTAACCATCCACGAATGTGAGACTCTGCCCTCCAAGCTTTGCAATACCAACGAAGGGCTTGCTCTCTTTGCAACATCTTCGAGGTGCTTCCAGAACTGGCTGCCTTGTAACCCTTCACTTTCGACAGTGAGTCTTTTTGCCATGAAGTCCAGACGAGCCTCCTTGACTCCTCTCTCCAAGGTGAGGGTGCGCTCTATTTCGGATGTGCAGTGTGCACACTCAAGATTTTCAAGTTTCCATGTTCGTGTCATATTGGTTGTAGTCTCCTATATATCAACATATGATTATATTCAAATACATTCTAGGCAGAATATCCCTTTTCGTCAAGGAATATGGTGAGATTGGAAGGAAAATGAGGGGGAAGTGATGCCGTCCCCGCGTTCGAGTGCTTCTGGTTGCCCACATATGATGGTCCGTCTCCGCTTCCTATGCATGCTTCAGCTTGGCTAACTCCATTGGTCTATTTGGTCCGACAGCTTCTTGTCCATCTCGCTCTTCAGTTCGTCGTTTCCTGCCATATGTGCTCCGCATCCCTAAAAGGTAAGCACATCGGCCGTCTATGCAGGCTTTGTTACACTACCATGAGAAGTCTTCAAGCCCTCCCATTGGGTCTTACACAAAAATGAACCGAAAATTCCTACCCCGCTGGACAATCCATCAAGATAAAGGCATCATATAATGAAGGAGTCAAGTATGAATCAACACAAAGGATCATGTCTTTGTGGGAAGGTCACATTCGAAATACTCGGTGATTTTCAGAGCTTCTACCTCTGCCATTGCAGATTCTGTCGTAAGGACACAGGCTCAGCCCATGCTGCAAATCTTTTTTCCTCATCCGCAACGCTACATTGGCTGACAGGAGAGAAGCTGGTAAAAACGTTCGATTACCAATCAAGCGGGCACATAAAAAGTTTTTGCCAGGAATGCGGTTCGGCACTTCCCAATGTCCAGCAAGGGGGGGCGCTCGTAGTGGTTCCGGCAGGAAGCCTCGATTCTGAAGTATCCATCCGGCCAAACGCTCATATCTTTAATGCCGATAAAGCAAATTGGGACCATGACCTTCAGCATATCCATGCTTTTGCCGATCTTCCCGAATAGGCCAGGATGGCTGACAAGCCTGGAGAAAACCCGATATGGCTCCTGCTGAATCCTGGAATAGGGTAATGGAGAGTACAAATCAAGGCTGTAGTACGCTACTGCCGGCGTATCTTGTTTCTTTTCATGAGAGGGGCGATACCTACCCATCCAGGGGAAAACCCAGAAAGCACAAACATTCCGGGAAGCAATCGGAACCTACAATAGCACACCATGGGGCTTCGTCCTCCATCGTTGTTGCAATGGCTGTTCTTTCATATGGGAAAAAAGTCCGATGTGCATTGAACCTGTCTTCAGGACTCGCACATGCATCCATAGGGATTGTAATATTCGGGTTCTTTTGGCTCCGAACCCATCCATACATACTTTGCTCTTCCCCTGTTCATCTCCTGCTGGGTTTTGCTCTTTCATGAAGCGATGACCAATTCACCTACGCCATGCCCTTTCCTGTTGCTTGTTTAGAATTGGCCCCCTACACACTGTATCCAAGAAAAACAGGCGACTCCTGCTCTTGCCTGCTTTGTGGGGAGCGACAGAAATGAAAACAGTTTCCTCAAAGAGGTTTTTATGAACAATTGGTTTTCCATCGACCAGATTGGCGCAGAGACATACATACTCAGTGAATGCCGTCTTGCATCGCTTGAGCCAAAGGCAAGATAAGAATTCCTCATAATAATTTCCCAACACATACCCATGGCCCCACAACCGAACGCCATTGCAGTCAGGACGATGGCTGGGGGAGTTCCCAACGGAAAGCTTTCCCTTAAGCGATAATACCGTACTATGCTTATAGTCTGGGGAGCAGGCATCTTTGGTTGGAGGCTGCTCCCTTCTCCTTATCCAATGATGCCATCAAGTCCAGGAAGGGATAGGGGGATGATGAGGACTATCAGGGAAGGTCTGTCCCCTCGGGAAGAATCTGCTTCTCGTAGATTCCCCTTTTCCCTGATGCTACAAAGGAGAGGCTTGCCACCAGAAAGAGAGGGAGAGCATTGGCATAGCCAAACAGCTCGAGTCCCAACACAAAGCAGGCTAGGGGAAGTTTTGTCGAGCCGCTGAGCATCCCGATCGAACCGAACATGGCCATAGTCGATACGGGGATGGAGGTGAGATTTGAGAGGAGCGAACCGCTGGTTGCCCCTATGACCAGGATGGGGATGACCTCTCCTCCTACAAATCCACTTCCCAGGGTAAGGGCGGTGAGCAACAGCTTCAACAGGGGTGCAATAGCCGTTGTTTTACCCAGTTGCGCCTGTACGATGAGGTCCATGGAAAGGCCGTTGTATTGGAAGGAACCTGTGAAGGCATAGATGATGAGTGTCGCTACCAACAAACAGGAGCTTGCTACCAATGCACGCAAGAGCAGGTTTCGCCTGATCTTGGCAAACAGGCTCTTTGAGAGGTGGACCGCCAGACAGAACAGGCGGCTGAACAGGCCGAAGGCAATGGCCACCACAGAGAGGGCTAGAAGTGTAGTAAGGGTCAGGGGGAAGTTCTCCACAACAAGAGGCCTGAAGGTATGTACCTTGATGGCCTGGCCCAATAGACATGCGGTCGTCGAGGAGAGCAGACAGGGTAGCAGTGCATCGGTGCGATTCTCCCTCGGGCTGGAGAACTGCAGGCCGAAGAGCGTCCCTGCAACAGGTGCGTTGAACAGAGCACCAAAAGCCGCCCCAGCTCCGCTTATAAGCCAGATTCCCTGCCCCTTCATATCAACTGAGGGGCTGTTGCGGTAGAAGAGATAGCGTTCGAAGCGGTTGAGATTGCTTCCGATGGAGGCCCCTATCTGGACTCCCACACCCTCTTTACCCCCTGAAGCTCCCACCAGGTGGGTGATGAAGGTGTTTACAAAGAGCAGGGGAGCCATCTTGGTGGATATCTTGCTGTAATGCGAATGGGGATCCTGCTTGAAACCCATGCTTGATGGATGGGCTATGTCTTGGATCCCCAGGTTGATCATCTGGATGACCTGGCTCGCCCCATCCTTGAGGTATGGCCCGACCTTGGCGTAGAGGAAGGCGGTCAGAACAGCCCCTACTGGAATGAACAACAGTAAGAATGGGTGACTTTCCCTGACGGAGGATGCCCACCCTATGCTGAGGGTCAGAGCGCTGATAGCCAGGCCTACGGCTAGGCCCAGGATAAGGGAACGTAGAACCCAGATCAGGGAGTTGGCTTGGAATTTGTTCAGCAACTGCTTCATGCAGCCATATTACTGATAATTGCTCTGGAGGTACATGAGGTGTGAGAGGAAACTAGGGCCTGGATGCTTGAGAATAGGAAAAATATCCTCATGTTCCCAGCCATCGGGAGGCATGATGATATGGTAGGACTGGAAACGATACGTAGATTGATTTATAGTCAAGAAAAAGAGAGCATCTGAACCGTCAAGGAGAGTGAGAGTCATGTTGGAACAACTGAAACAGCAAGTATACGAGGCTAATTTGCAACTTCCCCAGTACAAACTGGTTACCTTCACCTGGGGTAACGTCTCCTCAGTCGACAGGGATGCTCAGATGATGGTGATAAAGCCATCGGGGGTTACCTATGATGTGATGAGACCCGAGGATATGGTCGTCATAGACCTGGCAACCGGTGAAAAGGTGGAAGGCAAGTACAAACCCTCCTCCGACACCCCCACGCACCTCGCCCTCTATCGTGCCTTTACTGGCATTGGCGGCATCGTCCACACCCACTCCCGTTGGGCGACGATCTTCAGCCAGGCGGGTAAATCCATCCCCCCCTTGGGAACCACCCATGCCGACTACTTCTACGGTGAGATCCCCTGTACCAGGAAAATGAGCGAAAAGGAGATAACCGGCTCCTACGAAGAGGAAACTGGCAATGTCATCATCGAGCGCTTTGCCACCTTGGATCCTGTAGCGGTTCCCTCAGTGCTCGTGCATAGCCACGGACCTTTTTCCTGGGGCAAGGATGCCTCAGAAGCTGTGCATAATGCAGTGGTGCTGGAAGAGGTTGCCATGATGGGGTGGCATACTATGATGCTCAGCAACCAACAGCAACAAGATATGCAGAAGATTCTTCTGGACAAGCACTTTTTGAGGAAGCATGGAAAAGATGCCTATTATGGGCAAGCCTGATCTTGCCTAGATATAGGCAACAGGTATTGCAACAATGCCTTGCTTCACTGCTGTGACCTTCAGAGAAGAGCAGATATCAATGTGTTTGTCATATGGCGTTCGCTATAGTGCAAGCTTGATTCCTCTTCTCATTCCCCAACGAAGCGAGAGTAGCAAAAGCATTACCATGGTTCCATTACCGAGCGAGTGTCGGGAAAGCAAGGTGAGATACCCCGTCCCCTGGGGCGGAAAAGGAGGCGAAGCCTCCTCTTTCCAGGGATTGCCCTGGGGTATTGATTGCATATATTTCCTCGTGCCAAACAGACGACTGTCATCCCATACCCGTGAGCTCTTCTCTGGAATAAACAGGATGACCAAGGCTCCAAACCCTGGTCATCCTGATCATTGCGCAAGCATTGACTGTTTCTGTATGCTGTCAACAGCCTAGGTCCACTCGCTGTAGAGTTCCTCGATGTCAGCCATTTCCTCAGCATCACTGGGTTGGAGATTTCTGAACATCTTGTGCTTGGCCTTGATATAGGTCAGTACCATGAGAGCTTCCTGACGGTCGCTCATCTGGGTCAGTTCAACTGAAGAGTAGAAGGGCTTCACCTTCCCTGCATCCTTTCCCTCATAATAGCGGTATTTCTCAAGGTTGGTGGGCGAATCTTTCCAGTCGCTCTCCATCTTCTTGAACTCCTTTGCACGCTTGGATGCGCTCCAGTTGCGGTTATAGAGTTCTTCGGCAAACTTCTTGTAGTGGCCCGGGTAGAGCAGTTTTGTAGGGAGGGTCTCCATTGCCATGCGCATATAGCTTACTGCCCACACGCTGTTGCCGAAGGAGATGAAGCCTCCGGGAAGCTCATCATAGAGGCTGGACAGCACATACCAGGTTTCTGTTGAGTCGAGGGTATTAAACTCGTTGACGATGATGGTAAGGTCCTCAAGCATCCCCTTGGCCTTGCCCAGGGCATTCAGAGGCCCTTTTGTCTGTCCCCATCTCCCAATATTTGAAGATTTCCAGAGGTATGCCATGGGATTGGGATACTTTTCGATGGAAGCAAGGGCAAAGGCTTCGCCCTTTTCATATTCGCTATATTTTGCATCCTTGTCGTCATCGGGCAGTTCATCACCGATGGAGACCTGCAGGCGAGCAAGGCGCCACAGCACCTCAGACAGTTCCTTGTCAGTGGAGGCAAGGCCTTTTTGCACCATGAGCTCTGTTTCACAGAGGGAGAACTTTTCCTGATCTTGTAGTAGGTCAGCCTGCGTAAAATCAGTGGCAGCTGCCAAAGTGGTTATGGTGAATAGAAACAGAAACAGGGTGAGTAAGGCAACAATTCGTTTCATACGGGGCTCCTTTAGCGCATAAATCGTTTGAGTAGCGAAAATTTCCCCTTGAAGGGGGCGTACCGGAGAGGAATATCCATGAAGGTGTATTTCCTGAGGATGCTTTTTCTGTGGCTGAAGGTCGTAAATCCCTCTTTGGCATGGTATTTGCCCATCCCACTGGCGCCTACCCCACCAAAGGGAAGGTGGGGGTTGGAGAGGTGCAACACAGTATCATTGATGCATCCACCACCATAGATCAGGGTGTGCACCACACGCCTTTGGTTCTGCTTGTCCTTGCCAAAGTAATAGAGTGCGAGTGGGTGTTCCCTGTTTTCGACAAAGGAGAAGGCTTCGTCAAAGTTGTCGTAGGCAATAATGGGGAGCAGGGGGCCGAAAATCTCATCGGTCATCAGGGAGGAGGTCAGATTGGGTTCGGTGAGGATAGTTGGCGCTATCTTCATCAGCTTGGGGTCTAGCTGTCCCCCATAGGTGAGTGTCCCATGTTCAAGCAGGCCTGTTAGGCGGGAGAAGTGTTTCTGGTTGATGATCTTGGGGAACTCGCTGTTGTTCAGCGGATCGGTGCCATACATGCTTTGCATGGTCCCGATCAATTCCTCTATGAATCGTTCCTGCAGATCTCGCCTTACCAGGATGTAGTCCGGTGCAATGCAGGTCTGTCCCGCATTGAGGCACTTGCCCCATGCAATACTTTTTGCAGCGAGCTTGAGGTTTGCGCCCTCGTCGATGATGGCCGGGCTCTTACCCCCCAGCTCGAGGGTCACCGGGGTAAGGAACCTGGCAGCTTTCTGCATGACGATCTTTCCCACAGTGGGACTGCCGGTAAAGAAGATATGGTCAAAGCGGTAGTTCAGCAGGGCTGTGTTCATCTCACTGCCGCCTTCAAAGGTGGTGACATAATCGGAAGGGAACACCTTTGCGAGGACTTCCACGATAATACGTGAGGTATGGCTACTGTAGCGTGAAGGTTTTACAACTGCACAGTTGCCTGCTGCCAGGGCTGCGACCAAGGGTGCGATGGTAAGTTGGAATGGGTAGTTCCAAGGGCTCATTATCAGGACCACTCCAACAGGCTGGGTTACGATGAACGAGCGGGAAGGGAAGGAAAGGAGCGTGGAACGCACCCTTTTGGGTCTGCTCCACGCATCGAGATGCTTGAGATGCTGGTCTATCTCGCTGTAGACAATGCCCAGCTCGGTGGCGTAGCCTTCGAAGTCAGACTTTCCCAAGTCTTCATACAGGGCTTTGAGGATCACCTTCTCATGTTCGGAGATGCTCGCCTTCAGCGCTTTCAATTGTTTTTTCCTCCATGCGACACTCAGCGTTGTCCCGGTTTGGAAAAAATCACGCATTTCGCTCATGCAGAGCTGAATCTCTTTCATACAAGTCTCCCCTATAAAATTCAGTATGACATTACAAAGGCCCTTTGTCAAAAATAATATCAGAAGCCCAAACCAAAAGGGAATTCCAGAAAGGACTGCCCTGATGGTACTATTTATAAAGAAGCTTGACTATTATCCCCGAAAGGATGGTACCATGGAGAAGAAAGGATACGTCTATTACCAGGGGGAAGATGATTATGGCAATGGAAGCATTATTTGCAGGAGAATCTAAGAATGTTGAATATAAGCAGGATGTTCCACCCAATAGTGAAAAGTATCTTAAAACTGTAATTGCTTTTGCTAATGGAAACGGAGGCCGGTTGGTTTTTGGAATTGAAGACGAAACCTGCAAAATTATTGGTATCCCGCAGGATGCTGTTTTTGCCACTGCCGATCGGATTACTAATGCTATAGTGGATAGCATCCAGCCGATGGCTGACTTTGAGATCAAATATCAGACCATTGAGGATAAAACGATTATTATCGTACAGGTTTTTCCTGGGATGCGAAGACCTTATTTTATCAAGGCAAGAGGTATGATGGATGGTACGTATATTCGAATTTCAGGAACAACCCGGAAAGCTGATGACTTTGTAGTAAGGGAATTGATTTTCCAAGGTGAGAACAAAAGCTATGACCAAACAGTTCCGGCTAATCAGACTGTCACAAAAGAAGAAATTGAAGCATTGTGCAACACCATGTATGAGTATGCCCTGAGTCACTGTACATCCGCAGCTGAAAAACTCCAAATCAAACGGGTGGAAGAAAAAAATCTGATTGCATGGGGATTGTTAGTTCAGAGAGAAGGAAAGGTGTTTCCTACAAATGGCTTTCTGTTACTGACGAAAAATCCATTCTTGGAAACATCAATTCAATGCGCTGTGTTCAAGGGTACAGATAGAACTGTGTTTCTCGATCGCAAAGAATATCATGGTCCCCTGTATGAAGAGATTGATGAGGCCTATTCTTTTGTTCTCAGGAATATCCGTATGGGATCCGAAATTAATGGGTTGTATCGAAAAGATATATATGAATTGCCTGTCGATAGTGTTCGTGAGTTGATCGCCAATGGAGTTAGTCATCGGTCGTATCTTGACCCATCAAAAATGCAGGTTGCAATCTTTGATGACCGACTTGAAGTAACATCACCAGGGTTGCTCATTGGCGGACTGTCCATTGAAGACCTGAAAAATGGCTGTAGCAAGCCGAGAAACCGTAGTCTCGTTCATGCTTTTTCCTATATGAAGATTGTTGAGCAATGGGGCAGTGGAATTCCGCGAATCTTGAAATCCTGTAAAGAAGCTGGTCTTCCTGAACCTGAATTGAAAGAAATCGGAGGTAGTTTCAGAGTGAATTTATTTAGGAACTCAAGGATTTTCACCCCCCAAGCTACCCCCCAAGCTACCCCCCAAGCTAATGTTAGTATTCTTCTTGACTATTGCTCGGTCCCCAGAACCAGAGAGGAAATGATGGAAAAATTACAGTTGACTGATAGGAAATCTTTTATACAAAGATATATTGATCCTCTTCTTGCATCCCATGCATTGACAATGACAGTACCAGATAAACCAAACAGTCCTTTGCAGAAATATCTTGCTATAAAAAAGTCCGAACTGGATGGTGAATAAAACACTTGAGGAAATGGAGATACCTGTACCTTTCTATTTTGTTGTGCCCTATCAACTGGATCGAATATGACTTTCTCACTATACTTGGACAATATTGGTTTAGCATCTTTAGCGAATGATTCGGCTGGAATACAAAGAGCCTTCTCCCTTTTAGTGTAAAAAGAGAGAAGGCTCTTTGTGTACTGTAGGAAATCAGAAACTAGCTATGGTAGCCTCATCCAAGGCTTTGATGATCTCAATACCAAGCTTGACAGCATTCTTGACATCCTCAAGGCTGCTTATGCCCCAGTGGGTATGGGCATACCTGACAGGCACTCCTATGACGATTGTGGGGATGCCCCTGTGGGAGAGGTGTATCTGGCTGGCATTGGTTGAGCCGCCTGATCGTACTGCCTCCTGTACAGGAATGTCATGTTTCTTTGCTATATCGAGGGCAAAGCGCTGGAAGCGTGGGTTGATGATGGTCTTGCTGTCGATATGGCGTAGCATGGGGCCTTTTCCCACAGCGGTCTGTCTTTGGTAGGCGGGCAGGAACGTGTCGTCAGCGGGTACTCCTTCAAAGCAGATGGCCACATCGGCCTCTATTGTCCTGGCAGTGATGATGGCGCCCCTGCATCCTACCTCTTCCTGACTTGCAAAGCCTGCTACCAGATCCACATTGAGCTCTGTCCCTTGCAAGGCTTCCATGGTGTCTATGATGGATGTGCAGCCAAGGCGGCAGTCAAAAGCCTTGCCCATAAGGAGGCCGTTCTGTTCGTTGAGGGTGACATTCGCCTCAGGGACTACTGGGGCGGCGATCTGTATCTTGTACTTGGTTACCGTCTCTTCGTAGCTGAACGAGCCGATGTCTATGATCATGCTGGTGATTTCAGGGGCTGCCTTTCGTTCGGCTTCGTTCATGTAATGTGGAGGCTTGCTGCCGACAAGACCAGGAATGTATGTGCCTTCGCTGTTGCGCACCCTGACACGGTGGGCAGGGATGTTGCTGGTGACCCAGCCACCGATAGGGATGAACTCCAGCATGCCGTCTTCGCGGATACACTTGACCATGAAGCCAACCTCGTCAGTATGGGCATCGAGCTGTATGACAGGGCGCTTGCCCTTGTTTCCTGCATAGGCAAGGTAGAGGTTTCTCATGCTGTCTTCTGAAAAGGTTCCAAGCTCTGCTGCTTCTTTCCTGATGGCCAGGAGGACCTCATCTTCAAACCCTGAAATGCCGTTTGCATCACAAATACGCTGTATCCTGGAAATAGTGTTCATTGGTATGACTCCTTATCATGTAGTATTATTCATACAAAGCCGCTCTTGTACAGGTGGTAAACGTTGACCAACATCTTTTACCTGCTTAGAATGAAAGCCGGCGATGGGGTTCGCCTTCTGCTCCTCCTATGAGGACGAAAACCGCCCGTTTTTGACGAAGCTGATAACTCCTGGCAAATACTTGACAGCATCCCTGTCATGAGGAGTTGGCTATGGCTTTGAGTCTTGCCTTTATCATCCTGTTGTGTCTGTTAGCTGAGAAACTCTCTACCCGCATAGGGCTACCGCCCTTGGTTGGTATGATTGCTGTGGGCGTTGTCCTAGGTCCTGAGCTCCTCAATGTCCTCGATCCGACCCTGCTGGCAGTGAGTGCCGACCTGCGCCTGATAGCCCTAATTGTCATCTTGCTTCGGTCAGGTTTCAACCTATCCAAGAAGAGTTTGCATCAGGTGGGCTTACATTCCATCCTGTTGGGATTCCTTCCGGCAACCTGCGAGGCCCTGCTTATCTTCTGTCTTGCCCCTGCCTTGCTTGGTCTCAGCAGCATCGAGGCTGCAATCCTTGGCTGCATCCTTGCCGCTGTCTCCCCAGCTGTAGTTGTGCCTCCCATGATACGGTTCATTGAAGAAAGAAGGGGAGAGAAGAAACATATCCCCACCATGGTTCTGGCAGGAGCCTCTCTTGATGATGTTACGGTCATTGTAGCCTACAGCATTCTCATCGGCATATATGGGGGGACTCAGGTAAACATCGGGTGGCAGGTGGCTAGCATCCCCCTCTCTATTCTGACAGGGATTGCAGTCGGGTTGATGGTAGGCATCCTTTTGGTCTCCTTGTTCGAGCGGTTCAACCCACGTGCAACCAAACGGGCCCTGATAGTGGTGGGGATTTCGATCATGCTGGTTAGCTTGGGGACACTTCTGCAAAGATGGAGCATCCCCTTCGCCGCCCTGATAGGAGTGATGACCATCGGCTTTGTCATCCTGGAGAAACGCGAGAGGATGGCCCATGAGATAGCATCGAAGCTGGGGAAGATCTGGGTGTTCGCCCAGATTCTCCTCTTTGCACTTGTAGGATCACAGGTGCAGATTGGCGCCGCCTTTGATGCGGGGCTGAAAGGACTTGCCTTGATCTTCCTCGCCCTGTTGGCAAGGTCAGTGGGGACATACCTGTGCACTTTAGGTTCCAATTTGAACCAGAAAGAGAGACTGTTTGTCGTGCTCTCCTACCTTCCCAAGGCAACAGTGCAGGCAGCCATCGGGGCTGCCCCTCTGTTGGTCATGCAAGCGAATGGCATGCCAACACGTCCCGGGGAGCTCATCCTGGCCATGGCCGTAATGAGCATCCTCGTAACTGCGCCTTTAGGGGCATGGGCCATAAGTTGGGGTGGAAGGGTTTTGTTGGTGCAGGAGACGGAATAGGGCAACCACATGGGAGCTGCAACCTGCATTCTTGTGGGTGTGGTTACAAGAGAGGCCGATTGCAGCCCGGAAGAAGGGTAATTGTCAGGATACATACTAAGTCTGCTTGGGAGATATGACGTAAAAGATATGCACCCTCCATGTAAGGTCTAGTACACAAAATGGCATCTGTCAAGATTGGGACAGGGCATAATTTGCAGAGATAATCCTTGTGAGTAAAATCAATATATTGCGAATGAGCAAAAATAGTAGAGGGAACTCTCTGACTGAGATACATAGGTAATCGAGTTCAGATTGTTCTGCTGTTTGGTAGTTGTAAGGAAAATGGGTCAGCATCACAAAGAAAAGAAGCTGCCGTATAACGACAGCTTCAGTGATGCTACATCTCCTAGGGGAATTGAACCCCTGTTGTCGGGATGAAAACCCGATGTCCTAACCACTAGACGAAGGAGACATGGTCTTGCATGTTACACGTAACAGGCACTTTGAGCCGCACAGGATTCGGACCTGTGACCCACGCCTTAAAAGGGCGTTGCTCTACCAACTGAGCTAGCGGCCCCTGCAACGTATTGGACTATAGCAGGAAGGAAGAACTGGTGTCAACTACTTGCAGGAAATATTTCATACCCTTTTTATCCTATCGCCAATGTCGGTCAACTCCATATGTCTTATATGATAAGGCCTCGACCATATCTTCTTTGGTGACAACCTCGCTTTTCTTGAAATCTGCTATGATAGTCGCCATCTTGCATACTGACAGAGCTGATCGCATGCTTAAGTTCCTTCCCTGTAAGCTGGTACTCAACAATGGCAAGTTCTTGAGGTATGTTTGCTTGCTTCTTTGTTGCTGTTTCAGCCATACTTCTTCGATGGTATCCAGGAGGTTTGGATCATCATGTGAAAGGGGTATTGTCATAAGGTTCTCCGGCAGTACGCTCAGGCAGATGTCGAACCTATCAAGTAGGGAAGAGCCTACCTTGTTCCAGTGTCGCTGTCTCTGGCTTTCGCTGCAGATGCACAGCTCATCTTCCCTACCCATGTTTCCACAAGGACAGCCATTCATGGCTGAGGCGAGGGTGAAGCTGACCGGGTATGACCCCGAGCTCTTTTTTTCCAGGAAGAAAGAGATGGTCTTGAGTGTTTTCTCCTTCTGGTTGGTGAGCTCATCGACAACAAGCACACCCCTGTGAGCAAGATGGAAAAACGATTGCCCCCCCTTATAGAGATCCTTCTCTCCCATATAGGGGAAAATCTCCACTGTTGGTCTGGACTTTGGTATCTCTCCGCTGATACAGGCTATTTCCTCCTGCTCTGTTGGAGATAGGGGAGGTAAGAGTTTTTCCAATGTATCGAGTAGCAGGGTCTTTCCCCCACCTGGAGGGCCATAGAGGAGGATGTTCAATCCCCCAGCTGCACTGAGGATCAGGGCCTTCTTGGCTTTTTCCAATCCGATGATCCCTGAAAAGGGATGACCTTGCGGTGTGCTTCGAGGCTGTATTACTGTATTTGTCTGTTCGCCTTCATGGGAGAGAGCGAAGCGCCTACACTGGTGCAGGGCAACAGCTATGTCACTGCATTGGGCTATTTCTAAAGTATCAGTTGTGTATGGATGGGTGGTGGCTGGACTTACAAGCAATGTACATCCAGTAGATGTGGCAACCTCAATTGCATCAAGGAGGGTAGGTATCGCAGTAATGCTGCCGTCGAGATTGACCTTTCCCAACACCAGTATATCTGGACACATGGTGCCCAACAGGTGATCCCTACTCAAAAGCAAGGCGAGCAGCATGGCAAGTTCCAGGCTTGCATACTCCTTGCCGGGGGGGATCTCCAAAAGGGCTTTGGGTGGTTCCTTGTCCAGCAGGGAGAACAAGGCTTGCGCCTTGAGTTTGAATTGCCGCTGTTGCATGGCAGACAGCCCCAGGAGCGAGAGGGTGCGTGGGGTGGGGGTAACCTGTATCCGTACGGCTTCCCCCTTATATCCATTGGTATGGAATGCGTAGATGTTCATGCCACCAAAGGCTCTTTGTGTTCCTTATTGCTTCACGTGTAGCTAGAATTTGCCTCTGTGATACAGGGGAATCTGCTCTCATTTCAAACACATCGCTCATCTAGTGGCTTGAGAACTTTGGTTTGCCATTAGGAGGAGCGAAGAGTAATCAAATCTGCTTGTTATTCATTTTCTAACCAGTGGAATAATAAAAATGATACATGAGAGTAAGAAGAATACACTTCCAATGAAAGTCAGGAGATCTCGGTTCTTTAGACTTGATATGATGTAAAAAATGGCACATACAACAAAAAGTATCCACCCAAATATATGGAATTTGTTCTCTTGGCTTTTCTCTTTCTCATGAATTTTTTTCATTGTGTTGGTTGGGTATCTCCGCCTAGTCTAAAATCATATACTGCTTTGCTGTTCACATCTCATATTGCATTTTTGCATCATGGAAATTGGACATAGAGAAGGCAGTTCCAGCTCATTAACAGTATCATCTATGCATAGCAATGCATAGTAACCCATATAGTAAGGTAGTGTGAGACGTCCTGTGAGCGTTCGCCTTTGCCATTAGGGAGAACAATGATGTAGTCTTGATGGCAAACAAGCCTAAAAGCGAATATTCCAGACTTTAGTATGCGTAGCTGTCTATGTCACCAAAGGTCCTATGTGTCCTTATTGCTTCACCTGCAGTAGAAGGCCAAGCCTTTTCATCTGGAGTCTATAGGCGAAGAAGAGCAATGCAGAAGCCGCCACCCAGGCGATGGGGCTTGCCAGGCAGATGCCCACATACCCCAGATAGGCAGGTAGTGTCAGGGCGACAAGGACTCTGAAAAGCAACTCTTGCATGCTGGAAAGCATGGGAATGAGCCCGGATCCCATTCCCTGGCAGGTGCTACGCAGGACAAAAATAAGACCAAGAGGTATATAGAAAGGGGAGGTGATGTTGAGGTAGAGCTGCACCATTTCGATGACACCGACATTGTTGGCATCGATGAAGAGGCGGGCAAGTGACGATCCGAATGTGAGCAGCAGCGCATATGCGGCAAGGCTGAAGAGTACTACCAGCAAGGTTGCGCTCCTCACGCCTTGGCGCACCCGATCGAGGTTCCCAGAACCTAGGTTCTGTCCTGCGAAGGTGGTCATGGCGACGCCAAGAGTACCTAGGGGAAGGGTCGCCAGCTGTTCGATCTTGATTCCGACAGAGAAGGCCGCGACAACAGAGCTGCCCATCTTGTTGATGAAGGCCTGTACAAACATGACGCCCAGCGCACAGACTGAGAGTTGGAGGGCACTGGGTATTCCTATGCGAAGGAGGTTGCCTATCATGCTCCAGTCAAGGGCCCAGTCTGATTTGCTCAGGTGCAGCGAAGGGTAGCGTTTTGCTATGTAGATGAAACACAGCAGTGCCGAAAGGCTCTGGCTCAGCACCGTTGCCAAGGCCACGCCCTCTACACCCATGTTCAGAAGGAGAACAGCGACAAGATCCCCTACTATATTCAGCACTGATGCTATAAGAAGGAAGTATAGGGGGGATTTGCTGTCTCCCAACGCCCTGAGGATGGATGCGAGCAGATTATAGTATATGGTGGCTACGATGCCGATGAAGATTACCGTCAGATAGGAGGCGCTGTCATCAATGATGTCAGAAGGGGTGTTCAGCACCAATAGGATCGGTCTGCAAAGCCATACGGCCAAGGCCGATACGATAAGGGAGACGGCCCCTGCTGTGAGGATGCTCATTGCTACAGCCTTTTTCATGCTCCTTGTATCTTTTGCACCAAACTTCTGGCTTACTATTACAGAGAAGCCTGCGGTCAATCCGACTACAAAGCCTAATACAAAGAAGGTTATCCCCCCAGTCGATCCGACAGCTGCAAGGGCTTTTACTCCAATGAACCGGCCCACTATGATTGTGTCAACCATACTGTAGAACTGTTGAAAAAGGCTGCCACCCATGATGGGCAGCAGAAAAAGAAGTATGAGACGGGTAGGGTTGCCCCTACTCATATCCTGTTCCATAGCAATTTCTCCCTCCCGGCATAGTAACGAAGCGGCCCATCTTGAACAAGTGAATATGGTATTTCGCACAGTTTCGATGTATTTTTCACTTATATTTGCAAACCCTATGGACAGGATGAGCGTATACCGGTAGTATCCCATCTTGTTCGGCGAGCGAAGGCCGCATGGAAAGCTTGGAGGAAAGGGCCGCAGGGCCTTGACGGAAA
>JBLXDK010000020.1:0-56935 GCA_048264225.1 Sphaerochaeta sp.
TGTTTCCACGAAGCAAAAAATATCATTTTTTTCATGCTCCGATTTCAAACTCAAAACACACGAATGGCTTATATACTGGGCCTTACAAGCCCCTACTCTTTTACCCTTGACATCAATACCACCGTCTCAACATGGCTCGAGAGGACAGAATGAATGTCATTTGAAGTTGCCCGTTCTCGAAAACATATCCACTACGTTTTTGGCACTGTCAGTAGACGGGAACATATCCACCAATCGCACCATTTACGAAAAGGGCACTCTTACTAGAGCGCCCTCAATCATAAACATTGATGTCATTAATAGTCTTTTTTCTTTACTGGAATCCAGATTTCGCTTCGATACTTTGGATTTCCAGTGTCTGGACTCTCATTCCATAAAATTTCAGGACCTTCAACCGCCTCGTATCCTGAAGATGGAAACCACTCTGAGTATATCCTACCCCACACATTTTGAAGTGTTTCCGGAAATGGTCCAATCGATTCAAATACAGCCCAGGTACTAGCATCAATTTTTAATACATCAAAATCTGCAGTTTCATTACTTGATGTTGCTACCCCGATGTAATGATCTAATTCTCCTTTCTCTTCCATTCTACCTTCTGAAAAATTAGTGGAAGCACTAATAATACCTGTAGGTTCTACATTTGAAATTGCTTTTAATTGATTAATAACATCAATGGTTAAAAGTTCAGTCATTTTTGCAATCTCTGGATTGACACCTTTAAAAATAATTGGAACTCTCTTCTTAAATCCTACTAACTTAAAAGGTCCTTTCTCAACAATACGATAGTTCATTTCGCATCCTCCTTTAATTGATAATTGAAAGGTCATTCGAGGATAAGCTTTTAATTGTGTATTCTCACACCTTGCCTCAGAAGGGAGAAAGCCATGCAGAGAATGAAAAGCACGGGAAAATGAATCAGCCGAATTATAGCCATATTTGACGGCTACATCAATTATTCTCAAATCCCTATCTTTCAAATCAAGTGCAGCCAACGTCAGTCTTCTTCTCCGAATATATTCTGATAAACTTATTCCTGCTAAAAAAGAAAACATTCGCTTGAAATGATACTCCGAACAATATGCGATTTTAGATACTTCACTATAATCAATCTCCTCTGTTAAGTGCTCTTCAATATACTCCAATGCATTATTCATACTTCTTAAAGAATCCATCAAACAACCTCCTTTCATCATCAATATTATCAGGGGATGCATTTACCCGTCCGACAATCTGTGCACAGTATTGTCGATTCCCTTTCATGTAATTAGTATCGTTAAACTGAATTTATCTTTGGGATGTTTACCACAGGAATCCTTTACTTTTCTTCAGTGTGTCTTTCTTGCTGCAAAAATCCCTTTGCCTCGCTAAGGCGTAAATCCCAATATTTTTGCAAAAGGTAAATGATTTTCTCATCTTCAACTTTGGCTTCCTTCAGAGCCGCAGTTGCCTTTTCAATCCCAATGACTCTTTCTTCAAAGGCAGCTTCATCTAGCCATGCATTGCTATCTTCTCTTATTCGTTCCAACAGTTCACTTCCAAATCCCGAAAGGGAATCTCTAATTGAACGTGCCATATCTATTCCTCCTCTAAATTTTATTTATTGCACTATTGATAGACAAATTGGAATTTGTCAGTTACTTGTATTCACTCGGAACAGGAATATTAAATCTCTCGCACAATAGTTTTACATCATGCATATCATTTTCATCATACTCATAGCCCAGATGAAATAATACTTGATTTTCAGCATCAATACATCTAACCATTTTATCGCCTATTTTCCCAATGCCACTAAACACTTTTGGTGGATATGCTTCTCCTTCAAAAACAATGTATCCTTTTTCGTTGAAATTAAATATATGAAGATCAATTACCCTACCTTTAGTATCCTTCCAAACCGTGTGAGATGTGGTGGTATATGCTTCTGTAACTTCCGCAAAGCCTTTTTCTTTTATTATTTCAATAAACTTTTTACTATTACTTTCTTCCACAAATAAATCAATATCATTGTGTGCTCTTGTTTCTTCTTCTAATAGTGCATCTACTCCCCAACCGCCATCAATCCATATGTTAATTCCATTTTCTTCAGCGTATGTTATTATCTCAATGGCATCAGTTTTACTTACCATGTAATCCCTCCGTTCGAATTAAATCTATAAGTGATAAATCTCAAAGCTATTTCTCCTTAATATAATGTCTATTGTTCCAATCAAAGCTAAAGATGAAGCTTGCCTTCTTTAGCTCGCAATAATTAGAGCTAAATCGAGGTTCCAGCACCCCCTAGATTTAAGTTCCCTTTTGTGCCGTGGTAGAAAGGCCCCAAGTCTAGGAATTTTTCATGAATTGCTCTAACCCTGCTTTGGATGTTAACATTTCAAGATTATTAAATATTTCCTCTTCGCTCCAGTTCCACCATTGTAGCTTTAGCAAGAATTCAATCTTTTCGTCACTAAAGCGTTTTTTGATAAACTTAGCTGGATTCCCACCATATATTGTATATGGCTCAACACTTTTCACTACTGTTGAATTAGCGGCAATAATCGCACCATCACCAATTTTAATACCCGGCATAATGGTAACATTTTGACCTATCCATACATCATTTCCAATCACTGTATCTCCCTTAAAAGGAAGTTGCTCAATTGTAGGAGTCACCTTTTCCCATCCATGGCCAAAGATATTAAAGGGATAGGTTGTAATTCCATCCATTCTATGATTTGCACCATTCATAATAAACTTAACACCCTCTGCAATTGCACAGAACTTTCCTATTATAAGTTTATCCCCTAGAAATTCGTAATGGTGCTCTATATTATCATAAAATTTCTCCGGTGTTTTTTTATTATCGCTATAATAGGTATTTTCCCCAATCTCCACATTGGGTCTTTTAGGTAGATTGCTTATAAAACAAACCGTCTTTATATTTTCATTTGGATAAAGTTTTTTCTTATCTGGTCCTATCATAAAATATTAGCTCCTTTAATCTTTAATTACTTCATTACCTTAATTCGTTTCTTATTTGCTCTTTCCATTTATTAATATTAACGATTGCATTTTGCTCCCGACCTAAATATATATCTTCAATTGTCATAGGCCAAAGTCTTAGTTCACGCTTTCTTGCGTTGCTTGGTAAAGGGTTTGTTATTTTGCTTAATGACTTTACTATTTCTCGATTTTTCTTAAGAATATATGGTGTATCCCAATCATTATCAAAAGCGTTAATAAAAAGATTTACTAAATTTGTATATCCTTCTTCAGTAAAATTCGAAGGATGCTGGATCATATAGCACGAAACAAGCCAAAAATGTAACTCATATAGCTTTGGATCATTATGCTCCCATACAAGAGGGAACCCGAATAGCTCATGGCATGAAAAACCATCGGTCTCTTTAGCTCCACATTCTATACATCTCCCAGATTTCATGACTGTGTTATTATCAACCACCTATAACCAACCTCCCTTATTTAAATTATTTTAATATTCATTAATGTAATGTTTGCCAAAGAAAAAAAGTCTTTTTACTTTAACAACGAAGCCGCCAGCCAGTATAGACTACATTGACCGGCGACTACCTTAAATTTAATGTTTCAGATTTATTTTCTTATCGCTAATTTCATAAACCACATCAGCCACATTATCGAGTAGCCGTTTGTCATGTGTGATAAACACTATAGTTCCAGCATACTCCTTCATTAATATTTCCAAAGCCTCTAAGCTTGGTATGTCAAGGAAGTTGCTCGGTTCATCCATTAGCAGGATGTTATATCTACCCATAAGCATTTTAGCCAGCAACAATTTAATAATTTCTCCGCCGCTTAAAGCAGATAAGCTTTTTCCAATATCGTTTTGTTTAAGCCCCATTGATGCTAGAACTGAACGAATTTCTGAAACATTGTAATCACAATCCTCCTGCATAAACTCTAGGACTTTCTGATTACCGTTGTACTTGTAACTATTTTGTGCAAAGTAACCTATTTTTGCCTTAGGTGAAATAGAAATTCCATCTTCATGGTTTAACATCATTTGGATTAAAGTTGTTTTTCCTGTTCCATTGCCACCAGTTAGCGCCACTTTTGCTCCTAGGGGAATATGAAAAGATGCTTTTTCAAACAGTATCTTATCCCCAAATATTTTAGTAATTTCCGTACCGACAATAGGATATGGATTGTAGAGTGCCAATGCATCACTTTGCCTGAAACGAATCCTGCGAATGTCTTCTGGAGCTTCTACATTTCCTAAGGCCGCAATCCTATGGTCTAGGGATTTAGCGGCATTATGCAACTTTTTTTCCTTACTTCCTATTGATTTTTGATGAGCTAAACGTCCTCCGCCTTCAGTGTTTTGTTTTTTTGAAGCACCTTTTGCCTTCTGTTCTATTTTACGAGCCTGTTTTCGCTTTTCCTCCGCAGCCCTTTCCAATCGGCCACGTTCCGCAACAAATTGTTCGTATTCTGCTGCCTGGCTCTTGCGTTCTTCCTCTTTCTGGCGAAGAAAATCAGAATAGTTTCCCCAATACTCAGTGATTTTTCCATCTTTCAGTTCCCATATTTTATCTACTACCTCATCAAGAAAATATCGGTCATGGCTAATAACTAACAGTGCACCTGTAAAATATTTTAGCTGTCCAATTAGAAAATCAATTCCTTCACGGTCTAAATGACTGGTAGGTTCATCGGCTAAAATACCATGTACTTGTGCTGATAAAGCCTGTGCTATTTTAAGTCTTGTTTCTTCACCACCGCTCATGGTCTGTATATCTAATTGCTCAACACCCAGCTTGCCTACAAGTGCAAAATCTTTTTCCTCCTGCAAACTTACTTCGTCCAACTGAGGGATATAAGCAAGTTCACCCAGACGATTCATTTTACATCCTGCTGGAGTTAATTCCCCTAAAAGCACCCTGAGTAAAGTGCTTTTCCCTGCACCATTTGCTCCTACTAAACCAATACGGTCATAATCATATACTTCTAATTCATCTATATCTAAAACATCTCGCCCTGTGAATTCCACACGAATGTCTTTAGCTTTTAATATCAATTCCATCTTATTTCCTCCTGTCTATAATCGCATGCTTTCATTTGCTTGTACGCAGGGAAAACCCTGCGATTTTAGCAGGAAGAATTACATGAAAATAAGATACATAAATATCCCTCCAATATTATTTTATTTTAAATCTAATTTTCTAACCTCTGTTATCATGGGGCACACTATAGCAATGCCAATAATTAAAATACCTGATAGTAAAAACCAATGATTTACACCAATTCTATCAGCAAAGAATCCAGAAAGAATTAATCCAATTGGCATAGCAAATGACATAATACTTCCGGTCAAAGAAAATACACGTCCTAAATATTCAGGCTTAATCTTCTCCTGAAAAAGAGCTGTTTGCACACCGCTATAAAATGGCACCGAAAGCCCCATTACTGCACAGCAAGCTACAAATATAACAAATCCACTTGGAGGAAGTAATCCTGAAACGGCTAAACTGGCTCCCATTATAAAGAATGAACCTGTTATTAGTAATACACGCTTTTCAAAGTTCCCCAACCTTCCTAATAGTAGACCGCCTACTAGCATTCCAGATGCAAAAGCGATTTCGGTAATGGAAATATGCACAGGTGTTCCATTAAAGTATTCCATGCTAATTAAAGGAAATAGTGCATTAATTGGCATATACACAAACGTATATAGCGTTCCTAAGAGTAATAAGGCAAATAAGCCTTTGTTTTGTCTCAATTCGACAATTCCTTCTTTCATTTCTCTTATGAAATTTGGTTTCAAATTTTTCACTGGATCGTCCAGCTTGGGAATACTTACAATTGCTACCGTAATAGATGCAATCACGGCGCCCAATACATCGATGGCAATAATTGCATTCAATTCCCAAACGGAGTATAACAATGCTGCAGCCGCCGGACTAATAATATAGCTTATTGACTGCAAAGACTGACTATAACCTGCGCATTTCGTAAGCTGTTCTTCTGGTACTAAAAGTGGCGTAACCGCATTGAGAGCTGGAGAATGAAAAGCCGTTCCAATGCTGCGGATAAATAATACTACCATAACCATCCATACAGGTAATTCCATATACAATGCTACAATAGCTAGCATTGCCCCAGCTGCTGCGATAATTAAATCAGCACCTATCATTATCTTTTTCCTGTCATGACGATCCACTAATACACCAATGGCTGGTCCAAAGACCGCATAGGGTAAAAAACCTACTAGTGAAGCCATAGACAAGACCATTGCAGATCCTGTTTTTTCTGTAAGGTAAAAAATAATCGCCATTTGCAGGATGGCACTAGTGATTAAAGAAACCGCCTGCCCTGCCCATATAGTATAAAACTTAAGTTTCCAATTTATATATTTTTCCATCTTTATTATCTCCTGCATATTATTTTTGCTTGAATTTCTATTTTAAATAGTATTCTAGGCAATAAAAAATGCAGGCCATAATCCACAATGTGGCTTTGGTCTGCATAACATACAATATGGAAACATTCTTTAAAAAGACATAGTTAAATAAAACTATAGTAAAATAGTTTAAATCTCACCTTAACTAATGAATGCTCAATATCGTATAAATAAGCACAACAAAAAAGCCTATCATCGGGATAGATTCTGCCTTTTTTATTGCCAGCTTATCTTAAACGCATTGATGCTGTCATAGTTTCGGTTCCTCCTAAACTCTTATTTGTGTCAGCGATTATTATAACATAACGAATTGATATAATCAACATTTAAAAGTGGAAAAACCGCCAAAGGGTGTTGGTTCCCTCTATTGGCGGCGGCTCAATATTCTATATCTCTTTGTCTATTTGTATTTCAATTCCGGACTTAAATTCAACTATAATGTGGTCGTCGTAAACCGTTATCTTTTCCAGGAGAGTCCTCACATAATCTTCTTCATAATCAATCAGCTCACAAGGCAGGTCGTTAAGAAAACGCATCAACTCATCAATTCGCTTTTTCAGATCCTGTCGGGATGCCTGCTCATTTTGAAGGGCCTGCTTCTCATCGCGCAGCCTCCTAATCTCCAGACCAAGCTCATCCCCGGTATTCTTTGAATTAACAGTTGCCATTAGTTCCTGCTGCATTGACTTCATTTGTTCATCAATCGCTGTAATCTGATTTGAGGTGACTTCCTCAAGGCTATTCTCGATATTCTCTCGCAAAAGCGGCAGGATTGCTTCCTTTTCACGGAACGCTTCGTTTATGGCCTTTATAACTACATCATGGAGCAGTCCCTCGTGAACAGTTCTTGCCGGGCAATCAGGACCATCTTTTTCAACCCTACTGACGCAGCGCCAAACTGTGGATTTACACCCACGATTGTTCCATTTAATTCTGCGGAAGATGTCGCCGCAGTGCGCGCAGAATACTATTCCAGATAAAGCGTAACGGCCACTATAGATTCGTTTGCGCTTTGTGGTGCCTTTAGTAAGATTTGCGCGTCTTGCGATTTCCTCCTGTACCTTTAGGAAGATATCCTTTGGAATAATAGCTTCATGGCTGTCCTCTACATAATACTTAGGAACCTGACCTTTATTAGCTTCACGCTTCTTTTCAAGGATATCCACCGTATAAGTTTTCTGAAGTAAAGCGTCTCCAATGTACTTCTCGTTTGTAAGTATCTGCTTTATATTACTTTCATGCCATTTTTCATTACCCGCACCGTTTAGAATACCTTCGGCCTCAAGAGACCTTTTTATCTGTAAGAAGCTCTTACCGGAAAGGTACTCTCTATAAATGCGCTTCACGACTTCGGCTTGCTCTGGATCAATGATGAGGTGACCGTCTGCATCTTTGGTATATCCCAAGAACCAGTTGTGATTGACCTGAACTTTTCCTTGTTGGTATCGGAACTGCAAGCCCAGACGAACGTTGGCCGACAATGACTCACTTTCTTGCTGTGCAAGAGAAGCCATAATTGTCATGAGCACTTCACCCTTAGTATCGAGCGTATTAATATTTTCTTTCTCGAAATAGACGCCAATGTTCTTATTCTTAAGGGCTCTGGTGTAATTCAGGCAATCCACCGTATTCCTTGCAAACCGGCTGATGGACTTGGTAATAACCATATCTATCTTGCCGTCATTGCAGTCGTTAATCATGCGCTGGAACTCATCACGCTTCTTCGTATTCATTCCAGAGATGCCATCATCGGCATAAATTCCGGCTAGTACCCAATCCGGATGACTTTCAATGTATGAGGTGTAATGCTGGATCTGGGCTTCATAGCTGGTTTCTTGCTCATCGCTGTCAGTACTGACACGACAGTATGCTGCGACTCTGGTTTTCTGCTTTTTGTCGGTTGCTTTCTGTGTCCCGATGGTTTTCTTTGCTGGAATAACCGTTACATTACTCGCTAAGGAGATCATACCTCCACCTCACTTTCTATCAAGCTGTAGATGTACTCCGCCTGCTTAAATGGGTCAATGAATATCTTTCCTGCCTTCGGCATAGTAAATTTTGTCGCTGGCTTGCATTCCTCTACCGGCTTATCCGCAAATACTCTACCAAGCCTTCTTTGACGTTTGATTCGTTCTGCTTCAGCTCTATCAAAAGTCTCCTGATCGATGATCGCAGGATAGTATTTATCACCAAGGTAGCGTTTATTTTGTAGCATTTTCTTTACACCTGGATGTAGAAGCGTAAGCCCAGCGGCCTCTGCAGCAGCAACGTAGGCGAGGCCGGAAAGATAACCTTTGTAAATCATCCTAACCTGCTCGGCTTGAGCTTCATCTATAACAGCTTTGCCTTTCTCAATTTTGTACCCATATGGAATTGGCATAATCTCACAACCTTTCTCTCAGCGTTAATCCACACTTTAATACGAAACCTATTTCATATCTTTTGAAAACGATAATGTAATCAACATGCTCCTCAAATGCATCAACATCAAATTCAGAAAAAATCCTTGAGCTGTTGACGTACTTGATGAGTTTATTCAAAGCTTCAACATGCTCGTACACATGATTCACCGAAGCATATAGGGCTTCTTTTTCATCACTTAAATTTTTAGCCTCAGCAAGAAGACCTGAATTCTGATCGTTGAAAACAGCTGGTTCTAAATATTCCTTTGCAAATAAATTCATAAGCTGCTGCCTTTTGTTGAAATTGGCCTCAAGAGCCGCTTCCAACTTATTAATTCGGGCGATTGCTGCTTCCTGGTTAATGGCTTTAAGACTTGCAAGTAGCGGCTGCAACAACACCTTCTTAGTAAATGCCAACTTATTGATCATATTCAAAAAAGCCACTTCAAAACTCTTTTCGCGTATAAACTGCATGCTACATTGGTCTTTTTTCTTAAGATGTGTGTTGCAAGCATAAGCGTAATATTTTATTTTCGATTCGCTATGAGTTCTCCTTTTCCATGTAGCACCACATTCGCCGCAAACAATTTTTCCAGAAAAGGGATAGCGGTTTTGATACTTTGCATCGCCTTGCTTGATTTTCATGTCTTTGGAGCGCTGGTCAATCATGGCCTGCGCCGCTTCAAAATCCTCAACACTGATTATCGCTTCGTGATGCTCAGTAACGTAGTACTGCGCCTTCTCACCATTATTGATATGCCTAACGAAAGTCTCATCGGTAAATGTTTTTTGAAAAAGCACATCACCTTTGTACTTTTCATTTCGAAGGATCGCATTTACTGTGCCCGGGGTCCATTCTCTTTTTCGCCTGGTTGGGATTCCTTTATCATTAAGATCTCTAGCGATTACATGACCACCTTTACCAGCTAAACATTCTGCAAAAATGTACCTTACTACATCAACCTCATCTTCATTGATCACCATCAAGCCATCTTCGTTTTTGTACCCGTAAGGCGGAGAGGCAACAATGTATGTTCCGTTTTGAAATCTCTTCTCGATGGACCATTTTTCATTCTCCGAAAGGGAAATAGACTCACTTTCTGCCAAGCTGCTAAAAATCGTAAGCAGCAGTTCATTCTCCATATCGCCGGTGTTGATGTTTTCTTTCTCAAAGTAAATGAACACTTTTAGCTTTATAAGCTTTCTAACCGCTTCAAGGCACTCTGTTGTATTTCTTGCAAAGCGGCTGATGGATTTTATAATAATAAAGTCAATCTTACCGGCTTCACAATCATCAAGCATTTTGATAAGCCCATCACGCTTGGCCATGCTTGTACCTGATATACCTTCATCATAGTAAAGCCCAACATACTCCCAGTCGGGATTGCTCTTAATGCAGGTCTCATAGTGACTTCTTTGAGCATCCAAACTGACGAGTTGTTCGCGGCTATCTGTTGAAACACGAGCATAGGCAGCAACACGCAGTTTTTTAGGTGCTTTCTGCAGTTTCTCATTTGCTTCAATCTTTGTTATCCGTTTCATTGTCTCAACCTCCTTTCTCGCAGTACTATACATCACTCTAAAAGCCTTATTTATCAAGTCTTTTAGGACATAATCTCTGCTAAAAATGGAGAGAAAGTTTCGCGGTTTTTGGCCATGATCTTGTCAAATTCACTCTGGCTAATAAGACCCTTTTCTAAGAGCTTTTTTGTAAGTTTTTCTGCCACCAAATAATCGTGCTCATTTTTAAGTGAAGCCTCTGTAGGCTTTTCTGCTTCATACTTTATAGATTCAACGGCTTCTAATTTTGTTAATTTCATTCTCTCGACCTCTTTCCGAGGGAACATATCAATCAACACCCTCTAACAGTCCCAGGACAGAAATCAGCCGAATGAACGAAAAAAGCAAAAAAAAATAATGCCTACCGAAAGACGAATCTCTCGATAGGCATTAAACTGATTGTTATTCGCTGTATTTAATAAAGGCATCGGAGAAGCCAGCTGCCTTGACCTTGTTGAGCATGTCATCTGCATTCGCCTTAACAGAAAACGATCCAAGTTGGACCCGATAGTATTTCTTCGGTGCGGTCGTCTCTACCGGAGCGGCAAAGGAAAGACCGGATTTTACATCGGCGCGGAAGGTATCCATCGACTGACCGTGTTTAGGAAACCAATGCAGTACATCACCATGATTGCTGGCGATACCTTGCTTATATCCTTCGCTATGGCAGATAATATCCTTTTCGGTGAGCCCGTATTGTTTGCAGAGATAGACGCATAGTTCCACGGCTTCCTTGTAAACGGCATTAAAATACGAGATGTCGGTCAAACCGTCCTCGCAGATTTCAAAGCCGATATGTGTATCATTCGCTGCACCTCCGGCATGCCAGCCTCTATGATTCCACGGTAGGGTTTGATAGGTGGCGAGGCTTCCATCAGCCAGCTTACCGATGAAGCCATGAACACAGACCTGCCTGCGATCCGGCTTGTCCTGATTCCAATGATTGTTGTACTGGTTCTTCCCCAGAAGTCCGTCGTCTGGTCCGACATAGCGTTTCAGATAGGGGTTGTTCGCCCCAGTAGAATGCACCATGATGCCCTTTGGTTTAATGGTACGGCCCGCCTTGTAGCAGGCATTGTTTATAAGAATTAACTTTCGAAGATTCATTCATCAGACCTCCTTGCCATCTCGGTTATGCAGTTGTTCCAGGATATCCTTTAGCTTTTGTGGCACTGGCAAGCCGATATGCGCCGCATTCTCAAGGATGGAGACACCCTCGTTTGATAGGTAGAAAAAGATAACCGCCGTTCTGATGACCGAGCCTTCTCCGATAACACGCTGGTCGACGATATGCCCAATGGCCACGAGCGAGAAGATAAGCACCTTCTTGAAAATGCCTCGAAAGCCGACTTCGCTGGACAGCTTCTTATCCAGCACCGCGCACATCAGACCAGTGATGTAGTCTATAACAACGAAGGCAAGCAGTGCATACAAAAATCCGTCCCAGCCGCCAAGGAAGTACCCAAGACCTCCGCCTGCTGCAGCAATTGCCGCCTGTATCCAATTCCAAAATTCTTTCATAGTAGTCCTCCTTCAAATTTGCTGTACAAAAAAGACGCCCGCTTTATCTGCAGACGCCTCAAGTGCCTTAATGTATGGATATATAAAGCCCGAACACCTCAGGGCACTGTTTTATTCATAAACGCGGCTGCTGCTGGTCCGGTCTTTTGTAATCCTGCCAATGTAGTCACTGAGTCTGCCTTTGCCGAGCTTGCCGCCACTGTCCACGGTAAAGTCGGTATAAAACCCGTCCTTACCAAAACGATGAGTGATCTCAGTGATAAGTCCAAGACTTGTGGAGCCTTCGCTGTTGACGATCATCGCCTCATCGCCTAAGAGGAGCTGTGGCCTGAATGGGCCTGTAAAGCTTTCGATTTTTCCAACATACTGCAGGCTGTCTGCGATCTGGTTGGCGTAGCTCTCAGCATCAGTGAGTGACGTTCCTTCCGGTACATTGATGTAAAGAGTCTTGTTCGCTTGGAGATTCCATCCGGTGTAGGTCTGGACATTCCGGTACACCTTAATGCTGAAATCCCGGTTGTGAACGCAGACCCGCCGGTAGGCTTCCTGATCATCCCTGACGATGCTTCTAGTGAAGATTTCCTTGTCACGCTGAAAAACATAGCTTGAGTTACTTGCAAATCCAGCAAAGGTTGAAGCCCCAATAACAACGGTTCCATCAACAAGCTCTTTAATTTGCCAGTTATCCAGCGCTTTCAGAACTTCCATAACGCCATCAAGAAAGCTCATATTGGGATCGAACAGATAACCCGCCGACAAAGAGGTGTTCTGCACCAGCATTTCATCGGTGCTGATGTTGGCTTTATAAAGGATATCCCTGATCGTTTGATGCAGGAGCTGGTAGGTGTAGGAGTTATCCTCATCAAAGCTCTGATCTCCAAGTGCCTTGCCGATGATGTTTCGGCCATCCACGCTGATGCTTTCGCCGAGCAGTTCAAAGTTGCTCCGGTCCACATAAAAGGTGCCTATTGGATAAGGCTCACTGTCGCCGATGATGAATTCGAACACCATCTTACTGCCGGGTGAGAGAAGGCTGGATTCTTCCGATATAGCTACGTTGCCTTCATATTCAGGGTTTTCGTTGATTGGGTTTTCAAGGCTCAGCGTAAAGGTTGTGATTGGGGTGTCCATTGAACATTTGATGCTACCGGAGTCCAGATATCGGTCCATCTCGAACATGTACTCGTGGATGAGCAGCTTCTGCGCGTAGGGCGTCCGAAAGCAGCCGACTATGCCAAACCCAGAGAGGGATTTCAGCTCCAGATTGCTAAGGCCGGTATCATTTTTTGGACTGATGTACACCGTGTCCTGCCAAACAGGAGCTGAAAAGTCACCATTAAAGCGATTACTCGGTGTCCCATAGAGCAGACCGCCAGTGATAAAAAACAGCTGTCCTTCGGTTTTGGGGAACTGAATAAAATCAGGATAAGTGCCGTTCCCCACTATAGCATCATTTTCGAATGTCAGCTGCATGCTTTCACCTCCATAAGCTCAGAATTTCATTGCAATGGTTCTTCATCCGGGACTACTTCAACTTTCTTCGTGTCGGCAATTTCAACGATCGGAAGCTCCGACAGATCAATCGGTGCATCACACAAATAACAGTTGATGCTGTCCGATATAGACTTGATGGTTAAGACGGAGCCGCACCCGCTGCAGACAGCCGTTCCTACGTACCACATACTCATATCATTCATCTCCCTTCGTTTTTAGGATTACGTCCCGGATGTATGGACCGATTTCACTTTCAATATGGTCCTGTCTGCCCTGCAGCTTGAAGTGGGAGATGCCCGCTTCATGTAAGGTATTTATTTGCTCCATACCAAGCCTCATCTTGAACCGGCCGCCAGATTGATCTTTGCAGATGCAGACGTCCTCGTAGCATTTATCGAAGCGCTTCATTTGAAGTGATAACTGTCTGTAGTGCTGTCCGCGCTCTGCACAGTTTTGGTAGCAGTTTTCATTTACCAGTATTTGCAGCTTTTCAAATCCAAGGCTCGCGAGATCTTCCAGATGCGTGTTGAAGTCCGGGCTTACCGCATAAAAGTCGCAGCCCTCAATATTTGGCATCACAGCGGTAATCGATGAGGTGATCGCAAGCCCAGGATGCTTTTGCTTAATGTGGTCAAAGAGCTTTTGCTCAGAGAGAATTACGCCGTTCAAAGGGCTGACCGCTAATTTATCAAGTACTGCATTGCACTCGCAATCCATCAGTTCATGCTCTTCAACGACGCCAGAAAAGGTCGCATCAACCCCGATCCCATGTGCATTGAAAAGCTCGATAGCCCTGATAAAATCTTCAAATCCCGTGCTGCGATTAAAGGGTATCCGGCCACCGTTCCATAACGAGGTGAATGCCACATCATAGGCCTGCACTCGATACCCATTCTCCATCAAGAGCAGCGAATATTTCAGCAGTTCCTCCGGGTAAGACACTGCGCCGCCTAAATGCCAAGTAATCATACGCCCTCCGCATAACTGACCGAGAAGGTCACATCCAACACGAATTGGTCTGTCTTGTGGATGCCTTCAGTTTTATAGGATGCGGTAACTGCCTCCGCGTCTGTTGGGGGGGTCGCGAGCACCACGAATACCTCTGAATCATCCACATAGAAGGTCCGAGCTGAACGGTCGATTCCGCAGTAGAATATTGGACTGCCGTCAGTGATGATGTTGGTCACACTCGTCACCGAATGAGAAAGAGGTGATTGTGGCGCATAGTACTCCACACCATCCGGTAGCAGCTTGATGAATTTGGCGTTGGCGATATTGGAATCGCTGATCAAGCAGAGGCCGTCGCCAACCAGACCACCACCGTAAAGTGACATGGTATTGCCATAAGTGCCAGAGTAGGTCAGTGTGAATACGCCGCTAACCAGCTCATAGATTTTGTAGTTGCCTGCTGCAAAGGTATATATTTTGCCGTTATACTCGCAGACCGCAATCTGATAAGTGGAGTCGTAGACTTCCTGTGTGATCGTTTCATTCACCGTGTCAATCGAAACGATGACTAAACCGTTGTATCCTGAGAGGATAGCGTGATTGCCATCAGCAGTAATGAAATTATTCTGGTAAGTGTATCTGCTGGAAGCTCCAGCTTGTGAAGTGCCCACCCGGTAGTACTTCCCGTCAGCAGCCTTCTTGGCCAGCCTGACATATCCTGCGCTATTATCAGAGTAGATCAGGAACAAATCATCTGATGTCATGACGCCAGTAGAAGGCGTGATATCCCCAAACCTTGAGAGGATTGATTTTGCCTGATCGGTTGAATAGTCGATCCAGACATTTGCCGGAAGCACACAGACCGGCTCGGTGTTTAGGAAAATAGGCTGGCTGGAGGACCGGGAACTATAATGTGGCTTGTCTGGAATCGACCCAACAGAAGGACTGAAGGAGCCATACTGCCTTAGATAACCCCGGTGAACCTTGCCGTATTGCACCTTGTACTCGCCATTTCCAATCCACTTGTTTCCCCAAGGGGTCGGATACACCACGCTGGGATAGGAACTAAATCCTGAACCACCGTTACCGTGATTGGTGCCGCACGAAAGCGCTACCCTTGGTTTTCTCTCAAGAGTGTGAGAGGCAACGACCGAGTTAACTTTCACGTCAACCAGTGGTGTCTCAATATAAGGGCTGGGAATCAAAAACTTTGTTTTCGCATTATCGCCAGTCCCGAGCGGCACGTTCTCATAGAGGACTTTACCTATGATTGAGCTCTCCGGCACGACGATGGAAGCGGTCTCTGCCACTTGTATTTCCTTGATGAACAAGTTCGCATCAGCAATTTCAAAGCGAACCTTGTAGGACTCAGTAGCTGTCGCGACATCATAGGCGATCCGACTTGAAGATTTCGATGCAGCACTTGTGTCGCAAATTCCAGCAGCATTGATGGAGTCGGCATCAAGTGGCATTGGATTTCGGCCAACCTTGATCGTCGATGTGATATAGCCTGAATTAAGGATGTAATAAGCCGCACCATAAGACACCTGAGATTGGCTGAAGCTCAGCGGTGA
Source organism: Sphaerochaeta sp. (assembly GCA_048264225.1). GTDB lineage: Bacteria > Spirochaetota > Spirochaetia > Sphaerochaetales > Sphaerochaetaceae > Sphaerochaeta. The sequence goes on from JBLXDK010000020.1 coordinate 15,924, forward strand.
AGTAACCGAGATCCGGCAGTAAAGGGTCGCGTAAATGGTGACGACGTCAGTATCGGTTTTTGTGAAGCTGATTGGATTACCTTCAGCGTCATTGAGTAGAGCGTGGGTTACCAGCCGGTTGTAGCCTCTGATGCCAACTTCTGTTATGGTCTCTCCGACGGCTGTGCTCGGTGAAAGCTCGATCTTCTCCTTAATGTAACCCGAGTCACTTGAATAGACTTCTTCCACACGAGTGGAGCTGACCTGGGCAATCTGAGAAAAGAGCGACGTTCTGGTCGGAGATAGTTCTCCAGTACCACGGCCGTAGCAGATATAGTCAAACGGACTTCTCCTGTCCGAAATGATCTGGGTCCACATTGCGCTCAGCACCATGTTATAGGCGGTACCAATTAGGCGCTCTTTGCCCGTTCGTATGTCTTTGATATACACTTCAAATTTATTGTGGAGCTTGACGCTTGCGTTAAAATTCATAGTATCCCTCCTGGACTAAAGTGGATTTGTCCCGACTTTGATCAGATCAACAGAGACGATGGACAGTACGGCGGATACCTTTTCATTACTGTACACACTTGAAAAAGTACACTGGATGAAGCTGATGCTTGTCAGACTCAAGGTCGGCTCGATGGTTTCTGATACAGAAGGTGGTTCACCAGTTGCAAGTACGGAAAAGCTACCAAACTCAGGCTTACAGCATTCAGAGTGGTAAGAGTTGATGCCGCCAAGGCCGTTATAGGTAACCGTCCAGCTGCCAACACTGACCAGTGTGTTTGCTGTCGTTAGTCGAAGTATTCTGTTGCCCGATTTAGCTACCGCCACAATCGTATTGTTTGAGATGGTAAAACATTCAGGGCAGTCCGGGACCTCATAAAGGTCCGTGTCGTATTCAATTTCAATCAAATTGTCATCTACGCGTTTTGCGCGGACGATTGTAGGAACAAAGCCGATGATCACATCAAACGGACAGAAGTTTACCTTGCCGAAGGTGATACTCGAATCAACACGCTCCGTTTGCTTCAGATCGGTGTAAATGATCGGAATCAACTTGACTTCATTCAGAGATAACGCCGCATGAACGTTCTCTGGGATGATGGCCATTCCAGACCAGTTACGCTGGGTGATAATCCACTGGATGTCTCCGTTTGTCTTTTCAATGCTGAATCCGAGCCGGTAGTCATTGGTCAAAAAAAGGTTTAGATGTACTGCGCCTGAAACAGAAGGAAGCACTCTGGCGATTTCCCAGATGACTGTGCCATCAGCTTGCCTGCAGTAGTTGCGGTACCAGACGGTCCCATCCGTTTTGATGTAACCGACGACAATGCCTTGATCAAGCTCAGCAGAATATTGATTTCGCCACGCCCGGATGGCCCGTACATAGCTGACGCCAGTATCGAGCTGAGAGAGGGTGGATGCATCGTCCCATAGCTGACGCCATAAAATGCCTGAGGAGTCCACCCAAAATATCCACGGCTTTTCATCCGTCACCAAGCGCCATACTCCGCGATACCGCTGCCAGTTACCATCAAAGGCAAGTGCTACGGATGAGCCACTACACAAGGTGAACTGATTCTTCCAGCCCTCCTTGAAGGTGTCCGGGTACTCCCGGATTGATGTTCCAACCACACCGTTATCAACATGAATTTCATAGATTCTATTTGGTCGGCCGTAAGGCTTATATCGTCTGGGAGCAACGCTAACATCCCCAAGTCCGGTCTTTTGCCGGATGGTTTCAACGGTCCAATAATCCGAGTCCATGATGGTCGACCTGGCCCGGCTAACTTGGATGCTCATTTGTGGTGCAGCTTTATTGGCCGGTGTCTGCTGATCGCTCTTTAGCTTTTCCTCCATCAAGGAGTTCACGCTTCTCACAGCGCCACCTCCTCTTTAAGGATCATCCTGAGCTTGCCTTCAACAAGGCTTTTATCCTTATTTCCGTGAGCAAAGTTAATGCGTTTCCAGGCAATTTTATCGTCAGCATACACAAGGTACTTCTTGTCAAGAAAGATCAGCACCAGTGGGGTACCTAGGTCAATCAGGCTGTTTAACTTTTCAGCCTGATTGAAGGTGGACACGATGGTGCCTTCCATGCTTTTAAGAGCGCTGCCGACAATCTGAACGTGATAGCTCCCGTCCAAAAGTCGATTCACTTGCCGGTTTGAGGAATACTCTATCGGGGAGATTTCCTTAAGAATCCTCGACAGGATTTCGCCTGTGGATGTTTCCAGTCGTATCATCAGATTCTCGCCTCCCTCCTAAACTGATCCATAATGATTTCAACAACGCCAGTGAGTTCTTTTTTGCTGTTAATTCCACGGACTTCAATGACACCGGTATGCTCGACAATTGATTTTGTTGCACTGGCTAGGCTGGACCCGCTACCTTTCATGTTGAAGTTTGTGTCTACGTTAAAGTCGGTGGGGATAGATGTTTTCATATCCCTTGAGACCTTGGTCATGATCTGGTCAAAGCCGACACCGATACCTGCGCCCATATTCTCACCAATTCCTGCAAACACAGTGGAAGGTGAATGAATGCCGAGCAGGTCTTTTGCTCCATCAACAATGCCGGAAAAGAAGCCACTGACTTTATCACTGATCCAAGTGCCCATGGATTTGATACCATCCCAGAGGCCGGTAACGATGTTCTTGCCAATCTCAAACACAGCACCTACGGCTTTGCCCAGTCCAAGGACCAGTGCTGAGATAATTTGGGGTAAGGATGCAACAAGCTGTGGTATGGCCTTGATAAGACCTGCCGCAAGTTGAACGGTAAGCTGTATACCCATGGAAATGATGGCGGGTAGGTTATTGGTGATGAAATTGATGATGCTCGTAATAATTTGAGGCAACACAGCAATCAGCTCTGGCAGCGCGTTCAGTAGTCCCTCTGCCAATCCCTTGATAATTGCAAAGGCTGCCTCGAGGATTTTGTCCATGTTATCGAGTAGGACCTGAACAATCAGGAGAATTGCCTCAACGATGGAAGGGATCAGTTCAGGGAGAGCCTCTGCAATACCCAGAGCCAGAGTGACGATCATCTGAATCGCAGCTTCAATGATGGCAGGCAGATTGTCAATGATGCCTTGCACCAGAGTAAGGACAAGCTGCAGAGCGCCTTCCGTAATAGCGGGTAGCGCCTCAATTAAACCTTGAAGCAGCGTCATGACGATAGAAGAAGCACAATCAACGATCGTTGGTAAGTTCTCAACTATTGAGCTTACGATGGCCATAACAATGTCCATACCAACTTGAATGATCCTTGGGAGGTTCTCCATAATCATGTCCACTAGACCGCCCACGGTATTTCCAATAACCTCGCTTATTTTGTCAAAGTCATCGCCTGCTTCAACAAGTCCGGAGGTAAAGTCTCCGAGCAAAGAAACTCCGTCGTCGGCCAGGGTTTGAAGCTGTGGCAGAAGTACGGTCCCCATCACACGCTGTGCGGCTTCCGATCCTTGCTTCAGCCTCTGAACAGAATCATCAAACGCACCGAGCTTTCCGATGCTTTCCTCGCTTAAAACTGCGCCCATCCGCTTTGCTTCCTCGGTTAGTGCGGCGATGCCAGCGCTACCTTGAGCAATCAGAGGATTTAGCTCCTGCGCACTCTTACCGAAAATCTGCATAGCAAGAGCGTCGCGTTCAGTCTCGTTTGAAATTTTACCGAGGGCATCGATGGTTTCCCAATATACGGTCTCGCTGTCCCTTAGCTGGCCATTGCTGTCCGCTACGGAGATACCAAGCTTCGCATACGCATCAGCGAATTTTGCCGAGCCATCTCTGGCATTCGACATAGATTTTACCTGCTTGGCCATAGACCCGGTTAAGGTCTCCATCGAAACGTCGACAAGGTCAGCGGCGTAGCTGTAGGCTTGAAGACTTTCTACGGACATACCGGTGACGGTGGATTGTGTCAGCATCTCGTCTGCATAAGCGGCTGCCTCTACCGTCATGTCGACGAGTGCTTTGCCCGCCCCAATTGCAGCAGTGCCGATAGCGGCGAAGGCCACACCCATAGCCGCACCGACACCCTTGACGACGGAGCCCAGCTTTTCGAATTTTCCTCCGGCCGACTCCGCATCTTTGCCTGTTTTATCAAGCTCATCACCAAATTGGTCTGCTTGTTTTTCAGCTGCGTTAAACTCATCGGCAACGCTATCCAGAGCTTTTTCGTTGCCCTTCAGCTCACGCTCCATACCGTTGAGTTCTGCTTGGGCGTTATTCAGCTGAACCGCCCAGGCCTGAGTACGGCGGTCATTTTCGCCAAACGATGAGGAGGCATTCTCAAGTGCTTTACGCAGGGTTTCGATTTTATCTTTTTGGGCATCGATCTGCTTGGTGAGCACCTCATTCTTGGAGGTGAGGGACTGGACGCTATTTTCGTTTTTGCCGAACTCAGACTCGACCAGTTTCATTTCGGAGCCGAGCACCTTGAACGATTGATTAATGTCAGAGAGGGCTCTTTTGAATTCTTTCTCGCCCTCAACGCCTATTTTTAGGCCAAAGTTATCCGCCATATTCCCATCACCTCCTTAGATTCCATTTGGTATAATTTCATCGATGTAATACTCACGGGATGCCTTTGCGAGTCCGTTGAACTGCTTGTATACCTCCCACTGGTCGAGCAAATGCCCGATTGGCATCAGCCAAACTTCCTGCTCAGAGCGATGAAGGAGGGAAACGCCATAAAAAATTAGTCGGGCAAACAACTCATCGTCGCTTACCCGACCTGTGCGTTTTTTGAGGGTTCATCCTCGCTTTCAACATGGCGCTTCGTTCCTTTGTACATGGCGTCCATGATGGCGTTTTTATACTCCGCGAGCTCAAAGGGAGAGGTCAGAAGCTCAACGATATCCTCAGTAAGCAGCTCCCGCTTTTTTGAAGGATTCTGCAAGTTGTGAACCAGCACCGATTGATTGGCCAGCAGAGTGATCAGCCAAACAACCTCATCCAGTGCCATCTCGAAATTCTCCGTTTTCATGAGTTTTTCGCCCAAATTAGAAAGACCGCCATATCTCTTGGCGATCTCCTTCGTTGCCTTAGTGGTCAGGAGCATTTCATACTCTTGCCCACCGATTGATATTCCTGAACTTCTTTCATTATCCATTTGCTATCCCTCCGTTATGGTGTGACGGTGAAAACAGGCTCATAAACCTGCGTATACCAGCCGGTGATAACGGAAGCTGGAACGCTCGTATCGTCCTCATTTACCTCTGATTTCCACGGATGCTTTCCGTTGCCATCAAGCTTATTTCTTCGCACCACAGTTCCTTCGATAGTCGGGGTGGAAAAGGTGATGCTGTCGCCCTTGGTGGCGAGGTTGGTAGCCGGGATGCCGAATACCACACGGTATAGCCAGAAGTATCGATATTTACCGTTTGATTTCTTAGCTCTGAAACCAACGGCCACAGGGGAACCGCCATCCTCGCTGCCGGATACAACGACGTTATTATCGTCAAGCGTTGCTCCGGTCAGGTCCTCAGCTGCTGTCACGCCGATATCATCAATGCCTAGGGAAAGGGTCCCGCTCTTGAATTCCTTCACGATTTCAGCAGGCCCATCATCGGCATATAGCGTTGCTTCAGCAAGATCTACGGACAAATCCGCCTTCATCGCTTTTGCAAGTTGGATGGGCGTACCGTAGGTTTCATTGCCGCTCAAGTCCTCTGTGATTTTGGCATAGTACAATTTATCTAATCCGATTGTCGCCATTTGTTAATCCTCCAATTCGTAGTTTTTCGCCACATCGATGGCGTAATGGTGATAGCCGGTGTCATCCTCATGTCCGACGTACCGGCGATCGGTTATTATGAAATCCGCATCCAAAAGAATGCGGACAATTTGGTTTTTGACAGCCGTATAGCTTCCCTTGTCAAATAGGGATATCCGTGCCTCCTGGATTTCATGCCGGGGTTTATCGTCGGTGTATAGCTCAAATGTATCAACCATCGGCGTGATCACAGCATATCTATCTGGCGCAGGATCTGAAAACACGCCTGTTTCCAGAGGAACGAGTGGTGAGATGAGGGTGTTGAGTTCACTAAGAAGGCTCATATTTTATCAACCTCCTCTTCAAACGCCCTAATCATCGCATCCACGCAGGCATTTTTACTTGCCGTTTTCGCGGGCTTCAGAAAAGGTTTAGGTGGCTGTCCATGTTTGCCATATTCCAAAACTCCTGCAACCATAGCATTGCTTTTGCCATCCCTACGAGGTTCGGAAAAGCCGACCTTGACGTTGAAATTTCCATCCCGGTCTTGTCTGGCAGAGGAGACTCCAAGGGCTGAAACGAGCTCACCAGTGGATCTGCTATCTTCCTTAGTGCCATTTCCAATAACACTCTGTAGGTTGCTTTTTACTTTAGTTTCGACAACCTCGCCGCCTGCTTTCAGTACGCGGGGAATAATCTCATCTGTTTTCTCGCCAAGCCTTGAGAGCTTCATCAGAAAATCCTCCGGCATTTTAAATGTTGTTTTAGCCACTGGGTTTCACCTCCTTGGCAAGAACCTCAAGATACATGCCGCGCCCTTTGACATCTTCCACCGAGGTAATTTCAAAGCGACCCTCTTTGTTCACCACAATCATCGCAGTCGTAATGGTCACACCGGGTATGCGGCGAAAACGGAAAAGGTCGGTGGCTTCAGAGAAGCTGGCTCTGTTTGCCCATTTCTCATTGCCGTGCCGACCCTCCCGATACGCTTTGACAGAGGCGATGATGTTGTCAACTTCGGTTTTAAAGCCCTCATGATCCTTCATGGTCACTCTTTCAATGATGTCAATGAAGGTGTTCATCTTTCCATAGCTCATAATCACACCTTCCAATCCCGGTCCAGCCGAAGTAAGAGGTTGACCGTATTCCAAACCTGCTGTCCAGCCTGGACATTGTCCGCAAAAAAGCCGCCTGTGCTGCCGTCCCTTGATTCATAGAAGTGGGACGACAGCATGATAACGGCTTGCTCGGTGGTGGGTGTCATTAAGCTGGCTGTATAGGTGTTTTCGGGTAGATGCTGATAGCTCTCGGCGTACCTGACGGCAGCGGTGATGTACATCTGCAAAAGTTCATCATCTGCCGAGTGCTCAAGAATGAGGTTTGCCTTAACTTTTTCAAGCAGTGTCATACCGTCACCATCCTTTCATTGTTCTTAACTATCATCCGCCATAAGCCCAGCGGTTTTAAGCTTTACAAGCAGCGCGTTGAAATCAGAAAGGAGTCCTGCGACATCCTCCGCAGTGCTTGCCACTTGGTTCTCTGCTATGGACGGTTCCGGCACACTGGGATAAGTTGAAACATAAAGGATTCCGTCAGGTCCGACTTTTGCAGGAACGGTATCCGTTTCTGTTTTAGCCGCTGCCTTGATTCCACCCAGCGTGGTTTCAGTAGCGATGGATACAGAAGCAGAAGGAAGCCCCGTTACCGAGGCTCCCTCCTTGATTTCAAGCGTGCCGCCTATGACGGTTTTTTCACCGCCCTGTTCGGTAAAGTTCTTTGTGTTATAACTCATAGTGCACCTCCGTTAAGCCTTCATCTTGAGAATCTGAATTGCTTCAGGAAGCACAAGTTTGCCGTCTACACGTTCTTTGGCCATAAAACCAACCATGCCGTGGCCGGCGAAAAGTTCTTTTAGCTCCATGAAGGAACGGATGCCACGATCACCGATGTTGTAATAGCTAAAATCTCCGAAAGCCATCACAGGTTTTCCAGCTTCGATGGTAGGGACATAAGCTGAAGTATGGATGTTATAACCTAGCAGTTTGTCAGGTTCTCCGACTTGATACGAAGGTTGCCAAATATATGCACCATTGCCATCCTTCAGCTTACGAAGAACAGAAAGAGTCTGGTCGTTCGTAATAAAAGCTGCATTTTTTCTGTATGGACGCTTCAGCGCATAGACAAGATTGATAACCTCATCCGCTGTGATGGAACTTCCAGCGGTAGTAACGCCAACTTGAGCACCACCCGTAGCCGCAAAGATACCTAGTGGCTTGCCGGTACCATTTCCGTTTAGGAAGGCATCCTCCTCTGCATTGGCCAGAGCTTTGGCAAACTGGTCAAGGATATAGCCTTCGAGGTTGAATGCATTGTCGTATAGCAGTTCATCGGTGACCTTTACAGCGACATGAAGTTTATGGGCATCAAGAAGGATTTGTGCAAAAGTTGCGTCTCCAAAAGTGAGCTCGCCGCCTTCTTCAATCCACGCTGCGGCAGGTTTTGTTGCAGCAATATTGATTTTATGGTCGCCACTGGTCCTGATGGTTGTACCAAGTTTTCGGAAGATGTTCTCCTCTGTTAGACCATCAATAAGGCGACTATCATATTCGTCTGGGACAAGATACCCACCGTTTGCATCAATGCCTTCCTGCAAAACATTGTCGACTCTCTTGAAATTGGATCGTAGAGCTTCTAACATAGCCTTTTTATATTCAGCAGAAGCCGTTCCTGTTTTTACTTCAGCCCCTAGCACAGACGGCCTACCAGTCAAAGGTGTGTTTAAGGGCTTTGAAAGCTCACGGTCGAGGGCTTCCTGCTTTTCAAGACGATCGATTTCGTTACCAAGGGTGACCACATCCGCTTCCATCTTGTCGTAAACGGCGGTGTCCTCAGCTGAAACGATGCCATCCGCACCGCGTTTGGTGTCGAGAAAAGCCTTAGCTGTTTCCCATGCTTTTGCGCGTTTCTCACGCAGTTCAAGAATTTTGTTCATATTATTTTCCTCCTCAAAATTAGTGTTGAATTAAAGAGAGCCGCTTCTCCAGCGACTCAATTGGTGTACCTGTTTGTTGTTTGGGCAGCTTGGGCTTTACCTTATCCAGCAGAGAGTTGGTAACGGCCCTGCGGCTAAAGGCATAGGTGAAATCCTCTGTCTGTAGTCGTTTCTTTTCGTCGTCCAGAATGCCGTCTGCAAAACCAAGCTCGATGGCTTTCTTGGCATTGAGCCAGGTTTCCGCATCCATCAGGTGGGATAGCTTTGCTCGTGACTGTCCTGTTTTTATCTCGTAGGCGTTGATGATACTTTCCTTAACCTCCGAGAGCATGGCGATGGCCTTTTGCATTTCCTCGCTGTCGCCGATGGCCACTGTCAGCGGATTATGCACCATCATGAGGGCAGTCGGTGCCATCAGCACAGTTGTTCCGGCCATTGCAATTACCGAAGCGGCAGATGCTGCAATACCATCGATTTTGACGGTGACCTTGCCTTTGTAATCCATGAGCATGGTGTAGATCTGACTTGCCGCAATGCAATCTCCGCCGGGAGAGTTGAGCCAAATAACAATGTCACCCTCACCGGAAGTCAAATCTGCTTTAAATGCCTTAGGGGTGACATCATCATCGAACCATGACTCTTCAGCAATCACGCCGTCAAGGTAGAGTGTTCGGACACTGGAATTATCATCCCGTGCCCAGTTCCAGAATTTCTTCATTCGGTTTCCTCCGTTTCTTTCATATTTGCGAACGCACCCGCGTCCTGCAGTTTGGTCATCGCGCCGTTTATGAGGTAGAGGTCGCCACCAAGCTCTGCCGGGATGCGGTCCAGGTTTTCAAGCTCGCGGATATCATTGGCGCTCATCCAGCCGTTCTGACGTGCGGTGGCGTAACCGCTCATGCGGCTTACATAGTCGCCTCGAAGCAGTCCATCCACATTGAACTTAATGAACAGCTTCGACTTTTCGCTCTCCATGAGCAGTGCGCGGCACATGGACTGTTCCCAGCGCACTACCCAGGGATCCAAGGTGTATTTCACAAACTCTAGAGATTGCTGTTCGATGTTAGAGAAGGACGATTTCTCAAGGTCAGCCAGCATATGAGGCGGCACCCTGAAAATTCGGGCGATCTCATTGATCTGGAACTTTCTCGTCTCCAGAAACTGCGCTTGCTCCGGTGAGATCCCGATGGGCTGATACTTCATGCCTTCCTCGAGAACAGCTACCCTATGAGAGTTTCCACTGCCTTGATAGGCTGCGTTCCAGGACTCCTTAATCTTCTGTGGGTCCTTGATGGTTCCGGGGTGTTCCAGCACGCCGCCCGGAGCAGCTCCATTAGCGAAGAACTTCGCACCGTATTCCTCGGTGGCAATGGCCAGTCCCACGGCATTCTTCGCCATTGCAATGGGGGAGTAGCCAACCAGACCGTCAAAGCCCAGACCAGGAATATGCAGAACATCAGAAGGAGCCAGGTAGACTTGACTGTCCTTGCCAAGAGAAGGACTGTCCTCGTTACTGCGCTGGTACAAATAGAAAAGCCGACCGTTTGAATCACGATCGACTGTCATTTTGTTTGGCATAAGCGGATAAAGCGCAACGACCTCGCCACGGGCGTTTCTAATGATCTGTGCGTAGGCGTTTCCCCATAATAAAAGATGACTCATCAGCGTTTCTCTAAACGCAAAGGAAGTCATCTCAGGATTCGGCTCGTCATGAAGCAGCTTGTACAGTGGGTGCTTGAGGTGTTTTTCCTTTCCGCCGGAATCATTATATTGATAGATATGGAGCGGAAGCCCCGCCAGTGTTTCAGATAATATCCTCACGCAGCTGTACACTGCTGTCATTTGCATGGCCGTCTGCTCATTGACTGGTTTTCCCGCGCTGGTGCTTCCGAAAAAGAAGCTGTAGCGACTGCCACCGAGGGCATCTTTAGGCTTGTCACGCGCCTTGAATATTCCTTGAAGTATTCCCATAGACATCACTCTCCTTTACTAGAAAACAAGCAGGCCGCGATCATCATAGACCGAAGCGCCACTTTCATTGCCGCACCGAATCGCTCGATCAAGCGCCATAATGGTGGCGACTGCGCCGTCGATTTTCTCTGTGGATTTCTCTTTGTCCGCTTTTATATTGCCTGCCGGATCGGTGCGGATATAGATGTTGTCCATCATCCAGCGAAGGACCGGATGACCACCGTGGGCAAACCTTTGTTCTAAGGTTAGCTTCATGAGCTCCTTGGTCGGTGGGCTCATATCCTTGAAGCCCTGACCGAACGGAACAACTGTAAAGCCCATGCCCTCAAGGTTCTGGACCATCTGTACAGCACCCCAGCGGTCAAAGGCGATTTCGCGAATGTTGTATTTCGTACCCAGCTCCTCAATAAAGCTCTCGATGAAGCCATAGTGGACCACATTGCCTTCAGTGGTTAAAAGATAGCCTTGCTTTTTCCAGACATCATAATTCACATGGTCACGCCGCACACGCAAATCGATGTTGTCCTCCGGTATCCAGAAAAACGGGAGCACGACAAACTTGTCATCTTCGTCCAGCGGCGGGAATACCAGAACAAAAGCAGTAATGTCGGTGGAGGAGGAAAGGTCCAGACCACCATAGCAAATTCGTCCCCGTAAGGCTTCCTGATCTACCGCAAAAGCGCAGGCATCCCATTTGTCCATTGGCATCCAGCGTACAGCCTGTTTGACCCACTGGTTCAAGCGGAGTTGCCTGAAGCTGTTCTCCTCGGCTGGATTCTGGCGGGCCGACTCAAATGCCGCTTTAACCTTATCTAGGCCGACTGTAATACCGAGGGAGGGATTGGCTTTTTTCCAAACCTTCGGATCAGTCCAGTCGTCTTCTTGCGCTGCACCATATATGATCGGATAGAAGGTCGGGTCATTTTTTCTACCATCAATGATATCCAGCGCTTTTTGATGTACCTCCCAACAGATGCTGTTCTGATTGTCTCCGGCGGTTGTGATCAAAAAATAGAGTGGCTGCATTCGCGCATCACCACTGCCTTTGGTCATGACATCGTAGAGCTTTCGGTTTGGTTGGGTATGCAGTTCGTCGAATACCACGCCATGGGTATTGAAACCGTGCTTGTTGCCGACGTCGGCAGATAGCACTTGATATGTGCTCCCGGTTGGTAAATAAACAAGCCGTTTCATGGAATCAAGTATCTTGACTCGTTTCGCCAGTGCCGGACACATCCGGACCATATCTGCTGCAACGTTAAAGACGATAGACGCCTGATTACGATCGGCGGCACAGCCGTAGACCTCAGCGCGTTCCTCATTGTCGCCACAGGTCAGCAGTAAAGCAACCGCAGCGGCGAGCTCTGATTTACCCATCTTCTTTGGAATTTCAACATACGCAGTGTTGAACTGCCGATAGCCGTTGGGCTTGATGGTGCCAAAGATGTCTCGAATAATCTGCTCCTGCCAGTCAATCAGCTCAAAAGGCTTACCGGCCCAGGTGCCCTTGGTATGGGAGAGCGCCTCAATAAAGGACACAGCGTAATCGGCCAGAGCCTTGTCATAGATTGAATCCGATGCTTTAAATCGGGTGGGTTTATATTTCTTCAATTTTCTGATACACCGTCACCTCCTTTCGCAGGGCATAAAAAATACAGCCCATCATGGCTGCATAACGAGGAACAGAGCCGGTTGGCTCATATTCCAAGAAGCTGTAGTTTGTTTGTGTTAGCTGTTTTCCTTGTGTAGCAGTAGTTCAAGGGCAAGCTGCGTGTCTGGGTCGGAGGGCTCTATGTCCCAGCCCCTGTCGTAGTTGCATACGACCTTGCCATCTCGTTTGAGCATCAGCTTGCTGATCCTGCCGCCGTCGATTCCAAACTGGGAACCTTCCTCGTAAACCTTCATCCAGTAATGAAAAATGCTGTTGTGAATCTTAAGGCTTCCTTCTTTCCACATGGTGTGCACTCCCTTCGTTTTTGTATGTGTATATTCGCTCTGAAAGCACACAATAGCAAGTCAATTCAGAGATATAAATGCATCAAATATCGTATTGAAAGGGATGTGTTTTACGCCTCGCCTGTCAGGATGAAGTGGGTATATTCCTTGCGGTTTTCTTCGAGGTACACGACCAGCTCATAAAAGCCCATGTCGTTCGCGATGCGCTGCACCGATACTACATCAAACATATTCGTCAGACCGGTGTCGCGTATGGCCAAGATCTGCTTTCGCACCTTATCGGTCATCGTCGCACCTCCGGCAAAGGTCCTCGCCATAGACTACGTTAAGTCCGCTGCCGTTGTACCAGCTAACCATGATGGAGCCGGTGTCATCCACTCCGATTACGGTGCCTTTGGTGCCGATGGGCGGAGCCTGCACATCATCCATGCGAAGAAGCTCCACGCGGCAACCGACCGGAAATTGACGGCGGATGCGCTCAACTACTTCTTCATTCGGAAATCTCATCATCAGTTGCCTCCTTTCCATTCAGCAGGGCATTTACCGCTTCTACTACAGCGGGGTCGTCGGTAGCGGCGGCCAGGTCCTCTGCGCTGAAGCCTTTCTTGGCTCCCGTTCGAAATGCGGCGCTGCCGGTCAGATTCCGAAGAAGCGTCCGGCGCGTTTCTTTGAACTCATCGCCAATGAAGCCGAGTCGCAGGAGGAAGCATCGAAAGGCGTATTTCTCATTGTCGGTTTCCTTTTCCTTGGCAGTCACACGTTTATGGCTCTTAGCTGCATCAAGCAGATGCCCAAGGAAATGAGAAGCTGCACTGATGACCTCAGGCTCCGGAATGCGATCGAACCAAGGGAAGCGGATACGCTCCTCGGTTACCTCAATCTCCAAGCTTTCAGCACCGAGTGCTTTTTTAATGAGCGTCGCTTTGCTATCCACCATCCTGCGCAGGTTGTCAATCGCTGCTTCGGTGGTGTCTTTCAGCGGAAGCTCCATGCAAAGGGCATCTGTGACTTCCTCGGTCTCAGCTTCAAAGCCCACTTCGCAAAGGCGCTCGATAAGCTGCTCAGCCTCACTGCTGTTGGTGAGCTCGTCGAAGGAAAGGATGCCATCCTTGCTGATGGTGAAGTTGTCCACCTGATAAGCACAGGATGGAACACCGAGGTACTTGGCATCGCTTTCGAGAATTTGGGCGATGGCCTGTACCAATCGCTTGCGGTTGGGTCCGGTTACGTTGTACTTGATTTCCATTTTCAAAACCTCCTATCGTTTTGGTATGTACATACATCACTCTAAAGGCACCATATAGCAAGTGATTTTCGAGAAATATATGTGCCAAATCGAGTCGGAGGAGGAGCTGGGTTATCATCAGCGGTGCTATCGTCAGGCATGGCTATCCTCGCTGGCTGTCACCTCCGCATAGGAGTAGAGCAGACCATCGCGCTGGACAGAAACCTTGTCGCTAGAGCCGACCTGTTCGATGTAGCGCTTGACGATAACGTCACAGAACTTCTCATCAAGCTCAATAGTATAACAGGAGCGGTCAGACTGTTCGCAGGCGATGAGTGTTGAACCACTACCACCAAAGGGATCTAGCACCAGGGTGTTACTCATGCTGCTGTTCATAATCGGATACGCCAAGAGCGGGACCGGCTTCATGGTCGGGTGATCACCATTTTTCTTAGGTTTATCAAACTCCCAGATGGTGGTTTCCTTCCGGCCTGTGTACCACTGATGCTTCCCGGTTTTCTTCCAACCATAGAGCACAGGCTCATGCTGCCATTGGTACGGAGAGCGTCCCAGAACTAACGACTGCTTCTTCCAGATGCAGCAACCAGACAAATAAAAACCGGCATCCACAAAGGCTCTCCTGAAATTCAGCCCTTCGGTGTCGGCGTGGAAAACATAGATGCTGGCGTCATCCGCCATGACTGCTTCGGTGTTTGTAAAGGCATCGAGCAGAAAGTGATAGAAGGCGTCGTTACCCATGTTGTCGTTTTTGATTTTTCCGGCGCTGCCTTCATAGTTGACGTTGTACGGCGGGTCGGTGATCACGAGATTGGCTTTGGTACCGGCCATCAGCAAGTCAAAGGTGTCCTTCTTGGTACTGTCGCCACATACCAGCCGGTGCCGACCAAGGGTCCAGACGTCGCTGAGTTTGGTGATGGGCGGTTCCTTTAGCTCTGCTTCCACATCAAAATCATCATCGTGGATGCCGTCTTTGATACTATCCTTAAACAGATCATCCAGTTCAGCGGGATCAAAGCCTGTGAGCGATACATCGAAGTCCGCACCTTGTAAATCTGCAATGAGCAGAGCCAGCTTTTCTTTGTCCCATTCACCGGAAATTTTATTCAACGCGATGTTGAGTGCCTTTTCCTTTTCGACATCCATTTCGACCACCACGCACTCGACCTCGGTTAGCCCTAAGTCGATGAGCACCTTTAAACGCTGATGCCCACCCACAACACAGCCGGTCACCTTATTCCAGATGACCGGCTCGACGTATCCGAACTGTTCAATTGAGCGCTTAAGCTTATCGTATTCCGGATCGCCGGGCCTTAAGTCCTTGCGGGGATTGTAGTCCGCAGGTAGAAGCTCGGCGGTATTCTTTTTCTCAATCTGCATATTTTTTTACCGCCTCTCGTAGTTCGTTATAACGGTCCAGCCATTCCCAGCGAGAAAGCGTTCCGCTGAAATGGCCATATGTTGCTGTATCTGCATAGATGGGATCACGCAAGTTCAGTGCCTCGATGATCGCCGCTGGACGGAGGTTAAAAACCTCGAGGACCGCTTTGCGAAGAATCTCATCAGAAACAGTACCCGTACCGAAGGTATCAATTTCAACCGCAACAGGATCAGCCTTGCCGATAGCATAGGAGATGGCCACCTGACAGCGTTTCGCATAGCCACAACGGACGATGTTCTTTGCAATGGCCCTTGCCATGTAGGCACCGGAGCGATCAACCTTCGTCGGGTCTTTTCCGGAGAATGCACCACCGCCATGAGCAGCAAGGCCGCCATAGCTATCGACCATAATCTTTCGACCAGTCAAACCGGTGTCAGCTGCAGGTCCGCCCTCGACAAAACGGCCGGAGGGATTGATGAGGATTTCGGTATCAACGTCAAACGGGAATTTCTCAAACACTGGCCACAATACTTGGGAGATGATCTCACTGCGGAGAATCTCTAAATCCTTATTAGCGCGGTGCTGTACAGAAACAATAATCGTTTTGATGCGCTTGGGCTTGTCATCTTCATACTCGACAGTGACCTGGGCTTTGCCATCAGGACCAATGCCTTTGATGACGCCATTTTTCATGGTGCTATCGAGCTTTTGACAAATGCCATGAGCAAATACGAGAGGGAGCGGAAGTTTTTCTACTGTCTCATCTGTGGCATAGCCATAAACAGTGCCCTGGTCGCCAGCGCCGAGCATGGAATACCAAGAGGTATCTCCCGCGCGGGATTCCAGCGCTTGATTCACACCACCTGCGATATCCTTGCTTTGCTGGTGGACGAATACAAACACAATGAATTTCCAAGGGTTGTAGCCGACCTCCTCAAGAACTCTATGGACCACCCAGCGGATGTCTACTTTTTTCGAGCAGGTGATTTCGCCCGCTACGATGATTTTGCCTTTTGTCGCCATGACCTCGCAGGCCACGCGGGAAGTTTTATCTTTGCGAAGACAAGCATCGAGAATGCTGTCTGCAATCAGGTCGCAGAGTTTATCCGGGTGACCCTTGCAGACACTTTCAGAAGTTTTGTATTTTGTCATATCATTTTCCTTTCCGGGCGGTTAAGAGCCGCTCCATAACATCATCTTGCGGATTCACACCGCTGTACTCGCCGGTGCAGTTTTCCTTTACGATCTGAAAAATCTCCATCCATAGGCGGTTTGTTTGGTTCATGTAGTTTTGACCCATCGCCACATAGGGGCTCTGAATTGCATTGCCCGTAGTGGGATGCTTTGCCAGAAAGCCGTATTCAGTGACTGCTTCCTCGCACTGAATCCACCTGGCTACGCTCATGGCGTACCGCTCCAGAAGCTGCGGAGCTACAAGCACTGCACAGCCACGTTCGTTCAGCCAAGTCCAAGCGGATTTATAGATCTCGCTCGCAACGAGAGTCTTACCGTCTTTTTGTATGGCTTCGAGCATTTTGTTTGGTTCAGGCATTTCAAGGCCTTTGAGATCTGCTGCATCTTGAAATTCCATCACAGTCAGTTTCCTGCCGCCGGGATTGCCCTCGGCTATTTTGTCGGCTAGTGGCTTCTTTTTTGCGCCCGCGCCGATACGAGCACCGCCACGGTTGGTACCGTCTTTTGCCAAAAATATCACCTCACTTTGCGGGGATGGGGCTATTCCCTCGTTTGAAAGCGCGTTTTTCAACACGAAGCCCCACGCCGCTGTCCAGTTTGAAAAGTTTTAGAGATTTGATCACCCCCACCGGTCACCGCTTTCAGCAGTAATTCGGGAGTGACAGGATTTACAAAGAGCCATCAGATTGCTCTTTTCATTGCCGCCACCTTTGGAAAGCGGAAGGATGTGGTGAACCTCTTCAGCGGGTGTCAGCTTGTCTTGCTTCTGGCACTCCTCACAGAGGGGATGTAATTTGATGTAGCGGTCGCGGATGCGCTTCCAGCTTCTGCCGTAGCGTTTGTTGGACTTGGGGTCTCGCTCGTACTGGTTGTAGTGTTTGTCCACGACCTTTTGATGCTCGGTGCAGTATTGCTCACGCTCAGCGAGCCGACCGCAGCCGGGGTAGGCGCAGGGACGCTTTGGTTTATATGGCATGGATTCACCTCACTTTCGGGACATAAGAAAAGCCCCACAGGATTTCTCCCGCGAGGCTTCGCCTTGATGCTTTTCGCTACCTTAACATTAACATGATTGCACTTGGACTAATAGTGACATATAGTGACATCTTCAGGAATTCTTACTTTGTTTAGCGCTGCATCATGTAAACGGTAAAGATGGCGAAGGTTGTACCCGAGCTCCACAGCAATTTCTGGCCAAGACTTATTGCTGATATATCGCTTCTCCAGAATCGTTCGATATTCGTTGTATTCTACTTCACGGATAACAAGACTGATCTCGCGCTTAAGATCCACTAAGCTTTCAAGATCTCTGTTAATCTCATCCTGAAGGTCAATGATTTTTAGAATAGTGTCTGCCATCGGCGAGGTGCTTTTGCTGGGGTTGCGAGGCATACCGGTTATGGTGGTGGTACACCTCATTGCCAACTCATTTAAGGATTCCACCATTTCGAGTTTGCTGGCAATCCTCTGATCAAGGCGATAGGCCTGTGACAAATACTCTTTAGCGGTCATTCCTTTGCACCTCCTCATTAACTCTTCGAATGAGGTACTCAGCATTCAAACTGGTGAGCTCACCAAACCAACCGGAACGGAAAAACCGCTCTAAAGATGCCACTTCAATTTGGTAGCCATTGTTATCAGGATGCTTCTTCGAATGAAGAAGATCGATTCGATAATCCTTGACTGCTTGCATAACAATGGCGTTTGCTAATTCTTGATAAGGGTCCATAATCTGTACCTCCGGATTTTTATTTCTCTCGGATTGGCACGGATTGTCTTTAGTCGACTCTCATTTGCAGATCAGCTTTGACAGCTTCGATAAGTGCCGACTGGCTTTTATCCTTTAAGGAAAGAGCCCGCAGGATACGCTCGTCAATCGTGCCTTTGGTAACGATGTGCTGCACCACAACCGTATCAGCTGTTTGGCCCTGACGCCAGAGCCTAGCATTTGTCTGTTGATATAACTCTAATGACCAGGTAAGACCGAACCACACGATGCACGAGCCACCAGACTGAAGATTTAAACCATGTCCGGCAGATGCGGGATGAATTAAGCCGACTGGTATCTCCTTATTGTTCCATTTGCGGATACTCTCTGCGGTATCCAGCTTAGAAAATGGAATCTTTGTGTTGTGAAGCTTTTCGACGATCCTTTCGTAGTCGTGCTTGTACCAATAGGCCACAAGGATCGGTTTACCGGCTGCCGCCTCAATGATGTCCTCCAAGGCATCCAACTTCTGATTATGAATGACCTCTGTTCCACCACTATCGTTATAAATAGCACCGTTGGCCATCTGACAGAGCTTATTGGAAAGCGCTGCAGCATTTGCAGCAGTAACCTCACCGCCAGGAAGCTCTAGTACAAGGTCTCTTGCTAATTCGTCATAGCGTTTTGCCTCTTTTTCAGAAAGCATGACCGTATGTTCACTGCTGATCAGTTCAGGCATCTTAAGGTAATCCGTTGACTTCATTGAAATTGTAATATCAGAGATTTTCTTATAGATGCAGCTCTCAGCACCTGGAAGTGGCTTGTAGCTATAAACAATCTGACCATTTCTCTTATCCGGCATGAAATAATTACTTCGAAATGCCGTTATGAATCTTCCTAGTCTTACACCCATATCAAGCAATTTGAATTCAGCCCATAAATCCATTAATCCATTGCTGCTTGGTGTTCCTGTCATTCCAATAATACGTTTTACTTTTGGACGCACCTTCATCAGTGACTTAAAGCGCTTAGCCTGATGATTTTTAAAGGAAGAAAGCTCATCTATAATGACCGTATCGAAATCAAAAGGAAGACCGCTTTCATCAATGAGCCAGCAAAGATTTTCACGGTTGATGACATAGATATCCGCTGTGGCTTTTAACGCTTGGACCCGCTCCGCTGTATTTCCCACTGCAACAGAAACGATCAAGTCAGTTAGATGATCCCACTTTTCAGTTTCCGCAGGCCAGGTATCTCTTGCCACTCGAAGTGGTGCTACTACCAATATCTTATGTGCATCGAAGTAATCAAACAGTAAGTCATTGATTGCAGTAAGCGCGATACTTGTTTTCCCTAAACCCATATCAAGCAGTACAGCTGACACCGGATGAGATTCGATGTAGTCTATCGCATATTTTTGATATTCATGTGGATTGTACTGCATCAAAAATCCCTCCAATCTGGCTCTCGTCGTCTAATATGAAAACAGAGAATCCCAATCCTCTAAGAATCCTGTGCCTAGCCATCTGTAATGGACGCGGGAGCTTACCAGGGGCCTTTACTTCAACAAATGCAATAATTCCTCCAGGCATTAGAAGGATTCTATCCGGCATTCCATCAAAGCTTGGAGATACAAACTTTACTGCCAGCCCGCCACGTCTTTTTGCTTCCAAAGTTAACTTCTTTTCAATCTCTTTTTCTCTCATCGCAATATCTCCATCATTCAATGGTGCAGGTCGGTGCATGTCACTTCATAAAACCCCCTATAGGCTATTTTTTTGATTAAAAACTCTCTATAGGGACTTTTTATATAGGACCTTCATCGACCTGCACCATTATGTTATTTGCAGGTCGGTGCAACTCAATTTAGAAACTCTTCCGCTTTTAGTCTCAAGCCATAAATGAAAATTCCGTTCTTGGTCTTTTTGCGTTCAAATCCAGCAGCCTCCAAGGCAGTGTAGAAATCTGTCGTGCTCCTCGTGTACTCGCCATTGCGCCCAGAATGGGCGCGGTACTCCTGATAAAACTCTCCAGACTTCTGCTGGTAGGTCTTGTCCACCTCGCAGCAATCCTCCAAAAAGGATGCAAGCCAGTCATTATTCTCTCTGTAGGCATCGATAGCGTCCTGAACACATGGTGGAACTTTGAAGTGAAAGCCTAGATCAATTGCTTTCTTTGCGCCTTCAACGATCCAGCTCATCATGTACGATCCAGCATTCGTAACAAGGTAGTCTGCATAATTTTTGATGTCGGTCTTACCCTCAATCTTTGCATTGAACGGGATGACGATAAGACGCCTCCAAGTACCTGCGTCATTGGCACCGACTCTTGGAAGATGGTTTGTGTAAAGCACCAATGTATGCGAAGGTTCAAACTTGAACGGGTCCTTGTACTTTTTCTCAGCTTCGATTTCATCTGTAGAGCTGAGCTGCTTCACAATCGACGTGTTTAAGCGCATGCCCTCTTCAAGTTCGGAAGCAATGATGAGACGTTTACCCTTAAGCTCAGCCATTTCAGGTTTTACATTTCTCCGACATCCAACCGTAAGCGTATCTGCTGAGATGGCACCGCTGTAGGAACCAAGCACCCGAGAGATGCTGTTCCAGAAGGTAGATTTACCATTACGGCCTCCACCATAGGCAATGATGATCGCTTCCAAATAGACTTTTCCGATTGCAGCGAGGCCAACAATCTGTTGAACGTAATCAATCAGCTTTTGGTCACTACAGAAGAAAGTATTCAGCGCATCAATCCAAATCTGCTCACCCTTATTTCCAGGCGAAACAGTCGTCTGCTTCGTAATGTAATCTGCTGCATCAGGAGTACGACCCCCGCCCAGTCCCTTTCGAAGATCAAAGGTAACTCCCGGTGTATTAAGGAGAAATTCGTCCTTATCTAGGTCACTCACTTTGATCTCCAGCATTGGCTTTGCGGCCTGTAGTGCTGAGACGACATATCTCATATCTCTTCGCTTCATCACAAAAGCTTTATAGGCTAGAGCTGACTGATATTTTTTGAATGCATTTAATAGATCACCTGAAAGCGAGGCTTCATACTTTTTGCCGCCAGCAAGGATATCTTCTTCTTTTTCACCTAAGGCAACTAAAGCATTCAGAGCGCTTTCAAGCTCGGTAAGAGCATCTTGGAGCTGTAAGTCGAGGAACTCTTCCATAGCACCAACCGACTGTTGCCTTGATTCCATCCAGAACTCACCGTTAAACCGGAGATAATCTGTGGCATCCGTGTAACAAAGCTCATTGCCATATTCCCGTGTCAGCACCTTTGCCTGCCCAATATCTGAAAAGTCGGCAGGCCGTAGTGAGTTGTTATTAAAATCTGAATTGTAGTCATCCGGAGGAACGTATCCATCCTGACCTTGAACCTTTCTCGCAAACTTGATGGCACTATTCCAGATAACAGTAAGTTCTTCATCCTCCATTGGCGGATCGCACTTTTTTGCCTCTTCTAGGAAGATTTCATGAGCTTTACCGGTGCTGCCGTATCGTTTTACAACACGTCCCGCAAAGCGTGACAGTGTGTTATTGCGTCGGCCTTCAGGTATTGAACTGCTACTACTTGTTTTTGTAGGAACAGGAACGTTCTGAAGGATCTCATCAATCGTGAGCCAACCTTCATGCCAACTAACATCACCAGAATCAGCACCATATATAAAACGTGCTGCATCCAAAGCATTATCATCAAAGAAAGGAAACTGTCCGTGGATTGCTCTTTTTATAGCTACGTATCTTTCCACGTCTGTTAGCTCTTCTATTGAAAAATAGACATGGAACTTGGGCCTTGCTGTTTTTCCGTCCTTAGAAATCATGTTGTGTCGGCTGGAAGCAATCGCATAGGAGACATCTGACATCAATTCATTTAAAACCTCTGGCGTTATCCACTCATCCGGATTTTCAGTATGGTCATTGTCTAGGTCCATAACGATGACATCAGACTTAATAAAGTTATCTGCGCTGCGGTAGTTATTATTATACTCAGCACATACGTGATCAAGCTTCACTGCTTTTTTAAGTTCATCCGCTGAGGTAACCACATGTTTATTTGGATAGAGGCAGTTCTTCTGATTTCCGGTGCAGTTTGCAGTACAAATCGTTAGTTGCATGATGGGGCCTCCTCCATGTCTTCAGTGAAATAACGAATCTTCATGCGTCGCTTCTTAGCTTTTTCGATCTCGCGCTGCATGCCATTCGTAATAATCTCACCAAACACCCACAGCTCATTGCATTTACCTAAGAAAACTATGTCCATGAACAGTGCAAGCTCACGTTCTTCCGGATCATCGTCTGAGAGATACAAAGGTAATAGTAGGTGTGGCGCAAAAGCAATGGCATCTCTCTCAAAAACAGCGAACCGACTATACTGTTTAGCCTTTTCTGTGTTTCTCTCTACATCCCCCGCATAAGGCGAGCAGATATACACGAGTGGTTTGAATGACTTTTCTTTCTTTTTTATGTTTGTCAGCGCTTCGTACGCGGTAGGATCGGGATAACCTTCGTTGTTTTTCTTATCCACTCCGCCGTTACCGTATTTCATTTTTTCGTTCATAAGCGAACCTCCTTATTTAGATTCGAGCGGCATAAAAGTCCCTCTATCAGTCCCAGGACAGAAACCGCCACTTTGAACGAAGTTATTTAATATTTTTGCTATTTTAATTGACAAAAGGCATGGACATGCCTTACAATAAAATAAAGGCTGGTACATGCCTTTCTTGTGTCCCTAACATTTACTAAAAAGGAGGAACAAATCATGTCAATAACCGTTAAGTTCACTATTTCAGATGAAAACTATGATGAACTCACTGCACGAGCAGCGTCTCTTAAGCTTTCAATTCAAGATTACATTCGCAAGGAATTGTTCAGTGAGTATATGACCATTACTCCAATACAAGCTGTAAATATTGCTCTTACTAATTACTCAAAGGGAGATACCTTTACCGTCCCAGAGCTTTTTGGAGAAGCTTGGGATCTTCCCAATGGTGTAGCTGGTCAATTTGGAAAGAAATTTTTTTCACTTGTTGACTCTGAGTACAGTACAAAAATTCGTTTTACTGGTAATTTCAGCAGCAAAAAACATGCGATTTATGAAATACTCTAACAACAACGAACCATGTAGCTAAACTCCTCTCGTTCTGTCTTTGAGCTAATGACGGCACATTGGAAGTAATTTTAACAATAAGTTTCTCTTCCTCTATAAGAAACAGCAGACTAAAAATCTGCTGTTTCTTTTTTTTCGTTCATTTCCTCGCTAAGTGTCCTAGGCCTGTTGAAGGACAAGAAAAAAGTGTGGCCTGAAAAAAATCACAAACGATTTTTCGTTCAAACCACACAAAACTGTCCTGGGACTATTAGAGAGGGAGCAAATCCACTCGAGAAGGGAGGTAACAACATGCAGACACAGACCCCTGCAGAGGCTTTGAAAGACCAGCAGCTAGATGAAGATCTTGCTGACACGCTTACAGCCATAAGCATTGTATCAAAGAGACTGGCGCAGAAAATCAAAGCCTTGTCTTCAAAAGAACAAGAAAACAAGGAAGGAGGAACTCCAAATGAGCAAGATGAGTGAACTTAGTCAGGTTCTTTCTGAACTAAAGGACTGTGGAAAAACCCTCATAAACATTGCGGACTCGCTTACTGAGCTTTTCTCTAGCACAGATACTGCGACCAGCGATGTTACAGAAGCACCCACACCACCGATGGAAGATCAAAAGTCAGAGTTATCATTCTTGGATGTTCGTAAGAAGTTTGCAGATATGTCCAGAGCCGGTCATACAGAAACGTTAAAGGGACTGTTAAAAAAATACGGTGCAGATAAGCTCTCCAGTGTTGACCCGTCACAGTACGCCGCTTTAATCGCGGATGCGGAGGCAATCCAATGAGTGTAAAACACGCCCTGCTTTCTGCCTCATCTGCACACAGGTGGATTGCTTGCCCGCCATCGGCCTTACTAAGTAAAAAATTTGAAGATGTGTCCAGCAGTTTTGCGCAGGAAGGCACTGATGCTCATACCCTCGCACAATACAAGCTTGAAAATCTGCTGGGGATAAACACAAAGGACCCGACTGACTCGCTAAGCTTCTACGACGAGGAAATGAAAGGCCACGCGGAAGACTACGCATCCTTTGTTCTTGAACAGGTTGAAAAAGCAAAAGAAAATTGCGCTGATCCACAAGTACTTATTGAGCAGAAGCTTGATTTCTCAAGATACGTCCCAGAAGGCTACGGACATGTTGACTGTTTGATAATCGCAGACGGCACTCTAACCGTAATTGACTATAAATACGGACTTGGAATCAAGGTTTCTGCAGAAAGCAACCCACAAATGTTTTGCTATGCACTAGGAGGTTTAGCACTTTTCGATGGCATTTACGACATAGAGCGTGTTCACCTAGTCATCTATCAGCCACGAAGAGAAAACATTAGCGAGTACAGCATCTCTAAGAGTGCGCTCATCAATTGGGCTGAAGAAGTTTTGTCTCCGACTGCACATCTTGCTATCAGGGGCGAGGGTGACTATAAAGCTGGCGATCACTGCCAGTTCTGCAAAGCCAAAGCAACCTGCAGGAAGCGTGCTGAATACAATTTGGAACTCGCAAAGTACGACTTTGAGCTACCTGCCACTCTAGATAATGAAGAGATAGCATCAATCCTTAAAAAGGTAGATGAGCTTGTTTCCTGGGCTGGCGATGTCAAGGAATATGCTCTGAAGGAAGCTTTGAATGGTACTAAGTTTGAAGGTTTTAAATTAGTCGCCGGTCGTTCCAATAGGAAATACACCGACGAAGCAGCAGTAGCCAATGTCGTTACCAAAGCAGGTAAAGACCCTTACGAGAAAAAGCTGCTCGGCATCACTGCTATGACAGCACTACTCGGTAAGAAGACATTTGAAGATATCATCGGTGGTTTAACCTTTAAGCCACCTGGAAAACCAGTCCTTGTTACCGCTGATGACAAGAGGCCTGAATTTAACTCAGCATATGAAGATTTTGATGAAAATCAAGGAGGAAATTAACCATGACAAAAGCAGTTAATCCATTAAAAGTAGTTACTGGTCCTGATACCCGATTCAGCTATGTGAATGCTTGGGAGCCCAAATCAATTAATGGCGGCTCCCCGAAATACAGTGTATCACTCATTATCCCTAAGTCCGACACGAAGACTATCGAAAAAATTAAATCCGCAATCGAAGCGGCCTACCATGAAGGTGAAGGTAAGCTCAAAGGAAATGGTCGTACTGTACCACCTCTTTCAACTCTAAAGACACCTCTTCGCGACGGCGATGTGGAACGTCCAGATGATCCTGTTTATGCAAATGCATATTTTATGAATGCCAACAACAGCTCTGCTCCTGGCATCGTTGATGCAGATCGCCAGCCTATCATCGAGCGTTCTGAGATTTATTCAGGTGTTTATGGCCGCGCTAGCGTTAACTTCTACGCCTTCAACACAAACGGAAACAAAGGGATCGCTTGTTCACTCAACAACCTTCAAAAAATCCGTGATGGGGAGCATCTTGGCGGTAAGTCCAACGCAGAAGAAGACTTTGCAACGGATTCTGATGACGACTTTCTTTCCTAATCGGTAGCTGACAACCAAGGTGGCAGGTTATCCTGCCACCTAAGACAACTATAAAAATGAGGTAAATCTTATGAAAACTTTTCTTGTAATCGAATTGTTTGTTATATATCAGCTGTTTGTAATCGGATTTGTGGTTATGGTAGCCAAAGATATAATTAGCAGCATCAAACAGCACAAGAAAGAAAAAGCGAAGAAGAACTCTGATCCACTCGACAAGTTTTAATCGCTTAGGCGGTGGCACTCCTGCTGCCGCCCTTTTCTTTTGAAAGGAGGGTATTATGGAAGCTATAAAATCACTATCAATTGACCTTGAAACCTACTCAGATATGGACCTTAGTAAATGCGGTGTCTACCGTTATGCAGAATCACCGAATTTTGAAATACTCCTTTTGGGCTACGCAATTAATGGTGGCGAGGTGCACGTTATTGATCTGGCCTTAGGCGAGAAAATTCCAGATGAGATATTAAATGCATTAATCGATGATAACATCACTAAGTGGGCCTTTAACGCTTCCTTCGAGCGAATCTGTTTATCCTATTGGCTATGTAAACAATACCCGTATAAATTTAAAAGTTACAGCACTCCTGATGACACAGTCGGCGGCTACTTAAATCCATCCTCTTGGTTCTGCACCATGGTATGGTCAGCTTATATGGGTTTACCGCTTTCTCTTGAAGGCGTAGGTGTAGTGCTAAACCTCGGCGAACAGAAGCTAAAAGAAGGTCGAGAACTCATTCGATATTTCTGTGTTCCATGTAAGCCCACTAAAGTAAATGGTAGCCGAACTCGGAACCTGCCAAAACACGATCTGGCCAAATGGTCCTTATTTAAGAAATATAACGTCCGAGACGTCGAGGTAGAACTGGCAGTAAAAAAGCGTCTGGAGAGCTATCCTGTCCCTGAGTTTGTATGGGATGAATACCACCAGGATCAAGTGATTAACGACAGAGGCATTCTACTTGATCTAGATGTTGTTAAAAATGCGATCATTTTTGATGAAAAGTCCAGAGAAGAACTTACTACTACAATGAAGGTGCTTACCAACCTTGATAATCCAAACAGCGTCATGCAGGTAAAACAGTGGCTTTCCAATAATGGAGTTGAGACTGAGTCACTTGGTAAAAAGCATGTCACAGCCCTTCTAAAGACTGCACCTGAGGATCAACGAGATGTGCTACTTCTCCGCCAGCAGCTAGCGAAAAGTAGTATTAAAAAATATCAAGCCATGCAAAACACCGTCTGTTTAGATGGTAGGGCTCGTGGCATGTTCCAGTATTATGGCGCATCACGTTCAGGTCGCTGGGCAGGCAGACATATACAATTGCAGAACCTACCTCAGAACCATATCCCTGATTTGGAAGATGCACGGTCCCTTGTTAAGCTAGGAGATTATGATGCCGTAAAACTACTCTACGAAGATGTACCAGATACCCTCTCTCAGCTAATTAGAACCGCATTTATTCCAAGACCAGGATACAAATTTATCATCAGTGACTTCAGCGCCATTGAAGCACGGGTTCTATCTTTTTTAGCCGGTGAAAAGTGGCGACTAGACGTATTTGAGAGCGATGGTGATATCTACTGCGCTTCTGCTTCTGCTATGTTCCATGTACCGGTTGAGAAGCATGGTTTAAATAGTCATCTTCGTCAAAAAGGTAAAATCGCCGAATTGGCACTTGGATATGGAGGCAGTGTTGGAGCCCTTAAAGCTATGGGCGCGTTGGAAATGGGCCTTACTGAGGACGAACTACAGCCACTGGTCGATTCTTGGAGATCGTCAAATCCTAATATTACAAAGCTCTGGTGGGATATCGATAGAGCTGTTAAAGAAGCGGTCCGGATGAGAACACATACCAAAACACATGGTATTAAGTTCTACTACGAGAAAGGTATGCTTTTCATTGAGCTTCCTTCTGGCAGAAGGCTTTCCTATGTAAAGCCTAAGATCGAACCTAACAAATTTGGTGGTGAGTCTGTCACCTACGAAGGAACCGGAATCACAAAAAAATGGGAACGCATCGAAAGTTACGGTCCGAAGTTTACAGAAAATATAGTCCAGGCAGTCAGTCGAGATATTCTGGCCTACTCCTTGAAAACACTCTGTCACTATTTTATCTGCGGCCATGTGCATGATGAAATAATTATTGAAAGTGTCATTGATGTTTCTCTTGATGCTGTTTGTGCTCAAATGGGAAGAACACCACCTTGGATAAAAGGTTTAGCCCTTCGAGCTGATGGATTTGAGACTATGTTTTATAAGAAAGACTAAAAAAGACCTCTGAGGGTAATTTAATCCTTCAGAGGTCTTTGGGGGTTATAAAATATTATTTACTTGCTTCAATTTCTTTTAGCGATACTCCCTTAGCGTTCTTCCACTCCAAATTTCCGTTTGCGCTACACCCACAAACAAAAGCCGCCGCGCCAGATGGAGAGGAAAAGAGAATATCTTCTGTTAGAACATAGTTTATGATTTTATCTGAACTCTTATTACGAATCTTCAAAATGTGATCCGGGCAGCTCTTTGTTGTCTGCTCAGAGATTGAGCTTCCCTTAAGCACAACAAACCCATCGCTTACACGCTTTCCAGATGCTTTAGCTCTATTCCGCGTAGCGTATAAAATTTCCTCATCAGTCGTTGTCGTAACGAATGGTTCAAATACCTTATGCCCAAAAGCTCCCATTACTATTTTTGCATTATCAATGAACTCTTCTAGTTCACTCTCTTTCTCTTCAGTAAGGTTTCCTGGATTTGGATCATTCCCATTTTTAACAGAGTATCGTTTTGCCGCTATAGCCAGATTGCAGAACCGATTTTCAAGGTAGCTTATCTCTGTTGGACCGAATGAATTGTTTGTTGTAGTAAACATGACGACTTCCGTCCAATAATCGATAGACGTATGAGATTCCTGAACGCGTAGGAGCATGCCTTTGCCATTCTTTCTTATCCCGGCTTGACCAATATAAATTACAGTATTATCTTCCTTATCGGTTCCGAAAAGAAAATAGACGCCACTTTGCTTTAATATCTCCATATCCTTGCACTTATCTAAAGCGGTACGAGGAATCTTATATGCAATACCTGTCCAGTTTGCCATCGTACACTTAATGCGTCCGCTAGGGTCGCCATCCATAAGAAATAAATTTATACTTTTACCACGTATTGCCATAGTCAACCTCCATCACTATTCCACGAACAAATCCGGGATATTATATTGGATGACTTCGGCATCCTTTTTTACTCCTTCATTTGAGCAATCCAGCAAACTTCTTTTTAGCCTAAGTTCTGGTTCAACCTGAACTACATATTCATTTTCATGGTTTAAAATATACAATGCTGATTCACGAGAAAAACCATGTTTCTGAATATTAATAGTTTTCTTGTTTGTTGATCCATACTCAACGAACTCGTACCAGTCATTCGGAACACTATTAACTTGTTTTATCTCCTTGTAAGCCTTTGATACCTTCAAGAAGTAATTGGATAGTTCAAATAAAAGCACTCTGTCGATAACGCTCAATACATCTGAAATGACAATATTCTTGTGTTCACGACTGTCGTTGTAATCAACATAATTATTATCGATATATAATGCCTTCTCCGGAAATCGCTGTTTATAACGAATTGCCTGGTACATTATTTGATTGAGTCCATGCCCCCGCACCCATTGACCCAAGATAACCGCATACCATTTCAGCTTCCCATGTTTCTTAGAATATTTTCCGACATGACCAAGTGTATCAGCCTCATAGATTTCCCATTTAAAAATCTTACATAGACGTTCAAGAAACTCTATCAGCTGTGCTGAATCAAAATTTCCATTTTCATCTACGTATGGAAACTCAAGATTATTCTGCGCAATTGCCTTGAAAAGTGACTCTGATTGATCCACAGAAACAGTAATATCGTTATCCTGTATAAACTCTTCTCTTAAAGTAAAGAGCTCTTTGATTTTGCCTTCGTCGCCAGGTTTCATCAATTTTTGAAATTCTCTTCTTACACGACTGACACGATCCTTCATTATGTCGTTCAATAGAATAATAGCAAACTTTCGCATCATATCATAAGAATCTGCAGACTGCTTTTCAGGATATTTGACCAACTCCACTGTTCCGTGAAGAAGAGCTTCAATGACGTTTTGCTTCTGTGGTTTTGTAAGTCCTTTTTCGATAGATAATGTTTGTGGCGCAATTTCCTCTTGGAGCAAATCAACGTACTTTTCATTGGCTTTTTCGCTGCTTGCTACTAAAAAAACATTGCCATAAAGGTTGTATTCTAAACGGCCCACACGACCTATAAGGTTACGGAAGTCGACAGCTTTCATATGCTTGCTTCCGTTTTTAAAATCCGTAATAAATAAATTATCTGCAGGTAAATTAACACCCTCAATAAGTGTGCTAGTGCAGAACAATGCCGTAATAGCGCCTGCTTTGAATAAATCTTCAATCCTTTGGCGTATAGATGCAGGTAAATAGCCTATATGGTAAGCAACACCCCTAGATATAAGCTCTGCAAGATAGTAATCGCCATGAACTTCATCTCTTATGTCTTTTGCAAGTGCCATTAACTCTTTGTTATTTGTTTTTTCAATTCGATTTGCAGCAAAGTCACGTGCCGCAATCACCGTCTTACGAGTAGACGGAAAATATACAATACACTGTTTCTCTATGCCATTTTCATCCTTCTCAAAACGAAGCAAGACATCTGTTAAATCAGCGTCTTCAATCGCTATGGATGTTAAAGGTAATGGTTCTCTAGTATGCTCGTTGTATATACTTACTTCGTTATCGTCAAGATTAATTAGGAATTTCACCTGTGATACAGGAGAAAATGATGTAGCGAGCTTCTGTCTTTTCAACACTTCTGAATCCAAACCTGATATCAAGTTTAGATAGATTTCAGGATTAGGAACATTCGGAGAAGCAAAAACAATATGGGATCTCTGATCTCGCTCTGAAAGCATCTGAACAATCCTGTAATAAAACGGGCTTCTATTATCTGTACCAGAAAGTTTATGAGCTTCATCAATAAACGTGTGGTCAATTGTAATATCTGGTTCGTTGATAAGAAGATAAAGCAATCGCTCCGGTGTCATAATAAAAATATACCTGCGACCATCATCACTAACGGAATCCTTTTTCTTTAAAACAGCATCACCTGCAGCAGTGACAATATGATAACCTTGTTCATGTAACAGCACCTGCAAATCATCTGTTATTTTTATCCGAATTTCATTGATTAAAGCTTTGGTGGGAACTACTAATGCATAGTTTACCTTGACCCCAGATGAAATCTGCTGTTTGATGAACATCCGAATTATATAGGACTTGCCCATAGATGTAGGTCCAGAATAACTAAAATATTCATCGTCAAAATGGTCATAT
Source organism: Sphaerochaeta sp. (assembly GCA_048264225.1). Classification (GTDB taxonomy): domain Bacteria; phylum Spirochaetota; class Spirochaetia; order Sphaerochaetales; family Sphaerochaetaceae; genus Sphaerochaeta. The sequence continues at coordinate 47,047 of JBLXDK010000020.1, forward strand.
GCAATTTTCTGTGCACTCATGAACTTCTTGTCCGGGTCTGCAGGGATAGTATAGTATTTTCTCTTAAAGTCCCCAAATATCTTATCGAGTGTATCAACACCATTAAATGAGGATTTTACAATAGTGCTTCCTTGAAAATTATCAATACTCGTTAGCACAGATCCAGCCACATACGTAATTTTCTGGTCTTCAGGGTATAAATACTGAAGCATAGTAATAATTTCTTGCGCCCACATTTTGTGAGAATCAGAAAGATTTACGTGATTGGATTTTGAGAGCAAATCAGCAAAAGTAAGTGCGTCGTTGATAGGAATTTCACGTTTCCGACGCTTTGTAAATCCAAACAACTTAACTGAATAGTTATAGAGTATATCCTCGTAAATTTTCTTGAGATATGTATCTTGGTTTAATTCAGCAAAGAAAACATCCCCAAACCTCAAGACATTATTATTTGCCATCGGCGTCACCTTCTCTCATGACCTTTTTCATGATGGCCTTTTTATCCTCTTCAGCATTATCAAAAGGGAGAACATATACATAGAAAGAACGATTAATAAGCCCTAATGCTGTAATTTTATCCCTTATGTAGGGTGCGTAATGAGTAATGTCTGCGTCCATCTTTTTTTCAAGAACATCTCGGTATTCTGAAGTTGAGTATCGAGAAGAATCCAAGCCTAATGTATATCCCAGAAAAATGCTAAATGCTGTGTCACGATTAACATCTTTTTCTGGCGAGGGCTTAATAATTCCGCTAAGTTGCTGGGCAACTGGATCATTTGCAGGTAGTTCAAAAACTGTACTATCAACAATCTGTAATTCTTCAGAAGTTCTTTTTGATATCTCCTCTATACGATTAAATGCTTCGTCAATTGCATATCCTAAATCACCAACAACACTGGAAGAACCGAAGATCATCTCATATGAAAGCGTTTTACCCTGTGGATCAATTGCACGCAGATGTATACCATCACAAGAACTCACTCCAGCCTTCACAGAAGAATTTAACTCCACTTTACTGTATATCTTTGGAGCGCCTAAAACTATCTCTAGGAAAGCATAGAGAAGAATTTCACCAAGCTCATTTCCGGTTCCTTTCTCGTCAGCGCGCCCATTTTTGCACATGAGGTCCAGAGCTTCGATACCTACACTGAATTCGTCACCTTCAAAACGGAATTGTTCTATCTTCGAACGAGAAAAAACATAATGGCCAATATTTCTGCGTATAAAGTCACGGAGAGAGTCTTTTGAGAAACGGTTATCTATGACTTCCTTTAACCTGAATAATCGCAATTCTTCATACGCATGAAGACTAAGGTTCTCTGAATGGAGAACCTCCTTAAAAATTCGCTCAAAGTCCCTATTATTTATACTACTGGTTAACGTGTCACTCATAAGCCACCTCCATTACAGACATACCAGAAATCAATCACTGTACTTTTTAAAGTTCTCTGCCTGTTGCATAACTTTTTCAAATACTTCTTCATCCCATTCTGGCGGGTAGCCGTTCTTATAGAGAAGTACAGTTAGATCCATGTTAAGCTGATTCTTAATATCATCGCGTGTTGACCAGTCAGCAAATTGAGCCTTATCATCAACAAGCTCTTTGATTTTCTTTGCAAGAATAAGGCATTTCTCATCTGCATATGGAAATCCGTGGTCGTCACGTACTTTCACGAGTATATCGAAAAAAGCCTTTTCTTCATATGTGATTCCCAGTTTCTCAAACGAAGATTTATCAACCTGCAAATCTTGCATTATCTTAAGCAATTGGGTGGATAGGTCATTAACAAAATCTGCAACAACTTCACTTGTAAACACCATTTTGTCACGGCTGTTATAAGCATCTATAACTTCCTTCAAGCGCTCGTCAAACTCGATGGCCTTTACTTTATTTGTACGTCCGTATGCTGAGATAGCCTTTTTCAGAAGTTTTAGTAATGCGTTGAATTTTGTAATTGGCAAGTTGATTGAGTCCAGCTCTGCTAGGAAATCATCACTAAACAAATCTACAGACTTATGCTCATCGACGATGTTTTCTATTCCTGTGCAAGTTATGGCTTCTCGTACCATTTCTTCAACAACACTATTCATTACTTCTGCATCCGGAGCATCCCCCTTCGTCTGCTTGTAAATAATTGAGCGAATTGCTAGATAAAATTGTGCTTTCGCCGTTTCTTGATCAGTCAATTCACCCGACGGGAAGCAAATCAGATAAGCACTCTTCAGTCTCCGGGATAACCCCATAAACCGTGTCTGCATATCCTTGCTAGTCTGCACATATTCGGCGGCTGCATTCAAGCAGTTAAGACGTTGCAATGGGGTCCCATTGTGAAATATTGTCGCATCAAAACTTGATAGCAGTTCATCCACCAATGCTAGATGATTTCGGAAAATAGATAGTGAAATATTAAGCTCATCTATTGGGCTTTCCAGTGGGCTACCATATTTTTTGACTGCCTCCAACATGTCATTCTTAATTCCAATATAGTCAACAACCAGACCCTTGTCTTTTCCATCAAATACACGATTCACACGAGAAATAGTCTGGATAAGAGAATGCTTCTGAAGTGGTTTATCAATGTACATGACTGCCAGCGACGGAACATCAAATCCCGTAATCCACATATCAACGACAATTGCTATTTTGAAGTTGGAATCATTGTTCTTAAATTGTTTGTCCAGCATCTTACGGTACTCTTTAGTTCCGCAAATATCAAATAATTCCTTTTCATCATTTGCGCCCTGTGTTGCAACCATATTAATCTTGGGAAGGGCTACAAGTTTATCAAGCTGATCTTTGGTCAATTTAGACTCGTCCTCAGCTTTGTTTGCAACGGTCCAGTTTGGACGGATAGCTTCAATTGCTTTCAATACCTTAAATGCCAACTGACGATCTGCACAAACAATCATAGCCTTTTGCACAATCTCAGGTTTTTCAGTACAAAGTGCTTCATAATGCATAACAACGTCTGATGCCAGCTTTTTAATTCTCTCAGGATGGCCAAGAATAGCGGTCATTGAGCTCATTGCTCGTTTACTTTCTTCAACCTGCTCAGGATTAGAACCTTCAGTTATACACTGATCATAGTACTTTTGAATTTCCTTAGCTTGTTCATCAGAGACAATTACTCTTGCCAACCGGGGTTCATATGCAATGCGGACAGTAATTCCATCATCGCTGGATTCCTTCATTGTATAAGTATCTACAACCTTACCAAATACAGCAATCGTTTCATCAATTGGAGTTCCGGTAAAGCCGCAGTATGTAGCATTTGGAAAGCTATCACGCAAGTATTTTGCGAATCCATATGAAGTGAAAACGCCATTGTCAGTTTTCTTAAGCTTTGCACCTACACCTGTTTGAGTTCTATGCGCTTCATCAGAAATACAAATAATATTGGTTCGATCAGAAAGTAGACCAGTCTTTTCACAAAACTTCTGAATTGTTGTAATATAAACACCGCCGCTTGGTTTATCACGTAGAGTCTGCTCCATATCCTCACGACTCTCAATGCTACGAACATCGTTTTCTCGCAAATACCTCTTAGCCGTTACAAAAAGTTCTGACGTTTGCGTATCTAGATCCTCACGATCTGTGAGAATAATAATAGTCGGATTATTGAATGCTTCATTATCTCTCAATGCAATCAAACGAGATAAAAACAACATGGTATATGTCTTACCACATCCTGTAGCTCCAAAATATGTACCACCTTTTCCATCACCGATGGGTCGCATATGCTCTTTGATGTTATCAAGCATTTTCTGCGCTCCAAAGTACTGCGGATAGCGGCATACAATTGCTTCATCCTTCTTGCTATCATCCGGATAGAACACGAAATCTCTAATGACCTTTGTAATGCGGTCTTTTGAGAAAGCGCCCTCTACCATTGTAAGTAAAGAGCTAATGCCATTTGAAATCTTATCTGTATCATTTGCTTTATTCCACGAGTAATAGAACTTGTACGAAGTGAAGATACTACCCAATTTTGTGTTTGCTCCATCGCTGATGACAGAGAGGAAACAGTATTTCATGAGCTTTGGAATATCTCTGGTATATCGTTTTGTAATCTGTTTCCAAGCATCATGAATGGTTTTATCTTCTTCTATTGCTGTTTTGAACTCACAAATGGCAATAGGAATGCCGTTAATGAACACTAGCAAATCAGGCCGGCGCAAATGATCTCCCTGAACAGAATATTGGTTTACAACTTTGAAGGTGTTATTTTTAGGCTCACCAAAATCAATGTAGTCCACATGCAAGGCTACTTTTGTAAAGTCATCACGGATTAAATCAAATCCCTCATTTATGAGCCAAAAAGCCTCACGATTGCCTAAATAAAGTGGTGTAGATGGAATTAGATTTAACTTATTAATAATTTTCTGCATTTCAACCTCACTAAGATTAGCATCTGCATAGCGGGTTGAAATAAAAGTACGCAAGTCATCAAGGAGCAGAACATCCTCATAGCGTCTATGAATATCCTCTCCATTGACATAGGTATAATCATGTTGCTTAAACAATTCAATGATAGCTTGTTCTAGCTCACCTTCTGTAAATTTTCCCTTCTCAAAGATATTATCCACTAGATTGCCTCCTTTCAGACATTTGTTTCTTCAAGAGATCCTTTAATTAATATTGGGCATAGGTCCTTTATCTGTTCTTTCAACTTCTCATTGATTTTTCGCCTAGCAATATAAGTTAGATAAATATCTCCAATTGCACGTTGTATTCTAATGTCAGGAACCGGAATCAAATAATCTGCTAAATTGTCATAGTTTAAAAACTCGTAAGCACTTCCTTCAGAAGCCCAATAGACAAATCTACCGAATTCTGGTCGAATCAGCCAAAGCATTAGATACTCAGGAATTAGCTCTTCTTTTTTAGTAATCTCGAATACATCATAAACCGATGAAACAACACAGTCACAACCTTCACGATATGCAATTGCAACATTCTCATTATTAAGTTGTGTACAATATGCAAATTGCCCATGTCTTACAATTTTTCGTCCTTCTAAATTGGAGTTTGAACGCTGCGGAGTTATAAATTGTTTTTCTATGTTTATCCCTTGTTCGTGTGTTATTTCAGATCCACTGTTTTTTTCATTGTAAGGTTCAATATAATCACCGATACGTTTGAGGTTTCCTTCTCTTCTAAGTCTTTCAATATATGCTGTAAATACTACTTTCAAGTCTTCCAGGCCACGCTCATAGCACTGCTGATTAGCAAGCATCGCCCTGTATACATCAACAAATTTCTGTTGAATTGGCAACGGCGGAAGACTAATATCGATATCACACATTTCTTCCCATGAAAAAGTTTCTCTTGCTGAACCCCAGGAATTAAAACGAGTGTAACGATCAAATTCAGGTCGGTTAAAATAGATAAAGAGATAATCCGAAAGTAATATATCTTTACGCAAAATACTAAAAACAACATACGACGATGATACGATGTATGTATTTTCAGTATCATTATGAGCTATAGTTATCTTTTCGCCATTCCTTGATGTTACTGTAACATAGGCAAAAAAATCCGGTTTGACTAAAATGTATGGAGTCAATGATACTCCTGTCATATCTGCCTTTGTTTCAATGAAAATCTTTTTAATTGAAATACCCTTAACATCTTTTAAACTATAAATTCCTTTTGAATTCCTTTCATCCTCAAGCTGTATAAGGTCTCCAAGTTTATACTTATTCAATGCCATATCCAATCCCCCTAAATGCATCAATAAGCATAGATTGCGTTTTCTTCTCAGCAGCCATAACTTCTTTCATCTCTTCCTGAATTCGAGACATTTCAGTTACATAATCAATCTCCAGGTCATGGTCAATAAATTCAATATATTTGCTTGGTGCGAGTGAATATCCATGGGCTTTAATACCCTTTTCACCATCAAGCTTTGCTGATTTACAGAATTCCGGTATATCAGTGTAAAGACTCGGATCTACACTCTGCCAATTATTGTAAACTTCTTTGATTTTTGCAATTTGACTATCAGTCAAAATGGTCTTCTTTTTTCTTTTGCCTTTGTCAATTACTATTTCTTCTATGTTTTCATCCCACCTACGCAAATCCATAAATAAGATTTCGTTTGATCTGTCACGAACCTTTCTGCCATTCACTACGCCTGCTTTTTTATTCATATTTACTATCCACAATGTGACTGAAATATCTGTGGTATAGAACATGTCGCGTGGTAGAACAATTATTGCTTCGACTCTATCACGGTCAATAATTTCTTTTCTAATTGAGTTTTCCGCATCACTCGCATTTAAAGCACCGTTTGCTAGCAAGAATCCCGCGATACCGTGATTAACATCAAGTTTTGAAAGCATATGCAGAATCCAAGCATAGTTTGCGTTGGCAACAGGTGGCATAACTGAATAACCTGCTCTGATAAATCTAGGATCATCTATAAGTTCATCTTCACCTCGCCAACCTTTAAGATTAAAAGGTGGATTCGCCATAATGAAATCTACCTTTTTATCTTTATGTAGATCATCCGTAAATGCCGAGGCATTCTTCTCTCCAAGATTATGAGCAATACCACGAATTGCAAGATTCATCTTACATAGACGCCAAGTATCAGGATTGCTTTCTTGTCCTACAATAGAGATTTTGCTTCGGTTCCCATTATGACGATCAACGAATTTTAAGGACTGAACAAACATTCCACCGGACCCGCAACAAGGATCATAAACCACACCATCATATGGCTCAATCAGCTCGGCAATTAGTTTAACTACACTTGCTGGAGTGTAAAATTCACCATCTTCCTTAGTACCTGCTGCAGCGTAAGCCTGTAAAAAATACTCATATACTCGACCAATTAGATCATCTTCATGGAATCTCTTTTCATCAATTAGATTTACATTATCAATTAGATCTTTTATCTTTGATTTGTCTGCACCGAGGGATGCGAATAAATTCAAAGGTAATGCTCCTTTTAGTGGCTGATTGCTCTCTTCTATATCAGCCATCGCCTGATCAATAATAACTGCGATATCATTTGCCGAGGCGTGCTTAACAATATAGGACCATCGAGCAGTTTCTTTTAAATAAAATACATTTACTGCATTATAAAAGGAAACTTTATCAAGGAATGCAGGAATTTCACCATGTTCCTTAATCAGTTCCGCACGTCGCTTTTCAAACTTATTACCTGTAAATTTCAAAAATACAAGCGCAATTACAGCATCTCTATTTTTTTCAGTACTACCAATCCCACGCAGAGCAACACGGCAGTTCCATAAAACGGTCTCCAGTGAAACTGCAACTTCCTTTTTAGTAGCTTTTGCCATAATTTTTTTCCTCTTTCCGGCTCATGGCGTTCAATTACGCCTGCCAATTAATTTTGTATTTTTGTCTTTCCAACAATCTAGATTTTAATCTTTACCAGGAGTTTCATCAGAAGCTCCACCGGAACGAATCCATTCATCTACTTCTGATAACTTAAACTTCCAAAGCCTTCCTACCTTGTAAGCAGGCATATTCCTTTTTGAAATCCACTGTAAAATTGTATCTCTGCCGACACCTAGGTATACCATGACATCTTTCAGAGTTGACCACTTCTCCATACTATTATCGCTCATGTTGTTAACCTCCATGATTGTGTTCAAAAAAAGTTTCTATCGTAACATTGAACATCCATCTCTGATTAGGAAAGCAGTTATTTCCATCGGAATCATGCATCTCCCAAATACAATTGAATTTCCCTTCCATGCCACGGGCCAAAAAGCTCGTGGTTATTTTTATTATTTCACTTGGATCAGTTTCCGGAATCTCTATTTCTATTTCACTAGAACTAGGACACACATCTTTAGAATTTACGAATACAAGTTTTCTTCCGTACCAACATCTTTGTCCCAAATTGTGAATCACCCATGTGTGTTTGAATTCTTCGTAAATTTTGACCTTGTGATTTCTTTCTTTATCTTCAACCCAAACATCATCACCAGTGATTAATGGTCCAATAAACTTATTTGGCTCATCTTCAACGCCAAGTACTTGTCGTTGGTACTCACCTATGATGACATTATCCAAATCATCAACATCATGAATTATGAACATTTGAAGTTGAATTGCTAATGCCCTAGCAAGATAGCGCTTGTTTTCTTTATACGACACAGGTATACCGAATGAACTCATACAGTTTCTAACCTTACCCGAATCAAGATTCGTTTCAATAAAGTTTGTAAGCTCGTCCAACTTTATCGGATTAGGAAAACTTGCCTTCATCTCAGGAGTAAGAACTCTGTCTTTTACGTAATGACGCTCATTCTCTAAATATGCTGTTGTTCGATGTGATTTTTGCTTTGGCAGTGTAAAGTAGCCACTACCTCCAGCAATGAAGATTTTGATAATAAAGACACCTTGGTTTTCTTGTTTCACTAGATATCCATACATTTCTTTTATGAATTCAAAGCTCTTGATCGCGCTCACCTCACTTGTACCTAGCCTGTACCCACAGTACCTAATTACAGCATTTCAACCTATTCGAGTGTACCTATTCATTTTGGTATTCTTTACCTAGATGGACGAGGCAGACATCCTTGTGGTGCTTATACAGAATATTCCATAAATATTGTATCACATGGAACTGCAAATATCAACGTCTTAAGGCACAAGTCAACGCAAACCATTATAAACCGACTTCGCTGATTAGATATCTTCATCCATCAAAACTTACCTAGCAGGGCATCCCCTGATCAAGGATGATTCCAGACCTACTAGGTAACCAACTTAATAGCTGTCACCAGCTACTGGAATAGCTGGTCGCCAATTCTGAAGCGGGAGTAATCCCATTCGGACGGTCGACTATGCCTTCTTGGCTGGTGCACGTCATGTGAGCTCTCGCTTCGCTTTCAAGCCGAAGGAGGGCTCATATCATGACAAATCTAGACAATCAGAATTATTTTATCCCAATGGAAGTCACCATAGAGACGATCAAAGATTTCAACTTAGATAGCTCGAAAGTGGTGCCAGCAAAAATCGGAAACAAAATTGTATCCGCCATCATGATTCCGGCGACCAAAGAACAGTACGATGCTTACATGCAACCCCTGTGGGCAGAAATGAAACGTGAAGAACGTAGCCGCCGCTGCACGATTAGTGATGGTAACGGAAAGCTCAAACGTTGCGAATTGAACTGTAAGTCCTGCGAAAAGATGAAAGACGGAGCTCCGCTTTCAATTGAGTCTTTCTTCGAAAAAACTGAGTTTGAATTCGAGGACCCCGAAGCGAATCGGTGCGATGCAATCCTAACTGCAATGCTCTTTGAAGACCTTCTCGATAAGCTGCAACAGCAAGCCCCAGATTTTGCAAGCATTTTTGAAATGCTCTATGATGGGAAATCTCAGTACGCTATAGCCGAGCTAATTGGAAAGCCACAAACGAGTGTTAATTATATGATTAAACGTATACGCAAGATACTTCAGCAGCATGTTGATCGCGAAGATTTAGGAGTATAAAGAACGAGGCGGTAGTTCCACAACAGGGCTACCGCTTTTAAGTCATTACAGCAGTTCTATAGCTTCAACCTATCCTAAAAACAGCAGTTCCCTTAACTCGCAGAGCGAAAAGTAGTTCTCAAGCCTCAACCTAGCAATTCTGCTAAGACCCACACTACTTAATGAAAGATAAAAAGAAAGGTTTCCAGCAATCGGCGATCATTACCGAAAGTCTGGAAACCTCTGATTTCAGGCCTTTTGGGGCCTATTATTTATCTTTTCGTGACATCAAGACTACAGTCTCAACGTGCCCCGTCCAAGGGAACATATCAACCAGTACCATCTTAGTCACTGCATAGCCTTGCTTTTCAAATACTGCAAGATCTTCCATCAAAGTTTTAGGGTTGCATGACACATACACGATTTCAGG
>JBLXDK010000021.1:0-49408 GCA_048264225.1 Sphaerochaeta sp.
GAAACTGAGGATTCCCTCCTGAAAAAAACCTGAAATTAATTCCCGTCAAAAGCTGTTTTTAGGGTGAGGAATGTGGGATACAATGGAAAACCTCCAAATAAATAATGTATTTGGAGGTTTTCTGAGTCAAAAAATACCTAATGAAATCCCAAGGAAGGAAAAGTATTACTTTAGAGAATGTAGGGAATTCTGAAATTGTGGGACTGATAGACTACAAAGGTCTCAACCTCTGAGATATCATCAATCTTATCCAGCTCCTGCTTGAAAAAATCAAGCAGGGTAAGGCCCTCATCCTCAGCAAGTACAAGTTGGACGATCAGATCATAGCGGCCAGTGACCACAGCAGCTGAGATAACACCCCGAAGCTCAGCAAACTCCCGGGCCTTCTTCTCAAGATCCAGCGTCTTGAGCTTGACTCCCATCATCACCACCTGCAAGCCAGGTATGGTTTCAGGGTTCACCAAGCCGGAGATCTCAAGAACCCCCTCATCAATGAGTTTGTTTACCCTAGCGCGTACGGTATTCTCTGTGATGCTCAGCTCTTCTGCAATTGCACTGAAGGGCTTTCGTCCATCATGCAGTTGCTTGACTATAGCCTTGTTAGTCTCGTCCATCTTTAACTTCATCATCGCTTAACCGTTCTTTCTCTCAAATTCTTTCATAAACTGGGCAAGATAGAGCACATCTTCCTTGGGAAGGGCGTTGTATACGCTGGAGCGCAGCCCACCGACAGAGCGATGGCCTTTCAAGCCAAGCATGCCTTCTTTGGTAGCTTCAGTAATGAACTGTTTCTCAAGCTCTTCACTGGGGAGACGGAACACAATATTCATCTTGGAACGATAGGCAGGATCGACAGGACTGCGGAAGAAGGACGAATTGTCAATAACATCATAGATGATTGAGCTCTTCTCAACAGCACGCTTGTGCATACCTTCGGCCCCACCATTCTTCTTGATCCAGTCGAGGACGAGCTTCACTCCCCAAATGGAGAACACAGGAGGGGTGTTGTACAAGCCCTTCTCCTTGCTGTGCAGCTTATAATCCATATAGGCTGTCAGGTTGGAGTTCTGCTTCTCCAACAGGGACTTCTTCATGATAATGAACGTGGCTCCAGCAGGGCCCAGGTTCTTCTGCACACCGCCATAGATCATGGAGAACTTCTCCACAGGCACAGGACGGGAGAGGATATCACTGGACATGTCACCTATGAGAGGAACATCCCCTGTGTCAGGGAAATCCTGCCACTCAATTCCGCCGATGGTCTCGTTGGAACAGAGATAGAGGTAACTGCTGTTCTTGCTGGGGTTCACTTCTGATGCTTTGGGAAGGGAGGAGAACTTGGTATCTGTACCATCATAGTAGTAGTTGACCTTACCCAGCTTCTCGGCATCTGAAGCTGCCTTGTTGGCCCAGGTTCCGCTCTTGATATAATCAGCGACCGTTCCGGGGCGTAGGAAGTTCATCGGTATCATGGTGAACTGCAAGGTAGCACCACCGCCGAGGAAATAGAGGTCATAGTCCTCAGGTACATTGAGCAGTTCCCTGAACAGGGCGGTACACTCATCATACATATCTTCAAAAAGACCCCCACGGTGACTTGCCTCAACCATGGACAGGCCTTGGTTGTCATACTCCACCATCTGGTCGCGCATCTGCTCAAGCACCTCTACAGGAAGTACCGAAGGGCCTGCAAAAAAGTTTTTTTTCCGTTCCATTATAGTTTTCCTCCTTTGATCAACTCACTGATAATATCAAATGACTCTTCTCCGATGCGAACAAGGTTCTCTTCACTGTTTGCCCCGACATGGGGGGTAAGGGTGACATTGTCGGCCTTGAGAATCGGATAATCTTCAGAAGGGGGATCAGTCGGATAGACATCGGTTGCATACCATGCGACCGATCCGTCTTCCAGGGCAGCGACCATATCATCGGCATCTACACACAAGGCGCGTCCGGTGTTGATGATGACAGGCTTCTTCTTGCAATGGGCTATCAGGGACTTGTTGACCATGCCACGGGTCTCGTCGGTGAGGGGCAGGTGAAGGGAGATGTAGTCTGCATCCTCTACAGCGGCTTCTGGGGTCAGCTTCATCTCAGCATGAGGAGATGACTGCACATACTTGTCATAGGCGACCACACTCATACCAAAAGCCTTGGCAAGGACAGCAACGCGAGTGGCGATGTTACCGATACCGAAGAGGCAGAGGGTCTTGCCATACAGCTCATTGCGCTTGGTGCTCTTGAGCCATTGACCGTGTTTCATGCCGTCATGATAGGCAGGAAGATGGCAAGGGGTGCTTATCATCAGGGTAAAGGCAAGTTCGGCTACAGCAATGGAGGAGGACTTGGGGGTATTGCGTACAATAATGCCCTTGCTCTCTGCATATGCCTTGTCAATGTTGTCGATACCAACGCCACCACGAATGATCAGCTTGAGATTTGGTGCTTCGTCAATATACTCTTTGGTACATTTGGTCTTGCTGCGAACCAGCACGATATGTGCGTCCTTGAGGCGGCTCTTGTCCGTCGTCACTTCCCCAAACGCCTCCAAGCGTGGGCCGAGCGAGGCATCGAAGGCATCGGAAATTAGAATAAGCATTGTTTTCATCCCTCTCTTTGCATTTCTTCACAGGCATACGCCTATGTTGATAATCTTCAATAGGATTGTACACCAAAAAAAGGGGGTTTGTCTAATTTTATTTTGTTATTTTTTACATATTGAGCAAAATCATCGCCCTATGTTGCTGGATAGCCAGAAATAATTGAATTATGAAACAAAAAGGAAACCGCCGGAGAACCGGCGGCTATATACTTAGTAACTCTTGGAAACGTGCAATTTCCTTACCTTTTTCATCTGCTTGCGTGCTGCAGCTTTCTTTTTACGGTTAAGGATGGTGGAGGGCTTCTCAAAGTACTCCCGCTTTTTCCACTCACGGATGATTCCTTCTTTTTCCACCATGCGCTTGAAACGCTTGATTGACTTTTCCAAAGGTTCATTGTCATCAACTTTTACATATGCCATATATTACTACTCACCCCCTCTCCCGATTACTGGGTCTAAACTGCTACAACAGAATGCCTCAAACATAGCTAGGATGTCAAGCATCTGGTAAAACTCTCTTCACAAGAGAGATAAGGTTCTGCTCCTTTGGATATCACCTACCCTATTGGGTGGTTACCCCAATTTCTTGAGCTCGGCCTGCTTGTCAGCCTCAGTCTTTAGGTCGAGGATGGTGATCTGCAATGATGCCTGGTTGCGGTAGTAGTTGCGCCCAAGGCGGAATGCGACATCCACAAGCGATCCCTTGTCAAAATCACGACCCACACGATCAGCTGCGCTCCAGTAGAGGGCAGGCCACTTGTACTGCCCAAAGGAGAGGGTCAACTTCAGGTGACGAGGTCCTCCCTTGTGATTGTTCATGTATTGGAAGTCTTCTATCAAAGCCCCCTCCATCATAAGGACCAAGGGAGGGTTCTTTTCGCCGAAAGGCTCAAAGAACTCCACCACCTTGATGATTTCGGGCGTCATATAGGCTACAGGCAGGGTACAATCGATCATGATGGAATCATCGTTTTCCTGCAGGCAATCCATGTGGTCGATCTCTTCCATCACACGCTTCTTGAAAGCAGGAAGATGCTCCACATCCATGGAAAACCCAGCAGCGCAGGCATGACCGCCAAAATCCAGGAAAAGGTCTTCAAAAGCCGAGAGGAACTCCCGCACATTGAACTCCACAGGACTTCGCATGGAAGCGGAGACGCGCGTCCCCCCGATGGTTGCCAAGACCATGACCGGAGCGCTGAACTGCTTCATCAGACGGCTTGCCATCACCCCGGTTATCCCCCTGCTCAGAGAGGCATCCTCTACCATGACCAGCTTCGAGCCGGTCTGCTCATAGCTTTCCTTTGCCTGGGGAGCAAGACGCTCCCAGGCATCCTCACCCATCTTCTGCCTCTCCTTGTTCAGGAGCAGAAGCTCCCCTGCCAGATATTCTGCAACCCCAAGGTCAGGGGCAAGCAGCATGTCCACGGCCAAGGAGGGCCTGCCCATCCTTCCCGAAGCGTTGATGACCGGTGAAATCTGCCAGGAGATATCACTGGTTGAAAGAACCTTCCCCACTAGATTTTGCATCGTGAAGAGGGGAAGCAAGGCTTCCCTCTTGCCTGAGGCAAGGACTTTGAGACCACGCTTAACCATTAGTCGGTTCTCATCCTCCATAGGCATGAGGTCGGCGATGGTTCCGATGGCGACAAGGTCGAGGATCGCATCGTAGCCACTGTCCAGCAAGGGGTGTTTCTTAAGAGAGTATGCGCTGAACAGGGAGAAGAGGACCTGTAGTTCATCCCGGCCATGCACACTGTATTTCAGTGCCCTACTGAGACTCGAAAGGGCAAAGATGCTCTTGCCCTTGATGACAGGCATGACGCTCTCCATCTCGACTCTCATATCGACAAGGTGTATCTCCACACTCTTGCCAAAAGCCTGACGCAACTGGGCCAGTTCGGAAGCTGCATCCAGGACAAGGATGGGCACACCTGCAGTGAGGAACTTGAGGACTTTGCTCTGGGATGGGGAGAGGAGCCCCGGATTTATCTCTTCGATGACCCGGTCTGTCACCACAAGGTTCTCCACCCTCATCGCCTGGATAATAACCGTATCATGGCCAGGCTGCGCATGGAGGAGGATGCACTCCTCATGGTAGAAATCAGTCTGGCTGAAACGTAGGGCCCAGATGACCTTTGCAACAACCCCACACCCTGCAAGATGTTCGAAGGGGTATCCACAGCCGCTGACCTTGGGGTCAATGATGGCTAAGGCCGGAGGAAGCTCCTCTCCTGAGAGGTGGTGGTCAAGGACGATGGTATCCATGCCCAACGTCCTTGCATGGGCTATCTCACTGTTGTTTGAGATGCCACAGTCAACGGTGATGATCAGGGTCACATCATCGTTGTAGGCGGTATCGACACCCTCCATTGTCAGGCCATAGGGCTCGTCCCCTTCAGGAACCCTGTAGGAGACATCGATGCCTAGCCTTTGCAACTCCTGGACAAGCAGGGCGGTGCTGGTGATGCCATCGACATCGCGATCGCCGAAGACACGTACCTTCTCCCCCTCGGAGACAGCGCCGTTGATACGGTCGACCACCTCTTCCATGTCGTCAAACAAAAACGGGTTATGCAGATAGGTCAGTTCACTCTCAAGGTGAAACTTGACCTGGTCGCTGGAGGTCAGACCGCGTCTGACCATAATCGAAGAACACAGGGGATCCAAACCATACTGCTCATGCAGATGCTTCACGTCCTGAGACGCTACAGCCTTTTTTTTCCATTCCATATGTATATAACAACCTTACAATAAATATTCCTAATCAAAACAGGGTCTGCAACATCCCCCCTGCGAGGGTCTTCAGCTCCTTGCCACTTACAAGGGAGGCATAGCGCAACATGTACTCCTTAATGCGCAGTGTCGCACGCTCGCTGAGCTCTACAGCCACAGCACTATGGAAGTCCATCCCCTTGGTGAGATTCAGATACCTTCTGGCACCAGGGCCCAGGACCATGGAGGTGTCCAAGGTGGCACAGCCTTCACAGCAGGGACTGCCCATCTGTGAATTGAAGCGGATGATCTCCTCAGCAGCATAGGGCCTCTCACAGATAGGGCATCGGGAAAAGTCCGCCTGCAGACCGCAAATGTCCAGAAGCCTCAAAACAAACTGGATAAGAATCCTAGCAACCAGATCCCGGTGGGAACAGAGCATATCGAGGGCCTTGCTCAACAGGGCATACTGGGAAGCGCTGTCACCACCATTGGTATTCAGGACCAGTTCACAAAAAAACAGGGCAGCATAGTTCGCACCCAAATCGGTGCGTATCTCGTCATGGGTAGCGACGAGCTGGACATCCTTCAGGGTATAGTCACGTTTCACAGGGTTGTAGTACAGAAAAAACTGCCCATCGGAGAAAACATCCCCCTTCACAGCCTTCAGAGACTTCCTAGCCCCATAACTGACCACATCAATGAGGCCAAAATCAAGTGTCAGCAGCTTGAGCCTGCGGTTCATCTGTCCGTACCGTATGCTATGCAGTACAATCGCCAAGGACGATACGTTTCGTTCCATGAACCCTCCGAAATCAAGAGTAGAACAGTGGGGGTAAAAAATCAACTGGTTGGAAGATCGTCTTTCCTGTGATATGCTTTTCGCCATGAAACGTCTAGTGATAACACTGCTTCTCCTGACCATAACCATCACAGCCCTATTCTCCTTCAGTGTGGGGGAAAGACGGGTGCAGGAACAACCTTTTGACAGCGAACAGGAGCTGGGAAAGATTGACTTTACCAAACCCCTTGCCCCCAACCAGCTCGAGTGGGTCAACCGTGCGACGCTCTCGCTACTGACTGTGGGAAGCGGAGACCCTCTATATTCCTGGTTCGGACACAGCGCCCTCATCATAGGCCAGCCCTCAGGAGGAGAGGTCATGTATGACTATGGGGTATTCGATCCGGATCAGAAGAACTTTTATCTGAACTTCGCAAGAGGCCGCATGTACTACTCGGTCTGGGAGAGCGGAGCCGAGTGGAGGATCGAGGAGGCTTTGGAGGAGAAGCGCGATGTCAAGCTCATTGAGCTGGACCTAAGCCCAGAGGCAAAGCTTGCCGCAATACGATTTCTGCAAAACAATGCAAAGGCGGAGAACAGCACCTATCTCTACCACTTCTACTATGACAACTGTGCGACCAGGATCCGGGACATCCTCAACGCCGCCACCGGTGGTGAGTTCCGCCGTTGGGCAGAAGCCCAACAGACCACATCCAGCTATCGACAATTCGTCCAGCGCTATCTGAGCCACAGCCCGGTCGTATTCTGGGCCTTGGATTTTCTCCAGGGCAAAACGATAGACCAGCCGCTGAACAGATATGAGCAGATGTTCCTCCCTGAAAGCCTCCATCAGGCAGTGCTGGACTTCTCCCCCAGCATCGTACAAAACGAAGAGGTACTCCAGGACACCAGCACCAGCGGCATACGCTTTAGGGCCCATCCGAAAAATGTGAACCATGATTGGGCATATGCCCTTGCAGGCATTGGCCTTGCCCTGACCTTGCTTATGCTGGGGAAACGGTACAAGCGGACAACATCACTGTTGTATGCCTTGCTACTTTTGGGCCTTGGGGTTCTGGGAAGCATCCTGCTGTTTATGATGACATTTTCAGACATGGATATGACCTGGTTCAACGAAAACATCATCCTAGTCAACCCACTGCTCTTCATCGGGATGGTCTCAGCCTTTACTCAGGCTTTCTCCAAAAAGGAGCATACCAAGGGAAATTTGGCAAAGAAGACCTTCCAGGGAATGTGCATCATAAGTATTGCGATGGTGGTGGCAAAGGGCTTGTCACCGACAGTGCTGGCCCAAGACAACCTGAAGGTAATCCTGCTTATTCTTCCCCTAGCCCTGTCAGGGGCGGCCTTTTATGGCAGGGGCGATAGAGAACAGTTCTAGGGCCTGCATTCCCAGACGCTTGGCGGCGATTGTTGCCGGAAAGGCCGCCATCTGCATATTATAGAAGCGGGCCTTGTCATTGTAGGTGTCCAGATGCAGGACCATCTCCTGCTCTTCATCATAGATCTTCTCAAAGTAGGATGCATACAGCGGGTACTGCTTTTTGGTGAACACCTGTTTCTGCAACTGGGCAAGGGATACATCGAGTGCAGTATAGAGCTCACTCAAAACTGCAGGTGAATCATCTGCAGAAAAGGAGGAGAGCAGGGCTGTGAAAGGCTCTGCCAAGCTTGTGTCGTCGAGCAACCCTACAAGGGTCTTGGTATACATGAAGCGCTCTTCCATCGCATCCATACCCTTATCCAGAGCGACCACCGCCTCCTGCCTGTATCTTTTCAGGCGGGAGACGTTGTTCTGGTCAATGGCAAAAACTGCAAAGAGGAGTAGGAAAGCCACCACCGCAATGCTGATAACAGCACTGCGGCGGTTTGGAAAGAAGGGCTTGTCCCTATTTCTTGAGGACAATCTTGGTTCCCTTCCCTTCATACAGAGCGCCATAGACATGGGCAGGGTCGGTGATGAGACCGGTATTGCCTGTGCTCTTTACAAAATCAACGATGGCCTGCACCTTGGGAAGCATGCTTCCTGGGGCGAAATGGCCCTCTGCCATATATTTCTCCGCTTCCTCGACTGTAATGGTATCGAGGGTCTTCTGGTTGGGCTTGCCAAAGTTCAGACAGACCTTTTCCACTGCAGTGGAGATGACAAACAGATCAGCCTGCAACTCCTTGGCCATTAGGGCGGCGGCGAGATCCTTGTCGATGACAGCTTCCCTACCACTGAGATAGCCCTCTTCATCGCGAACCACAGGGATGCCCCCACCGCCGGCTGCAATGACAATGACCCTATCCTTCAACAGGCTCTTGATGGTCTCGATCTCAACAATGGCCTTGGGCTTGGGACTTGCAACTACACGACGGTAGCCACGCCCGGCGTCCTCGACACACACCCAACCATCATGCTCGGCACGTCTTGCGGCATCCTCACTTGTCATGAAGGATCCGATCGGCTTGGACGGATTCTGGAAGGAAGGGTCACTGTCAGAGACCTCCACCTGGGTAACGACGGTAGCGACATTGGGTTTGAGCCCCACCTTGTTGAACTCGTTGTTCAATGCCATCTGCAGCTGGTAGCCGATGGCACCCTGGGTGTCAGCTACGCAACTGTCCAAGGGTACGGTATGGAGAATGGAACGGGAAAACTCTGCACGAAGCAGAATAAATCCGACCTGAGGCCCGTTACCATGGGCGATAACCACCCTGTGCCCGGCTTCGACAAGTTTTACAATATGAGCCGCTGTCTTACGGGCAGCCTCATACTGTGCGTGTACGGTGACGTGTTTTGCATCTTCGATGAGTGAGTTTCCGCCTATGGCGATGACTATCAGTTTACTATCCATTCAGCTTTCCTTCCTTGTACAAAAGTCTCATTTCTGTACTTGCATCATAGCACAAATGCAACAAATTGCAACATATTTTCAGCCAGTTCTGCTGGTAAAGGCAAAGATATTTCCCAACGTTTGACCCACCTCCCCCCTTTCTGCTAAACTCCGCTTCAACGAGGTGACAATGCAAGATACAGCAACCCTAGACAGGAAAGAGATGTTCTTATTTGCGCTATATATTACCAGTATGGTCTTGGTAAACACGATTGGCTCAAAGATTATCACGCTCTTCGGCGTGAGAGTATCGGTTGGGATCTTCTTCATGCCTGTACTCTTTCTTGTCACCGATATTGTAGGGGAAGTGAAAGGGCACAAGGATGCATCCCTCTTCGTCAACATGTCCATTGTCATGCTAGCATTCCTGTTCGTCATGACCGGCATCAGCATCAAGATACCGCCCCACCCCACATGGGATCTGCAGGGCCAGTACCAACAGGTCTTCGGCATGAGCATGAGAATGAGCCTTGCCTCCTTGGTAAGCTTCGCTGTGAGCCAGAACATCGACATACAGATCTTCATGCTGTTCAAAAAGCTGAGTAAAGGGAAAAACCTCTGGTTGCGCAACAATATCAGCACCATGACCAGTCAGTTCGTCGATACGGTGATCTTCATGTTCATCGCCTTCTACCACATAACTCCGAAATTTACCGTATCCTATGTGTTTGCCCTGATCATCCCCTACTGGATCTTCAAGGTCATCTTTGCCCTGGTCGACACCCCACTCTGCTACCTGGGAGTGAAATGGCTATCCAAAAAGGAATAGTCACTTCCCTCTTTCGTAAAGTTTTATTACCTTAAGATTGGGCAGCGAGTAATCCTGCCCTAAGTATTTGTATATATGGAGGCTCTATGTCTGACAACGAACTGATGCCAATTGAGCAACTGCTTCCCAATAATCTGTTTATCCTTCCTGTGACGGGGAATCCCGTCTTTCCAGGATTGTTCACTCCACTGATGATAACCGACAACCAAGACGTCGAGATCGTCAACCAGGCCATCAAGCA
This sequence comes from Sphaerochaeta sp., assembly GCA_048264225.1. GTDB lineage: Bacteria > Spirochaetota > Spirochaetia > Sphaerochaetales > Sphaerochaetaceae > Sphaerochaeta. The sequence continues at coordinate 10,009 of JBLXDK010000021.1, forward strand.
CGGGGGGTTCCTCGGACTCTTGCTGGTCAAGGAAGACCTGGACCAGGAAGAGTACTCACAGGATAACCTGTACACTGTTGGGACCGTTGCAAAGATTGTAAAAAAAATAAAGCTCCCCGACGGGGGGATCAGTATCTTCATCTCCACGCTCAAACGCTTTGAGACCAAGCAGTACTACCCCAGCGGCCCCTACCTGGTGGCCGAGGTCTCCTACCTTGAGGACATCGAGGACGAGCCGGAAGAACTGCGTGCATGGACAAGGCTCCTGCTTACCGAGATGAAGACCCTCACCAAGAACAACCAGCTCTTCAGTGAAGAGATGCGTCTGAATATGGTCAACATCGACCATCCGGGCAAGCTTGCTGATTTCATCGCAAGCATCCTCAATGTCGACCGAAAGGAACAGCAGGGTATCCTCGAGACCCTTGTGGTGCGCAAGCGGATCGAAAAAGTGCTGGTATTCATCAAAAACGAGCAGAACATTGCCCAGGTCCAGGCCAAGATCCAGGCAAGGGTCAATCAGAAGCTCGAGAAAAACCAGCGCGATTACTTCTTGCGAGAGGAGCTCAAGTCCATCCAGCAGGAGCTTGGCCTGTCCACCAACCCCAAGCTGGAGCTGATCAACCGCCTGAAAAAGAAGTTCAAGGACCTGCCTCTCTCCGCTGAAGCGCAAGAGACGGTGGATCGCGAGATGTCACGTCTTGAGGCTATCGACCCCAGCAGTCCTGAGTACACCATTACCCGCACCTACCTTGAGATCGTAAGCGACCTCCCCTGGAAGGAGCCCAAGGCCGAAAGCTTCAGCATCGAAAGTGCACGCAAAATTCTCGAGAGAGATCACTACGGGCTTAAGGATGTCAAGGATAGGATCCTTGAGTTCCTTGCTGTACGCAGGAAGAAAAAGGACACAAAAGGCTCGATCATCTGCCTCGTCGGCCCTCCTGGAGTCGGTAAGACAAGTGTCGGCATCTCCATTGCACGCGCACTGAAGAAGCAGTATTTCCGCTTCTCTGTAGGCGGCATGAATGATGAGAGCGAGATCAAGGGCCACAGAAGGACCTACATCGGGGCGATGCCCGGCAAGATCATCCAAGGTCTGCGGATAACTAAGACAAAGAACCCTGTCTTCCTCATCGATGAGATCGACAAGATGGGTGTATCTTACCAGGGAGACCCTGCCAGTGCCCTGCTCGAGGTCCTGGATCCCGAACAGAACTCCACCTTCAGGGACACCTACCTGGACATCCCCTTCGATGCTTCGGAGATTCTCTTCATCTGCACAGCAAACACCCTGGAGACCATACCACGGCCCTTGCTGGATCGTATGGAGATCATCACCCTCTCTGGCTATACCAGTGAGGAGAAGCTCGCAATCGGTAAGAAGTATCTGGTTCCCAAATCCCTGGAGAAGCACGGCCTTGCCAAGAAGGAGATCCGTTACACCCCCTCCATCCTGCTCAAGATAGCAGAGGAGTATGCAAGGGAAGCGGGAGTGCGTAACTTTGAGAAGTCCCTGCATAAGATCAACCGCAAGATAGCCCTCCTCCTGGAAGAGAATCCCGATACAGAGTTGCCCGTCAAAATTGATGAGGAGATGCTCATCAAACTTCTAGGACAACCTGTCTTTGTCGAGGATGAGATCCGTGTAGCCGACAAGCCGGGCATGGCAATAGGACTTGCCTGGACCAGCATGGGCGGGGACACGCTCATCATCGAGGCCCAGAATACCCCTGGCAAAGGGGAGATCAAGCTAACCGGTCAGCTTGGGGATGTGATGCAGGAGTCTGCCAACATCGCCTATACCTGGCTGAAGGCCAATGCCATCGACCATAAGATCGATATGAGCTGGTTTGAAAACAATGCGATCCATGTGCACGTCCCAGAAGGGGCTACGCCCAAGGATGGCCCTTCTGCAGGCATCACCATGACTGTCGCCCTCTTCTCACTGGTAACAGGACAGACCATCAGGAAGAACTTGGCTATGACAGGTGAGACAACCCTCAAGGGCAAGGTAATGCCCATCGGGGGCTTGAAGGAGAAGGTGCTTGCGGCAAGAAGGAATAAGATCGATACGATCCTCATTCCCAACTTCAACAAGCGCGACCTCGACAAGCTCGATGAGACGGTGACCAAGGGCATAGAGTTCCATCTGGTCTCGACCATGGAAGAGGTTCTCGCACACGCCTTCCCTAATGACGAGAAGCGCAAGGCCATGCCTCCGATCGTCCCAAAGACTCCCCCAAGGGATACCACCGAAGTGGTGGCGATCTCGAAAGCGGTGGCAGAGGCGGTCAGGGAGGCTTTGCGTGAGCGTTGAGCTATTGAGCCCGGCAGGCAATATGGAGAAGCTACGGGTGGCGTTCGCCTATGGAGCTGACGCCGCCTATATGGGCTTCACAGACTTTTCCCTTCGTGCAAATGCACAGAACTTCAGCGAGAGTGATCTTGCTGAAGTTCAGCTTTTGAAACAGCAGACAGGGAAAAAAATCTACTGCACCATGAACATCCTCTTTGGGGAGAGTGAGCTCGAGGCTCTGAAAGAGCAGATAGAGACCATCAAAGGCTGGCCTTTCGATGCCTTCATCATCAGCGACATCGGCCTGGTTCCCATCCTCAAGGATGCTTTTGGTGACAGGGTCGAACTACACCTCTCCACCCAGGCGAGCTGCATCAACAGCAGCAGCGCCTCAATGTACCACCAGATGGGGTTCTCCCGTGTCATCCTGGGAAGGGAGACCTCCCTAGCTGACATCAGGAAAATCAAGAAGGCAGTCCCAGATCTCCAGCTGGAGACCTTTGTCCATGGGGCGATGTGCATGGCCTACTCAGGACGATGCCTGCTTTCGGCCCACCTTAGCGGACGCAGCGCTAACCAGGGTGACTGCGCCCATACCTGCAGGTGGAACTACCGCTTGAATGAGAGACTCTCCAGCGGAGACCTTGCTTTGGAAGAAGAACAACGCGAAGGGGTCTACTACCCCATCGCCGAAGAGGATGGGTACACCACCATCCTCTCCTCCAAGGATCTCTGCATGATAGACCATATCCAGGAACTCCTCGATGCTGGCATTGACTCGTTGAAGATCGAAGGGAGGATGAAGAGCAGCTACTATGTGGCTGTGGTCACCCGCGCCTATCGCAAGGCGATCGATGCAGCCTATACCGAGGATACGAGCTGGATGGCCTATCGCGATGACCTGATGAACATCAGCCACCGCGAGTACTCCACCGGCTTCTTCTTTGGTAGCGGCCCGATAGATCCGGCTAAGGGGTCGTCCATAGACAAAAGTACAGACGAGGGCTATCACCAGCACTACCTCTTCTGCGGTTTCATTGGAGATGAGGTCAAAAAAGGGGTATTTGCCCTTGAGCTCCGGAACCAGATCAGAGAAGAGCAGAAGCTGGAGTATATCGGCAATGACATCCTTTTTCTTGAAGATACTGATTTTATCCTGTTGGATGAAAACTTCGAGAAGGTAAGCCAGGCTGACCATGGCAAGATCCAATATCTGGTTACCGACAAGCCTTTGGCAAAAGGGTATATCATTCGCCGACTTAGTGTGGTTTAATGGAGCATATGATAAGGCGCATTGCTCTTGGTCTCTGTATTGGCCTTATAACCCTGTATGGGGTTGCAGGAGTCGAATTTAGGGACAGTTTCTCTTTTTTGGAGAAAGACAAACTTTTCTTTGATTTTATGTCAGCGGTAAGGACCGAAGGCTGTGTAGAGAAGGCTGAGAAGCTTCGCTACCTTTTGTATGCGCAAAAGGAAGGGGAGCCTGAGGCTACCATCAAGCAGATACGAGTAAACACCAGCTTGGCACGCCTCTATGTGGAGACCAATGACAATAAGGAACGTGGAGAGGAGCTGCTCAGGGAAGCTGAGCAGAAGCTTGAGAATTTGGAAAAGAGACATCCATTTTTTGCCCTTATACTTGGCTCTGAAATCGATGGGATCTGGTATTTGCTGAATCCACGAAACCTTGGCAAGGGAATGAGCAGCTCCAGGAAGATAAACAAGGCCTTCAAGGAGTTTCCCCAGGAAGTCTCATCGCACCTATTGAAGGCAAACAGTATGCTCTATGCCCCTTCCTTTGCAGGGGGTGATGTCAGGGGAGCTTTGAACATGTTTCTTGCCATCCAAAGGGATGCAGGAGTTCTGCTTTCGCCTTGGGATAGGTCGTCACTGTACAGTGGCATCGGTATCGCATGTTTCAAACTGGAAGAATATCAGAATGCAAAGGGGTACCTTGCCGCTGCCAAGGCGATCTACCCCTTTGATGCTGTTCTGGATGACTATATCGCACAAGTGGAGAAAGTGTTGTGATGATACTGTATGCATCTCTTGTCCTCGTTGTAGGCCTGTGGGCTACCCTTCTCTCCTTTTCCAACCGTAGGGTGATGGAAAAGCTGAAAAAGCAATCCCCTTTCCCCAAGCATGAGAGGCCCCTTGTCTCCATTGCGATCCCAGCCCGTAACGAAGAGCATTTCATCGAAGCCTGTGTATCTTCACTCATCGTCCAAAGGTATGAGAACATAGAGATCCTGATCTTGGATGACAACTCCACAGACAACACAGCAGAAAAGGTGAGAAAGCTCCAGGAAAAAGACACGAGAGTACGAATAATCAAGGGGAAGCCTCTCAAAAAGGGCTGGAGGGGAAAGCTCTATGCGATGCAGCAGCTGTATGAAAACAGCAAAGGGGAGTATATCCTCTTTACTGATGCGGACACCGTCCACAACCCCAACAGCGTGGAGTACGGGCTGTCTATCATCATCAATGAACAGGCCTCCATGGTAAGTGGCTACCCCAAACAGCAGGGGAACCTCTTATGTGTCCAGACTCTGGTCAGTGCCATGCTCTTCAATACCGTGCTGTACATGCCATTGCACTTCCAGCAAAAAGTGCAATGGTCTCCTTTTGCCATGGCTATCGGACAATACCTCTTGCTCAAGAGAACCGTGCTGGAGGATATAGACGGCTTCACTTCATTATCGGATGTCATATGCGATGATGTGATGCTCGCCCGGGCCTGTACGAAAAACCGACACAAGTATATCTTTGCCGATATGAAGGATGCCCTCTCCTGCAAGATGTTCTCCACCTTCAAAGGAGGGTTCGCAGGACTCGAAAGGAGCATCACCGGCGTCATAGACATCAAGACATACATGGTTCCCCTCGTTCTGATAGCTGCCTTGGTCTTGCTTGCCTGTGCACTAGCCCCCCTTGCCTCAGTGGCTATGCTCGTCGCCTTACTGGCCAATCCAACGCTATCCGCTCTCCCCTTCATACTTGTTTCGGTAGGGTCTATCCTGCTTTTTGGATCCTGGACAATTACCGGCCTGTACCATGGCTTTCCCCTAAAAGTGGCAATGCAGGGACCAATTGCCTTTGTATTTGTGGTTGTCATGTACCTCCACGGTTACTACAGAAAGGTCAGTGGCAAGGGTTTTATGTGGAAAGGACGCAATATCTCCTAAAAAAACCACGATTAAGACGTTTGTTTACCGTTTTTCCCTTGCACATAGGTGAAAGCGTGCTAGAATAAGGTAACCTAGACCAATGGAGGAGTCCATGACAATTCACGAGCAAATCGTAGCACAGTATGAGACCTACCTTGCAGAGAACCAGAAGTTCTCTGAGAAAGGCGTAAAAGTATCGGCAGCTAGAGCCCGTAAGGCTTTGGCCGAAATCGCAAAGCTTAGCAAAGAACGCAGAAAAGAGATCCAGGCTGAAAAAGCAGAATAACATCTGTTTGTATGTAATGAAGGGCGTCCTTGTAAAGAGGGCGTCTTTTTTTGTGTCTCCAACACCAAGATACAGAACATATGCTCATACCGCTTGATGCATCTTACCTTCAAAAAACGCATCTCACCAAAAAGTGATTGTTCCCACCAACCATAGTTTTTATACTTGCTCAGAAATCAATTTTGAGGGGTATGGTATGGGAATACTTACACTTTTTCTTTTGGCCGCAGTGGAACTGTTTTTTCTCGTCTGGGCTATCAAAGCAAGAGACAATCATACCAAGGAGAAAGCAATTGTCAGACTTGGCTCTCTGCTCGTCTTTGGACTGTTGCTTGCTTCTGGAGTCTATATATTCAGCTTTCGGTATCTGTTTCTGCTTGTCCTGTTGGTCGTTGAGGCTCTATATGGGGTGCTCACCCTCGTCAGAGGAAAGGAAACACCATACAGTACACGCAAAGCCATCCTTCAATTCATACGGGTCCTAGTCATCATACTGCTAGCACTTTTCCCTGCAATAGTGTTTCCCCAGTATGAAAACCCAAAACCTTCAGGATCCCACACAGTAGCAACCAAAAAATACACCTGGGTCGACACTAACAGACTGGATGGTTATGCAAAGAAAGGAAAGAACAGAGAATTGACAGTCGAGTTCTGGTACCCGGAAAGCACTGATGAAAAATATCCTCTTGTAGTATTCTCCCATGGTGCGTTCGGCTTCAGCGGCAGCAATCACTCTACCTTTATGGAGCTTGCTTCCCATGGGTATGTCGTAGCTAGCATCGGCCATTCTCACCAGGCACTCTATACGTTGGATACGAGCGGAAAGCTAACAACTGCTGACCCTGATTTTATTGCCAAAGCGATAAGAATCAATGCTGACGAAGACCCAAATCATGCACAGGACTCCTTCACCACCACAAGGAAGTGGATGAAGCTTCGAACTGAAGATGAGCATTTCATTTTGGATACGATACTTGCTGAATCGAAAAAAGCTGATGGACAAACACCTTTCTCCCGTATCGATACAGAGAAGATTGGTCTGATGGGGCACTCCCTCGGAGGTGCTTCATCAGCACAAGTCGGGAGGGAGCGGGAAGATATTGATGCGGTAATCGTCCTTGATGGAACTATGTTGGGGGAAGAGGTTGTGTTTGAGGACAACAGCGTTGTCCTCAACGACAAACCCTATCCCATCCCCTTGCTGAATGTTTATGCACAAGATCATTACACCAGTGCAAAGAACCTTCTGGGGGATGCCTACAGCAATTTCCATACATCACACTATGCCCTTGTTTCGTATGAGACAGTGATCAAGGATTCAGGACATCTGAACTTTACTGACCTGCCCATATTTTCACCGTTTCTTGCAAAAATACTTGGCGTCGGGAAGGTGGATGCATGGTATTGTATTGAAACGATGAATACCATTGTGCTTGAGTTCTTTGATTCCTTCTTACGAGGAAAAGGAGAGCCCACAATTGCAAAGGAATATTGAGCATGCAAGTACAGATAAGGCAGATTGATGATAAGAGCAAGGAGTGTCTCATCATTGAATGTGTTGCGCTAACAGCTGAAATCGATAGCATACGATCGTATGCCCTTAGCAAGGGAGTTACCCTGACAGGAAGCAGCGAAGAGAAAATATACCAGTTCAATCTGACTGATGTCCTCTATTTTGGGGCGTTTGGAGAGCAAGTGTTCGCCTACACCAAAACCAAGTCGTATGAGATCAAGACACGGCTCTATGAGCTGGAAAGAACCTATGCTGACAAACACTTCATACGATGTTCCAAATCCTTTGTCATCAACCTGATGAAGCTTGAGTGCATAAGTCCTGCCCTGAATGGGCGCTTTACCGCCTACATGAAAAATGGTGAGAAGATACTCATCTCAAGGCAGTATGTGCCTGAAATAAAACGCGTTGTGCTGGGAGGAAAAACCTATGGACTATAAAACCTTCTTGGTAAAAAAGGTCATGATGAGTTTTTTTGTCTCCGTTACCTGTATCACAGTAGCCATGGCTAGTATCGGAATAGTCTTTGAGCCCACTGCCCTGTTTGGCTACGATGCCTTCTTGTCCCCTCTCTTATTCGGAGCCCTGGCATCACTACCCATGCTGGTAAAATACTCCAATAAGGAGTTGTCGGTTCGACAGACAATCATCAGAGCTTTGATACATCTTATCTTGCTTGAAGCGGCAATCCTATCGGCTCTCCATTTTGCAGGGATTCTCACCAGCATATCCATGGCAGTATCCCTTGGGATCTCCATCCTGCTAATCGATATGACTGTCAGCCTTGTGCTGTGGATCCAGGATACAAGGACTGCCAAGCAGTTCAATGAGGCGCTGCAGAGGATGCAAAGGACTTTCTCAGAGGGTGAATTGCCAAACTAAGGACACCAGCTTGCCTCATGAAAAACTCTAGGGGCAAGCTCCAGTCAATCTCATCTTCCTCAGTTTCTGCAAGTCCCTTTTCTGATATGCCTAGAGTCATACTATATCGTACGATGCGATAAAAAAAAATGCATGTATGTACGAAAATACCCTTTGAAGACAACCAAAACATCAGGAGATCCCAGACTACAGCAGGAAAGTACTTTGCAACTGCTGGGGCAAAGCAAGAGCAAAACAACAGGCGGCTCCCCCAAGGGAGCCGCCTGTTGTTTTGCTATGCACAATTCTACAATGCTATTCTACAGGTATGATATTTTATATGATGGATGATCATAAGGGCTCTCTTCATGCAGAAGGGGCCTGTCACTTCTGCATCCTAGCCCTACAGGAAAGACCTCAACAGCTCAATATGCTTGGCTCCCTTCTCAATCTTCTCATCAAACTCAGCCTTCTTAGCCTGCTCCTTCTCGATGGCCTCTCCCTTGGCATTGGTGAGGAACTTCTCATTGGAGAGCTTCTTCATAACACCCTCAAGGCTACTCTCGTTCTTCTCCCTATCCTTCTGTAGGCGGGCGATCTCCTTCTCCAGGTCGATGGCCTCCCTGACAAAGACAAAACCCTCATAGCCGGTTCCTGCCACAGGGAAGGCACCAGTAACATCCAGAGAATCCTCAGTATCGATTGTCAGATCCGAAGCCCCGACAAAGGAGGCGATGAGGTCCTTCTCTTCTCTAAAGAAATCGCTTGCAATGAAATCCTTGTCGGCCTTGATTGCAAAGCGGATCTTCTTGTCCACAGGGATGCCCAGTTCGCTGCGTACTGAACGCAACAGCGTGACAGCTTCTTGCATCCTGGAAACAAGCAGAGCATCCTCTGGGAAGGATTTTTCTTCCTGGTACACTGGATAGGCACTGGTGATCAGAGAGTCGCTGACATTGGGAAGCTTCTGATAGATCTCCTCAGTGATAAAACTTACAAAAGGATGCATCAGGCGCATGGAGGATGCAAGCAGGTCAAGCAGCAGCGTGACTACCCTATCCTTCTTAGCCTGCTCCTCTGCATAGAGGCCCTGTTTGGCACTCTCTACATACCAGTCACAGAAATCATTCCAGAAGAAGTCATAGACAGCCTGCGCCCCATCGTTGAACTTGTAGTTCTCCATGGCTACCTTGACCTTCAGGGCAGCCCCGTTAAGCTGGTTATAGATCCACTTGTCCATGGTGGAAAGCTCTATTTGCTTTACATCCAGCAGAGTTGCCCCTTCTAGGTTCATCAACAGGAAGCGTGCGGCATTCCAGATCTTGTTGGCAAAACGCGACCCCATCTTGAAGGACTCCATGTCGATAAGGATGTCCTGCCCCTGGGTCGCCATATAGCTGAGGGTAAACTTCATGGCATCCGCGCCATAGCGGTCGACCACTTCCAAGGGATCGAGTCCGTTGCCCAGGCTCTTGGACATCTTGCGCCCCTGCTTGTCACGTACCAGGCCCGTGATGTAGATGTCCTTGAAGGGAACTTCCCCCAAAAACTCCAAGGAGGCCATGATCATGCGCGAGACCCAGAAGAAGATGATGTCATAACCGGTGACCAGTGTGCTGGTGGGGAAGTAGGTCTGCATGTCCGCTGTATTCTCTGGCCAGCCAAGGGTGCTGAAAGGCCAGAGCCAGGAGCTGAACCAAGTGTCCAGAACATCCGTTTCCTGCTCAATGCTTGTTGAATTGCAGGCGGGACAGTGGGTAGGATCCTCTTTTGCAACGATGAGCTTGCCACATTCGGTGCACTCCCATACAGGGATCCTATGTCCCCACCAGAGCTGACGGCTGATACACCAGTCATGGATGTTCTCAAGCCAATGGATATAGGTGTTCTCCCAGTGCTTGGGGAAAAACTTCACCTCGTCATTTTTCCAAGCCTCAAGGGCCTTCTTGGCCATCCCCTCCATCCTGACAAACCATTGGTTCGAAAGGTAGGGTTCAATGACCGAGTGACAACGATAGCAGTGCCCTACCTCGTGGGTATGCACCTTCTCATTGACCAGGACGCCCAGAGCCTTGAGGTCTTCGACCACAAGCCTCCTTGCATCTTCGGCAGAGAGATTCCGATATTTTTCAGGACAGTTGTCGTTGAGCGTCCCGTCAGGATTCAGGACGTTGATAGCCTCAAGGCCCTGGCGTTTGCCACACTGCCAGTCATTCGGGTCGTGCGCCGGGGTGATCTTCACCATACCGGTGCCAAAGCTCATGTCGACAAAGCTGTCGGCAATGACTGGGATCTTGCGGTCGGTCAGAGGAAGGTCAAGCAGTTTCCCTACAATGTTCTTGTAACGCTCATCATCAGGATGAACGGCAACAGCAACGTCGCCGAACATAGTCTCAGGACGGGTGGTGGCGACAGTGATGTACCCTTCCCCTTCGCTATAGGGATAGCGGATATCCCAGAGATTTCCTGCAAGCTCCTGGTGCTCAACCTCGTCATCGGCAAGGGCAGTGCCGCACTTGGGGCAGTAGTTGACTAGATACTCACCCTTGTAGATGAGATCGCGTTCATAGAGAAGGACAAAGCTCTCGCGAACTGCCTTGCTGAGGCCCTCGTCCATAGTGAAACGCTCATGGCTCCAGTCACAGCTACAACCGATCTTCTCCAATTGGCTCTTGATGGTCGCATGGTGCTTATCCTTCACCTGCCAGGTGCGTTCAAGGAACTTCTCGCGTCCGATGTCCTGACGGCGAAGCCCCTCTTTTGCCAACTGGCGCTCCACAACATGTTGGGTGGCTATGCCTGCATGGTCGGTTCCAGGCACCCACAGTGTGGGCCTGCCGTTCATACGGTAGAAGCGGGTAAGGATATCCTGCAAGGAGTTGTTCAGGGCGTGGCCCATATGCAAAATGCCGGTGACATTGGGAGGAGGCATAACTATGGTAAAGGGAGAAGCATCTCCTTCGACAGGTTTGAACGCACCGTCTTTCATCCAATCTTCATAAATACGGTCTTCAAAATCCTTTGGATCGTAAGCCTTTGGCAACTCTACTGCCTTCACAATGGGCCTCCTACGGCGAGAAAAATATTGGATGTATACTACCAGAATTGAGAAGGCTCTACAAGTCAATGTAGAGCCTTCGATGAGGGGAAACAAGGAGGGAAAACACTATTCCAGAGGCGTTACAGCCTTTACTTCCAACTTGACTGCGTATCCCATGGCATCAAGATGCTGCACTATCTGTTCCAAGGAGAAGGAGTCCAAGGTGACACTCTGCGTGTCTGAAACCTGACGGACATTTGCACTGTCCATAGGGGTTGCAATACCAGGAAGGATATCCTGGGCTTGGCTGGAATTGGTGCCGAACAGCACAAAGGATCCGATAAACACTACGACAAAAGCGGCAGCAGTCGTCATCAGAGCAGGAACAAGTCTGACTTGAACTTTCTTTCGAAAAATATGCATCTTCTTGTCTTTCATGGGAAACCTGCTTTTTTCAAAAAATGCGAGAACCCTATCCTGCCTCAGACTGATATCCTCGTCAGGAAGAACCGCAGAAGCTATACGCTGTTGCAGCTCTCTCAGCTGATCGAGGCGCTGTCTGCACGCATTACAATATCCTAGATGTTCCTCAACCTGTGTTCTCCATGGCTCATCAAGCTCACCATCAAGATAGGTATTCAACAATTCATCATCTACACACATAGGCTACTCCTGGGTAAGCAGTGACTCCAGCATCTTTCGTGCCCTGTACACTCTCACCTTCACATTACTTTCGGAAATGTGCAAAACCTGGGCAATCTGCTTGTAGTCCATATCCGTATACTCTTTCATCACAATGACAAGCCGGAATTTCTCCGGAAGCTGGTCTATCGCATCCTGTACTTGCTTGCGGGTCTCTTTTTCTATGAGAACCTGCTCACCCCCTTTTGAGTTGGAGTGTGAAGTAGGATACTTCTTCAGCTTGTCGACCATCACCATCTCACGCGACTTCCGCTTTACCTGGTTGATGGCCAGATTCTTCGATACCCTAATGAGCCAGTACTTGGCATCATTAAGGGAGGGAAAAACCATACCCTTGTCATAAAATCTGATGAAAGCCTCCTGGCAAATCTCTTCAGCTAAATCCTGATTGTTGGTGACATGATATACAACACGCATCAAAACCGGGAAAACCTGCTCATAAACTTGCTTGAACGCCTGCTCATCGTTGCTCTGTATTTCCATAACTTTAACAACTCACTGGTAACCAAGTTACATCTTTTTTTCCAAAGAGGGCCCAGAGGCTGTATCTTTGACAAGGTAGCCCAACGCATCCAACTCTTCCCTGATCGCATCTGCAAGGATCCAATCTTTTGCCAGTTTGGCTTCTGTTCGTTTCTGAAGGAGAGCTAGCGCCTTAGGATCATCTATGGCCTCAACGATGGGAACCTGCAAAGTTGCAAGCCCAAGGCCGAAGACCTGGTCGAAGCCAAGGGCCAAGGAGTATTTCTCATCCGAAGAGAGCTCGTCATCCTTGAGAACGCCCCAAAGGTCTGCAAGACACCGGGGGGTGTTGAGGTCATTCTGAATATGTTCAGTGAAGGCCTCCTTATAGGCCAAGGCCTTTTGGCTCGTTATCTCTATGGTTCGTGCACCCTCACGCTTGAGGGCTATGATACGGTCGTTTACATTTTTTCTTGCAGTCTTTGCAGTGCTCAGGGAGTCAAAGGAGAACTTCAGCTGACTGCGGTAGTGCCCTCCAAGGCAGAAGAATCGGTAGTCCATAGGATCGTACCCCTTCTTCTTCAGCAGTGCAAGGGTGAGGAACTCACCTTTGCTCTTGCTCATCTTGCCCGTCTCATCGAGGAGGAACTCCCCATGCAACCAATACTTCACCCAGGGCTTCTTCCCGCTTGCCGCCTCACTTTGGGCTATCTCATTGGTATGGTGAACAGGGATGGCATCAATGCCGCCACAGTGGATATCAAATTGCTCCCCAAGGTAGTGCATGCTCATCGCAGAGCACTCTATGTGCCAGCCGGGAAAGCCTCTTCCCCAGGGGGAAGGCCACATCATAGACTGTTCGCCGAATTTGCTCTTGGTAAACCAAAGGACAAAATCCTTGTTGTTCCTTTTGTTGGCATCCTGAGCCACATCATCGCGAACAGCGGTGCGAAGGCTCTCCAGATCGAGCTTGGCAAGCTTGCCGTAGTCATCAATGGAATCGATGCTGAAGTAGACATTGCCACCACTTACATAGGTGTGCCCATTCTTTTCCAAACGCTCGATGAGCTCTATCATCTGAGGTATGTGATCAGTAGCCTTACAGGTGACATCGGGATGCAGCATACCAAGCTGGTCAAAGTCACTGAAGAAGGCCTTGGTGTAGAACTCAGCGATATCCCATACGGTCTTTTTGGTCTTCTGGGCCATCTTCTCCAGCTTGTCCTCACCTTCATCACCATCATCGGTGAGGTGTCCCACATCGGTGATGTTCATGACATGTCTGACTGGATATCCTGAAAAAATAAGGGTTCGCTTCAAGAGGTCTTCAAATAGGAATGTCCTGAGATTTCCGATATGTGCATAGTTATAAACAGTTGGTCCACATGTATATAGGCCCACTTCCCCATCGTCTATGGGTTCAAACTTTTCTACACTGCGACTCATGGTGTTGTAGAGGGAAACTGGCATTGAGAGCTCCTTTATGTTGCCCACCCCAGAAAAAGGGGGTAAGATATCTCCATGCCTATCAATGTACGCAATAGCCATGAAAAAATCAACCTTGAAGATATGCTGGTTGCCAACCTTCCCCTCGCCCATTACTCCTCCATCAACACGGGAGGAAAAGCCGATCTGGCCGCTTATCCGACAGATTTTGCAGAGTTGCGAGCCCTGCTCGCCTATGCAGAAAAAAACGCTATGCCCATAACGGTGCTTGGAGGAATGACCAATTCCCTGATCAGCGACCAGGGGATCGCCGGTCTTACCATCATTACCACCCACCTGGCGAGAAGGCATGTGCAAGGCGAGATGTTCTGCGTACGCAGCGGGCTCGCCCTTGACCGTGCCATCGACTTCTCCTTGGAAGCAGGACTTTCAGGCCTGGAGCTGCTCGGGGGAATTCCCGGCAGTGTGGGAGGCGCCATCTACGGCAACGCCGGAGCCAACGGCATGGCTATCGGCACCCTGCTCTACTATGTGGACTACATGACCTTCGATGGCAAGCTCCATAGGAAACAGACACACTGCGACGAATTCTCCTATCGTTACTCCCCCTTTACCGGCAGGAAGGATATCATCATCTATGAAGCTGGCTTCAGACTGAACCCTACCCTGAAAACTTCAGAGGCCAGGAAGCAGAAGGACGAGGTGAAGCGCAAGCGCAAGGAGAAAGGCCACTACGAGAATCCGAGTTTGGGCAGCATCTTCGCCAACCCCCCAGGCGAGTATGCCGGCAAACTCCTTGAAGCATGCGAGTTCCGGGGCACAAGCATCGGAGGGGCAATGATAAGCAACAGGCATTGCAACTTCATTGTCAACAGCAACGGCAAAGCGACTTCCAGTGATGTCTATGCCCTCCTCTGCCTTATGCAAAAAGAGGTATTTAACAGGACGGGTATACAACTCTGTCCTGAAATCCAACTCATCGGTCGCTGGTGACAGTGTATGAAATGGAGAGGGAGACTGCCTTTCCCCTCTGCTTTGTAAGCTTCCATGTACCGATTCCTTTACCGATGGCAAGCGAATCGGTAAGGGTTATCACATACCCCTCCCCTGCATAGGAGAATACAGCCTTGTAGAGAACCAGGGAAACCTTGAATTCACCCCCCTCAAAGGGGCTATTCGACAGATCCCGAGACCCTCCATACTGGAAAGTCATCTGCCCAAAAGGGCCGAAAAGAGAGGCCTGCAACAGAAGTGACCCCACTTGGCCTCCCTTCGCCTTGAACTCGTAGGTGTCGGTAAAGGAGAGGCGAACATACCCCCTTCCCAAGGGAAACCTCACCACAGAACTCTGGTTCCTTTTTCGCATGGCAGAGAACCCCCCATAGATCGGCTCAGAGCCTAACCAATCATTCATCACAAAGGAAGCTTGCAAGGCTTTGCCCTTCAGATCAAGGCTCAGCGAGTAGCGTGTGGGGTAGGGAGCCAAGCCATAGGAAAATCCCACTTGTGAGGATCCGTAGGTGCATGTGGATGCGATAAAGACCTCTATCCCTTTCACTGGAGTAACGAGCAACTCTGCTTTCAGTTCAAGGGGTATTGTTTTGAGAAAAGCCTTGGAAGCAAAGCCCCACCCAGCATGATCAGAGCCCCACTCGGTCTGAAAAGAGGAGGCTTCCTCTCTTGTGTGCATCCATGCAATCAGAGACAGAGTCCCTAACGAAGACATTCGCTCATATCCTATTGCACTTTTTCCTCTCACCCCTGGAAGCATCACCATGGCATGACCCTGAGTCTGGTAGAGCAGAGCCTGCTCACGTGCAAACAGGGGCAACAGGGCATACTCCTGCCAAAACCCGGCATAGCCCAAGCTTACCGAAGCATCTCCCGATACAACCTTGAAACGGGAGGGAAGCATCATGACCAGTTCATCTGGCTCCGAAAACGTCACGTGTCCATCCCAGCCACAGGAGGGTCCCTGATGGGCCAGAGAGAGCGCATACCGTCTCTCATCAGGGAACAATGAGAGGGAGAGTGTGCTTTTCCCAGGGAGGGCCCACAAAAACAGTAGGATATAAACAAGCAGAAGTTTCCTCATATGGGTAAAGAATTAGGGTCTGTCCTTTCGCTTCAGTTGATTATTCCTTGAGGAAGTGGTTTAATGTCGTGGGACTTATTTCTTATGACGAGAACAATTTTTTTACAATATAGGAGTCTTTCATGGTAATTCTAACCTTGAACTGTGGCAGTTCGTCTGCCAAGTACCAAGTGTATGACTGGGACAACAAGGACATTCTGGCCGTCGGTGTGGTAGAACGCATCGGCCTGGAATATTCGACCATCGAACACAAAGCGACAGGCAATGGTGAATACAAGACCAAGTTCTCTTCGCCTACCCATAAGGAAGCCATCGAGCTGATCATCAGGATGTTGCTCGATTCTGACTATGGTGTCATCAAGAGCCTCTCTGAGATCGGGGCTGTGGGACACCGTGTCCTGCACGGGGGTGAGGTGTTCAAACAGTCAGCTCTGATAACCGATGAGGTCGTCGAGAAGCTGAAGTCTGTAATCGCATTGGGGCCGTTGCACATGCCGGCCAATATCATGGGAATTGAGGCTGCCCGCAAGGCAATGCCCGATGTTCCTCAGGCTATTGTCCTGGATACGGCTTGGCACCAGACCATGCCACCGGAGGCCTTCATGTATGCTGTGCCCTACGAGTGGTATACCGACTACAATGTTCGTCGCTACGGCTTCCATGGAACCAGTCACCTCTACTGTGCCAAGAGGGCCGCAGTGCTCCTGGGCAAGGAGAACAAGGATACCAACGTCATCATCTGTCACATTGGCAACGGAGCTTCTGCCTGTGCGGTAAAGAATGGTGTCTGTGTAGATACCTCCATGGGTCTTACCCCCCTCGAAGGTCTTATCATGGGATCTCGTTCAGGGGACATCGACCCTGCCATCATCCCCTACATGATGGACAACACCGGCATGACAGCACACGAGATGGACAGCACCCTCAACAAGAAGAGCGGACTCATCGGCCTCTGTGGCAGAAGTGACCGCCGTGATGTGCGAAAAGCCGCTATGGGTGGAGATGCGAAAGCCCAGCTGAGCATCGATATGGAGTGTCGCCGCCTTGCCAAGTATATCGGCGGCTATGCTACATTGCTTGAGGGGCGTGTTGATGCCATCGTCTTTACCGCAGGTGTCGGCGAGATGGCTCCCCATATCCGCAAGGGTGCTTGCAAAGGCATCGAAGTCATTGGAGCTAAGCTCGATCTGCACAAGAATGAGGTCAGTTTCTGCCGCAATGGTGAGTTTGAGATCAGCACTGACGACTCAAAGGTAAAGATCTTTGTCATTCCAACCGACGAGGAGCTGGTTATGACCGAGGATGCTTTCGCCCTGATGGAAGGCACCTACGACATCCATACCAACTTCCACTACACCTTCGAGGATAAGGATTATGTAAACAAGGGAAGGGAACGTGACCTTGCCTTGAACATACAGAAGAATCCTGAGTTGAAGGACATTCTTGCAATCCCCCGCTAAGGGAGACTACGCGAAAAAATGTATACTGTATTTTTTACTGTATACTGTAAAATGTATGTGATGGGGAAAGGACGCTTATGGCGTCCTTTCTCTTGGATCTAATCTCGCGTAATGTATCATTCCCCTTTCCTGGCAGCACTAGTGAATCTTCTCCAAGGATCTGTAGAGCCGGGCAAGAAAAGACTCATCATCCTCATCAAAGAGAGGGATGAGAACCTCTTCCTTGCTTGAGCTGGAGGGTTTGATGCCGCTTTGGTATTGGTTGCGTATCGCAACTTCACAATCCTTTGAAGTGGCACTGCCGTTGAGCACAGCCTCCCCAATACGGCTTGCATCGTCACCTATGCGTTGTATCTGTTCCAACTCCAAGGCATGGTCAGCATGAATCTGGGCTTTCTGCTCCTTAGTCAGCTTCAAGGGAGGCAAACTCTCATCCGCCAGATAGAGGGCGGCGAACTTTGCCATGGCAGTACCCCGCCTGACCCCTGCCCTCTCCCAGGCCGACCAGAGGCTTCCCATCGAAGCTATATGCACCCGCTCCTCTCCAAATACGAGCAAGGCACGAATGGCCAGAGGGGAATCGGGGATAAGCAGTTCACTCTCCTCCGATAGCTTTCCTAGGAACTTCAACTGCCCCCCTTCTGTGTCGTTGCGCCCGCTGCTGTAGCGTGGGCTGCTCTTGTCTGACTTGATGATGCACATCACATACCGGTTGCCGACCAGATCGACTCCTACATACTCTTCTGTTTTTTTAGTGTTCATACCTTTTATTGTACACACCCTACGCTGTTTGCCTACTTATATAAGAGTTCCGACTTGCAAGCCAAAAGCGAAGGTGGTACCATTATCTTATGGAACATCTATTGGAAAAGCTCTCTCTCTACTTCTCCCCGGCAAAGCGTTGCCTTGCCCTTACGGGAAGTGGGGGAAAGACCACAGCCATGGTCCTTCTTGCAAGACACTATTCCCACAAGGATCTACGCGTTTTGGTATCCACCACCACCAAGCTCTTGCTTCCCAAAGACAGGGAGTATGGGTGCGATACCTACTTCCTTGATGACAGGGCCCTTTCCTACAACCCTTCCAAAGGGGAACGGGTCTTTTACACCCATGTTGCTCACAAGTGCATAGCCCCTCCCCTGGAAAACCTGGAAGCTCTCCTTGATCGCTATGACGTAGTGATCCTTGAAGCAGACGGCTCGATGAACCTGGGTCTCAAACTTCACCAAGAGCGCGACCCTGTGATCCCTCCGTTTGTAACAGGAACCCTGGCCCTAGTTGCAATGGGCCTCATTGGGAAGCCTTTTTCCGATCATTGCTTCGGCTCAGAGCACTACCTCCCAGATTTTTCAGAGGAGACAGTAACCCTTAAGACCTACAGCAAACTGTTGGAACACAAACAAGGCATCTTGAAACGAGTACGAGGCAAAACCCTGGTACTCTGTAATCAGAGCAGAATAGAGGATAGTGAGCAGTACCGAAGCCTCGCCGCTTCAGTTTCACAACCATACCCGATTTGGTTTGGTGACCTTTTGACCGACCAACTCATCCATAGGAACCCATCATGAACAAACCCCTGTTTTATCGTGCAAGTGAACTAGAAGAGAAATCATCCCCCTTTGCCTTGGTTACCATCCTCAACACCACTGGCTCCGCTTCCCGAAACCAAGGGAGCATGCTGGTAGAGACCACCGGGGCAACAACATCCACCATCGGGGGAGGAGCATTGGAGGCTTTTGCTGTCGAGCAGGCAAAAAGGGCCCTCAAGGAACGACATGAGGATTTCTCTGTCAGCTTCACCGTTGACCAGGAAGCGAAGAAAGGTGCCGGAGAAGTATCCCTCTTCATCCAGGTGGTCGATCATCACAGAGACAGGCCTTTTTTTGGAATGGCCAAGGGATGGGAACAAAAAAGCATACCCTTTGTATTCGGTTTCAGCCTGAATCCGAAAAGTTCTCGTTTTCTCCTATCCTCAACACATGAGAAGGTAGGTGTCAGTGATGACTCCCTCCTGGCACACGCAGAAAAAAGCCTCCAAGAGGGTTTTGACAAGCGCATTGAACATGCAGGGGACGAACACTTCCTGACCCTGCCAATACCTCTGACCAACCTGCTGCTCATCGGAGGGGGGCATGTCAACCAAGCCATCGCAAACCTTGCCCATAGCTTGGGATATGGTTTCCAGGTGGTGGAGACACGTTCAGAATATGCAACGGCCGAACTCTTTGCCTATGCAAAGGACATAGTGGTCGCTCCCAGTATTGCAGAGGGTTTGCAACGGGTCAGCATCAACAGGTTTACCTACACTGTGGTAGCTTCGCACACCTTTGACCAGGATGCCTTGGAGCTTCTGCTTGCCACTTCCACCCCGTATATCGGTATACTGGGTTCGCATCTGAAGGCAAGGATGCTGTTTGAACGAATCAGCGGACCCTCTGAGCATACGAGCCGGATATTCTGTCCCATAGGGCTCGACATAGGCACTGAAACCCCCAGCGAGATCGCCCTCAGTGTGCTTGCCCAGATTATGAAGGAGAAGAACGGACGCACAGGGAAAGCCCTCCGCGACTTTGCAAAGCATCTGGTTGTCGTACGGGGTGGAGGGGACTTGGCAACAGGGGTCATCATGCGCCTGGTCAATGCAGGCTACCCTGTAGTGGTGCTTGAGACAGAGAAACCTACGGTCATCAGAACTACAGTAAGTTTTGCCCAGGCGATGTTTGAAGGGTCGACCAAAGTAGAGGACATGTTGGCAAAACGATGCAAGGATGTCGATGAGGCAATGAGCGTTATGCAAAGGCATATGGTTCCCCTGCTTGTCGATCCACAAGGGGTTTCGTTGGAAAAACTCAAGCCGGTATGCATCATCGATGCGATCCTGGCGAAGAGGAACCTGGGAACCAGGATAGACAGCGCACCGCTAGTCATAGCCCTGGGCCCTGGCTTTACAGCAGGCGTTGATTGCCATGTGGTCATTGAGACAAAACGCGGACACAGCTTGGGAAGGG
The DNA here is from genome assembly GCA_048264225.1 of Sphaerochaeta sp. Taxonomy (GTDB): domain Bacteria; phylum Spirochaetota; class Spirochaetia; order Sphaerochaetales; family Sphaerochaetaceae; genus Sphaerochaeta. The sequence continues at coordinate 30,345 of JBLXDK010000021.1, forward strand.
TTATCAGGGATGGAGAGGCCATAGCCAACACCGGCATTCCCGGCATCATCGCAGGCTATGGACGCGAACGAGTCATCCATAGCCCTGCAGAGGGAGTATTCACCAGTGACCACACGATCGGGGATCTGGTAAAGACAGGGGAGGTCATCGCCCATGTGGGAGAAGAGCCTGTGTACGCAACTCTTGACGGTATGATCAGGGGGCTGCTCAACAACGGCCTTGAGGTACCCAACGGCTTCAAGATTGCAGACATCGACCCGCGAGGCCTTGAGGCTGACTATACTACAGTCAGCGATAAGGCCAAGGCTATCGGAGGCTCGGTCCTTGAGGTACTGGATGGCTTTCTGGCTAAGCAGTAATCATCGAACCAGCAAATAACACTCTCTCTTCTGTTCCACCTGTCCGATGATATAAAATCCGGTTTGTTCGCAGTACTGCTTTGCATCTTCAGCAGGCATAGCAAACAAAAGGCCTCCGGATGTCTGAGGATCATACAGGATGTTGATGATCTCTTCTGGAAGTTCTTTCTCAAAGGTGACCTTGTCCTGGAGGTACTCCTTGTTGTTGAAGAGCCCTCCTGGGTTCATGCCAGCACGTGAATAAGCCTTTGCCGACTCGAACATAGGCACCTTTTCATGTTCCACAACCATAGAGACACCACTTGATGAGGCCATCTCGTAGAGGTGCCCCAACAGGGAGAAGCCAGTAACATCGGTGGCGGCATGGACGGTATGGGTGATGGCCTCATCACGGGCGTACTTGTTCAGCTTTATCATGCTATGTATCGCATCTTGGGCCGCCTCTTCACTGGCGATCCCTGCTTTTACAGCTGTATTTATGATCCCCACCCCAAGCTTTTTGGTCAGCACAAGAAGGTCGCCTTCCCTTGCCCCCTCATTCTTCCAGAGCAAATCCTCCTTGCCGAATCCTGTGACACACAGCCCGTATTTGGGGGTCGGGTCGCTTATGGTATGGCCACCGGCTATCACAGCACCCGCTTCGGCTACCTTGTCCTGCCCTCCAAGCATGATCTGCCTCATCACATCCAGCTCCAGGCAGGAGGGAAAGCAGATAAGGTTCATGGCGATCTTCGGTTCGCTTCCCATAGCGTAGATGTCACTGAGTGCATTTGCCGCAGCGACCTGCCCGAATGTGTAGGGGTCGTCGACCATGGGAGGGAAAAAGTCCACTGTCTGGATCACCAGAGTCCCGTCCTCAAGTCGGTAGACCAGGGCATCGTCACTATTCTCATACCCTCCCACCAGCTCAGGACACCGGATATGGGGGATCGAATCCAACACTTCATGCAGTTGCGTAGGGGAAAGCTTAGCCGCACAGCCGGCTGTCTTTACCAAGGAAGTCAGTTTTACCATTGTCCATCCTTTGTTCCAAAGAGTGTAGGCGATACCAACATAGTGAGAAGCCAACCCCAGGAACGGTCATTCTCCTTGTATTTAACCATTATTCGAACATAAATTCAATGGATTATTCATCTTTTACATGCTATCCTCAAAACAGAAGATACTAGGTTTTCTGTTTTGAGATTGCAGGTAGAGAGGCATGCATTGGTTTCTGTGCCAGACGCAGTAGCCTAGCAATTAGGAGCATTCATGAACAATTACTATACGACACTGCTTGAACAGCTTAAGAAGGGAGATCTTATACGCAAGACCGTCCTCACAGGCGAAGGCGTAGGGGATGAGGCCATCTTCTCAGGCTCTGAGAAGGTAGCCTCACTGTCCGTTCATACACACACTTGGGATGACGAGGATCTTCTTACCGAGAGGTTGGATTCCAAGGTCGAGCTGATCATCTGTGGAGGAGGGCATATCGCCAAGGAGCTCTATGAGCTGGCAACTGCTCTTGAGATGGAGATCAGCATCCTGGATGAACGGAAGGAATTCTGCAACAGCACCCTCTATCCGAAAGCCTCGCTGTATTGCGCTCCCTTTGCAGAGACCCTGCAAACCAAGCAGAACTGGATCAAGCCCTACTTTGTCATTGTTACGCGTGGGCATGGCTTTGACCAGTTCTGTCTTGAACGGTGTCTGGACCTCCCCCACTCCTACATCGGCATGATAGGCAGCAGGAACAAGGTGGCGAAGACCATGGACAATCTGAAAAATCACGGTATCAGTGAAGAGGCTCTGAGCGAAGTCTACTCTCCCATCGGACTTTCCATAGGGGCTGTGACGGCAGCGGAGATTGCCATCAGCATCATGGCACAGATCATCAGCGTATACAGAAAAGATACCACCAGTGTGCGTCTGGATCCCAGGTTATTGAGAACCCTAGCGCACAGGACAGGATTTGTTCTTGCACGGGTGGTCAAGAAAAGCGGCTCCGCTCCCTGTGAGGTAGGCTTTCAGATCGCGGTCTTTGGCGATGGGTCGACACAAGGGACAGTGGGCGGCGGCCTTGTGGAGGCCCATACCATCGCCCATGCAAAGGCGATGCTATCAGACACTGCCCTGCCTGAAGGCATTGTCGAGTATGGGCTTGACAATACGAAGGCAGGGTCAATTGGTATGGTATGTGGAGGAGATGTCACCCTGCTGTTTCAGCGGCAGTGATACCCTTTGGCTGTCATTTCACGAGCGTAGAGCTCTTCACCCGTATCTTGGTCATAGAGAAAATCCCAACACCCCATGCGGTGGAAGAACTCCCCTCCGAAGCCTTTCTTGAAGGTGGTCAGGCTGCTCAAAGGATGATCCTTATCCTCGTTGGGAGAGACCCCGAAAAGGTCATAGCTTGTGCATCCCCACGAGCGGGCCAGTTGCATCGCACCCCACTGCAGAGCATACGTGCTCATGCTGTTGCGCCTGAAGGAGGATGAGGCTCCATAGAGATAGGTCGCTCGGTTTCCTGAACGGGTAAGAAACATAGCAGAGAGAGGCCTTCCATCAAGATAGGCAATGAGAAGGGAAAAATAGGGCTTCTCCCCTTCCGAAAGGAACAAGGACTCAAAAAACTTGAGGTCGTGCAGCTGGATGTTGTTGCGTTGGCAGGTATCTGTGTAGAGTGCGTAGAAAGTACTCAGGTGTTCGTGCCCGACCTCCCTGACCTCTACCCCTTTGCGCCTTGCGAGGCCGATGTTGTAGCGGGTCTTGTGGTGCATGCGGGCGAGCAGCTCTTCCTCACTTCCTCTGAGATCGACAAACATGGTGTCGCTGGGCAACTGGTCAGAGCATGCCTTACGTATCTGATGGGATGAGGTTCCCCAGTTAAGGCGCAACTGTTGTGCCTGCAGCGACACATCCTCCTCTTCCCAGATACGTTGCCAGGGAAGGTCGTATCGGAGCAGGATACAGTGGTCCGGCAACTTCTCCTGCAGCTGAAGCGAGAGGTCTTCCAAAAAGGGGCCCATCTTGTCTTCCAAAGGCTTGAGAACCGGACCGTAGGGAACATATCCTATGGTCTGCTTTTTGTTTATCGGGCTGAGAAGCACCAATACATCGTCAAGCAGATAGGAAGACCCCCCAAGGGTCGATATGTCTGAAGAGCGGACTTTAATGTCGAAGGCTTTGGTCTGGTAGCCTTGGTTTTGTTTGACCTGTGACCAGAAAGAACTCTGGTGCACCAGTGGTGTTTCATACAGGAAGGAAGGTTCCTTTTCCTGCAACATGAGATTCATCGCATTCCCCCATAAGCGTTATGCAATGTAACAGCCTACCATACAAAGGGAGGGGTGTGAAGCCCTCATCACTTTTCAGCTTCACGCATCATACACGTGTAGAAAAATATGCAGGGAATCAGCAAAAGGCTAAGATTCGGTAAGGAAACGCTTGGATATTTCGCAGAAGAGCGGTACGTTTAAGGCAGAAGGAGACACTATGGCCAGAAATATTGCTTTTTTCAGGTGTCCGGTCTGCCACTCTATTGTGGAACTGGTCGAAAATGGTGGGCATTCACTGGTCTGCTGTGGCCAGCCAATGGAAAGATTGAAGGTCAAGGAGAATGGGGAAGGCTCTGAGTATCACGCCCCTGAGCTCAAGCGACGTGACGGCCTGCTCTATGTGAATGTGGGCAGCAAGCCCCATCCCCAGTCTGATGACCATCATATCAAGTTTATCGTTTTCGTCACAAAACAAACGGTACGACGCAGTGACATCAAGAGCAATAGTATGGCCACCGCAGTCTTTACCGATAAAGATCATGGAGATGTCTATGCCTACTGTTCAACACACGGATTATGGAAAACCTCATTCTGATCCACTTCTTATCGTAATCGACATGCAAAAGGATTTTGTGTACGGCGCCTTGGGAACCAAAGAGGCCCAGGCGATAGTCCAAAGAACCAAGGACAAGATAGCCTCCCATCAGGGAGAACTCTGGTTCACCCTCGATACGCACAACGAGGAGTACCTCTCCAGTGCGGAGGGGAAAAACCTTCCTGTAGAACACTGCATCAAGGGAACCGAAGGCCACGAGCTCATTGAAGATTTGCAGGAGTATGCCCCTAAGGCTAGGTTCTTCGAAAAGCCTACTTTCGGATCTGTAGAGATGGCCAAAGCCATCTCCGAGAGGCCTGACATCACATCTGTCACTCTGGTGGGTGTCTGTACCGATATTTGCGTCATCTCCAATGCACTGATCCTGAAGGCCTTCCGACCGGACCTTACCATCACCGTCGACAGCACCTGTTGTGCAGGGACTACCCCAGAGAACCATGCGGCGTCGCTTACTGCTATGGAATCTTGCCAAATTGTTGTTATTTGAACACTTTTTCTCTCAACTGTGATGGACAAATGGAGGCAACCCCTTGTAGGATTGTGAATACAGACATCTTAGAAGGAGGCTTCATGGAACAGTCCTTATCATATGTTCTGGTGACCCCATATACTGTAGCAAAAAGTCGTACAGGAGGGGTCTTGTCCAGACTCTTATCACGCATATCGTTGGAACTTGTTGGCGCTCAGATGATCGCCATGGATCTGAAGATAGCTCAGGATTACGCTTCGATCATCCGAACCCGTGAAAAGGCAGAGAGCTTCATCGCTTCTGTAATACTCGGCGATTATGTCGAGCAAAATCTCGCTCCCTCCGGTGGCTATCGCCACCGATCCCTTTTGTTGGTATTCCGCGGTGAAGACCCATGCAAGGAACTTGCACAGGTATGCGGAGCCTTCCAGCCTGATTACAGTGCTGTGGAGATGGTCACAGGCCAGTCAATCCGTGACACCTATGCAGACCTCATCTTCACCGATGAGCGCAAGACCAAAGTCTCCTACTTTGAGCCCGCGGTCCTGACCGCCCTGACCCAAAGTGAGGCTGATACCACCCTCTCCCTGTTTGCTTCCTGGTTACCAGACCAGAAAAACATCATAGAGACCAGGCACAAGACAGACAAAACAGAGAGGACGCTGGTCATCATAAAGCCGGACAACTGGAAGTACGCTTCCTCCCGCCCCGGTATGATCATAGACATGTTCTCCAGGACAGGGCTTCGCATCATCGGCATGAAGGTGCTGAAGATGTCCGTTGCCCAGGCCCTGCAGTTCTATGGGCCCATCAAGGACGGTCTCAAGAAAAGACTTGCACCTGTGTATGGCATGCAGGCAAGGGAGCTGCTGGAAAGGGACTTCAACATCCTGCTTCCCGACAAGCTTCAGGACATCCTTACCGAAAGCTTCGGGGACATGTACTCCGAAGAGCAGTTCGAGACCATCGTAGAGTTTATGTCAGGCCTCAAACCCAGCACCTGTGATGAGAAAAACCTGGAAAAGCCCGGTCTGGTCAAGTGCATGGTCCTCGTCTATGAAGGTGTCAACGCAGTCGAGGAGATACGCAATGTCTTGGGACCCACCAATCCTGACAAGGCACCGGCAGGGACTATCAGACGCGAGTTCGGCACAAATATCCGCGTCAATGCAGCCCATGCTTCAGACAGCACGGAAAATGCGGTCAGGGAGATGGGTGTCCTGGAGTTGGAATACAACCCCCTGGCAACCTTGCTCAAGGAGTACATCTCCCCTTCCCTACCCCCTAGAGTAGTCGCTTCTCCCCCTCCAACGCTCTGAGAGCGGTGGCATCCTGGGTCACCTCCAAGGTACCAAGGTAGGAACCCTCCACAGTACGTACTGCATAGTACGTGATGTGGATGAATTTTTCCCCAATATGCAGATAGAACTCAGCTGAATCCTCACTCCCTTCCTTGAAGGAGGTGAGGATTTTCTCTACTGTCGCCACACTCTTCGGAGGGTGGCAGTTTTGTACCAGTCGTCCTATCAGTTGGGGTGAACGAGGAAATATCCTATGGGGAGGGTCAGAGTAGAACTGCAGACGGTCATCACGCCCGATGAAGGCGATGTCCAGGGGCAATAGCATGAACACCTGCTCCAAAACGGCGAAATCAAGGGAACCTGTAGGAGAGACAAACAGGGACGGTTGCACCAAGCCCTGTTTGTCGGCATGAGAGAGGATAGCTGGGTTCTTCCCTGTCGCCCTTTCTTCTGCAATGCTCCGAAAGGCAACAGGAAACAGGATGTGCTCCTCACGATAGAGCAGTACCTGCACATGGAAGAAGAACTGTCCGAAGATCTTCCAAAACTCGGCTAATGACGCATGGTCAGACAAGACCTCCTTTCTCCAGGCCAGTGCCCTGTCCTGGAGAGCCCACATCAGCTTCACACAGCTGTGGTGGGCATAAAACTGCTCAAAAAGGGGAAAAAGCTCGTTCTGCAGTCGCACATAGTGGGAAGAGAGAAGATCGGTAGAGGCAACGAGAGCCTTGAGGGTGGTAAGATCTGCATCTTGCTCTTGCTCTTGTTTCTTTTTGCTTCTTTTCCCACCTCTCTGAATCTCTTGGGAAAGTTTTTGCATCTGAGTGCAGAAGCCCTGCACCTTGATATTTTCAGCTTCCAATGAGTGGAGCAGATGGCCCTTGGGATAGGTTGGTCTTGGACAGGCTTCCAATGATTTGCTGACAGCACGGATAAACTGGGCCACAGGTCCTGCCAGACTCTCCACATCGCCACTACGGCTCAGGACATGGTCGAGTGCGTCATTGACCTCAAAGGGATTCGTAGTGTGCAGATCTTCCTCATAGGCATGGAATTCAGCTTTCCCTGCCTTTTTTTCTATAAGTAGGGACAAATACTCTATAAGGCGGACGGTTCGTGGGTTTTCCTTGTGCAACAGTTCCATACTGACTCCCTAAAAACAATACGTTGGATATGTGATCCTATGCTAGTATATACTACGTATAGGGAAAGAAAAGGCTCCTTTCCAGAAAAAAAGGTTTTCTAAGAGGTACAGCTTGCTCTCTCCCTGTTCGTGCTGTAAGGTATTTTCATGAAACATCGCTTGTTGCCTATCTTTATTGTTTCATTCCTCATGATCGGGACCAATGGCTTTGGTGCCTCACCAACCCTGTATATGTTCAGTCTCCTACAAAGCGAAAGCATAACCAGCAGCTCACAATACGGGGGTTCCTTCACACTGGGCCTAGGCAATGAGGATCTTTCTGGTACCGCGGTGTTTCGCCTGCACCATCCTGATACCACCATAGCGGTGCACATGCAGAAAAAAGTCCATGGAAATGATGGCCCATGTACTGGTACTCTTTTGGGGAACCTGTCCTATTTCTCCCAAGGTGAGCAAAACGGGGGCACATCCCTTACTACCGCATATACCCTGACAGTGGGTACATCATCCAGAGCCTACCCTACCAAGATACGGGCAAGCCTGGGCTTGCATGGGACAGGTGCCTGGTCTACAAGCCATGACGAAATTCTCTGGAACATAGCCCCACACCTCTCACTCTCCCTCGGTCAAACGCTCTTTGAACGGTTGGCTCTGAACCTGTTCGTAACAACAGATTCTCCAGACCTTCCCGAAAGCCACCTCTCCTTCTCCTATGCTCTCTCTGTTGCACTGGCTATCACAGATACCCTGATCGTGCGTGTCAGGCCACTGGTAAGGTTCAGCGACAATGCTTCCGAATCACTGTTTGTCACCTTCAAGGAGCTCTCCGTTTCTCTCTGCATAACTGACGCGACCAAGCAAAAGCAGACAATGCAGGAGTTGGGGGTATGGCTATGAAAAGAGTCGTGCCGGTGAAAACTGCCAAGTTCCTGTTGCACCTACTCCAATTGCTTCTCGTTCTGTTACTTCTGCTTGTGTTGCTCCTGCCTCTTCTCGTATCCTGTGACCTCTCCATGCTTGAGATACTTGATGGAGAGAAGGCTTCAGAAAATACAAACACCTTCCTCATCACCGATGCATACGAGAGTCCCTCCTCCTTTACCCTGCTGCTTACTTCAGACCAGCACTTCAATCGGACGGACAGTGGGGTATATTATGAGGAAGCCCTCTTTCACGATTGGGTCTCTACCTATCAAAGTGATCATCCCTCTAGCGATGTGGAGCATCATCTCACCCTAATGCTAGGAGTGGGAGATATTACCGACAACGCCAAAACCGAAGAGTTCCAGACATTTGCTACCTTCAAAAGCAAGCTCGCATCCAAAGGGATAACTACCTATGTCGTCAAGGGCAACCATGATATCAGAGCAGGCGAGGACTGCATTGCAGACTGGAAGACCTATGTCGGACAATATCGCTACCATGCATTTGCCTATAAAGGAGTCTCCTTCTATCTGCTGGATACGGCAGCAAGGACATTGGGGAGAATCCAGGGCCAAGAGCTTTCGGAGGCGGTTAGCAGTGATGACAGGCCCAAGCTCTTCTTTTCGCACATGCCCCTCTATGGCAAGCCCTTCCTTACCTACATGGTACTGAGCGACTTGCAGGAGAGGGAGAATCTGATCCGCCTGATGGTAGAGAACAAGGGCATGCTCTATCTCGCAGGCCATCATCACAAAGGGGATCTTCTGTATAATTTCAGGGATACCACCTCTGAATTCATCCTAGGCTCCTATCATGGGAGGGACTCTCTGTTTGAACAGACTAAGCCACGTTGGTATCTGCTCCATTTTAACGCAGTACACAAGGAGATAACCCTTACGCGCTATCGGGTGGAAAGCGACAGAAGCATATCTGAAACGGTAATGGCCAGACTGCCTGTTGAGCTCTGACAAGACCGGGTCATTGTATGGGAATCTGTAAAGACAGGGCAACACCTTTGCTGACCATTGGGGTACCACCTACTCACAATCTCGGGTTTTACACTCCTCACTTTCAAACTCTATCTCAATGGTCACATGGTCGACCCCTTTCCCCTTCAACAAGGCCCTGAGGCTCCTCTTCAATGCTATGATTTCCTTGCGACCGGTACCATCGCTCACAAGGACATGTGTGCTCAAGTAATTTTTCTCTCCCTCCAAAGACCAGATATGCGTGTGATGCACTGACAACAGGCCGCCTTGCTTGCGCATTTCCTGTTCCATCCCTGTAACGGACATGTTCGCAGGTACCCCTTGCAACAAGACGTTCAGTATCTGACGGAGATTCTTCACTACGTTGAACAGTATGTATATCGTGATAGCTATCGACAAAATCGGGTCTATAACGGGGATCTCCACAAACAAGAGCACAATGCTGGCGATGAGGACGGCTACCCAACCCAATACATCTTCGGCGAGATGCCATGAGACTACCTTTTCGTTGAGGGATGAACCTTTCTTCAACTTCAGCACAGCCCAGCCGTTCATACCAATTCCAAATAGGGCAAAAACGATCATCCCTTGGGCATTAACTGCTTCGGGGTTAAGCAGGCGAGGAATTGCCTTTGTCAAAACCAGGACGGAGCCACCGACGAGGACCAGGCTGTTTGTCAGAGCCGCAAGCAGGGAGAATCTTGCATACCCAAAAGAATACTTCTCATCAGGGCCCTTCTTTGCATAGGAACTCATATACCAGGAAAACCCCAAGGACAGTGAGTCCCCAAGGTCATGTATGGCATCGGAAAGAATTGCCATACTATTGGTCCATAGCCCCCCTATGATCTCCAGGACGGTAAAGCCAAGATTGATAAAAAATGCCACCCGTAAGTTTCTCTGATCCTCATGGTCATGCGAATGTCCCATATGTTCCTCCCCTTTGTGGCAAGTCCTTCTTCACTACCGCCAAACCCTTCAAGCTATGACATTTCCCCTGCTGTTTCCAATCTGTCATACCATCGGCAAAATTTCAATTCCTTTCGCCTGGTACCAATACATATGTATATCCATCATTCGGGTATGTATCGCCTTGTTCGTTACAGCTTCATTCCTTGATTATGATGCAGGGAGTATGTACCATACCTCAGCAGTACCACAATGTATGGTCACTATCATGGAGGAGGCGCTTCGCATATATGCTACATACTGGAGGATGGGGATCCATCAGAGGGAATTGCCTTTACTGCCTGTGATGAGCACACCTTCCGGCTCCAAGGGGTGACAATCTTTGACGGCATTGGAAGAACAGACCATTGCCGGTATACTCTCAGGTAGATACAGAGGAGATACTACAGTGAACCATATACATACACCCCATAAGACATCTGCTTTGCTAGTACTAAGCATCATACTGGTCCTTGTACTGGCATCAGGATGCAGTACCCGCCTTGGCCTGGGATTTGGCTTTGGAAGCGGAGGGAGTTCCCTCTCCTTGGGGGTCAGTACCACCCTGCCCAGGGAAAAGGCGAGTGTGTGGACAAGCAAGGGCAGTGACTTGCTATCAGAGGAGATACAGGAGATCACCCTGACCTTCCCCAAAAAAGGGAAGGCGGTAGGATCTGTGTGGGGAACAGACATCTATGCCGAGAAGTCAAGCATAGGCATGGCTGCTGTCCATATGGGCCTCATTACGTTTGAGGAAGGGGGGACTGTGACAGTGCAAAGGGAAGGGAGAAGCAAGCAATTCATAGGCAGTGAGCGCAACGGGATCGAATCAAGGCCTTTGCAAAAAGCCTCCTATGGCTTCTCATTCATCCAGAAAGAGACTTGACCGTCTTGTATCTATGATCGTTTTGCCAACAGCCTCTCGAAGGCATCCATTGTGATAGGCCTCTCATAGTAATAGCCTTGGGCTATCGTACAGCCCATCTGCATCAGCATCTCTGCCTGCCCCTTGGTCTCCACCCCTTCGGCGACGACGAGGATATCAAGCTCTTGAGCCATCTTGATGACGCTGTGGATGACCTTCTGGCTACGAAGGGCATCCTCTGCCTCCATAAGGAACTCACGGTCAAGCTTGAGGAAATCCACTTTGATATTCTTGAGCATGTTAAGCGATGAATAGCCTGAACCAAAATCATCAATGGACAGCTTGAAACCTGCTTTCCTTAACGCTGTTACCACGGCCTTGAGATGGGTCAGGTTGCTCAGGAAGATGCTTTCGGTCATCTCAAACTCCAATAGGCTGTGATCAAGTCCATACTGATCGACTGCATGGATAAGGTCACTGACGTAGGTTGGATTATCCAGATGGGCACGGGACTGGTTGACCGATACGGGAACTACTTCCAACCCCTGCTCTTGCCACTTGATCAGCTTTTCACACACCTGCCTCAGGACGAACATATCCAGTTCTGTGATCAGGTTGTGCTCTTCGAATACGGGGATGAACTGTATGGGGGCGAGCAAGCCCCTGACAGGATGGTTCCACCGTACCAGGGCTTCACACCCTATGATCTTGGAGGTGAGCATGTTGAACTTGGGCTGAAGCATCACAAGAAACTGGTTTTCCGTCAGGGCTTGCTGAAAACCCTTTACCAGTTCGCTCTCATCAAGCAGGCGCTTGCGTATAGACTCATTGTACACGAGAAAGTGTGTCCCATGGTCATCCTTCAGATGATCCAAGGCAAGGGTCGCCCGGTCTATGCAAATAGGTATGGGAACACCCGTATCTTCAATGTGATAGATTCCACCAACAAACTCGAGGGTGAACTGGGCTGTATCAGGCAATACTATGGTGTTCAACGCTGCAAGCATCTTGTGCACCCTCTCTTCAACCTTCCCTTGCCTAAAGAGCAGCAGGAATCGATCCCCGTCTTTTCGGCCATACAACTCGTCATCTGTACAGAAGGAGGGGAGCATGGACGCTACTTGTATGAGCAGGGTATCCCCATAGGCATAGCCAAACAGGTCATTGATGAGCTTGAACCGACGGATGTTCAAGACAACACAGGAATATTGTGTTGCATCCTTTCCTTGGACCAGACGCGTCGCACTTTCCTCAAACAGGGTATAGTTGGCAATGCCAGTCATCTCGTCGAAGTAAGCAAGCCTGAGCAAGGAAAACTCATAGCTTCTTCGTTTGAAAAGGATATAATAGGGGAAAAAGAGCATCAGAATCCCATACAACAGAGCCATCAAGAGAGCGTACAGCTTGGTTCGCCGTTGCGTCTCAAGCAAGAAATTGTTGGGGATCTCCAGAAGTAGCATCCAGTTTTTGACTCCAACCGGAGCATATGCCAACAAACGTGGATTATCTTGATCGTCAAGGCGGACAATCCCACTCTCACCCTTCTTGAACTCGTCTTTCAAGGTATCCAGGGAGAGCCTTTTTGGGATGGAGGCATTGCCGAGCTTTAGGATGATCGAGCCATATGTATCCAACAAGTGCATGGTGCCCTCCCCCGAAAAGGAAGGGAGATGCAAGCACCTCTCGTATTCCTGGATTACCATGCCTACCCCGAGGGCTCCGACTATGGTTCCATTTTGTATGATGGGAACGCCATATGCCAGCGTTGGTTGTTGGTATATGTTGTCCACAAACACATCACTGACGGCGGTCTTGCCCTGCATGACGTCTTTGAAATACTGACGGTCGGAAAAATCAAGGCCATCAATTTCTTGGGTGTACATACGCCCATCGGCAAGGATGAATCCATAGCGTTGGAATTCAGAAAAAAGCGGATTGTTCTGCATGACTGCAAGCCAGTGACCGACATCCAGAGTATCAAGACCCCCTAGGAAAAGTGCCAGGCCTTCAAGCATCCTTAGGTCCCCATCAATTTTTTCTTTGAGACGTTCGGCACTTTTTGTTGTTATTTCCTGCAGGTAGAAAGAGGTCTGTTGTCGTAACAGCAAATTCACCTGCGAGTAAAAAAAGAAGAAGACTCCAATGATCAGAAGGAATACGACAAGACCAACAAGCACCATACGCAGGATATGTGCTCTGTTTCTCTGGGCCGCCCTTGCTTGGGTCGTCCAAAGAATCGCATCTGTGTCCGAGCTTTTCGTCAAACAGCTTCCTCCCTGCAAAAATCTGAAAACCTTGTGATTTTTCTTGAAATCATTTTGTCAGTATATAGGAGTTTTTTTGGCATTGAAAGAGATGTATTCCTCTTGAAGCGGTTTTTCCCCCGCATAGGCGTTGTTTCTCTGAGTGCTAGTCGCAGTCTATCAAACTGATCTGACAAACCAGCTTGTTTTCTTCGTACGCATTGCCTATAGTCTGACCCATGGTACTGTACTCATTCATGCAGATGTTGCCCATTCTCGCCCTTACCTTGGGCGGATATGTGTTTGCACGGTTCTATGCCATCAACCTCGATACGCTGGTGATCATCATCACCGATCTCTTCATGCCCGCCCTTGTCTTCATATCACTCTACAAAAGCGATATCCATGCATCCCTTGTCCTGGATTTGGCTGGGGCGACCACCCTGATAGTGATCCTTCTTACCCTCACGTCCTTTTTGTATGCAAAGGCATTCAAACTGGACAAGCGCGCGGTCATGCCTTCACTGATCTTTATGAACTCAGGCTTTTTGGGAATCCCCCTGATGCAGCTCTGGGGTGGAACCCCTGCTATGAACCTCATTGTCATCTACGACCAGGTGCAGACGGTCTTTATCTTCACCTTGGGCATTCTCATCATCACCGGAGGCCTGAGCAGAAAATCCTTTGCTACGATCGTGAAGTCCCCTATCCTCTGGGCCGTCTTTGCTGGATTTTTCTTCCGCATAACAGGTCTGGTATTCCCCAGTGCTCTGGTCACTACCTTTGAGTTCGCAGGAGGGGCGGCTCCCCCTCTGGCAGCCTTTACTCTAGGGGTATCGTTGAAAAGCACACAATGGCATCTTGACAAGCACATTGCTGGTGGGCTTGTCATCAGGTTTGTCGGGGGGTTCTTGTTTGCCCTCTTGGCAACCCGCCTTTTTGGCATCACCGGCTTGGAAAGGAGTGTCACTCTGGTGGCATCGGCTCTGCCCTCTGCAGTGTTTACCTCGGTGCTTCCCATTCGCTATGGTATACGTTCTGACTTTGGCAGTACCATGGTCATTGTTTCCACTATCCTGGGCATCTTCACCATTCCACTGAGTTTTCTGCTTGCAGGTTGAAACACAAGGCTTTGTACAGTGTTTACAGGAGTACCGAAATACATTTCTTGGAGGTCGTATGAAAAAACGATATTGCGTCACCCTCTCACTGCTTATGATCACCCTATCTCTTGGGGCAGCCGGCATACAGGAGCCGAGTGGCCCTGTCTCACATCGCGTCTTTTCAGCAGAAACCGACCAGGCTTTCTTTACCCGGTCAGTGCAACAGTTCTCTGACCAGCTGTTTTTCGTCAACAACCTTGGCGGGAAAAACGCTATGGTCTCTCCCCTTTCGGTTCTGCTTGCCCTGGGGATGACTACAAACGGAGCCGATGGGGCCACCCTCTCTTCCATCCTTGATGTCCTCATACCAGAGCAAGGGACACTCGGGCAGTTCAACAATGCCAACACCCAGTATCTTCAAGGCATACAGGATCTCAGCGATGTTGAGCTGAGCATAGCCAATAGCCTTTGGCTCAACAAGGAAGTGCGTTTCAACCAGGATTTTCTCACAAAGACACAAGAGGTCTACCATGCATCGGCCAAAAACTTGGACTTTTCAGCCACCACTTCCCTCACTGCCATAAACTCCTGGGTCAGTGATGCAACAAGGGGTACCATCAGAACCATCCTTGATTCACTGGATCCTGCTGCTTTGATGTACCTGATCAACGCAGTCTATTTCAAGGGTGATTGGGAAAACCCCTTCACCAAGGAAGATACCTACAAGCAGGATTTTTTCGTGCAGGACAAAACAGTTGCGGTCCCCTTCATGCACCAGAGCTCTCGCTTCCCCTATGCTAAGGCCCTCGATGCCCAGATGCTGATGATGGACTACACTAATGACAGGTTTGCTCTGGTAGCTATTCTCCCTGCCACAGATACTGAGCTGAAAACCTGGCTTGCTGACCAAAAGGCACAGGGGGCTTTTACCAAGAGGATGTTCTTTGCTGTTGAAAAGATGCAGCAAACTCGTATGGATCTTTCCATGCCAAAGTTTGAGGCTTCATACAAAGACTCTTTGGTCGATGAGTTACAGCGGTTGGGGATGGCCGATCCGTTTGACGGGGCAAAGGCTGACTTCTCCCTGATGACTGAGACCAGGAGTAAGGATCTGGTCATCGGAGAAGTATTGCACAAGACCTTTATCCGTGTGGACGAAAAGGGGTCTGAAGCCGCGGCTGTCACCTCCATCATGATTAAGGCGACCAGCATGCCTATCAGAGAGGAACTTGAACTGCGTTTTGACCGGCCCTTCTTCTATGCGATCATTGATAAGCAGGCTAAGATTCCGCTGTTTATGGGTACGGTGGAAAATCCTCTGTCCGAGTGAGGCCAGAGGATTTGCAAGACACGACAAAAGGGGTGGATAGACTGATAGGCCAATTGGCCTATCGGTCAGGCCATCGATATCTCCCTGGTCAGGGAGAATTCGAGAGGCCGACCTTCATAGTAACCACGTTTCTCTTCTGGCATGAGGGCAGCCATCCTAAGCATGATCTCATCACTGAGGGCTTCCCGGGTGGCAGCATCCACGCGCCCACCCTTCTGGATTATCTCAAAGGGTTTGCCCACCCGTATGGTGATGGGGGTACGCTTAAGGCGCTTGAGGTTCTTGGAGAAGCTGCTGAGGCCCATTATCACGACTGGGACCATGGGAACATCCTTCTTGTGCGCGATGAAGGCAATGCCGGTCTTGCCCTGCTGGAGCTTCTCATCCTTGCTTCTGGTCCCTTCGGGAGCCATGGCCAGTATCTCGTTGTGCTCAAGGGCGGCAAAACACGCTTCCATGGTTTCACGTCCCATGTTCTCGCGGTCTACAGGGATGCTTCTCCACAGATTCATGACCCAGCCAAGAAACTTGTTGTTCCACAGCTCCTTCTTCGCCATGGCAAGCAGATTCCGTCTCTTTAGGAATACATAGAGCATGGGACCATCAAGGACGTAGGTATGGTTGGCCAGCAAAAGATACGGTCCGTCATGGGGGACTTTCTTCAACTCATCGAGGTTAATGCGACAGGTTAGCCTGAAGAAACCTCTCAATACTGCATTGACAAATCTTTCCGATACTTTCATGAACAAACTATAGCAGAGAGATGTGACGCGGAACAGAGGGAAATTGCAATTCATGCGTTTACGTCCTGAGTTTTTTTATGGTAAACTACAAAAATGGTATTGTATTAAGGAGCGTATCGTATGGAAACAAGAACTTTTGAGAGATCTGGCATCACCACTTCCCTGTTGGGCTTCGGTGCTATGCGCCTTCCCCTTACGCAAGAAGGGGCCATAGATGAAACTTTGGCAGAGGAAATGATGGATCTCGCCATAAAGAATGGGGTGAACTACATTGATACTGCCTACCCTTACCATGAGGGAACCAGCGAAGCTTTTGTAGGGCGGGTATTGAAAAAATATCCCAGAAAGTCTTTCTTCCTTGCCACAAAGCTTCCTTGCTGGAAAGTCAACTCATTCGATGATGCAAATAGCATTTTCTCTGAACAGCTGGTTAACCTGCAGACAGACTATGTGGATTTCTATCTTTTGCACGCCATTGACGGCGAGGCTTACGACAAGATGATTGCACTTGGCATAGTCACCTACCTTGAAGACCTCAAAAAAGAGGGAAAGATTAAGAACATAGGATTCTCCTTCCATGGAATCTATGAGGATTTTGAAAGGATTATCCAGAGCCAGGCTTGGGATTTCTGTCAGATACAGTACAACTACCTGGACACAGAGGAGCAGGCCGGTACCAAGGGCTATCTGCTCGCAGAGAAGCTGGGCATCCCGGTAATCGTCATGGAACCTATCAAGGGAGGATCCCTTGCAACCCTCCCCCCCGACCTTCAGCACATACTCAATAATCTTGATGCGAAGGCCACTGTTGCCTCCTTCGCCATGCGCTGGGTTGGAAGTCATCCCTATGTGAAGGTCATCCTCAGTGGCATGTCCACTCTTGAGCAGGTCTCTGACAACCTCAGGACCTTTACTGACTTTGAGAAGCTTACTGAGAAGGAGTATACTGCCCTGGATGAGATCGGGGATACGATGAGAGGGCGGATAGGAAATGAGTGTACAGGGTGCAAATATTGCATGCCTTGCCCCTTTGGTGTCGACATCCCTGGCAACTTCGCCCTGTGGAATCGCTTTCGCATGTTCGGCAACTATGACATGGTCAAGAAGGAGTGGGAGAATGCCGAGAAGACAGACAAAAGACCCCCTGTCTGCACCGAGTGTGGGGCGTGTGTCCCCCTCTGCCCCCAGAACATCAACATTCCCGAGGATCTGAAGAGGATGCAGGCCGAGCTTGAGAAGGCCCAGCAGGAGAGCGAAAGCAACAGGTAGCGGATATGGTAGACGTCTCCTGTTGGCAGGGAGGCTCTGCTTCCGTTCATATCAGAGCAACGGCAAGACAAAGGCCAGAAACTCTGGCTAGAAGAAAGATCAGAAGAAATACCAGAACAATGATGTAGAAGAAAGCCAAAATAAGGCACCAAACCCAAAACAATGGCGAGACCTTTTCCCAAGGACTCGCCATTGTTTTGGGTTTGCTTTATGCTGTAGACCAAAGAAAGAGAGAGTATAATGGAAGCTATCAATAGAGCAACGGGAGCCCTGTTAGGGATGTTTGTAGGAGATGCCCTGGGCATCCAGGCTGATGGAAAAGACGAGAAGGCCCTCCTTGAGGAGTTTCCCCAGGGTATTGGGGAGATGTACAGTGTTGAAAGAGCGTGGGGAGAGAGCGGTGAGATTACCGATTGCAGTGTACTGGGTATCCTGCTTGCCCAGAGTATCATCTCCCTCGAAAGCTATGACTCTGATCATGTCAATGCCACCTACCGCAAGTGGATAAAGCTGGAACCCACTCTTGTCCGTCCTTCTTTGGAAGAGATATTCGAAGGCAAGGCCCTTATCAAGAGCGAAAACACCTACGCCTTGATGCGAGTCGCCCCCATAGGGGTGGCAGGAACAAACAAGACAGAAAAAGAGATTGCATCCATGGCAGAGGCCGAGTGTATCATGACCAACCTTGATCAGAGTTGCATTGATGCCAACAAAGTCCTCTCTTGGGCCATAGCTGAGGCTATCAGAGGGGAAGGACATTCGTTCAGGCTGGCAAACTACCTTTTGGCTACATGCAAGAAGTTTGGCATTGGAGAAGAAGCGCAACAAGCCATACAGAGGGCTATGGATGGCAAGGGCTCTCCAAAAGGAAAGCAAGATACCGCTTTATACTCCCTGGAACTTGCCTTGTATGCATTCCTCCATACCAACAGCTTTGAAGAGGGTATGAGCCTTGTGGTCATGAAGGGAGGATCGGCAAATGCCAATGCTTCTGTCTATGGTGCTTTGGCAGGATCCTTCTATGGTGACGAAACGATACCTGTTCGTTGGAAAGAAGAGATGCAAGTTCCCGATACCCTGGCCAGATTCATCAAAAAGCAGACTACCTTCCGAAGACAAAACCTTGATTTGGAATTCATGGCTGATTCTATGGCAAAACAGCTGCTCGAACTGTAGGCTACAGGACAACATTCTGAATAATCCATAGGAGCAAGCCTAAAGGCAATACCTTTGGGCTTCCTTATTTTCCCTACTCTACAAGTACACTTTTGCTTTTATCTTCACCAGAGATAGGGCAATAGGTTTTTTCCTAAACCACCATTACCCTACTATAGTATTACATTATATAAACTTGGTATACAGTAAATGGCTTTTCGCTGAATGGTGTGGGTAAGGCTACATGATGGTAGCTTTTGGAATCTCCAACTCCCACATACGAAATAGATCATTGCCATGAAATTGTCCATATTCTTGAACCCTCTTGCCTTGCGTTTTATCAGGCTTA
>JBLXDK010000022.1:0-46622 GCA_048264225.1 Sphaerochaeta sp.
GCTCTTGGCTATGTACTTGGCGCTATCACCCGTACTTGGGACTCTCACCCTTTAGAGAATGCTCATACCGAGCACACCACCAAAAAACCGCCGGAGCGACCGGCGGTTTTTGCGTTTGTGAACTGCACTTAGCAGTTGAATAAGATTGAAAGAAGTCTACTTCTTGTTCTTATGTCTATTCTTTCTGAGTTTTTTCTTTCTCTTATGAGTAGCAATCTTATGTCTTTTTCTTTTTCTTCCACAAGGCACTGTAGAGCTCCTTAATCCACCGGTTGGGTTATTGGCAAGCCAATGCCGGCGTTTTTGTAATTACCGTGTCATTATGCAAGGATGGGTTGGCAACGTCAAGGGGTAGGGAGAATCAATTTGCCTACCCCCAGTATTCTTACAAAAAACAGTGGCAATAGCGCCTATGGAGTGACACCATATTGCCCTTCAGCTGTTTTCTTTTTAGTATAGCAGTATAGAATAAGGAGCGTACATGAAGGTTCTGATCTTTGGGTTGGGGATGAATGGAGGTGGTTTTTCCGCCGCCACGTATTTTCTTGACCATGGCGATGAAGTAAGGATTACCGACTTGAAGGGCACGTGTGACCTGGGATTCGAGATGGAGACCCTTACCCGAAGGGGAGCCACCTGCATTGCAGGCGAGCACCGTAAGGAAGATTTTCTCTGGGCGGATATCGTGGTGAAAAATCCCGCCATACCTCCGAACCACCCTTTGCTCTCTTCTGCAAGAATGGTCGTAAATGACTTTGCCTGGCTTTTCTCCTCCCCCTGGTGCTCCGAAACCAAAATCATAGCCATAACCGGGACAAAAGGTAAGACAACCACCAGCGCAGCTGTGGCACACGCCTTGGAAAAATTGGGCTATGAGGCCATGCAGTGTGGCAATATGGGCATCAGTGCCTTCACAGTTCTCCGCGAATGGGAAATAAGGCATGACCAGCAGAAGAAGCTTCCTGATTTTCTGGTCTGTGAGTTCTCTTCCTGGCTGATACGCGATACTGTGACAGCGATGCATGGGGAACTCCCTCCCATGGAAGTATGTGCACTGACAAACTTCTATCCCGACCATCTGAACACCTACGAAAGCATAGAAAACTACCTTGAGGACAAACTGAACCTCTTCTCCCCTTCCACAAAGACAGCTGTGGTTCCCGACGCCCTGATAAAACGGGTGCGCAAGCAAACCAGACTTGACAGCAAGCACGTACGCGGTATTGACAGAACCTGTGCCAAAGAGGTGGAACAGCTGCCCCATCTCAAAAGCGCCTATGCTATCCTGCTCTCCCTTGGGTTCAAGTGGAAATCGGTTCTGAAGGCTTTGGATAGCTTTGCAGGGGTACCGCACAGGATCGAGCAGGTGGGCCTGCTCGATACGATTCTCTTCATCAATGACAGTGCAGCAACCATACCAGAAGCTGTCCACTTCACCTATGCGCGATTCAGGGGCATGGCAAGCCACCTTATCTGCGGAGGTACGGACAAGAACCTCAAGCCGGATTCGATGCTTGATGTGCTGCTAGCAGCCTCAAGCATCTCGCTGTTGGACGGTTCCTTTACCAGGGACAAGCTCATCCCCCTGCTCGAAGGGCACAAGATTGCCTATGAAGGCCCTTTTTCTTCTATGGATGACGCTGTCCTGAAGAGCTATACGTGTGCCATGCAGAAAGCCAAAGAACTCCCTGATCTTCCTCAAGTAGTGCTCCTCTCCCCGGGATGTGCCTCCTTTGAGATGTTCAGCAATGAGTTTGACAGGGGGGACCAGTTTAAGAAGCTCGTAGGACTGCTCCTAGAGACCTAGTGCATAGCAACTGAATCCCTTCTTGAAACACAGCCTCTCATCCCTTGATCAGATGACGAAAGTCTCCAAAGGGGGAAAGCCATTGAATTCAACTGATGCATAGCTGCTGGTATATGCCCCGGTGGACAACCAGTACAGACGATCTCCGACAGCAAGACTCAAAGGAAGCTCGTACATATACTCCTCGTACATCGTATCCATGCTGTCACACGAGGGACCGGCTAGGATGACACGCTCGGATGGGCCGGTCCTTTCACACACGATGGGATACTTGATCGATTCGCCAAGGGTTTCCATCAACCCTCCGAACTTGCCGCAATCCTGATAGATCCAGCGTTCCAAGGCAGTGCGTGACTTTCGGGATATCAATACGATCTCAGAGACCAACACACCGCTGTCACCCACAAGCGAGCGTCCTGGCTCGATGATGATCTCTGGAAGGTCATCACCATAGTCCTCCTCGAGGTAACGCCTAATTTCCTGGGCATAGACGTCGATGGAGTGGGTACGCTCCTGGTAGACTGCAGGAAAGCCTCCCCCCATGTTGATGCACTTCAGTTCAAGGCCTTCATTTTCCTTAAGCCAGGAGAACAGGTAGCTTACTTTGGAGAGGGCTGTATCCCATGCTGTGATATCGCGCTGTTGGGATCCTACATGGAAGGAGAGGCCGTAGGGTTCCAAGCCTAGTTTGCGAGCCAGGACCAGCAAATCGCCAGCGAGATCCGGGTTACATCCGAACTTGCGGGACAAGGGCCAATCAGCTGTCAGCCCTCCCTCTGCCATCAGGCGCACCATAACCTTGGAGCCCGGGGCTGCCATCGCAATGTTCCTGAGGTCAAGCTCGCTGTCGGTCACAAACAGACGTATGCCAGCCTGATAGAACTCCTCGATATGGTCGAACTTCTTTATCGTATTCCCACAGCTCAAGCGGTCGGCGCTTACCCCCAGCTTCTGCAGACGGCGCAGCTCGTAGACCGAAGCAACGTCGAAATTGGAGCCCAGACGGGCAAGCAGGGAGAGCACTTCCTCAGCCGGGTTGGCTTTCACCGCATAATAGATGTTTGCGAAGGGAAGGTTCTTCTGAAGCTCGTGGAATTTTTCCTCTATCACTTCCGAGAGGATCACCTGGAAAGGTGTTTCCCTCTTACGGGAAAATTCCAGCACCCTCTGCCACCGCTCAGCGGTAAGGTTGTCGTTCTTGTCAATATTCATAGATGCACTATGGGGATATTCTTGCTTTTCTGTCAACATGTTGGGCACCGACAAGAAGAACCTGGAATACATCCCTACATTTCATGCTTTTTTACCCAAAGGTATGAGGATTCCTCGTTTTCACCCTAGGTGGCAGGCCCTTCCTGAGGCTTGGTCTTGCGGTTCATGCGATAGCGGAAGTGCTCGATAACCGAATAGATTTTCCAGCGGAAAAAATGCAGGGTATAGTCTGTGGTCGGCGTACGATAGTAGCTCTGTCCGCCAAAGGAGAGCTTGAACAGCTCCAGAGTAGCCAGATGATCGCCCCTACCCTTAGGTCCGGGGATACCATGCATATCGTAGAAGGTACACCCACCTTCACATGCCAAACGGATGGCACGATCCTGCAGCACATAGGAACAGGAAATGCCATCTTGACGAAGGGTGGAGCCGTACAGGTATACTGCCTCCGAACTACTCATCAGCAGCATCAGGCCCCCGACAATAATCGGGCCCTCCTTTGCAATGAGGAGTTTGCAAGCGACATCACCATGCACCTTGCCATCAAGGGAGAGCAATGCCTTCAGGTATTTCTCTGACCTAGGGGTAAAGCCGTCGCGTCTGGCTGTCTCAAGGTAGGTCTCATACCACCGTTTGAAGGAAGCGGTCGCACCATCCCACAAAGCGACCTGATAGACCGAAGTGCTTTTGCGCAGGGCACGCTTTGCACGATCCCGATAGCCAAGGGTCACCGCATTGTAACCCCATTGCAGGGCGATCCTGACTGTCCCGTCAGGCTGTACGCTCTCTTTTGCCGTATGGAACCGTCCTCCGGTCAGATACATGACATTCGGGTCGTTCACTTCGTCCCATGGCAGGTCATATCTGATGGAAAACACACTTTTAGGAAGGGCTTTCTTCAGTTCCTTTGACAGGCTGGTCAGGAACTCACCCACGGTAAGTTCCGGATTATGAAACACATCCGGGCCGAAGGGTACATAGGCGAGAGAAGAGAACAGAAACAGGCGCTTGACCAACACCAGCACATAGGAAGTCCACCCCTCCATCTCTATGGTGAAGGCGTAGGGTTTCCATCCTGATCCGCTCTTTACAGCAGCCCAAAAACTGCTCTGCAAAGGGGTGCTCATACTGGGCATTTTCTTGTAATCCATCGGGATCAGTTTCATAGTATCTCCATCCTACCATGCCTGAAAAAGGGAAGGGGCCAGATGGCCCCTATATTTCAAGCTTTTTTCCCCACTGGGGTACTCAGCCTACAGGACCGTTCAGATATTTTTTGGAGGTAAGGTACTTGCCCTCAGCTCCCAGTGGCTTACCATCGATCTTGACAATACCGTCTTCCGCTACGATAGGCATTGCAAAGAAATGGTCGGCCTTCACATAGGAAAGCGCCTCTTCGTGGGTCTCAAACCCTTCCGGTTGCAAGATGGTACCCACTTCAAACTGCGGGGCAAAGAGCACTTCACAGGTCGTATGTTCCTCAGCCTCAGGATCGCTGGCGGCTAGCAGCATCCCCCGGCTTTTTACCCCACGGAAATTTGCAGGCTTGAGGTTGCTGACCAACACGATGTTCTGATCCTGCAACTCTTCTGCGCTATAGTAAGGGACGATGGAACTGACGATGGTACGGCTCTCCTCCTCCTTGCAATCTAGGGTGAGAATGTACAGCTTGTCTCCGTTGGGGTGCTTCTCCACATCGGTGATGCGGGCAACCTTGAGCATTACCCTCCGGTTGAACTGCTGTGCAAGGCTCTCTTCTGTTTCTTTGGTATCCATCTCTTTTCCATTCTCCACATTGGTTTTTTTCTTGTTTTCTGAAGCAGCCTGTTCCTTCTCGGCCCGCTCCTCCTGCGAACCGGCAAAACGGGTACGCAGTTCGTCTATCAGGGAGTCTTCGAGCTTGCTGAACAACAGGGAGGTCTCTCCCACCTCTTCAACTCCACTGAACGATCCAAGGTCAGTCCAGCGAGAAGCCTCACTTCCTAGGAAGGAGAGGATCTTCTTACTCGTAGTGGGCATATAGGGCTCGACCATGATACCGAGGTCGCGAATGAGGTAGACCAACGTCCTTAGTAGGGATGCAGCCTTCTCAGGGTCCTCAGTTCTCATCTTCCAAGGCTCTCCATCCTGGAAAGCCTTGTTTCCGACTGAGGAGAGGGCGATCATCTGCCTCATGGCATCGCGCTCCTCAGCCCGTTCCAGACACGTATCAATGGCCTTCTCCTTTTCCAGGATCACATCCTTGAGGGAGGGGTCTATCTCACCTTGGGGAAGCTTGCCATCATAGAAGCGTCGGACAAAGGTAAGGGTACGGTTAACCAGATTGGAGAGGTTTCCGATGAGCTCACCGTTAATTTTCTCCTGGAAATCTGACCAGGTAAAGGTCACATCACTCTTTTCAGGTCGGTTGTAGAACATGTAGAAGCGCCAGGCGTCGACAGGGATGCCGGTATCCTGCACATCATTGCCAAAAATCCCTATGCCCAGGCTCTTGCTGAACTTGCCACCCTCGTAGTTGAGGTACTCAGTACTGCTCATATGGTGGAGCATAGTCCACGTCTCCCCCGTTGCCAGCTGGCATGAGGGAAAGATGACAGTATGGAAGGGAATATTGTCCTTGCCGATAAATTGGAACAGTTCTGTACTTTCAGGCTCGTGCCACCACCTCTTCCAATCATCTGTCCCGTTGGCAGTTATGGAGACATACCCGATAGGTGCATCGAACCAGACATAAAATACCTTGTTCTCAAAGCCGGGCTTGGGGACAGGAATCCCCCATTTCAGATCCCGGGTTATGCAGCGCTCCTTCAATCCGTCCCTGATCCAGGACTTGGTGACCTGGATAGCATTGTTTGCCCAAAAACCCTCCACACTAGCCTCTTGCATCCACTCTTCCAACAGGGGAAGTGCCTTGGGAAGATCGATATAGAGGTGGCGAGTCTTCTTTACGATAGGCTTAGTCCCACAGACACCACAGCGGCTGTCCAACAGCTCAATAGGATCGAGAAGGGTCTGACATGCATCGCACTGGTCACCCCTGGCACCGGTGCTGCCACAGTGGGGGCAGGTGCCTTCGACAAAGCGGTCGGCGAGGAAACGCTCGCATGCAGGACAGTACAGCTGCTCATTCTCATGCTCGTTGATATAGCCCGCCTCATCGACCTTTGCAAAGATCTCCTGCACGATGCGGGTCTGCTCAGGGGTGCTTGTCCTGCCGAAATGGTCAAACTTGATGTCAAACCACTGGTAGATATCCCTGTGTATCGCATTAAAACGGTCACAAAGCTCCTGGGGTGTCACCCCTTCCTTGAGGGCCTTGGTCTCGGTGGCAGTGCCATACTCATCGGTGCCGCAAATATAGAGGGTCTCATACCCCTTGGAGCGACAGAACCGGGCAAAAACGTCGGCTGAAAGCACTTGGGTCAGATTGCCCAGATGCGGAATGTTGTTTACATACGGCAAAGCGGATGTTACGAGTCTCTTTTTCATAAGGGACATACTAGACCGCTTGCAACATAATTTCAATGCCAAAACGCGCAATAGAAACCATATTGTAACCTTGACGATACCTCTGGGAGTAAGTACATTAGAGGTGTGTCTATCCGACACATCAAGGAGAAATCATGGATACCATGCAGCAGCCACAGAGGCCTGCACGAAAAACGAACAATATCAGCCCTAAGCTGGTTATTTGGATCATCGTTGCCATCGTGTTGGTTATGCTGGTTCTCAGCAGCTTTTTTGTTGTTGACCAGACCGAACAAGCGGTTGTACTTCGCTTCGGCAAGTTTAGCCGTACCGTAGGACCTGGACTTCAGACTAAGATTCCCCTAGGAATTGAAGCTAGTTACAACGTACCAACCCAAGTAGTCCAGACAATGACATTCGGCTATCGATCAAGTCCGTCCTCAAACACCTTGTATGCAAATACAGACTATTCAAGTGAGTCTATCATGCTAACAGGGGATCTGAACATCATCGATGTCGAGTGGATCGTACAGTACAAGATCGAAGATCCGGTAAAGTGGATGTTCAATGTCGAGTCAAGGGAGACGACCATCAGGGATATCAGCCAGAGTGTCATGAACAAGCTCGTCGGCGACCTTCCCATCCTCTCGGTCATGACCAGCGAACGAACCAAGATTGAGGTCGAAGCCCAGTCAGAGATGCAGAAGGTGTTTGACAACTACGGCCTTGGCGTAAGGATCGTAACTGTCAAGCTGCAGAACATCGTCCCACCGGTCGGTGCTGTCCAGGATGCCTTTGAGGATGTCAACAAGGCAATACAGGACATGAACCGTCTCATAAACGAAGGTAAGCAGAACTACAACATGGTCATCCCCTCCGCAAAGGGTGAGGCGAACAAGGTTATCCAGATCGCACAGGGTTACGCAGCAGAGCGCGTAAACCAGGCAGATGGTGATGTTGCACGCTTTAACAGTGTCCTTGAGGTATACAAACAGAACGAGGAGATTACCCGTACAAGACTCTACATCGAGGCAATGGAAGCGATCATAAATCCTAGCGGAGGTGGCTCAGTCACCTTGGTTGACAAGAACCTTTCCAACTACCTGCCTATCCAGATGCTTGGGGGTGAAAAATGAAAACCAATAAAAAACTCATAACCACACTGGTAATTGTCGCCATATTCCTAGTCGTATTCATCTTGCTCGGACCTTTCTACATCCTGTATGAAGGCCAGCAGTCGGTGGTAACTCGCTTTGGTAAGATCGTAAATACAGAAAATGTCGCTGGTCTGAAATTCAAGATGCCGGTAGTCGACAACGTAGTGATCTATCCCTACAAGATCATCTCCTGGGATGGAGCTGCACAGCGCATACCTACCAAAGAGAACCAGTTCATCTGGGTCGACACCACCGCCCGTTGGAAAATAGCAGACCCTGCCAAGTACTATGAGACCGTCAATACGGTCAGCAATGGTATCGCTAGGCTGAACGACGTGCTTGACTCCTCCATCAGGACCATCATCAGCGAGAACTTCCTCAATGAGTCGGTCAGGAATACCAACAAGATCAACAACATCAAGGTGGAGGAGCAGGTCCAGAACCTCGACAATGTCGAGGATGCCGAGACGCTGCGTAACCTGACAGCCACCCAGGCAAAGCAGGAGACCATCAGCATAGGCCGTGATGGCTTGAGCCAGATGATGTTTGACCAGGCGAAGCAGTTCACCGATGCCTTTGGCATCGAGCTCATAGATATCGTCGTCAGGCAGATCCGCTACAGTGATGACCTCACAGAGAGCGTCTACCAGAGGATGATAAAGGAGAGGAACCAGATAGCTGAAGCCTACCGCTCCTACGGTCGTGGTCAGCTTGCCCAGTGGCAAGGTAAGACCCAGAACGAGGAAAAGGTAATTCTCTCTGAAGCATATGCCAAGAGTGAGACCATCAAGGGTATTGCCGATGCCAAGGCTGCTCAAATCTATGCCGATTCCTATGAGGTTGATCCTGAGTTCTTCGATCTTTGGAGAACCCTGGAGTCCTACAGGAAGACCATTCCTTCCCTGGATAAGATTCTCAGTACCGATATGCAGTACTTCAATCGAATCTACGGAGAGACGTTGGGCAAGTAAGCCTATAATTTTCTTGAAAGGAAGGGATTATCCAATAGTCCCTTCCTTTTTTTTGCGCTCTTTGCTAGACTCATGGCATGCATAAAAAATACCTCATCGCCTTTGACTTTGACGGAACGCTCTACCCCCTGTATCCCTATGACAGCGAGCAGAGGCTCATACTCTCCACGGCCAACGGGCGTGGACACCTCAACCGCCTTCGTGCCAAACGCATGGTACTGAAAGACATACAAGGGAAAATGAAGCATGGGGAGTTCAACCGACGCTATGCGGAGTTGTTGGGAGGGTGTAAGCCCTCACACATAGAAGAGGTTGCTAAGGACATCTCGGCTTTGGTGGATCCTGAGCAGTTCTCCTTGCTCAAGGCCCTTTCCACTCTGGCTGACCTTGCCATTCTCAGCTGCGGTACTGAGAACATCATCCACGCCTTCCTCTCCCTACATAAGATCGATCATCACTTCTTCCAGGTAAGCGGGAAAAGCCTGCACTTCACACAAGCTTCCAAACCAGAAATCCTTTGCACCATAGGCAGTCCTGAAGAGAAACGTTCAGCCTTTGCCGAACTTGCAAAGAACTATACCCACTCCATTGCCGTAGGTGATGGCCCTACAGACATCCCTATGCTCAGGGAAGCGGATCTGGCCTTGATAATCGATTGGACTGGAGGTGAGAGCAGATACCCCTTTGAAACCTTCTCTGATCTTTATACGGCCTTGGAGCGTTGCCTCTCCTATATTGAGAAGGCTGAAATGGCCTGACGCTTGCAGACCTTCCACGAGACAAGGCAGAGACCCGTTGCCACCACGATCGACAGACCAATTCCAATCCCTGGTGATGAGAGCAGCACTATAGGGGCGAAGAGGGCAAGGCCAACCGCAAGAAGTACCCCTATCGCGGCTCCCATCCCCAGCAACCCATTCATATTACTCTTCATCGCCTGCTGGGGGATGCTCCAGGTGAGCATAGGCCGTCTGTAGTCTATGGCGAGGCCGAAGGCGGCAACGCTGAACACCACCAGTAAAGCAAGAAGCACCATCCACAACAGGTGGATCAGAGGGAGTCTGAAAAACACTAGGGCGAGGGCCAGATATATCAGATCGGTCGAACCGACGAGGATCATATGTAACGTGAGCTTGGCCCTGACAAATACCGATGGAGACAGGGGAAGTGTCTTATCGAGGGCAAACTGAGGGCCCTGCCTGCTCACACTGGTGCTGCTGAGCATCGAGATGCTGGACATCAGCAATACTCCAAGAACCAGACCATAGGGCAGATAGGCAGAGGATGCCACCTGGGAGGCAACCCCCTGAATCTCACCCAACACCCCGGTAAGGGCATAGACACCGAGCAATATCAAGGGAATGAACAGCTCCCCTACCACCTCTATCATAAAGACCGACTGTCCCCTGATAACCTCAAGCTCACGTACAATGAGGGTTCTGTTCTGGCTCATGCTAGTGTAGGAATCCCGTTTGCCGTGCTTGCCCTTCTTCCTTGTAATGCTCTGGGAAGAGGCAACAAGGGAGAGCGAGCGTGCATATCCCCTGCCGACAACAAGGCTGATACCAGTAGGGATAGCCACCAGGCATAGGGCCTGCAGGAGTAAATCAGGCCACATCCACAGCATTTTCGCCTGCATCACAAAAAAAGGAAAGGCTTTGGTAAGGGTGGTGAAGGTGGTACCTACAGATAGCATCATCGCCTGGAAATCAACCTGAAAGGAGGATCCCTCCTCCATATTCCTGGTGAAGAGGCTGATCATGACCAGGGAGAAACCCAGTATGAACACAAAAGAGAACAGCTGTTCAGCCATCCTGAAGCGTCTTCCCTTGGAAAGACGGACGAGAGCTGTTGCAACAAGCAGGGCAAGGGAGAGCGGCAAGAGAGGGCCGAGTAACAACAAGAAGAGGCTCCCCACTACAAACAGGAGGCTTATGCCTTCAAGAAAGGCTGCAACCACTATACCGGGAAGCACTATTCCCACATAGATGGGAAAATAGAGCACATATGCGATAAGAAGACGGCTGGACAACAGCTCCACCCCGCTGACCGGCAACGTAGATGCCAGGGTTATGTCCTTGCCACGGTAGATGATGGAGGAGAGCCCGATGGAGCCAAGGAAAAACAAGAAGGAGAATCCTGCAAGGGAGGCTAGGAACATTCCCAGATAGGGAATACCGATGAGAGTCCCCAATGTCTGGTAGGTATAGTAGTTGAAGCCGACCATCAGGACCAGCATGACCAAGCTGTAGACCAACAGTGCAGCTATCACCACTTGGAGGACTATCCCTCTCTTGGAGCCTTTGGAGACGGTAAGACGGGAGAAATAGGTCTTTACTGGCTTAACTCCATCGAGAAAAGCCCTGACCAGCAATAGGACAACATGTGCACGCATCACAGTGGGGCCTCTTCTGTCAGTTCCAAAAAGAGCTGTTCCAGTGTACCGCCGCCCTTGCCACGTCGTTCCGACAATTCGGATACAGTACCTTCGAACAACAGACTTCCCTTGCCTATGATGCCGATGCGGTCACAGACCTCCTGGGCGACCTCCATTCCATGCGTGGAGAAGAATACAGTATTGCCCGCATCTGCATACGATCGCATAGTCCTCTTCAACAGAAAAGCCGCCTTGGGATCGAGGCCCACCATAGGTTCATCGAGAATCAGCAGGCGACTGTCATGCAGTAATGCCGCGATGATACCGAGCTTCTGCTTCATCCCGTGCGAGTACGATGAGATCTCATCATCGAGGGCATGTTCCATCTCAAACAGGGAGGCATACTCTTCTATACGTTGTCTTCGGGTCTCTTGGGGTATCTGGTAGATGTCTGCAATAAAGTTCAGATGCCGCTTTCCCGTCATCTTCTCGTAGAAGAGCGGCTCATCCCCGACATAGCTGATCATCCTCTTTATCGCAAGACTATCCTTGCCCACCTCTTTCCCCTCTACAAGGATAGAACCGCTATCCGGGGCGAGAAGGCCAACCAACATTTTGATGGTAGTGCTCTTCCCCGCCCCATTGGGGCCAAGAAATCCAAATATCTGAGCGCTTCCTATGGAAAGGCTCAGACTGTCCACCGCATGTGGCTTCCTAGGATCGTATTGTTTGCTTACCTGTTTGAATTCTATCATGTTTTCTTCTTTCTCTTTTCAATTTCAATTTTAGTACCAGTACTAGTTCTAGTTCATGTATCTTTCCCTTGGTCTCAGAATGCAGTATACGAGGAGAAGGCCCAAATGGCAAGAACTATTTAGACAGTTTTCTAATTAGATTATTTCTTATGAATGAATATGCATAAATTTCTTATTTTTTACAAAATTTGCCTTTATTCCTACCTTTTTAGAATATTTATACATACTTGCTTGAATATTTTTACATATTTCAGTACACTCCCCCTATATTTATTACACTTGGTAGGGAGATTTTATACTATGAACAAAGAGAAAGTGATTCTGGCATACAGTGGTGGCCTCGATACTTCAGTGATCCTCAAATGGCTGTGCAACAAGGGTTTTGATGTCATCGCCTATGTGGCAAACGTCGGGCAGAACGAGGATTTCGATGCAATTGAGAAGAAGGCCTTTGCAACAGGAGCCTCCAAAGTATACATCGAGGATCTGCGCAAGGAACTTGTCACCGACTACGTGTTCCCTGCCCTCAAGGCCAATGCAATCTACGAAGGCACCTATATGCTGGGCACCTCCCTTGCCCGTCCTATCATTGCCAAGCGTCAGATTGAAATCGCCAAAAAGGAAGGTACTGTCTATGTGGCCCACGGGGCGACAGGAAAAGGCAATGACCAGGTTCGCTTTGAGTTCGGCTATTACATGCATATGCCTGAGGTGAAGATCATCTCCCCTTGGAAAGATCCCGAGTGGCTCACTGAGTTTGAAGGTCGTTCTGATATGATCGCCTATGCCAAGCAGTACGGTATCTCCATCAAAGCATCCACCAAGAAACCTTTCAGCGAGGATGAGAACCTCATCCACATCAGCCATGAGGCAGGTGTCCTTGAAGACCCCTCCCTCAGGTGTGCAGAAGATGTGTTCAGCATCACCCTAAGCCCCCAGAAGGCCGCAGACAAGGAGACGACGCTGAGCTTTGAGTTTAAGGACGGCATACCCGTCTCGGTAACGAATGAAGATGACGGGACAGTTGTCACCGACCCCCTGGAGATGCTGCTATACCTCAACAAGATGGGCCATGACAATGCCATAGGGCGGGTCGATATGGTCGAGAACCGCTATATTGGGATCAAGAGCCGTGGGGTGTACGAGACTCCGGGCTGTGAGATCCTCTGGAAGGCACATCGCAACCTTGAGGGCATCACCATGGACAAGGAGGTCATGCATCTGCGTGACTCTCTGATGCCCAAGTATGCTCAGCTCATCTACAACGGCTACTGGTTCGCCCCGGAGTTTGAGATGCTGAGTGCAGCATTCGAGCAAAGCCAGCAGAACGTGACAGGGACCAGCAAGGTGGTCCTGTATAAGGGCAATGTCATCTTTGCAGGAGTAAGCAGTCCCCTCTCCCTCTATAACGAGGCACTGGGTTCGATGGACAAGGCCGGCGGCTACGAGCCGGTGGACTGCAAGGGCTTCATCAACATCAACGCCATCCGCCTGATGGCCAATTCGCAGAGAGGATAGGCACACTCTTGCTTGTGTAATTTCTCTGCGATGTCTGCTATGTTCTTGTTGGGAGGGTACTCATGCAAACAAAAGAGATACTTGAAAAAGCGGCACAGACAGCAATGCAGACGGTCGACTCAAACCAAGGGGGACCGTTTGGAGCCGCTTTAGTAGACCAGACGGGCAAGATCTTCTATGCATCCAATACAGTACTGGGAAGTTGCGACCCCACCGCCCATGCAGAGGTCAATGCAATCCGCAAGGCATGCGAGGAGAAACAGAGCCATGACCTGAGCGGTTGTACGCTCTACACCACCTGCTATCCCTGTCCTATGTGCCTGGCAGCCTGCATATGGGCAAACATCAGGGAGATCCATTACGGATGCTCCCCTGAAGATGCAAAGAGTATTGGATTTCGGGATGACTTCATCTATGACTTCATAGAGGGAGGATGTAAAGATGAGGGAGTGCTCGCCTTGCACCCTGAGAACAAGGATGCCTGCCTGGCTCTGTTTGACCACTACAAGAGGATGAACAAACAGCTGTACTAGGATTATTGGGGAAGATAGAGCTTGCTGTCCACCCGCTCATGGCAGGTTTCCTCCAGGTGTCTGGTGAACTGGAAGAACCAGGGATTATCCATACCAAGGTTGCTGTTGGAGACCTGGATGCAGGCACAGCAGTGGATACACAGATGAGGATCTCCCTTGGCAAGGCATCCGGTGGGACAGACACTATAGCAATGGCTGTTGATAGGGTGAGCCTTGTCCTTGGGCTGGGGCATGTAGGGAGGGTCTGCCAAGGGCATATCCCTCTTGTACGGCCTGTTCCCAGGAGGATGGACAGTCTTGGGCTCTCCGTTGAGATAGACTGCAAGACGGTCAAGGATCTGGAAGTCCTCAATGTCTGGCCTCTTGGAGCCCACCTTGTCGGTATAGCTGTGTTGGCACCCTATCGAGGCGGCCCCTATGAGAAGAACCCCTTTTTCCAGCAGGAGGTCCTCTATTTCGACCAGGGCATCCTCAAAGGCCCGGTTACCAAAGCTTGCAATGGCAAGGGCCTTACAGTTGGTGCAAGTGACCATCGTCTTGAGGTACTCGGCAAAGAGGCGTGGCACCCTTCCCCCGTATACGGGGTAAGCGACTATAAGAGTGGTGTCCGCTAAGGCCAGGGGCTTAGCCCTCTGGGTGAAGTGGGTGACATCGATTTCGAGAAACTTTTGTTTTGTAGCTTTGGCCACAGCTAGGGCACAAGCCTTGCTCTGGCCGGTAGGACTGAAGGTAAGGAGGGTAAAGCTCATAATAGCTCACTGTAGTGTTCGATTCCCAAAGCGAGGATATCATGGATATGTTCGTCATTGAGACGGTAGAGGACGTTTCGCCCATCCTTCCTGAACCTCACCAGACGCCGTGCACGAAGCAACTTCAGCTGTTGGCTTATGGTACTTTGCTGCATACCCAGCTCTTCGCTGATGGAGTTCACCCCACGCTCCCCCCGTTCCAAGAGAAAAAGAATCTTCAAGCGGGTCGGATCTCCAAATACTTTGAAGAAATCGGCGATATCGACGATCTCTTCCTCCAAAGGCACCATAATCTCCTGCATGAGCGACCTCCTGACCCCCTTGAGTATACAGGGAGGAGACAAGAAAGGAAAGGGACTTTGGCCCTCCGAAAAAACCAGAGAAGAAGATACGTAAGGCACTATATTTTCACAGGTCCGAAAATAGGGTACAGTAGACCTACTACATGAAGGTTGAGGGGTACCAGATTGGCAAGTCCCATTGCGGCACTCCCTTGACCAAAGCAACCTTGAACCTGTTTTATTGCATATCGACCACCCTACAGACAACACCGCAACAAAGAGAACCATACACCCTTAAGGAGGCGTACAGTGGACATCAACAAACAAGGAGCAAAGCTGATCATAGGCGACCGTGAAGTGCCGATGACCGTTATCACCGACAACATGGGGGGGAAATCCCTCGACATCACCCGACTTCGCAATGAGACAGGGTTCATCACCTACGATCCTGGTTTTGTGAATACAGGCTCGTGCATGAGCTCCATCTGTTTTGTCGACGGCGAGAATGGGGTTCTGAGGTATCGTGGCTATGATATTGAAGATCTTGTAGAACATTGTGACTTTGTCGAGGTTGCACACCTGCTCATCAAAGGCGAGCTTCCGGACCTTCCCGAACGGCACATGTATGCTGAGATGCTCAACCGCCACTCCCTGTTGCATATCGATATGCGTAATTTTTTCCGTGACTTCCCTCAGGAAGCCCACCCCATGTCCATCCTTTCGGCCATGGTCGCTTCCCTTTCGGCCTTCTATCCTGAAATAGCGGATGTAGATCCTGAAGAGAACGTTGACCTCACCATCAGCAGGTTGCTGTCCAAGATGCGTACCATCGCTGCCTTCAGCTATCGCCAGATGAACGGGCTGGACTTCAAGGAACCTTCCTACAAGTTCTCCTACTGTGAAAACTTCCTCAACATGATGTTCTGGACTCCAGTCAATGCCTATGAGCCGGATCCTCTGCATGTGAAGGCCCTGAACATTCTGCTCATCCTGCATGCCGACCATGAGCAGAACTGCTCCACCAGTGCCGTACGGCTTGTGGGAAGCAGTGAGGCCAACCTCTATGCTTCGGTTGCCGCCGGCTGTTGCGCCCTCTGGGGCAGCAAGCATGGAGGGGCGAACCAAGCGGTACTGGAGATGCTCAACACCATCCTCAACGACGGCTTGAGTATCGAAAAGGTGTTGGAGATGTCCAAGGACAAGGACAACCCCTTCCGCCTCTCAGGCTTCGGACACCGTGTCTACAAGACCTACGACCCCAGGGCAAAGATAGCAAAGAAACTCTGTGAAGAGGTCCTGGGAGCGGACAGCAAGAAGGATCCCCTCCTGCAGATAGCCCTTGAACTGGAGAGAGTCGCCCTGAGCGACCCCTACTTCATCGAGAGGAACCTCTATCCAAATGTAGACTTCTATACCGGGATCATCTTCCACGCCATGGGAATCCCCGAGTCGATGTTTACCGTCCTCTTCGCCATGGGAAGGCTTCCCGGCTGGATAGCCCACTGGTTGGAGTGGAGACACGACCCGTACCAGAAGATCGGGCGCCCCCGCCAGGTCTACTCAGGGCTCCAGTCTCGGGAGGTTGTCCCACTTGAAGACCGTTAAGGCCCTCATCTTCGATTTCAACGGCACGCTCTTCTGGGATACTGCGTATCACCAGAAGGCGTGGGCCACAATCGCAGACAAGTATGGCAAACACCCGTATACAGAAGACCAGATGCATCTGCTCAACGGCAGGACCAACAGCGAGACCATCACCTTCCTCGTAGGCGATGGTCTTTCTCCAAGCAGGATACAAGAGATTTCAGCAGAGAAGGAACAACTGTACATTCAGATGTGCCAGGCCTCTATGCCCCTCAGCCTTGCCAAAGGAGCGGTCAACCTTTTTAAAAATGCGATGCGGAAAGGCATCAGGCTGGCCATCTCCACCAGTGCAGGCCCTGATACTATGGCATGGTACAGGAGGTGGTTCTCCCTCGACTCCTATTTTCCGCCCTCTTTGATCATCACCGACGACTCCAAGCGAAAGGGCAAACCCGATCCCGCCATCTACCTTGACACCCTCGCCGCCTTGGCATTGGACGGCCCGTCGTGTGTGGTCTTTGAAGACACGAAAAGCGGGATCATCAGCGCATCCAGGGCTGGTATCGGCAGGATCTACGCCATTGCAAGCCTTGGTGCTGACATAGGGACAACAGCGGCCATGGAAGAAACCCATGGCCGACTCGACAGTTTTGATCAGTTTGTCCTAGAGGAGTGAAAGCAGAAGCTCTCCAAACGCCTTGGTACCCAGCTTTTCACAGGGGATGTTCTCCTCGACCATCATTCGGTGGAAGTCTGCTGTCACCTTACCACTGGCAAGGGCACGCTCGACTGCAAGGAAGAGCCTGTCTGCAGCCTCGTCCCAGCCCAAGAAGCGTAGAAGCATCTCTGCAGAAAGAACCAGCGAGAGAGGATTTACGATATCCTTGCCCGCGATATCTGGAGCTGTGCCATGGGTGGCCTCAAAGATTGCAAACTTGCTGTTGAAGTTTATGTTCGCCCCCGGGGCAATGCCAATGCCACCTACAGCTGCGGCCAGGGCATCGGAGACATAGTCCCCGTTGAGGTTCAGCGTCGCTATTACGTCATATCGATCTGGGGTGAGCAGGATATTCTGTAGGAACGCATCACAGATACAGTCCTGGATAACCAATGCATCAAGACCTTCACGCTCGATGGTGATCGCCCCTGCCTTGTTCTTCTTTGCCACGAACTCACGCTGAGCAAGCTCATAGCCCCATTTGAAAAATCCCCCTTCGGTGAACTTCATGATGTTGCCCTTGTGTACGAAGGTGACGCTCTTGCGTTTGTTGAGCAACGCATAGTCTATGGCGCTACGGATCAGGCGCTCACTCCCCTCTCGGGAGACGGGCTTGATGCCGATGGCGCTGGTCTGGGGAAAGCGGATGTTCTTCACACCCATCTCGGTCTGGAGGAAGTCGATGACCTTCTCCACTTCGGCGCTTCCCGCCTCCCACTCGATACCGGCATAGATATCCTCGGTGTTCTCGCGAAATACGACCATTTCGACCTTCTCAGGATATTTTACCGGGGAAGGGACGCCACTGAAGTAGTGCACAGGACGCAGGCATACATACAGATCCAGGGTCTGCCTCAGTGTCACGTTCAAGCTTCGGATACCCTTGCCCACAGGCGTGGTCAAAGGCCCCTTGATGGCGATTCGATACTTCCGGATGGCATCGAGGGTCTCATCTGGGAGGAAGGATCCTGTCTGGTCCTGTGCCTTCTGCCCGGCAAGCACCTCCTTCCAGACTATGCTGCGTTCACCCTTGTAGGCTTTCTCCACAGCAGAGGCGACAACGCTTTTCATGACTGCAGTAATTTCAGGGCCTACCCCATCGCCTTCAATGTAGGGGATAGTGGGATGGGAAGGGACCTTCAGGTCCTTTCCCTCTAAGGTTATGATCTCTTCTTGCTTCATGCGTTCTCCTTCAGGACATTGAGCAGTCCCCCTGCCAGCAACATCGCATGTTGCTCGTCAGTGATATCACAAGTGAGAGGGATGGATAGGTTCTTTGTCCTGTTCAACAACATACCTTCGCCTTTTCCAATCTGTGTGCGGATATCCTCCAGAACAAGCTCGTCGCCCTTCTCCAACTTCTCATAGTCACACTTGTCCTTGAAGGTAAAGGGGATGATGCCGAAGTTACAGAGGTTGTTCTGGTGGATGCGTTCTATGGAGATGGCGATGACCGCCTGGACACCCAGGTACATCGGACAGATGGCGGCGTGTTCACGACTGCTGCCCTGGCCATAGGAGGATCCGGCTACTATGAAGTTTGCCTTGCCCTCCTTCTGATTCTCCTGACAGCGGGTTGCAAAGCTTGAGTCCACAGGCTCAAAAACATATTTGGAGTACTCCACAATGTTTGAGCGGTACTTGAGGCGGGCTCCTGCGGGCATGATGTGGTCAGTGGTAATCTTATCCCCCACCTTGATGGTCACCACACCCTTGATCTCTTCCTTCAGTGGCGTATTCTTGGGAGAATCTCCGATATTAGGCCCGCGGAAGATCTCCACATCACTTCCATCCTCAGGGGGGAAGATCAACATGGAGTCATCGACGAGGAACTTGGCTGGGGCCGTCACTTCAGGATAGGCAAAGCCATGGGAGGAGAGAGGATCGGTAATCTTGCCGGTGAGCGCTCCGAGGACAGCCACTTCCGGGCTGACCAGAAAGACCTGCCCGCTCTTAGTGCCGCTACGACCCTCAAAGTTACGGTTGTTGGTCCTCAGCGACACACCATCAGATCCGGGGCTCTGGTGATTGCCAATACAAAAGCCGCAGGCACTCTCCAGGATACGGGCTCCGGCTTTGATGAGCTTGGCAAGCGATCCGTCGTTTGCAAGCATCATGAATACCTCACGGCTGCCAGGGGCGACGCCAAGGCTTACCGATGGGTGCACCACCCTTCCATCCAAGAGGTCAGCTACCTTTTTCATGTCGACATAACTGCTGTTCGTGCAGGAGCCTATCAGCACCTGGTCCACTTTCTTGCCGGCTACGTCCTTGACTGGGACGATGTTGTCCGGAGAGTGTGGCAGGGCGATCCTTACCTCAAGGGTAGAGAGGTCGATCTCCAAAAGATCGTCATAGTGTGCATCGGCATCAGCAGAAAGGGGTTTGTAGACCTCTGATCTGTTGTGTCCTTCCAAAAAGCGGCGCGTATTCTCGTCAGAGGGGAACAGGGATGTGGTCACCCCAGCTTCCGCCCCCATATTGCAGATGGTAGAACGTTCGGGAACCTCAAGGCTCGCCACACCGTCTCCGGTATATTCGAATATGCAGTTCACATTGCCCTTGGTGGTGAAGTGCTCAAGAACCGCAAGGATGA
Organism: Sphaerochaeta sp.; assembly: GCA_048264225.1. Lineage (GTDB taxonomy): Bacteria > Spirochaetota > Spirochaetia > Sphaerochaetales > Sphaerochaetaceae > Sphaerochaeta. Next base: position 19,727 of record JBLXDK010000022.1, read on the forward strand.
CATCTTTGGCGGAGACCCAAGGACGGAGTTTTCCCGTAAGGCGAATCTCGACAACCTTGGGGGCTATAAGGTGGAATGCACCGCCTGCCATGGCGACCGCCACATCAAGGCCACCTGATCCTATGGCTATCATAGCAAGACCGCCACCTGTAGGAGTGTGGCTGTCACTGCCCAGGAGGGTGGCTCCGGGCTTACCGAACCTCTCCAGATGCACCTGGTGGCAGATGCCGTTTCCAGGGCGGGAGTAGATGACGCCCTTGCTAGCTGCAACGCTCTGCAGGTAACGGTGGTCATCTGCATTTTCAAAGCCGACCTGAATCGTATTGTGATCGACATAACTGACGGCAAGCTCGTTCTTGACCCTGGGAAGGCCCATCGCCTCGAACTGGAGGTAGGCCATTGTCCCTGTGGCATCCTGGGTAAGGGTCTGGTCAATGCGGATGCCTATTGGGTTGCCCTGCTCCAAGGAGCCCTCCATCAGGTGAGCGGATAGTATTTTCTCGGTAAGTGTCTTGCCCATATGTGCTCCTTTGTTTGTTTTTTTTTAGTATTGTTCGCAGTATATCCGATAGGGGGCAGGAAAGGAAACCTCTTATGCAGGGAGAGCCCGCCTTGTGATGACAAATGCCACGCCCAGTTCAAAGGATACCACCACCAAGGTTCCTATTCCAATGGTCAGAAGCACTGAGGTAAAGGAGAACGTCTCATATAGGTACCCACCCAATACTGCCCCTATGATGGTGCCGACGGTGAGCAGAACCTCATGTACTATCATGCGCTGGGAGCGGTTGATGCTTCCACTTGCCCCATGGAACATGCTTTGAGCATATGCTGTGGCAAATAGTATGCCGAACAGGAGGAAGAACAGGCCATAAGAGAGCATGCTGGAAAATCCTGTCAGGACAAGACAGGAAAGGGCAAACAGTATCTGGACCAGAAAGATGTAGCTCTTTTTGAAGTGCCAGAAGCCGAACTTGCCAAGCAGGAGGAAGCTGATGCAGGTTGCGACCCCACGGAAAAGCAGCAGAGCACCGGTGATGCTTTCGCTGATCAAAAGAACATCCTGTGCGTAGAGAGGGAAGATGGTAAGGATGACACTCATGCCGGTATAGAGGATTATCACCCCGGTCCAGCAGTAGAAGCGTAAGGGGGTGCTCTCATCGACCTTGTCCGAGCCCCGGTTCTCCTCCTTCTCACTCTTCATCGCCCGTATCCCAGGTACCAGGGCACTACTTGTTGCGATCATCAGGAATACCAGAAGGAACAGCGCAATGGAGACAAAAAACGGCAAGGTGGTCGAGCGTTCGACCAGAACCCCGGCAACAAAGGATGAGACCCCTACGCCACTGGACCAGGAGAAGTTGAAGGCGTTGGAGACACGGCTGAGTTGGGCCCCTTCCTTGCCTCGGGAGAACCACCCTTCTATCTGGGGCCAGAGCAGGCTCATGAATGCTCCATAGAAGGCCAAGGAGATGTAGGCCACCGCAAGGTTTTCCGTCGTTGCAAAGAAGCCTACAGAGACAGCCATTCCCAGCAGGGAGGTCTCCACCAGATTCCGGGGCTTGAACTGGGTGGTGTAGGGAGAGAGGAGGATGCAGAACAGCAGATAGAAGCCGGTGCTTACCGAAGCTGCAATGCCGATCTTGTCTGCAGTGAGATGAAAAAATCCACGGAGATGGTAGACCATGGCAAGATTGACCATGGCTATGGTCAGCTGGGCGACAAAGGATGCCACATTGAGTACCCAAAACTGTATCGAATCGACTTTTTCTCTGGTGAATTCCATCGCAGACTCCCATATAGGGCAAGGTATAGCAAGTTTAACCCATCTAAGGCAAGAAGCATTATTGCGTAAAGGGCGAATAATGGATACATTTGGTCTATGAACAATGACATTCTCCACAACGCACCGTTTGTCGCAGCAGCCCTCGCTGTTTTCGTTGCACAGATGCTCAAGCCTTTCGTCTTTGCTGTCTTTGAGCACGAGTTCGACTGGCGCCTCATGGTAAGCACAGGAGGCATGCCTTCAAGTCATACTGCGGGGGTGATAGCCCTGACCACCAGCATAGCCATGACAGAGGGCGTCGGTACCGTGTATTTTGCCATAGCAGCTACCTTTGCTGCAATTGTCATCCATGATGCCATGGGCATCAGACGCGCAGCCGGCAAACAGGCAGAGGTCATCAACGAGTGGAGCCGCCTATTGAGCGACATCCATCGGGATGGCCAGTTCAACCCGGAGAACCTAAAGACCATGCTCGGGCACTCCTTCAGCCAAGTGCTCGGAGGGACCCTCCTCGGCCTGATCATAAGCCTTACCACCACCCGGTATATTATTGGACTCTAGTCATTTCCGGTGCCATACGGTTTACTTGTGCAAGATGCTCCCTTACCATGGTAGCTAAGGAGAGATCTCCTTGGGGTGCTCCGCTACAAGCATAGAACACAGCCTTGCTATGATATATACGTAGAAGTTTTCCCCGTCCGGTGAAGTAGCCAGAGCAAGGCCTTATTTTCCATACCACCGCTTTGGCCCCTCAAGCAATTCTCCTAGCCTTGCATTGGAGATGCCCCATGAGAATAACCATAGCCTATAACTTACGCACCGATGACACCGAAGCCACTGCCGAACTGCTTTCCACAGAAGATATCCAACGCATACACAATGCCATCAGTAGCCTGCATCATACTGTCACCATCGTAGAGGTCTCCTCGCATCCCCATGCAGTGGTGGATCTTCTCCTGAAGAGTGCTCCTGATCTGGTGTTCAATCTGGCAGAAGGAACTATCGGCAGTTCCCGTGAAGCGTTCTATCCTGGTTTGTACGAGCAGATGGGCATTCCCTTTACCGGAGGCAACGCCTCCCTGCTCCATCTCAACCTGGACAAGCATCTGGCAAAGACCGTGCTGAGTGCACGGGGTATCCGAGTGCCAAAAGGTGTGCTGATCCAAGGGAAAGAGCGAACACTGCCCGACGACCTGCATTATCCTCTGATGATCAAACCCAACTCTGAAGGATCGAGCAAGGGCATCAGCCAGGATTCGGTTGTCGAGACACGAAAAGAGGCGATCGAACGGATCAACCGGTTGTTGGATCACTATCCGGCAGGCCTTGTGGTTGAGGAGTTCATTGCCGGACGGGAGTTGAGTGTCCCCTTTCTTGAAAGCTATCCTGGGAAGCTGCTTGATATCGTCGAGCATACCTTCGATCTGCAGAAGTACGGTGGCAAGTACAATATCTATGACTATGCTATGAAGCAGGGCGGAGAAGCCGCAAACAGCGTTTCGGTCATCTGTCCTGCCCTTCTGACAGCCCAGGAAGAGAAGAGCGTCATGGATATGGCCCGCCAGGTGTTCGCTGTCATGTCCTGTCCTGACATGGGACGAGTCGACATCCGCCTGGACAACGACGGGACGCCATACTTCATAGAGTTGAACCCCCTGCCCAGTCTGCATCCTGATGCCTCTCTGATGACAGCCGCCAGATCTCGGGGTCTTGAGATGAGGGATGTATTTCGCCTGATCATCCGATCAGCCGCCCATCGGTACGCTTTGGCGATCAGACCTGCTAAAAAGGCCGTTCACTCCTCAAAAAGCAGACCCACTGTACGCGATCTGGGGATCCAGATCGGCAGGATGCGCCCTGGCATCCAGAACAGCATTACCGATGTCAAAGGTGTTCGCGTCGGACATTTTACCCGTATCGAAAATCAGGTGATCATCCCAGGCAGCGCAGAAACTACCAGCGTACGCACCGGTGTCACCGCCATACTGCCCGCAGGCCATGCCTATGCAAATCGCCTGGCCGCCGGGGGATATATACTCAACGGTGTCGGCGAGATGGCAGGACTCACCCAAGTGCTGGAAACCGGTTGGCTGGAAAGCCCGATCATGCTGACCAACTCACACTCCGTAGGCCGTGTCCATGACGCGGTGGTAAACCACATGGTCAAGAAGTATCCCCGACTTGGCACCGATACGGATGTGGTGCTGCCGGTGGTGGGGGAAGCGGATGACTCCTTCCTCAATGATGTCAGGGTCGGCACATGTTCAGAGCAGGACGCACTGGCGGCGATCAGTGCAGCGACAGCAAATCCAGTCATACAGGGTTCAGTCGGTGCCGGTGTCGGCATGACCACCTTTGACTTTGCCGGTGGGATCGGAAATGCCTCGCGTTCCATAGAACTCCAAGGAAGCGGAATCTTCAACCTCGGGGTCCTGGTCCTTTCAAACTTCGGAAAGATGCGTAACCTCACCATCGACGGCGGGGTGGTCGGCAGACACCTGGATATGGAGATCGATCGTGAGGGCCGGCGCGAGGTATCGGAAGGTTCGATCATAGTTGTCATTGCAACCGATATTCCGCTGTTGAGCAGCCAGCTCACCTTGATCTCCAAACGTGCAGCACTGGGACTTGGACGGGCAGGCTCGTACGCCGCATCCACCAGCGGGGAGATCATCATCGCCTTCAGCACGGGAAACCGCAAGGCTCGCGATACGAGAAGCGGTTCTCACTTTATCTCAATGAAGTGCATATCGGACCACTATATCAATACGGTGTACGAGGCTGTGATCGAAGCTACCGAAGAGGCGGTGCTGAACGCAATATTCTGTTCCAGTGGCATGGACGGCCGCTTGCAGCGCTGGTGTCCCCCTATCCCCCATCAGCGGGTCATCGAGCTTTTGAATCAAGGGAGGCACATCCATGAAAGTCATTGAAAAATACAACGACAGTCTGCACAATCCTTACTGGAAATATCAGCTGGGCCCCGAATCCTATGAGGTCAGGGATACTCCTTTGCGCGTACAAAGTATCAAGGAGGCCCTGAAGGAGGACTCGCACTTCGGATTTCAAACAGCCGAGCCGTTTCCCGACCGTATGATAGCCCGCCTACATCCCTATCATGACTATATCCGCAACACATCTGACAGCCTGCAAAGCGACGCAGAGGAGTTCTATCCGGATCTGTTCCCTGGTGAGGGAGCAAGATTGCCAAAGAAGGTCGACTCACCGCTGTGGGGAGGCATCTGGTGTACCGATGCGGTCACTCCGATCAAGAAGAAGACCTATGAGGTTGCCCGCGCTTCAGCTGAAACAGCCCTGACAGGGGCGTCCTTGATCAAGAATTGTCAGGAACATACCGTATACGCGCTGTGCCGTCCGTCAGGTCATCATGCCGGACCGCGCGTTTTTGGCGGCTACTGCTATTTCAACAATGTGGCGACAGCTGCCGAGTACCTGTTGCCTGCAGGAAAGGTCGCCATTGTGGATATCGATTACCATCATGGCAACGGGACAGAGGAGTTCTTTGCAGAAATACCGTCAGTCTTCACCGCTTCCATCCATGGCAACCCTTCCGATGAATACCCTTACTTCTGGGGCTATGCCGAGGAAACAGGAATTGGACAGGGGAAAGGTACCAATTATAACGAACCTCTACCTAAGGGGACTGAGATCACAGCTTATCTTCAGGGCCTCACTCGTATCTGTGAGAGAGTGCGATCCTTCAAGCCGGCCTACCTGATCATCGCTGCGGGCTTTGACACGCATCAGAAAGACCCTATCGGTCGCTTTGCTCTTCACACTGAGGACTATACCCAGATAGGAAGAACGCTTGCGTCACTGGAACTGCCGACTCTTGTTTGTCAGGAGGGTGGATACAACACGAAGGTCTTGGGGGAGTCTGTGAGAAACTTTCTGCTGGGGATGCTGTAGGGAGACAATACTGCATATGTATTCATGTATGCTTGACTCTTTTTGCATGAGTATGCATTATGCTCCTTAGCAATGTAAGGAGCTTACTCTATGAAAAAAATATCCAGTATCCTATTGGTTCTCTTGCTCATCCTCTCGCTGCCCCTGTTTTCCGGTGGAGCAAAGGAAGAGACAGAAAAAACCTATGTATTCGCCTCTGACGCCACTTGGCCTCCCCTCGAGTTTGTTGACAACGGTGTGCTCACCGGCTTTGAAGTTGAGCTCGTGCCCCTTATCGGAGAGAAGGCAGGAGTTTCCATGGTTGTCAAGAATATCCCCTGGGACACTATTTTCGCCGGCCTTGCCAACGGAGCCTATGATGGTGTCGCCTCAGGGGTTACCGTAACCGAGGAAAGGAAGGCTATCATGGCCTTCTCGACCACCATCCTGGAAGTCGGACAGGTTGTCATCATCCCAACCAAGGACAAGGGGAAGATCAAGGGCATCAACGACCTTGCCGGCAAGAAGATCGGGGTGCAGATCGGCACAACCGGTGACTTCGCCCTGGAAAACTACCCCGTCGAGAAACGAGCCTATGACGATATCGGCCTCGCTATCGAGGACATGCTCAATGGCAATGTCGATGCAGCGGTCTGTGACTCGCTCATCGCCAGTGACTTCGTGCTTGCCAACGACAACTACAAGAGTCGCCTCACTGTAGCAGGCGAACCCTTCACCCAGGAAGACATTGCAATTGCAGTCAAAAAGGACGATTCAAAGCTGTTGGCCTTGGTCAACAAGGGTCTTGAACTTGCAATGGCTGACGGTTCCTTCGATGCTTTGAAGAACAAGTGGAATCTGCTGTAAGGGAAAAGCTGCGTGTCACAGAGAAAGGGGAACTTCGGTTCCTCTTTTTTTATGTCCACCCGATGAAACCCTACCATTTCCTTAGACAGGAACCCTCTTCACAAGCAGGCTAGAAAAAGTGTCGGAAATTTTCACGAAACTCGACAGGGGCATAGTTCGTTCCTAAAAATAGTTGTGATATACTATTGTATATAGGAAGGTTCGGGAGATCCCCACTATATATTATATTCCTTCAGCGTCAGGTTGGTGTGAGGTGTATATAATCCACCAACATATAGGAGAGGAAAAAGAGAGTTTTTGTATGACAGTAACAAATTACCATATCCCCCTTCTCATACTTATATTGCTCCTTTTCTTACCCTGGCATGCAGTTGGAACTATCACTGCCACCTATATTCCAGAGAGTCCCATTACCCTGGAAATTGCACCTGGCCCCTTCACCCATCAAACTGTTTTGGGTGCAAAGCTAGGTAGATTTATCATCACTTCACCCACCGGGGTACTATACTCTCCTTCATTTGTACATATCGGAGAAGCCAGTGGAGCCATCCAACTCACCGGTCTTATGAAGGATTACGCCAATGGCCCGTTTGAAATGAATTCCAATGATTTTTACATCAACAGTGTAGCGTATCCCAATGGTCTGGGCGGGACACCTGTGTTGCAGGTCCTCTACGACGATGTTCGGCCCATCATAAGGTGGTCAGCAAATACGGTCACACAGAACCCCTTCTATGTGGATTTGTACTTGGTCAACAAAAATTCTGGAGGCATCAGTGCAGACAGTGGATGGAGACCAGCCCAGTATTTCAAATTGGACTCTCCCTATTCTCTTCCTTCCAACTTCAATCCCCTCTTCAGTGTAGCTGTGGCTGATTCACCAAACACCAATGTCGGAACATACACAAGCGGAGGGACTGTGAATGAAACTGAGGGTTCATACGTAGTCACCAATGGGAATGACGGGCCCGACAATACCCCTATCATCAGCCCCGGAGCATATACAGACCCTAATAATCCAGGGTCTCCTGGATTCTATTACGGAGATGTACCTGAGTTTCCTTCTATCACGTTCAATTTTGCAGACTCCGTGGCTAGTTTTTCCTTGGAAGCAGCGTATCCACCAAACAAAACTCCCGTAACACAAGCAACTGTAAAAGTCTTGAATGGGGTCAGCGGCCATCCGTATGAAATCACCTTGACATTCACTGACAACAGTAGCGATGCATCTTTCCAGTTGCTTCACAAGGAGGGAATTGGTACACCCATAGACTATCTACTTTTCCTTGGGAATGAGTTGGTGACAAAAGGGGTCTCCCTGCCTTGGGCAGGTTTGTATACTGATGTGAGCTATTCCAAGGACATCAATATTGGTGGTATCAACAAAGCGATTGCCGAATCCAAAGTGAGCGGAATCTATGAAGGTCAAATTTCAGTAAATATTTCCAATCTACACTAACTAACCTACTCTGGTGCAAAACACCTCTCAGAAGCCATGCCTTTCATCGCATGGCTTCATTTCCTTCCTAGGGCCACATACACAGGATATGTGTGACAAGTCAGTCCATTGTGCTTGGCATCTCTTATGCATTGTATGCATGTTTTCCTCTTTTATATGTATAATTATTCTAATTATCTTGACAATTAATGCATAACTATGCATTATCTCGTATATCACACGAGGAGATTACATCATGAAAAAACTTACAACAATCGCACTTGTCATACTTTTGGTATCGCTGGTTCCCCTGTTCAGCGCAGGAACAAAAGAAGAGTCTGGAAAGCCTTCCTACATCTTTGCTGCAAACTGCGCATGGCCACCACTGGAGTTTGTGGATGAGAACGGGGACATCGTCGGCTTCGAGATCGACCTGGTCAATGAGATCGCCAAGGTGCAGGGCGTAGATATCACCATCCAGAACGTCGCTTGGGAAGGGATTTTCGCAGGCCTCGCCAACGGTGCATACGATGCTGTCGCATCTGGTGTCTCTGTTACTGACGAGCGGAAAAAGACCATGGGATTCTCCACTCCCATCATGACCATCACCCAGTCAATCCTCTCTCCCAAAGCCTCAACAGGCCTCACCTCCACGGCCACCCTGAAGAACAAGAAAGTGGGAGTGCAGCTTGGAACCACCGGCCATATCTTTCTGGAAGCATACATTGAAGCCAATCCCAGCATGAAGACCATCATCAGGGCCTATGATGAGATCGGCTTTGCAGTCGAGGATATGATCAACGGCAACCTTGATGCAGTGGTCACCGACTCGGTAGTCGCCAGTGAGTACGTGCTTTCAAACCCCAACTATGCAAACATACTGCAAGTTAGCGGCTCAGCAAGCGACCTTGGCGATCCTGAGCCCATTGCCATAGCAATGCTCAAGGACAATACTGAACTCATTTCACTGGTCAATGATGGTCTTGCAAAGATTGTTGCTTCAGGCAAGATGGCTGAACTGCAGAAGAAGTGGAACATCCTCTAAGATGTTTTCATGAGCAGACTATCGAAGGAAGCCGCCTGTTGGCGGCTTTTCCTTGTCCTAATCCTTTTGAGAATGCTTGTATGATTATGCCCATTATCTCCCTATCACTTGAATATTTATTCAATCGTATTGACAATGGGTGCATAATTATGTAGTACTACCAGTAACGAATTAAAAACCTATACAGCTGTGAGTAATTATGGATACAGAAGATAAAGACACGAAGTTCAAAGACCGGCAGATGCAGTTTGCGAAGCAGAGGATGGTATCGGTAGACCCTACCGACCAAAAGAAGAAAAACCCCATCATACAGATGACTGACGGTGTGCTCATTCCACGCAAAGGGGACGGACATGTACTGAACTCCTGGAGGATCACCTTCTTCTTTGCACTTATCCTCCTGTCAGGACTTGTCATCTTCAAACCGGATCCTTACAGGGACATCTTTATGGTTGTCATCAAAGGTGCTCCGGTAACCTTCCAGGCGACTATCCTCGCTATTTTGGGAGCTATTGTCATCGGCACCCTTACAGGCCTGGGATCGGTAAGCAAAAGGCGCTGGGTCAATATGGTCAGCGGTGTCTATGTGGAGCTTATCCGAGGCATCCCGCTGCTTGTCCAGCTGATCTTCATCTACTATGCGATGGGACGCTTCTTCAGGATCCAGGGGATGGTGGCAGCTGTTGTCGCCCTCTCCATCTGTTTTGGGGCATACATGGGTGAGATCGTGAGAGCTGGCATCCAGGCCATACCCCGAGGCCAGATGGAAGCGGCCATTGCAGTAGGATTGAGCCGAAGCCAGGCATTCAGGTATGTCATCCTGCCCCAGACGGTCAAGGTCATCCTGCCCGCAGTCGGTAATGAGTTCATCTCAATGCTCAAGGACTCTTCACTTGTATCGGCGATTGCCCTCAGCGACATCCTGAGAAAGGGTCGTGAGTATATCTCACGCACATTCCTCTCCCTGGAGACGATGCTCATCGTCGCGCTGGTCTACCTGATCATCACACTCATACTCTCACGCCTCGTAGGGATGCTCGAGGAAAGGTTGCATAAGAATGGCTAGGATACGCATAGAGAATCTCACCAAGGATTATCAGACGGACAAGGATGTCGTCAAGGCTGTCAAGAACGCCTCCCTCACTGTGGAACACGGTGAGGTCGTGGTCATCATCGGGCCTTCTGGAAGTGGGAAAAGCACCCTGCTCAGAAGCGTCAACAAGCTGGAGATCCCTACAGGCGGACATATCTTCATCGATGAGGATGATGTGGTCGACCCCAAAGTGGATCTGCGCAAAATACGTGAGGAGGTGGGGATGGTATTCCAGTCCTTCAACCTCTTCCCCCATCTCACTGCCTTGGAGAACATTACCCTCGCACCACTCAAGGTCAAGAAGATGAGCAAGGAGGAAGCCAACGAAAAGGGTCGCAAACTCCTGAAGATGGTCGGCCTCGCAGAAAAGGAAGATGTACATCCCAACCAGCTTTCAGGTGGGCAGCAACAGAGGGTCGCCATAGCACGGGCCCTTGCCATGGATCCGAAGGTGATGCTCTTTGACGAGCCGACAAGCGCCCTGGATCCTGAGATGATCAAGGAAGTCCTAGATGTCATGCTCAACCTTGCAAAAAGCGGCATGACCATGCTATTGGTCACCCACGAGATGGGCTTTGCCAGGGCGGCAGCTGACAAGGTGGTCTTTATGGATGAAGGGGAGATAGTTGAGATAGCCACCCCCAAGGAGATGTTTACCAACCCCAAGAGTGACCGCACCAAGCTCTTTTTGGACCATATCCTCTAACACATTTTTTTGTTGATGCCCAAGACCTGCCTACAATATCACTGTGGGCAGGTTTTTCCATAGTTAATCATGACTAGTCTGTAATATATCCCATACTTGCTTGTCGAGCTTCGGCCTTGGTTGTATGGTTTTTTCAAGGAGCTACCCCACCATGCAACAGAAAAAAGATCAGAGCTGGCTTGAACGCCATATTACACTGCACACCTACGACGACCCAAAAGCAGAGAAGGAAAATGCCATAACCCACCTGGTGGGGACTGCCTTGGCCGTCATCGCCTTCATCATCATACTTTTCAGACTCCCCTCCCTTCCTACCCTCTCCATGAAGATAGGCATGATCATCTGGGGCGTCACCATGATACTGCTCTACGGGGCATCGAGCCTCTATCATGCCCTTCCCTATGGTGATGGCAAAAGGCTGTGCAGAATTCTGGACCATAGCAACATCTACTTCCTGATAGCAGGAACCTACACCCCGATGCTGATGTATGTCGGGACATCCAAGGCATATGCAATACTCGCCCTGGTATGGGGAATCGCCTTTACAGGCATCTTGTTCACCCTTTTGATCTGGGGCAAGATGGGTGCTCTCCATGTGGCGCTTTACATCGCCATGGGTTGGCTGGTCGTTCTCTTTTGGGGAGATATCGTCCCCCATATGCCAGAGGGCATCATAGGCTGGATCATAGCAGCCGGGCTCACCTATACACTGGGGATCATCTTCTACGCAAATAAGCGCATCCCCCACTACCATGCCATCTGGCATCTCTTCTGTATCGGGGGAAGCGCACTCTTCTTTATCGGCTATATGATCAAGCTGGTCTAGTTCAGAAGTTCCTTGAGGTCTGCATACAAGACATCCTCAGGGACAAAGCCCAGATAGCCTTTGACCACCCTGCCCTCCTTGTCAATGAAGACAGTGGTGGGCAGGCTGTTTGTCTGGAATGTCATGGCAAACTCGCCATTATCGTAGAACACCGGTCCGGTGAAGGGAAAATCCTTGATGAAGGCATTGACAGTCTTCAGCGTCTCACGCTGTCCATCGAGGGCATCGAGGAAGATGAAGCTGATCTGGTCCCCATATTCGTCAAAGGCCTTCTGGAAGTGGGGAAGCTCCTGCTTGCAAGGTGGACACCAAGAGGCAAAGTAGTTGATGACAGCAGGCTTACCGTCCCTGACATCATGGAAAGAGGTCATCGTCCCATCGAGACGGGTCAGAGGCAGGTCTGGAATCACAGGGTTTTTATCATCTTCTGGATCTGGGGAGGCTTTCGGCTCATCTTGGGTGGGGGCAGGATCTGGTGTATCCGCAGCCTTCACAGGCACCGGATCCAAGACAGGGGCTGTAGAGAGCTGGTCTGCAGTCGTAACCGAAGGGGCAGCAGGTTCAACTTGCTTTGGGGTGGATGTCTGCTTATCGACAGCAAGGGTCGGAGTAAAGGAGACTGCCGGGGCAGTGTCCTTCACCATATTGTAGGCGACAGCTGCAATGATGATCACCACAGCAAACGAAATGACCGTTATCAGAAGGGTCCGTGTATTCTTTTTCATGCAATAGTACTCCTAGAGAAATAGTGCTGCCGGGTTGAATCCCAGCACCAAGGATATTCCGAAGGCCAGCAGTATAACGCCGCTGACCACTGAGATGGCTTTTGAATGCTTCTTGATCGAGGTGAACACTCCCTCAAGCTGTTCGAGCAGGATCGCTGCAAACAGGAAGGGAATGGCCAGGCCCATGGCGTAGAAAAACAGGGTGAGCATCCCCTTGTAGATAAGGGCCGCATTGGCAGCCTGCATCAGGGCGGCACCCAGGAAGGGGCCGACACAGGGCGTCCACCCCAAGGCGAACACAAAGCCGAAGAGAATGGACTTGGGAACATTCATGTTCGCCATACTCTTGAGTTGGAACTTGTGGTTTGTATTGACAGCCTTAACCAGGACGACACCAAGATTATTCAGGGCGAACAAGATCAAAAGGACACCACCTATCCTGTTCATCAGCAACAGATGATCTTTCAAAAACTGTCCGACTGTGGTTGAGGCGGCTCCAAGGGCGACAAAGAGTATGGTGAAACCCAATACGAATGCCAGACTATTCTTCAGCAACACACCCTTTTTTGCCTCATCTGCCACCCCACCTGCAAGATATGAGAAATACAGGGGGAGGATGGGAAGAATGCAGGGGCTGATAAAGCTAATGATTCCTTCTAGGAACGCTGTTACATATGCCATGGCTGAGCATAGCACAACCAAAAAAGGTTCACAAGAGGGTGAAAATCCGCTACAGTCAATCCATGGGAAAAAATACTAAGGAAACTGAGGGTGACAAGCTCTTCGACTTCCACTACCAAACCATCTATGGCGACCGCTGGCCAAGTCTGAAACTCGCTTTGCTTGAAGAGAGAAAGCCAATAGCCTTTCGCGATCATCTGAAGGAAACCTACTATCTTGATGAGGCCTCCATCATAGCAGCACGCCTGCTTGGTGTCCAAAAGGGCAACCATGTCCTGGACATGTGTGCCGCCCCAGGGGGAAAGAGCCTGGTTATTGCATCGGAACTGCAAGGCAGTGGACACCTGGTGGCCAATGACCGCTCGGCAACCCGCAGGGGAAGGCTGAAGGTCGTCCTGAAGAACCACCTTCCCCCCGAATGGCAAGAGAGTGTCGAGGTAACAGCACATGATGCCACCAAGTGGGGTCTGTACGAACAAGAGGCGTATGACCGTATCCTCCTTGATGCGCCCTGTTCGAGCGAGCGTCATGTCCTCAATGATGCCAAGGCACTGAAGATCTGGAAGCCCTCAAGACCGAAAACCCTGGCCATCCAGCAGTTTGCGATGCTTGCCGCCGCCTTGGAGGCGGTCAAGGTTGAGGGTTTCATCCTCTACAGCACCTGTTCCATCGAACCTGCTGAAAATGAGGGAGTCATCGAAAAGCTATTCACAAAACGTGCAGGAAGGTTTACCCTCGGGCACATAGCACCTTCTGAAGCCGAAGCTTGCCGCTATGGCTCCATTATCCTGCCTGATAGGGCCGACGGTAGGGGGCCCTTGTATTTTTGTCTCATCAGGAGAGTCTCATGAGTAGTGTAGCGATAGTAAGATGTGAAAATTACGAACAGGCTAAGGTGGACGAGGCTGTTGAGCAGGCCTGTAGTGCCGCCAACATGCCTTCTGTCGCGGGCAAACGGGTCTTGCTCAAACCTAATGTGCTCTCCGATGCCAAAGAGGATAGGTGCATCACCACCAACACGGCGGTGGTGCGTGCTGTCATCCATCTGCTCAAGAAACAAGGGGCCCGCGAGATCCTTATGGGGGACTCCCCTGGTTTGCAAGGGCCTGCCTTTGTCCCAAGGGCCTCTGGCCTTGATAAGGTCTGTAAGGACGAAGGGGTGAAGTGGGTTGATTTTACCCAGAATCCCACGACAAAGCTTGTCCCCTATACCCGGGGCAAGAGCCTTCCCCTTGCAGGGATCCTTGAGGAGGTAGACCTTCTCTTCAGCCTGCCCAAACTCAAGACCCATCAGCTGATGTACAGCACAGGTGCTGTCAAAAACCTGTTTGGAGTGGTGCCAGGTCTGCATAAGAGTCCCTGCCATGTGCTGTTCCCCACACGCGAGCTCTTCGCCTCCCTGATGGTGGGTATCCTCGCCCTTGCCAAGCCATCCTTCTCCCTCATGGACGGTATCATCGGCATGGAGGGCCCAGGCCCTGCCAACGGCAAGCCCAGGCACATGGGCCTCATCCTGGCATCAGAGGACGCCATCAGCCTTGACTACGCCCAGGCCCTGGTCATGGGGTATGACCCTTTGAGCATCCCCATCATCTCAGAAGCCCTGAGACGTGGAGAGGGATCAGAGCCATCCTCATACCCCCTGCTCGATGCGAACGATCTGGTGGTGGAGAGCTTTGTGAGGATAGCACAGCAGAAACAGACAAGCTTCTTTCACTCCCTCATCGCCCCCTTCTTCCTCAGCCGCTATATTCGCTGGAGAGTGAAGCGCGAACGCAAAGCACCTGTCTTCCTTACGGACCCCTGCATCCAATGCCGGAAATGTATTGAGATTTGTCCGGTAGGAGCATTGCACCTTGAAGGAAAAAGCATCATCATCGACGAGAAGGTATGCGTGCGTTGCTACTGCTGCCATGAGGTCTGCCCGGCACATGCCATTGAGGTAGACGAACAACACCACGAATAAGGGGCCCTTATGAGCTTCCAAACACTCTTTATCAGTGTCCTGCTATCACTGTTGCCGATCAGCGAACTGAGGGGCGGCATCCCATATGCATATTTCAACGGCGCATCGCTTTTGCTCGCCGCCCCACTTTGCATCCTCACCAATGCCCTGGTCGCTCCCATAGCCTATACGTTTCTTGCTACCGTGCATAAGCTCTTCCACTCCCACTGGGATTGGTACACCTCTTTTTTTGATAGGTTTGTCGCCAAGGCACAAAGGCGTGTCTCTCCCAAGGTCAACAGGTACGGCTATTGGGGCATCCTCCTGTTTGTCGCAATCCCCTTACCAATAACAGGAGCATGGACAGGAACCCTCGGTTCCTGGATTATGGGCCTTGACAAGCGAAAGACCATGATGGCAGTATTCGGCGGTGTCATCGTCTCCGGTCTTATCGTCACCTCGCTCGTTGTCTTGGGGGTTGGTATAGACTCGGTCTTCATAAAACGAATCTGAGGTATCATGCATTTCAATCTAGAAAAAGAACTCAATAAGGAGCAGTGCCAAGCTGCTTCACAGCTTGACGGGCCACTGTTGGTCATTGCAGGGGCCGGTAGCGGCAAGACCCGCATGCTCACCTACCGCATCGCACATATGCTTGAAAATGGTATCGACGAGTCTAACATCCTTGCCCTGACCTTTACCAACAAGGCGGCAAAGGAGATGGGTGAGCGTATCAGAGCCCTTACAGGGCTCAAGTTGAAAAAGCTTACCTCCACCACCTTCCACTCCTTTGGCATGGGCATACTCAAGCAGTATATTCAGCACCTCGGGTTCAAGAACAACTTCACTGTCTACGACACCAACGACAGGATGGCCCTGCTCAAGGAGGTCATTCTCAACCTCGACTATGTGGTGGAGAGCTTCGACCTCTACGAACTTTCGGCCCTATTCTCAGATATCAAGACAAAACGCAAGGTCTTCGCTGCTGGCGCCTCTGACAAGATTCGTAACCTCTACAGCGAGTATGAAAAGCATCTCAAGGCGTACAACGCAGTTGATTTCGATGACCTCATCATGAAACCCCTGGACCTGTACGAGAAGAAACCTGAGATCCTTGAAGCCTTGAGAAGCCGCTACACCCACATACTGGTCGATGAGTTCCAGGACACCTCCCTTGCCCAGTACAGGATGGTCGAGATGCTTGCCCAGGAGAGCCGGAATCTCTGTGTCGTCGGCGACGACGACCAGAGCATCTATAGCTGGAGAGGAGCCAACTACGAAAACCTGGTGATGTTCGAGCGAGACTTCCCCGAGCATCTGGAGATCAAGCTGGAACGCAATTACCGCTCCACAGGAACCATCCTAGAGGCGGCCAACAAGCTCATAGTCCACAATCAGGCTAGGAAGGTGAAGAACCTCTGGACTGACAGTGGCAAGGGCAGCTCAATCAATCTGGTCCACCCTTCTGATGATGATGACGAGGCGACTGTCATCGCCGACCGCATTATGGAGGCTCACAAGAAGGAGGACAGGGCTTTCTCCGACTTTGGTGTGCTGGTACGTACCAACAGCCTCATTGCAAACCTGGAGACCAGGTTCACCGAACGGGGCATTCCCTCCCAGGTGACAGGCGGTCAGAGTTTCTTTGACCGCAAGGAGATCCGCGACATCGTAAGCTACCTCAAGGTAATGGCAAACCAGGATGACGACATTAACCTGTTGAGGATCATAAACACCCCCAGAAGGGGCATCGGACGCACTACGCTAGAGAAGATGCGCAAGGTTGCTGAGGACCACAAGTTCTCCCTCTTTGACGCCCTCTCCCTTATGGCCATCGCTACCGACGGTCAGATTCGTGAGGGGATGCAGAAGGCCATCAAGCGTTTTGTGCAGATGATCAACGAATACCATGACCAGCTCTTCTCCACACGGGGCAACAAGGCGATGGTCCTTCGTTCCCTGATCAAGGAGATCGGGTACAAGGAGCTGCTTGAGAACGAGCATCCTGAAAATGAGGGCTTGGTGAACTTCAAGATGAAGGGCATCGACATGCTGTGCAACATGCTCGCACGATGGGAGCGCAACAGTGAAAACAGCAACTCCTCCCTGTTTGACTTCCTCAACCGCCTCAGCATAAACGGCAAAGAGCAGGTGGATGAAGATGGCAGTGGCAAGATTGCCCTGATGACCATCCACGCATCAAAAGGACTGGAGTTCGATACGGTGTTCCTCGCCGGTGTGGAAGACCAGTACATCCCCCATGCCCGTGCAATTGAGGAAAATCCAGCCAACATCGACGAAGAGCGTAGGCTCTTCTATGTCGCAATCACTCGTGCGAGAAGGGTGCTTGTCATCTCGTCCTGTGAGAAGCGAAAGCGCGGACATGACCTGGTTACCAGCCTGCCTTCCCGTTTTTTGGAAGAGATGCCCAAGGAACTCTTTGATGAGGAAGACCCTTCAAGGCAACTGGAGGCGACAGAGATATCGGACAAGCTCCGTCTTTTCCGAGAGCGCCTTGCTGCAAGGGCGGCCTCTTCATAACTCTCTGAGCAAAGCACAAAATGCATCTTTCTCCCAAATAAGAAGAGGGCTCTCCCTAGTATTCCCAGTAATAACATCATTATACTAGGGTATGAGAAAAAGATACCTGGCCCTCCTTGTACTCCTTGGTCTCACCCTCCTGCCACTTGCAGCGGCAATCGTTGCCACGTATACCCCTTCCCCTTCCCTCTCCTTTACCACGGGGACAACACCCTTTGCACCTACCGACTTCGTAGCTCATCTGGGCACCCTCACCATAACGGCGACTGCAGGGGAGACACTCTATCAGCCAAGCCTGGTCAATGTGCAGATATCCAATACCTTCCAGTTCAGCGGCCCTGTCACCTGGTACAACCACTGGCAGACAGGGTTGCCTGTCTACCAGACGCAGACTACCATATTTTATTTTGCCGCGGTGACTACAGAACTGGGAGTGACTGGGTATCGGAAGCTATGGGGTAGCGGAGGGACTGCCCCCCTGACCACGACAGAAGATGCCCTTGGAGTCTCAGTCTTTGAAGTAAAATTCTATTTCCTCAGTGACCATGACCCCTCCATCTATAAGCCGGGTGCCGTCTATACCATGACAAGTGGGACTATCGGGTCATTCAATGTGGCTGTGGCACCCAACGACCAGGGTATCTACAACCAAATGAGCAGCAATATGTATGTCCCGATCAACGGACAGACCATCCCCCCAGGAGGAGGGCCTCCCCAGGACCCTCCTACGGTCATTCCTGTAGGAACTCCTGCACTGCCCTATGGAGACCCCCCGGACAATGCTGTCTACGGGTTCTCCATTCTCGATGAGCAGGCCTTTTCCCTACCCGATGGCTATCAGGCAAATACGGTCCTGATCGCCCGTGCCAATCTGAACCTCAGCAACACGCTTGTCGGGCGTACATATGGGGTGGGCATTACTTTTTCCAAGCTGCCGGGCAGCTCATCCTTTGCCCTGCGTCCGACAGGGAACCCTTCGGTATATGCCATCCCCTATCAGCTGAAATTCCTGGGCCAGAGTGTCCTCAAGGACGTATCCATGCCCTGGACTCCCCTCTCCGATGGAATCAACTCCCAGGATATCCTCATCACCTCCATATCCCCCTCTGTTGCACTAGCTGCCCCTTCAGGTTCCTATATCGATACCATTGTGGTGACGGTAACTCCAATCGAGTAGGCAGCCTATGGCAAAGCACTTGCCTTGACTACCTACCCATATACCCGTACAGTTATCCTATGCGAAGAAGCGTATTTCCTATCCTTCTGGTTATGATCCTCATCACAATGGTCCTCTCTACACTGGGGGCAGTCGCAGACTATACCGTACAGTATACTCCAGAGACCTATCTCCAGTTTAAAAAGGGCAGCGATACCCCTGGCTACGTAACACCTGCAACTGCTGCCAACAAGTTTGTAGGTCTGCTAGGAACGATGGAGCTCACCGTCAACGCTCCCCCGGCAACCCTGGTCCATCCTGCTGTGCTGTACACAAACGGTACAACCCATTTCCAGTTCAGGGGCTTGAGGGCAAACCCCACACCAAACATGGCCAGCTTCGGCTTTCATATCCAAGCGGTGACCTATATCAATGGGAGTACCACTCCTAGCTATCGGGAACAGATGACCCAACGGGTGGTTTTTCTGACGAACCAGACTACTGTCACCAACATTTCATCCCTAAAGGTGGAATTCTACTTCGTTTCCTGGGAAAACAGTCCGGCCTTTATCCCAGGCGAGGAGTATACCCTGTATCAGGGGACCATCGGCACCTTTAACCTTGCCGTTTCCTCTGATGGAAACATCTGGAATGATACGGACTATATCCTGCTGGATGGCCAGACCCTCGATCCTGTCACAAACGAGCCCACCACACCTGTCCCCATTGTTGGCGGAGGTGCTTCTTCGACAATTCCTTCAGTCCCCTATGTCGATGATGATCATCCCCTGCAAGTCTTGCAGTATCTGCTTTCCATCATTGAAGAACGGACGATCAACCTTCCCGATGCCTATGGAACAAACAAGACCAAAGTGGCAAAAGCCAAGATTGACCTCATCAATGCAACTGCTGGAACAAACTACAAGGTAGACATCAAATTCGAGAGCAGCAGCGTACACCTAGGGAAATTCCATCTCCATCTGGATGGAGACCTCAACCAGTACGGTATCCCCTATTACCTCTTCTTCAAGCAGGATGTCGTAGTCCCAGGGGCGAATATCCGTTGGGCCCAGATTCTGAATCATCCTGAGAAGACGATCAAAGTTACAGGGGTCATCCAAGATGATGCCGAAAGAGCTCCTGCGGGCACCTATCGCGATACCATCACGGTAACCATCACCCCTGTGGATACCATGTAAGAAATTCCTGCAAGAATACTCACTCTTCTTGCATAACTATGCAAAAACTGTGTATTGTCATCATGAATACTTGGAGGATACTACATGTTCGACATTGATTACGCAAAAACCCCGGTTACAGATTTCTATGGAAGCAATTGCTTTACTGAAACAGAAATGGGCAAATACCTCAGTGACCCCACCATCAGGGAGCTCAAAGAGGTCCAGCGTGGTCAACGGGAACTCACCTCCGATCTGGCTGACTATGTTGCAAGTGCGATGAAACAGTGGGCACTCACCCGAGGGGCTACCCACTTCTGCCACTGGTTCCAGCCTCTTACCGGCCTTACAGCTGAAAAGCACGACTCCTTCATAACCCCCACAAAAGGGGGGAAGGTACTGCTCGAGTTTTCGGGCAAGGAACTTATCAAAGGAGAAGGTGATGCCTCTTCCTTTCCCAACGGCGGCTTGAGGGCTACCTTTGAAGCCCGTGGCTACACTGCCTGGGATACCTCCTCCCCTGCTTTCCTCAAGGATGTATCCGGGGTGAAGACCCTGTACATACCCACCGCTTTCTTTTCCTACAATGGGGAAGCCCTCGACCACAAGGTGCCGCTCTTGCGGGCCAACCAGGCCATCGAGAAACAGACGCTCAGGGTTCTTCGCGCCCTCGGCAACACCAAGGCAAAACGCATCATCGTCAATGTCGGCCCTGAACAGGAGTATTTCCTTGTCGACAAGCAATACTATGAGATGAGGCCAGACCTGCGAATCAGCGGACGAACGGTAATGGGGAACCTTGCAGCAAAGGGGCAGGAACTCAATGACCACTACTACGGGACTATCAGCGACAGGGTCACGATATTCATGCGCGAGCTCAACTATGAACTGTGGAAGCTCGGCATCAGCAGCAAGACCCAGCACAAGGAAGCGGCCCCCAACCAGTTTGAGATCGCAGTTGTCTACGATGCTGCAAACCTTGCGGCAGATCACAACCAGCTGCTTATGGATGTCCTTCAGAGTGTTGCCCTCCGTCATGGCATGGTAGCCCTGCTCCATGAGAAGCCCTTTTTAGGGGTGAATGGTTCCGGCAAGCATGACAACTGGTCACTCTCCACTGATGATGGGACAAACCTGCTCTCCCCGGGATCGAACATGGAAGACAATGTCCAGTTCCTGCTCTTTCTCACAGCCTTCATCAAAGCTGTGGATGAGTATGCTCCCCTTATCAGGTGCGGAGCGGCTACAGCAGGCAATGACCACCGCCTGGGAGCTTCTGAGGCTCCTCCTGCCATCATAAGCCTCTACCTTGGCGATCAGTTGAATACGATCCTCGAAAACATCTCAGAAGCAAAGCACTGCAGCAAGAATGGCCGCCAGTTCGTCAAGCTAGGCGTCTCCATGCTACCACAGCTGCCCAAGGATCTGACAGACCGAAACAGGACAAGCCCCATTGCCTTTACAGGAAACAAGTTTGAATACCGCATGGTAGGATCCTCACAGACCATCTCAAATGCAAACGTCTACATCAACACAGCGATGGCAGAAGTGTTGGAAGAGGTTGCAGACAGGCTGGAGAAGGCTACAGACATCAACCTCGAAAGCCAGTGCATCATCAAGGAATTTTACCTGAACCACAAACGTGTCATCTTCAACGGAAATGGCTATGACGCTGCATGGGAGGTGGAAGCTCAGAAAAGGGGCCTTCCCAATTTTAGCGATACCGTCAGCGCCCTTCCAGAGCTGATGAGCGAAAAAAGCCTCATGCTTCTTGCAAGACAGAAAGTACTTTCAAAGAGTGAAGTCCAGTCACGTGTCGAGATATCACTGCAGACCTACAGCAAACAGGTTAATGTTGAGGCGGCCATCATGGTGGAGATGTGCAGAAAATATGTCATCCCTTCGGTCACCAGATACCTCGGGACTTTGAGTGAAAGCATCACACACCAAGAGGCCATCGGATTGGACGCTTCTCAGCTGCGAACCATAGCAAACACCCTCTCATCTGCCCTCAACAAGAGTATTGCAGCTACAGAGGATCTTCACGTAAGCATTGCCAAGGCCCTTTCCTATAAGGATGAGGTTCTCAAACAGGCACAACTCTATCGTGATGAGGTATCAAACCAAATGCTCGCACTCCGTAGCCATGTCGATGTGATGGAGACCTACACCGACAAAACCATATGGCCATTCCCCAGCTATGACGATCTGTTGTTCAGACTGTAGCTGAAGGACACTACCAACCAATGTACGTTGAGAAGAGGATTTCCCTGGGGAAGCCCTCTTCTCACTTTTTACAATACCCCTATGTTGTTAGTACTCAGTTCACCTGCCATACGTTGCTCAATACAATATCAGTCAATGCGCTTTTACCAATATACATAGACTTGGCTCAAATCATGTGGTGATGTGTAATGCATGTCACGATAAGGGGAAAAGTATATGAAAACTTGGCCACAGGAAAAAGAAAAAAAGAGAGATACAGTATAAAAAACATACTCTGCAACAATCCTAACTCGGAACTTTTACATGTACATAACAACTCAACATACTATTCCGTCCAATGGAATTCATTGCCAATCATCAGCAACGGTCACTGTTGCTTGATTTTGAACAAAACCCCTTCGTACTTACTAAGGACGACGTTGTCATAGGAAAAACGAGGCTGCCCAGAATCAGTGGAAGTGGAAAACACTTCTTCACTAGTATCACTTCGCAAGCCAAGCTCTCCCAAGTATGCCGATTGCTTTTTGGAGGAGAAGTTCAAGACCGCTAGAAACTGAGTCTCCTCATGGGTGCGGGTATAGACCATCAGTCTTGAATTCTTCTGATCATGAAAGACACATATCCCCTGTCTCAAGGTGGCTTCTTCAGATCGCAAACTGATGAGGGCCCTATAGAAGGAGAGAGGGGAATACTGTTCAAGCTCCTGGTTTTCGACAGCGTACCAGTTTGCACGTCTGACAAAAGGCAGCCATGGCTCCCCCTCTGTGAAGCCATGGTTTTCCCCTACAGTCCACACCATCGGGCCGCGTTGGGGATCCCGACCCTTATGGAAAGGCCAATAGCGCAGGCCAAGGGGATCTTGCATGTCTTTTCTGCATACACGGGAGTTCCGTAAGCCAAGTTCCTCCCCATAGTAGATGAAAAGGGCTCCCCTTTGCGTAAACAAGAAGAATGCCGCCAAACGGGCTTTATCAAGGTTGTGAGAGAATCGCGATATCGAGCGGCTCACATCATGGTTATTCAATACCCAGGTAGGGCTACGATGCTTGCCAACCGCTTCATACCACCGCTTGGCGGAACGTTGCCACTTCTGAGCCGAAAAGCCTGTAGTGATGAGGGAAAAGTCAAAACTGAGATTCAACTCATCTCCTGTCCGGCCCAGATACGATGCGGCAAGTTCAGGTTCACCGGGTTTTTCGACCATGATCTCACCGACAAGCATCCTATCCGGGTAGGTGTCGACAAGCTTGCGCAACTGCTTTAGCTTGGAATGTGATTCTGGCCTGTTCCTATCAAAAATGTGGCGTTGCATGTCATAAGGACGGGGTCTGCTCCCCAATATCCTAGGATTGTCCCTGAAGGAATCATCTTTGATGATGGAATTGATCACATCCAGGCGAAATCCATCCACACCCTTCTCCAGCCAGAAATTCACCTCTGCAAGTATGGAGTCTACAGCTTGCGGGTTTCGCCAGTTCAAATCCGGTTGCTGGGGAAGAAAAGAGTGAAAATAATACTGTCCCCGTTGTTTATCAAATGTCCATCCTTTGCCTCCGAAGGCCCCTTTCCAGTTATTGGGGACAGAGTCACTCCAGATATAGTAATCCGCCTTCTCAGAGTCCTTTGATTGCCGGCTTTCCAAAAACCAAGGATGTTTGTCGGAGGTGTGGTTCAACACCAGGTCAAAGATGACTTTTATCGAGAGTTCATGGGCCTTCTCTATCAAGAGCTCAGCATCGGAGAGAGAGCCGAAAATAGGATCTATATCACGGTAGTCAGAGATATCATATCCAAAATCAACCATCGGCGAAGTGAAGATGGGGTTTAGCCATATGGCATCTACACCCAAATCCTTGATGTAATCCAATCGTCGGATAATTCCCTGCAGATCCCCAATGCCATCATTATTGCTATCCTGAAAGCTTCTGGGATATATCTGATACACTACGCAATCTTGCCACCAAGCTACATCCATGCACAACTCCTAAACGACAGTATACAACAGGGGCAAGAGGAACGGAACAGGAAAAATCTCCCAAACACGAACTGCCCTTGCATCCCAAAGGCACTCAAGCTGTTCCATATGCAAACAGTATTAGCGAAACATACAGGCCTAACATCATGGAACATGATCACTATTCCGATAAAATTTCTATATATAAAATACACAGGTAAGTTATTCCAATTCTGTATAGTTGTTTCATACGTATGGTATAAAAACACACAAATTTATTTCGTAAAAAACAAAAGTATACTCATTTACAATATGGTAGTACTAACTATTTATATAATTTGAATATATAAATAATAACTGTTTTGTTTTTCTTAATATTTTTCCAATACTTTAAAGAAAGTATAACGATATATTTCCCAATGGTTAATTATATCATTTTTATATAATTATTTAATACGTTCTAATACTTTATATATATTTTTTTAGTATAATTCATATCAAATTCAGTAGTAAAACTATATTTTCACAAACAATATGAAATCAAAAAAGTGAGAAATCATATACGTTATACCCTAGAATAATTCTGAATTTATGTAATTAAGTATTGATACAAACTGTTATGATACAACTTGACTGAGAATCCAAACACCATGAAAGACTGATAACAAGACATTACAAAGAATCTATGTATACATAGAATGGAGAAAAAATGTACAAGGAAGCAATAGTTCACTCCTGTCCATGTTTCTTTGAAAATTCCTTAAGGGAGAACCGTATTCCAGCAGCCCACCCCAACCCCAAGCTTGCAAACAACTCTTCGAGTTCTCTTTTGAAAGAGGGTTCGATGGAAAAAGTAGTGAGAATCTTCTTTTCTTTTTTAGGTTTTTTGGTCTCATTGGCAAAAAGCTGCTTTGCTTTCAGGCTACTTATG
The DNA here is from genome assembly GCA_048264225.1 of Sphaerochaeta sp. Lineage (GTDB taxonomy): Bacteria > Spirochaetota > Spirochaetia > Sphaerochaetales > Sphaerochaetaceae > Sphaerochaeta. The sequence goes on from JBLXDK010000022.1 coordinate 44,734, forward strand.
CTACTCTCTTCCACAAGTTCAGTTTCATTGTCTGGGTTTCTTTTTAAAGCCATTTCTATCTCCATATTTCCAAGTTAATGGTAGCAATTGATTCAAGAGTTGTCTGTTTCAAACCTTTCCCTCGTTTCTTGAAAAGCTGTGGTGCTGATCCTGCTTCCTGGGCCTTCCGGAACAGAGGGTCAACGGGTATCTTATATACAGTAAACTTACCTTCTGAAGCAGCAAGAAATATATCCCGGTGCTGTTTGATCCTGTTGTCAAAAGAATTAATGATAATCCTTGAATGTTCTACCTTGGAACGAAGGTTTTTCTGGAGTTTGGACAATTCCTCAATAAAAATTTCCAATCCATCAAGACTAAATACTTCGGGCGTCATAGGAGAGATAATTTCATCACTGGCAATCAGGGCTGCTCTTTCCAGCCGACCTAGACCAGGAGAGAGATCAAGAATGATTCTATCAAACTTGGAAGAAAGTTCATGAACGAGATCTTGCAAGACAAAGGGTTCCTCAGCCAGCTTGGTCTCAGCATAGTTCTTGAGAGTCCCTCCTATACCAAACGTTGGAAGCATGTAGAGATTTGGGATTTGTGTTAAAGCAACGATTGCATCTTCACTGTAACACTTACCTTGGATAACATCTGCCAACTCATATGCAGGAGCTTCCTGCAAAAACCAAGACGAGGCATTTCCTTGCGGGTCTACATCTATCAAAAGAGTTGCATACCCATCAATCGCTGACTGACAAGCAAGAGTTCCTGAGATGGTCGTTTTACCTACACCACCCTTCTGAAGGTGGAAAGAAATGGTTTTTTTCATCGTTTCCTTTTTAATTAGTATATACTCCCTCTTTTGATAGCACAAGTACAAATAAGCAAAATCGTTTCAATAATTTTTTATATTGTATATGTGAGTTTTAGTCAATATTTAATATAACTTTATACAGTTTTTATTTTAGTTCATTAACGTTATTATATGTATTTATAATTATTTATTACAGTTTAAATATAATATTTTTCTAGTAAAATCAAATTTCCAGTTTTTTTTACCGTCAAAGGCTTGTCTGTATAATCGTGAACAATCCATTTCTCCCCTTATGCGAACACTATAATTTCAAGGTGTTTTAGGACATTCATCCGTGTGTATTTTGTATTTTTCATACTTAGCCATTGGGCTACATTAGCAATGCGTTGACCAACAGGGACAGGCAAGCCAAAAACCTAGAAAACACTATTCATGTATTTTCACCATTCAGATTTCCCCCTGCATGTTCATTTCGTTATACCGTATGAATAGGTATCGGTACGCATACATCGAAATTCAAAACAAAGTTATGGAAGCCATTGGCCATTCGAACACTTCCTTGCCACAATGAACCTCAAGAATACTGCATCGACCATCGCTGTAGGTCAAACCATTGCCACAGCAACAGTCGGAGATATGCGTATGCCGATCATAGTCGGCCCTGTACTTTGTAGTTTCCAACTGAGCAGCTTACTCGTAATAAATGCATCCCAGTAGCCTTGACAAGACCCTTTCATCTTCATCACTTATATTCTGTTAGGGTGAGGGAATTTCTCTGTATGGCTTTGTGAAAAACCGAACTATCATTTAGATGTATTCTGATTACCACTATCCACTCTGCACCAAAGCTCCAAGCCAGTTGCAATGTAAAGAATGACAATCATAGGAGCTTGATGCATAGCAAGTATTGTTTTATATATGTATCATTTCACATTTATTCTATTGTTCTATAATTTTAGAATCAGATTTTATAGATAGTATATTGTTTCTTAATGGTATAGTATAGTTTTTATATAAATGGAATTATTTTAGAATTTTATGTATTACTTTGTTACAATTATTATAGTATAAATAAATTTTTTTATAT
>JBLXDK010000023.1:0-41857 GCA_048264225.1 Sphaerochaeta sp.
GGAGCCGCATACCGAACGGTACGTGCGGATCTGTGGGAGGACGGATGAGCCACTAAGGCTCATCCTCCTACCCGATTTGGGGCTATAGGGGGTGATGCGATCACTTGTATACTTATGAGTTTCCTGCCGGGTTTTAGGCTTGGCGTTGTTTTATTGGCTCAACAAAAATATGGCCGATGTATTAGGTAATCTTGTCATACGTATATTGGAGTGATTGAATGTCATATACTGAGACATGTATGCATCTAAATTTATCTGGATAGAAGATAGCAACATTTGACCCATCTTCATTCATTGCGCTTCTATACTCGAATCCGGCATACCCAAGGCTCTTTATATAGTCACAGAGGTATTGTGTAGGAAGATAGTCCAAGGAGCTGTCATGTCTCCTCATTGGTTTGGCGACTTCTTCGCTCAGACGTTTGAAATTTGACAAATTGATAGCAAGTTGGATAGTGTCTATTTCCAAAAAAGGACTGATTTCAGAAAGTAAGGCAATATTGACCACTTCAACATCCTCAACAGCCTCAAATTGAGCAATTGAAACATAGTCGTATTCACCAACTCTGGCTTCATGCAGAGTTGTTTCTTCTGAATCTGAAAGATACAAACAGCTGATACCCTCAGAATTTGCCCTACCAGAGGTTGCCTTCTCTTTGGGAGGTGCACCCATCTTATCTAAGGGAAACCCGATAGCAGAAGTAGCGATTCGGGCACGATAAAAAACTGAGCCCTTCTTATAGGTCCTTTTTACGAGCTCGAGAAATGGTTGCATTACACTGCCATTGATACCGTATGAGAAGAACCTGTTTTGAAATTTAATTGCTTCAACAAAAGCCTTCCATGTATAACTTCCGATGATTGAATTCTTTTGAAGGTATGACTCATCATCATTTTCAAGTATGCCAACCCTGGTAGATATTATCGGAGCTCTAGCATCACTAGGGTCAGGATACAGTGCATGGAGAAATTGAGAAATTTGTTTTGTATCAAGCTCAAAAATACTCCATTCACTACAAAGATGATTCTCTATACGATCAAGAAGTTCTTTGGAGTACTCTTCTGGAAGGTTGTCTTCAGGAGTATATACATCAAGCAGACTATCAAAATTATTCCTTAGGATACATTCTTGGCCTAAAGGTTGTATGAATACAGCTTTGGAACCACAGATATCACAATTTCCTTTCAGCTGCTGCTTCTGGATTACTCTTTGCATGTCTTGGGAGCGGAAACATTTTTCACAGCAGTTCATGCATTATCCTCCTGTCTTTCCATATATGCAGACATCAATTCCAGGTGATGCATGATCGAGAGTTTTTTAACTACTCCCAATCCTTGGTAGGTGCCTTCCTTGTGATGTTTAAGGAGAGTTTTCAAGCCAATCGTCATTTCACTGTCATTGACAGCGACCCATTCAGCTAGTTTGTGTACCGCTTCAAAGAACTTACCTGGTGTATCCTGAATGTCTTCTACAGAGTCAGATACAAAATGACGAATTCGTAACTTGTCTGCATCTGCAAAATATACCAGATGTATGGCAGCGGCATAAGGAGCAAAACCTCCTACGCTAAATTCATCTCCAATGATTGAGTAGTCGGCAAATCCTACATACCCCTCTTCTTTATAAAATAGTTGAGCATCTGAAAAAAATTCATCTTCAATTTTGCTGTAATCAGCATTTCTTCTCTGTTTTTTGAATTGGTCTTGGAGGATTATTTTGGGACCTTGTATAGTACGTCGAAACGTGCCCTGGTCAGGTACAAGAACATATTTTGGGGAATCTTGAGCAAACGTATCTAAGTAGAGATCTAAAGCATCCCTATCATGGATGATAAGCATCAATGTAGAACGGTCAAACCCGTCCTTCTCCCACTCAGTAAGGTATTCTCTGCCTTTTGTATCCCATATGAGCACCTTTTGGACAAACCCGCTGGACATCGCATGGTCAAATCTTTCTGAAAGTGGACCAGCTCTGCCTGTAGTCCTTTCCAATATGAATGAACCAACAGAAGGGTTGCATATGACTGCAATGGGGTGCTTTGCTTCTACGAAGGCTTCAATGGTAAGGACAAGAGTTGGCGTAAGCTTAATTGGCTCCACCAGGGGCAGAATCTCATTGCCTAGCTTGTGCTGCTCTAAAAGTTCACGTAAAGCTATCAACTCAAATTGTCTAGCTCGCAAATAGGGAATATACACTGTCTCAACCTTCGTATTGCAGGCTGAGAAAGGTCTGCAACTTCTTCTCTTCAGTATTGTTGTATTGGGAAAAATATCGTAGGGAACGTATCGAATAGGGAACCTCAAGGCAATAATCCTCAGTGAGGGTGTTACGCTTTTTCAATTCTTTGAGAACCATAGGATAGAGTACATCCATAGAAATGGTGCTGAAGCTCTCTAAACATGCACGATACTGAAATACAGGAGGGACTTGAGGTAGTATTCCATTTTGTTGCAGAAGAATCTGTTCATATTCTCCCTTTCTCAGAACTTGGAAGAGTGTTCGGTGGGAAAGGTAGCCTCGCTCTTCTAGTGGTTCTTTTCGTATGCTCAGTGTATTACGCTTGGTAAGAATTGAAACACCGACAGGGCTATCCTGTAAAATAGTCAGAATATGAGAAGCCTTATCTTCAGAAGTGACGACACATACATGAGAGAATGCCTTGTAGTAATCAGCTAGCTGTGTCCTGAGCCTCGCGAAATCATCGAGCTCGCTCTTGATTTCATACACTACAGCCTTTCCATTGATTAGGATGAAATCAGCAATGGATTTGCCTATAGGGATTTGCATTAGGGCCGTAGTCGTTTTTGTAGAATGCTTACCAAATAGAAGTTTATTCAGCAATATATTCTGATAAACATACTCATTGCGATAGTGCTTGGTCATGAATTGGTAGAGCTCAGTGAGCACCTCTTGGTTCTCCAAGAGCTCAGGAGAAGGGATATGCTCTCTGATAACTGGATCATAGGAAGAGAGATCCTGAAGGGAGACTAAGGAGGCTAGGGTGCTTTTTGTAAATAGAGTATTCAGCGATTTCATTTGTTCCCTCCTCCTTTTTTTATCATACCACCAAACTGCAATTTTCCCTACATCTCCATAGATTGAGTTCAGGCCAAATCACTTCAGAATGGGAAAATGTCACAGGGCATATGCTTCTAAGCCAAGGTGCCCCCTTCTATGTCTGTTGAGTTTGGAACACTACATGAGGTTTTGCTCGTGAAAAGGAGAATTACGTTGGCTGTATCGAAGAGTCTGAGTTGTCAGGTTGAAGATGATTGGGTATATCCCGGAGAAGAATCAAAAAAAGCGGCGGGAGTGCTCCCGCCATTGGTGGGACCTTGACCCGCAATGGCCAGAGCCTTGTCAGTGTTATGCTGACGTGGCTATATCATACCTTTGGAAAGTGAATACTACAATAGTTTTGTGCTAGGCATATGTCAATACTAAGTCTTTATGCTATCAATGCATCAAAAAGCTTCCAGTCTCGGCACTTCCCGTATTGTGGGAGACGTACTGCTGGAAGCCGGTTCATTACTTTCTTTGGGTACTGTAATGCGACAAGCATTGGCCTTCTTGTTTATATCAAACACGAAGCAAGACAAATTACTGTACAGAAGACCTCCACTATGTCACCATTCTAAGAATTGATCAGGCAATCTTGCTATTTGATGCTAAGGTGTTCCTGCATTAATTGCAGGGGAAATTATGGCGGACAAGGTTAAAGCCCCGTTTCAATCCTGCCTATTGTATCTCTCTGCTAGGAGCTCTTTTTATGAACATTGATACGATCAGGACAACCATCACCACATTGGATAACCGACCAATATAAGTCAGAGTCATGACACCCAATGGCTATGAGGCCTCCGACAGGAGGTACCCTGTCCTGTATGTGAATGATGGCCAAGATGTGTTTCGTGACGATCAGACCTTCTGGAATGCAGAGAGCCTTCGCTTTGAGCAATACTACAAGGATTACGCCCAGTATCTTCCCTCGATCATTATTGTCGCCCTTGAAGCGCCTGGCGATAGGGCAGAAAGAACTGCCCAGTATTCCCCCTACACAAAAGAGTTCATCATCCCTCCGGGGAAACAATGTGAAACGCATATTGAGGGGAAAGGGAAAGAGTACCTCATTTGGATGACAGGACCTCTCAAGACCCTGATAGATACAACATATCGAACGCGTTCTGAAAGGGAGTACACAGGAATCTGTGGCTACAGTACCGGAGGCCTCAACAGCATCTATGCTGGCCTTATATATCCCCATGTGTTCACCCGCCTTATTGCAATGAGCAACGCAGTCTTCATGTGGATGGATCACCTGTCAGGGACTCTGCAGAGTTCCGATTACTCCCATCTTTCGTATGTATATCTTGATGTGGGGACTGAAGAGTCTGAACGCTTCTCCAACAAAGAAGAATACCTTGAAGGAGCCGCCATACTCTACCAAAGCATGGTCGATCATGGCGTTACAGAAGACCGCCTGAAGTATACTGTCTATCCTGGTGCTATGCATGCACAGAAGGAATGGAGGGCTCGCTTCCCTTATGCCATACGATGGGTTTTTCAAGACATCGGCCCTATGTAAGTGCTGCTATGGTGCCCTCATTCCTTCTAAATAGATCTCCTTCGATATAGGTTGAAGTGCCTTGAAGCAGATCCACCTATAGTGTAGGAGGTCTGGTTTTGCAGATATGAATTTGACTGGAACTGGAACTGGAATTTGAACTGGAACTAGAAAAAGTAAAGGGAATATGATTAGGAAATAGGAAGAGGTCCTTTCGGACCCCTTTTCTCTATCATGCTTTTGTCTGGATCTTGCTTTGTCAGCTTCAGACTCTTTCTTTCCTTTTTGCTAGCTAGGCTATCTTTAACAGCTCCTTCAGCTGATCCTTTGCCTGGTCCAGGATGCCGTTGTACTGCTCGTCAAGCTGGGCAAGGTTCTTTTCTAACAGCTTCATGAACTCAGGATCCTGTTCAGGGCGGAGGACGAAGTTGGGACCATACTGCTGGCGCAGCTGAGCCTGCTTCTGTTCCAGGTGAGGGCCGAACTGCTGCTTCATCCGTTCGATGAGATCCTCCTGGTTGGTGAGGTACTGGGTAAAGAACTCCTCAATCTGTGACAGCAAGCTTGTGATCTGCTCGTCGCCTTCTGCTATGATCGTTCCCAAGGCAATATAATGAGGGAAAGACTCCTTGAAAAGGGGAGTCCTAGGCAGTGAAAGGTTGGACAGCAAGGTCAGTGCCATACCCTCCCGTATGATAGGCTTCTCATCTTCGGGATAAGCATCGTATTTCTTCTGGGTATCATCCTTGGATACATCGATATCCATCAGGAAGTTTGCAGCTATCTGCCGTCCTTCCTTTATCTTCATATCACGTCGTATCTTTACAGGGTCAGCCTCCAAAGATGCAGTCTTTTCCAATGCTAGTTCCCAAGCTGATTTTATTATGGCCATAGTGTACTCCTCCAAACATTTACTAAGATAGCTAACTTCTGTCTCTTGGACAAGTCCGGCAATGGTGATACTCTCAATCCATGCTGACGGAACACACAATAATATATGCTTTTGACCTTTTCGGTACCTTTATCTTCGCCTTGACAGGCGCAGTCAAAGGTGTTCGCGTCAAACTTGATATCCTGGGAGTCATCGTCTTTGCCTGTACTGTAGGATGTGGCGGTGGAATTTTCAGGGATATGGTGATAGGTGCCACTCCAGTTGCCGCCCTGACCAACAGTTCGTATATTATACTATGCGTAGCAACAGGGCTTGCAGTATTCTTTCTTGCCCCCAAGTTCGTAGGCAGGTGGAGGGTCATCCTCTTCTCCGATGCCTTGGGTCTGGGAGTCTTTACTGCCATTGGCGTTGCCAAAGGCGCTATGTATGGCATAGGGCCTGTTGGACAACTGCTCTGTGGTGTCTTTTCTGCAGTAGGGGGAGGAATGGTCAGGGATATGATGAGCCGCTCTGTTCCGACAGTCCTCACCAGCGACTTCTACGCAACAGCCTCCTTGTTGGGCGGTGTCGTCTACCTGCTTTTGGAGATGACGGCCCTGGGAGTGCTTCCCAAGTTTTTGATTACCACCATGGTGGTCTTCATCATTCGCCTGGTTGCCATCAAATACAACTTCCATCTGCCTGTGGCGAAGACAGCATTGCCGGTGGAAGACCACCTAAGCATGCATCGATAAGAGTAAGGAAACATTATGAATTCTAGAGCTGTATATTATGAAGAACCCTACCGCAAGAGCCTCGAAGCTACTGTCATCGACATCACTGATGAAGGGATTATCCTGGATAAGACCATCTGTTATCCCGAAGGGGGAGGTCAGAGTGGTGACAAAGGATTCATCGGAGGGTGTACGCTTCTTGATACCGTACATGGCAACGGTGAGGAGATACTGCATAAGGTGGTGAGTCCTACCTTTGCAGTAGGGGACACTGTCCTCATCGAACTGGACTGGCCCCATCGTTATCACTACATGCAGATGCACACTGCCCAGCATGTGGCCAGTGGCATCATGCACTCACGCTTCAAAATCGGGACGGTGAGTGTCCACCAGGGGGAGAAAATCCTTACCATAGAGACTGACCAGGATGAAATACCCACTCTGACCTGTTATGCCCTTGAGAACTTGGTGAACCGGAGTATCAGGGAGGGCCACCCCCTACACTACAGGGAAGAGTCACAACAGAATGTCCAGAAGCTGCCCTTGCGGCGTTCGGTAAAGGTTGCTTCAGATACTGTTCGTCTGGTCATTGTCGAAGATGTTGATGTGGCCGCCTGTGGGGGCTTGCACCTTGCAAACACAAGCGAAGTGGTTCTGTTCCAATATGAAGGTCAGGAGAAACTCCGTGGCCATGTGAGGCTCATCTTTTCAGTTGGGGACGAGGCCCTATTGAGGATTCGGGAAAACAGGGCCCTGGTTGACCAGCTCTGTACGCTGCACTCCGCCCAGAGAGAAAACCTTCTTGAGGTTGAGACCAAGCTCATGGAGCAGGTCAGCAGGGATAGATATCTGTTGGGCAAGAAGTCAGAGAGGGTGGCCTCCCTGGTGTTGGAAGGTCTCGTTGCACATGCTGATACCGTAAAGGATGTTCCTTTTGTCCTTTGGGAAGTCGAAGAGGATATTGATATGAAGCAGGTAGCCTCTGCATTTTCTCAAGTGGAGGATCTGGCCTTGTGTGCTGCAAAAGTTGAGGGTGGAAAGTTGCTCTGGTTGGTAGGCCTTGCTGGCAAAGCCTCCACCCTGATGGATTTTACCAGTTCGAGGAAACGCCTCTTGGATCCCATTGCGGGAAAGGGCGGGGGAAAGCTTTCCCTCTTCCAGGGGGTAGGGACAGGCAATGCGGAGCATTTGTTCGCTGCCTTTAGTGAGATTATCCATGAAATTCATTAATTGGCTTAAGGGCCTCTTCACCAAAGAGAGTTACCTGCTTGAAGATGGAACGCTTAACGTAAAACGACTCTTACGGAGAACTCTTGCCGCCACTGTATCAATCCTTGCACTTTACCTGCTGGTCATGAGGTTGTTGGCCCTCACCAATATCGGGAAATCTGAGGTATGGAAGCAGTTCATCCTTGATTTTGGTGTCCATGGGGTCGCCCTATATGTCTACTTGGTAGACCTGTTGGTATTGCCCCTCTCTGTTGACTTCATCTGGCCGTTTGTCATGGCTTGGCATCCGCTAGAGGCAATCTTCGTCATGGGGACAAGCTCTGTGGCAGGAGCCTTGAGTGCCTACCTTATAGGTCGTCTGGTGGGATTCATCCCACCCATAAAACGATGGGTGCTCAAGTACTCTGGCACCCATACAGAAGAGCTCATCAACAAGTATGGTGTGTGGGCTATAGTCATCAGCGGTCTTACCCCGCTTCCGTTCTCCACCATCTGCACCGTAGCAGGAGTGGTGAAGATCAATCCCTATCTATTCTTATTGGGCAGTCTGATACGTTACCTCAGGATGGCCATTTACTACATCATATTTGCCGGAATAATCACTATCGGCTAAGAGCGGATTTCACTTCATCAATAACCATTCTCGTCCTCGCGGGTGCATCGCCCACATACTCCTCTGCATTGAGGGAGGCGAGTACTTCATCCTTGTGCATGAAGGAGAGGACTGTCTTGTCACTGCTGAGCATCGTGGCTAGGGTATTGGCCTCTCCCTGTTGCACCTCACTCCATGCCTTGAGGCTGTAGTGACGGATGAGCTCATGCATCTCCTGGCGGTTGGCACCACGTCTACCCAACTCCATAAGCAGGCGTTCACTTGCTGCAAAGAGGCCATAGGTAGCAAGGTTTCTCCTTACCCCACTTTCGTGGATTTGCATGCCTTTCACCACTTTTGTTATGGTGCTTAGTATCTCATCAGTTGCCAAGAAAGACTCGGGTAGGGTGACGCGCCTGTTTGCACTGTCATCGAGTGTCCTTTCCAACATGGTGGAAGCGGCATTCTGCCAGAGCACCTCGCTTTGAGCGGATACGAAGCGACAGAGGCTGTCAACCTTCTCGCAGTTGATGGGATTGCGCTTGAATGGCATCGCAGACGATCCCACCTGTTTGGCCCCAAAGGGTTCGCTCCACTCCCCGATGGGAGGGCTTTGCAGGAGCCTGAAGTCCTGGGCGAACTTGTACAGAGTACAGCAGAGTCCTGATAGGGCTGTTGCGATCCTCCAATCCTGCTTTCGGGGATAGACCTGGGTAGCGGCGGTGAAACTCTTCAGGCCAAGGCTGTCCATTACCTCAGTTTCAAGCTCAAAGGCGGACATTCCCCGTCCTTTAAGCAGTTCTGTATAGCTGGCGCTGGTTCCTACTGCTCCTTTGATGCCTTTTCCCCTGATATTCTCAGAGACGTGTTCAAGTGCCATCAGGTCCTCTGCGAGATCCTGGGCACTCTGGGCGAAGCGGTAGCCAATGGTAGTGGGTTCTGCTGGTTGGATATGGGTAAAGGCCATGCAAGGCACATCTGCATACGCTTCCATCTTTTCGATAAAGGCAGTGAGCAAGGTCTTTGTCTGCTCAATAATGAGGTTCGTAGCACTTCTGAGGCGCAGGGCATCCATGTTGTCCAGGACATCCATGCTGGTTGCCCCGAGGTGGATGATGCTCCCCCCCATTGGGCACTGCTCGGCATAGCATTTGATTTCGGCCATCAGATCATGATGGATTTCAGCCTCTATGGCAGAAGAGCGCTCGATGTCGATGTCGTCCTTGTGTGCAATGAGCTCGGATAGCTGCTGCTCTGTAACCAGGCCTGCTTTCTTCTGGGCGGAAGCCAGGGCGATCCAGATCTGCCGTAGGATGCGGCGTTTTTCCACTTCGCTGAAAAGACTCTTCATCTCAGGGCTGCCATAGCGCCAGGTGAAGGGGGAAATGTAGGTTTCATGGGTATAGCTGCTCATTGATGCCTCGCTTTACCCATGAATGTACCCTGCATTGTATTCTAGGTCAATAAGGACTAATTCTCGTACCTGATGCTCTCCCAAGCCTTGTTATACATATCAAGATAGGTTCCAAGGTCATCCTTCAGCTCGTAGTTCTTCAGCATGTCCACCGTATAGAAAGGCTTGGTGGTGGTGAACTGTTCCGCTGCAGTGTTCACTGAAGCGGGGAAGTGGAACCGGTCCAGCAACTGGGCATAGTTCTCCGGCTGGTGAATGAAGTTGATGAAGAGTAGGGCCAGGTCATAGTTACGCGCACCCTTGGGAATGCACATCGAGTCGAAGTACATCGGCCCTCCATCGGCGGGAAGGAAAAAGTCGACACTGTCCCACTTCTCCTCAGGGAGCTCTTCGAAGATAGCCTCGGCATACCCGTGTGCTACCCAGTACTCGCCTGAGGCAAAGCCCTTGGCAAACCCTTCAGCATCGAACTTGACGAGGTTGGGCTTCCACTTGGTGTTGACGAGGACCCTTGCCTCTTCAAGCTCCTTGGCATTGGTGGTGTTCACCGAATACCCCAGGTAGGCCAAAGCATCACCGAGTACCTCGCGCATGTCATCCATCATGACCATGCGGTCGGCAAACTTGGTGTTTGCAAAGATATTCCAGGTCTTCTCATACTCCTTGACCATCTTTGTGTTTACGGCAATACCGGTAGCACCAAGGTAGTAGGGAACCGAGTACTCCATCTTGGGGTCATAGTAGGCCCTCTCAAGGGCAAAGTCACTGATGTATTGCAAGTTAGGGATCTTGGAAGTGTCGATCTTCTCCAACATTCCTTCATGCATCATGATGGAGACATAGTCCCCAGAAGGAAAGATGATGTCATAGCCTGCGTTGCCGCTGGCCTTGAGCTTTGCGAACATCTCTTCATTGGAGGCGAAGTAGTCGAGAACCACATCAACGCCATACTCCTTCTCGAACGCTTCGACGACGGAGTCTGGGGTATAGTAGGACCAGTTGTAGACATAGAGCTTCTTGCTTGCTGTGGTGTTCTTCTCGTTGGTTTCAGCTTTGCTGCATCCGGAGAAAAGGAAGATGGTAAGGGCGAATAGCACGAATACGATCGAAAGGAGTTTGTTGGTAGGTCTGCTCATAGCAAAACCTCCTCTACCATGGATTCTGCCCGTCCAGGACAACATACGCCATACCCTGGATCGGTGGTTAGGAAAGAGGCCTTGTGACCAAGGCACGGCACAACTGTGTTTAGGCTGGGATAGAGAGGAGAAGGGTGTATTTGCTGATTTGCATGGACATTGGTCATCTCCCTCCATGTTTCGAAATGTAGCCCCATAATTGGGTATTTCGCCCTATGAGTCAATAACATGAAAGACCAAAAAGGGAAAAAAAGATATTATTTTTACAGATAGCTTCAAATCTTTTGCTGGCATATAGTTGATCAAACAGTTTCAGAGGCTTCTCTCATCCATTGTGCACTCAGCTGGAGGGTAAGGAGGGTATTGCTTGAAAGCTTGTCCAGGTCATCATCGGTAAGACCCTTTCCACTGGTGGCATTTGCCTTATTGAGGATGGTGAAGATGCAGAAGTTTGTGTAGAGACTCGTAGCATCATTTGCCTCTGTATATTCCTTACTTCTTGATTCTTGGAAAACCTTTGGGTCCAGATCCAGACTCTTTGCGATATCTTCCATATCGAGCTGCAGGGCTGTGAGGATCTCTTCATCCGTCAGAAAGGAACAGAGGTATGCATAGTTTTCCAGGAGGATTGGTTTGAACAGATCCAATTGCAACTGGGGAAGACCCGCTCCCATGTAGATGTTCAAGATGTTGTCTCTTGTGGAGCACGTCTGTGATATCTCTGTAGCTCTATTTGACAGCAACTTGCTGAAGGTGGCAATGGTCTTTTCCTTATTCATAGGTACCCTCTCTCCTATAATATAGTGATGGGAAGGTCGAACGGCAATGCACAACCAGAAAGTGAAACCAGGAAAGGAAAGGTGAACGTGGAAGGAATAGGCACTCACTATGTCCCGAAGATGATTGATTGCTCTTCCCATTGGGTATATCCTACAGCCAATGTCTGAACATCCTGAACGAAATCAAATTGTAGCACGAATGCAGATCATCACAGCGATGGTTGCCTTTGGCACCATCGGGGTGTTTGTGCGCTACATACCCTTGGCATCAGAAGAGATAGCAGTATGGCGAGGTTTCATTGCCTTCTTGGTCCTTTCGCTCTTCATGCTTGCAAGCGGAAGATTGTCTGGCCTGTCGAAATACAGGGCTAAGCTAGGCAAGCTTTTCTTTGCAGGGGCGGCGATGGGGTTCAATTGGATCCTGCTGTTTGAAGCCTACAGATTCACCAGTGTGGCGCTGTCGACACTGAGCTACTACTTTGCGCCGACCATTATGGTCATTGGCAGTTTTATTGTTTTTCGGGAACAGCTTACACGTAAGCAGATCATCTGTTTCCTCATCTCCACTGCAGGCCTGGTCCTGATAATAGGGGTATCAGGTGGAGGCTCGAACGATGGTATTGGCATCCTCTTCGGTCTTGGGGCTGCAGTTCTCTACGCCTTGGTGATCTTGACCAACAAGGCAACAGGGGAGATAGACGGGTTGACCCGGACATGGATCCAGTTTGCCGCTGCCATCATCGTACTGCTTCCGTACACCTATCTGGTCGGTGGCTTCCATGTCCTGGAACTGGAAGGCACAGGCTTGGTGAGCCTTCTCATCTTGGGCGTAGTCCATACTGGGGTGATGTACTATCTCTACTTCTCAGCCCTGTCTCACCTGAAAGGCCAGCAGGTTGCCATCCTGAGCTATGTGGACCCTATAGTTGCAGTAATACTCTCTGTTGGGCTCCTTCACGAGAGTATCATCCCTCTTCAGCTTGCAGGGGGCCTGATGATCTTAGGGGCGACTTTGATCAATGAGCTGAAGAGAAAGACCCTAGCAACAAAAGGTGCAGCATGACTTCTGAATTCTTCAGAGGTCATGGAGAGACTATCAAATTCATTCAACACCAAAAAGCAAAGGAAGAGAAACCATTCTGAAGGTAGCGGATTACTCTACGGAGTAATCGTTAGGCAATTTCACTGATAGATTACTGTATGGAGTAATCGTTGGGCTGTTTGAGCTAATATCGCGTGATTCTAAGTCTACCTACATTCTCAGTAAATACATAAGGACTTGATGCACTATGAAACACCAACAATCTTGAATATCCCTATGGGCAAATGACTCATAGCCCAGATCCCTTTCGAGACATCTCTGGATGTCCCGAATGAGGAAACAGCCAAGGCAATGCTGGAAGCTGAAGCCCTTGTCCGAGACCCGAAAGAGGTGGGGTATCATGATGTAGGCATACTGTTTGATGAACTCCTACAGGAATAAGCAGAGAAGATTTCCTTCTGTATTGGTGTTGACCATGACTCACTCTGACCTGTTTTGACCTCCAGTCACCCTCTAGCGTAGTTTGAACCAAATCTCCTTCGCCCCGTGTTGAATAAATCTCTCCAATATCCGATACTATATACCTGTACCCTATGAATATACAAACTTACACCCAGGAGGTGGTAAACCTCCATACACATAGCTACTATTGTGGCCACGGATTTGGCGAAGTCGCTGAATATGCCCAAGAGGGCCTGAAGCAAGGCCTGCAGCTGCTTGGCATGAGCGAACACTGCCCTGTACCTGATAACCGTTGGGAAGGAAGCCGCATGGCCTTCTCGATGCTTGACTCCTACACCAGGGATTGTCTCGCTACCAAAGAGGAATATGCAGGAAGCCTCGAGGTGTTGCATGGTTTTGAATGTGATTATCTGAACCATTACCAAGGCTATTTTGAAGAGTTGCAAGAGTCGTGTGACTACCTCTTCTTTGGCGTGCATGACCTGTCTTTGGATATCAGTTCTGAGTACTCCATATTCTGGAATCCCATAACTCGGGAAGATCTCATAGCCTACACCAAACTCTATCTGCAAGGCATCGAAAGCGGACTCTTCCTCTTCGGTGCCCATCCCGATGTGTTCTGTCATTCCTACCGGGCTTGGGACGAAGAGACCATTGCCTGCTCAAAGGCCATCATCGAGTGTGCTGTCGCCAACGATGTGGCACTCGAGATCAACGGTAATGGAATGCGAAAGGGCCTGATCAGAACCTCCTACGGCACACGGTATGCCTATCCTCATCATGAGTTCTGGAAGCTAGCAGCACAGTACCCGGTCAAGGTGCTCTGTAACAGCGACGCCCATAAGCCATACCATGTGAATGACAGCATAGATCATTGTCTCGCCTTTGCTAAGGAGTGTGGCATTACCTACTCCTCCTTCCAGGTGGAGACAAACCCGGAAGTGCAGGGTAGTGCAGGCTCTGGTACTGGCACCAAGCTTTCTCTCCTTGCTGGGGAACACACGGGCCTTGAAAAGAGACGTGTAGTCTCGCGCTAGAGCAGGGAGTTGCCTCCCGTTCTGATTTCTCTTGCTAGAGGAGTTCCTTGCTTATGAAGTATCCGAATATTCGATCAGTCGCTTTTGATTTTGGTGGGGTCCTGGCCTATTTCATCGATGAGCAAATCATCAGGGAGATGGCCTCTGTTGCCCAAGTCGAATATGAAGAGTTCAACACCAGCATGTGGAAATACAGGCAGGAGCTCGATTCGGGTGTCTACGACTCGAACCGCTACTGGACGTTCGTCCTAGACTCCTGCAACTCTGTAGTATCCCGACAAGCCTGCATTGATACGCTGCAGGAGATGGACGTGAAGGGTTTTTCAAGGATGAACCAAGGAATGCTCTGTTGGGCAAAGTCATTGAAACAGCATGGCTTTGGCACCCTCATCATATCAAATATGGCAGAGGAGACTTATCAGAGACTGGTAGCAAAACAGGAATGGATGCAGCATTTCGATGCTGCCATCATTTCTGGGATTATCGGCATCAACAAGCCCGATCAGAGAATCTTCAAGCATGCCCTTGATTCTCTGCACCTGGATGCCTCTGAAATCCTTTTCCTTGATGACCTCATTCACAATGTAGAGGGTGCACAGGAAGCAGGACTTCATTCCCTGCTCTTCTCTGATACCCACACCCTCGCTAAAGATCTGGCAGAATACTATCCGAACCTTCCTGTGGATGGTTTGGATAGCCCTCTCTCCTAAAAGAACTCTAGGCGAGGCTAGGAAAAGCCAAGCAAAGCAAAGACTAGCCATGGCCTAGCTTCGCCTGGTACTCTCTTTCATTGCCTTCAGCACATGGGCCATCCTTCTTGCTTACCCACTTGTGCTTACATCTTGCTTTACCCACACCCTGACCGCTGTCTCAATAGGTGTGCTTATTGATGCATTGGAAGCAGATGAGGCACACCAGAGAAGAGACAAGCAAGAAGAGACAAACAAGAACAAAAAACACGGAAAGAGGCAAACAAGAAGAGAGGCTCTCCCTTTGATAGGACAGCCTCACTTCATGTTTGGTCAATGTGCCAGTATGTTCAGCTTATCAGCTTTACCTTTTGGTATGCTTGTTTTTGCCTTCTCTTTCTAGGAGACTCACAAACAGCTGGCCCTGGTTTTTTGATCGCTCCTTATTCGTCACCACACTCATCAGCATGCTGATGCTCGTGGCATACGCTACCGGTGCTCTTCAGCTCCCCGTTGAGATAGGCAGTTACCATATCCTTGGATGCGCCCTGGGCCCCTACGATGACCTCGATGTTATGCTCGTTGAAGATCTCAACAGCTCCGCCTCCCATACCACCACTGATGATGACATTCACGCCCATATCATTGAGGAAGTTGGGCAGGAAGCCAGGCTTGTGCCCGGGGTTTCCAACGGAAGCTTCACTGAGGATCGCACCCTTATCGGTTTCAAAGATCTCAAAGGTCTGACAATGGCCAAAGTGGCCTGATACGCTCTTGTTGTCGCTCGCAACTGCAATTTTCAACATAGGTTACTCCAAATTCTCTAGTTTTTTAGCTACGTTCTCCATATGGGGGACGTCGTATTTCTCTATGAGGCCCGCATCGCAAGCCTCACTGATTTTAGGGGCTATAGGCATTTTAGCCAATACCTCGAGGTGATGCCTTTCGGCAATGGCGTCGATGTGGCTCTCGCCGAACACCTGGTATCTCTTGTTGTTGTCAGGACAGAGGAAGTAGGAGAGATTCTCAACCAATCCAAGGATAGGGATGTTCATAAGCTCGGCCATGTTCACAGCCTTGGAGACTATCATGGAGACAAGTTCCTGGGGGGAAGTCACCATGACAATGCCATCCACAGGAAGAGATTGGAATACCGTAAGGGGGACATCTCCTGTCCCTGGGGGCATATCGACAAAGAGGTAGTCAAGCTCTCCCCAGATGACATCGGTGTAGAACATCTTCACCGTATTGGCGATAAGGGGTCCTCTCCAGACAACCGCCTGGTTCTCCTCTTCCAACAGCATGTTGATGGACATTACCTTGATGCCGCTCTCTGTGCTCTCTGGCATGATGGAGCCTTCTTCCCCAGTAGCCTTCCTGGTAAGGCCAAATGCCTTGGGGATGGAAGGGCCGGTGATGTCAGCATCGAGGATGGCACATTTGTACCCCTTCTTCTGCATGGTTGTGGCGAGCATGGAGGTTACCAAGGACTTGCCGACCCCGCCCTTGCCACTTACCACAGCTATAATGTGGCCGATGTTACTCATCTTATGCGGTTGTGAGCGAAAGTCATACTCTTGCTGTTCGTTGTTCATTGTATGGCCTCCAGGATTAAGGTTCTCCCACCAGAGAAATATTCTACCTTCTCCCCCATATAAGATTGCAGAACCTGAAAGTTCTCCTCTCCGGTACAGTGGCAGGTGTAGTAGATTGCCCCGCTTACAAGCAAGGCATCGGCTATCTGGTGCAAGGTCTCCTTG
Source organism: Sphaerochaeta sp. (assembly GCA_048264225.1). Lineage (GTDB taxonomy): Bacteria > Spirochaetota > Spirochaetia > Sphaerochaetales > Sphaerochaetaceae > Sphaerochaeta. The sequence continues at coordinate 16,312 of JBLXDK010000023.1, forward strand.
CTTTCGGGCTTACCTGTCCTGTGGTTGTACAGGTGGAACCCTCCGATGACATGGGTAGGGTAGTGCCCAAAGAGGAGTTTGTAATGATCGACGATGTTGACGATCCCCCTATGGGAGCAGCCGCTCACCAACAGGCTGATCCCATCCTCCTCTATGGCAAGGTTCTGCTCATGCGCAAAATCATCCTGTTCGTAACCGCTCTCTGTTTTCTTGAGCAGACTCTTGTTTCCAGAGGGGAAGAAGCGTTCCCCTTTGACATTGGAGAAGAGCGAGAAGCCCTCCCCAAGCGGGGTCTCCTTTCCCGTAAAGATAAGGCGGTTGTTGGTGATTAGGCTTTTGTCGATACCGATGAAGCCGTATTCACCACCTTCGCGTTGGGAGTAGTAGGGCCCGAAGGCCGCCTTTCTCAGATAGATGGGGGCTTTGCTGTTCCTGGAAAGAAAGGTATCCATACCCCCGCTATGGTCATAGTGGCCATGGGAGAGGATCGCCATATCGACCTTGTTCAGGTCGAGGTGGAGCTTCTCTGCATTCTTTGCAAACAGGGAGGAGCCGCCTGCATCAAAAAGGATAGTCTTCTCTTGTGTCTCTATGAAGAGGGAGAGCCCGTGTTCGGCCTTGATCCCCTCTTTGCATGAGGTGTTCTCTACGAGTGCTGTAATCTTCATCTTCTAATTGTCTCCTTCAGCATCTGCAGGGTTTTGGCATAGACATTGCGTACTGCCGTACCACTTGGACTAGCGTAGTCAATGACGGTCTTACCCTCATTGACAGCTTTGACGGCTATCTGGTCAAAGGGAATCTTTCCGGCAAAGAAAATGCCTTTCTTCCAGCAAAACGATTCGATCTTGGCAGAGAGTTCGTCGTTGGTATCGCTCTTGTTGACACAGACAGCGATGGTGACCCCGAGTTTGGCCGCAGTCAGGATAATCCGCTTCATGTCGCTGAAGCCTGAGATCGAGGGTTCGGCAACTATCAGGGCGAGGTCGGCTCCGGTGAGGGAGGCTATGACAGGACATCCGATGCCAGGGGAGCCGTCGATGATGGCAAACTCCGTCTCCTGGGAAACATCCTTAAGCTGATTCTTCACCTGGGTGACCAGAAGGCCAGTAGTACCACTTCCCATGGAGAGGGTAGCTGTGGAGAAGTTCGCACTATCGTTGCTGTAGAGCTTCAGCTCCCCTGCTTTGGCCTTCACCATGGTGATGGCATTCTGTGGGCAGAGGTATTCGCATAGCGTACATCCCTCACAGGCGATGGGGTCGACGATGTGTTGGCCGTCTTGTATCTCAATTGCCTTGAAGCGGCACGCATCAAGGCAGATGCCGCAGTTGGTGCAAAGTGAAGGATCTATCACAGCCTTGTCAAGGCCGTAGTAGTCACTGATCTTCTCCTTGGGGAAGCTTTCCATGACCAGGTGCAGGTTAGGGGCGTCAACATCACAGTCGGCAAACGCCTTTGCTTCTGCAAGCCTGATGAAAGAGCTGGCTATGGTGGTCTTTCCGGTACCGCCCTTGCCACTGAGGATCAAGAGTTGTTTCATTTGTGTATCTCCTCTAGTGTTTTCTCTAGGATTGAAGAGAATACATCATGGTAATGCCTATCCTCCCGGACTGCTATTTTCCCTACTGAGTTGAGGCTTCCCAATTTTTTGTCAAAAGGAATCCTGCCGATGATGGGGATGTTGTTCGCAATACAGAATTCTTCAGAGGGGTTTTTGCCTGCAAGGGTCTTGTTCAGAACAACAGCATGCTTTTTTCCTAGAAGGCTTACCAGTTCGTGTACCATCGCAAGGTTGTGTGCGCCAAAGGTCGTGGGCTCTGCTACAAGGATGCAGAAATCAGAGAGACGGAGGCTCTCCATAACAAGACAGCTGCTTCCTGGAGGTGCATCAATGATGGTAAGTGAATCATCTTTGTGTCTGAGCAGCTCTTCAATGATGGGAATGCCCGAACTCTCCCCGATATTCATGGAACCCGATATGCTACGTACCGAACCCGATCGGCCGATGCTCATCTCACCTACGGCCTTGTCCTGTTCAGTAAGGGCATGCTGCGGACAGACATGGAGGCATCCGCCACAGCTGTGGCAGATATCATCGAAGATCATCAGACGGCTTCCGATAAGGGCCAAAGCATTGAAGGCACAGAAGTCCACACATTTGTGGCATCCGTCGCACAAACTGTCATCGACCACAGGCTTTTTGACAGTGACCAGCTTCTCAAACTCCTTGGTGGGGTTGAAGAAGAGGTTCCCGTTGGGCTCCTCAACATCACAGTCGATATAGGTCGCCCCTTTGGCTACAGAGGCAAGGTTGACGGAAAGCAACGTCTTGCCGGTGCCTCCCTTGCCGCTGAGGACGGCCAGAGTCAGATCAGCCATGGTGGTATCCCGCATGCACTTCCTTGAGGGTCTCCAGCTTGTTCTGCTTGTACTCTGCAATATTGTCTGCAACACTCAGGTTCACAGCTTTGTACAGTTCAACGTTGGCAGGCTGCAATACCTTTGCTGCATTTTCGCCACAGCGGATGGTTATGAGGATGTTTGCCTTGTTGTCCACAAGCAGCTGTGCTGCCTTGATACCGGCTCCTCCCGGGCTGTCTGCGGCAGTGTTCACCAGGAACGTGCTCTGCTGTGTCTCAGTATTGTAGAGACAGTAAAAAGGTGCGCGTCCGAAGGAGACGCATACGGCAGAGTCAAGGCTCTCTTTGTCAGATGGGATTGCTATGATCATTAAAATTCCTCCAAATAGGGTAGTCTATATAGGTAAAAACACGTAATACACCGTAGGGTGATAGTGTGATCAGGGTCGGTTCTGTCCATGGCGGTGTCTGCACCCCCGTTCATTGAAACAACGGGGTGCCGCCTCGTCACACAACAGGTACTCCCCCCCTTCGATAAGCAGAACCTTGCCGTTTACCAGGGCGTCGGCAATCTTGTTCCTTGCCACTTCGTATATTCCCTGGACGGTTGTCCTTGCTACGTTCATCTGCTTGGAGCACATCTCCTGGTTGAACCCCTCCAGGTCTATGAGTCGTATCGTCTCATATTCATCTACGGTCATGGTGATGGACTCGCGCTGACCCGCCCCTACTCCTAGGGGCCCGAACCTGGTATGGTCAGGAAGGCTGCAGACATTTCTCCATTTTCTTGGTCTTGGCACAGTTGCTCCTTATGAAGGCCCTTGAGGACCTGTCGTACATTGTCATAGTAAATGTATTATCGACATATGTCAATAACCTCAGAAAAGATTCCTACCTTTTCCACCCAAAATGGAAGGAAGTGAAAACTGCAACGAAAACCAGTAGTACCAGTATCAGTACACTATCTTCTTGTATTCGACCATCAAGAGGAAGGTAAAAATGATCCAATCTCTCAGTACCTATGTCAGCTTACAGGGATGATACACAAGACAAATAGATATTCATAGATGTATGGATACCCTATAACCCTACGATATAGACAGTTACAGACATGTATCGGAATTGAGACGTATGACAGCGTGGGGATGGAATGTGACCAGATTCATCATGAAGGAACCACTTGTTTTTACTTCAATGCATGGAATATTCACCATAAGTACAAAATATGCCAGATATATCATACGTTGTACAAACCAGTACACGCCTGGAGAATGAAGTAATATAATTCTTTGTTTAATATAGATATATAACTAATATAATGTTGCACACTTCATATTTACCGTGATGTTGGTGGGCATTTAGGATGGGTGGCCGAAGCTCTTCGAGGCTATATGTTGAGAGAGGTATGGTTGTGAAGAGGTGAAGTCCTTCGGGTTGGAAGAATGGTGGTGAGAAACAAGAGCGGCCTGCCCGAAGGCAGACCGCTTGGTACCAAATCAAATCAAAGCTTTGCTCATCACATGATAATGATCTGATCCCTTTCAGGTCCGACCGAGACGTACTTGATGGGGGCTCCTACCAGTTCGGAGAGACGCTTGCAGTAAATCTGGGCGTTCTTGGGAAGATCTTCCCACTTGCGCGCTTCGGTGGTGTCGCTCATCCACCCTTCATACTCTTCGTAGATGGGCTGTGCTATCTCCTGCAGGGCAGTCTCAGGTAGATGCTTGATGATCTCACCGTTTACCTTGTAGGCAACACAGATCTTCAGCTTCTCAAAGGTGTCCAGGACATCGAGCTTGGTAAGGGCTATGCTGGTAAAGCCGTTGATCCAGCAGGAGAAGTCGGCGGCGACTGCATCGAACCAGCCACAGCGGCGAGGGCGTCCTGTGGTGGCACCGAACTCCTTGCCGATGTCCTGCATTTTCTTCCCTGTCTCATCGAGGAGCTCGGTCATGAAAGGCCCTCCTCCGACACTGGTTGAGTAGACCTTTGCAACGCCGATGACCTCGCTGATTCTGCTGGGGGCAATGCCTGCTCCGCTGGTAGCTCCCCCTGAGGTAGGGTTGCTGCTGGTGGTATAGGGGTAGATACCCCAGTCAAGGTCGCGCATGATGCCCAGCTGGCCTTCGAGTAGGATCTTCTTCTTGTCTTCATAGGCTTGGCGTACCAGAGGGACGCTGTCGATGATCTTGTCCCCGAACTGGTCTTTCCACTTTGTGCAGAGCTCAAGCATCTCCTCGACTGTAACTTCAGGCAAGCCAAAGTAGGCGAGTTCACGATTCTTCTGGGGTAGGGCCATCTCCAGACGGTTTTTCAGGCGGTCAAAGTCGAGCAGGTCAGCTGCCCGTATCCCTGATCGTGTCGCCTTGTCACTGTAACAAGGGCCGATACCCCTTTTGGTGGTCCCAATCTGCATCTTCTGGCTTTTGGACTGTTCCTGGGCACCGTCGAGCATGCAGTGGTAGGGCATGATGAGGTGGGCACGCACATCCACAAAGAGGTTGTCCACTTCAACACCCTTGGTTGCGATGGAAGCGAGCTCTGTGGCCATGGTGTCGAAGTTCACTACGGTTCCGGCCCCTACGATATTGGTGGTTGCAGGGTTGAAGATACCGCTGGGTATGATGTGCAGGGCAAACTTGCCATGCTCGTTGATGACGGTATGCCCGGCATTGTCCCCGCCCTGGTATCGGATCACGATATCGGAATTGACGGCAAGATAGTCAACTATGCGGCCTTTTCCCTCATCTCCCCACTGTGCCCCTACGATGGATGTTATGTTGCTCATCAGGTGCGCTCCTTGGTTGCTTCTTCCAGCATGATTTTTTCGTTGGTTGTGTGCTCTTCAATGTCCTCGGCATCCCAAGGGTACTTGATCCAGACATTGCCTAGATCCAGCCCTGAGAAGTAGCGTTTGACCTCTACTGGGAACTCGACATCCTTGTCCTTCTGCTTGTTGTGGAGGACCAAGACTGCTATCTCCTCAGGCTTGAATTTCAACAGCTCTCCTACGCAGTATGCCAGTGTGGCCCGCGTATCGTCAACCTCGTCAATGAGCAGGACCTTTTTCCCGAGCAGCTGTGACTGTACCTCGTCGATCCATTGGATCTTGGTGGGGTGGTCTTTGTGCTTGTTATCAAGGCCGTAGTAGGAGATTCCCACTGCGTAAATAGGGCGGTTGATAAAGGTCTTCATGATCCTGGCGGGTATGAAACCACCACTTCCGATTGCGACGATGACATCGGGATCAAAGCCGGTGGCTATAAGCTGTTCGCTTAGATTTTTCACCAACTTGTGAACCGAATTGTAACTTACGTAGAACTTCTTACTGTCCATCTCTGTGCGCTCCTTGGCGTTTAGGCTTGTGGATACATCTCTGCTATATAGGGGAGGGTCCTATACTGTTCGTTATAGTCGAGCCCGTAGCCGACGACCCAGACATCAGGGATGGTAAAGCCCAGATAGTCGATGGTGATGGGAAGACAGTGCCTCTCCGGCTTGTCCAGAAGTACTGCGGTCTTCACCGAGGCGGGGTTACGGGTCTTGAAGCTGCGGATGAGGTAGTCGAGGGTGTTGCCGCTGTCCAGGATGTCTTCAATGATGAGCACATGCCTGTTGTTCATATTTTCGCGGGTATCCATCAGCAGGCGGACGTTGCCGCTCTGGTCCCCTTGGTAGGAGGAGAGGGCTATGAAGTCTACCACGTGGTTGACTGAAAGTTTGCGCGCTAGGTCTGCGATGAAGATGAAGGAGCCCTTGAGGACTCCTACCAAGAGGAGGGTCCCTTCCTTGTCAGCGTAATCTGAACTGATTTTCCTTGCAAGTTCGTCGACTCTGCGGTCGATCGTATCTGCATCAATAAGAACACGAGATAGATCCTCTGTCAAAGCAGGGATCGCGAGGGAATCATGCATTGGGCCTCCTCAACGAAACAGGTTCCCCTGTTTGTACCATGTCTGTATATGGTAAGGAATACTCGAAAAACAGGGGAGTGTCAATGTTGGAAAGGGGGGTGGGGGCCTTGGGCAAAGAGATTATTCCTTGTCCTACCTTGACCGGGGTATGGGCAGAAGTTACACTGAAGGTGCCATGAGGAGGCCAACCATGTATGTTGAAGTAGCAGCGGATATTTTGGAGATGAATCCTTTTACCGCCATTGGTAAGGATGGGTTCCTCATCACAGCAGGAAGTCCGGACAGTTTCAATACCATGACTGCCTCCTGGGGTTCGCTTGGGGTGTTGTGGGGAAGAAACATCGTAACGCTCTATGTGAAGGCAAGCCGTCATACCCATAAGTTTCTTGAGGAATCGGAAGGTTTTACCTGTTCTTTTCTGGAACCTGAGATGAAGGATACATTGCTCTGGTGTGGTCAGCACAGCGGTAGGGACAGTGACAAGGTCGCGGACACCGGTTTGATCCCGGAGTTCATTCCCACCGATACAGGCTCTGAACGTGTAACCTTCAGACAGGCTACATTGGTTCTCTCATGTACGAAAGCCTCGGTCATGCAGGTGGATGCGTCCCAGTTTGTCCTCCCTGAGCTGAAAAAACGGTATAAGGATGGGGATTTTCATAGCGTATACATCGGCTTTGTTGACAAAGTCCTTGCCAAGCAATAATCTACTTGCCTGGTAGTACGAAATTTCATAGCTTCGGGTCCCAAGGGGCTTGAAAGGGTGGGACTCCATATCCTGCCAAGGAGCAAAAGATGCTTTTTTCACAGGAACAGGCGCGCCTGGCGCTTTCGATCATGGTTCGCTCGCGTCATTTCGAAGAACGAATCGACACCTTCTTCAAATACAAGGAAATGCATGGTACCACCCACCTGTCCATCGGACAGGAGGCAACCCAAGCTGGTCTCTCCCTTGCCTTGGAACAGGGGGACTGGATCGTGCCGACCCACCGCTGTCATGGACACACCATTGCACGTGGCACCGACGAGCAGAAAATGTTCAGCGAAATGTTCGGCTCCTCAGACGGCATCTGCAAGGGCCTCGGCGGCTCCATGCACATGACCGACGTCGAGCACTTCAATGCTGGCTCCTCTGCTGTGGTGGGTAGCGGGGTAAACCTTGCCACCGGCCTTGCCTTCGCCCTCAAGCAACAGGACAGCGATGCCATAAGCGTAGCCATCTTTGGTGATGGTGCAACCAGTCGAGGCTCAGTCCATGAGTGCATGAACCTCGCCTCGGTATGGTCATTGCCTGTGCTCTTCTTCTGTGAGAACAACGGCTATGGAATGAGTGCATCAAGCGATAGGATGGTCAGCACGGACTCGATCGCCAAACGTTCGGAAGGATATGGCATCGAATACGCTGTTGTTGATGGCAATGATGTTGAGGCTGTCTATAAGGCAGCCAAGATAGGTGTCGATCATATACGAAAGACCGGGCGTCCCTATTTCCTTGAAGTGAAGACCTACCGACTCTGTGGCCACTCAAAAAGTGACAGTTGTGTCTATAGGAGCCGTGAGGAGGAGTCTCTCTGGCTGCAAAGGGATCCCATAACGCTCTTCAGCACGGCTATGGTAGCGAGCAACCTCTTCACCGAAGAGGATGTCGCTTCCATCATCCTTGATGCCAGGGCCGAGGTTGACGAAGCCGCCAAGGCTTCCTTGGCGCTCCGTTCTTCCGTCCTTTCCCTTGAACAGGCGATGGGATATCTGTTCTCTGCTGAAGATGAAGCTGAAGCACACCACCCCAATGGAATCACCACCCGTAGGACCAGCTATAGGGAGGCTATCCGCGAAGCCCTCGATGAGGAGATGACGCGCGATGGTGCTGTGCACCTCATCGGGGAGGATATCGGAAAATATGGTGGATGTTTCAAGGTCACAGGTTCCCTTTTTGAAAAACACCCCACCCAACTGCATGAGACCCCCGTCAGTGAAGAGGCATTCACCGGCCTTGCGGTAGGGGCGGCCATGCTTGGCATACGTCCTGTTGTTGAGATCATGTACGGGGACTTCTCCACCTTGGCCAGTGACCCCATCATAAATCATGCTGCCAAGATGCGCTTCATGAGTGCTGGCCAGCTCTCCTGTCCTATGGTCCTTCGCTCTCCAATCGGAAGTGGAACAGGCCATGGGGCACAGCATACCCAGAGCCTTGAGGCGATGTTTTCCAATGTTCCGGGCCTCATAGTCGTTGCACCTTCCTGTCCCGGTGATGCCAAGGCCCTGCTTAAGAGTGCCATCAGAAGCAACAATCCTGTGCTCTATTTCGAGAACAAGCACCTGTACAACAACCTCGGGCCTGTTGGAGATGAACACTATGTCATGCCTCTGGGCAAGGCAGTGGTGAAGAAGCGGGGAACCCATGTGACCATTGTCTCCTATAGCCATGCCGTGATGACCTGCCTCGAAGCGGCCACTGTCCTCAGTTCCCAGGATGAGATAGAAGTTGAGGTCATAGATTTGGCGACCATCAAGCCGATGGATAGGGAGACCATCCTGCGTTCGGTGCAGAAGACTGGACGGCTTCTGGTGGTGCACGACAGTCCTGAGGCGGGTGGATATGGAGCGGAAGTGGTCGCTTTGGTTACCTCAGACGAGCTGAGCTTCACTTCCCTGGTCGCTCCCCCTGTGCGCCTCTGCGGCAAAGAGAGCCCTATTCCTTTCTCCCCCGAGCTGGAAAAACAGGTTGTTCCTACTAAAGAAGAGGTCGTTAGTGCGGTTCGCCGCCTTTTCCGTCCTGTAGAGCCTTTTCATTTTTCCCTGTAGCCGCTAGAATGGTGGCAACTGCGCCGCAATCATTGCGGCGTTGTTTACAGGAGTAAAAACAGCATGGATATCGATGTAAAGAACTTACATCCCCTGGAAGTCCGCCTCCTCCGACACGTTTCCCTTGGTCAGAATATCACAGGAAGCGGCATTGTTGAGGAGCTTGGCTACAAAGTAGGGCAGTGCAACCAGGCTTTCAGCTGGTTGAGTGCCAAGGGGTACCTGATCGAAACAAGCCGCACCAAAGGTGTGTTCTATGAACTTACCGACTTCGGAAAGGAACAACAGGCGAAGGGCACTCCTGCCCAGCGCATTTTTGCCTTGCTTGCCGATGGTCCCAAGTCCCTTCCTGAGATAGCTGAAGCTCTCCAGCTGGAGAAAAGCGAGATAGGCTCGGCTTTTGGCCAGCTTTCCAAATCTGATGTCGTCTGCATGAACGAAGAGAACAAGGCCACCAGAAAAAATGATTTTCTCCCTTTGGAGATAGAGGTTGCCGCATCCTTGCTTGCCAAGGGACTGGAAGGCGAAATAGCCGATTCCTCGCTTACAGATCAGGAAAAGAAGGCTATGCAGAAGATCTCCAAGAAGCGGGGTGCTGCAAACTCCCCCTTCAAGATGATCGAGCGTGAGGACCTTGTCTTCCAACTGACCAAAGAGGGTGAAGAGGCCCGCAAGGCTATCTTTGAGAAGAACATCACCGGTGAGGAGCTGGGCTCCGTCACTTCTGAGATGCTTTCTAGTGGCAGTTGGAAAACTGGTACCTTTCGCCCCTATGGGCTCAATGCCCTGACCTCACGTCTCATCCCTGGTCGGCACAACCCCTACGGAAACTATCTGCAGTGGGTCAAGGACAAGCTGTGCGCCCTCGGTTTTGAGGAGTTCGACGGGCCTTTGGTGGAGAACGAGTTCTGGAATGGCGATGCACTGTTTATGCCACAGTTCCACAGTGCCCGAGATATCCACGATGTCTATTATGTAAAAGAGCCACAACACTGCAAGACGATCGAGGAACCTTGGCTCAGCCAGGTTGCCCAGACCCACGAAGATGGTTGGAAGACCGGCAGTCGTGGCTGGCGCTACTCCTTTGATCACGAATTCACCCGTCGTCAGGTGCTCAGGAGCCAAGGCACGGTCCTTTCTGCTAAGCAGTTGCCCAATGCAAAGATCCCTGGTAAGTACTTCGGCGTCGCCCGTTGTTTCCGTTACGACCAGGTTGATGCCACCCATGGGGCTGACTTCTACCAGACTGAGGGCATTGTCCTCGGTGATGATGTGAACCTGAAGACCCTTTTGGGTCTGCTCAAGATGTTCGCCGAGGAGATCGCAGGAGCCGAAGAGGTCAAGTACGTCCCAGGGTACTTCCCCTTCACCGAACCATCCATCGAAGTGCATATCAAACACCCTGTCCTTGGTTGGTTTGAGCTCGGGGGAAGTGGTATCTTCCGTCCTGAGGTTACCAAGGCACTGGGAATCGATGTGCCGGTTCTTGCCTGGGGGCTGGGGATTGACCGCATGGCTCTGATGCACCTCGGCCTGAATGACCTTCGCGAACTCTTTACCCCAAACATCGAGAGTGTTCGCACGAGGAGGGGAAACTAATGCCTAAGATTGAAACTTCAGAGAAGCTGTTCTACAGCTTGCTGGGAAAAACCCTCACCGATAGTCAGCTGGAAGATATCCTTCCTGTTGCCAAGGCCGAACTCGATGGCCATGAGGATGACCTGCTTAAGATTGAGCTTAATGACACCAACCGCCCTGACCTCTGGTCAGCTGCGGGTGTTGCACGCCTATTGAAGGCATACTGGGGTGTCGAGGCCCCTGTCTATGACTTCTGTTCGACAAAGCAGGAGACCTTCGACCATGAGGGTAGGGAGTTGCATGTCCATAGCTCAGTCTCATCAGTGAGGCCCTATGGCATTGCCTTTGCCGCAAAAGGACATGTCATCGACGAGCATGACCTTGAGGCCCTGATCCAGAGCCAGGAGAAGCTGTGCTCCAACTTCGGACGTAAACGCAAGACCATAGCGATGGGTATCTATCGCTCTTCCCTGATCAAATACCCTGTGCACTACAGGGGTGTCGACCCTGATAAGACCAGCTTTGTTCCCTTGGGGATGAGTGAGAAGCTTACCCTCAGGGAAATCTGTACAGTGCATCCCAAGGGCAAGGAGTACGGTCCCATCGTAGCGGACAGTCCAGTATTCCCGTACATCACCGATGACAATGGCGAGACGCTCTCCTTCCCCCCTGTCATCAACAGTGCACGCATTGGTGCTGTTGAAGTGGGTGACAGTGAGCTCTTCCTCGAGCTTTCCGGAACTGACCTGCCTGATATGCTGCTTGCGGCATCCATCATGGCATGCGATATGAGCGACCTGGGCTTTGAGATCCTTCCGGTCAGGTGCATCTTCCCTGAGGAGACCCAGTTCGGCAAGGAGATTACCGTTCCCTACTATTTCCAGGAACCCACCTCCTGTCCCCTGGCCCTGGTGCACAAGACCTTGGGCGAGAAGATGACAGGCGAAGAGGCCGTCGCTTCCTTGAAGAAGATGGGCATCTATGCCTTCTATTCCGATGAGACCATCTATGCGACAGTTCCTGAATTCCGCAATGACTTCCTGCATCCAGCTGATCTGGTTGAAGATATCATGATAGGATACGGCTTGGGAAACTTCCACCCGGAAATGCCCCAAGACTTCACTGTCGGACGTCTCACTGCTGCCGAGGAGATGGGCCGTAGGGTCAAGGATATCATGGTAGGCCTGGGTTTTCAGGAGATGGTCTACAACTATCTGGGTTCGAGACGCGAGTATGCGACCAATATGGAAGTCGATGGGAAACAGTACATCTCCATAGCCAACCCGATGAGCGAGAACTATGAGATGGTACGCCCTTCGATCATCCCCTCATTGATGGAGAGCGAGAGCGTCTCCGGTCATGCCACCTTCCCCCATAAGATCTTTGAAGTGGGTAAGGTAGCCTTCCTGGATGATGAGGACAACAGCGGTACCACCACCCGGAACAACCTGGGCTTTCTCTCTAGTGACAGTGTCATGGGCTTCAATGAGGTCTCTTCAATGGTCAACACGCTGATGTACTTCCTTACGAAGGAGTACAGCCTCGCTTCCCTTGATGGCGACACCCGTTTCATAGAAGGACGCTGTGCTGCAATTATGTTGGGTAATACCAAGGTCGGTGTCTTTGGTGAGATCCATCCCAAGGTATTGGAGAACTGGGGTTGTGGCATGCCTACCACTGCCTGTGAGATAGACTTGGATCTGGTGATGGCGAACTAGGAGAAAGTACTGGATGCACCAGTGAAAGCTGGTGCAGTATCAGAACAAGACAGAATAGAGTGATTGGATGGGGAGCTGCTTGCAGCTCCCCTCTTGTTTTCACATTCAGAATACTTTTATCTCATTTCTTTGCATGCTAGTATATCCAGCTATTGGGTATCTCCTATGAAAATACATGACAGCCCTATCAATGCCTTGCAAACAGGGTGGAAATAAGGGAAATCCTACCCTTTTGCACAACAAGTTTGAGCCTTTATTTTCAGTAAAGTTTCATTTAAATTGATAAGTTTCATAAGGTATGGTACATTACTATTGTTATGAAACAGCAAAAGAATTCAGCATTACATACATACTTGAATTCCCTATTTGGAAATGATGTAATCATCCATAGCTACATTTTCTCAAACAATGTTCCCCTGTATTTAGATGATGGATATCGGTTCCAGTTGACGAGCATACAGGGAACCAGTTTCATTGCAATGGAACCGATAACCAACGAGTATCGATTGCCCACATTGGTCAAGCACCTTACCAAAGCTTCACAGCTAACAGGTCTTCCCTGTGCCTTGGTCTTTGCCTCTCTTCGTTCAAGTCAACGTAGTTCGCTCATACAGCAAAAGATCCCTTTTATGGTGCCAGGTGCGCAAGCTTACCTCCCGTTTGTAGGGTGTGCCTTTACTGAGAAGAAAACAAAAACTTTACTGTTACCGGAAGCTATGGCACCAGGGACCCAACTTGTTTTTCTGTATTTCTACTATACTACTCCTATGTCTGCAGTAACTGCTTCAGAACTAGCAATGCATCTGAATCTTTCAAAGGCAACACTCACTCGAGCAATTGCTGCCCTTAGGCAACTTGGTCTCATCTCTATCAAGGAGGAAGGCACTAATAAGTTCCTAACGCCTGCCATTGCTTCAAAACATGATCTTTTAGATGCTGCGAAGCCCTATTTGCAATCACCAGTACATCAAACAATCTATGTATCAGAACAGCCAAAGAGGGCGCTTCTTGGTGGTGTCTTGGCTTTAAGCAATCTGACTATGCTTTCAGCAACCAAAAGGGATGGTAGCTACGTTGTATCAAGAAATCATGCCAAGGATCTAACATCTGATAAGATTAGTAAACAGGATTTTCTTGATTTTGGTGGCTTTCCCGTTGAAATCTGGAAATATGATCCTGCATTGCTTGCAAGTGGTAGGATTGTTGATAGTATTTCTCTGATAGTAAGTTTCACACAAGAGCTAGATGAAAGGACAGAGCAGGCGTTGGAGTTTGTGAAGGAGAGCGTTTCGTGGTAAATGGATTAGAGGTTTTTAGACAAAGTATTTTGAATTTTAGTGAGCAATTCACGGTAATTGGCGGAACTGCTTGTAGCATTCTTTTTGACGAGGTTAATTTGGAATTTCGAACAACTCATGATATTGATATCGTGCTTATCGCTGAAGCATTGAATGATTCATTTGCTAGTTAGTTTTGGGATTTTATCGCTGAAGGAGGGTATGAAATTCAAGAAAAGAGCTCTGGAACCCCCCAGTTCTACAGATTCTCCAAACCTAGTAGCGAGAAATTCCCAAAAATGATTGAACTGTTTTCTAGGATTCCTGATGGTATAAAACTCCAAAAAGACAATCAATTTACTCCAATACATATTTCTGACGATATCTCTAGCCTCTCGGCGATTTTACTTGATGATGAGTACTATAATTTTCTTAGATCAGGAAGAGATGTTGTAGATGGACTTTCTGTGTTGACAGGAGCATATCTTGTTCCGTTCAAGATGAAAGCTTGGCTTGATTTAACTGACCGTAAGACTAGAGGACAATCAATCGACCCTAAAGACATAAAAAAAAACACAGAAATGACGTATTCCGACTTGTCTCACTTATCAGTGTCAACGAAAGGGTAGGAGTATCCAGAACAATCAAAGCCGATATTGATGCGTTAATAAAAAAGATGGCAGAGGAACCGATTGACTTGAAAAGCCTAGGGATCCAAAGACGTACTCTTGATTCAATCATTGAACTATATACAAATCTTTATGTGTGTGAAAACTAAAACAGGAGGTCTTCCACTTTATTAAAAAAATTATCAGAGACAAAGCAACAAGAGCCTAGAAAAAAATAGGTTTCAAACACTCTATCAAACAATTGTACCACACAGGACATCCTAATTTTTGGATGTTCGTCTTTTTCCTTGATACTACAGCTATCTGATCTGATGTGAAAATATTGAGTTTTGTATTTGGTACCACTACTAAACCAACTCTTTGGGCAATTGTCATGCACGCAATGTTTTCAGCTTTTCCTCAGAAAGGAACGTGGAGGCTTCATCAAGAAGCTTCGTTCGCATGCCGTATCCATCGTCTGTAAGCAATCGCTTCACAAGCTCGACTACAAAATCAGGATCAGGACATCTTTGTGCAAAATCAGCAAACTTTTCAAATCCTTCGTCATCATAGAGCAGACTGAACTCAAAATCGAGCTCCGTCGTTGATTCCAAGGACCAGGAATCGGTCTCATAGAATGAAGCCATCAGGTTCAGTCCCAATTTGGGGTCTATTGCTGCCGTATCCAACATTTCAAGTGAACGGTGTAGCGTATCCAGAATTTCTTCCCCTGTAAGAGAGTTCCGTCTAGTCTGATGGGTTATCGCATGGATGTTCTGTTTGAACATAGTGATGTTTTCCTGTGTCGAGGAGACCAAGGACGATACCAACATATGTGCAGAGTGGCTCTCAATGGCCAACTTCAGCAGGGCGTCTACTACTATGCTGGGTTCCAGCTTGAGCAGTACTGAGCGAGCGCGATTGTATTCTTCAATTGTTTCCATCTACTGTTCCTTCTTTGGTGTGTTCAGCTAGCCCCGCTTGTTTCCTCAGTTGCTTCTTGTGGGCCTTTTCCTGACGATCTTCCCACATGTCGCGTAGCCATTCATTTACCGGCGATTTCCATTGCTGCTGTTTTGTTGGGATGTTTTTGATCAGGCTCTTTGGATTGAGTCCCATTTCCTTTGCGATTCGGATATCTTCTGCGTTCAGCCTGCATCGGCTTTTTGCTTCTTTCCATAGTTGCTCTGAATACGCCATCATCTTCTCCTCTGTGATACAAACTATGTATGGTAGCAGAGGCAGGTCAAACATTTCAAGATAGGTGAGACGAGAATCCCCTCATGATAGCCACACTTTTGGTCGACCATCATGCATATCCTGTGAATAAGTATGCAGTTGTACATTATAGGCCTTGACTTGTTCCCACTTCTGGCATTATGGTTCTCCTATGAACAAGAACCAGTACAGCATCCATCATCACCATATGATTATCCGACCTTAGACAGGTGGGCGCTGTTACCTATATACAGACCTCCGCATGTCGCGGGGGCTTTTTTTATTGTTTTTTTCGTAGGAGGAAAAAATGGAGCAGGTGTTACGCATAGCAATTCAGAAGAGTGGGCGCTTGAGTGAGAAGTCCTTGGATATCATCAAGAGCTGTGGCATCAAGTTTGGCTCAGACTCGCGTGTATTGAAGGAGCAGTCCACGAACTTCCCCTTGGAGTTCCTCTATGTTCGCGACGATGATATCCCCTCGTACGTGCGTGATGGGATCGCAGATATCGGCATTGTCGGACGCAACGAACATGACGAGCAGGCGATCGATCTGGAGGTCATTCGTGACCTTGGCTTTGCCAAGTGCCGCCTCAGCATTGCTGTCCCCAATGATTTCAACTATACCGGACTCTCATGCTTGGAAGGGAAGCGTATTGCAACCAGCTATCCTCATATCCTTGAAGGGATCCTCGCTGAAAAGGGCATCAAAGCCTCCTTCGTTCAGGTCTCCGGATCTGTTGAGGTAACCCCGGCTGTCGGAATCGCAGATGTCATCTGTGACCTGGTAAGTACCGGTGCAACCCTTGCGATGAACGGCCTGAGGGAAGTGGAGAAGATCTACACCTCAACAGCTGTCATGATCGCTCGCAAAAAAATGGGAAGTGCAGAGAAGAGTGCAATCCTGAACCGCCTGATGCTTCGCATCGATGCGGTCATGAGAGCCTCTTCCTACAAGTATGTCATCTTCAACCTTCCTGAAGAACATCTCGATCAAGTCGCTGGTATCGTCGGGGGCATGAAAAGCCCGACTGTAACCCGTCTTATGGAAAAGGGGTGGCTATCAGTACAGACTGTTGTTGCTGAAGACCTCTTCTGGGATGTGTTCGAACAACTCAAGGCCCTTGGAGCCCAAGGAATCCTCGTAACCCCCATCGAGAAGATGACAGAGTAGGAGTTCATCATGGCGTATCTGAGTAGGAACTATGCCCCAGAAGGAAGAGAGCTTGCACGTCTGTTGAGACGATCAAGCGATACCAACGCTACGGTTCAGGACCGGGTTGCTCAAATCCTTAGCCGCGTGGCATCTGTAGGCGACGACGCTCTCTTCGCTTTGGAAGAACAGTTTACCAAGGCTAAGCTCTCCTCGTTGGCTGTTTCATCTGATGAGTATGCCGAAGCCGAGACTTTGGTCTCCTCTTCCTTAAAGAAGGCATTGTCAGAAGCAGCTGCCAATATTCGCGCTTTCCATCAGGCGCAGCTTCCTGTTGGTGAAGAGCTTATTGTGTCACCGGGCATTGAGCTGTCGCGTAAGATCATACCCATCCAGAGGGTGGGTCTCTATGTGCCGGGAGGGACGGCCCCCCTGATCTCCACCACCCTGATGCTGGGCATCCCCTCCCAGGTTGCCGGCTGTAAGAACGTGGTGCTGTGCACCCCTTGCGACTCCTCTGGCAAAGTCCATCCTGCCATACTGGTTGCAGCTTCGATGTGCAACATTACGCGAGTATTCAAGCTTGGTGGAGCCCAGGCGATTGGGGCGATGGCGTATGGCACTGAAAGTGTGCCCAAGGTGGACAAGATCTTCGGGCCGGGAAACCAGTATGTAACCGAGGCTAAGAAGCAGGTAAGCACCTCCTGTTGTGCCATCGATATGCCGGCAGGTCCCAGTGAGGTGATGGTGGTTGCAACTGTCGATGCTGACCCTGCCTTTGTAGCCAGTGACCTGCTCAGCCAGGCAGAGCATGGCATGGACAGCCAGTCGATGCTGGTCATCATTGGTGACAAGGAAAATGGTTTTACCTTCTTGGATAGGGTGGAGGAGGAACTTTCTTGTCAATTACGGAATTTGGATCGCCAGGATTTCCTGTTGTCCTCTCTTGCCCATTCGCACGCTTTTGTTTGTCCTACAGTGGATATGGCTGCCAAGGTGGTGAATGACTATGCCCCCGAACACCTTATCATCAATACAACTAATCCCTCAGAGCTAGAGGCTCTGGTTGTCAATGCCGGATCCATCTTCCTTGGCCCCTACTCGTGTGAGAGTGCAGGGGACTATGCCAGCGGCACCAACCATACCCTGCCGACCAACGGGTGGGCACACTCGTACAGTGGGGTCAGCACCGACTCCTTTTTGAAGAAGATTACGATTCAGAAGCTTAGCAAGCAAGGTCTTACAGACCTGGGTGCAACGGTAGTTACCTTGGCAGAGGCAGAGAGGCTTACAGCCCACCGCAATGCCGTCCTTATACGATTGGGAGGAGTGAAATGAGAGAGTTGCTTCGTAAGAATATCGCAAACCTTGTTCCGTACAGCTGTGCACGCAATGATTTTATAGGGGAGGCTGAGGTCTACCTCGATGCCAATGAGAACTGGAGGGATTTTGTCGGAGACCAAGGACGAAACCGCTATCCCGACCCTCTGTGCACCCAGGTGCGAAAAGCTCTCGATGAGGTCTTGGGCCTTCCATTTGCACATACGGTGATAGGCAATGGCAGTGACGAGATCATCGACAACCTGTTTCGCTGTTTCTGTAATCCTGGCCTGGACAAGGCCATCATCATGAGCCCCACCTATGGAGCATATAGGGTTTTTGCCGATATTAATGATGTTTTGGTGGCGCAGGTTCCCCTTACCCCGGGCTTTGCCATTGACTTTGCTGCGTTGGAAGCGTTCCTCGCTGAGGAGAAGGCCCTGCATGCAAATGGTAAGACGAAAGGCGAAGGGGCTCCGTCAACTTCTGATACGAGAATTGGGGATAAGGGTAGGAGCAAGCTCCTGTTTATCTGCTCTCCAAACAATCCGACAGGCAATGCCTTCCCCCTCGACCAGATCGAGAGGGTATGTACCCTCTTCGATGGCATCACCGTTGTCGATGAGGCGTATTATGACTTCTCAAGCCTAGGGAGTGCGACTACCCTGTTGTCCCGTTTTCCCAATCTTGTGGTGTTGCGTACCCTCTCCAAGTGCTGGTCTCTTGCCAATGCCCGGGTTGGTATTGCTGTGGCGAGTGAAGAGATTTGCAAGGTCCTGACCAGCATGAAGTATCCCTACAATGTGGGAGGCCCTTCTCAGGAGCTCGCCCTCAGGGGACTTTCTGAATCTGATAGGGTACAGCAGACTTTAGATGCCACTTTGTTGGAGAAGAAACGTATGGAAGAGGCCCTTCCCAGCCTGCCTTGTGTGGTGAAGATTTTCCCTAGTGATGCGAACTTCCTGCTGGTCAGGGTAGGGGATGCAGACAGACTCTACCACTATCTTGCCCAAAAAGGTATTATCGTACGAAACCGAAGCCGCGAGCTGTATTGTGAAAATTGCCTGAGAATTACCGTTGGGAGCAAGAGCGAGAATGACAAGCTCTTGGCAGCCCTTTCAGAATATAAGGAAGCATGATGGATAAGAAGATGCATGAGGCGGTCCTGTTTCTTGACCGTGATGGAATTATTGTGATAGAAGACCAGATCGACTCCTATGAGAGGATCATATACATCCCAGGGGTGTTTGGTGCCCTATCGAGGATACGCAAGGAAGGCTCTTTCCACTTTGCCATGGTAAGCAACCAGGATGGGGTTGGTACCCCCTCCTTTCCCCAGGAAAGTTTTGACAAGCCACATCAGAGAATCTTGGAGACCTTGAAAGGTGAAGGCATCACCTTCGATGACCTGCATATCGACTTCTCCCTCCCCTCAGACAACTGTCCTGGGCGCAAGCCTGAGATTGGGATGCTGGACAAATATCGAACCGGTGAGTATGACCTTGATAACTCAGTGGTTATCGGCGACCGTCAAACTGATGTTCGCCTGGCTTATAACCTTGGTTGTAAGGCGATATGGTTTGTTGATCCTTCCCAAACAGATTCGCTTGAAGAGGATCTCAAGGGTACCTGCATCTTCGTCAGTGACAACTGGAATGCCATCGCTTCCTTTCTGCTTGATGATCCAAAGAGCCTTCCTCGCACATCCTCAGTCACTAGAAACACCAAGGAGACTGAGATTTCCCTCTCGGTTAATCTTGATGGGACAGGGGAAGGGGAGGTGCATACCCACATTCCCTTTTTCGACCATATGCTGGAGCAGGTACTCAGGCATAGTGGCATGGACATCAAGTTGCATGCCCATGGGGATCTGGTGGTGGACGAGCACCACACAGTAGAGGATGTCGCCCTTGCCCTAGGAGAGGCTGTACGTAAGGCTTTGGGTGAGAAGCGTGGCATAAGTCGTTATGGCTTTGAGCTGCTTACCATGGATGATGTGCTCGCTGAGGTAGCCTTGGACTTCTCCGGCCGCCCCTCCCTGTTGTGGGATGTTCTGTTGAGCCGTGAGTATGTAGGTACTTTTCCTACAGAGATGGTGCAGCACTTCTTCAAGTCTTTTAGTGATGCCGCCCAATGCAATCTGGCGATGAAGGTATCGGAGGGAAATGTGCATCATCAGATCGAAGCCCTATTTAAGGCCTTCTCCCGTGCCATGAAGAAGGCGGTACACAAGTATCCCCACAGTGATGCCCTGCCTTCCACCAAGGGCGTCTTATGAGGATAGCCATTGTCAAATACAATGCAGGCAATACCCGTTCGGTGTTGTGTGCCCTCAAGCGTCTTGGCTATGAGGCAGTTGTAACAGAGGATCATGATGAGCTGAGAAAGGCTGACAAGGTAATCTTCCCCGGTGTAGGGGAAGCATCGACTGCAATGGCCTACCTTCGCTCTCGTGGTCTTGATACCTTTCTGCCTACCTTAAGGCAGCCCTTCCTAGGTATCTGCCTTGGTATGCAACTGATGTGCTTTTTCAGTGAGGAACATGATACCCAATGTCTGGGGATGTTCCCTGAGACAGTCAAAAAGTTCATACCCGCCAATGCTGAGAAGATACCGCACATGGGGTGGAATACCTTGGAGATTGAGGATGATCCTCTATTTGCAGGTCTTGAAGAACCTCTCTGGTGTTATTTTGTCCATAGTTACTATGTGCCCCTTTCTGCTGATACGATTGCATCCACTGAGTATGCTTCGGTGAAGTTTACCGCTTCCTTGCATAAAGGCAACTTTTGGGGGTGTCAGTTTCACCCGGAGAAGAGTGGAAGCGTAGGGGAGCGGATGCTGAAAAATTTTCTGGAGGAAGTCTGATGGATATAATTCCTGCTATCGACATCATCGGAGGCGCCTGTGTAAGGCTCAGTCAAGGGGATTACTCCTTGAAGAAGGAGTACGCCTCCGATCCTCTGGAGATGGCTAAGCGCTTTGAGGCCCACGGGCTTACAAGGTTGCACCTTGTGGACCTGGAAGGGGCCAAAGGTGGTACCATTGTAAACCTGAAAAGCTTGGAGCGCATTGCCAGCAATACCGGCCTTATCATTGACTTCGGTGGTGGCATCAAGCGCAGTGATGACCTTCGTGATGCCTTCAATGCAGGGGCGAGCATGGTCACCTGCGGCTCCATAGCCGCAAGTGACCCCCCACTGGTGGAGAGTTGGCTTGCCCAGTATGGCTCTGACAAGCTTATCCTGGGTTCTGATGCCAAGGGTGGAATGATAGCGACCCACGGGTGGTTGGAGACAACAGCGTTGGAAGTAGGGCCGTTTATCGACTCCTACCTTGCTAAAGGGTTCTTCCGGGTTATCTGTACCGACATTGCCCTTGATGGGATGCTCAGCGGGCCCTCCTTTGCCCTATACGATGAACTGCTTGCTTCCAGACCTTCCTTGCACCTCATAGCCTCCGGGGGCATCTCTTCCATTGAGGATGTCTATGCCTTGCACAAGAGGGGCTTAGGTGGTGCGATCATAGGGAAGGCCCTGTATGAAGGGGCGATAACACTCGATGCCCTTATGCACTTCAAGGAGGAAACCGATGCTAGCTAAACGAATCATACCCTGTCTTGATGTGAGGGATGGAAGGACGGTAAAGGGGGTCAACTTCATCAACTTGCGCGATGCTGGCGATGCAGTCGAGCTTGCCCAGCTCTATAGCAGCCAGGGAGCTGACGAGCTTACCTTCCTTGACATCACCGCCACGGTTGAGAACCGGTCTACCTTCAATTCACTAGTGAGGCGCATTGCTGACCATATAGGGATTCCCTTTACCGTTGGTGGGGGTATTCGCAACGCCTCTGATGTCGGGGTGCTTCTCGATAGCGGGGCAGACAAGATATCCATCAACAGCCAGGCAGTGAAAGATCCTTCGGTGATAGACACCCTAGCGATGCAGTATGGATCGCAGTGTGTGGTCTGTGCCATTGATGCCAGGCGCAACCCCCAGTTTGATACCCCCACAGAACAGGGTTGGGAGGTTTATGTCCATGGGGGAAGAACCCCAACAGGGTTGGAGGTTGTCTCCTGGGCCAAGCAGGTATACGATCGTGGCTGTGGGGAGATATTGTTGACGTCCATGGAGCATGATGGGGTAAAGCAGGGCTTTGCCTTGGATATCACCAGGCGTGTTGGTGAGGCTGTAGGCATTCCTGTCATTGCCAGTGGTGGGGCAGGGACTATGGAGCACTTTGTGGAGGTGTTTGCCAAGGCAAAGGCAGATGCCGCATTAGCGGCCTCTATTTTCCATTTTCATGAAATTGATATACCTGAGCTAAAGATTTTTCTTTCACAACATGGTATAACTATGCGTAAAGGGCAGTAAGGAGATTTCGAATGGCACTTGATTTTACGAAAATGGATGGACTCATTCCCGCAATCGTCCAGGATGCAGTAACCCGCAGGGTTCTGATGCTTGGCTATATGAATGAGGAGTCGCTAAAACTTACCCGCGATAGAGGTCTGGTTACCTTCTGGTCAAGAAGCCGCCAGAAGCTTTGGACCAAGGGAGAGACCAGTGGCAACTATCTGACGGTGCGCGAGATCATCGAAGATTGTGACCACGATACCTTGCTCATCAAGGCTCTTCCCACAGGCCCTGTCTGTCATACAGGAAGTGATACCTGCTTCAACGAGGTCAACGACCCTGCAGAGGTGACTTCCAGTGAGTTCCTCTTCTATCTAGAGGAGGTCATCAACGACCGCCGCGAATACCCTCAGGAAGGTTCCTATACCAACCATCTCTTCAGTCGTGGACTGAATAAGATCGCGCAGAAAGTAGGGGAAGAGGCAGTGGAGCTCATCATTGAGAGCAAGGATGACAACAAGAGCCTCTTCCTTGGAGAGGCAGCAGATCTTATGTATCACTTCCTGGTCTTGTTAGCAGAAAAGAATGTTCCTCTGAGTGAGGTCATTGATGTCTTGAAAGGCCGGCATAGCAGGTAGGCTGGGCTCCCTGTGCTATAGATGCAATTTCTATAAGCTTTGTATTCCAACCATGAGGGTGAGAATATTAGGTATGTTCATCAGCAAAAACAAAGACCTCCCGCTTGGGAGGTCTTTGTTTTTGCTTTCTTGTGAATTCTATTTTCGGTACTATATACATGATAGGATAGTACTGTTCATACATGTCTTTACATACACCTATATGATGTGTGAGAACTCTTCCCTCATGGTCTCTTTGCTGATGATCGTATCCGAATGCATCGTTGGTTCTAGGGTACCCCTGGCTTCAATCCAAGGTTTCTCGGCATGGGTCATCATTTCCAATTCACTGCCGGTATACTGGTTATACACTTCAAAGACCCTCTCCAGTATGGCTCTTTGCTCCACACTTGTACGTGCATCCAGAGGTGCTGCCTTCGGAGGTGCAATGGGATCAAACATGCCATAGGATTTGTTGAATGCATGATAGACTGTAACATTCACAGGTCCATGGAGCCATGCCTGAAAGTTCTCGCCAGGGAAAAGCTCCTTGTCTGTGATGGCCAGTGTCCACCCTTCACAATAGTATAGGAGCTTTTGCAGCTTCAATGGATTGAGGCTGGTATTGCTTGTATCTGCCAATGTGAGTAAATACTTTGCTACTGGTACTATCTTGGCCATATCTTCACTCCCTGGTGTATCATGTACCGCGTTTCACCCATAGTGCCTGTTTTGAGGAAACCCTTCACAATATAAGACATTTGGGGGCCGTATAGGTTACAAGACTGCTGTAACTAAGCTGGACTACACCTAACACAACCAGGTCCTGTTCATATGGGGTTCGCGTGTTGTCTGTGGAATAAAATCCCATACTCATACCCCCGGTCTCTGTATTTCTATTGATGGGTTTTGGTTAGGATTATTCTTTGGTGGGAATATCTTCGGCAGCAAGAAAACTGGGCTAAGGTGTTTTCCTTAGATAGGGTACAGGGAATTGCTTTTCTTGCATCAGCGTGTCAGAACTGAAAAATATACATGCCAGTGAGAACTGGTTCCTATGTCAAGGATTTTCACACTGTACGTCTGAGGGAAAAGCCCCATTTTTGGGTATATCCCTAAAAACATTGCAAATGGAAAAGTTTTCATGGGTATACCCATGCTAATCTTTCCCTACATTCTCCACCAGCGTTACTGAATGTCCCTCCACACTGAATGGCAAATGGTCATATGTTCCTAGGCCTTACCTTTTACAGCTCTTCCCTTGCTTTTTTCCCTCTCGGTACAAATGCTGTCTGCTGCATACCAGCCAGTCAGTATTGCAGTGGGAATACCAGCGGGACTATATGCCCACTGCCCGCATTGGAGGACGTCAGGGATAGCTGTCCTGACCGAATCAGGAATCTTCTTGAGCCTGTTGACCACCGGGGAGGGTTG
Source organism: Sphaerochaeta sp. (assembly GCA_048264225.1). Classification (GTDB taxonomy): domain Bacteria; phylum Spirochaetota; class Spirochaetia; order Sphaerochaetales; family Sphaerochaetaceae; genus Sphaerochaeta. Next base: position 40,673 of record JBLXDK010000023.1, read on the forward strand.
CTCGAATGTCCATCCTGTAATGCCACCCTCGCTACTTCCGAACCTCTTTTCAATGCTCAAAGGGGAGGCTGAGAAGCGAAGTTCTATCTCATCCAACAAGCCAGGAAACAGTGATCGGTTCAGGGTCTCTATCATTCCATCCTCGACACGGAGCTTGAACTCATCATACCACCCCTCATCGCTTACAAGACGCACCAGATCATATTCCAGCAGGAAGCTCACCACCAGGCCGGTTTTCCCTTCTGGTGAAAGGCTTGCATCGCGCAACGACGGAATGGAGACTTCATAGGTGGTCAGATTGCAATAGGTTGTCACCCAAGAGAGAATCTCCTCTTTTGTAGAGGTTTTGCTGAGCAGTTTCTGTAGTTCAGACAGATGGGTCTGGCCCAAGCCCTTGCGTGATGGCGTATAAAACAGGTGCCCGCTTGTTATGCCTGCGAAAGCTTGTGGCGGTTTGTCCACTCCCAAAAACAGGGAGAAAACCGAATCTCCGCCCCTGCTTGCAAAGATTTTCTCAGACTGGGTCGATATTGAAGCAACAGCATCAGCTTTCAAGCCAGTGGTGTCCAGACTGCGATACAAGGCCTTCAGGTCGGCACACCACAACAGCTTGTCATAGGTATAGCTTTGGCCTTTGCTATCTTTCACTAGCTTCTGGGCTGGGTATACTCTTTGTATTTCGGTATCTAAAACGATTTCCCCACTGTTTTCAATCACCTTTTCTGCCAGTTTTTCAGGAAACTTACCTGTTCCACCCTTTGGATAGAAATAGTCCAGATAGACATAGAAATAGCCCAGCGCAAAGAAGGTCGGCGTCCTTTTGAAGAAATGCTGGTCAATGATGTCGTTAAGGGACTGGTTTGCCGAGAGTTTTTTCAGGTATGTCTCCACTGCCTCGTCCATCCGTTCCATGCGGGAAACGGCTAGGAGGAACCTTCCCAACCATGGGAGAAGCTCCTTGAAGAGATACTTTTTGTCTTGTCTGTAATTTTTAAAGACAGGGTTTTCAAAGCCATAGATAACATGCATTTCCTTGAATACTCTATCAATTACCTGTAGTTCCCGCTGGCTTTTCTAACTACCCTGCTTTTCCTTACTCCGAAAATTCAATAATTCCCTACATTTGTTCGAAATATATTGTGACGCTATGCTTTTCGTGCTAGTATGTAGTTAGAAGATAATTCT
>JBLXDK010000024.1:0-39769 GCA_048264225.1 Sphaerochaeta sp.
GATGGCTTCCTACTGACTCAGGAATCGGTAAAGAAGGCGAATGATATCTACAAGCTGATGGACCTGAAAGTTCCTCATCAGATTTCCTTAAGCAAAGAGGTTGTGTAGTTAGAATAAGTCACAGGGAACTACAGATTACACTGTGGAACTACACGGGTTTCGTGATCAGTAAGGGGTGGTATTGCAACTACTCGCTGTACAGGAATTCCTCGAAGCGGGTTCCGGGAAAGAAAAACCCGCAGCCTGTACAGACGGTTGTGGAATGCCAGACTGTCTTGCCGGTCACTGTCCTTGTATCCTTCATTCTCCATCCTATTGGCTATGGCATTGGGGGACAGCCCCTGTAGATTTAGGGTGAAGATATACCTGACAAGCTTTGCCTGTTCAACATTAATCATCAGGTTGCCATCAGGGCCCTTGTCGTAACCAAGGAACCTCGAGAAGGGGACCGTAACCTGCCCATCTGCAAAACGCTTGCGCCTTCCCCATTTTACGTTCTCCGAGATGGAGCGCGATTCCTCCTGGGCCAGGGAGCTCATGATGGTGATCAGCAACTCTCCCTTGCTGTCGAACGTCCAGATATTCTCCTTCTCAAAATAGACCTCGACCTTCTTGTCCTTCAGCATTCGGATGGTGGTCAGGCTGTCCACGGTGTTGCGGGCAAAACGGCTGTTCGACTTGGTCAGGATGATGTCTATCCTGCCAGCGTTGCGGTCTGCGCTCAGACGCTGGAACTCCGCCCTTCGGTTGATGCCCGCCCCGGAGATGCCCGCATCGGCATAGACCCCGGTGTACTTCCAGGAAGGGTTTGCCTGGATGTGCGAGCTGTAGTGGCTGACCTGGGCCGAGAGGGATTGCATCAGCTCCTGTGTATCGACAGAGACGCGTGCATAGGCTACGACCCTCTTTCTGGAGGGGAGGGTGATGCAAGGACGGTCGACCCTGGTTGTTATCTTGGCTATGCGTTTTCTTTCATATTTTTCCTCCACAAGTAATTGGTTCGTACCGTATCAATCACTCATATCACCTGGATAGTCAAGGAATCGATACGAACAATACGCTGATCCGGGGGGGGGATACTTCTCAAGCAGGAAAATTCTGATTGGTATGAAATCCTCATGTGTCAGACACCCTGAGCGAAGCAATCCCTCGGCAATGTACAACGAAGCTTGGTAGGCGAGTTCCGCCATGAACTGTTCATTGTCCATCGGAGGCATCCTTATGGTAGCGTGCCTTGAGGTAGCACTGGTGGCTGCAGTACTTTCGTTTGGAATTCCCATAGGCGGTGAAGGGTTTTCCACCGCTTCTAGCGGCAAGCCTCGCAACAGAAGAACCTTGCCTTCCTTTTTTCAACCTAGATGAATTGCTTGCCACAATGTTTGCAGGAGCTTTCTGGTTTTGGGTTGCCTGATGGCAGCAGTGTAACAACTCTGCATCCTAAAACATCTTTCCTTTGTATCAACCTTTGTATGTATAGTGCATCTTTGCTGCGACTATCTCTTCACCCTCAGTCCAAGCAGTTCTTCCATCGGCTCATAGTCTCGGTCGTTGTGCAGGAGTTCAAAATCATGTGCAATGCAGAAAGTAGCGATAAGTACGTCTATTGTTTTTCGAATTGTAACGCCTTGTTTTCGCAACGTTCGAAAATTTTCTGCAGCTCTGATGGATATCTCCTTTCCTACAAAGTCATAATACTCAAGAGAATCCATGAGGTGCTTTGCTATCTGGAATTGTTTGTTAGACCGAAACCCTTGAAGAAATTCCACGATGATCAAATCCCCGGTAACAACCCTATCCTGTTCCAGTTCTCGGTCAAGAATATCTGTTTGGGTGGTAATTACCCCATTCACATAGTCGATCCAAACAGATGTATCTGCGACAATCATTGTTTGGTCCTCATGGCGTCAAGATCCCCCTCCCAGGAGAGTTTACCCCTAAGCTCACGTATTTTTGCTTGTTTTTTCATTGCAATCAGAAGCTTCAATCCTTCCTCTACCGCCTCTCTCTTTGTTTTGAACCCTGATACCCGCAACGCTTCGCCCATCAATTGGTCATCAATGACAATATTTGTTCGCATGGCAACCTCCTGAATGCTGTGTGTAGTGTTTATGTAAATCATACACATACCTTCCAGAATAGTAAACCCGATATGCCAATAGAAAATGGGCTGTTCTTCCATGGGGAGCTTTGTATAGAAAGAAGCAATCGACTTTTCTTATTACTCCTATATTTCTGTATCAAAACACATTTCCCTCCAGCATGGAGAAATACCCCTCCTCACCAAATATGAGATGGTCGAGCACCTTGATGCCTATGATGTCCCCGGCTTGCCTTAAGCGTCTTGTAACATCCCTGTCCTCCACACTGGGCTCAAGGTTGCCACTGGGATGGTTGTGGGCTACCAGGATGGCTGTAGCACGTTGTCGTACTGCCTCCACAAAGACCTCCCTGGGATGTACCAGGGTCCTATTTACCAGTCCAATGGAACATACATTGACCGAAAGGACCTCATGTGCCCCATTGAGGGCTACGCTTAAGAAGTGCTCCTGCATCCTTCCTGCATAGTGACTGATCAGAGGATAGATATCCCCTGGAGTCGATATTTGTCGCTTCTTTGCAGGAAGCCTTCTTCTGCCCAGTTCCAAGGCCGCGCAGATAAGGGTGGTCTTTGCCATCCCAAGGCCTTGGATGGCAAGAAGGTCTTCATGGGCCACTATGGCCTTCTTGTCCATTACTTCAAGCAACTGCTTGGCGATGGAATTAACAGGGCGTTCCTTGCTGCCACTGCCGATGAGGATGGCCAGTAGCTCAAGATCCGAGAGGGATTCTGCCCCTCCTGAAACCATACGCTCTCTAGGACGATCATGGACGGCCATGTCTTTGATACGTTGGTCACTTGGTGTGTTGATAAGATATTTCATACTTGATTAAGGGGAGGATGTGGGTGATTCGCTTGAAAGGGGATTACCTTACTCGTGCATCAGGGTATTGGCTATCTTTTCCAGATAGGTATCCATTGATCTCCATTGTTCATCAGTAAGCGGGGATCGTACTGTTTCGATCCATTCGGAGGCTATGGCCTCCACCTCTGTGCGAACCTGTACTCCCTTGTCTGTGAGGGTTATCAGCAAGGCTCGCTTGTCGACCTCAGACTGTTCTCGCCTCACATACCCCTGTTCGACAAGCCCTTTGATAGCCCGAGTTACATTAGCCTTATCAACGTGCAGGCGCCGTGCCAGCTCCTCCTGCATGATGGATTCATGGGGAAGGAGGGTAAGAAGATAGGCCTGTTGCCCAGGCCCGATATGGTAGGCTTTCAGCCTGTTGGTGAAGTAGCCTTGGGCTGCCCTGTTGATGAGGGAGATGTGCTTTCCAAAACTGTGTTCATTCATACTTTTCCTCCAAACAAGGCCTTGTTGTCCGCAATATACCCATCCAGGCTTTTGGGCTCCCGCTGCAGGAGTTCTTGTGTGGTCTCAGTGGTGATATCGCCTTTGCCTGACCGTACTGTCGTATAAAGTATAAGCATAACCAGCACCATAGCAAGCTTTCTCTTGTGTCTCAGGTGAAACGCAATGAATCTAAATGGATTTGGGTTGGTAAATGTCACGGTAAAGCCGAGTCCTCGGCTAAGGTGCTCTGCAACCTCCTGGTAGGAGTAGCTTGTCTTCCCTGTCACCGTATATGCCTTGTTAATATGCCTTCCATCAAAAAACACCTTGGCACAGATCTCCCCGATGTCCTTGACATCAATGAAGTTTGTCTTTCCCTTTCCCGTGGGAACCATCAATGTATGGTAGTCTCGAATTTCAGTACGATGGGTAGTCTCCAGGTTCTGCATGAAAAAGCTTGGCCTTACAAAGGTGTAGGGCAGACCGAGTTTCTGAATAGCAGTTTCAATCTTATGGTGTGGTACGATCGTATTGGTCTCAGCTCCCTGTACAGAGAGAAACACTATTTGTTGTATCTGCTTCTGTTTGAGATAGGCAAGGAAGGGATACATATCCCTTTTTATATTGGATATATGGGGTGGGCGCATAAGAAATACCTTGGTCACTCCCTCCAGGCAAGTATCCCATGTCGTTGGATCAGTGAAGTCAAAGCTCTTATAGGTGAGATCCTGCATATCCTCTGTCTTGGAGGTTTCACGCTTTGATGCGATGACACGCTGTCCTTGTTCAAGCAGATGCCTGACAACCTCTTTTCCCACATTACCACCTGCTCCCGTTACAAAATATAGCGCACTCATCATCTATCCTTTCAATTCACTACAGCATAGGGGTGATTTTCCTCTTAGCAAGAGTCTTCCTAGGTAGTTTGTACGTATTATTAGTTGCGTACTCAACTAAATTACAGAAGAATTTTTCTTTTGTCAACCACATCCATATTTCTCTTGTAATAAAGCCTTTTCACCTATTCTGTTCTCCTCAGGGCCTCCCTACCTTGAGCACTCTCCCTTTGGTATGGTACATAGTGAGCTATGCAGCAGTACAGGATTGGCGAATTGGCAAAGAAATGTAAGGTGACGGTACGGACTATCCGCTACTACGAATCCTTGGGACTACTCAAGACCCAAAGCCGCACAGATGGAGGGCAGCGCCTCTATACTGATGCGGATGTTGTCTACGTCAACCGAATAACAGAACTGAAGGAACTCGACTTCACCCTGGGAGAGATCGGAACCATCATTCGCATGGGTAGCGACGATGAGACCGGTCAGAAGCGTCGTAATGAACTGTTGCGTCAGTATAGGCATAAGATGGATGAGACGATGGATAAACTCTCCCTGCTGGAAAAACGCATGCAAGACCTTTCCTGGCATATCAGTCAGTTGGAGACCAATGACGACTTCCAGCAGTGCCCGGGGGAGGGCTGTCTGAATTGTACCTTCAAGGATCGGTGCCGCTTTAGAAATTGACATACTCTCACGGTAAGCTCCGTGGGATTTTCCTGATCAACAATCACTGCATGGACAAGCCCACGTCTTTCGTGATCTTGCGAAAGACGTGGGCTTGGTTGAAGGTACGGTTGTGCATCTTTTTCTACACTGCAAAACCTTTGATATGCGGAATGTTCGCATCACCTCCTTTGCATAGGGCGGATGCAGATGGATCATCTCAGTCTTGGTTCCGTCATGGTTGTACCGTATGAGATTCGTGCTGTTTTCCTCACTCATTCTCCTTACTGGGTCATCCTCACATAGTCCTCGAGGTAGGAGTTTAGCTCCTTCTCCAGGCTCTTGCTGGTCTCTTCAGGACTCTTGTCCTCGACCAGCATCTTCAGGATGCCTGTCTGGAAGGCGTAGTAGATCTGGTAGGCACTGGGTATCCACACCCCCTGCAGTTTGGGATTGCTACCCTTCAGCTGCCTGATGGCAACCCCGTAGAGCGGGTTTGCATCCAAATGGGATTGGAAAGCCTTCATGCTGTAAGTCCCTTCGTTGACGGGAAAGTATCCGGTTGCGATATGCCAGGCTAGCTGCTGCTCCTTTGAGGTTGCAAACTTGACGAACTGCCAGGTCTGATTTTGGTTTCCGCTGCCGTTATCCAAGGCATACAGGGCTCCCCCTCCGACATTGACGCCTCCTGTAGCTTGTTCATCGACCATGGGGAAGGGCGCAACTCCCAGCTCAAAGCGGTCGCCTACCATCTGGATGACTGTGCTGAGATTGCTGGTTGAGGCTACCATCATGGCAACTCTGCCACTTGCAAAGGCTCCGTTGACATCACTGGTGAGGTTTTCCAATGATCCTGTTGCATAGAGGGCCTTCCATTTGGAAAGGAAATTGACCATCGTCCCGTTCTCGTGGAACAGGACTTTTGTAGGTATGCCGGTATGGCCATTCTCCTTGTCAGTGATATAGCTCACCCCGTTCTGGTGTCCAAGCCAGACAATAAGCTCGTAGGTAGTTGGCACATTGGCAAAGCCATAGCGCACGACCTTTCCTTTGTCATCAGTCTTTTTCAGCTTGGTTGCCGCCAGGGCGAGCTCATCAAGGGTTCTGGGTGGCTTTGCAATTCCCACTTCATCGAAAGCGCTCTTGTTGTAGTACAGCATGATGGTGGAGCTGTTGAAGGGCATGGCTATCATCTCGTCCTTGTAGGTGACCGATAGTCTTGCGCTATCGAGTATGGATGAGAGGTCGAACGAGTCTGCTTTGGCAAGCTTCTCCATGCTGATGAGGTTTTCGTTGTCCCGGATATCCAACACTCCCGACCCATCGAGCTGGACAAGGTCAGGCAGGCCGTTGTTGGTCCCGCTCTGGAAGATTGCCTTCAGTTTTGTCAGGACATCACTGGCCTTTCCTTGGTAGACAGCATCGACCCGGATATTCTGCTCTTTCCCTACTGTGTTGTTAAACTCTGTTACCATCGATTCGGCGGCTTTGCCTGCAAGGCCGCTGCTGTAGTGCCACCAGGTGATGGTTCTGATTTGTTCGGATTGTAACTCTTCTCCCTTTGCCTGGGCAAAGAGCGAAAAGGAGAACATTGTTGCCACTATGAAGATTGCTATCACTGATTTTTTCATGGTCACCGTCCTGTGAAGCGTGTGCTTACGCTCTCTTGAATGTTTTTGTTCAAGAGTATGAATGCGATAAGAATCGGAGTCATCAGCAAGGTTATTGCTGCAAACTGCGGTCCATAATCCAAATTTTCTGAGAATCCGAGCATGGTTATGCCTACCTGAACTGTCCTCATGGATACATCGTTTGTTACCAACAGGGGCCAGAGGTAGTCGTTGAAAATACTGGTGAAGGATTGCAGGCTGAGGGTGATCACCACACTTTGGCTAATGGGGATCAGCAAGGTGGTAAGGAATCGGGTATCGGAGCACCCCTCGACGATGGCAGCTTCACGGTACTCCTTGCTGACCATCCTGAAGTACTGGCGTAGGAGAAACAGGTGCACCGGGGCAAGCAGGGAGGTGCTGATGATACCCAGATAGGTATCAGTGAGGCCAAGCGACCGTATGGTTATGAAGTTCTCTATCAACAGGGCATCACTGGGAAGCAGCATGGTTGCGATAAGGATGACGAAAAGCAGGTTTTTACCCTTGAATGTGTAGAAGGCAAACACATAGGCGGAGACTATGCTTATGGTCATGCGTATCACCGTTCCCAAGGTTGCCGTCATCAGGGAGTTGAGAAGAAAGCGTGCAAGATATGATTCAGAGAAGGCCCTGCTGTAGTTTGAGAGGGTAGGATGGGCGGGGAAAAGCCTAGCCGGTATGGCGGTGAAGTCTGAGAACGAGAAGAAGGATGCGCTGATGGAGTAGAGGATCGGGAAAACCACTACCAAAGAGAGGATGGTTGCAAAGACAGGTACAAGCTTTTTCACTGGTAGTACACCCTCCTTTGTTCGAAGCGCAACAAGAGAAGCATGACAGCAAAGGTAAGGAGGAACACTACAGTAGCTATTGCCGATCCCAGGGCATAGTTGCCACTTTTGAACCCCTCCAGATACATCTGGTAGACCAAGGTCTGAGTCGAGCGGAAAGGTCCTCCCTCTGTAAGCAGGAGAACCGGGGCGCTGATGAGCATCGCATCCTTGATGCTGGTTACCAGGACAAACAGAAGGGTAGGTGCGATGAGGGGCAGTTGCAAGGTGGTGAAAAGTTGCCAAGGGTCGGCCCCTTCAATACGTGCGACTTCGATGAGGCTGTTCGGGACGTTGCGCAATGCCGATACCAGCAAGAGAAAGTCAAATCCGATATCAAGCCAGACCCCTGCTATGACCAACAGGAGCATCGCGGCCTTGGGATCGTTGAACCACTGGATATCGCCCCCCAACAGGGTGTTCATGATGCCAATTGATGGATTGAACATCATCTTGAACAGCATCATGGAACTGCTCATGGCGACAGCCATGGGCAGGAACAAGAAGATCTGGTTCAGTGAAGCCAGTTTTCCCTTGCGGTTGGCAAGCATAGCGGCCCCAAGGCAGATTATGAGGTTTGTTGGCACGAAGTAGAAGGTGAAGCGTAGGGTATTGGAGAGGCTGTCCTGAAAGGAGGAACTCAAGAAGAGTCTCTTGTAGTTGTCCAAGCCTACAAAGGAGAGGCGCTTACCTATGATGGAAAGGTTGAATAGGGAGTTTACGATGGTACGAAAGAAAGGCCTGTAGGCAAACAGGAATGCCAGGGCTATGGCTGGTAGCAACAGTATGTAGGGTCTTGCCTTCGTGATCGTATTTTTGTCCATTTCGCTTGAGATGATACTTCCTTTGGTGGCGTTAAGGCAAGGAAGAATAGGCCTAAACGCTGATTTGGTAACGATATACCTAACGTAACAAGTGGCCACGTCAGCTTTTGGGACGTTTAAGTTGACGTACGCCACAACAACGTAAGATTTCATCGTCCTTGCCTTTTGCCTAGCTATCGAAGACAATAGGGAGGTACACCATGAGGGAGGATGACGCATGCAACCCATACAGCAACTGGATAACCAACTGTGTTTTGCCCTGTATGTCAGTTCTAAGGAGATGATCCAGAAATACAAGGCTCTCCTTGAACCGTTTGGCCTGACCTATACCTCCTACATCGTATTGCTAGCCCTGTGGGAACAGGACGAGCAGACAGTGAAGGAGTTGGGGCAGAAGCTGTATCTTGACTCAGGTACTCTTTCCCCAGTTCTGCAGAAGCTAGTGACTGCAGGATTTATACATAAGCAGCGCAACAGGCGTGATGACCGAAGCATATCCATTATCCTGACTGACAAGGGAAGGCGGACACAGCACAGTGCCCTCACCATTCCCAAGGCGATGCTCTCCCTTCTGACGGAAGACGGGCGCCTGGACAGTGAAAGCATACAAGCCCTGCGAGAGCAGCTTCATCTAGTCTCTGATATCTTGCTGGAGAGCTGATACGGAGAAGCGAACAGGGAAAGAGTCTCCTGTCAGAAGGTATAGACCATTCCAGCCACAATCTGGAAGTCGCTTTTCTTGTTGCTTGAGGTTCTTGTACTCAGCGTATAGGTCTGTTTGCCGATCCAGGTGAGTTCACTGAAGAACCGTATGGGTGTTTTCTTAAGCCACCAGGATCCATTCAAGGAGATGACTATCTGGTCTGTCATCGTATCCCCTGATGGTGGAGGACCTGAGATGTTGGAGTTGCCAGCATTCGTATACTTTCCTAACCCCTCATCCCAATAATGTCCTTCAAAGATGGTGACCTCACCTTGTCTGTGGATGAGGGCGCTAAGTGCATAGCGAGCTTCCCCCGGGAGGAGGTAGACCATCTCGGCTGACAGGGCGATGCTGTCAGAGCCCCACTTGTAGCCAAGGTAGTCGAAGGTCAATGGATCTCCATTGCTGAACAAACCACGAACCACAAGGAAATCGACTTTGTCCCTTCGGTACAGCGATGGGTCGGTCCCTACAAATTCGACAGTGGTTGAGAGGAATCCCCGCTTAAGCTGGGCAGAATGGGTCATCCCGACAAGAAGGCCAAATGCATTGGCTTCACTGCCGCCCTCATTGGCAAACTGGAACTGATCCAAGACGAACTGGGTATGCAATGAGAGACCAGGCATTATAGCTAGATTGAGCTCTGCACTGGCTATTGCATTGAGCATGTCTCCATTGTAGAGGTTATGGTAGATGTAGGTGGGGTCAAGGTAGGAAAGAGGCAGGCTCTCACCTTTGAACATGACGTTTTCTGTGATGGAAAGACGAAGCCATGGTAACGGTTGGGTCTCAAGGCGATGGCCCATGAAGACTCTTTGTTCTTCTGGCTTTTTCAAGGGATTAGGCAAGAAGAGGTAGAGGAACTGCAGCTTGAACTCTTCGCTGAAGAAACTGATGTTCAGATTGTTATGAAAATTGATGTGGTTGCCAATGAGCAGGTTCCCGCTTTGGCCTGCCCCCCAGCTGACAGGACCTCTTCCTAAGGAAGCATTCCACCAAGCTCCTCCCAGCGTAATCTGGGAGTCGCGTGGCCAGAGATCCTGAAAGTCCTTGTCAAAGGTAATGAGATTTGTGTTGAACATTTTCTTAAAGAGGTTAGCAGTAATGAGATATTCAAACTGAGTTTCAGTTTTTCCTATGATGGCGCCAACACCTTCAGCATGATCGAGTACAATAGATTTCGTTGCATCGTTTCTCTGTGTTGTAGAAGGCCCCAGCTCCACACCAGTTGCGAAGTAGAAGGCATTGGCCCACTGCAGTTCCATCCTGAAGTCAAAAAGGCTCAGGCGCCTGTCATTGTTGTAGGACCAGTCTTGGGGAAGGACGAAATCTGAGGTGTTAGCATGGGAATAGGCTTCAAGGGCTACAGTCGTTGAGAACCTGTGTGATAGCCCGTTGCTGTCCTGTATTTTGAGAGTCGTCTCCAGACGCGAGAGGGCTAGCTGTTTCAACTCAGCAGTCCTTCCTCCTTCGGGGATGACCGAGAGGATTAGGGCAGCCTCTTCTGTGCTCCAGGGCCTTGCCCCTGAGGGGAGTGCCAAACCCTGGATGCGGTAGAGCAGGTCTGTCTCCTCATACAGGGATGAGTGTATATTGATGGTTTTTGGAGAGTATGCAGTACTGTAAAGTTGGCTTGTCAGTAGGAAGAGTGAGATACTACAGAGAAGAGCTAACCGTTTTATCATGGCTCGAATACAATCCTTGTCTTACTGGGCTTTCCCCTAGTGTACTCTCCCTTATGTCGTGTGGGAAGAGTGATGGTATTCTTTTGCTGTTGGCGTTATGGGGGGTGCCTACACTTTCTCCCTGCGTGTAGGCATCAGGACAGAAGTTGCTGGTATTTTTCCAAGGGAACATTGGGTGAATTCTCCTGATTCCTTGGCCAGGAATCCATGAGACCTAAGAGGCTTAGGCGCTTTGGTAGCTGGTGAATCGTATCAGAGCGTATGGTAGTGATGATCAGAGAGTGAATGCAATGGCATGTTTGACAGTCAAAGGCGCATGCTCTTGAGATATCTGGTTGAAGGTAAAGAGATGACCCTGTCTCTTTTCCAGTATGTGCTCCTGGGTATGGAAGCGCCTATGGCAGTTGGGACAGAGGCAGAGCATGTTCTCCATCAGGTCGCTTCCTCCCTTTGCTAGGCTCTGTATGTGGTGCACATCAGCATTCAGATGCTTCCATTGTTCCTTTATGGGGAGTGTCTGTACCCACTTCGGACGATAGATTCTTGTGTGACAGACCTGGCAGTAGAAATCATAACGGCACTTGAGCACTTCCTTGAGGGTGGGACTGCTCACGTAGTAGTTGCCAGACCTATATCGGAACTCCTGGCTTGATGTAGGGACGAAATCCAGTCGGCTTTCTATCTGACGACGATCATCCACATCCTTAAGGAACTGGCTCACCCAATATTTGGCGTCAAGCTCCGCCACCCCATAATCCGCTTGGCGGTCCTCGCTAAATTTCTGTACCATATCAAGAAGATAGGAGTAGACGAGCAGGTATGCCTCCTCATGGATGTAGGGCTTGAGAGTTGCCAAGGCGTCATCTATGGGACACCCTTCAAAAAAGTGCTTGTGGGAATCCCATAGACCTAGGAAGTGAAGGATGCTCCATGACTGGTACCCCCTGGAGTAGGCAGGGTCGAGACCGAGAATTTCCCTGTCAAGGGCGCGGTGACTCAATCCCGTGAAAAGGTAGTGATAGACCACCTCCCGGTGGTTGGAAAGGGAGTATTGGTTGAACTCCCTTCCCCTGCCAGTCGGCTGGAGGGGAGGAAAGCTTGGAAGGATTCTTTGCCCGTTCATGAGCTAACTGTACACGCTCTTGCATAGGGGTTCAAGGGATTCTTTGTACCCTTGGCTGCTATTGGTTATTCTGCCTCAGTATAGAATAGCTTACCCTTTTGTGCGAATGACCGCTTTTTGGCAATGAGCAGGTAGGAGACAAAGGAAGCGATCATATAGAACGCTGAAATTCCTACGGCAGCCCAGAAGAGGGAGGGATTGTTGCGTGTAATGCTGAAAGCCGGCAAGTTCACACTCATGATAAAGGGGATGGCCAGGATGAAGACAATGCCCACAGCATAGAGATAGTCCGTTGCCACTGGGGTTTCAAACTCCTTGTCCACCACCCTCAGCAGGGCAAGGCCTGTAGGAAGGGTTCCCGTTGCCGTGCCGTAGATGACCAGCATCCTGTAGAACTGGTGGTCGTCATAGATTCGGGAACAGTACCAGGGAAGGACTATGATGGTCAGGACCAAACCCGTCAATACCAGAGCCAGGATGGGTATCCAGTATCCCTGGACTACGACCAAGGAAATGGCACCTAGAGAGGCCGCGACTGTCAGGTCGACGGAAAAACCGCTGATACGGTTGCAGGTTGCCGTGTCGATGGTAGTCTCTACCTTGAAGAGACGCATGAGCATCTTTACACCCAAGGCACAGAAGGAACTGAATACGAAGTTGATGCCCCACAGGCTGTCAGCAAGATCCGAGCCCAGTGGCCCTATGAGGTTCAACAGCGCGGTAAGGCCGGTAAGGGCGCCCCAGCTTATGAGGTATGTGGCCATGACCAGAGCTATGTGGTAGGTCAGGGAGTCGAGGGATTCTCCATCGGTGGTGAGGTAGGATCCTATGGGCCTCTCGGTGGTGAGACGGCTGAAGAATCCTGTTCGGATGCTCTGACGGTCGATCTTTTGTCGATACTCCTTGGCTATCCACCCACGTTTGATACCCTGGTTTATCAGCATGACTCCTCCAAAGCTCCCCATGAGGAATCCTATGGCTGCTATGGTGAGCCCGACAGAGGATGCGCCATAAAAGCCCATACCCTCCCATGTAGCCCCTATCGAATACGCCTGCCCCGGTCCCAATTCAAAGCCAAGAGGAAGGAAAAACCCTATGGCAGGGAATAGGGTAGGGCTTATCGTCGCGATGAGCAGAGCGGTGACCAACAAGCCAAAGAAAGCTTGCAGGCCGTACTGGGCCATGACAGCGGTCACGTTTGCTGCTATGGTTCGCCTTCCTTTCACCTTTTTCCGATTCTCAGGAACAACTCTGAGCATCATTGCGATAAAGGAGATATTCAGAAGGTGATAGACTATCTCGCCCAGGAAGGCATTGGCCAAACCTAGCTTGGGAGCGAAGAAGTTGTAGAACACCAAGAGCAGTATTCCCGCCACTATGGAGGCTGGTATCAGGTAGCGTTGGAAGAAACGGAGGCGAGCCCTGCAAAGGGCTGCGATAAGCAGAGCCGTCGAAATGATTCCGATGTGCAAGATGTAATTCCAGTTCATAGATGTTCCTTTTTTCTATACATGTGAATTAGTTCGACATATTTGAGGGGCGAAGAGTCTTTCTCAATCCTTATCCTATACAGTTTATCATCATTGTATAACTCTATCGTACTTTTTGAGTTGATGACCATCGATTGCATCTTGGAAAACGAGAGCATGGTGAACAGGACAGGATTTGTGCTTACAACCTGCATGCCCTCACCGGTTGCAGAGAGGGAGAAGTCCTTGCTCAAGGTAACGTGCTTGCCCTCCTCACCCTTCTGGAAAAGTATACCTTTGTCAGGTAGGAAGAGAGAAGTCTCTGGTTTTGCTGTTTCCAATTGTATTCGTAGCTGCTCTGTTTCCCAGTCATGCCACCTGGAAACATCCTTGAAAGGGTTGTTCCCCTGTAACGTGGTAAGCTGGTCATATGCATCCAGACGGGCTTTCATGTCGCACTTGGTGCACTGGATGATATCTTTTTTTGTCTCTAGGGTGCTGAAGGAGTTGCAACCGGGACAGAGGTAGAGTGCCCTCTGCAAGCCTTCTGCTTGGGCTTTTCCTCTGAACGGGGTGTGCGTCTTCTCTTGCCAGGCACGAAACGAGAAAGAAAGATGCTCAATAAGATAGGCGTAAAGCTCGTCCTTGGTCATGGAAGCGATAGCTTCCTTGGTAAGGGGAGGCAGTACCCGTATCATGGGGGTTCCCACCCTTTTCTTGTCTGCCCAGCGGGGCTTTGTCGCATAGACCCCTTCCAAGTTGACGATAACGACAGGGGCTTTCAGTATCTTGATGAGCTTTGCCGTACTTTTATCAAAGCCGATGCTCTCCCCATCCCAGGTCCTGGTTCCTTCGGGGAACAGGCCGACATTGTCACCCTCCTTGAGGGCACGGGAAATGTTGCGTATGGTATGGAGATCACTTCGTCCCTGTTGTTTGGATATTCCTCCAACCCATCCGCCCAAAAGCGTCGTCAGGCCGAACAATTTAAATAAAGCTGCCCCTGCTACCCATCGTATATGCACTTTGGCGGCGGAAGAGATAAAAAAGGCATCATAGACCTGACTATGATTTCCCAAGAGGAGGAAAGGCTCTTGCATGTCCGTGAGAATATCCATCCCCTCTGTCTGAATGTTATTGGACCAGAGTAGATAGCGCCCATAGGTAGGTCGGGCAAGTCGTATGAATAATGGTGTTTTTGACACTCTTGTTCTCCCTGTAAAAATATATCATGCCCATACTGGTGTGTCTATGAGAAGGAAAGCGGATAATCACCGATAGGTGACCATCTTGACGGATACATTTCTCGATGATACAGTAAACCCAGTAAATTAGTAAGATATACTCTAGCACAGAGGGTTTTCTTCATTTTACCGCATGTGCGAAAGTACTTAACCGACATCATCCCAACCCTGCATAGTGCTGGGTTGGGATATTTGCTATTGAGAAATAGGAGCTAATTACAGCTTTATTAATACGTAGGAGATGCCTATGAAGAGGATATGCTTTGGTCTGTTGCTCGTATTGCTAATCATCCCTGTCCTTTCAGCCTCCGGGACGGAAGAGCTTTTCAGTTCAGGTAGTGCTGAGCAGATAGCTTCATCGCTGATGTATGGGGGAAGGGGAGCTGACCCAGAATCCCCTCTGTTTCAAATCGCCAGGTACAATACTGATCCTACAGTCCTGCCTACCCTAGTCTCATTGGGATATGATCCCTTTGAAAAAGGTGAAGATGGGATTACCCTTCTGATGGCAGCGGCAAAGGATACTGCAAACCCTGAAATTATCAGGGGTTTGCTTGATGCCGGACTAGATATTGATGATAAGGATGATTTTGGCTGGACGGCCCTGTATTATGCATTGAGGCATAATGACAACCCTTCTGTTGCGAAATCCCTTCTCGACAATGGGGCAAGATATGACTTGAGGGACGACCTCTCCTACTCCCCACTCTACATGGCTATGGTCTATGGAGAGGGCGCGGAAAAGATCCGAATGCTCGTTGAGGCTGGCCTCGACCTTGAACAGCGGGATGATGATGACCGCACCCCTCTGATGATCGCCTCCGGTGAGCTTGATGATCCAACAAGCATTGAGAATCTCATACAAGCGGGGTCTGATGTTGAGGCTACAGACTACCTTGGCTGGACTGCCCTTGTGCATGCCGCTCGGTACAATCCTAATCCCCAGATCACCAAGGCCCTCCTTGACAACGGTGCCGACCCTCTTGCTCTTACCAATGTCGGCTGGTCACCTCTGCATTATTCCCTTAGCTACAACTCAAGTTTCGAGGTGGTAAGACTACTTCTTGAAACAGGGGATCCCGCTCAAGGGGGAAATAGCCCTCTGATGTACGCAGCTTCAAACACAAAATACCCTGAAATTATCAGCTCTTTGCTAGAATATGGAGCAGACCTTGATGAGCAGGATAGCTATGGTTGGACAGCATTGATGTACGCTGTCAGCAATAATGCTGACACAGAGGTCGTAAAGACTCTGTTGGGATATAACCCTGTGCATGAAAGGCGTGCATATAAGGGGATAACATCCTTGATGTATGCCGCTGCCAATACCAGCAATCCTGATATCATCGACATCTTGGTAGAGAACGGCGAGGATCTGTCCCTGTATGATGATGACTCCTGGAATGCCCTGTTGCATGCTGTAAGTAGCAACAGCAATCCGGAGATTGCGCAAAGGCTGCTCTCTTTGGGAGCTGTCCACGATCGTACAAGGCATGATGGGCTGGGGTTGTTGCACTTTGCGGCGTCAAACAGCAGTTCACCTGAGATAATCAGGATCCTCATCGAGTCTGGTGAGGATCCAGACGCAGAGGATGATTTTGGATGGACGCCTCTGATGTTTGCCGCTGCAGACGGCAAAGACTATGCAATGTACACAGCCTTGGTGGACGGAGGTGCTACACACTTCGAAGATAGTCTGAGAACCCCTCTCATGCTTGCCGCACAGATCAATTTCGATCCTTCCATCGCCATCGGTTTGCTCGAGGATGGCGCAGACCTGTCTGCAGTTGATGAAGACGGTCTTGATGCCCTTTCATATGCCATCATCTACCACAATGATGCTGTCTCAAAAGTGTTGCTGGACTGGGGAGCCGATATCAATGCGCCAAGGGGCGGGGGCTATACCCCGCTGTTGTATCTTCTGGAGTACGCCTACTCAGCTGATGAACTCGACTTTGCCCTCGAACATGGATCTGATGTACAGGCGAGAACCCATGAAGGGTTGACTTCCCTTATGATAGCAGCAAAAAATCGGCTTTCCCGGGAGATCTTTGCCATCCTCGTAGACGAGGGTTCTGACCTCAAGACTCGTGACATCGAAGGGAAAACGGCTCTCATGCATGCTTTGGAGAACAATACGGAGTATGAAGTCGTTCAATATCTGATTGGGGAAGGCTCCTCCTTGACAGCGCAGGACGAGATCGGCAGAGATCCTCTTGCCTACGCTGCCCTCTATGCAAAGAACCCTAGGGTGATAGACCTTCTTCTTGATGAGGGATCAGAGGGCTGGATCACAGATTATGATGGCCTGACTGCTTTCGAACATGCCAAGGACAATCCCAACGTCGCCTATACCAAGCAGTATTGGAGGCTCAATGATGAGCGGTTCACTGACTGGGATTGGTGAGGGTCTTGCTTTTCTGCCTTTCATGGATACGTGTACTTGTGCTTAGTTCTTCGTAATGCATCTACCCCAAGGAGTATCCTTGGGGTAGATGCTGCTGGGCTTGAGGGCTTGGTTTCGTTGATGCAGTTTCCTTTTCCTGGATACTTTCTGTGGCTATTCTTCTTATCTGCTTGGGTACTGATATCATTTGACTTTTTGGCGTACAGGCTTGAGTATGGATATATCCCGAGCAAAAAGGATCCGAATGATGAGTTCACCCTTTGACCAAAAGAAACTTCGCCTCAAGCAGAAAGACCTGGTTTTCAACGTATTACATCTTTTCTCATTGGAATTGGAAAAAACCCAGGTAAAATCCATCTGGGAAATTGTCCTTTCGAGTTCCCAGATCATAGAGTACCTCAAGGAACGCTACAGCATTGACTATAAGACTGACTATTGGTTATGGACACAGCTGAAACGATATGAAGAGGAGTTGGGTATGCCCCTGTTCAAGAAACACAAAGGGTCAGGGCCCACATTCACCATATCATTAGCTGCGCCATATACCCATTTTCATCAGAAAAAGCATCTCTATATTGCCGAGAAGCTGAAAACAGCAAATGCTGTCTATGATGAGATAGAGAACTATGCACAACAGCACACCAGAGAGGTTCCTGTGAAGGTGTTGCTGGGAGCTGGGGGGTTGTGCAATCATATTGCATCTATTTTTGCAGAGCATCTGGATACCCTCTCCTATCCTTTGGATATCTATACGCATAATCTGGGCATTATCGAGCAGTTCTCTTCCCTGTTGCAACGAGAATATCATCTTGGGGTGTTTGTCCCTTCAGGGGAGCTCGACCCCACTACCTATACCTTGCTGGAACAGCAAGATAGCTTTTATGAGAACATCCCGTTTGATTTTATCGTACAGGGAACGAGTTTCCTGTACGAAGGGAACCTCTTCATCGAATCAAAAAAAGAACTACCCAGGAAAGCCAATATAGCAAAAAAGGCCAAGGGAACTAAGATTTTGGCTTTGAGTATGCATGAATTCATTGATGACCCTTCTTTGGTGCAGGGGCTCACTTCCTATGCTTCCCTCTTTGATTATGACCAGCTGATCGTACCGCGATCCGGGACGACAGATGGACTTTCCGAGCACTCCAATCAGGTCTTTCTTCGCTATACAGACTCTTTGCATCCTCTGGTCTTGAACTGGAACTATGCCATCTATCAGATACGCAAGAGCGATCTCTAACATAACATCTCAATGTAAGGTAATTCGTAAAAATGGATCTTCCCTTGTTATCCTATCCTAAGGTGGTATCCTGTCAGACAGGAGGACTATCATGAAAAAAATCTTAGCTATCTTGGTAGTGATGTCAGTTTCTGCACTGTTTGTCTTTGGAGCAGGGGCTACAGAGGGTGCAGGTAAGAAAATTACGCTCACCATCGCAGGAAGAGATGGTGCGTATGGGGATTCTCTGCAGCTGGCTGCAGATGCTTATCAGAAACTCCATCCGGAGGTTTCCTTTGAGATATTGAAGCTTTCAGGCTCAAGTCTTTTTGAAAAGAGTGTCATTGACATGAGAAGCAAAAGTGGGACCTATGACCTGGTCCTTATTGATGATCCCAATGCCCCACAGTTTCAGGAGGTCGGCTGGCTAGCCAACCTTGATGACCTGTATGCCAAAAAAGGTCTCACCGTTGACAGTGATTTTATCAAGCCAGCGTTGAATCTTGGACGGTATCCCTATGGTGAGAAGGGCCCTCTCTTTACCTTGCCCTTTGCCGGAAACGTCGAACTTTTTGCCTACAGAACCGATCTGTTTGCAAAATATGGGTTTGGCGAGATCACCACATGGACAAACCTTCTCAAGGCTGTCAAGACCATTGACGCCAACGAAAGTGGGGTAGATGGTGTGGTCTTCAGAGGCTCCAAAGGCAATCCGATCGTCACAGGGTTCCTGCCTATTTTCTGGGCTTTTGGTGGAAAAGTCCTTGATGAGCAGGGTAAAGTAGCGATCAACTCTCCTGAGGGGTTGGCTGCTATGAAGTACTTCTTGGAGCTTAGCAAATACGCTCCTGAAGGGGTGACGATGTACCAGTCTGCACAGGTGCGTGACGCCCTGTATGCAGGAACTGCTGCCGTAGTCCCTGAAGTATGGCCCGGATGGATCGGGAACCTGGAAAATGAGAAGGAATCGTTTGTAGTTGGCAAGGTAAAGGTAACCAAGCACCCCTCAGAAGTGCAGAAGTCTTCTCCTATGATCGGGGCCTGGCTGATAGCCATTCCCGAGTCTTCAAGACAACATGAGGCTGCATTTGACTTCATGCTGTTCTTGACCAGCTATGATATGCAGCTTGCCATGTCCGATGCATATGGCCTTCCCCCTTCACGTGTCTCTGTCTATTCGGTTGCATCCCAAAGGGCAAAGTATCCCTGGTATGATGCACAGCTTGATGCATTGCAGAACAGCGTGGCCCGTCCTCGTTCTGTCAAATGGAAGGAGATTGAGGATCAGCTGGGTTCTGTCTTGCAGTTTGCCATTATGGGTGAATTGACTCCAGAGAAGGCCCTTTCTGATGTGGAGAAGAGTATCAAGGCCTTGCTGAACTAAGTATGGACCCTGTTTCTGATGGCAGGCAGATAGTCTGCCTGCCATCATCATACCTCTTCTCTTTTTTCTTTTCTCTTTTACGAACAACTTGACGATTGGAGTACTCCCTATGCATGTGTCCAAGTACATAAAGAAGAATATCTTCTATTTTGTCATCATTGCCCCTTCGGTTATCATTATGGCCTGGCTTACGCTCTACCCTGTAGTGCAGGTAATGGGGCTCTCTCTGTATGACTATAACTTCATAACCGATATTAGGAAATTCATAGGTCTGGATAATTACAAGCAGATACTCCAGTCAACTCTGTTCCGGGATTCGTTCTTCAATACCTTACAGTTTTCCCTCATAGCCACCTTCTTTGAAGTCGGCATTGGGTTGTTGCTTGCGTTTGTCTTTGACGGACAGTTTCGAGGGAAGCGATCCTTTATGACCATAGTTATATTCCCTATGATGCTCTCCACCATGGTTGTCAGTGCCATATGGAAGACTCTCTACCATAATGATATCGGGCTGCTCAATGCAATGTTGCGCAATGTGGGACTGTCTCCTGTCGGCTGGCTCATTGACCCGGCCAAGGCCCTGTACTCTATTATTCTCATAGATATCTGGCAGTGGACGCCCTTTGCCTTCATCATGCTGCAAGCATCAATGCAGTCAATTCCCAGGGAGACCTTCGAGGCCGCCCAGATCGATGGTGCGCGTTCCCATCAGATTGCATTCAGAATTACCATCCCCATTCTTGCTAGCCAGATCATGTTGGTTGCAATGTTGCGCACGATCGACACCTTCAAATTGTTCGGAAAGGTCTATGCCCTGACCCAAGGAGGGCCTGGAAACTCCACAGAAACACTGTCAACGTTTATCTATCGTGAAGGGTTCTCCTATTTCAATCTGGGTAGGGCTTCAACAGCATCTCTGCTTACGTTGCTTGTTGTCACCCTGATATCCCTATTCTATATCAAGAAAATTCTCCAAGAGGATGGTTCTTATGCTTAAGGTTAGAAAGAAACAGAACAATCCTCTATTTTGGGCCTTTGTCCTCTTCATGCTGGTCATTACCCTGTTCCCCGTATATTGGATACTGGCCACTTCCTTGAAAAATCCTTTGGAAGTCGTGCTACCCAATCCCACTTTTTTTCCAAAACAGCCGACTTTGGAGAACTATGTTGCAGTCCTGCAGTCAGGATTTCTCAGGAATATGCTCAACAGCCTCATCGTTTCCATTGGAGCCACCACACTTTCGCTGTTTTTGTCTTTCACCGCCGCCTATGCCCTGTCACGGTTTAAGTTCCCCTTGGCATTCAACCTGATATTTATGATCTGGATTCTTCTGGTTAAGATACTGCCTCCGGTGGTTCTTGCGATCCCGTTGTATACCATGTTCAACTCAATGCGTCTCATCAACAGCCTGGTCGGACTCATCTTGGTCTATCAGGTCTATACCTTGCCATACTGTACGTGGATGCTGTTTGGATTTCTCAAGAGTGTTCCAATGATGTTTGAGGAAGCGGCTCAGATTGATGGAGCCAGCAAAGCTGTTATGCTGTGGAAGATCGTGACTCCGATGGCTCGTACCGGCTTGGTTGCCACTTCCATTTTCAGTGTCATTGCAGCATGGGATGAATTTCTCTTTGGCCTGCTCTTCATCCGAACTCCAGCTTTAAGGACACTTCCTCTGGTCATCGTTGACTACATCGGTGAATATGAGACTTTATGGGGTCATCTGATGAGTATAGGGCTCATAACTTCCGTTCCTGTCCTCGTATTTTCTAACTTTGTCTATAAGCACTATACCAAAGGCTTCTCTATGGGGGAGAAGTGATGAACACAAACCTTCTCATAACAGCTCACAGTGGATCCATGAATACACGTCCAAACAGCATGGAGTACCTGAAGCAAGCGTGCCTTCTGATACCGGATTTCATCGAGGTTGATGTGAGAAAAACCTTTGATGGAAAGATCGTACTGTCCCACAACCCCTCCCTAGACGGGTGCCCTCAGCCTATTGGGAATATGACGTATGAACAACTGCTTGCCCATGACCCATCGCTGTTGCTAGTGGAGGATGCCTTTGCTCTCTGTTTTGCCCATTGCATCAAAGTCAACCTTGATATCAAGGAGTATGAAGCGGTAGCCCCTGTGTGTGCCATCATTGAAGAAAGAGGATACACTTCCCAGGTTATCTTCACCGGTTGCAAGGAGAATGAGATATTTCTCATTCATCAGCTACTCCCCCAGGCAAAGGTTCTCTACAATGCTGATTGCTGGGATAAGGGGCGATATCCTACCTATGGTTCCTATGCCCGTGCCATGGTTGAGACAGCAGTAACAGCAGATGCCTTTGCCCTGAACATCAACTGTGAGGGGGTACAGGAAGAACTGTTTATCATTGCAAGAAGGAGGTTGCTCCCTGTCTTTGTCTGGACAGTGGAAAGCAGGGCCCAGATGCGCATGATGATCGGCTTTGGGGCAGCATCGCTGACAACGAAGAATATCCCGCTGTTGAGGGAGGAGATAGCCTGTCTGGAAGTGAAGCTGATCGATCCCTAATGGTATGTCTCTTCAGATACCCTTCATATTTGCTTCATTGAAAATTCGAAATTAGGGTGAAGGATGAAGAGTGAATAATGGAAAATATACAATGAAGGATACAAGCAAGAGGCAAAGATTTGTAGTCTTTGCCTCTTGCTTGTATCCTATTCTGATTTCAGAGTTCCACATTGCTATGGTGAATGTGCCATTAGTCCTTAGATTACCATAATTTCTCTCTTTTCACTTTCTTTGCTCAGAGCCTGCTCTTGATCCACGCCCTGCATACAGAAGGGTAGTTGGTAAAGACCCCGTCACAACCCCACTCAAAGCATCTTTCAAGCTGACCCATGGAGTTGACTGTCCATACGTTTGTCCTGATGCCATATTCCTTGCATTCTGCGACGGACTCTTTGCTTACATTGCTGAAATTGGGATGGAATGACTCAAAGCCAAATTTGTCACAGAAGTATCCTGCATTGACCAAGCCTGATTCAGGGACTAGCACACCACAGGGGATGCTCTCATCGAGGGCTTTGGCATTGGCAATGGAGAGCAGATTGAAGGATGAGAAGAACACCTTCTTCTCCAGGCCATGGGCTTTGAGGATGGCAAGGGTTTTTGCTTCAAGCCCCTTGTAGTAGATAATGCTTGTCTTCAGTTCGATGTTGGTTACCAGATCTGTAGTCTTGACCCATGCACAATACTCCTCAAAAGTAGGGATATGCTCAAACTCACTCGTATGGGGGAAGTGGATCGCCGCATTGAGCTTCTGCAGATCTTTGAGGGTGTAGTCACAGACCAGAGCCTTGCCGTCGGTGGTACGGTCGACACGCTCGTCATGGATGACAACTACTTGCCCGTCTTTGGTAAGCTGGACATCGAGTTCGATGCCATCACTCCCTGCTTCCTCGGCCTTTCTGAATGCCAGCATGGTATTCTCTGGGTAGGCACCGCTATACCCTCTATGTGCATATACTTTCATGTGATGGACTCCTTGTTATTACGCTACCCCATAAAGCAGGTTAGGCAGGATGAGGGTGATGATAGGGATGTAGGTGATCAAAATAAGGGCTACCAGAAGGGCAAGGATGAAAGGGATGGCTTCCCTAACAAAGTCCTGCAGCTCGCACCCTGTGATGGTGCAACAGGTGAACATCATGGAACCGAAGGGTGGGGTGATACCCCCTATCATGATATTGACGATACAGATCAGGCCGAAGTGGATGGGATCGACACCAAGGGTGGTTACCACAGGCACCAATAGGGGAGCCAGGATGATCAGGGCAGCCCCTCCTTCGAGGAACATTCCCATTACAAGAAAAAGGACATTGATGATCATCAGCATCACATACTTGCTTTGGGTGACATTCAACAGCAAGGCAGTCAGATGCTGGGGAATCTGTTCCCAGTTCAGGTAGTAGCCAAAGACAGAGGCCGCGACAATGATGAGTACGACAGAGCTGGTTGCCAAGACAGTCTCTTTTAGGACTGGGATGATATGTTCCCTTCCCAACTCCTTGTAGATGAACTTCCCTACGATGATGCAGTAGAAAACTGCCACAGCACCTGCTTCAGAAGGGGTGAAGATGCCGATGCGAAGTCCCATGATGATGCCAAAGGGAAAAAGCAGGGCCCAAATGGAATCGATTCCCTGTTTGAGGATCTCCTTCGGTCTTGCCTTTGTCTCTCGGCTAGGCTGATATCCTCGTTTTTTTGATATGATGCCTACTGCAATCATCAGGCATGCGGTCATCAGGAAGCCAGGGATGTAGCCGGCGGCAAACATACGTCCAACCGATGCACTTGCGATCAGGGCATAGATGATGAGGTTTATCCCTGGAGGTATGACCGGGGTGACAGCCGATGAGGCTGCGGTGATGGCAGTGGAGAATGCCTTGTCGTATCCGCGTTTCTCCATCTCCGGTACAAGCATCTTGCTCTGCATGGCTGCATCAGCATTTGCAGAACCTGAGACTCCTCCCATGAGCATACTCAGAAGGACGTTGACCTGAGCAAGGCCTCCAGACATATGTCCGGTAAGCACTTCAGCAAACTGCATGAGTTTTTTGCTGATGCCTGCGTAGTTCATGATCGAACCAGCCATGATGAAGAAGGGTATTGCCAGCAGAGGGAATGACTGTGTGCTGGTTACGAACTTCTGTAGGAGGAGATCTACAGGGGAACTTGTATCGATGACAGCAAAATAGAAAAGCGAAGATCCAAGCAGGGCATAGGCTATGGGTATGCTAGAAAAATAAAGAATGAATACCATGATGGACGGCAAATATGACAACATACGCTATACCTCTCCTTGTAGATTTTTGGGAGCTTTGCAATCCCTAATGAGAAAGACGATTGAATACAGAGTCATCAGGGCGAAACTCACCAGGATAGAGGCGCTGATAAAACCTGTGGAGATATTGAGGACCGGTGTAGGCTTCTTGTAGGAGAGACTCAGGTAGATGACAGCTATATAGGTAATGTACCCGTTGATGAGCAACAGGATGCAATCAACGATGATGGTAATGATTTTTTTCGTGGTTGGAGGACACATGTTGACGAGCATATCAACCCCTACATGCATCTGTATCTTGTACCCGGCTGCAGCTCCAAGGAAAACGCTCCAAACGAAGCAGCCGGTTGCAACTTCTTCGGACCAATACAGACCCATATTAAAGAAATACCGTAATATGACGTTCATCATGACCAAAACGGTCGTTACGATAAGAAATGCGCTAGAAAAGATGACTTCAAAATGTAGGAAGAACTTGTTGACATGTTTCTTCATTGGCTTTCACCCCCTTTGGATATAATACAGGCCGACCTTCTTGCACACAACCAAATTATTTGATCGGTGCCAGCGGTCGGCCTGGTTGGAACTTCGTCGCTTACTTCTTCATCTTTGCGAGTTCGGCCTGTAACTTGTTATAAATGCCAGGAGTGACTCCCTTCATGTTTGCATATACGGGTTCAACTGCAGCTACAAAAGCGTCATGGTCTACTTCATTGAACATGTTGCCCTTAGCTTCGAGCTTTGCCTTGGTTGCTTCATAGTTGTTGGTGATTTCGCTGATCATCTGGGCAGCACCTGCTGTGAACTCTTCCTGAATGATCGTCTGGTATTTTGCAGGAATGCTGTTGAACAGGTCATTGTTGATGTATACACCACAAGTTCCGAGGAAATGCTTGGTGAGAGCCATGTTCTTGGCAACTTCTGCGCTTCCGTTGGATCCGTATGCATCCATGGTTCCTTCCAAGCCATCAACAACACCCTGCTGGACGGCAGAGATGGTTTCGCTGAATGGAAGTGGGGTTGCGGTTGCACCCATTGCATTGATGGTATCGATGAAGAGCTGGCTGCCAGGAGTACGGATTTTCATACCCTTGAGGTCTGCAGGAGTGGTAATGACCTTGTTAGTCTTGAAGTTGCGGAAACCGAAGATGTAGTCAAGTGCAAGCACCTTGATGTTGTGCTTCTCTTGCACTTCCTTGACCATGGCCTGTACCAAAGGGGTCTTGATCATGTACTCGTATGCATCAAAGGAGTCATAGAGCATAGGACCGACCAAAGCGTTGAAATCAGCTACATAGTCACCAAGGTATGAAGGGTCTTCAACGGAGATGAACTTTGCTCCTCGTGCAACCTGTTCTACGCCATCTTTGTAAACTGCGAGCTGTCCCTGGGGATAGTGCTGGATTTCGATGGCACCGTTGGTGCGGGTCTTGATTTTGTCAACGACAATATTCAAAGATTTTGTAAGCTGCTCATTGGGAGCAAACACGTGACTCATTTTCAAAACGAGCTTGTAGTTGTCGTCACTTTTAGTTTCCTGTGTGCCTTGGGCCATGATAGGCGAAAGGACCAAGACGAGAACCATGAGAGCAAATAGTACTTTTTTCATTCTTTCCTCCGGATTGTTCGATTTAGTAAGCATGGTATTTCAACAGTTTTCAACAAATATTTACCATGGATACTACCACGATTTTTTCTCAGTGTACGGTACAATCACGTAGTTGTCAAATTTTATCTCAAATTTATCCTATATTTGACAGATTTGCGTTCAGTGTATGAATTTTTATCTTGCAATATTTGCTTAATAATGTTTAACTTTATGTAGCAACAAAGAAGGAGCATGCACCATGGGGAAAAAGAAGGTCACCTTGAAAGATATAGGGGAGGCAGCTGGAATCTCAGCAGCAAGCGTATCCATGATCCTAGCGAAAAAAAGCCTTTCCAGGTTCTCTCCAGACACCGTTGATACCGTTTATTCCCTCGCACGGGAGCTTGGGTATGAAAGGCGAAGTGACAAATACAATAAAAAGGTGCTGGTCATCATCTGCCCGTCAGTGATAAATCCCTATTTTGCAACCCTTATCCAAGGTATGGAGCAGGAAGCCACCCAACGGGGTATAGACACCATGCTGTTCACTACCTATTGGGATACTGAGAAAGAGCGGAAGGTATGTGATTTTGCCATGGATCCGATGGTAGCGGGTGTGGTCTTTGCCATGATACCCCAACAGCCTGAACTCGCTCGCAAGCTCAATGAGACAGTCCCTGTAGTCGCAGTGGGGGACAAACAGAATGAGTCGGGACTTGATACGGTGGATGTGAACAACTTTACAGCAGGGTCTTTCGTCGGTAAGCACCTATTGAAGCTGGGGCACAAGAAGGTGGCTTATGTCTCCACCAGCCTCAACACAGAACACAGTGCCAGGGTGCGTCGGTATGAAGGGCTCAAGGCAGAGTTCCGGCATGCCGGATCTGATTGCTCCCTCTCTCTCTTTACCTCTGACATTCCCTCCACAACAGAACTCAATACCGTCGATATCGAACATAAGACAGGGTATGAGCTGGCACAAAGATGCATACTTGAGCAGCCTGAGGTGACGGCAATTGTTGCAATCAACGACATGGTTGCCTATGGTGTCATTGATGCCATCTATGATGCTGGCTACAAAATCCCTCAGGACTATAGTGTCTGTGGTTTTGACAACATCTACCCCTCTTCCTTCGGTGGGATAAGCCTTACGACAGTGGAGCACTTCATCATCCAGGTAGGCAAGAGTGCAATTCGCCTCATTTCTGAAAAAATAAAAAACAACCACGCTATGATGGCTGACTCCGATGCAGTGACACGGGTGGAGTACCGCTGCAAGCTTATCGTGCGAAACTCCACTGGATCCCCCGGAAAGAGGTAATCTGGGTTTTTGGTGACATTGCCTGTAAGAAAGGCTATCATACTCAGAAAAGGAAAAGAGGCCAGAGAGTATGGATCATAAGGAAAAGAATCAGATATTCGATAAGAACGGACAGTACTACAAGTTCTGCATGTATGGTTTTTTGAAAAACCTAAGGTTTTTCGAACCCTTCCTTATTCTGATCTTTCTGGGAAAGGGGCTTTCCTATCTTGAGATAGGGACGCTCTATGCCGTTAGGGAGATAAGCATCAACATCATGGAAATTCCCTCCGGCCTGATGGCTGACACTATCGGTAGAAGACTGACGATGGTTTTTTCCTTTCTTTCCTATATTCTCTCCTTCTTAATTTTCTATGCAGTCTCCTCCTATGCATTTCTCTTCTTTGCAATGGTCGCATTTGCCTTTGGTGATGCCTTTCGTACCGGCACCCATAAGGCGATGATCTTCGACTATCTGAGCTCGAAGGGATGGGACTCCCAACGCACCTATTACTATGGGCATACACGAGCCTGGTCCCAATGGGGTTCGGCTCTCTCAGCACTTGTTGCGGCCTTTCTTGTTTTCTGGCAGGGTTCGTACAAGTCGGTATTCTTATTTACGACAATTCCCTATGTGATGAACCTTTTTCTCATCCTTTCCTATCCAAAATATCTTGACGGGCCTCACCACACTGATGAACGAACGGTTTCAGAAGTGTTCATGACAGTGCTTCGTTCGCTGGTTACCAGTGTCAAAGACCCCAAGCTGTTGAGGATCATAGCCAACCAATCGCTGTATAGCGGATACTACAAGGCATGTAAGGATTATCTGCAGCCTATCCTTAAGACCCTGGCATTGAGTCTGCCTGTGCTGTTGAGCTTTGAGGATCAGAAGAGGACTGCCCTATTGGTCGGCCTTGTCTATGCTGTGCTCTACGGAATGACGGCTTTTGTCTCCAGCCGGTCTGGAAAATTTGCCAGACATTTTGGAGGTCTTGCAACACCTCTGAATTTGACGATGCTATTTGGGCTCTCCCTTGGGTTATTCAGTGGCATATTTTTGCACCTGAACTGGGTTGCCGTCGCTGTGTTGCTCTATCTGGGAATCTATATGTTGGAGAACCTGAGAAAACCCATGGGAATCACATATGTAAGTGAACATATGAGAAAGGACTCGCTTGCCTCCGCCTTGTCGGTGGAGTCGCAGGCAGAGTCCTTGGTTGCTGCAGGGGTAGCGCTGTTGCTTGGCTTGTTCTCAACCCTGTTCGGGGTCGGGCTGGGAATCCTCATAGTCTCAGCGATCTGTGTCCTTCTTGCCCTGTTGGTATGGCTACCCAAAGAGACCTAAGAAAAGGAACCGGTCAAGGGTCTTTCGCTGAAGGTGGGGTTACTCTTGGGTCTCAGGCACCTCAAGAATTTCGATCAGATCTTCAGGATCTAATCTGAATGGGGAGCCTTTCCCTTCATAGAAGGCATGGTCTGCGACGAAGTGGATGTGCAGGTCAGTATAGACGATCTGACGGCCCAGTTTCTTGTTTACCACTGTCGTGTTGATCTTCCCATACATGCCTTTCCCTCCGAAGGGGGAGGGCAGGAGCCCGCGTACAGACTCGACCTTGACTTCGAAATGGTCATCCAAGGTGATGAACTCTCCCAAGCCGGCGAGCCCCTTCTCCTTGAAATATATCATCTTCGTGGCGATATCAGCGTGAGTCCTGTTGAGCTTACGTACCTTTGTATTGTCGCTGGCGATGATGTCTATCAGTTTGCGCTTGTCATCACCAAGGAAGCCGTCAAGGGCTATGACGCCGGGTTTCATCTGCTCTTGTATCTTGTCATATGCAGGGGTCTGTTTCATCAGTAGCTCCTTATCATGAGAATTTGTCGTAGAAGATGTTCTCTTCGGGAACTTTTATTTCGTGGAGAACCTTTATGCAGGCGTCGATCATGCCCGGGCTTCCACAGAGGTACGCTTCACTGGAGGGTGCTTCGTCGACCATCCTGCGCACCACATCGGTGATGAGGCCCACTTCACCTTCCCATTTGTCCTCTGGTTGGGGTTCGCTCAAGGCAGGGACGAATTTGAAATTAGGCATCTTCTCCTCCAGAGCCCGCATCTCATCCAACAGGAAGAGGTCGCGCTTGGATCGGGCACCAAAGAAATAGGTCGCCTTACGCTTACTGCCCTTATTCTCCATGTCCATGAGTATGCTCTTTATGGGGGCCATACCCGAGCCTCCGGCAATGAAGATGATATTGTTTTCTGTCTCCCTGAGGAAGAAGTCCCCATAAGGCCCGTTGATGGTCACATGGTCACCTTCCTTCAGATGCTCATGCACATAGGTGGTGCATATCCCATTGGGAACCAGACGGATCTCAAGCTCCACATGGTTGTTGTCGCTTGGGGAAGAGGCCATGGAGTAGGCGCGGTAGACACTCTCCTCTACATCCCCGTATTCAGGAACTTCAAACTGGATGTACTGCCCGGCCTTGGTGGTTATCTCTTTAGGATCTTCCAGGAGCAACCTGACTTCCTTGATGTCATGGGTAAGGTCGCGGATGCTCTCTACCACCGTAGAGAACTCCTTGACCAGGAAGAGTTCCTCTGGGATTACGATTGCAACGTCACTCTTTACCTTGAACTGACAGGATAGCCTGATGTGTCGTTTCTTCTCTTCCTCAGAAATCCAAGGGAGTTCTGTAGGAAGGTACTCTCCCCCTCCTTCAGTGACCTGCACTTTGCACAGGCCGCAGGAACCACGTCCGCCACAGGCGGAGGGGATGAAGACGCCTTCACCGTTGAGAGCTTTCAGAAGAGGTTGCCCCCCTTCGACCTCCAACTCCTTGCTTCCTTCATTGATGGATATTTTCACTACTCCATAGTTGCCTATGGTAGCATCAGCGATGACCATCAGGATAGCGAGAAAAACAGATATGAGACTTATGATGCCGATACTTATCAGTAATGTTGTTACCATCATAAGCTCCTTAGGATATTGCGATCATGCCGGAGAAACCCATGAAGGCCATAGCCATGAATCCGGCAATTATCAGGGTTATTCCAGGGCCTTCGAGGCCGGGAGGAACTTTGGCGTTCTTCAGTTTCTGCCGGATTCCTGCCATTGCCATAATGGCGATGAACCAACCGATACCACTGCCCAATCCAAAGAGAAAGGAGGTGAGGAAGGTGTACTCACGGATGACCATGAACAAGCTTACACCTAAGATCGCACAGTTCACGGTTATCAGCGGCAAGAAGATTCCCAAGGACTGATAGAGTGGTTCGCTATAGCGCTCGATGGTCATCTCCGTCAGCTGTACAAAGGCTGCAATGACGATGATGAAGACGATGAAGCGCAGGTACTCCAAGCCGAATGGAATGAGGAAGTACTGGTAGACCAGCCAGTTCAAAGGGGTGGTCGTGGCCATCACAAAGATGACTGCCACACCCAGCCCTGTGGAGGTCTTGAGCTCTTTGGAGACTGAGAGGAAGGAGCACATTCCCAGATAGTTGGTAAGCAGGATATTCCCGGTGAAGATCGAAGCAAAGAATACTGCAAAGGGCATTATTGATGCGTTCATGCGTTTTCCTCCTTCATGATGGTTTCGCGTACGATCCAGATAAAGATTGCCAACACGAAGAATCCTCCGGGGGGCATTATCATGATGGACCAGTTGGTCCACCAGGATCCTAGAATCTGGAATCCCCAGAGACTGCCGGTTCCCAGCAACTCCCTGACGAAGGCGATTGCAAGCAGCACATAGGCATATCCTAGCCCTGATGCAAGACCATCGACGAGGGAGAGCATCGGCTTGTTCTGCAGGGCAAAGGCCTCAATGCGTCCCATGATGATGCAGTTGGTTATGATCAGCCCGACATAAGGTCCGAGCTGTTTCCACATCTCAGGGTAGTACGCCTTCAGCACGATATCGACGATGATGACGAATGTGGCGATGACCATGGTCTCCACCATCATACGGATACGGGCGGGGATATGGTTGCGAAGCAGCGATATCGTCCAACTTGAAAGGGCAGTGGTAAACATGACGCCCAGGACCATTACCATGGTGTTCTGCAGCTTGTTGGTTACCGCTAGGGTGGAACAGATACCCAAGATCTGGACAAAGACAGGGTTGTTCTTGCCCAAGGGGTCTATAAAGGTTTTTTTTACTTTGCTCTTGGCCATGTTACTCTCCTCTGATGATGCGCTTCGCATCGGCTGCAGCACGGTTGGTCAGGTTCCTGAAATACTCAGATGTGCGAGTTGCCCCGGTTATCGCATCAATCTCATTGGGGGCCTGTGCCGTACCCTCATTGACCAAAGTGAATGGGGATTTTTTCCCTTCAAACTGTTTGGTGAACCAAGGCTCCTCAATACGGGCTCCCAAGCCTGGTGTCTCGTTCTGGCTGACTATGGCAAGACCGGAAAAGGTGGTGAGGTCTTCCTTCAAGCCCACCATGATGGCTATGGTTCCCCAGAGTCCAGGGCCCTGCATGGGAAGGATGTAACGCTTGCCATCGGAGCTGTCTGCGGTATAGTAGCTTCCCCCATCCTCTACCTGAACCTTTTCCAGATAGGCTTTCTCGATGCCTTCTGTGGTAGGGGTATATTCCAACCCTCCGGCATCGAGGATTGCCCTTCGGGTAAAGGAAAGCTCGTTGGCGATGGCCCTGTCCTGTGTTGTCAGATAGAGACCTGAGGTGATGAGGATGCAGAACACTGTCACCAGGAACATAAATATCAAAGGATAGATTCGCTTCTTATAGAATGTTGCTTGTGCTTTCATGTTGTCTCCACCTTTTTTGCTTCTCCCTTTGCTGCCTTGAGCTTTTTCTTGGCTTTGGCACCCTTGAGCAGGGTGTCGAGCAGGGGAGCGAACATATTGACCAGCAGTATGGCGAAGGTGACCCCTTCCACCCAGGTGGAGAAGGTTCTGATAAGGACGGTGAGGATACCGAAGGTGGCTCCGTAGATCCATCTTCCCTTGTCTGTCGATTGGGAAGCCGATACAGGGTCGGTAATCATGAAGAATGCTGCAAAAAGAAAACTTCCACTTATGAGGGCCACCAGAGGGTTGGTGACAGGGACAAGACCGCTTTCAGTGGAGATCTGCAGGCCTGTTGCCCAGAAGATAGTCTGAATAAGAAGGAAGGCACCGATCGAAGAGACAACAATCTTCCAGTTGGCGGCCTTCTTGTAGATGATGAACAAGCCTCCCAGCAGGATGAGGATGGCACTTGTCTCCCCAAAGGATCCGCTGGTAAAACCTAAGAGCAAATCCAGAAGGGGCACATTTTTGGTCATCAGTGGTGTAGCTGCCGATACGCTGTCTGCCTGGGTGATCCAAGTGCCGAAGCCTGCAGGAAACCAATTGATACTGGTTGCATTGCCAATGAAGTTTGCGGTCATCGGGACACCAAAGCTTATGTAGACAAAGGCACGGGCTGTGATGGCAGGATTGAAGATGTTCTTTCCAAAACCCCCAAATATCATCTTGCCGAAGATGATGCCAAAGGCGATCCCTAATGCCGCTATCCACAAGGGTATGGTTGGAGGCAGGGAGAGTGCGAACAGGGTGCATGATACGAACAGCGATTCTGTAACCTTGAAGCCATATCGCTTGGACATGAACCACTCGCTCAAAAGTCCGGCAACTCCCACCACCACAAAGACAGCGATGAAACGCCAGCCAAAGAAATAGATAGATGCAAGGCATAGCGGTGCGAGAGCATATAGGACATTACGCATTGCTTGTTGTTTTTGGATTTTCACAGTTCCTCCCCTTTATTCTGTGTAGTATAGAGCATTAATTGGTGATTGTACAAAAATAATCGATGAAATAGCATCAAAACGCTCGTTACCAAACATTTCAAAGATACATTATGCCTTTTACCAAAACAGAATCCCTATCTTCTTTCCTCGCTCCTGTCGGTTGCTGGAGGAGGAGGACAGCTGGTCGCATCGATCTCAGCTTTGAGTGTTTTGTCAATGGAGACCTCCAACGAAGCAAGGGAGTCTTTCAGTTGGCTAGTGTTCGCCGCTCCTATGATGGGGGCCGTGATGGCAGGATTCGATGCCACCCATGCAACAGCCAGGCTGACAGGTGAAAGTCCTCGGGAACTGGCAAGTTGGGTAAAGTCAGTGGCAATCTTTTGGTAGACTGGTCCTTCGTATCTGGTTTGGTAGGTCTTGTTTTCCACCAGCCTTCCTGCAGAAGCCTGGATATCCTTTCCATAGCGACCTGTAAGAAGACCCCCACCGAGAGGACTATAGCTTATGACCCCAAGATTCTCTTCTTGTGCCAGAGGCAAAAGCTCAACCTCTGCCTGCCTCTTTGCGATGTTGTACATTGGCTGGATGCAGTGTAGGGATGTCAGGTCGTGCAGTTTCCCTATACCCAGCATCGTTGCGATCTGATACGCGGCATAGTTGCTGACCCCCACAGAGAGGACCTTCCCTTGGGAGATGAAATCATCGAGGGTTCTCAATACCTCTTCCAAAGGGGTGAGTGGGTCGTAATGATGGATGAAGTACAGGTCGATATAGTCAGTCCGCAGTCGTTTCAAGCTCTCATGCAACGCATGGGTAAGGTGCTTTCGCCCACTCCCGCTCTCATTGGGTGCTTGAGACATCTTCGAGCCGCCTTTGCTTGTAATGACCACCTTGTCCCGTTCGTCATGGATAAACTCTCCCAGGTACTCCTCTGCAACACCTTTCTGGTAGACATTGGCACAGTCAAAGAAGTTGATCCCCCTCTCCCTGCACTGGTGGTACATCTCTTTGGAGGTAGCCTTATCTGCCCGTCCTCCGAATGACATCGTCCCAAAACAGAGCTCAGAGACTTGTATCCCTGTCTTGCCTAGTGGTTTGTACTGCATCTCTTTCATGGTTTTCCTTCCTGTCATACACGTTTCTTCCCTATACTGTATCATAAATCATTAAGCAATGATGAATGAATTTCTGGGAAAGAGAAAAAAATGAAGGAATGGGAATGGGGAGAGTACAAACGAAGATATGTGGTGGTGATGGCATCCCCATGCAGTAATCCTTGGCGTACCATCGGAAGTTCACCTGTTGAGGAGTCGAAGGATTTTGCCACCTATTTCGCCAAGGGTTGCTTGTGAACAAGCCTTTTGACCAGATTTCATCTCTCTTGTATTCCCTGTCAAACCTCTGCAGGGATCTGTTCTGTGTGTAATATTTTTTTGCCATTTTTTTTGATTTTCTCTCGCCGCGACCAGAGAACAACCCTTGTTGCATGCCTTGCTGTCTTGAAATAGCACAGGCCATTGGAATCTGGTTCCAATGACCTGTACCATACCTAACTCTAGCAAATACGATATCAGATTTCTTTTTCTGACTTCTTATCAGTTAACATACAAGAGGACGCCAAAGGCTCCACCAAAATCAGCGTCTACAGTGTTGCCGGAGGATATTCTCATTCCAGGTGCCAGCTTGACGAAAAGCTCAATGGGTGCATCCAAGAAATAATAGGATAGTCCCAATGGTACATTGATCGAAAAGAAATTGAATTCAGGGTTAAAATTGGCTGTACCAGTAATCCCAATAGTAAAATACAATGGGGAGCTGTTAGAATTTGAGCGGGATAGATCATACTGGACTCCAGCTTCAACGGCTAGATTATTTGAATAATTGTATCCCACCGTACCCACAAATCGTGAATTTCCGACTCCATATTTCACCGCTACTCCAGCAACGGGATACCCTGCACTAAGACCAATACCCAACCCATCAGCCCTATCGTATCTCGATGCTGACAGTGCAAACAAGCTACATACAATAAGTATGGCTACCAATAACGTTCTCTTCATATCTTTTCCTTTTGGAGGAGATGTCCCCCAGCATTTCGACGGATCTTCGGCAAATTCCTTGCATAACAGGGAATAGGGTCGGTCTTCGTCTGATCGGTTTTCACTATGTCCCATGTACAGGTAAGCGATCAGATGCCTTGAAGAAGACAATGCCCAGAACGTTCCCCATGGATGTAATCATCATGCAGAAATGAACTATTGTCAATCATTATATAATAATAACTAATAATTAAATTATATATTTAACAAAATTTATTATTTTTTAACAATTACTAACACTTAAAATGGTATGCATCAATAAAATACAAGTGGTTTAAATTTTATAACATTTTAGTATTTGTATAACATATATAAGTATAAAAACAATTCCAGTGCAATTGACCACTATGTATCTTATGTAGCATGTCCCTTTTTAGAACCCGAGTGTCAGTCTGATAAGAAGGCCCTGACTAGAGCTGGACATCCTATGTATGCTCTTGCCCGAACATGCAAGATATGGTTGGAGAGTATCTGCATCGGCTCCAGCGAAACGATCACCCCATTGGTTAGAGGTGCGAAGTACTCTGATCTGTCATCGACCAGGGCGATGCCTCCCTGGTTTGCCAGCACAAGGGTGACCGCACGAACAGCCAGCGCCATACTGGTGGCAAGCACAAGCAGATTATGGCTGTCATGTGCCCAAGAGCTGCAGATGGCAACAGGTATTTTCGGGCTGTTCTTCATGGAGGCATTGTTCCCATACCGTTTCACCACTGCAAGGAGACTCAGGCATAGGATGAGAAGTCGAGGGTGTTGTTGATCCAGGTACCTTTTGTTGTGCAAATTTGATGAATGTGGTCTTTCCCTCACGTTCTTTCACAAGGATCGCTCTCTCCCGAAAGGAGCGAGAGGTCAAGCTCACCGGCAATGACAGGCTCCCGCCTACAGAGGACAGAAGGTGCTTTGCCTTGATCGTAGGGACGGCAAGGGGGGAGAGGGGGCCCTGTTTCGCATCAAAACCCTTCTTGCCTGCCTTATAGGCTGAGTGTATGTGTAGGCTCTGCAAGTCGTCCAACAGGACAAAATCAGCAAGTATGTCGGGAGCGGTCTGTTCACGGGCAAAGAGGCGCATCCTCATCGCAAGGGTGTGGGTTGCAGCATAGATAGCCTTGAGGGGGTTCATCCCAGCCTGTATGGTGGCTCTGATGACGGCATCCAGTTGCCCATTTGTGAAGAGCACATCTGCCTTGACTGCATCGGTACAGAAAAAGAACATGTCCTGCAGATGGGGTTTGGATAGTGCTATGCGAATTTTCGCTGAGGCGGACAGTGATTCTTGAAAGCCGCGGACACTTGGGGGCTCAGCTAACCGAATTATATCATATCAAAAACCTTTGTCTTGCCTTGAAAGACCAGCGTCTGGTTCTGTGTTTTTTTGGGGGTCATTGCCACGCAAAGACGGCCCTTTTCAATTCTATCATGAAGCAAGCATGTACAAGACGGTCTAGGATGGCATCTGCGATGGTGAGGTCCTTAATGATCTCAATCCTCTTGTTGGCCGGAAGCTGAGACGTGAATTGGTACCCATGGGGGATTGTTCCACCTATTTAGGATTGAGTAATCTCTAATACATACAAAATTAGGATTAATAC
The DNA here is from genome assembly GCA_048264225.1 of Sphaerochaeta sp. GTDB lineage: Bacteria > Spirochaetota > Spirochaetia > Sphaerochaetales > Sphaerochaetaceae > Sphaerochaeta. Next base: position 36,614 of record JBLXDK010000024.1, read on the forward strand.
TAGTGATATGGGAATTGTATACGTAAATGGATTAGCCTTGAAGTAGTGAAACAAATTGAATTCACTGAATGTGTCAGTGGTCAATATCTTCATATCCGTAAGTTTGTTGTACAGCTGGGCAAAAATTATCGTACCAAGGACAATTCCCAGTAATCCTCCTGTCATTGCATCAACATATCCGTTCCCAATTGCAGCGGCAATAGTACCAGGGCAATAGCCCAAGATACCAAACCCTATACCAAACATCAGTCCTCCAATGGCTGCATTCCTGATCGAACCCGGCTTAGTCTTTACTTCAATTTTACCTAAAGGATAGAAGAAACTAATGCCAAGCATGGTAACTATGATAGCTGTAAGTATTACTTGTATGACAGTGAAATCTGTCAGTCGAAGTTGACCCATAATGACATCATATTTGCTGACTCCTCCTTTTTGGAGAAGGAACCCAAATATGATTCCAACCACTAGCCCTTGAAAAAGACGCCCGAAGCTTTTGTTTTTAGCCATATAGCTTCACCTCACATTCCATAGATTAGGAAAGCCGAAGCTATTCCTCCAACAAAAAAACCGATCGTAGCAACCCAACTGATGACCGAGAGCATGCTCGTCCCGCTTATTCCATGACCGCTTGTACATCCACCAGCCCATCTTGCTCCTACTCCAAGGAATATCCCTCCTATGAGCGAAGCAACAAATCGTAGGGGAAAGCTATCTGATACCCCTATGCTCCACATCAGTGGTATGCTGACGATTTCGAAATCTCCAGAGGTTATAGAGGAGATAAAGGAGCCAATGACAATGCCAATGATAAGCATTACACCCCAATCGACTTCAGGTGTTTTCCTCTGATAATATTCGTTTTCCTCAGCCTTCTTTTTGTTGAACAGACCGTATAGCATTCCCCCTAGTTTCAAGAAGCTTGTAGATGCCCCCAGGGGTTTTTTAGATACTAGCATGGCCCCAACATTTACCAACCCTATGAGTATACCAACGATATAGGGTGACCATTGTTTGAGAAAAAGATAGTTCATAAATCCTCCTTGTTCATATATAAAAACCAGATATGATCACTGTCGTTATTACCAGGAATACAATGGTAAGACCCGATCCTGTTGTAAGGAAATTTGAGGTCTTATACTTACCTGGGCCCATAATATAGGCATTCACCTGATGTGTTGGGATAATGAAGGAATTAGATGCGGATACAGCAACCAAAAGGGCCAAGCCCCTGGGATCAAGGCCAATACTTTCAGACATGATGAGGATCAAGGGTACCAGAAGTACCGTAGCTGCCACATTTGACATGAACAATGAGAAAAATGCTGACAGCAAACCAATTGCAGCGACGATCACCATAGTATTCCACGATCCGATACCCTTCATAATTGCTTCAGCAGTAAGTGATGCCGCCCCACTTTTTTCAAATGCAAGTCCAAGTGGTATAAGCCCAGCTAGCAGGAACACCGTCTTCCAGTCAATTGCCTTGTAAAGCTCCTGTATGGAAATTGTTTTTGTCAGCACCATTAGGATGGCACCGGTAAAAAAACACAAGGGGAGTGGAAAATCCAGGATTATCAAAAGGATAGAAATCCCTAGAATTCCTAAAGAATATTTCTTTTTTGCATGCTCCTGAGGTTGCCTTACTTCGCTGATTACGACGAAATCATCTGATTCTTGTAAGTTTGCCAACGCCTCCCATTGGCCGAATACTATCACTTGCAGGCCCGGCTCCATTTCCCTTTCCAGAAAATCGAGTCGCTTGCCCTCAGGATCAATATATATGATAGGCTCAATCTTATAATTCTTTCTCAGTGCAATTTCCTCTAACGTTTTTCCAGTAAGCATAGAGTCTGGTGGTACCAGTACTTCAGCAAAGCCTGCATTTCTCCTATCCCCGAGATCCTTAAACACATTGAGCTTTTTTTTGGGAGTAAGGGAAAATGCGGCGAAGAAGGCATCGATATCCTCTTTTTCTCCAAAGACAACGAGCGTCTGATGTTGGGAAAATCTAGTTTTTCTCCAGGGGATATAGACTATATCCCCTGAATCATAGAGGCCTAGAATATGAATTTTATACGTTTCCCATATATCCAGCTCTTCTATCGAATTTCCGACTAAGCTACTGTCACCTGCAATATCTATCTCATATAGCTTTTTGGGAAGGTTATAGATATCCTGTATGGTTTCTTCTGATCCATCCCTAGATTTTCCCCCGTCTGCAAGGAGCCTTCCAGCAAAAAAATAGAGGTATAGGATACCTGAAGCCAGGAGACAGATGCCTATGGGAGTAACAGCAAATAGCCCAAATGGTTCGTGCCCTCCATCCCTAAGCAAATCATTGAGGACTATCAAGGGACCGGAGGCCACCATTGTCAGGGTACCCCCCAATATCCCTGCAAACCCCATAGGCATCAGTACTTTTTTGGGACTGATGCCAGAATCACTGCTGATTTTTTTCACTGCAGGTAAGAATAGTGCAACCGAACCGATATTTTGCAGAAACGACGAAATTACACCGACTGTTGCAGATATGATGGCTATAATCCTATTCTCTTTAGTACCTGCCTTTTGAATGATGAAGTCTGCAACACTATCCATAACACCTGTTTTTTCAATTCCATATCCTAGTATCATGACTCCCATTACGGCGATTACTGCGTTTGAAGAAAATCCTGAGAAAGCCTCTTCAACAGATAATATCCCGCTCCAGGGGAGTGCGATCATTATCATTATTGCAGCAAAATCATTTCGTACCTTGTCAAGTGCAAATAGTACTATAGCGATCAGAAGTAGTATGAAAACAATAAGTATATCCAAATCCATGGGATTACCCTCTTTTTTCACAATGATCAGGCTTCATGTGAAGCGTCGAGCATTTCTATTCCTCCAGCGACAACTATAGCGTTGTACCCTTTTGCAGTGAGATATGAATATCCAATGGTTGCTCTTTCTCCAGAGTTGCAAAGAACGTAGATAGGAATATCAAATGTTAGCTCATCAAGATGTTCGTACAGGATTTGAAGCGGTATGTGTACCCTGTTTTCAGATGGATCACTCTCTTTGATCTCGTATTCCTTTCTTGTTAGCGCTCAATTCCCCAGCCATGGATTGCTAAGCTAAAAATGTATGTAGGTGCAGGTTTTGCTCATTTAAATT
>JBLXDK010000025.1:0-31804 GCA_048264225.1 Sphaerochaeta sp.
CGACCCACTGGTAGAGACAGGCTTCACCGTCATCGTCCGGCCTCATCCACAGTCCCTTCAATCTGAGAAGGATGTCCTTGATCGACTCCAGAAGCGCTATCAGGATACCACTTCCTTGGAATGGGATTTCTCCAGGGAGAATCTGGGTTCTCTCTCCCGTTCCAACATCATGATATCGGACTTCTCAGGAGTCATCTTCGACTATACCTTCCTGTTTGACCGTCCCTTCCTCTATGTGCACTCTGATTTCGATGACCGCCCGTATGATGCAGGCGACATTGAGGAGGAGCCCTGGAAGTTCAGGGTATTGCCTGAGATAGGGATTGAGCTGAAGGAGAGTGATTTCTCCAACCTCAAGCGGGTCCTCACTGACGCCTGCTCAGATGCCCTGCTCTCTGAGAACAGGCAAAGGGCCAAGGATACTGCGTGGCAGCACCGAGGCGAGAGTGGGAAGCGCGTGGTTGACTATCTGGTTGCAAAGCAAAAGTCTTTGGCTGAAGAATCAGAACAGAAAATTGTAGGAGATGCACATGTTGACAGCGCTCTATGACATTACGATCTATCCCATTGAGCTGCTGGTCAACTACGTCTATGCGTTTTTCTTTAGATTTACTGATAGTCATGGCATAGCGATAGTGGGCATCAGTGTGGCTATAACCATACTCTCCTTTCCTCTCTATAACATAGCCGAGAAAATACAGCAGTCTGAACGTGATCTTCGAAAGGGTCTGCAGGGTGGGGTAGATAGGATAAAGGCTGTCTTTTCAGGAGATGAGCAGTACATGATCCTCTCCACCTATTATAGGCAACATAACTACCACCCCGCATATGCCCTACGCAGCTCTGTAAGTCTCTTGATCCAAGTCCCTTTCTTTATTGCTGCCTACAACTTCCTTTCCCATCTTGCTTCCCTGCAAGGTGTATCGTTTTTGTTTATTCAAGACTTAGGTGCACCTGATGGACTACTGAATATAGGTGGCTACACCTTCAACTTCCTGCCGATCGCCATGACAGTCATCAATATTGTTGCGGGACTGATCTACACCAAGGGCTTCCTTGCCCGTGAGAAGGTCCAGCTGTTCGGTATGGCCCTGTTGTTCTTGATATTGTTATACACCTCCCCTGCAGGGCTGGTACTCTACTGGACGCTTAACAATGTCTTCTCACTGATCAAGAATATCTTCTATAAGCTTAAGGATCCTGCTTTAATGCTCTACTTGGTGACGGCGACTGCAACAGTAGTTGGGTTGATCTGGTTTTTGATCAATTTCCCTGGCATTGTTAGCTTAAAGCGCAATGTTGTTGTACTAGCAGCTGTCTTGGTGCTTGGCATCCCCCTTGAGGTGAAAGTTGCCAAAGCACTATTCAATTCATTCCTGACTCCTCTCGTTCAGAACCAAAAGCAAAGGATCCGACTTTTTGTTGTATCAATTCTCTTGCTTTGGGTATTGTGTGGTCTGTTTATACCTTCAGCGCTCATCTCTTCTTCTCCCTTGGAGTTTGCATTTACCGGTATGGTGAACAACCCTCTCTCGTATATTGCAAAAACTGCAATCGTATTCTTGGGAATTGCTGTTGTCTGGCCCCTGGCCATGTATGCCATGGCATCTATCTCTGCGAAGGCTTCCATAGCATTTGGCTCTGCTCTTGCTTCTAGCATTGCACTGATTAACGCTACGGTATTCCAAGGTGATTATGGTATCATCAGTAACTTTTTGGTATTTGATAATGCTGATGCTCTGTTTGCTGATACTTTTATGACCACAGCTCCTTTTTTGGTGGTTTTGCTTGTATTTCTACTCATTCTTATTGTAGTTGGTAAAGGTAAGGTCAAATGGATAACCGACCTGTTGATAATTGTAGCGGTCGCCTCCTTATCTCTATCCTTGTATAATATCTGGATCGTCAACAGGGATTTTAGGGAACATAAACAGCATATGCTTGCAAACCAAGACGCTCTCTCCCTTAGCGATGAGGAACCGATCTATCATCTCTCAAAGGATGGTAAAAATGTCATTGTGTTTTTCCTTGACCGGGCCGTAGGAGCATATTTCCCCTTTATAATGGAAGACATTCCCTCCCTCGCTGATCAGTTGTCAGGCTTTGTGTATTACCCAAACACTGTTTCCTTTGGTCCTCATACACTGTTAGGTTCTCCTGCCCTGATGGGGGGGTATGAATATACCCCTGAAGCAATAAACAAGAGATCCGAACAGGAACTGGTTGAAAAGCATAATGAATCAATGCTGTTAGTACCTCGCTTATTCTATGATGCGGGGTATAAGGTCACTGTTTCAGACCCTCCACTGTCTAACTACAAGTGGTCAGGGGGCTACTCACCTTTTGAGGAATATCCTGGGATGGATGTCTTTTCAATTTTGGGGAAATATACGAATAGGTATTTGAAAGAGCATTTCAGCACCTTGTCCGGAGAGGATGTCAGTACTCAGATTATGACAAATCTTCCCCGATTCTCCCTATTTAAGATCGCATTTCCTGTTCTGCGAAACAGGCTCTATGATCAGGGACAATATTTTTCTATTGTTGAAAACGAGAATGCAATGATTCCTTTCTTGGATATGTACTCTTCCCTGTATTACCTTCCTGACCTGACCGATTATACAGGGGAGGGAAACACCTTTATGTTCATTGACAATGAGACACCACACAGGCCGGTTAGCCTTGTGCTTCCTGATTTTGAGCCAAAAATGGATGCAGATCTCGCTACTGCCCCCATCGGGGAAAAAGAAGAGTTGTCTAAGTTTGATATTCAAACATATCAGGTCAATGCAGCTTCCATGAAACGTATCGGTCTCTGGCTTGAGAAGCTACAGAAGGATGGGGTGTATGACAATACCCGCATCATCATTGTTGCTGATCATGGAGCCCCTTCATTCAATCCTTTTTTTGCTGAGTTTGCCCAGTACCCACGGGCATATGGGTATTACAACCCGCTTCTCCTGGTAAAGGATTTCCATGCCAAAGGCCCGGTGTTGGTCGATGAATCCTTCATGACCAATGCGGATACTCCTCTTTTGGCGATTGATGGTTTGGAGATTTCACCGGTAAATCCGTTCACAGGAAATGATCTGCTTGAAATGGTGGACAAGGATAGCGTTAATGTCATTTATGGAGGATGGGCACCTGAACAGCACTCTTCAAATACGTTTTTGATCGACTACAGTCAGAGCTTTTCGATTAAGGATGATATTTCTGTTGAAGCGAATTGGGCTCCACTTACATTACAAGGTTTGTGATGTGCGAAAGAGGAGGGTGCGATGCAATAGGTGGCATCATTCACCCTATGGGGTTATACTGTTTTTCGTATATCAAGTTTATTCTACGTTGAATCATGGGAGTAATGTGTAATGGCAACTGTATATTTAGGAATGACTGGAGACATGATACATCCGGGAATCATCAACATCGTCAATGAAGGGGCCAAGCATGGCGACCTTATCGTCGGGCTTCTGACAGACTCTGCCATAGCGCCCCACAAGAGACTTCCCTATCTTACCTATGAGCAACGCAAGGTTGTGGTTGAGAATCTCAAGGGTGTAAGCAAGGTTGTCCCCCAAGTTGATTGGAGCTATGTCCCCAACCTGCTGAAGTACACCCCAGATTTCATCATCCATGGGGATGACTGGCAAAGCGGTCCTTTATCAAAGGTCCGTGATGAAGTCATCCTGACAATGAATAAACTTGGTGGCAAGGTTATCGAAATCCCCTATACCAAGGGAATCAACTCATCAGCATTGGTCGAGCAGCAGAAATCAATCGGTACGACTCCCGAAGTAAGGCTCAAGACCCTGCGCCGTCTCATTGCAGCCAAGCCCATAGTGCGCATCCTGGAGGTGCATGACGGGCTGTCCGGTCTCATAGCTGAGACTGTCTCTATCGACAAGGAAGGGGAGATTGCCTCCTTTGATGGCATGTGGTCCTCAAGCCTTACTGACTCCACCTCAAAGGGAAAGCCCGACATTGAAGCTGTCGACCTCACCACGCGCATGCAAGGGGTGACTGACATCCTGGAGTGCACCACCAAACCCATCATCTATGATGGTGATACCGGTGGCCTTGCAGAGCATTTTGTCTATACGGTGAGGACACTGGAACGCAATGGCATATCTGCCATCATCATTGAGGATAAGGTGGGACTGAAGAAGAACTCCCTCTTTGGAACCGATGTGAAACAGCAACTGTCTCCCATCGAGGACTTCTGTACGAAGATCAGCATGGGTAAGCAAGCCCAGGTCACCAAGGATTTCATGATCGTATCCCGCCTCGAATCCCTCATTGCAGGGGGAACTGTTGATGAGGCCCTTGAACGGGCTCTTGCGTATGTCAGTGCCGGTACCGATGCCATCATGATCCACAGCAAGCACAAGACTGGTGCTGATATCAAGGAGTTCTGCCTGCGATTCCGTAAGGAGTACGCTACAGTTCCCTTGGTGCTTGTGCCCACCACCTACAACCAATTTACTGAGACAGAGTTCCACCATTGGGGTGCTAACATCATCATTTATGCCAACCATATGCTCAGGGCAGCGTACCCTGCAATGCTCAAGGCTGCACAATCGATTCTTACACACGAACGCTCCCTTGAAGCGGACCCCTTGTGTATGCCCATCAAGCAGATCCTGGAATTGATCCCTGGAACAAAGTAAGAAGGAGTTCTCATGATCGAACCACAATTCTTTGTAGAAGAGGTACAAAAGAGAGGGACCGTTTTCTTTACCGGAGTCCCTGACTCCTTGCTCAAGTCCCTCTGTGCCTATATCACCGACTCAGTGGATAGAGAGCACCACATCATAGCAGCCAACGAAGGCAACGCAGTTGCCCTTGGTTGTGGTACCTATCTAGCTTCAGGCAGGATACCCCTGGTCTACATGCAGAACTCGGGGCAGGGGAACGCAGTCAATCCTCTGCTCTCCCTAGCTGATCAGGATGTCTATCAGATACCGGTCCTGCTGGTCATAGGCTGGCGAGGGGAGCCGGGTATTGCCGATGAGCCCCAGCATAAGAAGCAGGGCAAGGTTACCCTCTCCCTGCTTGATGCCATGGGCATTCCCTACCAGGTCCTCAGTGATGTTGAGGATGAGGCTAAAAAGCAGATAGCAGAAGCGTATGCTGTCATGGAACAAAGCCTGTCTCCCTATGCACTCATCGTCCGGAAAAACCTGTTTGCAGAGTATGCCCTCAAGAAGGGCGAGCAGCCTTTGGGCAGTATGAGTAGGGAAGAGGCAATCGATTGTATCGTTAGCAAAGCTCCTATTTCAGCGATCTTTGTTTCGACGACGGGAATGGCCTCACGTGAACTGTACGAGATACGGGAAAAGGGTGGGCAGTCACACGAGAGTGATTTCCTTACGGTAGGGTCAATGGGCCATACCTCCCAGATAGCCTTGGGTATAGCACTTGTCCGTAAGGAGAGGCAGGTCTACTGCCTCGATGGTGATGGGGCCACCCTTATGCACCTGGGAGGCATGGCCATCATCGGAAGCAAGAAGCCAGGCAACTACTGCCACATCATCCTCAACAACGGCTCACACGATTCTGTTGGCGGCCAGCCAACTGTGGCTCGTGATGTTGACTTGGTGCAGGCGGCACTTGCCTTAGGGTATGATTCTGCTGTGCAGGTCTCTACCAAAGAGGAGCTTGCCGCTGTTTTGGAAGAGAAGGATAGTGGGTTGCGCTGTATTGAGGTGTTGGTGAAGAGAGGAAACAGGAAGGATTTGGGAAGGCCCAAATCCACTCCTATTGAAAATAAGCATGCTTTCATGCGCTATATTGCAGAGGGGTCGAAATGATACGTGAAGCGGTAATTATGGGCGCTGGTTTGGGTTCAAGACTGAAGGATGTCACCAAGGATATGCCCAAGGGATTCTTGGAGCTCGATGGCGAGTACATTATTGAGACTTCCATCAGGAAGCTATTGGCCCAAGGGGTGGAAAGGATCATTATCGGGACAGGACACTGCTCTCAGTGGTATGACAAGCTAGCAAAGAAGTATCCTGCAATTGAGACAGTCTACAATGCCAGGTATGCTGATACCGGAAGTATGGGAACCTTGGAAGTGTGTGCACCCTTGGTGACAGGGGACTTCCTGTTGCTTGAGTCTGATCTCATATATGACTCAATTGCATTGTTCACCCTGATCAACGACCCTCACCGGGATGTCATCCTGGGATCCGGTGCTACCAAATCTGGGGACGAGGTCTATCTTGAGGTTGATGAGGATCATCAGATCAAAAACATCTCCAAAAAGCTTGCTGAATTGGACAGCCACTATGCTGAACTGGTAGGCATCAGCAAGCTCTCTGTCAAAACCTTGCGCTCGATGTGCAAGTTTGCCCAAGATCGTCATAAGAGCAATCCCAAGCTTGAATATGAGAGTGCCCTGGTAGGGGCTCAGAAGAGCGGATGCTCTCTGGTAGTCAGGAAGATAGAGTATCTTGCCTGGCGCGAGATTGATGATGCCAGCCATCTTGCAATGGCAAAGAAAGAGGTACTACCAAGAATCCTGGAGAATGAACTGCTTCGCCAAGTCAGGCGGGAAGTGTTGCTCAACCCAGGTCCCGCCACCACAACCGACTCGGTAAAGTATGCCCAGGTTTGTGCTGACATATGCCCTAGGGAAGAAGAGTTTGGCCTGATGATGCGTTGGATCTGTGATGAGCTGACAGACTTTGTGGGAAGTAGGGACGAGTATGAGACAGTCTTGTTTGCGGGATCAGGCACACTCGCCGACGAGGCTATGATCTCATCCTGTGTGCCTCAGGATGGAAAGCTTCTCATTATCCGCAATGGCTCCTATGGCGAGCGCATGGCGAAGATAGCTGGCGTGTATAAGCTTGACTATGATACTTTTGACAGCTCCTCCTATGAGGCTTTGGATATTGCCCTGTTGACCAAGAAGCTCAAGGAGGGTGGGTATACCCACCTTGCTGCTGTATACCACGAGACTACAACAGGCCTATTGAATCCCATCCCTGAGATAGGGAAAATCTGTCATGACATGGGCATTGTTACGATAGTCGATACCGTCAGCGCCTTCGCTGCCATTCCAATCGACATGAAGCGCGACCATATCGACTTCATGGCCTCGACATCAAACAAGTGCATCCAGGGGATGGCTGGGGCATGTTTTGTGTTCTGCAACAGAAAGGAACTGGAGAAGTTGGCACATGAACCAATGCGCAACTACTACATGAACCTCTATGACCAGTACAAGAACTTCTCCAAGACCTTGCAGACTCGGTTCACTCCCCCTGTCCAAGTTCTGTATGCACTGCGCCAAGCTATCATAGAGACCAAACAGGAGACGATAGAGGGCAGGTATGCACGGTATACCGCTTGCTGGAAGGCTTTTGTCGCTGTAGTGAAAGAGTTGGGTCTTGAGATGCTGGTTAAGGAGGAGATTCAGTCTCATCTGATAACTGCGGTACTTGAGCCGGAAAACAGTAAGTACTCCTTTGAGGAGTTCCACGATCAGGCACGGGCCTTGGGCTTTACCATCTATCCAGGCAAGCTGGGTAACATCAATACCTTCAGGATTGCCAATATTGGGGACATCCAGGTAGAGGAGATGGAGGAGTTCACTCACTTCATGAGGGATTTCTTCAGGAAGTTGTAGAAGCAAGAGAAGAAAAAATAGAGGAAAAGCCAAGGGGGAATCTGGAGACAGGTTCCCCCTTGGTTGTTTATAAACACAAAAAAGTTTTTTTATATGGAAAGTATCAAAATGTATTTGTTTGGTTCTACTTGCTATTAGAAGCTTCTTTATCGTTAATTAACGTATTTAGATTTCCCCAATGCCTGCTAATCTGATGATTAATCTTACTATATTCCATATTTGAATCCGCCATCTGAGCATAAGTTATAAAATTTCCCCAATCGTGTTTATACCTTTTGATCCATTTGTTTCCTTTATAGTGCCATAGCATTTTTCTTTTTGCACCTATATATGAAAAACGCTTATATAATCGACGACGAAAGATTTCTCCTCGACCTTGTTCGTAATGGCCATATTTTGAATAAAAATCACCAATAGATACTGCATGTTTCATTTTCCGATAGAATTTTGAAAGACTTGCTGACTTCAAATATACAAACTTACCGTCAAACTCAAAACCAAGATATGAAAATTTTTTATTTGGATTAAGTTTCCCGTTAGGTAGTTGTTTATAGCAAGTATATTCATTCTCTTTTCTCTGGAATAAAAAAGTATTTGTTTTCTCTTTTTGAATCTCTAAATCAAATTTTTTAATTTCATTAAGAATGAAATCACGAAATATTGTTCCATCCTCATAATTGCAAACAATGACAATATCATCCGAATATCTACGATATAAACCTCCGGAACTTGTAACCATATTGTTAATCATAGAATCAAATTCAATTAGGTATAAGTTAGCTAAAAAGGCGCTAATAGGAGAACCTTGAGGTACTCCTTTCTTGCGATAGGTTAGACTGCCATCATCTTGCAAATCTTTTTTATTTGACTTAATTAGGTTTTTCTGCCTTATCCTTTTATTGAAATCTCTTGACTTACAAAAGGCTATAATCTCTTCGTCTCGCATGTGTTTTAAGTTTGAGACAGATGTTTTTTCTAAGACACCACGCTTGACCGTAAGTAGTTCATTCTTAAATTCATCAAATAAATCATATATATCAACATACGAAAAATGTGTAATATTTTTATAAACATTATAATGATCGTTTGGCAAAGACTCGCACTCTAAAAGTTTTTTCCATTCGTTTTTAATACGTTTATGATCCAAATTATCAAAAAAATTTTTTATATCAAAAGTTACTGCAATAAGTTTTTCATCTGATTTTTCCCGAATAAAAGAAAAAACTTCTTCTGCAAAATCAACATTATTCATACCTCTGTTTTTTTTGGGATGCTGTAAATTTCGATAAGCAATTACAACATTTTCAATATGCCTTTTTTTTAATTTAACCTCATATAATTTATTCAGTTGCTGTGAATAATAACTATATATATTGGAGTCAAGATGATTTGCATAAAAAATCTGTCTTGTTTTACTAGCTGCTTTTCTTTTCCCCAAATTTAATTTTTCATCGGTTGAAGGGTCATATTGTTTACGAAACTTTCGTGTTGTCATCTTGCGATAGATAAACGGAAAAAAGGCATGCACTGCAATTTTTTCTTTATCTTTCACATATTTTTCAACCCAATTACGATCCTCATATGATAATGGCAATCCAATATGAGGATATCTTTTTATTTTAAACCAGTCTTTCATTTTCTAATAAAACAGGTGCGAAGATAAAAGCAAATCAGGGAGCTCGCCTTTTTTGTAGCACATGCTGTCCTCGACATATTTGGAATGTCACTCCCTTCACGCTGGGATAGAAATTATCATGTTATACTATACTATAAGTGCTATGGAGCACACATGGAGTAAGGTAATGGACATAATATCGTTCGTTGAATGTTACATGGCAATCATCAAGTTTCTTGCGAAATTCGGCGATGGCTGTTGCATAATTCAAATTTCAGATCCCTACCACCCAAGTGTGATAGGCAATTAGTAATAAACGTGCCACAAGGCTTTATCTTCGCACCTATAGCCATACTATTACTATTTCTTGTCGAAGTAAAGCAAAATTATCAGGAGAATACCTAAAAAGTTAAAACACAGATAACAGTTTGACAGATACCCTATCCCATGAGATAATACAACCGATGGATTAATTAGGAGCTCCGTTTCTTTCCTGTAGAGTATTCCCTTGTTGCTGATAGTGCTATTTCAATTTCTTGCTTGATTCACTTGCTTAGGAGCGTATCATGGGCATTGCATTCGATCTCGATGGAACCCTCGTTGACAGCATCCCTGACCTCCTTGCAGCCATCAATGCTGTATTGCTCAAGCACAACCTTCCTCCCAGTGATGTAAGGGAGAACCTCTCCTTAGCAGGAGGTGGCCTTGAAGCCATGTTTGCCTCTACCCTTGCAAGAAGGATTCCCTCTTGCTCGGCTGAGAAGAAAGAGCAACTCTGCTCCGAGATGCTCTTTCTGTACAGTGCCGAGCCTGCCAAGCGTACCTTGCCCTTTTCTGGGATACCTACTTTGCTTGAAGCGATACAAGAACAAGGAATACCGATGTGTGTCATCTCAAACAAGCTTGTTGCGCTGACAGAAAGGATTCTCCAAACAGTATTTCCTTCAATTACTTTTTCCAGGGTGTATGGAATTGATTCAGGCTTTGAGCCAAAGCCTGACCCAAGTTCCCTCCTGGATTTCAAGAGTTCTTTTTGTTCTGGTGAAGAACTCATATATGTCGGAGATACCGAGATAGACTACAAGACCTCTCTAGGGGTTGCTGACAGGGTCTATCTGGCTACTTGGGGGTATAGGGGCTCTGATGGCCTACTCTCACATGGAATTGATACAAGTCTTTTTGTAAGCGATGCAGCGCAGCTGGCCTGCGCTTTGGATATCAGAATTTCGTAACGAAAAAGGAGAAAACGGTATGAAGAAACTACTAGCTATCCTGTTGGTCTTGTTGGTTGTCAGTACTCTGTTTGCTGCAGGAACCAAGGAGGCAGCCACTGTTGCCAAGGAAATTACCCTTGAATGGTGGACCTGGGACCCTGATATGGTCGAGCAGAACAAGACGATCATAGCAACCTTTGAAGCGCAGAATCCAGGAGTCAAGATCAACAACACTATGGTCGGGACCAAGGAGTACTGGACAAAAATCCGTATCCAGGCGAACCAGAACAAGCTTCCCGATGTCTTTACCATGAGTTCTGGCTATCTTGAGGAGTGGGCAAAGGCCGGTCTGTTGTACAACCTTGATGAGTTCATCCAGAAGGATGACACATTCGACCATTTCTACAAGGCCATCTTCGAGACAAACAAGGCCACCAGTGGGACAGACAGCTACTATGCCATCCCATTCGCCCTGGTAACCACAGTCCTCTATTACAACAAGGATGCTTTCGATGCTGCCGGCCTCTCCTATCCCACCAACAAATGGACTTGGGATGAGTTCAGAAGTGCTGCCAAGAAGCTTACCATCGACAAGGACAAGGATGGGAAGATTGACCAGTGGGGATTCTGGTTCTATGGCCGATATGCCCATATCGAACCATGGGTATTTGGCAACAACGGCTATCTTGTCGACAGCAAGACTATGCGCTTCACCCCCAACAAGAATGCCATGGACGCCATCAGGATGCTCACCGATCTTGTGCTGGTTGACAAGGTAGCCCCTGCCCAGAAGGATATGATCTCCTTCCAACAGCAGGATGTCTTCCCACAGGGCGTTGCCGCAATGTGGGTTGATGGTTCCTGGTTCGTAGATACCTTCAGAAAGAATCTTGGCGATGACATGAGGTGGGGTATGGTTGAAGTCCCTGTCGGCCCCAAGGGATCGAGGGATATGGCCTATGGTTGGCCTGACAGCTACGCTATAGCTCCCAATACGGAGAATCCTGAGATGGCTTGGAAGTTCGCCCGCTATGTTGCAGGAGAAGGACTCGACCTTGATGTCTACATGGCTGGAAAGATTCCCTCTGCAAAGAAGCTTGCAGAAGATCCCCTGTTCGCTGATCCCAAGAAACAACCAGGTGCGGATATGAATCTTCTCATCAAGCAGGCCTCAGGCCCGATGAAGAACTCCTTCACCATGGGTTGGAGCGAATGGAGAGGGTACGGCGGGTCTGAGACCCTCGGCCTCAACGGTACCATCGACGCTATTATCAACGGACATGCTAGCTTTGATGATGCCTTCAGTAAGGGAACAAAGAATATCAACGCTGTTCTTGCTCGCTACTACAAGTAAGGACTGAATGCTTTCCTGGCGCCCTGCTTGTGCATGGGCGCCAACCATGAAAAGGAATGAACTATGGCTGATGTAACCTACAAGTGGCATGGAAAACTAACCCCTTGGCTATTCATACTCCCCACAGTGATCGGGCTGTTGGTCTTTCGCCTGATCCCGATCGTCTCATCCTTCTATCTGAGTTTCACCGATTGGAACCTGCTGGGTTCCCCTGCATTTCTGAAGTTTGGAAACTATAGGGAGCTGTTTGCCAGTGAGGAATTTATCACCATTGTCCTGAACACCTTTCAGTTCTCTTTCATATATGTACTTGGATCCATTGTGCTTGGGCTTGCCCTTGCAGTTCTTATCAATGTCCAGTTCAGGGGCATCAGCTTTTTCCGTGCTGCCATCTACCTGCCTGTCGTAACATCAGCTGTTGCTGTGGGTATCGTATGGAACTGGATGCTTGGACCTACCTACGGCCTGATCAACAACCTGATAGCAGCCTTTGGAATTACCCCTCCTTACTGGTTGGGGGATATGAAGCTTTCGCTGAAGAGCGTAGCCTTCGTACAGGTCTGGAAGATGTCAGGCTACTACATGATTCTCTTCCTTGCCGGCCTGCAGAACATCCCCGGGGAAACCCTGGAATCAGCAAAGGTTGACGGAGCGAATCCGGTCCAGAGCTTTTTCAGGATAACGCTGCCCATGCTGATGCCCACAGTCTTCTTTGTCCTTACCATTTCCATCATTGATTCCTTCAAGAACTTCGAACTGATCTATGCCATGACCAAGGGAGGACCGGGCAACTCAAGCAATACCCTGGTCTATGATGTCTATCTCAATGCCTTCGTGTATTACCGGGTAGGATTCGCTTCAGCCATTGCGTACATCCTGCTGATCTTTGTAGGGCTTCTTACGGTCATGAACCTCTACATACGAAAAAAGTACGCCCAACCATTGGATTAGGGAGGCAGAACAATGAAAACAAAGCATTCCCAAATCTTGAGGTTGTTGCTGGTAAGCCTTGTTACCATCATCTACGTATTCCCTTTCCTGTGGATGGTGTCTAACTCGTTCATGTCAGATAAGAACATCTTCTCCGTCCCGCCCAAATTCATCCCCGACCTGTTTTTTACCGACCAGGTATTTGACAACTACAAGAATGTCTTTACAAAATATAACTTTGGCCGTTACACCTTCAACAGCCTTTGGGTGTATTCACTCGCTGCATTCGGCCAGGTTCTTGTATGCTCCTTGGCAGGGTTCTCCCTGGCAAAGATGAGGTTCAGAGGTAGGACTCTGATCTTCAGCGTACTGTTGTTTACCCTCATGATCCCAGTACAGGTGACGATCATCCCAGAGTACTTCCTTTTCTTGAAGTTGAACTGGCTGGATACCTACCTGCCCCTCATAATCCCATCCTTCCTTGCTGGGGCCTTTGGGACCTTCATGCTCAAGGAGTTCTTCAACCAGGTGCCTTCGGCCCTGTTTGATGCAGGGATCATCGACGGGGTGAATGCCTACCAGATGTTCAGGCGAATCTACCTGCCCCAGGCAAGCGGTCCCATCGCCACACTGTTCATAATAGCCTTCATGAACAACTGGAATGACCTCTTGCGACCGATGCTCTACCTTTCAGATCGGAATCTGTATACGGTGACAGTGGCACTGTCGCAGTTCCAAAACCAATATGACGTAAAATGGAACTTGCTATTGGCAGGCAGTGTGCTCTCTGTGCTTCCGCTGCTGACAGTCTTTGCCTTCTGTCAGCGATTCATCATAGAAAATACAATGAGTTCAGGTATCAAGGGATAATATGAGAAATAGAATTGAAACAATGCAGCATGCAAGTGGTGAGATACAGAGGTATCAGATAGTCGAAGGGTTTGACTGGAACAAGGTTGAATTCCTGTTCCCAGGATTTGACAAGAAATCCATCAGTGAGATAGCCAGGTTGTACAACCTCAACATCCTGCCCAAACACCCAGAGCTCTATGGGCTCATCGCCTTTATCCATGTCGATGAAGAGATGGATGTCGATTGTCCTATGGAACATGAGGATGGAAGGTTCTTCGTGAAGAACGTTGCAACTTCCATCTACCTCAATGAGCAGGTGAAGAAGGGCAAGATACGATGGGAAGGCTCGTTCATCGTTGAAGATGAAAGAGCTTCTACAATTATTACCCAGCTTGAAAAGGATGATCTGATCAGGACAGTGAAGGGGCAACGATCAGAGGTATGGTTTATCCCGATCCATGCAAAGATGGGCTTTCTCTCCCAGCAGGAGAAAGAGCCATGCATAGTCAACTCCCACTTCTTCCTTATGGACCCTACCGATATAGACTCCCCGTACTGCCAGCTAGGCACGCCCTACGGGCTTGCCTTGAAGGATGGAGTAATTCTTCTACCGCCCCTCAATCATCGCCCTGTGCTGCTTGTGGACAAGCAAGGATCGACAAGTGTGCAACATAGGGAACTTACCAGCCTTGCAGTGGAAATTGACGGGATAGAATACATCCACAACAAGAACGCGACTTTTCATTTCAGGCCCGAACATAGACAGACTCCAAACCATGAGGGTACTGATATAATCATCACAGAGGACTGCATCATAGCCATCAAGTGCGGTGGTGGTAGCACCATCCCTATGGCAGGCTTTGTCATAAGCGTGAAGGAGCAAGTAGACATTACCGATACGAGCGTTACCTACCATGGGATGGAAGAGTATGTTTTTGGGGTACAGGTAGGCCCTTCGGCGATGGAAGATCACAAGATGATCGGATCGCTGACCTGTCCTTTCTATAACAAGCAGCGGGATAAGGTTCCGTTTCCTTCCACGGTCTACCCCTTGCCGTTTGAGACGGCAAGAGCCGCCCGCATCGCAGTGGGAACCAATTCCGAGGGGGAGGCTGTCCTTATCTGGGCTGAGGGTGCGGGGAAGTTATTGTACAAGCCCAAGCAAGACAGTACTGGCTGCTCGCTTTTGGAGCTTGCACAGTTCTGTGCCTTGCAGAAGTATGACGATATCCTTAATCTTGATGGGGGAGGGTCAGCACAGATCCTCTGGGAAGGGCTCCGACATATGGAGATTTCAGATCGGTACAGTCCTTCGAACCTTGAAGCTGAACGGCCTGTCCCTTCAGCTTTGATACTACGATAACGATAGGCATAAAAAATGGTAAGAACGACGAGCCAGGATAAGATGAAGATCAAGAATTACACCAAGATTCTTGAGGTCGTCATGACCAATCCAGGGATTAACCGGAAGAAGGTCTCCAACCTGACCAAGCTTGCCAATCAGACACTATCGAACCTGGTCAAGGATCTGAGTGACTTTGGCTATGTCCTGGAGTTTCCTCTTGAGGATACTCCAGGCTATGGGCGAAAGCCCATTGGCCTGAAGGTGAACTACAAGGCATTCCTGATCATTTCCTTGGAATTTACGTACAACAGCCTCAGCGTCTATCTGAATACCTGTGACGGAGAGGTATTGCAGTATGACAGATATGCATTGGACAAAGAGATGGATGTCGTCTTTATCATCAAAGAAGGTGTACATACAGCCCTCAAGCATGCCAAAAGTAGGGTATACGCCATTGTGATGAGTGCCGAGGGTATCATCGATGAGGATAATAGGAAATTAACGCATATCAAGGCCTTGGACTTGAAGGATGTGGATCTTGGAAAAGAGCTGGCATACCTGAACCTTCCCTTCTTCCTCCTGAATGACACGAATCTTATCTGCAACCATGTGAACCTCACCAAGGTCAAGCCGCACAACTTCATGGTAGTAAAGCTTGATACGGGAATTGGGTGTTCCATTGCCTTGGACAGGCATATACAAAAGACAAGCGCCAACAATATGCCAGGCAAGCTTGGCCACCTCAAGATAACCAATGCTGAAGAGGATGTTCTTTGCTGGTGTGGTGGGAAGAACTGCCTTTCAGCCTTTATCTCCAGGGACTTCATGGAAGCAAAGTTTCATCTGCCATATGAAGAGGCATTGCGTCTTATCCGGGACGGAGAAGCATCTGACTTCTATAGGAAGATCATCATATACCTTGCTCCGATCCTTGCTAACATAACAACCCTTCTGGGCATTGAAAAGATATATGCCTTTGGTAGGATGGTGGACATACTGGGCAATACATTCATACAGGACCTTGAGCGAGAGGTCTCCCCATTAATCCCCGATTGGATCAATTTCATGGGAATAGAGGTACCTCCTATCTCAAGCATTACAGAACAGTGCTCTGCCTATTTCATGGACTATTTCCTGAAGAATATCCTGAGCTATCTGGAAGCAGTGGAGGAGACACCGTTTAAGGTGGGGTAAAAGTGTAATATTGCAACTGGTAGAGGTAAGGGGGAATCTGGAGCCAGGTTCCCCCTTGGTTATCCTGGGGGTGAAACATCTTGTGGGAATAATAAAACAGCTGTTGCTCGCTAGCTTTCTATGTTACTCGTCTCTACCAAAACCCTCAGGTACCGCAGTATCCATATCTTTTCGAAGGCAATTCATATCGTTTTGCAGGGCTTGGAGATCAGACTCTATGGGATTTTCAGAAAAAGTATATTCCTGTAAGGTTCCAAACAAATCAATGTTTCTGGCAATCCCTTCCCACAGGCTAGGTGTTGCAAAAAGATAATCTCTCATTGTCTTCTCCTTATCCTATCCATAGGATACTGGTCATATCGTGATTACTCAATCTGCCTGTCGATACTTCGGAATGTGGTAGGAGAAAGGGGATAAAGGAGTTTTAGAAGTATCGGAAAATTCTAAAAGAAAATAACTTTTTAAGTTTCATTTGATATGGATTATATCATCAAAGCATTTCCATTGATATTTATTGATATAAAAGGTATCTTATGCATAGGAGATTGTCATGAAAGTACTATCCCAGGAGAAACTTGCCTCCCTGGTCAAACAGAAGAGAGAAGGTCTTGGTCTGACTCAAGATGTATTAGGAAAAGAAACCGCAATACATAGGCAGGTGATCGGTAGGATAGAGAATGGATCCTATCTTCCATCCCTACCCCAGCTCGATGCGTTGATTGCGACTTTGGATTTTTCGTTTGAAGAGTTGTGCCTTGATGAAGAACCACAAGGAATGGAGAATTTGTATCTTAGGGGTAACATACATACTCCAGAAGCTAAAGAGCAGTTTGATGCCATGTTTCACATGATGATGACTCTTAAACGCAATGTGGTCCTTCACGATTTGTATAAGGATGAAGTTCATGGTTAGACCAGTATGTCCGGATAAGGCAAGTCGCAGAAGGATTGAGCTGATGGTTAAAGAGAAACGATCCTGCATTGGTGGTATGGATCTTCCCGTTGCCAACAATCTTTTAGCATATTGTGAATCCCTAGGACTTCACATAATACAAGCCCCTGTATCTTCTTCAACAGACAGTAGCACCCCGCAGTTCTCAGCACTATATCACCTGTCCAGGTCTGGAGGAGAGGACCATCATTTTATAGGTTTGAATACAGCTGATTATTATGATCGACAGCTATTTGCATTAGCACATGAACTGTATCATTATTTTTATCCTTCTTCACACGGTAGTGAATACCGGATTTGTATGACCGATGATTTCACGAATAAAGATGATATCGAGGCTAATTACTTTGCCTCAGAATTTCTTCTACCTTCTAGCAGGTTGATCTCCCTTAGTAGGCAATGGGTAGATGGTGATCTGCCAAAACAACACTACTCTACGATGCTTCGCTTTATTGCACGGATCCATCTGGTGTGGTGGTTGCCATACAGGTCTATAGTGAGAAAACTGCTTGAAAACAACTTGATCGATGAATCTCTTTTTACTTGTTTGTATGAAGTGGATACGAGGGATCCTGAAGGAAAGTATTATAAAATTGCCTCATCTATTGATGATCAGTCTATTCGCCTTCTAAATTCTTGTTCTTCAACCATCTCCTTGGATGCAACAAGCCTGGAAACTATAATCTCAAATTACTCTAATGATATCATCGAAGCGGAGGACTTTGTGGAGACGCTCAAAGTATTTGGGAAAAAGCCTGAAGACCTTGGGATACCTATAATCGATAAAAATAGGTAGGTGAGGAAGTGAGTGATAGTATTACCAAAAAATAAGCACTAATTTTGGTTTATGAAATAAAAATGATAGTATCATTACCCTAGATGGGAGGCCAACACAATGAGTAAGAGCGGCATTGGAAATTTTATTAGGATTTCTAAAACCTACATGGATAATTCTAATATTAGAAAAGAAATGTTAAAAAATGAAGTTACTAAAAAAATCTTAGATGCTATGAAAGCAAGAAATATGTCTGAGGCAGATTTAGCGAGGGAGTTGCATACAACACCATCAAATGTATCGCAGATTTTGAGCGGATATACAAACCTGACTCTTGATACTATCTGTGAAATCTCTATGGCTCTGGGGATGATGAGCCAGATTAGCTTTGTAGAGCAATGAATACCAAGGGGGAACCTACTATCAGGCTCCCCCTTGGTGTTCCTAGACTATCCCGCCAGCCCTTTCTATCCCCACTTCCTTTAGTTCTTTCTTGAAAATGGACCATCAAGAGATTCTAGCCTTATCCTTCCAATAACAATCTTCTGCTGTTTACAGCTTCATCAACTCCGCCTCAAACTCCCCATCCAAGGGATAGATCGGCCTCTTGAGCTTCTTATATGGCAGCCTCTCAAACAACTCATCAGTTGAACCCGTTGTCAGGGCCATCATCGACCTCTTGGCAATGGCGCGGATCTCTGGCTCCAGATACCCAAGCTTCACCACGATGACCTTTCTGTCCTCAGGCTTTACCCCAAGGACGCGCATCATCTCAGGATCATAGCAGCCGACATGCTTACTGGTGACCACCACATCCACTCCCGCTACATCAAGCAGGACCAGGTCACTGTAGTAAGCACTTTCCCACTTCTCAGTTATTGCCTTCACCCTAGCCTTGATGGCTATAGGCTTGCTTTTTTCTGTATCGAACTTGGCGCCAAGGGTAGTCTCTATTGTGTTGCCCACACCAGATTTCTTGGCCAGTTCTACAACCTCAGGATCATAGAAGCCCTGGTAGACTAACGGGGGAGTGAGACTGGAGAGAACCTTGTCCTTGAGGATAAGGGCGAGGAAGTTCGTCACATCCTGACTCGATCCTGCCGTAGGATTGTCTCCACTGTCGCTTATTACTACAGGATATACATTCTCCTCCAAGGAAGCCTTCGTTGCCTCCAGGGCGTCCTCAGGCATCCTTGTCTCGTTGTAGAAGGCGAACTCCTTGCGCCTGGCCCAGAATATGTCTGCAAGCTCCTTACTCAGCTTGTCAGCAAGCTCCTGGTCCCCATCGGTGGTCACCACCGCATGCGCCCCGTTCTCCTCACCATCAGCCCAAGGGAAGCCAAGAAGGTACGAACAGGCAAGCACATGTTCACGTCCTTCCATCTTCCTCAACTCCTTGATCAGGCTTATCATCGGCTCGACAGAAGTCTCGCTCTGCTCGCCTGCTACCAGCATAGGGATGCGATACGCACTGCTTGTGGGCATGAAGAGCTCTTCCAAGGCGCGAATCATCATGAGGGCAGCATGGATACCTGTCTCATAGGTATCGGTATGGGGGGCGCACTTGTAGCCGACCATACCGTCGAGGGCGCCAAACATCCTTTTGGTCAGCGTTGCATGCATGTCCAGGCTCGTTATGACAGGAAGCTTCGGATGTATTTCTCTTATAGCTTTGAGCAGATCCTGCTCGGCTTCCCCGATGCCATCAACACGCATCGAGCCATGCAGTGACAGGCTGATGCCGTCAATATCCCCAGCATTTCTTAAAGCTGCTAACAGCTCTTCCTTCAACTCCAGATAGTATTCCCTATCCCACACACCATTGGGCACAGCCCTGGCGATAAGGGAGGGGACAACCTCATACCCTGCACAGGTAAGGGTGGCGATGATGCCGCTGGCGGCATCACGACCCTTCCTGTTCAGGAAATCCTCACCTCTGGTCACCCAGATATCATCTCGGCCGGTAATGATGGGATTGAAGGTATCACTCTCGTGGTGGAGTCCCCCTACGAATATTCTCTTCTTCACAGGGAGCCCCCGATCTTAGTAACACTCTGGACCCTACCAAGGTCAGTGTGGCTTATGGCAAACTCAGCCTGCCTGAGCATCCCACCCATGTAGATATGATCAGGTCGATAGGTCATCTTGGACTCGGTGGTACCCGGAACGAACACGTGGTACTCCTTGGCCTTGACCTTGCTGTCAAGGAAGGCAAAGTTTCGCTCGGTGATGCCACAGCCGGGCATTATGATGATCCGGTCCCCAGCCTGTTTGACCAAGGCAGCAAGCACCTCGATGCCCTCGATCACCGTAGCTTCAAGCCCGCTGGTCAGCACGCGGTCGACTCCAAGCTCTATCAGGGTCTCCAAGGAAGCCTCAGCATTGGGCGTCATGTCAAAGGCACGGTGGAAGGTAACCTCCATCGGGCGGGCAAGCTCTATGAGCTCCTTGTTTCGCTTTACATCAATCTCCCCATCAGGGGAAAGGATGCCAAAGACCACGCAATCAGCCCCCGCTTCCTTGAACAGCCTGATGTCTTCCTTCATGGCGGCAAACTCCAGATCGGAGTAGCAGAAATCCCCGCCCCTGGGCCTTATCATCACACTCATAGTAATCGTGCTGTTGGCCCTTGCCACCTTGAAGGCACCAAGGGAAGGGGTGGTGCCACCCTCAAACAGGTCGGCACAGAACTCCACGCGGTCAGCTCCACCTTTCTCTGCTGCAATGACACTCTCGATAGACTCAAGACAAATTTCAATCTTCATATATGCTTCTCCTTAGATCTGTTCAAACCAATTTCAACGTAATATCTGTATTCTTCAATTCAGGACGCTTCAAAACATCACCTACTGTATGCAGTGTTATCGTATGCACCCCACTAGAGAACCTCACACCACTGAGGATTACATCCTCGCACCTCTCCTTCTGAAGGGAAAAGCAGAAACTCTCTTCTCCCATCACAAAGCAGAGCTTTACCTCTTCAGCAAGGGGCTTCTCACTACACCAGCGTATCTCGTAGGTTCTTTCTTTGCCTGCTTCTGTTTTCTCTTGTTCTTTCTTTGGCACTTCAACTGTCCACGTAAGGGAAGTGGGAATAGGGCGGTACGAGTAATATTCAGAGCCAGTGTACCTGTAGGAAGGTGATCCCAGAGGGAGGACCTGAGGGCTCTTGTTCAGTATGGTGGGCAGTGGTAGTGCCTCTTTTCTTTCTAGCACTTCTTTCTTATCAGCTAGGGCATTCCCCGTTTCTGCTGCACTCTCTGTCTTACCTGTTATCTTGCCCTCAAAGCTTGCTTTCCGTGTAAGAGGGGCCTCTTTCAAGCTCTTGCCGATGCCCTGGAGAACCTTCTGTTCAAAGGGCTCGACAGAGCCATCACCCATAAGACCGATGTTGAGCAGGTAGTTGCCGCCTTCACCCACTACCTGTCTTGCTGTGTTTGAAAGCTCTTCTATCTTCTCCTGCGTGTCCCCTCTCTCTTGCCATGACCTGTAGCCCCAGGTCTCATGGTAGATGGAAGCAGGTGTCTGCCAGGGAACATCGAGATTTACGGTGGGAAGCTTGTTGTCTCCCATGGTGAGGAAGTCACCACAGTCATTCCAGATCCTTCCATTGACCATACACTGAGGTTGGAGTCTCTGTACAAGCTCATACACCTCTTCAGACTGCTCCTTGGTTGGGGCGCCCATATCCATCCAGAGTTCACAGACAGGGCCATAGTTGGTAAGCAGCTCAGTCAGTTGGGTTATCGTATATGCCTGGTGTTCGGGAGGGATGGCATCACTGTTGTGTGAACTGATAGGAAGAGCCTTTGGGAAGTGCCAGTCTATCCAGGAGTAGTAGATGCCGAAGGCCAGGCCCTGGTCCTTGCAGGCGTCACTGAGCTCTTTAATGATATCTTTCTTACACGCAGAGTTGGTGCTCTTGTAGTCGGTTGTCCCTGTGTCGTAGAGACAGAACCCGTCATGGTGCTTGGAGGAGACCACCAGGTAGTTCATCCCGGCCTCTTTAGCTAGAGCTACGATAGTATTGGCATCAAACTCATCAAGGCTGAACTTTTGCGTTAGCTTTTCATAGTCACCTTGTGACAGGTACCCATGGGAGAGTATCTGCTCCGAGTACCCTCGGGTAATCTTCTTTCCTTTCCAAACCCCTCCTGCCAGGGAGTACAGGCCGAAATGGATAAACATGCCAAACTTGAGCTCTTGCCAATCTTGTACTTTCTTGTTCATGGGAAACAGTCCTTTTTATAGTTGTTGTTCTTATCTCATATTCTAGGTTTTAGCTACCTACTCGTGGTTTTCAGAAGTGTCCCTTCCTATGCCGATTGTTGGTTTTGCCTTTCTCTCTTCAGTTTCTGCCAACCTAGCTGAATCATACCTTGAGCGTTGGTCAGAAAACAGGGTAAATATTTTGATTAGGGATAAGGGTAGGCGTATTATTTTCAAAGTTCGACCTAATTTTGAAAATATGACGCCTCGTTGTCCTGCAACCTTACCCTCTCTTGAAATTCCTACTCTTACCCGATTTGGACTTCCATGCAACAATTTGGCCATGAAGAAAGCGGAACCTGGACTTTTGAACCAGAACAAACAAGCCACAGTGCTGCAGAAGATGGGCAAGCATTGGCAGTTCTACCTTATCGTAGCACTCCCCATGCTCTACTTCATCCTGTTCAAGTATGTACCCATGTATGGAGTACTACTTGCCTTCAAGAAGTACCGGGTGTCGAAAGGCATATGGGGCAGTCCATGGGTTGGTTTCTACCAGTTTGCCAAGTTCTTCAAGAACCCTTCATCGCTGAGGATCATGTACAACACCTTCATGCTGAGCATGTATTCCTTGGTGGCTTCCATACCCCTGGCAGTTGTACTGGCGATTGCCTTGAACGAGACTAGGTCAAAGCATTGGAAGAAGAGTGTGCAGATGATCACCTACGCACCATACTTCATCTCTACTGTTGTCCTGGTCGCCATCCTGATGCAGTTCCTCGACCCTGCCCTAGGCTTCATTAACTATCTCCGTGCTCTATTCGGTAAAGATTCCATTAACTTCATGGGGGAGGCTCACCTCTTCAAACACATCTATGTATGGTCGGCTATCTGGAAAAACACCGGATACAACGCCATCATCTACCTGGCTGCCCTTACCGGCATCAGCCCGGAGCTCTACGAGGCTGCCAAGGTCGACGGGGTGAACAAGTTCCAGAAGATCTGGTATGTAGACCTGCCATGCATCAGAAACACCATCGTCATTATGCTCATCATGAACATGGGCTTTGTCATGAGCCTGGGCTTCGAGAAGGCCTTTCTCATGCAAAACCCCCTGAACCTGGAGAGCGCTGAGATCATGTCGACATATGTCTATAAGATGGGACTCATCAACAGCGACTTCAGCTACTCCACAGCCATTGATATGATCAACTCGGTGATCAACATCATCCTGATCCTGACATTCAACCGCCTTTCCAAGGTATACAACAAAGAAGGGGGCCTGTGGTGAGATACAAGACTAAAGAGATGCTATCAGACCGAATTTTCAGCATCATAAACAACCTGTTTCTCTTCATCTGTCTGTTACTGGTTGCTTATCCTCTCATCTACATTATCTCCAGTTCGCTCAGCTCCCCACAGGCTGTCATGGCCCATAAGGTGTGGCTGTTTCCTGTGGACTTCGACCTTATCAGCTACAAGGCAGTATTCACCAACAAGCAGATAGGCATCGGATACATGAACTCCCTTATCTACATGGCTGCAGGGACTGTGGTCAGCGTGTTGCTTACCATGTTGCTTGCCTATCCCCTGTCACGAAAGGAGTTCTACGGACGCAATGTGGTGACCCGTCTCATCCTGTTTACCATGCTGTTCACCGGTGGGATCATACCCCTCTACCTTACAGTGCGCAACCTGGGCCTCTATGACACCAGACTCGCCATCATCCTGCCCAACGCCATCACTGTGTGGAACGTCATCATTGCAAGGACGTTCCTGCAGGACAACATCAGCGACGAGCTGTACGAAGCAGCCATGATCGATGGCTGCTCGGACATCCGCTTCCTCTTCTCGTTCGTGTTTCCGCTCTCTGGGGCCATCGTTGCAGTGCTTGGGCTGTTCTACGCAGTAGGGCAGTGGAACAAGTATTTTGATGCCTTGCTCTATCTGCAGGACCAGGCCCTCTATCCCCTACAGATAGTCTTGCGTAACATCCTCATCATCAACAAGAACACCCCGTCGATGACCATGGATGTGAATGCAGCCATACGTGCCCAGGGACTGTCGGAGACAATCCGCTATGCCCTTATTGTTGTGGCAAGCCTTCCCTTATTGGTATTATACCCCTTTGTCCAGAAGTTCTTTGTGAAAGGGGTCATGATAGGTTCTGTAAAAGGTTGACCTTAAGGTCATCAGAGAAAAAATTGGAGGAACATATGAAAAAAACTTTCGTTGTCCTGGTCCTGGTAGCACTCTTGCTCCCTATGACCCTCGTTGCCCAAGGCTCTAAAGGATCTGCACCTGCCGCTACGGTAGAGTACACACCCAATGGTACCTTCCCGATCGTAAAGACCCCCATCACCGTCGATATCATGGTAGCCCAGCCTCCCTGTGTAGAGGACTACAATACCAACCGCTTCACCAAGTACATGGAAGAGAAGACAGGCATCAAGGTGAACTACATCATGATCCCCGAGCAGGCAGCGACTGAAAAGCTTGCCCTGGTACTCGCTAGCGGTGACTACCCTGACGCTTTCCTCGGCTTCGCCATTAACAACGAGCTGGAGACCACCTATGGTGCTCAGGAAGGTCTGTTCATGCCCATGAACAAGTATTACAGCAAAGAGTGGATGCCCAACCTGATGAAAGCTTTCACCGAGTTCCCAGGGGGCGTCGGCTACATGACCAACATTGATGGAAACATCTACTCCCTGCCAAGGCTTGAAGGGTGTTACCACTGTTCCAACCAGGCAAAGCTGTTTGTCTACACACCTTTCCTCAAGGCACTCGGCCTTAAGGTCCCCACAACCACCGATGAGTTCTACAACACCTTGAAGGCCATCAAGGAACAGGATCCCAATGGCAATGGCAAGAATGACGAGATCCCCCTTGCCGGTTCCATCATCGGATGGTCCGACCAGGTCGAACGCTTTGTTCTCAACTCCTTCATCTACTGTGACCTCGACACCAACATCAATGCAAATGCCAACGACAACGTCGGCTACATCATGGACGGCAAGAAGGTCGACACTGCAATGAATAAGGATGCCTATCGTGAAGGCCTCAAGTATATCAACAAGCTCTACAAAGAGGGCTTGATCTACAACGGTTCCTTTACCCAGGATTCCAGTCAGCTCACTCAGTTGGTAGAGAGCTCAGCCCAGCCTACTGTCGGTTTTGCAGCAGGTGGTTGGAGAGGCCAATTCACAACCATCGGAGGAGACCGCTTCAACAACTTTGCAGCCATTGCTCCTTTGAAGGGCCCCAAGGGTGTGCAGGAGAGTGTCGCTTTCTTCCAGAACCCTGAGATCGGGCAACTGGTACTCTCTTCAGAAACTGAGCATGCTGATGCTATCATGCGCTACTTTGACTTCATGTACAGTGCCGAAGGCACCCTGTTGCAGCGCAACGGTTTCCAGGGCGAAGCTTGGGATTGGGCAAAGCCCGGTCAGGTCGGCCTTGATGGAAAGCCTGCTATTTGGGATCAGCTGACACTGTGGAATGACAAGGATCCCCAGAACGATACCTGGATCCAGACCTACCCTTCAGCGATGACCCCATCTTTGAAAAACGGTCTGGCAAAGGAGCCTTCCTCCCCTAGCAATCCTGCCTACTACCTGCCCGAGAACAATGAAAAGGTGCTTTTTGACGAGACGTTCAATCTTTACAAGCCCTATGAGCATCCTGAACTTGAAGTGCCTGTGCTCAAGTACACCGCTGACGAGAATGAGAAGTTCTCTACAGTCAAGCGTGAGCTTGCAAACTTCATCCGCCAGAGCGCCGTCAAGTTTATGGTCGGTTCGATGGACGTCAACGATGACAAGGTTTGGAACGACTATGTGAAGAATCTTGACAAGTTGCAGATGCCTGCAGTCCTTTCGATGATGCAGACCGCCTACAACCGCCAGTACAAGTAAGCTGTGTTCACTATGGCCACAGGGGGGAGTCCCTCTTGTGGCCTTTTCACTATTTTCCCTCTTCTCACGAATATATTAGCAACCAGTAGTCGTAATAGAAGAGTTAAGAACAAGAGTAAGAACAACAAGAAAAAGGAGTGCCCATTTCTCTGAACACTCCCCATTTCCACCATCTTGCGAAGGGATACTCCATGCAACAACCAAAAAAGCCAAACATCATCTACATCCTTGCCGACGACATGGGCTATGGGGATGTCTCTGCATACAACGGGAACTGTCCCTTTGAGACCCCTTCCTTGGATTCCCTTGCTTTGCATGGCCTTCGGTTCACCGATGCCCATGCAAGTTCTGCCGTGTGCACCCCTTCACGCTATAGCATCATGACAGGACGCTACAACTGGCGTTCTCCCTTGAAGAAGGGGGTGCTTGGAGGATACTCCTCACCCCTCATCCCTGAAGGGCGCACTACCGTAGCCCATATGCTGAAAGCATGTGGATATAGAACCGAAGCCATCGGCAAATGGCATCTGGGCATGGAGTTTCCCAAGCTTCCTAACTTTGTAGAACAGCCTGACTTTGCCCAGAGCGAAGGCATAGACTTCAAAGGTACCATCAGAAACTCACCAGTAGCTGTTGGCTTTGACTATTATTTCGGCATCAGCGGCTCCTTGGACATGCCCCCATATGTCTATATCGAAAACGACAGGTTCACATCAGTCCCCGACCATGTTACCAAAGGAACCGGCAAGGGGTTCTGGCGTGAAGGGGTTACAGCCCCTGACTTTGTCCATGAGGAGGTCCTTGACCACCTCACAGACAAGGTCCTGGAGAGCATCAGTAAAAACAGGGAAGAACCTTTCTTCATCTACTTTGCCCTGCCAGCCCCCCATACCCCCATCCTTCCTCACCCCAAGTTCAGAGGTAAGTCCAATACCAATGCCTATGGGGACTTCGTGCTTCACTGTGATGATGTAGTGGGAAGGGTGCAAGAGCAACTGAAGAAAGAGGGGCTGTTTGAAAATACCCTAATCGTTTTTACTTCCGACAACGGCTGTTCCCCTATGGCCGACTTTGCCGAACTTGCCGAAAAGGGGCATAACCCCAGCTACCATTTCAGGGGGATGAAAAGCGATATCTTTGAAGGAGGCCACAGAGTTCCCC
Source organism: Sphaerochaeta sp. (assembly GCA_048264225.1). Classification (GTDB taxonomy): domain Bacteria; phylum Spirochaetota; class Spirochaetia; order Sphaerochaetales; family Sphaerochaetaceae; genus Sphaerochaeta. The sequence continues at coordinate 27,155 of JBLXDK010000025.1, forward strand.
TGCTCTTACAGTGGCCAGACACCCTGCCTCAGAACAGAGTCTGTGACCGTCTTGTCTGTCTCTCGGATCTGTTTGCCACCTTGGCAGATTATCTTGGCTATGCAATTGAACCGTCAGAGGCTGAGGACAGCGTAAGCAACAGGGCGTTGTGGGAAGACCCTGCTTCAGGTGAGATCCGTGATACGCTGGTCCATCAGAGCATCGATGGCTCTCTATCCATCCGTAGTGGGGACTGGAAGCTTGAGATGTGCCCAGGCTCCGGTGGCTGGTCGCCTCCACAACCTGGCTCAGTTGAGGAATCCCTGCTTCCCCGCTTTCAGCTCTACAACCTCAGTTCTGATATTAAGGAGCAATTCAATGTTGCCTCTGATCATCCTATCCTGGTTGAAGAGCTGAAGGCCACACTACAGAAGATCGTATTGGACGGGAGAAGTACCCCGGGGCACAAACAGGACAATGAGGGACTTGCTGTGTGGAAGAGTGTCTCTTGGTTGGATGAAGCGTAGGGTAGTGCTAGGTTTTCACTCTTGGGCCTTTTTGATGGGATCCCTATTGCTATATATATCGTTTTGGCTAACTGCATTGGGGCGGCTTTTGTTGTTGAGTATCCCTAGCTCATGGTATACTCTGTCACACTATGGGAAAAAAAGCTTTGTATCTGCCAAATTCAAAGACCTTTGTGCTCTTTCTGCTGGTATTTGTCATCTGTTTTGTGGTGCTTTTTTTCTCGCAGGGCTGGATGCTGAAGACTATCAGGGAGGAGAAGAAAGAGCAAAGTTTTGCGATGTTGCAGCTTGCCAAGACCACGGCCGACCTCTCCCTCGATCAGGCCTTCAAGCTCTCCCAGCTGTTGCTTCTCGATAATGATATTGCCAAGTTTATCTACCAAGGTGAGATCGATGGAGGATCTGAGGACATTCAGACCATCATCGACGCAAAGGTTTCGCTTCCTGTCGCCCGCAGCATTAGCGCGATGCTGAGCGAAATCTACGTTTTTTCCAAGAACAGTGGCTACCTGCTCTCTGCAAACAATGCGTATCTGGAGCCTGAGAAGATGTATCCCTCCTTGTTTGCTTTTGACGACTTGAACTACCGTCAGTTCCGTTCGAAATACCTTACAGCGCCCTTTTCCCGTGCATTCTTTGCAGAAACCACAGCCCTTGTCGATGGCAGGGCTATGAAGGTCATCCCCCTTGTCCAGACCTTCCCACTCAACAGTCCTTCCTCCAACTCAGGTAAGATCGTAATGCTGTTGGACAGCCAGTTCTTCTCCTCGATCCTAGCCGAACAACGGACAGGGGAGAACCTGACCTCCTTCATAACCGACGCTTCTGGCAAGCTCATCACCTACTGGGGTGACGAGGCCTTTGTTGTGGGTACCGACTACGATGATGGACAGCATATGGTAGAGGTTGGGGGTGAGGAATATGTGCTCTCAGTGCTCTCTTCTGATGTAAGTGGCCTTCGCTTCTTCTCGATACTCTCGCTGAAGGATCTCTCTGCTATGATGAGCCCCCTTTGGACGGTGTTGACGGTTCTGAGCCTGGCGATGTTCCTCATAATGGCTATCCTTGCCCTTGTGATCCTTCTGCGCAACCGAAGGGATTGGGTCGAGCTCTTTGGCTTGGCAAGCCAAGGAGAGAGCCTGCTTCCCTATGAGCAGGCCTTGGGACATATCAAGGCTATAGTGGCTGAGGACCGGAACAAGGTAAGGATGGCTGGAGGAACCCCCTTTATCACAGACACCTTCTTCAGGCGTCTCATCCATGGAAAGATGGCCGATACGAGTGAGATCCAGGCGATGCTCAGGCTGGTGCAGGAGGACATCGACCTATCGCAGAGCTTTGCCTACCAGATGGTACACCTCGTCATCCATGATGTGAATGATATCCTTACCAGTGACAGGCTGGAGGATATTGACTTCACCAGGATCGCTGCCCAGAAACAGGCCCAAAGGGCCTTTGGGGGGCAGCACTTCCTCTATATGGATTTTTCCTTCTCCATCTGGATCATGCTCTGGCATCATGATGCCACGTATCTGGACTCTCAGATCGACCAGTTCTGGAAGGAGTTCACCCTGGTGGCTCCGACCTCCACCTCCATGGCTGTCAGCTCCTCCAAGACAAGTCTAAACGAGATCTTCGACGCCACCAACGAGTGTAGTGAGGTGCTGCAGTCCATATCCAACGAGAAGCAAGTGGAGGTGCTCCGAAGGTACTCTGAGATTACCCTCAGACGGGAGCGTTACCATTATTCCACAGATATGGAACGCAAGCTGTACTTCGCTGTCCTCCGGGGTGAGGCAGAAGCCTTAGAGGAGATACTGAAGATACTGGAACAGGATAACTTTGTTGCAAGAAGCCTGGGGACCGAAGAGACCGCCAATCTTCTCAGGGTGCTCTATGCGACGGCCATCAAGCTCTGTCAGGCTATGCATCATGCAGAAACCCCCCAGGTGTTCACCACCTATGCCCAGGCCAAGCACTTTTTCCTTACGTTTGCCCAAGGTGTTAAGGGGGAAAACCAGGATAAGGAAGAGATCCTCATACAGAAGATCGTCTCCTACATCCAGGAGCGCTATAACCAGTGCTCCTTGAACCTCTCCTCCATGGCGAAGGACTTTGCCATGAAGGAGAGCTTTCTCTACCACTTCATGCAGACAAGGATGCAGACCTCCTTCGCACAGTACCTGGAAGAGTACCGCCTGACTAAGGCTGCAATGCTGTTCAGCGAGAAGCAGATGACCATCAACGAAGTGACAGCCTTGTGCGGATATGCCAACAGCCAGACCTTCAGGAGGGCCTTCAGAAAGCACTACGGGATGTTGCCATCAGACTACCAGAAGACGGTGCTCTACAGGCAGGGTACGTAGGGAGATGGTGAGCTGACAGGTAATGCAAAGAGGGATGCATGACTGAAACCCAAAAAGGCTAGATCCAGAAAGCCAGCAACTCAGAAAGGAGGAAAGCTGGAACTGGAGCTGAAGAAAGAGAAAGAGATAGAGATAGAGAACTGAAGGGGAAAAAGAAGAACTGCGTAGATTAGGGTCCCTATTCTACGCAGTTCTTCTTGTTACTCTTGCTCATACCCATGCATGTACCCCTTGAGGGTACGTGCATAGGGTTTATTCCTCTTAGCCCAAACAAGCTCTAGGTTATGGAAGCCTCATAGATGCCCTTGATGGAAGAGGCGAGCTTCTTGTCGAACTCCTCATTGTTCATCTGGAACTGCAGATCCTGGGCGAGAGCCCTGGAGAAGCTTGCGGTAAGGCCATGGTTCAAAGAGAGAAGGTTATTGGCTTCTTCTTGGCTATATCCACCGGAGAGGGCTACCACACGTACCATATGCTCTTCTTTCTGCAGATCGGCATAGAAGTTGGGCAGGGTAGGTATGGAGAGCTTGAGCATCACCTTGTCTTCTGGTTTGAGAAGGGCAAGCTGTTTGAACAGCTCTTCTTTCAGGATCTTCTCAGACTCCTGCTTGTCCTTGCTGTGGATATCGACTTCAGGTTCTATGATGGGCACCAAGCCTGCCTTCAGTATGATCTTGGCCACTTCAAACTGCTGCTCGACGATCATCCTAATGCCTTTGGGGTTGGCCTCCTTGATGACCGAGCGCATCTTGGTGCCAAAGATTCCCTGTTTTACTGCTCGCGCAAGCAGGGTCGGAAGCTTCGGCATGGGCTTCATCAACTGTACTCCGTCTGAGAGGTCGGCAAGGCCTTTGTCAACCTTCAGGAAAGGGACTATGCCCTTAATCTTCCAGAGGTACTCTGGGGTTGGGACTCCTTCTATGCTGCGGTCCATGGTGTTTTCAAATAGGATGGCACCAAGGATATGGTCTTTGGTAAATGCTGGGCTGGTGATTATCCTTGTGCGCATTTTGTGGACAAGGTCGAACATCTCTTCATCATTGGAGTAGGAGTCCTCGCTGATCCCATACTGCAACAGTGCTTTGGGGGTACTGCCACCACTCTGGTCCAATGCAGCGATAAAGCCTTTTCCTGTTTTCATACGTTGTAATTGTTCTGTGTTCATAGGTTCTCCTTCTTTTGTTACCAAGAAATGCTATTTCTTGGTATCATCCTAAAGGTACTCAAATGTTCTGGTGCAAGCAAGTGAAGAGGGTCTCTCCAAAGCGAAGCAGAGGCAAGATTGAGCAGGGAGTCGAAAGACGAAGTGAGGGCACCGATGATGAAAGATTGCCTTTGGGATATACCGATGCTGAAAACCTGTGCATAGTGAACAGATTGCTGGATTTTGTGATTCTTACAATTTTGCAATACAATTGCAAAATTGTAATTTGAGATATATGATCCCAAATTCCCAACCTTTTGTAACTAGGCCCCTTCATCTCCCTCGACAGGCACCACCTCACCCTCGTCATTTACCGACTTTCCCTTCCAGTCATACTTGATGCCGAACAAGTCGAAGATCAGTCTCTGGGCACTGGTAGGTCTCGAATATACATCCTTGTATTTGCCCCTGTAATGGATCCGTGAATAGGTGGCTACCTTGTTCAGGATCATCTGGTGGTTCCAATAATTTCTCTCCTTGGCTGGGATGGCTGAGAGGAACCGTTTCAGCTCGTTCACCACAATCATCGCCAGGAAGTTGATGAAGATCCTTCCTTGCATCACATCATCCGAAT
>JBLXDK010000026.1:0-21661 GCA_048264225.1 Sphaerochaeta sp.
TCGGTAAATGACGAGGGTGAGGTGGTGCCTGTCGAGGGAGATGAAGGGGCCTAGTTACAAAAGGTTGGGAATTTGGGTTATTACTATCTAGAGGGATTATAATAATTTGAATCTATCTAGCAAAGGAGAGCATTACAATGAAGCATACAGGAACAGTCCTAGTCATATCCCTTATGTTCTGTCTCTTTGCAGTGATGCCTCTTTTTTCTGCTGAGCTCACCTATGACATGGCTACCGGAAAAATAACAGGCTATGACCTCTCTAATCCTGATAATCCTGATACCCCTTCATCCTATGCAAACGCAACAGAGGTCTGGACGAATGCGGGTTTTGTCGGAAGGCTGAACTATCGGGGAGAGCCTACCACACTGACCTTCAGCAATACAGGAGGCGTTGCGACAGGAACATCAAATAATCGGTTTTATTTCACCTACGACACCAATGGCAGCATCAGGCTAAACAGGTGGAGAGAGTTTTTTCTGGTCACCAGAGTCAAAGGTCTCTACCATAACGGTGTACAGCATGACTTCTCTGGTATCAACGCAGTTGTGGAGAACAATGGAGGAAGTGTTGCAATTACCCAAGGGGCAGGACCTGAGTTGGTAGGTTCAGGGCAGGCTGGTTTCAATTCTTCAGGGGCACCTGGCACGTATAATGGAAGCAACGGCTTCAAATACAAGTACAAGTACCAGTACATCTGGGTTGACGTCACAGTTATCCTGACCAACGAGAAAAAGAACCTCAACAAGGGATATTATAAGACTCAGTTCACTGCCAACAGCACAACAGGGGTTAACTATACGATGATACTGATAGGGGAGCGAGACCCGAAGAACGATCAGAATGAACCCTCAGCCTTCTATTTTGGAGTGGAAAGCATCGTATCAAACCCCTTTCCCTATGCAGATCTCTTCAGCAAAAACACTCTTGGCAACTCTCTCTTTGTGGGAAGGCTCAGATACTTCTCTCTGGACGATTCGGCAAATGTGAGGTTTTCTTCAAATTCAGGGGGAACTATTGCTAGCTTCACCCTGCAGTCTCCAGGGGTAGCACCTGTGCCCTACAACCTTGTGTTCGACCCGACCGCACCCAACTCGAGCGCTACCCAGATAACCTCATCCTCTACGACATTTCACTCGGCATACCTTCCTACCATCTCTCCTATCGACGGAACAACCACAGATGCGGAGGTTCTTGAAGGGGATATCCGCATCTTTGTGGCCCCGGAGACCTATCCCCTTTCGGGCACCTACAACTCGACCATCTACTGCATCCTGACACAGCCCTGATTTTCCTACTTCAGCAAAGAGGCGATGATCTTCTGGTCACTGGGTGCAAACTCAAGCCTTGACAGCTCTTCCTTGGTCACCCACCTATAGGAAGTGTGGACACTCAACCTAGGCACCTGGCCCGCGTTACAGGTTATCATATATGCCTTCTGGTGATAGAGCGTCCCCTTATTTACAAAATCATGCGTGTGCAGAAGAGATCCGACTTCAATGTCGAGTGCAAGCTCTTCCTGAAACTCCCTCTTCAAGGTCTCCTCTTCACTCTCTCCCCAACGGTTTTTCCCACCAGGAAACTCCCAAAGGCCTCCGATGGATCCCTTGTCCTCACGCTTAGCGACAAGGTACCGATCATCCTTGAGGAGTATTCCTGCTGTGGTGATACGCTCTTGAGTATATGCTTCCATCATGGTCTTCCTTATAATAAAACAGAGTTGGGAACCAAGAAATGCAGCAATGCAACCATTCCTGTAATACAACCATACATTCGTTTGTTCTTCTCAAAATACTGCCCAGTTGCCTCAAGCACACTCTTCTCCTGGAGAGGCTCATCCTCATCAGAGTACCTGATGGCACGAAACAGGTACCAGAAGGCAAGCATGATCGTATTAACCATGGGAAAGAGGTCCCCAAGCAGGGGTGGCCCAGGCTTCATGGGCAAGAACCCCAAGGCGATACCCAGCAGAAGGCCTATGATGATCATAACCTTCTGAAAGCCCCTATTGGTACGAAAGACATAGCGAAGGGAGAGCAACAAGGCAAACCTTCCTCCATACATATCACTGAGCAGGAAGGCCGATCCCATCAACAGGTAGGTTACGGACAAGAAGTATATTTGCATCATCGCTCTGCTCGCTTTACAACCTGCCCAAGGCAGTCAATGAGGGTCTCGCTGTCATAGTAGCCATGTTCGGCATAGGCAAGAGAACCTGATTCTTGGTGAAGTAACGAGCCCTGGAGGGCCGCCTCTTTTACAGTCGCGCCACCTCCGACCAGGGCACCAATGATTCCAGATAGCACATCTCCACTACCGGCTACCCCTAAGGAGGGGTTGAGCCCTTCGATGACAGCAATTCTGCTTTCACCGGGAAAGGCTATATGGACCAATGAACTTTTCACCACCAAGACAGCATTGAGGCGGTCAGCGATATCCTGGACCATGGATACAAATGCGAGGGGTGTATCCTCTGGCGCCTGTTCATACAGGACATCAGTGAGCCGTTTCAGCTCCCCCAGATGGGGGGTCAGTATCAGAGGCCCATGGGCGATGGCCTCAGTATTGTTCAACAATTCCGCATAGGCTGTTATGCCGTCAGCATCAAGGACTACGCACTTTTCCAGGGAAAAAATCTTCTCCAAAAGAGAAGAACGCCCACCACCCCAACCCGGGCCGACCAACAGGGCGTCACAAGAGGAGAGTTCGGTTACCTCCTTCAGGACACGAACCATAAGGGAAGGGGCTTCAGATGCTGCAATGGAATAGACATCCTCATCACAGAAAAGGGAGACCAAGCCTGCCCTGGAGGCGAACGCAGAGCGGGCAGAGAGCCTTGCAGCCCCGGTGTACTCCTTACTGCCTCCAACGATGCCCAGATGACCACGCTTGTTCTTATAGGAAGAGGAGGGGAGCTTGTGCAAAATACTATCCTCGGAGGTGTAGAGATCACAGGCAATGGGAGCTTTTTCCAACAGGTGGGGGGGGAAGGAAGGATTTTTTTCCACTATCTCACCACAGTCGGAACGGGTAAGGGGGTGGTACATCGCAAGCTTTCTCATGCCAAATGTTATAGTAAGATCCGCTTTGCCATGGACAGCAGAAGCTGCGACTTCCTCACTCACCCCAGAAGGTATATCAATGGCTATCATATATGCTTTGCTCTGGTTGGCGAGTCGGACAAGGGTGAGGGCATCCCCCCGCAAAGGGCCCTTCAAGCCTGTGCCAGCCAGTCCGTCAAAGAGGAAATCAGCCTGCTCTATCGCCTCTCTTACCCTATCGGTGACAATTTCACCAAAAGTGATGATCTCTATGCCATAGTTGGTGAGTATATCCCTCTGCCGTTTGCACGAGGGAGATAGCCTTTTTCCTGAAAAAATACACAAAAGTTTGCGAAATCCGCTGTTGTAAGCAAGGCGGGCGACAGCGAAGGTATCGCCACCGTTATTCCCCCCTCCACAGAGAAACACCAGCGAGGCATCCTTTGTAGGAATCCTGCTCTCTACCACACTCCAGACACCCATGGCGGCACTCTCCATCAAGGAGAGCTCCGGAAGGCTGAATACGTCTTGTGATGCAGTATCGATCTTGGCAACTTCAGAGGAGAGTACAACGTGTTTCATAGCTGTACTGTACAGCAGGAAAAGGGGGTGGTCAACAAACTGGGCTTGACAGATCTTGCCAATCTCAGTAGGGTAAGAGTGTCCTGGGGTGGCCGTTTGGCCTGAGATCACACCCGTTAACCTGATCTGGATAATACCAGCGGAGGGAGACATGCAACTCTCAAACACACCTATTCCCCATGGCAGAATACCACTAAGGAGGTGCTTTATGATTAAGCATCGAAGTATTGTTGCAGTTCTTGCCATTCTCCTCGTCTCTTCCCTCCTGTTTGCTCAGGGGAAGAAGGAAACCCAAATCTCATCACACCAAGAGATCACCGTGTATGCCTATGACGCATTCTGTGGCGACTGGGGCCCCGGTCCGACCATTGTAGCCGACTTTGCAGAAAAGACCGGCATCAAGGTAAACCTTGTCAGTTCCGGTGATGCCATCGAGATGCTCATCAAGGTAACGGGGGAGAAGAACAACCCCCTAGCCGATGTCGTGGTGGGTATCACAGACGACATGGCAGCAAAGGCCTATCAGGCAGACCTGTTCGAGCCTTACAACAGCCCTGAGCTCGCCTCCATCCCCGCCTTCTTGCAGTTTGACCCACAGAACCGACTCCTTCCCTTTGACTATGGTAACTTTGCCTTTGTCTATGACTCGGAGAAGCTCGCCGCTGACATGATACCCTCATCATTGGATGAGCTTACCGATCCCAAGTACAAGGACAAGATCCTGCTTATCGATCCCAGGACATCCTCTGTAGGATTGGGTATGCTGCTCTGGACCATCGAAGTCTATGGTGAAGAGGAATATCTCTCCTGGTGGAAAGCGATGAAAGAGAATGCCCTTACCATCACCGAAGGGTGGTCCAGTGCATACGGGCTCTTCACCGAAGGAGAAGCCCCTCTGGTCTTGAGCTACTCCACCAGCCCTGTCTATCACGTGACATTCGAGGAGACTACCCGGTACAGGACTGCCTTGTTCACCGAAGGGCACAGCACCACAATTGAAGGGGTGGGACTCCTTGCTTCCAGCAAGAAGAAGGAAGCGGCAAAACAATTCATTGATTTCCTGCTTACCGATGCCCAGCTTGATATTGCAGTGGCAAACTCCATGTACCCGACAAATAGCAGTACAGTTTTACCCCCAGCCTTCGATTGGGCCCCAAAACCCAAGAAAAGTCTCTCCCTCGATGCCCTCTCTATTGAAAAAAACCTCGATAGATGGCTAACTGAATGGACACAGGTAATGAGCAGATGACAAGACAGGTCGGAGGAGAGTATAAGGGCTTCTACAAGGCAATGCCTGCTCCAGGGGCAATAATGCTCCTGGCACTTTTCCTTGTGCCCCTCTTCTTCACCCTTTCTACAGCCTTCCTCACAGAGGAAGGCTTCTCCCTTACCCGTATCCGACAGACCTTCACCTCAGCCTATACTATTCGCCTCCTGCTCTTCACCCTCTACCAGGCTGCCCTGAGCACCCTCTTTTCCGTATTGGTAGCCCTTCCTGGTGCGTACCTGTTGGCGAACTACTCCTTCAAGGGAAGACGGTTCATCAGAGCCCTGACCACCGTTCCTTTTGTGATACCCTCGATCCTGGTGGTCTTGGGTTTTGTCATCTTCTTTGGCAACAATGGTTTTCTCAACAAAATTCTGATGAGCCTGTTCTCCCTGGATGAACCTCCCATCAAAATCCTCTACTCCTTCAAGGCTATCATCCTTGCCCACACCTTCTTCAACTTCCCTATAGTGATGAACCTGGTTTCTACCTACTGGGAGCATATGGACACGCACTGTGAAATGGCAGCCTGGACGTTGGGTGCCAAGAGATGGCAAACCTTCAGGACCATCACCCTCCCCCGGCTGTTGCCATCGGTCATCTCGGCAGCGACGCTGGTATTTCTCTTCTGCTACAACAGCTTTGCCATCATCCTGGTCCTTGGTGGGGGGCCTCAGTACACCACGATGGAAGTGGAGATATACCGCCTGGCCCGTACCTCCATGGATAGCGGAGGGGCAGCAGCCCTCTCCCTTTTCTCCATCCTCATAACTTCGCTGTTGCTCATCTGGTACAACAAGAGCCAGAAGATGCTCGCAAGAAGCGAGGCTTTCAGCACCTCGTCAGAGAGGCTCTCAAAAAAACCCGCCACCACAGCAGGGAAACTGTTGGCTTTCCTCTATTCCCTCATAACCCTGCTGTTTATCCTTGGCCCCATAGCCTCGATTGTGGTGCGCTCCTTCATGGCTTCAGCCACACGATCAGGAGCAGAGAGCTTCAGCTTCACATGGTACCGCCAGCTTTTTGCCCTTGAGAGAGGGACAGGCCATATGGGATCGGCCCTTCAAGCTTTGACCAACAGCCTGCTCATTGCCGCTCTTGTTGCGATCGTGACAGTCCCCATCGCCCTTACCATGGCAACGGCAATACGTAAGAAAGGCTTCGCCTCATCGGCTTTGGAACTGTTCGGGATGCTTCCCATGACAGTGAGCTCTGTCATCATAGGCCTGGGCTATTTCCTGATCGCAAACAAAATCCGAGGAGGGGTATCGGTTGGCTATACGCTTGTGGTGCTTGCCCACATGGTCATAGCAATACCGTTTGTGCTGAGAACGATCCTTCCTGAGTACCGTAAGATGCCCCTCTCCTATATCCAGAGTTCCCTTACCTTGGGAGCAGGCCCGCTACGAACCTTCTTCCTCATCGAAATCCCCTTGCTCAAAGGTGCTCTGATAACCGGCGGGATGTTCGCCTTTGCCCTGAGCATGGGGGAGATAACAGCAACGCTTACGCTCGCAAACAGCGCCATCATCACGTTGCCGGTCATCATGTACCGCCTCATCGGCTCCTATAATTTCCAAGGGGCATGCGCCCTTGGAAGCATCCTCATTCTTGTATGCAGTATCGTATTTCTCGTCAGTGAACTGGCAAAGGGAGAGAACCATGGCCGATAAGGGTCTGAATTGTACCATTAAAGCGTCCTATGCGGATTTCGCCCTCGATGCCGCCTTTTCCGTCAAGGAAGGCGAGCTTGCCTGCATCATCGGCCCTTCAGGTTGTGGCAAGAGCACAACACTGCAACTTATCGCAGGCCTGATACCCCCGGAAGAGGGGAGCATCTTCCTCAACGGGAAAAACATCATCAACGAGCCGGTTCACCAACGACGCATCGCCATGGTTTTCCAGGACTATGCCCTCTTTCCCCATATGAGTGTTGCACAGAACATCGCCTACCCTATGAAACTCAGGCACATTGCCAAGGCCCAGCGTATAGCCGAGGTAAAGCGGTTGCTCGCCCTTGTCTCCCTTGAGGGGTATCAGAAGCGCAAAAGCCAGGAACTTTCCGGAGGTGAGCGACAGCGCGTCGCCTTAGCACGCGCCCTAGCCTCCCAGCCACAGCTTCTGTTGCTGGACGAGCCACTGTCAGCTCTCGATGCCAAGCTGAGAAAACACCTGCGCACCGAAATACGACGTATCCATGATGAGACAGGCATCACCACCTTGTATGTGACCCACGATCAGGAAGAGGCCCTTGCAATTGCCGACACCATCATCGTGATGCAGGAAGGGCGTGTCGGCCAGATCGGATCAGGTGAGGATATCTACCACAAGCCGAACTCGCTGTTTGTCGCATCGTTCATGGGAGAGGGCAACACCCTACCCTACACGCTTATTCCAAGAAATCTGGCAACCCAACCTGGGATGACGAAAGAAGCATCCAAACCTTTGGAGGGTGAGCATATGATCTTCTTCCGCCCTGAGCATGTCATTATCCAGGATGACAATGCCTTGCCCCTGCCTGAGTTCTTCCCCCACCTGGAGTTCAAAGGGGCACAGGTGCTCGGATGTGAGTTCCAAGGGAACCACTTCAGGGTTTCCCTTCTCTGGGAAGGGAAGCCCATCACCGCCCACACCCTCGAAAGACCACGCTCTAAGATAGTTAGGCTCTCAGTCCGTATTTCCCGGATGAGGGAGTATCTTGACGGACGATTGGTAAGTAATTAGCAATTATACCCTAGTAAGGGAATAGAACAATCAACGCATATCTGTATACTTAAGATATGAGACGAACATATCTGGTCTTCCTAGTCCTGCTTCTCATATCAGCAAATCCCCTTTTGGCAAGAGGAGAGTTCATATACGCCCTCGATATCTCAGACTCCTACTATGCAGCAATACCCCATTTTGAGGATGAAATCCCCTTTCGCAGCAGCAATGCACTAGCAATAGCGATTGGACTTATTGGTATTGAAACAGAAGTTTTTTCAGCGAGTCTCGACCTGCACACGATGTTTGTCACCCCGTCCATCCCCTTCGGCAATTACCAGGCTCGTGGCTTCAACTCTTTCGGTTTCAGGGTGAGAGGAAGCTATACGTTCAACAATATTGTTGGGCTGTTTGCCAGCTTCAGTAGCGAAGCGAACTACTACAGGGCAATAAAAGAAGCGTTCATCTCCTACTCCCTACAACTGGGTCCCCAATTTAGGGTCATGCAGACTGAGATGCATGCCATCGACATAACAGTGCCTGTTACCCTTCATCTGAGAAAGGAGATCACAGCCCCCATGCTGGGAGTAGGTATCCGCTATACCCTTTCCCCACACAAGAAACAGGAGAAGCCATGAAAAGAATCCTCTTGCTTCTCACACTGCTAAGTCTCCTCTTCATCACCTCCTGTGAGCTCTTTATGGACGAGCCTGCAAAAGGTGATGTGTACTATATCAATGTGGGGATAGACTATGAAAACAACGGTGACCCAGATGATGACTTGAACGGAACGCTCAATGATGCAGAGGAACTGCATGAAACATTCAAGCAGCTCATTTCCGATGCAGACAGAACAGGGACGGGGTACAAGATGATTCAGCAAGGAGCCTCTGCCGAGAACCCTTTGGACTTTGATTATCCTTCCAGAGCTAAGATACAAAGCAGGCTGAACACCCTGAAAAATACTGCCACAGAGGACGACCTCACCATCTTCACCTACTCGGGACATGGATATGAGCAGACTGGCATCCTGGTGCTCGCCTACTCAGGGGGTACGCACCAAACACTCGACCCTGCAACCCTCCTCTCCTGGATGGCTGCCATCCCGGGCAAGAAACTGGTCATCCTCGACAGCTGCTTCAGTGGCATGTTTGTAGAAGAGAGCCCCTCATCAACCAATACCGTCCTTCACAACTCCATTGCAAAATTCTTTGAGACGTACCACTCATCTGACACATATGGGAAGCCTGACCTGTTTGTGCTTACAGCAAGCACCCATACCGACTCCTATGAAAAGAATTTTGGCACCTCAACGGCACCCCATAACCATGGCATCTTTACGTATGCACTTTTGGAAGCTTTGGGATGGGATCATCCCCACAGTACACCACTAGCAAGTGTCACTATCAAGGCCCCCCCAGCAGCAAAGGGCTCTCTGATCACCGTCGACGGGCTCTTCAAGTATGTCAAAAACAACCAAAGCATAAACTCTCGCTTAAAGTTGTTCAGCGCCCAGCCTGAATACCAACACCCCATGACCACAGGCGGGCCTCTGGATTTGGTCTTGTTAAACTTCTGAAGCAGATGGTACGATGACACCTCTTAGTATGTGAGGTGTCATGTGAAAAAGACGACTGTGCTCACTCTGTTGTTCTTCATTCTTCTCTTCCAAAGTTGTGAACTCTTCTTACAGGAAGAGCCCATGGGCTCTATCCATGCAATCTATGTGGGTCTGAACTATCATGGCACTGATGTAAACTATCTGAAAGGCACGCTCAACGATGCACAAGAGCTAGAGCAGTGCTTTGCAAGCCTCAGCAACAAATATCATAGGACCTATACAGCCTACCCTCTCTTGCAAAAGGGAGGAGCAATACTTGATAGCACAAAAACCCGCTATGTATATGCCTATGATGATCCAAGCACCTTTGATTCTCTTCCCACAAAAGCCAACGTGCTTGGACAGATCCAAGCATTGTCATCAGTCCTGACAGAAAAGGACCTGACCATCTTCAACTACAGCGGTCATGGCATCAAGGGAGGGTCTCTGGTGGTGGCTCCACCAGACCCTTCTGATCCCACCTTATATGACGGGAACAACAAGCTTAAGCAGGATGCGCTGCTGAGTGTTACAGAATTGCTGACAGCGCTGTCGAAGCTTCCAGGGAAGCAGCTGATCATACTGGACAGCTGCTATTGCGGCTCCTTTGTGGAGGAGAGCGGCTCTTCTGTAAGTCTCATTGAGAGGAACAGGTTTCTCGATGATGCCTTCTCCCTCTATTTCTCCTCTGCAAAGTATAATCCATCACTGTTTGTACTTGCCGCAACAACGGGCGACAACACCAGCAAGGAACCAAAGGATACCTCTCATATCCACGGGTATTTTACCGGGGCTTTGCTTGAGGGTCTTGGGTGGGATCATACAAGAAATTGCCTGTTCTCGAACTCCTCTGCAATGAATAGGGGAGTCCTTACGACAGACTCCCTCTATGCATATGTTCTGGAGCATCAGGACTTTCCCCTCAAAGGGATGTATCCCTCCCAGTATCAGCATCCCACAACCAGTGGGGGGGCCTACTCGCTGCGTCTCTTCTAGGAGATGAACTGCCCGTCGCGGATCAACTCAATCTCGTCACGGATGACAGCGGCGCGTTCGAACTCAAGGTTCTTCGCCGCCTTGAGCATCTCCTTTTCCAGTGCCTTCACATACTTCTTGCGGTCAGTGGGGCTGAGCAGATTGTAGCCACCCTTGAGGATAGCAAGATCCTGCTTCTGGTTCTGCTTGGTATCTTCCTTCTCACGCTCCAGGATATCCTGTACCGCCTTGATGATGGTGGTGGGTGTTATTCCATGCTCCGCATTCCAGGCAAGCTGGATAGCCCGTCTGCGATTGGTCTCATCTATGGCAATCTCCATGGCAGTGCTCATCTTATCCGCATACATGATGACCCGACCCTCGCTATTACGGGCTGCACGCCCGATGATCTGCACCAGGGAGGTTGCCGAGCGCAAGAATCCAATCTTATCGGCATCAAGGATGCCGATAAGGGAGACTTCAGGAAGGTCCAAGCCCTCTCTGAGCAGGTTGATCCCGACCAGCACATCAAAGGTGCCGAGGCGCAGATCCCTGAGTAGCTCGACCCTTTCGAAGGTCTCGATCTCAGAGTGCAGATACCGAACCTTCAAACCAAGGGAGGCAAAGTAATCGGTAAGGTCCTCACTCATGCGTTTTGTAAGGGTGGTGACCAAGACTCGCTGGCCCTTGGCTATTGTCTTGCGGATCTCAGAGTAGAGGTCCTCCATCTGGCCTTCAGAAGAACGCACATCTATTACAGGATCCAACAAGCCTGTGGGACGTATGACCTGTTCCACTATCTGGGTGCTGTCCCTAAGCTCGACTTTCCCAGGCGTCGCCGATACAAAGACACGCTGTTTCACCACTTCGGTGAATTCGCTGGCTTTCAGAGGCCTGTTGTCCAGGGCGGAAGGAAGGCGGAAGCCGTAGTTCACCAGATTCAGCTTTCGGGACCGATCCCCTTCATACATCGCACCAACCTGAGGGATCGTCACATGGGACTCATCGATGAAGGTGACAAAGTCAGGGGGGAAGTAGTCCAACAGGACAGCAGGCCTCTCCCCAGGGTTCCTGTCTGAAAGGGGTCTTGAGTAGTTCTCTATCCCTGAGCAGTACCCGATCTCCTGGAGCATCTCCAGGTCATATTCCACCCTTGTCTTGATACGTTCGGCTTCAAGTGGGCGACCAGAGCTGGTGAAAAACTCAACCTGATCCTCCATCTCGCTACGAATCCTCTGTACTGCTGCCTTTACCTGCTCAGGGGGCATGACAAACTGCTTGGCAGGATAGAGGGTGTACGAAGAGACCATCTCCTGCTTCTCCCCTGATACGGGGTCGAACCATTGGATGGATGCGACAGTATCCCAATCGACTGATATCCTCACTGCATTCTCCAGGTAGGAGGGGCATATCTCAATGATATCTCCTCTGACACGGAATGCACCACGCTTGAGGATGGCATCATTGCGTTCGTACTGCATCCTTACCAGCTGGTCAAGCACGTCATGGTGGTGAAAGCTCTCGCCAACTGAAAATGTATGTACCATATCCCTGACAGATACCGGATTAGCCAGGCCAAAGATACAGGACACTGTGGCCACTACGATGACATCCCTTCTTTCCATCAGGGAGAAGGAGGCAGAGAGGCGCAGCCTGTCTATCTCCTGGTTGATATCGGCATCTTTCTCGATATAGAGATCTCGCCCGGGCACATACGCTTCAGGCTGGTAGTAGTCATAGGTAGAGACAAAGTACTCGACCGCATTGTCAGGGAAAAAGGATTTGAACTCCCTGAACAGCTGGGCGGAAAGGGTCTTATTGTGGGAGAGGACCAAAGTAGGACGCTGTACCTGCTCGATGATCTTGGCCATCGTGTAGGTCTTTCCGCTGCCGGTCACCCCCTTGAGGGTCTGGAACTTCTGTCCGTCCTTCAGCCCTTGTGCCAATTTTTCAATCGCCTGTGCCTGATCACCCGCAGGTTCATACTCTGCATGGACCTTGAAGGGCTTCTGTTCGAAAGAGACATCCCCATGTATATTCTGTATGGCATCTCCGCCCCACCGTTCGTCTACTCGTATATCATCCATAATTTACTTCATTTACCTTACGAGGGCACTCACATGCTGTGCACTCCGTTCTATGAGAATCACCTTTATTGTCTTGGTCTCACCTTTGCGATTGACAGTCACTTCTACCTTATCTCCGCTACGGGTGTGAAGCAGGGCAAGATACAGGTCATTGAGATCCTTTACAGGCATATCGTCTATGGCGATGATGACATCCCCTCCAAGATATATCACACTTGTCCCGTACTGGACCATCTGGGTCCCACCCTTCAGCCCTGCCTTCTCTGCAAGGCCTCCGGTGACAACCTGACTTACCAATACTCCCTTGTCAACTGTCAGCTTGGCATAGGAGACCAACTGCGGGGTAAGCTGTACGGTTGCTATATCCAGCCATCCCCTGCTTACCTTACCGAGCTTGATGAGATCGGGTATGATCGCAACGGCAGTATCGATGGGTATGGCGAAGTTTATTCCCTGCGAATTGCCGTTGGTGGAGTATATCGAGGAGTTGATGCCGATGACCTCCGCCTTGCTGTTCAGCAAGGGACCCCCGCTATTACCGGGATTTATGGACGCATCAGTCTGGATGGCATCCATGATGATCTTCCCTTCACTGGTTCGTACCGGGCGGTTCAGACCGCTGACCACCCCGACTGTCATCGTACGGTCATAGCCGAAGGGATTGCCTATGGCGATGACCTTCTGCCCTATCTTGAGGTCGCCACTGGTACCGAGGGCGATCGGGTTCAGCACGCTCTCCTTTTCTACCGATATCTGGATAACCGCAAGGTCGTCCTCACTGTCGACCCCGATAAGCTTGGCAGGATAGGACTGTTCATTATACAGGGTGACTGTCAGGCTTTTGGCCTTCTCCACCACATGTGCGTTGGTAAGGATGTAACCATCGAGGGAGAGTATGATGCCGCTTCCCGTACCTTGGGCAGGAAGGACGTCCATAAAGGAGTTCACCTGGGCATCGAGGGTGGTGGTGATATGTACCACACTGCGGTTCACCTTCTCATAGGCGGTGATGTTCTGCATTTCAGATGCGCTATAGCGCCAATTCTGGCTACCTTCTTCAAAAAGGATGAGCCCCTCATCACCATAGAAGATATCGGAGACAGGTATGCCAGAGAGGGAGAGCAGAGCGCTCTCCCCCTGGTCTTTCACAATAGTGCGCAGAACCTTCTCCAGGTTCTTACGATCTTGGTCTGACTGTATCGCATGAGTCCATTTCCAGAGCACCATTGCTGAAAGGATGATTGCAATCGCAACGAGGATGGCGATGATGGTCTGGATGACTCTTCGTTTGGTTTGCTTGAGCATAGTCTGAGTGTACTGCTATTCACCAGGTATTGGCAACAACTACAAAGAAGCTAGGAGTTCTTCCACTTCCTCTAGACTGGGGGGATCACACCCCTTGCGCGAGCAGTTGATGGAGGCTGCCACATTGGCAAAACGCATCGCCTGGGCTATGGTCGCCTTGGAAAGGCTCTCCAGACGTGGCTCCTCTCCATCGGGTCCGAAAAAGCCTCCCCTATGCAGAAAGGATAGGATGGCTCCGCTGAACGTATCCCCAGCCCCTACCGTATCGACGACAGGCAGGTCGACGATAGGAGAATCGACGGTGAACCTATCAGGGCTGTACCAGGTACTGCCTTTCTTCCCTTTAGTCAGGATGATGTGCGATCCGCTATCCTTGCTGAGTTGCTTGGCCGCCTCGTCCACTTCCAGATCCGGATAGAGCAACAACAGGTCGTCATCACTGAGCTTGATGATATCTGAGAGCTTGATGGCTAGCTCCAGGCGTTTTCGGTAAGCAACATAATCCTCGATGACCGTCGGCCTCACATTGGGGTCAAGAAATACGACAGGAGATGGCTTGAAAAGATCGACAGCAGATAGGATGGCATCACAGCCGGGCTCGACTGCCAGCGATACTGAGCCGATATGTAAGACTTTGAGGTCGGAATTCTCCGAAAGGGCTCTCAACAGCTCATCACTGCCTATCGAAGTGGGGGCAGTATTCTTGCTGTAGAAAGCATAGCTTGCCTTACCTTCCTCATCGAGGGCCAGAAACCCGATCATTGAAGGCAGAGAGTTAGCACAGAGATCAGGGTCAAACAGCACATTATTGTCCACCATATGCGTCATGATCCTCTCTCCGAACATGTCAGAGGAGAGCTTTCCAAAGAATCCCACCGGACTGTGGAGCCTGGCTGCCGCTGTTGCGGCATTGAGGCCACATCCTCCGACATGGGATGCGAAATTTACAGAAGAACCCTCTTTCCCTGTTCCAAAAAAATCTATCAGTGCCTCTCCAATTACTCCAATCATTTCTTTCTCCTACAAATATCGTTTTTTTGGTTGTCCGATGACACCTGCATATACCTCAACATGCTCCTTTGCACTGCTCATCATGATCTTGGGCAAGAGCACTTCCTCTATCTGAAAAAACCCCACATCGCTGGACATCTGGACATCAATGAGGATGGGGTGTTCCACACCCCTCTCAATAGTCACACTCTCAATAGAGTTGGCAGAATACTTGTGAATATCCCCTGTCTTGGGAGCGGTGGTGATGCTCATGGGAATGCGCGCCCTTCCTTTTTCCATATCACATCCATCAGCAACCAAGAGCAGTCCTGCTTCGACGCTATAGATTTTCCTGGAAGCCATATGCCCCATGACACCTTCGGTGGCGACACTCATGATCGCAATGCGCCTAGCAAGCTCATCAGGGAACAGGGTCTTGAGGATCCTGTCCATGATGGGTCGTGCTATGATAAGGCCGGTGAGCTCATGCTCGGTACGGGAGACGCTCATGCCAAGGTCATGGACAAAGGAAGCGAGCAGAAGAGCACAGAGGCTGTCCTCATAGGTTCCCGAATTCTCCAGAACCAGCGAGGTGGCCACCTCGGCATCACGGAGCAGGGAGAGCATCTTCACCCCGTTATAGGCAACCTGGCGCATATGCACAGGCCCATGGTCATTATAGTTCATTCTCTTTATCGAGACGGTGTTCGCATACTCCTGCAGAGCCTCTATCTCCTCATCCGCAAGCAATAACTCTGCAAGAGCGTAGCTAGCAGAACCTTTTTCCAAAAGGCCAAGCAACTTTCTGCTGACCGTTGTTTCTTTAGGTGATTTCATACCAATAGGATACAACAAGTTCAACCACAGGGAAAGGGTATGTGGAAAAAAGAAATCACCTGAGCTATACTGGACTGATGAAAAAAGTGACCATGAAAGATTTCCGTTGGGTGGGCAAACCACAACAGTGGACAAAGACCTATAAGGCTCTCAGCCTTACAGTCGGAGCCAACCTATGCCTCCCCGATGGCCCGCTCTTGCTGGCAGTCAGCGATGAGGATTTTTCCCTTACACTGACAGCCTCAGTGGCTCCGGAGGGGGGTCTCTGCGGCCTGTGTCTCTACCATACGGACGAGAGCTATACCGCTGTCGGCCGATCCAAGTCGACTCTCCAGATTGAAAGCTCGGTCAGGTCGTACAGGACAACGACACAGATCCCCTTCCCTACCGATGCGGAGTACCTGAAATGGCATCTGGAGCGGAAAGGGGAAGAGGTTCGCATGGGCTACGCCCTTGCCTCTGGGAACGAACAAGGGGTTGTATGGCTATCGAGCACAACAATCCCAGCCATGGGAGGGTCAGTGAGTTTCGGTGTATTCTTCTCCAACTATACGAACACGCCATTTGAGGCGGGCATGCATAGCCTTCACTATGAAAAAGATGCTTCACCTCAGCTTGAGCCACTCGTACAACCCCCACTGATATGATACGATTGACCATCTTCACATCACGCCCCTCTGAAAGGGTATAAGGAAGGAGACCACATGCAAGAGAGAGATGACCTGGAGGTCAAGGAAAAAGTATCGCTCAACTTTTTGGAGCGCATCATAGAAGATGACCTCGCCAAAGGCAGGGTTCCCAACGACACGATCGTAACACGATTCCCTCCCGAGCCAAACGGATACCTGCACATCGGGCATATCAAGGCGATCTGCATCAATTTTGGCTTGGCTGACAAGTATGGGGGACGTTGTAACCTCCGCCTCGATGACACAAACCCGGAAAAGGAAGAGCAGGAATACATCAATGCCATCAAGGAAGACCTCAGGTGGCTTGGATTTGACTGGGGGAAGCATGAGTACTATGCCTCTGACTACTATCAGAACCTCTATGAGATTGCAGTGCGTCTGATCGAGGAAGGCAAGGCTTTTGTCGACTCTCTCTCCGCTGAAGAGATGAAGGAGTACCGAGGTACCCTTACAGAAGTTGGGAAGAACAGTCCCTATAGGGATCGTAGCATTGAGGAGAATCTGAGGTTGTTCGAAGAGATGCGCCAGGGCAAGCATGCAGAAGGGACGCACATTCTCAGGGCCAAGATCGACATGAGCAGCCCTAACATCAACATGCGCGACCCAGCCCTCTACCGGATCAAGTTCGCCCATCACCTGAGAACTGGGGACACGTGGTGCATCTACCCGATGTATGACTTCACCCACCCTATCAGTGATGCCCTCGAGGGGATCACACACTCCATCTGCACCCTCGAGTTCGAGGATCATCGCCCGGCATATGACTGGGCAACCTCTATCGACGGCATCGAACATACACCTCACCAGTATGAGTTCGCGCGCCTGAACATCAACTACCTGGTCATGAGCAAGAGAAGGCTTCTCAATCTGGTGAAGCTGGGTATCGTGAGTGGTTGGGATGACCCAAGGATGCCGACCATAAGTGGGATCCGCAGACGTGGCTACTCCCCTGAATCCATGAAGGATTTCATCAACCGAGTAGGAGTTGCCAAGGTAGAGGGGGTGGTCGACTACTCACTGATGGAGTTCTGTGTCCGTGAGGATCTGAACAAGAGAGCCGAAAGGCTCATGGTTGTCCTCGACCCCCTCAAGGTGATCATCGACAACTACCCTGAAGGAAAGATCGAGTACTTTGAGGCAGTGAACAATCCTGAAGATCCAAATTCGGCTACCCACCAGATTCCTTTTGGTCGGGAGTTGTATATCGAGCGGGAAGACTTCATGGAAGATCCCCCGAAGAAGTATCATCGTCTTTATCCAGGCAATGAGATCCGCCTGAAGTACGCTTACTACATCACGGCCAATTCAGTGGTGAAGGATGAAGAGGGTACCATAACCGAAGTGCACTGCACCTATGACCCTCTATCCAGAGGTGGCACGACCCCTGACGAAAGAAAGGTCAAGGGAACAAGCCACTGGGTAAGTGCCACCGAAGGGCTAACCATTGAGGCAAGGCTCTACGACAAGCTTTTCCTTGACGAGAATCCGGGTAAGACCACAGGCAACTACCTTGATGACCTGAACCCTGATTCCCTGGTGATAGTCCCCGATGCGAAGGCAGAACCTGAGATCCTCAATGCGAAGGGTGGAGACTATCTGCAGTTCATCAGAAACGGATACTTCTGCCTGGACACTAAGGAAAGCCTCGACGGCAAGCTTGTATTCAACAGGACTGTCACCCTGAAGGACTCCTGGGCCAAGATGAAGAAGAAGATGGGAATGTAAGCTGGGCTGCAACAGGGCAGAAGAGGCTCTCCTCTGCCCTGTTGCTCCCGATATTGAAAAGCAGGGGGTTGATATGAATTATTTCTTTGACCAGCATTTTCATGTCATGAACATCGAACATCCGAATTTGCTCTCTTTTTTCGCATCCCTGGACAGCGGTATCCCAGACCTCATTACCAGTGGTGCGTTCTCTCCAAGCTATATCTTTACCACAAAAAACCGTAAGGGCTCGTTGATGCTGGACAGGATCACAAACACCCTCACCACCTTTGACCAGAGCATCGGCCAGTCGTTGGCCTTGATGGAGGATGACCTTATGGGCAAGTTCGACACCCACGAGGAAGATGCCCCCAGACCTGACAAACCTTTCATCAGAAGGGGCAAGATGCACATGAGGGGAAAGACCTACGATAAGATGGCGATGTGCCCCCTCCTGATGGACTTCTCCAGCACCGACATAGGTAAGGAGACTCTCTACTACCCTCCCAAAAAGGGGAAAAAGATCCTCAAGTACGCAGAGGACACCCTTGCAGGGTTTGACTGGTATAGGGAGAACCGGCCTGACGGCCTCTTTGAGTTCTACCCTTTCATTGGTATCACCCCTCCTGCCCACTCCATAGGATTTATAGAAGAACTGTTGGAAACCTATGTGATACAAGACCACAAACGGGAAAGCCAGTTCAATAAGGGAAAGCAGAAGTTCTATGGGGTCAAGTTCTATCCTCCCCTTGGATACGACCCCTGGCCTTCTGATCCAAAGGAGAAGGCTAAGGTCACCCTCATCTATAAGTTCTGCACCAAGCATGACATCCCCATCATGACACATTGTGATGACCAGGGCTTTCGTGGAGTCCCCCCAAAGGATGCCTGGAAGTACACTTCACCAGAAAGCTACAAGCCGGTCCTTGCTGAGTATCCGACACTACGCATTGACTTTGCACATTATGGGATCCAGTACAATCCTCTACACAAGAATCCCCTCACCATGATCAGTGCCGTTGCAAACAAGATCCCGGATTCGCCATGGTTGTACGAGGTGGTCGACCTGATGCACCTCTATCCCAACATCTACGCCGACTTCTCCTTCAGCGGAACCAACAGTGACTTTTACGTGCAGTTGGACAACTATATCAAATCACTTGATGATGCGAAGGCTGAAACGGTGAGACAACGCTCGCTCTTCGGTTCTGACTTCAATGTGCATCTTCTGAAGGTGGAGTCATACAACTCCTACTACAGGATGTTCGAACAGTCACCCTTCAGTGATGATGAGGTGCATGCCTTCGTCCAGACCAATCCGATGCGCTATATGGGTATTGTTGAAAAGGAAGAGAAGGAGAAAAAACCCAATAAATAGCCGGTACTATTTTGCTAAAGCACATCAAGTATAATGCAAGCATGAGAATAGAGTGTAGAAATCTGTCAGAAGGCCCCTCTGCCAAGCAGCGAGGCCTTCTCTTGGAAACACACCCTACAGAGATCGGAAAAGTGTGGATCAACACAATCAATCTTCCGGACAAAAAGAAAGGCAGACATGTTACTGCCTGCCCAAGTACTGTCCTAAAGGACAACGTTTAGTAGTTCTTTGTTACAAGTTCAAAATAGGCCTGGGGATGGTTGCATACTGCACAGATACCAGGAGCCTTCTTGCCGATGACGATATGCCCACAGTTGGAACACTTCCACATCTGCTCGCCATCTCTGCTGAATACAATGCCGCCTTCAACATTTTTCAGAAGATCGAGGTAGCGCTGCTCGTGGTGCTTTTCTATTGCTGCTACCATCTCAAAGAGGGCTGCAATCTTGGTGAAACCTTCAGACCGTGCATCCTTGGCGAAATTCACATACATGTCGGTCCACTCGTAGTGTTCACCGGCAGCAGCGTCCTTCAGGTTTGTGGCAGTTGTGGGGATCTCTCCGCCTTCCTGGAGAAGCTTATACCAAATCTTGGCATGTTCTTTCTCATTGCCAGCAGTCTCCTCGAAAAGGTTGGCTATCTGGACATACCCTTCCTTGCGTGCCTTTGAGGCATAATAGGTATACTTGTTTCTCGCCTGAGATTCACCTGCAAATGCCGCAGCCAGATTAGCTTCAGTCTTCGATCCTTTCAATTCCATACAATTGCTCCTTTACTGCGCATTGGCAGCATGCTTTTTTTGACAATCGGGACAAATCCCGTTAAATACAAGTTCATACGATTCCAACTCATAGCCATTGGTAACCATGTTTTCACTGTTGAGGAATACATCCTCAAGCAGTTCGATATCACTGACTTGCTTACAGTGCGTACACTGGATATGATAGTGCTTTTCCAAGGTCCTATCAAAATGATCAGGGCCCCCAAGAACACGTACACGCTTCACCCGCCCCTCGTCTACCAACATATTCAGATTCCTATACACCGTAGCACGACTGATGGAGGGGTGCTTACTTACGATAGTGTCATAAATCTGTTCAGCATTTGGATGGTTGTCAGCTTCAGAAACAGCATCCCAAATCAAGCCTTTTTGTATTGTCTGTCTTTTTTCTTTCATAATATTCCTAATTGGTATTGTTTCTCATATAAGAGAATAAACTAGATATCTCCTTATGTCAACTTCTATGGGCTAAACAGTACATTCCACTGCAATACATTTGCAAACGGAATACGGGTAACTGTTTACGTATGTGTCATTAATTAATCCAAAACCCTTACCATAGAGGACAAATAGCATAAGCACTTCGATACGACAAGAGTATCCCAAAATACATGACTCCTTAGTATACCACTCAAATGGGATAATACCATAGTAAAAATGTTACAATTTAGATTCAATTCGATGCTCATTTCAATTTCATCTTTCATGAATGTAATTTAAAGATCACCATCTTACCATCACATGCTCTAGGGATACATCAGGTCATTAAAAAGATCCCAAGCTTGTTAGCCTGGGACCTCTCATTATTATTTAGGACAGCAGTTATTTGTCACCCTTCTTCTTGTCATCAAGCCAGAAAAAAGAATCTCTGTTCTCTTCCTCGCCTCTGGTACGGGTATCCTTGAACTTGTCAAAGCCGTAAGGTTTGGGAGAGGATTTTCTCTCTCTCTTCTGGAAATCAGGGGAAGGACGACCCTCACCATCAAAAGGTTTGCGCTCCCGATCACCATAGGAAGGACGTCCACCGCGGTCATCCCGATCCCTGAAGGAAGGTCTGCCACCGCGGTCATCTCGACCACCACGGTCATCACGGTTG
Organism: Sphaerochaeta sp.; assembly: GCA_048264225.1. Classification (GTDB taxonomy): domain Bacteria; phylum Spirochaetota; class Spirochaetia; order Sphaerochaetales; family Sphaerochaetaceae; genus Sphaerochaeta. Next base: position 21,039 of record JBLXDK010000026.1, read on the forward strand.
CCATAGGAAGGTCTGCCTCCATCACGGTCAAAAGGCTTGCGCTCTCTATCACCATAGGAAGGTCTGCCACCATCGCGGTCAAAAGGCTTGCGCTCTCTGTCGCCATAGGAAGGACGACCACCATCGCGGTCAAAGGGCTTGCGCTCTCTGTCACCATAGGAAGGACGACCACCATCGCGATCAAAGGGCTTGCGCTCTCTGTCGCCATAGGAAGGACGGCCACCATCGCGGTCAAAGGGCTTGCGCTCTCTGTCACCATAGGAAGGACGGCCACCACGGTCATCACGGTTGCCATAGGAAGGTCTGCCACCATCGCGATCAAAAGGTTTGCGCTCTCTGTCGCCATAGGAAGGTCTTCCACCATCGCGGTCAAAGGGCTTGCGCTCTCTGTCGCCATAGGAAGGACGACCACCATCGCGGTCAAAAGGCTTGTGCTCTCTGTCGCCATAGGAAGAACGGTCATCACGGTTGCCATAGGAAGGTCTGCCACCATCACGGTCAAAAGGCTTGCGCTCTCTGTCGCCATAGGAAGGTCTGCCACCATCACGGTCAAAAGGCTTGCGCTCTCTGTCGCCATAGGAAGGACGACCACCATCGCGGTCAAAGGGCTTGCGCTCTCTGTC
>JBLXDK010000026.1:21761-29030 GCA_048264225.1 Sphaerochaeta sp.
CCATAGGAAGGACGACCACCATCGCGATCAAAGGGCTTGCGCTCTCTGTCGCCATAGGAAGGACGGCCACCATCGCGATCAAAGGGCTTGCGCTCTCTGTCGCCATAGGAAGGTCTGCCACCATCGCGGTCAAAAGGCTTGCGCTCTCTGTCGCCATAGGAAGGACGACCACCATCGCGGTCAAAAGGCTTGCGCTCTCTGTCGCCATAGGAAGAACGGCCACCACGGTCATCACGGTTGCCATAGGAAGGTCTGCCACCATCGCGGTCAAAGGGTTTGCGCTCTCTGTCACCATAGGAAGGACGGCCACCACGGTCATCTCGACCACCACGATCGTCACGGTTTCCATAGGAAGGACGAGCACCACGATCATCACGTTCCCTGGAAGCAGGACGTTCGCCTCTGTCATCTCGATCCCGGTAGGAAGGACGACCACCACGGTCATCACGATCTCTGGAATCTGTCTCTGGTGCATCCTGAGAAGCCTCAGGGGTAACCAGTGCAATATCATCATCTTCCCACTGAAGGGTCAGTACGTCATCTTCAATTGTGTTAGCTTCTGCGACAGGAGCTGCTTCTTCAGCAACTTCTCTCTCTTCAGTAACAGCAACTGCCTCAACAACCTCTACTTCATCAGCCTCAACAGTTTCAACAGCTTCGTCTTCCGCTTTATCTGCTTTCTCAGCTTTTTTGGCGGCTTTCTTAGTTGCTTTTTTCTCAGCTTTTTCAGCCTTCTCGTCATTGAAGACAGCCTCTTCTGCTACAACAGCTTCCTCATCCTTCTTGTCAGCCTTAACAGCCTTCTTAACGGTTTTCTTAGCTGCTTTTTTTTCGGATTTTTCTGATGCTACAACTTCTTCAGTGGTCTTTTCTTCTGGTTCAACAGCTTTCTCATCAGTCGCTTCAACGTTGGTTTCAGTCTGTACGGTATCTTCAGTTACTACTGCGTCCTTCTTGACGTCTTCAATCATCTCTTCGTTCGTTTCTTTTTTCTTTGTCATGGTTATTATTTCCATCTTCTCAGTATCGTGCTGGCTTTTTCCAGCTTTCTTGTCAACGGTTTGCAGGTCTTCTGCATAGATCCGTACTTCCTGTTGCTTAGTTAGCAACCAACTTCTCGCGATTCCTTTCTTGTGGGTGAAGCCCGGTGCTGCGACGTGCGAGCTTATTTCTTGAACCTCAAAACCGCGAATCTTACCTTGTTCCATTCTGAAGGAACTCAAGTTTGTAGAGAACAAGAGTATGCCATCTCTTGTCAAAAGTGCATTCAGCACTTTAATCCAACGCAGATAATCCCTTTGTACGTCAAAATCATGATCCATCTTTCTGCTGTTGGAAAAACATGGGGGGTCAAATACGATCAGGTCATACTTGCGCCCTTCTTTGACAGCTTCTACCACATAACGCCAGGCATCTGCGGCAATACAGGGGAAAAACTCCTCCGGAAACCCATTATCCGTAAGGTTCTTCTGCGCCCAAGCTGTATAGGTAGCATTCAAATCCACCGACTCGACCCTCTTTGCCCCACCCCTTGCGGCGTAGACAGAGAACGACCCGGTATAGGAGAAAAGATTCAGTACCGACAAACCAGAACTCATTTCCCCTACCATCTCTCGGGTGAGCATATGGTCAAGGAACAAGCCTGTATCGATACGCTTGGTAAGGTCGACGGTAAAAGTCAGTCCGTTTTCCGTTACCTCAACCATAAGGGACTCTTCACTCTGCAGTTCATGCTGTTCCTTGCCTACTCTCTTTGGTCGGCGATGAAACACCACATGGGTAGCCTGGACATACAACATGCGCGAGACAATATCGCAGCAAACAGCCTCTGTCTCGTCATCCAAACCATCTTCACTGTAATCGGTGATCCTAGCATAGGGCCCATACATATCAACAGTAACAGGAAATCGTTCCAGGTTCCTATCATACACACGCATGCACGTCGTTCCACTCTGTATCATCAAACGACGCATTTTTAGGGCGTTTGTCTTTAAAATCTTTCCGAAATCCTTCTCTGTATAATCCATGTCTTCCCTGATAGCTCTTTCTGCATTGCAGTGTATATGGTACTATAGAAAAAAGCTAGAGAAGTGAAGGAAAAACTATTATGGACGAAGATGCTCAGACCTTTATTGCAGAACTGGAGACTAGACGTCAGGCAAAGATAACCTGGAAGACGTATGCAACCTGGTATGGAAACAATCGTGGGATTTCTCGGGAGTTTGGGGTATTTCTTTACCGATGTGAAAATACCTTCTTCTTTGAGGATTTCGAACGGAACCCCAGCATGTTTGGAATTGCGCTCAAGTCCAAAAAAAAGAGAGAGCCTTTTGTAAAATATGAAGGGTTCTTCGCACTGGAGGATGTGGTCTCCACACGCCAAGTTGTTAAGACCCAGGCAAAAAAGGTGACAGAAGGCATCAAGAAAACTGAAGAGTTACCTACTGTAAATATGATCGACACAATTTTCAGACAACTGGTCGAAATGGTCACCCTCAAGGATGGGAGTGTACATTTCTTTGAATTGATAGACCGCAAGGCTTTCGCTGTTGCGTTACAATCATAGGAGGGGCATATGGGAGCATTCAAGGCATATGATATCAGGGGAATCTATAACAAGGACTTCAACAAGGAGACCGTCTACAAGATTGGTTTCTTTCTGCCAAAGTTGCTGAAAAGCAAGGTTGTTGTTGTTGGAAGGGATGTGCGAACAACCAGCGACGAGATCTTTGAAGCCTTGAGCAGAGGTATTACAGACAGTGGAGCGGATGTTTGGGATATCGGCTTGGCCACCACTCCAATGGTATACTTCGCTACAGTCCATTTCTCCTCTGACGCTTCGGTCCAGATAACAGCAAGCCATAATCCGGCAGAGTACAATGGGTTGAAGATAAGCCGGACAAAGGCTCTCCCCGTAGGCTCTGAGACCGGACTGAAAGAACTGGAGGCCATGGTAAACAACGAAGACATAGTTGTATCCAAGAAAAAAGGTACCATCATCAACAAGGATGCCAAGACACCCTACCTAACATTCCTCAAGCAATATGCTCCGGATACCTCAGGACTCGATATCTCTTTTGACCTCTCCCATGGCATGGCCAATCTGCTGGCCAAGGAGCTGTTTGGTGATGACCATCACTACCTCTATGACCATTTTGACGGGACGTTCCCAGCCCATGAACCCAACCCTCTGGAAGAGGAGAACTGCAAAGATATCAAGGATGCCGTCCTTACCAATCAGAGTGATATTGGGGTTATTTTCGATGGTGATGCAGACCGCGTCATGTTCATCGATGAGAAAGGACGTTTCCTACAGCCTGACTACATCACCGCAGTCTTGGGTTATCACTATCTGAAACATGAAAAGGGCAATGTGCTTGTCGACATCAGGACCAGCAGGTCTACAACCGAATACCTGGCCAAACATGGGGCTTCCGTCCATATCTGGAAAGTAGGCCATGCCTTTGCCAAGATAAAGCTCAGGGACATTGAAGCCATTTTTGGTGGGGAGCTTGCAGGGCACTATTATTTCCGTGACTTCTTCAACTGTGACAGTGGATTCCTGGCAGCCCTCATTGTCCTTGGGGTCGTCAGTGACCTGAAAAAGCAGGGCATCACCCTAAGTTGTTTCATTGATACGATCATCGCCTATGCGAACAGTGGTGAGATTAACTTCAAACTTGAGGATAAGGACAAGGCAATGGATGCCCTCCACACTGAGTTTGTAAAGAACGCCAAGCCAGACAAAGTCCTTGACTTTGACGGATATCGCATCGAGTTCCCCACCTGGTGGTTCAATGTGCGAAAATCCAATACAGAGCCCTACCTCAGACTTGTCGTCGAGGCAAAGACAAAAAAAGAGCTGGATGAGAGAAAAGAGAAACTGACTGCAATTATCAAGCAGTTCAACTGATACAATCCAATTCATGAAGGAGCTACGTACATGAAAGTACTATTGTTTGGGGGTGCCGGATATATTGGCACCCATGTTGCCCTCTCTTTTCTAGATCGCAACGATACTGTTGGGATATTTGACAATCTCTCCTCGGGATTGCGATCAAATGTCGATGAGCGCTGCCACTTCTTTGAAGGGGATATCCTCAACCGTGAACAGGTGCGCAAAGCGCTCAGCGAGGGTTGGGATGCTGTGGTTCACCTGGCTGCTTTCAAAGCCGCTGGGGAGTCCATGCTCAAACCCTTCAAGTATTCGGAAAACAACATCACAGGCTCACTGATCCTCATCACAGAGTGTGTGTGTGCAGGGGTTAAGAATTTCATCCTCTCCTCTTCCGCGGCTGTCTACGGGGAGCCTACGTACCTTCCCGTCGACGAGAAGCATCCTACCGATCCCACCAACTACTATGGCTACACGAAGCTCTGCATAGAAGAGAATCTCAAGTGGTATTCTAGACTCAAGGAGTTCAACTATGTAGCCCTTCGCTACTTCAATGCGGCGGGCTATGACGGGGACGGCAAGATGTTGGGGCTGGAGAATAATCCGGCAAACCTCATCCCTGTCGTCATGGAAGTGGCTGCAGGCTTGAGACCAAACCTACTTGTATTCGGCCAGGACTATGATACCCCTGACGGAACTGGGGTGCGTGACTACGTCCATGTAACGGATCTTGCCAAGGGACACCTACTGGCAGCTGACTATCTCATGGAGAACCACAAGAATCTGGTTGTGAACTTAGGTTCTGAATATGGGCTCTCTGTCCAGCAGATCCTCGACACTGCACGGGAAATCACCGGCAAGGACATAGACGCCCAGTATGTCGAGCGTCGTCCTGGAGACCCTGCCAAGTTAGTCGCTTCCTCCACCTTGGCAAAGAAGGCGTTAGGATGGGAGGCTGAATACTCTTCAGTTGAATCCATCGTAGCCTCTACGTGGAAAGTCTATCAAGCTAACAAGGAAAGGATGTCATCGAAATCCTGACAATATTACAAATACTCAGATAGGAAACGGCAGGAAAGTTCCTGCCGTTTCCTATGTCTTCATCACACATAAAAAAAGAGCAACCCAAAAGAGGATTGCCCATGTGTTCTATCTCGTCCGGAGGGATTTGAACCCCCGACAGGGTGGTTAACAGCCACCTGCTCTACCGACTGAGCTACAGACGAATGATTACTAAGAACGATTGGTAAGATACCTTATTGAAAAAATTATGTCAAGCGATTATTCGGACTTGGGTGAAATAATGGGCGGCTCCCTTTCGGAAGCCGCCCAGGTTCTACGATCAATTCTTACTTAGCGGGATAGTGCTTGGTAAGGAATTCCATGAACACATCGCTGAGCAAGGAGCCCTCAGTCAGGACTCTGCCAAACATCGAGTATCCGTCTCCACCGGCTGCCATAAAGTCGTTAGTAGCTACCTTGTATGTAGCATTCTTATCGATGGCCTTACCGTTGAGCAGGACTCTCAGGATACGCTTGCCAGGGGCACCAAAGCGGTTGTAAACAACCTGCAGGTCAGTCTGGGAGAAAGCGCCGTTGGTGGCAGGGAGCATACTGTAGCCATGCTCGAGAGCGGCATACACTTCAGAACCCTTAATCTCACAGACAGTGATGATGTTCGTGAAGGGAAGGACAGTAATGACATCCCCGACAGTTACATCCCCAGCCTTAATCGAAGCCCTGATTCCACCGCCATTGGTGATGGTGAAGTCAGCTCCACTCGAAGCTGTCATGGCCTGAGTGATCAACCTTGAGAGGTTGGTCGGCTTGGTGCGCACATTTTCACGTGCTCCGTCAAGCATTTCAGGAACATTGGCGATGACCACATTCATCTTATCACTGAGTTTGGCCGTCATGTATCCGACATATTCGGAGACCTGAGGATCATCAGGGATACTGGTGATTCCATAGGAGCGAGCAAGCTCGGACTCTGCAGGATTGAGGACATCTTTAGCAGGGATCAACATCGGATAGAGTGCAGTCACCTTGCCATTCTTGACATGGAGCTGAACCAGACCGACATTCTTCATATACTCTCCAGCAGAGACGATCATTGTGTCGCCAACCTTCATTCCCTGAGGAAGGGTGGTATGGCTGTGACCGTCAATGAAGAGATCGATACCCTTGACGTTGTTGATGATCAGATCACTGGTGATACCGGAAGCTCCATCATAATCCAAGCCGATGTGGCCAAGGACGATGACATAGTCAACCATGGTGTGAGCCATATCAACAGCTGCCTGTGCATTCTGTACAAGAATATCACTCATGAAAGTGACACCTTCGACATTCTTAGGATGGGTCTTTGTAGCGGTATCAGGGGTGGTCAGACCAACGACTGCAATCTTGAAGCCGTTGAAATCATATACCTGATAAGGCTGGAACAAGAGATATCCATCTTCATCAAGAACGTTGGCGCTCAGAACCTTGATGTCGGTATACTCATGAGCAATCCTTGCAGCTTCAACAAGGCGATCTGCGCCATAGTTGAAGTCGTGGTTGCCAGGAGCAATTGCATCGAGACCGATCATATCGAGAATGACACCTACGGTCTCACCTTCGAACATATTGGCAAGGTTGGTTCCATGGGTGGTATCACCGGCATCCAGGTAGAGGATGTTGTCGGTAATTGCACGACCCATCTTCAACATGGTAGCAAGCTTAGGATACCCCATTCCACCATCACCAGGAACGATACGTCCATGGACGTCGTTAGTGTGAACGATAAACAGGTCAAACTCCTTGGCACCGTCATCGTTCTTCACGATTTCAGTTACGCCATAAGGATATACCATTGGAGCCTTAACAACCTTCGCAGGAACAACAGCAGGAACAACAGCTACAACTTCAGCAACAATTGCTGGTGCTGGTGCTGGTGCTGGTGCTGGTGCTGGCTTTGGAGCTGGTTTTGGAGCAGGGACTGCTGCCTTGACGACTGGGGTAGCACCAATGAGGGATACTACGGCCGGGTCTTCAGGGACAGTGGTCATGAGGGTATAACCCATTGCCCTGGCAAACGGCTCGTACGCCTTGGCGGCTGCGCTCTTCAAAGGATCAAGCACATCAGCAGCAGGAAGGATTACGGGATAGGTCGACAGGACCTTTCCGTTCTCTACATGCAACTGTACAGCACCGATGCTTCTGAGGCCGCTGTCAGCACGGACGATCAGTGTGCCGTTGACTTTCTTGGCCATGGCGTCGCCGTTTCCGTCGACAAACAGGTCAATGCCGTCAATGTTCTGGCAAACCATTTCGCTGCTCAAGTCACCTGTGCTTCCGAGATCCCCAAGGACCACGATGTAGTCGACAAAGTC
>JBLXDK010000027.1:0-28249 GCA_048264225.1 Sphaerochaeta sp.
TCTTGGCTATGTACTTGGCGCTATCACCCGTACTTGGGACTCTCACCCTTTAGAGAATGCTCATACCGAGCACACCAACAACTGCAGTGCTGCCACAGCGCTGCAGTTTTTTTGTCAGACGTATGAATACTATAGGATGTGAAGCCAGTATCAATACACTATTAGGACAATATACTACTTTCAAACAAATATATATTGACTTTCATACGAAGATAAAATACTATTGAATAGTAATTAAGGGGGCAAGTATGACTGAAAGAATCCAGCACTACAGAGAAAGGATATTGAGTACGAAACCTACAATATGTATCGAAAGAGCAAGATTTTATACAAATGCTTACAAGCAGCATGAGAACAAGCCGATCATCCTCAAGCGAGCCTATGCCTTGCAAGAGACGCTGGAACACATGTCCATTCGTATAGAACCAGAAGATCTCTTGGTTGGAAATCACTCATCGGCTATCTACGCAGCCCCCATATTTCCCGAATATGCCGTCGAATGGATTCAAAACGAAATCAATGATTTTGAGAAACGAAGCGGTGACGCATTTTTCCCTGATGAAAACACAAAACAGGAGCTGCTGGAGCTTTGCAAGTACTGGGAGCATAAGACCACCCTGGACAAAGGACGGGCGCTTTTCACCGAAGAGCTGGCAGCAATGCATGAGAGTGCGATCATCAAGGCAGAAGGAAACCTAACCTCAGGTGATGCCCATATTGCCGCTCATTTCCGTCAGATCATGGACAAGGGCCTTGCATGGTATAGACAGCAAGCAGAGCAAAAACTAGCTCAGACAGATTTTGTCACAGCAGAAGACCTGAGAAAAAGGAATTTCTACCAGTCTGTCATGATCAGCATGGACGCTTTCAGCCATCATATCCTTCGCTTTGCAGACCTTGCCAGAACGTTGGCACAAGAAGAAAAAGATGGAAACAGGCGAAATGAACTGCTTCTGATAGAGCAAAATTGCCGTCACATCGCCTATGAAAAGCCAAGGACCTTCTATGAGGCACTCCAGCTTACCTGCTTCATACAGCTCGTGCTGCAGATCGAAAGCAACGGCCACTCACTCTCCCTTGGCCGGCTGGACCAGTATCTCTATCCCTTCTATGCAACAGATGTACAGGACAACAAGCTTGAGGATACGTTTGTCCTTGAATTGCTTGAGAACTTCTGGCTGAAACTTGTAAGCGTGAAGAAGATCCGATCATGGTCTCACACCCGTTTCTCAGCAGGTGGCCCCCTCTATCAGAACGTAACCATAGGCGGGCAACTCCAGGACGGAAGCGATGCGGTGAATGCCCTATCCTTCCTGATCCTTCGCTCCGTAGACAACACGAAGCTCACACAGCCTAACCTATCGGTCAGATTCCATCCGAACCTCAACGAGGAGTTCCTCAAGGAGTGTATCAATGTCATCGAGTCAGGCTTCGGTATGCCGGCCTTCAACAATGACTCGATAGTAATTCCATCATTCATCACCTATGGGGTAGAAGCAGAGGATGCATGGGACTACTCTGCCATCGGATGCATAGAGACCGCTGTCCCTGGCAAGTGGGGTTATCGTTGCACAGGAAAACACTTCCTGAACTTCATGAGGGTATTCCTTGCAGCAATGAATGATGGCATCGATCCTGTCAGCAAACGCCAGTTCTGCAAGGGCATAGGCAAACTCGAGGACTTTACCGATTTTTCACAGGTCATGGAGGCTTGGGAAAAGCAGGTTCGATACTACGCAAAAGCCGGCATTGCAATTGATACTGCAGTTGACATCGTCTTGCGCGATGAAGCTCCGGATATCCTCTGTTCGGCATTCACCGACTACTGTCTGGAGAGAGGAAAGACAATCCATGAGGGTGGAAGCAAATATGATCTGGTCTCAGGTCTGCAGGTAGGCATCGCCAACTTGGGAGACTCGCTCTCAGCCATCAAGAAACTGGTCTTTGACGAGAAACGTTTCACCGGAAAGCAGATGATGCAGGCGGTAGAGAGCAACTTCGAACTACCAGGCGGAGAGGAGATTCGACAGATTATCGTCAACCACGCCCCAAAATATGGGAATGACGACAACTATGTGGATGATCTGCTTGTCGAAGCCTATGGGTATTACCTTGATGAAATCAAGAAATACAGGACTATCCGTGAAGGATGCGGTCCTATCGGATGCAAATACTTTGGAGGGACTTCCAGCATTTCCGGCAACGTACCTGCAGGTGCAGTAGCCCCGGCTACCTATGATGGGAGGAAAGCCTGGAAGCCTTTGGCAGAGGGAGCCTCTCCCTCTGCAGGGATGGATCAGAGCGGTCCTACTTCAGTAATGAAGAGCATCAGCAAGCTGAAGACAGAAGAAATCGTCGGAGGTGTCCTGCTGAACCAGAAGCTGACACCTACGGTAATGAAATCGAAGCAGTCGAAGGTCAAACTCACCGCAATGCTGCACGCTTTCTTCAATGACATGAAAGGCTGGCATGTCCAATACAATATTGTTGATAGGGAAGAGTTGCTGAAAGCCCAGAAGAACCCGGAAGAGTACCGCGACCTCATCGTACGAGTCGCCGGTTACTCGGCATTCTTTACCAACTTGTCCATGGAGACCCAGAACGATATCATTGCAAGAACGGAACAGACCCTCTAGGCACTCCTGAAAAGGAGGTTCAGGAACTATTCACCCCCTCAAACTACACCCCCCTGCATCTGGATTCCAGATGCAGGGGGGTGTATGCATTGCCATATTTTTCCCTGTGCTACTGTATTCTTCTTTTAGCCAACTTCCATCTGCGGCAACTTACCGCTTACACTTCAGCTGCGATGGTAACTCCCAGGTCGGTAAGAATTGCGTAGAAGTCATCCATCTCCTGCTCAGAATAGGGTTCCATGCTCAGGAGGTGGGCATGTTCCTTTTTCATGACCTGGTACTTGTCCTTTGCAAGAGGATTGAAATTGATCAGTTCTATGGGAGTCCTGGGGGAAGTCTGCAATACAAACGTCCCTATGGCTGTCAGGTTCTCCCGTGTGGCGGTCATACCCGGGATAAGGGGAATCCTTACAAGCACCTCCTTGGATTGGGATGTGAGGTTCCTGAAGTTCTGCAGGATGATGCTATTGTCCTGACCTGTGTACAAAGCATGAAGCGATGCATCAAACAGTTTGATGTCCACGATAAAGAGGTCCACCACATCAAAGAATGATGCAAAAACCTTGGGGTTGGCATACATCGAGGTCTCAATTGCTGTGTGGATACCTTCTTTCTTGACTTCCCTGAGGACAGATTTTGCAAATTCCGCCTGAAATGTGGGATCTCCACCTGAAATGGTCACCCCACCCCCGCTTGAGGTATAGAATGAGCGGTCCTGCAGCAACGAGGCTACAGCCTCCTTTACACTCATCATCCGGCTGTCATAGGAGAGAGCCTTGGTAGGACACGCCTCTACGCTGCTTTCACACGATTCGCAGGAGCTGTCAAGGATTTTTATGAATGGCTCCCCTTCTGATCCGAAACCAATGGCGCCTGTGGTACAGGCTTCTACACATGCACCACATCTGATGCACTTATTCTCGAAATACCAGAGGTGAGCCTTGATGTCGATACCCTCAGGGTTATGACACCAAACACAGGCAAGGGGACACCCTTTGAGGAACAGAGTGGTCCTGATCCCAGGTCCATCATGTACTGCGAATTTCTTTATGTCGAACACATTGCCTTTCATTACATCCCCTTTTCTCAAGCCCTGCAAAAACTCTATGGTGCTTACATATTTTTATTATATGATAGTATATAATACCATAAATGAAACCAATCATCAATCGAATGATAGAATTATCAAAGAATGGGGGATACTTGGGAAGTGCTGTATTCAAGAGTTGCCCAGTGGGTTATGGAGCGTCATGACCCAAGGAGAAAAAGATTGGTCGGCAATGCCATTATGTGGGGATAATAACCTGGATATTCTTGGATTTCAGATACTCAAGGTACTCATCGGGGATATTCTTGTCTGTCACCACATAGTTCACTTCGCTGATGTCCAGGTACTTGGAAAGATGGATTTTCCCAAACTTAGAAGAGTCGGTCAGGACAAAAGTCTTGGGGCTGATCGCAGCAATGGTAGTATTTATATCGGCACGCATCATATCCCTGCCGGTGAAACCAGTATTCTGTGTAAAGCCATCAACACCGACAAATGCCTTGCTGAAATTCAGGATCTTCAGACAATCCTTGACCAGATTACCCACCACACATTCACTCTCGCTCTGATAGATGCCTCCCAGCAGGATAACCCGGTTCTCAGCCAGCTTACCAATCTGCCTTGCTATAAATGCATTGGATGTTATGATAGTCACATTTTTCCGATGCTCGACAACTTCATGGGCAAAGAGGGCATTGATGGAACCACTCTCGATCAGGATGGTCTCGTCTTCGCCTACATAGTGAAGGGCGGCCTTTGCAATCTTGAGTTTCTCTTCATAATTGATGCCCATGCGGTGTGAGATATCATCGCTCTCATTGAGAATGGCACCTCCGTGTACGCGCTTGAGGAACCCGCTGGCTTCCAGCGCGGTGAGATCTTGACGGATGGTAGCCTGTGATACCCCCAGCTTCTCTGAGAAATCCGTCACCGTTACTTTTTTGTCGGTCGCAAGAATGTTCAATATCTGTCGGTGTCTTTTTGTCATCTTTATTCCAGTGTGAGGGCAGCAGCCCCAAGCAACCCAGCGTTACATCCTAGTGCTGAGGTGCGTATCTCCACTCTATCATACATCATCCCCTTCACCAACGAATAAAATCGCTTTTCTATCAGATCAGTGTATATCTGGCCCATATTGACGAGCCCCCCACCAATGATGAAAACTTCAGGATTAACCAGCTGGAAAAGATTATAGAGGCCGATACCGATGGCGTTTGCTGAATCTTGCAGTACTTTCAGGGATATGGCATCCTGCTCGGCAACTCCCTTTTCCAGCATCCTCCCATCAAAATCATCCAAGGTGTCTGTTGTTATCCCGATTGAGGAAACTTCTCCACCAATGAGATAGCGGTTGTAGAGTTGGGGCAAGTAGTGTCCGCTAGAGAGCGACATGAGGCAGCCCCTGTTCCCACAGGAACACTCTATTTCTGAATGGGGATCGATAATCGTATGCCCGATCTCCCCTGCAGTCCCAGTCATACCCCGCACAAGCTTCTTGTCGACTATGATCCCACTGCCAACCCCTGAGCTTATGGTCACAAAGACAATGTCGGAGAAATTTTTCCCAGCACCAAACTTGAACTCACCAAACGCCTGGGCATTGGCATCGTTGTCGATGATGATGTTGCTTTTGAATTTCCGCGAAAGCATCAGGCGTAGAGGGTAGTCCTTGAAGCATGACTTGAAATTGCTTGATGTTATGATAAGGCCCTTCTTGGTATTGATGTGCCCTGCTATCCCTACCCCGATACCCCTGAGCTGGCTCTCATGCAAACTGTGGGCCACCAGCAGTTCCTGTACGATGGAGGCGATCGAATCAACAATGCCATCACAACCCAACTTTGTATGTGAGTAGGTAATCCTACTATCGATGAAGGTCCCATCCTCTTCAAACAGCCCTGCAGAGAGTTTGGTCCCTCCCACATCAACACCGCACAAATATTTTTTCATCACTATCTCCACCAACCAGGGAAGATGCCAGCATTCCGCTGCATCCTGGTATCCTTTCATTCCTGTATTATACTGCTTCCCGTCTCTTCTTCCGGCTGTAACTGTCAAGACAAAGAATCGTGACAATGACCATGCCCCTCAGTACCATCTGCAAGTATGGATTGATCCTCAACATATTCATAGCATTTTCCATGATTCCAAATACAAGCAGTCCCATTGCAGTCTGTGGTACGCCGCCAATGCCCCCTGCTAGCGAAGTACCTCCTACTACCACAGCACTGATCACCGTGAGGGCAGTTGTCTCTCCGTAGACACTAGAGCCTGAGTTCAACTTGGAGGAGAGGAGGATACCACCAAGAGCTGCAGCAAAGCCACAGATAACATAGGTCATGGTCTTTATCCTGCGAACGTTTATACCTGAATATTCGGAAACTTCATAGTCGCCCCCTATCGCATAACAGTTCCGCCCAAACTGCGTGTACCGCAGCACACTATAGCCCACAAGCAGGGCTACGACCATGATCAGGACCAGGTTGGGGATGAACCCAAACACAAAGCCGTTGGATATCATCATGAAATCAAGATTGGAAGCTGCTATAGGATGTGCATCGGTGAGTTGCTGGGCAACTCCAGTCAGCAGCATCCCCATGCCGAGGGTGATGATGAAGGGCTCGGTCCTTTGGTATACGACCAAATACCCATTTACCAGTCCTATGAGGACCCCTGACAGCAATCCCCCGAGGATACATGCCCACAACGGAGCGATCGCCATCAATTTGATGGTTACTATACCGCTGACAACCATGATGCCACCGATCGAAAGGTCAATGCCTCCAGCGATGATTACAAACGTGATGCCAAAGGCTAGGACCAGGAGAATCGATACAGAGTTCAACAGATCGAAAATATTGAAACGGGTATAGAAATTTGTCTGGAAAAAGAGCATGCCAAGCAACATTGCCAATACAGCAATTGAAGCTTTGTGGTTTGCCAGTCTCTTGAGTGACATGGTAGTGAAGTGAATTTTCATTCTCTGCCTCCTAGCGTTCTTTAAGGTTATCAAGCCAGATTGCAACGATAAGGATTGCACCCTTCATCACATTTTGCATAAAAACGGAAACACCTAGCAGGTTCATGCAGTTTGCCAATAGGATCACCAGCATAGTGCCAAGCACTGTCCGTATGACATTTCCATTTCCCCCTGCAAGGGAAGTACCGCCGACAACAACTGCCAGGATTGCATTTGTTTCATAGTTTTTACCCAATACAGGAGAAGCTGTAGTGACACGCGAAAAAAGTACTATCGCACCCAATGCAGCCATGAAGCCGGAGATCGTATAGATGATCATGATGCTCTTATTGACTGAGATTCCCGAAAGTCTTGCTGCAGTCTTATTTCCACCTGTCAGGTTTATCGTTCGCCCCAGGTAGGTCTTCTCATGGAATACGTACAGGACCAGGATAGCGGCGAGGAAGATAACGAAGGAGACTGAAAAAATCCCTAAGGTACCTGTCCCTATGGCGGTAAACACTGAGTAATCACGGGAAATATACGACATATGGTCAGTAACACCACCGGTGAAGATCAATGCAAGGCCACCATACACCACACTCATACCATAGGTGATGAAGAGCCCTTCTGCTTGGGTTATGGCTCCACTCACCAAAATGAGCAATGAGTTGGCATACCCACAGGCAGCACCAAGCAGCAATCCAATGCAGAGGGCTGGAATCTGTCCCAAGGGTTCTATCAGCGAGAGTGTGACCACTGCAACCAGAGACATGATACCGGCAACAGAGAGGTCAATGAAGCCTCCGATAATGACAAAGGTCATTCCTAGGGCAACCATGATCAGGGGCCCGAACTGGCGCATGATATTGGTCATGTTCCCGGCAGAAAGGAACTTAGGCTCGACAAAAACGGTCACCACAACAAGAAGGGCAATGGCGACCAGTACAAGGTACTCTCCAAGCACATTCAAGACATTCTGTTTATATGTTAGTTTTCCCTGCATGCCCCTAACCCCTTAGTTGAAAATTCGAATGCTTTTTCCATAATCGCCTCTGCTGTTGTCGTCTCAGGATCAAACTCTCCTGTGATCCGTCCTTCACATACCGTGAGGACCCTGTTGCTCATATTGAGTACCTCAGGCAATTCCGAGGAGATCAGGATAACAGAACCGCCTGCTTCTGCGATCTCTTTCATCAACAGATAGATATCGTATTTCGCACCGACATCGATACCTCGTGTAGGCTCATCCATAATGAGAATCTGGGGATTCAACTCCATCCATCGCCCAACGATACACTTCTGCTGGTTCCCTCCAGAGAGGCTTCTTACTCGTGTGCGGGGAGAGGGGGTCTTGATCCCAAACCCCTTGATATGTTTTTCTGCGATAGCACGCTCTTTGCTCGTATCAACAAAACCAAAGCTTGAGATAGCTTCAAGGCTAGCCATGGAAATATTCGATTCAACGGAAAAAGGCAGAACCAATCCCTGCAACTTCCGGTCTTCAGGAACAAACCCAAATCCTGCCCGTATTGCATCACGTGGATTCTTTATGTGCACAGCTTTCCCCTCAATTTCGATGGTATGACCCTTGACCTTGTCCGCTGCGAATAGAGCCCTGACAATTTCTGTACGCCCGGCACCTACCAGACCCACCAGACCAAGAATTTCTCCCCGGCGTATTTCAAAGGAGATGTTTTCAAGTTTTTTGGTCCTTATTGATGATACGCGCATGCGTATGTCACCGGCACATCTCGGTCGTTCGGGAAACTCGTTTTCGATGGCACGACCTACCATTTTTGTTATCATCTCATTTCTCGTTATGCTGCCAATGGGTTTGCTATCAACAACCCGCCCGTCACGCATCACCGTAACTTCATCACAAAATTCGAAGATCTCATCGAGCTTATGGCTGATATAGATTATTGAGATTCCCTTTGCTTTCAGGTGATGGATTATCTGAACAAGTTCCTTCATCTCATCGGAGGTGAGACTACTGCTAGGTTCATCCATGATTATCAGTTTTGCATCGAAGGAGAGGGCTTTGGCTATCTCAACCATCTGTTTCTGGGAAACACTCAGCTCTGAAACCAGCATATGGGTATCAAGGGGACAGGAA
This sequence comes from Sphaerochaeta sp., assembly GCA_048264225.1. Taxonomy (GTDB): domain Bacteria; phylum Spirochaetota; class Spirochaetia; order Sphaerochaetales; family Sphaerochaetaceae; genus Sphaerochaeta. The sequence continues at coordinate 8,763 of JBLXDK010000027.1, forward strand.
ATTGTCTTCAACAACTCTTTTGCTGCCGCATGGGTCCCTCGCATTCCTTTCATCTCCTTGAAACGACCAAGGAACATGTTTTCACCAACGGTCATGGTATTTACCAGGTTCAATTCCTGATAAATGATGCTCAAGCCCATCTCCATCGCCTGAAGAGGTGTAACCGTATCAATGGTTTTTCCATCAAAGACGATTGTTCCAGAATCCTTCTTGTACACTCCAGAAAGAATTTTCATCAGGGTGGACTTTCCTGCGCCATTCTCGCCAACAATAGCGTGTACGCTTCCCTTGTGCACATCAATGGAGACATTATCCAGGGCTCGAACCCCTGGGAATGTTTTTACAACATCAGTCACTGTCAAAATACTCTCAGATATTCTCTTGCTCATCATGCACATCCTTATCGGCAAACACGAAGCGAACCTGTCCCCATACAGTGGAGGACAGGTTCGTTGGAAACGTATAGATTCTACCACTCAGGGGGTGTGAACTCATCGATATTGCTCAGACTGACAATATCGAGAGGTACGAAATTTACAGCTTCTACGGAACCACCCTTCAACACCGTATTGGTCATTTCCAGGGACTTCTTAACCATATTCTCAAAGTTCTGCATAATGGTGACACTTTGTGCCCCACTGCGAACCTGATCAAATCCGGCTCGGTTACCATCAACACCAACGATGAACACATCATCAATTCCTGCTGCCTTGAGGGCTCCTATGATACCGGTTGCCCCATTATCCCAGTGGCAGAAAACACCCTGGATATCACTACCCCACTTGGTGATCATATCCTCCATGATCGCCATAGCTTCTGCTGTTGCCCACTGCTGTGTCGCTTTGTAGTCAATGACTTCAATATTGGTCCCTGCGATGGTCTTGTTGAAGCCATCATGCCTCTTGAGCTGGGCATCATGTCCTGATTGTCCTCCGATCTCAACAATTTTTGCCCCATCGGGGAACGCTTCAATAAAAGCTCTAGCTGATGCTTCTCCGGCCATATCATCATTGACACCAACAAAGAAATCACGCAAGGAGCTGTGTGACTTGGGAATATCTGAACTGAACATTCCAATTATGAGGCCTGCATTCTTTGCCTGCATGAGACTGGGAATGATCGCATTAACATCATTTGGATTGACATAAATTGCTTTCAAACCCTGGGCAATTGCATTGGTGACAACCTGAGCCTGCACCTGCGCATCACCTTTTCCGTCAAGAATCTGCACGTCAAGGTTATAATCGGCACCATATTTGAGGAACATCTTCGCAGAGAATGCCTGTGATTCATTGGCCATATCACCTGGGAGATAAGCCACTTTCGGCATACCACCATCCGCTTTACCCTTATCCGACTGGCCAGCCGAGAAAGCCAATGACCCAATCACTACAAATACACACAGTAACAGAACAACTTTTCGTTTCATCATTTCCTCCAGATCTTCGTATTATTTGGCTTCAAGACTCATGCAAGTCAGAAAGCTCTAGGACCAAAATGCAAAACCACCGGAATCTCAGTGGGTTTCTTTCATATGAAAGTTATAATTATTCTTCAAAATAGACTATTTTTGAATATATATGCTCAAATTACCAAATCTGTTAGGTATTTACATCATATTCTACAATTCAATAGCTTGCAAATATTATTTGAAGTTATTTTTACCGCGTTTAGAAAATTTAATAGTTTCTTTCGAAAGTTTTAAATTATCGATATATATTATTATTAAATATACTGTACTACATAATATCCAAAATGTATGGAATTTACTTGACTACTTAGAACTTATACCTGAATTTGTACACCCTCAGTCACTTTTCACATCTTTCAAGCAACGTGCAGGATCATACGAGGGATGCTCTTACGTACTGCAGACATCATGCATTGGTACATGCATATAGAGAGGTTATTCATCGTTAGGTGAATAGTTGTCATATATTCATAGATACATGCATATGTATGAATATAGACCATTATTCTTTTTGTCATATTTGAAATACAGGTGTATAATAGTCTCTAATAGACAATGGGAGAGGTTGTATGGACAAGCGACTGTATGTTGCCGTTATTGCTGATATCATAGGGTCCAAACAGATAAGCGACCGCAACAGCGTGCAGAAACACCTGGAGCAGGTACTTGACCAGATAAACCTGACCTACAGATATGCCATAGCCTCACAGTTCATCATCACCCTCGGCGATGAGTTTCAGGGAGTCCTCCATGAGGGCTCTGTCACGCTGAAAGTGATTGATCGAATCCAAAGGGAGATGCATCCTATCAAGTTTCGCTTTGGCATTGGTGTCGGCTCCATCAGCATACGTCTCCAATCTGACACATCCCTTGGCTCTGATGGTACAGCCTTCCATCTTGCGCGAGCTCTGATAGAAGAGGTTAGGGCTCTGGAAAGCAGAAAGGCAGAGGCAAAGACCAATATGCTCATCACCATAGAAAATCAGCAGACCACCTCTGCATTAGTGAACTCACTGTTCAAGCTCATCTGGGCATTGCAGGAAAATTGGACTAAGAGGCAGAGGCAGGTTATTGCAACCCTACTACAGTATAATGACACACAAGAAGAGATTGCCAAAAAGCTGGGTATCGTCCAGTCCAGCGTACAGAAAAGCCTTGCCAGCAGCCAGTACTACTTTTACAAGGAGGCTACCGACACCATCTCCCATACGCTGAAGACAATTGTCAATGCGAGCCTTCCCTTTTGAAGAGAAAAGCCCAAAGCTCCTGTTCTGTGTTTCCACTAGCTCATCAAACAGGTATGGACAGGATTGCAAGCAACCCTGTCCATACTCTTACTTCCGATACCTGTCTTACCTGTCAGAACCGGTACACTGCCCCCACATATGAGTAAAATCCTATACGTTCTGGCTGGTATCCCTGTAGCAGCCTGAAGGATGGGCCCATGTGGAAGTAGACATCCATAGGGAGCACATCTTCTGCGAAGCTGTAGTATACCCCTACAGGTACAAATAAGGACAACTCCAGCTGTTTGTCATAAAGTCCAAACAGGACCCCTCCTCCTACAGTCAGATCAAAATACTCTTCCTGGATATTGAACTTCCATACCCTGAAGTTTGCGTCAACATCCCCATAGATGGCATTTGTAAAAAAATCAAAGCCAAGACCTGCGGAGATATCCAAGTAGTCATTGACTTGGAGCCATACTACCCCTTGGGCGGAAGTTCCTATGCTTACACCAGCAGACCAAGGGCTCCTTTGGACAGGAGCTGCTGTCAAGGGAAGAAGAATCACCAGAACAAGCACGCTTATACAAACAATACGTTTACTCATACACTGCCCTTCCTTTTTTGGCTTCACAAGCCATGGTATGTAGTAAAATCGTAGCACAGTGATAAGCAATTAACTAGGAATCGAATCTTCTTTTTTTTAAGTTTTCATAAGAAATTACTTCATCAAGCATCTGGGAAGAATACAGTTGCAGAAAATACAACGTTCTTGTAAACCTGCAATTGCCGCTGTATCAAGCGATGATACAGCGGCAATCAAACAAGTTGAGCTAACTGCTACGATATCAGTTGAATCTCCACAGACCACCAAGGAACCCACTGAAGCCAAGGCCAACGCCCACCTCATTATCCTTTACGATCTGCAAGCCGGGGGCTAGGCGGAAATAGACATCGATGGGGACCTCTGTAAAGTGATAGACAACTCCGAACGGGACCAGCACGGTAAAATCAAATCCATAGCTATCCTGCAAGGGAATCCCTACATTCACTCCAAGGCCCATAGTCACATCAAAATCAGCGCGATCGATGTTGAACTCGCCTATCTTGTAGTTTGCAGCAACATCAAAGGAGAGATGTGAGTTGCCAAAATCATTGAACCCCAAGTTTCCGATTACATCAAAGTCCCGATTGGCCCTGACCTGGAAGCCAAGACCTGTGTTGGTCCCAAGGTTTAGGCCAAGGGCAAACTTGCTGTACGCAGCGCTTGAAGTCCTCAAAGGTGCTGATGCTACAGGTGCTACCATCATAACTAAGAGTGCAAAGACGATCAGATATGTTCTTTTTTTCATACGCAATACTCCTTGAAGAAGAATTATTTTCCTCTAATACAATCAAATGTATCATTTAAAACAATTTAATTCTAGCCAAAGGGTTAGCAAACTCTAACATATCATCCTATATCAAGCTATTTGACCAAACTGACACTATGTTCTGAGATGGATACTGGCTTTTTTCACCAATCCTATATACTATACAAATCCAAAGGAAGTGTAAGAAACAATGAACAAACACCTAACCCTAAGAGGAATGATCGTAGGTCTTCTGGGCCTTGTGGTAATTACTGCCAGCTCCATGTATGTCGCCCTTCGCATGGGGGCCCTACCTTGGCCCACCATCTTTGTAACTGTGGTCAGCATGGCCGCCCTGAGCAAGGCGAAGAACTCCTCCCTGCAGGAAATCAACGTGACGCACACCATTATGAGTAGCGGCGCCATGGTAGCAGGAGGACTGGCCTTTACCCTCCCTGGACTGTGGATGATAGCGCCCGATGCCTCATTCTCCACAATACGACTGATTGTACTGGCGGTGGTCGGTGCCATACTGGGCACCCTCTTTTCTGCACTCTTCCGCAAGAAGCTCATCGAAGAGGAAAAGCTTCCCTATCCCATGGGACAGGCTTCCTACAATACCCTGCAAGCAAGTGCTAAAGGCGGCCATGGGGCAAAGACCCTCTTTGCATCCATGGGAGGTTCGGTGATCTTCACTGCCCTTCGTGACGGCTTTGGGAAGATTCCTGCCCTGCTTACCCTCTTCAAGGGAACAGCGATCTTTCCTGCCTTCTCCATCTGGGTCTCCCCGATGGCCATGGGTATCGGTGCCATCATAGGGCCCCTGTTCGCTTTGGTATGGTTTGGTGGAGCACTGTTTGGCTACTATCTGCTCATCCCAGTGGGCATACAAACAGGCTTCTTTGCTTCCATGGCAGAAGGGGATATCTTCCGATCGAACCTGGGCATAGGCCTTATGATAGGCACAGGCCTGGGAGTGTTCGTGAAAGCTGTCATCTCCAGAGCCAAACAATCCAAGAAACAGACAGAGGCCAAGCAGATGCCGACCAGGACACGGACCATGATCATCATCGTCCTTGCCTTCTCTGTCACCCTGCTTGCAGTGGGAACCGATATCAGCTTTACAGAGGCTATCATAGTCATTGTAGGCATCTACCTCACCACCTACCTCTCAGGAATGCTTACCGGCCAGACCGGCATCAATCCCATGGAAATCTTTGGAATCCTCGTCCTGCTGGTAGTGCAGCTTATCACCCACCCCTCGCTCATAGCATCCTTCAGCATTGCTGCAGTAACCGCAGTTGCCTGCGGTCTAACAGGCGATGTCATGAATGACCTCAAAAGTGGGTACCTGCTGGGTACCGATACCAGACAGCAGATCCTCGGAGAAGGTATAGGCGGAGTTATCGGAGCTGTATTGTCTGTCTTTGTCCTGCTCATCATGAAGGCTTCCTTCGGAGGCTTTGGTACAGCAGAGCTTCCTGCTCCACAAGCGGCAGCAGTCGCGGCGATGGTAGGGGGTCTCAGTCATGTGCCTGCCTTCATCACCGGGTGTATCATCGGCCTTATCCTGTACCTGAGCAAATTGCCCTCTGCAACCCTGGGATTGGGTGTATACCTTCCAATATACATCTCATCCATCATGGGCTTAGGTGCTGTTCTATCCTCACTAATCAAAAAAATATTCGCAAAAAAATACAGCGCAGAACGCTTGGGAGAAGAATCTGGCCTTGTTGCAAGCGGATTGCTTGGTGGAGAAGGGATTACAGGCGTAGCTATCGCTATCATTTCTATGCTCAAATAGGTATACTGGCATGATGGAACAAGAGAAAAAAATGCCGTTATCCCTCTATGGCCTGAGCGCAGAGGATATTACCGAACTACTGGAACTGCCAAAGGCCTTCTACGGAAGACAGATATATGCCTGGCTCATCAAGGGGGTCTCATCCTTTAATGAAATGACCAACCTCCCCAAGTATGAGCGAGAGCGTCTGACTCTTCTTATGCCCTCCATCTCTTCATCGATTGTAGCAACAACTGATACCGACGAAAGTGGAGCCACCAAGATGGGCATCCGACTGTATGATGGCGCTATAGTGGAGTGCGTCCTTCTTGTGGATAAGAAAGGCCGCCATACAGCCTGCCTGTCCAGCCAGGTAGGGTGTGCCATGGGATGCACCTTCTGCAGAACAGGCACCATGGGTCTGGTACGCAACCTTGCAGCAGAAGAGATCATCGAACAGTACATGCACCTGACTCGAGTGACTGCAGAGCCCATCACCCACATCGTCTATATGGGCATGGGCGAGCCCCTTGCCAATATTGCGGCTGTCACCCGCTCCATCAGATTCTTCCACCAGGAGCAGGGCTTCAACATCAGCATGCGCAGGATCACCATCAGCACCTGTGGAATAGTACCGGGCATCCTCAAGCTTACCGAACAGAAACTGCCGGTCAAGCTTGCAGTCTCCCTGGTAATTGCAGACAACAAGATCCGTGACAGGATCATGCCGGTAAACCAGAAGTGGGATCTCAATGAACTCAAGAGGGCACTGCTTCACTACCAGCGCCTCGGAGGCAAACGCATCACCATCGAATACTGCCTGCTTCACAACACCAACACCGATGAGGAGTCAGCAAAGAAACTTGCCTCCTACCTGAAGAACCTGGACGCACTGGTAAACCTCATCCCTTGGAACCCCGCAGAGGACATGCCATGGGAGACCCCCTCAGAGGAAGAGACCGAACGATTTGCCCACTTCCTGGATCGTTGGAATGTAAAGTACACCCTACGCCGTTCACGGGGACGGGAGATCAACGGAGCCTGTGGCCAGCTTGCAGTCCCCCTCAACAAGGGCCTGGAGTATGATTATCTTGATGATGAGGATGAGGACTGACTTGCAATTGTCCAGAACAATCGAAAAGTCACAATAGACTGCAGATCCGAAACCTCCTGCGATCAGAGCAGGAGGTTTCAGTCTTTTTAGCTATATCATGAACATATCCAAGGACCTGCAGGCGGCCATATTCGTTTCTCTGTGACATTGTTAATTATCGGCGAGAGAAAAATCTCAACTTCTTTTACAATAATCTCAAAGGAAAACGAAACATAATCTTGCTTCAGCCGTTTACAAAAAGCTATCCACATTGTTTGATGAGTTGATATGAAATCTTCTGTAAATGCTTCAATGTTTGGAGTTAATTCCGTTCCTCGTTGTTTACACGTACATTTGACTGCCTCTGAAAGGCTAGCAAGTTCAAAGTTGAATTGACGAGACAAAAACCAAATATCATAAAAATCCTTCATTCGACTATTTAGGTATCCAAGCTTTATTATGGCCTCAAATTTTTCAGCAATAGTACTTTCTTTGCTATAGCATAGCAAGGAGGGACTAGGAAAATCCAATATGCAAGGAAGCAATGCAATTTCAGGTGCTGGGTAAACAACATCACCAAAACCAATATCAATTTGAATTCGAATTTTGGCAGTTCCCAATAAACCATTAAACCTAACTCTGATTCCTGAATAGTCAGCGTCCTCAGTTATTCGTTCTGTCTGGATCGAACTAGGATCAAAAAGGATTCCATCAGGAGCAACCTCAACGGAAATAATATCTTGAACTTGAGCAATGATATTTGCTTCCTCATTTCTAGTTTTACCAAGCACATCAATGTCCATGGTCGATCGAAAATCTGATGAATTCCAAGCACGAAGCAAAACTCCTCCCTTTAGGACATATTTAGTGGCATGGCTTGATAGTGATAAGCGGTATAAAAATCTTTCGATTGTATAGTACTGAAGAATCTCATTAAATGCCCTGGTGTCATCTCTTGATCGATTGAGAAGACGCTGTCTTACTGAAGATGAAATATTCTGGAGAGATTTCATAGATGAGCCTCCAAGTAAGGATACATAATCTTCTCGACCCTACAAATCTTTGCATATTCAAGAATTTTAGTATGCTTAAATTGCATCCTGCTTCTATACAGTTTTAGCGCCTCTAGGGCTATATCCATTCCAATCTTATTACGGAACTTGAAGCAATCTACAAGAGTTTTTTCAATACTATACACGTTAATAATAACATCTCCCACCATATGCTCTTCTATACCTGCCTGATAGGAAGGTATAGAAAATTTATAAAAGCGTGTGGGAGGGTACACAATAATGGGTGATTTGCTATAACTTGGTATAGCAGCAGAAACTTCATGGGGAATTTGAGTTGTCATCTCATGGAAAGAAAGAGCCGAGACTAGACAGATTACAGCATTTGGTACTCTTGTGGAAACAACTACAAGGTCAGGATCTGAAATGCTCTTCATCTCTGATAGCCGATACACACCCCTGGAAATCTGCACAAGAGCTCCACTATCACGGAGCGAATACAAAGTTCGGGGATGAATCCCAGCTTTGAGTGCATCTGAAGTCCGCATCATTCCACCGGCATCACGCAGGATCTGTTTTGCCTTCTCAGAAGCATTGCATCTTTGTGTATCCTTTTTCATGGATAATAAACTCCCTACTTATCAACAAGTAAGGTAATTATTATCCACAAATGAATAACAATCAAGAGCTCGATAGTACTATTCCTACACACTGGCCAAGAAACCACCCATTTTTTTATAGATAGATTCTATAGCTTCTTCCAGAACGTCTTGCACTCTTTCTTATCGTCAATGTTGAACTGTATGATCCTTTCAAGCAGGGCATAGTCTACTGCCATCTCCCACTTGATGCGGAACAGGTTTTTTGTCTGGCTATACCCTGCCTTTGCAATATCCCCTGAGAAAAGCTTCATGGCCGTCACATCCGGGGAAACGGCAAAATGATGCTTGGCGACACTGAAAGCTATGATGAAGGTACCATGGTCTGTGAACATCGGCTGGTTCCAGGCGATCTTGGGAACAAGGCTCGGAAAGGTCTCTTGGACCCAAGCAAAGATTGCTTCTATCTTCTGTCTGTGTTCCTGGTTCTCTATCGCAGCCAGAAAAGCTTCAAAAGTTTCCATAGTGTTCCTCCTTGATACGAGCCAATGCAAGACACGAAAAGCATAGCAAAACACTTGGTATTTTGCTAGATTATGACTGCTCCAAAATCGAACGACTGTACCATAGTGCACCCAGAGCACCAACAAGCAAGAATCCTGCGATCTGCAAGGAGAGAGCCAGATGTATTTGTGCCAAATACCCTAAAGCCAGTGTCAATACAAGCTCTGCACTCGTTCCGACCAACGAGTTGAGACTCAAGGAAGTCGCAAGGTCTGGCCCTTCGCAAGCTTTCGTGGTAACTGCATAGTAGAGAGGTTGTACTAGGACAGATCCAATTCGAATCATGACAACTCCCAGCAGTACTGTCACCACACCTTGTAATAAAGAGAGCAAGATCAGCCCAGCAAAGGAAAGGCCAAAAGACAAAATCGTAGTCGGAAAGGCTCCAAACCTTGCAGAAAGAGGTGCTGAGAGAGAGGAAAAAGAAAAGGAACTCACAATCAATAGGAGAAAAGGGATGCCAAACGACGATACGGGGATCCCCACCCTTACATAGCACAGTTGCACCAAGATGAGCGTTACCACCTGGTTAATCCCAAACAACATAGAGTTTCCACAAACATACAGCAGCAATTGCTTGTTCGCTGCCAAGGTAGTAATCGTCTTTCCCAGACTCACCATGGGAAGAGAGCAATGATCCTCCGCTCTCCTTTCTCGAGGAAGCAGGAGTATACAGAGCAGGGCAAAAAGATGGCTGACAATAGTGAGGGAAGCACTCTGTGCATACACTTCGGAAAAGAAGGGAAAAACCAAGGCAACTGCAATCATGCCAAGGAACATATTCCCCTGATACCATCCAAGCCCCTTATGTCCTGCATTACATCTATGCAGGTATGCTATGTCGACACCACTGAGGGCACTGAAGGCTATGGCCAGCAAGATCCTTTCAAGCAGAAATAGGGAAAAACTGTGTGCTCCAAAGAACACTATCTTGGAGACAAACAAGAAAGAAAATGAAAGCACCAAGGTACGACGATACCCTATCCTATCGGATATATATCCCCAGGGCAGCTCCAAGGCCATCATAAGGGCAAGACTGACTGCCTCGATGATACTCATCTGCCATATGGTTATCCCCCTGCTCTGACGATAGAGGGTTGCGACAGGGGCATAGAAGACCATGCCCGAGAAGAAGGCGCTGAGGTTCATCAGAACCACAGCCTTTGTATGTGAAATATGCATAAGAAGCTCCAGAACTAAGATTGACTGCTAAGGACCTAGCAGGGAGAGTGAGGTGTGATATCTGTCAATCTTTGTTGTTAACTGGGAGTATGCATGGAAAAATAATAGAGCAGACAGAGCACAAGGGCAAGACTTTCGTCCTGCCCTTGCCCCACATTACTTTATTTTTACTTCTCAATACTGTTCTTTCTCAGTTCTTCTCTTCTTGTTATCTTGGCTCTTATCTATTCATATAGGGTTCGGCATGTTCATGCATATCCAACTCTCCTTCTTTCAATGATCCTCAGTGAAAGAAGGACTACAGCCCTATTCCAGAATTGCCTTGATCCTTCTCACTCCGGCAGAGGAGGACTGCTCCTTCTGAATCTTGAAGTGACCCATAGAGGAAGTGTTCTCCACATGGGGCCCACCACAGACCTCCTTGGAGTAGTCCCCGATAGAGTAGACCTTCACTTGCTCGCCATACTTGCTTTCAAAGAATGCAATGGCGCCGGCTTCCTTGGCCTCTTCGAGAGTCATGCTCTCAACGGTGATATCAAGATTTCGAGCGATCTGAGCATTGACCATATCCTCAACCTGCTGGATCTCCTCTTTGGTCATAGGCGATGGATGGGTGAAGTCAAATCTGAGCCGGTCGACGGTGATGTTGGAGCCCTTCTGCCCGACATGTTCGCCCAGTACTGTACGGAGCGCCTTATGCAGCATGTGGGTTGCTGTATGCAAAGCGGTGGTCTTGTCACTATGGTCGGCCAAGCCACCCTTGAACTGGTGTTCGGCTCCGCTGCGACTCACTTCCTGATGCTTCTCAAAGGCTGCCTTGAACCCTTCTTCATCAACGGTGAAACCATGCTCCTTGGCGAGCTCACGGGTTAGTTCAACAGGGAAGCCATAGGTATCATAGAGCTTGAAGGCAGTCCTGCCGCTCAGTTGGCGGGAAGTTCCCTTCAGAAGGTTGGGAAGCATCTTCTCAAACTCGCGTTCTCCCTTTATCAAAGTCTCAGAGAATTTGGTCTCTTCGCCTGCTAGCTCCTGAAGGATGAAAGCCTTGTTATCCTGTAGTTCGGGATAGGGTTCGTCATAGAGTCCAAGCACAATAAGAGCCAGTTCCCCTAGGAACGAACCTTCGATACCAAGCTTATGCCCATGACGAACAGCACGTCTGATAAGCCTCCTCAAAATATACCCCTGTCCCACATTGGAAGGGGCCATGCCTTTGGGATCTCCCAGGATGAAGACACTGGTACGAATATGATCGGCAAGGATGCGTATGGAGATATCAGTCTCCTCATCGTCACCATACACCTTTCCACTTAGTTTTTCGATGCCTGCAATGATAGGGGCGAAGACCTCAGTCTCGTAGACTGACTTCTTGCCCTGCATGATTGCAATGGTGCGTTCGATACCCATTCCGGTATCGACACATTTTCGTTCCATCTCAGAGTAGGTGCCGTCGGCATTTTTCTTATAGCCCATGAACACATCATTCCAAATCTCAAAATACTTGCCACAATGACAGCCAGGCCTACAATCAGGGCCACAGGAGGGACGCCCTGTGTCCATGAACATCTCACTGTCAGGGCCACAAGGGCCAGTCTCACCGGCAGGCCCCCACCAGTTGTCCTCACGGGGGAGGTAGTAGATCCTCTCAGTTGGAATACCATGTCGCTTCCAAGCCGAGGCCGCCGTTTCATCACGAGGGACTTCATCATCGCCTGCAAAGACTGTCACCGAAAGCAGGGAGTGGTCGATGCCCAGCACACGGGTCAAAAACTCATAGCTGAAATCAATGGCCTCTTCCTTGTAGTAGTCCCCAAGGGACCAGTTGCCCAACATCTCAAAAAAAGTGAGATGGTGTGGGTCGCCAACAGCCTCTATGTCACCGGTACGGATGCATTTCTGGTAGTTGGTAAGTCGTTTTCCAGAAGGGTGGTCGGCACCCAGGATATAGGGTACGAGCGGATGCATGCCGGCAGTGGTAAACAGTACGGTAGGATCATTTTCAGGGATCAGGGAAGCACCACTGATCTGTGTGTGGTCTTTTGACACAAAGAAATCAATATATTTCTGTCGAAGTTGGTTTGCTGTCAGTTGGTTTTTCATATGTGATGATAGTAGTATCCCCGACGAATGCATGTCAAGGCAGATTAGAGGCCGAGGTCGAGTTGAACGCTCTTTTGCACCACTTTTCCTACCTGCTGGCGGCTCTTTTCCGCTTTCTCCAATACCCGGGGTATATCACTTGCCTGCTTTACCACAAAAACCCTTGGTCGGTTGGCGAACTCTTTTGGCCAGAGGAAGCTATGGTTATCCAGACTGCTCTGGTAGAGGAACAGATACTTCTTCTGCTCCAGAGCAAAGGCAGCCTGTCTGACAGCCCCTCCCCCATCACGATCCTCCACTACAACAGAGGCAAGGGAGAGGGCGCTCATCAGGCGGTTTCGCAAGAGGAAGAACCATTTCTGCGTTGGGGAGGAAGGGGCAAACCTGCTCACCAAAGCCCCCCGCTTGGCCACTTCCTGCTGTAAGTGGGCATGTTCGGGAGGGTAACAGGATGTAAGGGGAGTTCCCAACACTGCAATGGTGGAAAAGCCATTCTCCAAGGCTGTCTTGTGAGCCACCCCGTCGATACCCAGGGCGAGCCCGCTTGCCACGACATAGGATTTCTTCCCAATGGCATAAGCCGATTGGGCTGCACTCCTCTTGCCTTCCAGAGAAGGACTTCTCGTACCAATGACTGAGATGGATGGCTCTCTCAACAGCGAGGCGTTGCCCTGCACATAGAGAAAGCGCGGGCAGTAAACGAAGCTGTTCACCTGATTGGGCCAGAGCGGATGTTCCCAAGTCAGAACCTGTACAGAACTGTCCATTGCCTCGAAGGCAGGACGACAGGTAAAATAGGCCTTGCTGAGAAGGTCTGCTTCAACGTCCAGCAGAGAAGCATACTCCCCAAGATGAAGAGGCAGAGGTTCAGCAGTATCAAGAAGCGCAAGAGCTTCGGTGAAGGCTTGCTGGGCCTTCGCTTCAGAGTTCTTGTTTGCCCTGACCAAAGCCTCATAGTTAAGAGCCTGATGCCATGTCTGATCCATAGTTCCCCCGGACGAACTCTACCATGCACAGGTATACACTGCAATCAAGAAACTATGAAGGAGCTGTCACTTCTTCCAAGAAGGGACAGCTCCCATACAATGCTACAGTGTGCAATTGGCCAAAATTACTTGACCAGCGCCTCAGCAATACCCTTCATCTCCTGAAGGTTCTCATGCTTGGGATTCCAGTTCACCTTGACCTTAGGCCCGACAACCTCGAAACCTGCGGTAACCAGATGCTCTTCCAACACCTCAACGCCTTCACCACTCCAGCCATAACACCCAAAGACTGCGGCCTTTTTCTTCTTGAGCTTCAGCTCAAAGAGGAAATGGAGCCAGCCGGCTACCGAGGATAGGATGCTCTGCCCAACCGTGGGGGAACCGACGGCGATGGCCTTGGAAATGAAGACTTGGGTCATGATGTCATTCTTGTCCGTCTGGGAGATGTTGAAGATCTTCACCCTGGTATCGGGGGATAGCTTCTGGATCTCACTGGCAAGGGCATGGGCAAGTGCCTTGGTACCATCCCACATGGTGTCATAGACAATGGTGATCTGGTCCTCCTGATAGTTGTCCGCCCATGCGGCATACTTTTCTACTATCTGCAGGGGGTTTTCACGCCAGATGACTCCATGACTTGGGGCTATGATATCGATGGGAAGGTTCAACCCCACAATTTCCTCAATCTTCTTCTTCACCAAAGGTGAGAATGGGGCAAGAATGTTTGCATAGTACTTCAATGCCTCCTCCCAAAGCAGACACTGGTCAGACTTGTCATTGAAAAGTTCCTCAACGGCAAAGTGCTGGCCAAAGGCATCGTTGGAGAAGAGGATGTTGTCCCCTGTCATGTAGGTTGCCATGCTGTCAGGCCAGTGGAGCATGCGCATCTCAACAAAGACCAGGCTCTTGCCATTGCCGATGTCAACGCTGTCACCAGTCTTGACCACCTTGAAATTCCACTCGGGGTGATGGTACTGGCCAACAAGGGACTTGATCGCATTGGCGGTACAGTAGATCGGGGTATTGGGGATTTTCTCCATCAGATACGGAAGGGCTCCACTGTGGTCGACCTCTCCATGGTTCACCACGATGAAGTCAATCTTCTTGAGGTCGACCTCCCGCTCAAGGTTTTCCCTGAACTCCTTTTCATAGGGTCTCCAGATGGTGTCGATAAGTACTGTCTTCTCTTCCTCGATAAGATAGGCATTCTGTGAAGATCCATGGTTGACCGAATAGTCATCGCCATGGAAGGTCTCCAGCTCCCAATCTATCTTTCCAACCCAAGATACATTGTTTTTTACCAAACGTTTCATAGTTTTGCTCCTTCTTTGTATTTCGGAAAGAGAATCGAGTTCTCTTTGAAAATATGTAAAAATATGTCCTCAACCAATGTTTTCATCAGGGAATAGGTGGCAACATAGGTCGGACAGCCATCGGCCGGGGGTGTAAAAGACCGTGTGGCCTCTTGCAGGCCCTTGATCAGGTTCCCAGCCGCTTCATGATCGTCCTCCAATGATTCTACCATCATTATGGACTGAGGTGTAGCTTTACCTCTCAACAAAGGGAACACTTCTTCCTCTTCTTCCACAAAATGCTGCAACAGCTCCTTGCGCAGGTCACTGAACAGGGAGTGGACAGTCAGCAGCTCTTCCTTATGGTTGGAATAGTGGGCACGTAGGATGGTGTTCAGTTTTTCATCAACAGAGGCGATCAGATCCCTCTCTGCAATGTGGTGTGTAGCCTCGATGTGGTCGATGAGGTCTTCTACACTCAAGGCATACAGCGAAGGGTCTACTGTTGCCTTGTAAGTGTTTTGGGCATCAGAGAGAAAGGCTTCAAGGGAGGAAAGAAACTCCTGCCTATCATAGCCAGCCTCTGCGATGGACTCATAGAGCATGTGGGAGCCTCCACAGCAGTAATCGATGTGTCTCTCATTGAGAAATATGGTGGCAAAAGGATAGTCCTTCACCAAAGTTGATAGTTTCTGATTAGTCATTGCGTATCTCCTAGTACACACAAGGTACTCTGTAAAACAGATACCATCTATGATTCAAATCAACTTATAACAATATTTCACATGAAGCCGATCAGAAAAACATGGAAACAAGAACAAGACCAGTAATATGGAGTATTCAACACCCTACTCTGTAGCAAGAAGCTCCAAGGCTGGGATATCCATAAGAAGAATCGTTTTCTTCCCAACTACGGAAAGCAAGCCATTGTCCTGCATCTGGGAGAGTTTGCGGTTGACTGTCTCCTTGGTAAGGTGGATTGCGCTTCCGATCTCCTCTTGACTGAGGAGCACAGAAGCTCCACCGGTTCTGCGTATCCTTTCCAAAAGGAACATGGCCAGTCGTTTCTGAACACTCTTGGTAGCAAGCATCTCCACCTGCAGGCGATACTGCTCAAGCTTTGCATTGAGGTAGGACATCACACGAAGCCCAATATGGGGATCGCTTAACATGAGACTTCTAATGTCGCTGCTTGCAATAGTACAGATACCCAGATCTTCTGCTGCTATGCCTGTCTCCCGACAGTGGCTCTCGCTGAAAAGCTGGTCTCCTCCGTAAAAATCCCCGGCAAAGAGAGTTTCCAACAGGAACTGTTGGCCATCACTTCCATAGCGCACAAGCTTCAATGATCCAAAGCGTACGATGATAAGACGGTTGGAACTGTCCCCTTCGCGAAACAGCACCTCACCACTTGATAAGGTGCGTTGACGGATGAGGCTCTGTACCCGACCTATCTGAGCCTTATCCAGGTTCTGGAAGATGGGAACGTTAGTGAGACAGACAGAGGTCCCGTTGGCACAAGCTTGGCATTCGACCATCAATCGTCCTCGTAGAGCTCGTTGATGACATCCCAAGCTGAAGCCAATCCTTTCCTGAGGTTGCAGAGCAGTTGGTACTGGTTGAGAAGCGTCAGAAGATGTTTTTCAGCCACTTCAGCAGGGTCTTTGATAGCAACGACGCTCTTCAGTTCCTTTGCATTAGGAGGGAGAGCTACTACCCTATCAAACTCAGCGAGTATGTCAGCTTTGGTCATCCGTTTGAAATTGGGAACTTTCAGCAGAAGGGGGGGATTATAATTTCGTCGGTCCAGGCTCTCTGCTGTAAGTTCAATCTGATTCTTAGGTGCATCTTCAGGAAGTGCTTCAAATTTCTTGCGTAGTTCGTTCATCTTGTTAAGTACCTCCAATACATAAGTAGATGCCCTATCGTAGCACAAATTGAGCGATAGGGAGAGGGTAATCTACGGTCAAAGGAGGTATTCAGTGGTAAGGGTGCCACGAACCAATCAATTAGTGCAGTATTTATACACCATCAGCATTGCACTTCCAAAGAAGCACTACCCAAATTGCATAAAATAGCCGAAATGCATTGTGATGCATTGAACCCGGAAACGGAGTAGCTTGTCAGTTGAAAAAGATGGAGTTACTGCACCTGAGACTTTCGTGCATGAAAGGTATGTATAGGTGACTCACCCGGCAAAGGGAGAAATCTATTCAGGTGGTCTTCTTTTCAAACCGCCGGTAGAGGAAAAAAGAGACGGTGGCAAGCAAGACTACAGCTACAACAGAAAGGATGAAGAGAGGGGAACCGGGCTCATGCAAGCTATTTCCCGCCAAGGTGATGGCCAACATGGTCGGAGCCAATCCTAAAAGACCTCCTACTATGTAGGGTACATAGGGGATTTTCATTGATCCAAGCAGAGCATTGGTGATCTCATGGGGAATCTTTCCGATGAACTTGGTCATAAAGGAGAACAGCAGGGAGGATCTCTTGCTAAAGGCTTCAAACCCTTTTAGGCGTGGATACCTTTCTACTAGCCTCTGGACATACGAGCCGCCCATGTGACGACCAAGGAAGTAGGGAATCTGCATGTTGATAACAATACCCACAAAATTTATCACCACAGCCCATCCGAAAGGATAAACCGTTCCAACCCCGACATACAGCACAAGAAAGGGCAGACCAAACGATACTGATTTGAGAAAGAAGAGGGCCATAAATGCAAATAGGGTAAGCAACGGCCTCTCAGTGGATAGTTCTACCAAGATGGATACCGCTGAAGAGCCGTTTTTTACCACAAACCAAGTGACGAGTCCAACCACCAGCACAAGCGGGGTAATGCGAAGAACTGACAAGATCAGTGCTTCAGGTTTGATCCTTTTCATCAGTACCTCCTTTGCATTCTTCTTTTTTCTTTTCAGTATAGAGCAAACTGAGAAACATACAAAGGGATTGTTCACTTGTTCTGGATAGTACGTGATGGGGCCTCACAGGAGATTGCAAGGCCAGAGAAGGAAGGGATGAAGACCAAAGGGTTCTCATGGCTGTCTATTGACTCAGCCATCTGTAAGAAAGAAAATGATATCCAAAAGCCCATGAACTTGAAAATACTTCATCAGAATTCCAACACCAAGAAAACGTGTAGGTAGCACATACATGAGGGAACCATATGACAATGGGTAATGCTTCCCCTCAGGCCTGAAGATTTTCAAGACTTGGGCATGGACAAGGATGTTATCTGAATCACGTTTTCGCTTCAATATTTCTGCCTCTTCCCTTCTGGATCAAGACATCGACACCCCTAGTTTCTGTAGCAGGGCAAGTTGGGTATCGTCTATTGCGCTGATTATCCTTGTATCACCGATGATAACCAGATAGATTTGCTTGAGGCACTCAAGGTCTTCAAGGCGAAGGCCCGTAAGGCTGAGGAACCTCTGCTTATAGTGGGAAATGTCCTTTCTCTTCAATATCTCCATATTATACCCCTCCACCAATGAGAAATAACTGTTCGGCGACTCAGAGAGGGCTATGGATTTCACTATCCCCTCCTTATCAGTATGCTCTCCTTCATCGCTGATAAGCATTTCGGGGGCAAGTGAGAGAAGAGCATGACTAAAGCCGTATTCATAGACCTTGATATCGCTATGGTCGACATTGACATCGAGTCTCTGCACAAGCCCCTCCGGAGTAATCTTCCCAAGATACTTCCTTGTAACCTGCGGGTTCTTCTTTCCTGGGGCACGGTGGGATTTAGTACTGTACAGGAAGTAGTCCTCCCCGTTGTGAAGTATTACCGTTCCTTTTCTTCTGCAGTCCTCAACCCATTTTGGATATTTTGCCATGGGGTGCTCCTTGCCCTGATCATATGCAATACTATCACATCATACTTACAAACATATAGCAACCAGTTTCTTGATTTGGGAAAGGACTTGCACCAGGGATTTGGGCTACTTATTCAATCTCAGAGTAAAGAGGTGCAATACGAAACAACATGTGATCCGTAAAGGATGCCACTCCAACTATCTTTCGAGATAGTGGACCAATAGCACTACCAAACAACATACCAACTAGCAAGAAGTTCAATACTAATGGATTCATACATTACGTACCTATAGAAATTGCTTCTGCAATATATTTTTAACATCTTATTCCCAAGAACTTGGCATATTTGTGAATGCTAAAGAAGCTATCTGATCTTTATATCCTCGATGGACCGCACCACCAAAAGCCTCCTCTAAAAGGGGGGGAAGAATATCCTTATGTTGTCAAAAACAAATTGTCCCTTTAGTATCGCCACTGGTATGCAACCAGGGAAGGAGTCTTTGCACCCTACACTGTTCTCCAGAATTTGGTCTCAAAGCAACATATCAAAACCTTGATAGAGGTACCTAGAGTCAATTTCACGTAGGATCATAGTGTTACTTTTTTCTCTCATACTAGGTATTCTCACCTTCAATAGAAGAGTTAGGTACCAA
This sequence comes from Sphaerochaeta sp., assembly GCA_048264225.1. GTDB lineage: Bacteria > Spirochaetota > Spirochaetia > Sphaerochaetales > Sphaerochaetaceae > Sphaerochaeta. Next base: position 27,896 of record JBLXDK010000027.1, read on the forward strand.
AACACAACCTTTGCGCCATCCAAGTAGGGTGAAGCGCGAAAAGCACAAAAAGGTGTGCCAAAGCACGAAAAGCGCAAAAAGGTGTTGACAAGAATTCTTGAATTGGGGTATACAAGAGGAGGTCAAGCCGCTTTAGCTCAGTTGGTAGAGCAAAGGACTGAAAATCCTTGTGTCCTCGGTTCAATTCCGAGAGGCGGCAGACGTTCCTGTTACAGAGATGTGGCAGGTTTTTTTATGTGATAATCATGCAACAAAAATGGGCCCATTTTCGGCCTTCCGCTGTTTTGAGTGGGTAGCATCATAAACTGATGGAAATATCTGGATGAGTCATGTTAGAGTTTACCTATCTTTTTG
>JBLXDK010000028.1:0-22903 GCA_048264225.1 Sphaerochaeta sp.
GGTTCATTAAAGCATTGTAGGCTTCAAGGGCTTCTTTACTGAATTTTTGCTTCTTCATGCTTCAATTATACAACACTTAACAAAGGAATAGTAGTATTTCAATACAAATTGTCAAACAGAGCCATTTTTTTTGAACAACGAGCTCTGAATCGTGGAATAGTCATCGGCTTTGTTGAGGAAAATCAATACGGTTGCTTTGGTACGACCCATAGTGTTATAGCAAAATGCTAGTATCAAGCAGTTTCCGAATTGGTAAGGTAGTAACAATCCTTATGACCTGAAGAGATGGTACCTTGTGTTTTTCCGCTATATGACTTTGGGGATTCCCAGTCATTACATGAATATGTTGAGGTAAAATCCATCTTTTTTGAGAGAGGGGAGACGATCCTTGCTGAATATCTGGTAAAATCTCCATCTACCGTTTTTGTGGGTCGATGGTAGAATTTTATCATACGATCATGAAAAGGAGAGAATTGTCATGAAAAAAAGTATAAGTCTATTGATGATCTTACTGCTTGCCTCGACTATGGTTTTTGCACAAGGTGTAAAAGAAACCTCGAAGGATAGTGGAAAGATTACGGAAATCAAGCTTTGGGCCCGAGTCGGTGGAGGGCGTGAATTTGAAGTGGAAAATATTGAAGAGTGGAACCAGACTTTGGGAAAGGAAGCTGGGATCAAGGTCGTTCCTGAATTCTTTGGTGCGGATTATGACGACGTAATGACTCTTGCCAGAAACAGTGGGAAACTGCCTGATATCTTTGCTTCACGAAACAAGATTGAAGATTGGGTAGCAAGTAACAGTGTTATGGCGATTGATGATCTTCCTGGTGGAGATGCATTGATTGAGAAATACAGTGATTACATTGTTGATGGAATTTCAAGATTTGATGGCAAGGTATATTCGATCAAGAGCGTTGCAAATACCTTCCGCATGGTCGTGAACAAATCCTTGCTTGCCAAATCCGGTTTCACTACACTCCCGGAATCATGGGATGAACTGAGAATGATGGCGTCAAAGGTCACCAAGGACAATAAGTCCAAAAAATTCGGCATTGCATTTCCTCTGAAGTTTGGTAACAACGGAGAGCATTTCTGGAAACTCTGTGCGATCTATGGACTTTCAAATACCTATGGTTTTGAGACTTGGTATAACCGCTCTACACACCGCTATGACTTTGCAGCTTTGAAGCCTGTATTTGAATTGATGCGAGCGTTTCAGAAGGACAAATCCTTTCTTCCAGGTGCTGAAGGTTTAGATAATGATACTGCACGTGCTGAATTTGCTGCAGGGAATTTGGCCTTTATGTATGCTGCTAGCTGGGATTATGGTGTCTATACGACACAGTTCCCCATCGGTAACAAGTTTGACTGGGAAGTGATGGAAATGCCTGGTACTTATGAGTATTCAACTCCCCTCAGTCCTGGAATCCGTCTTGCTGATGCAATCAACAAAGATACCAAGGTTCCCTTGGACAAGATGTATTACTTCCTCGATACCTATGTCTATAGCGATGAGTATCTGAAAAAAGCGTATGAGGCAGGAATTTTCCTTCCAATTTTGCCAGCAATTACTGCTAAAGCAAGTGGAGATATCACCAAGCAATGGAGAGACCTTGCTCCAAGTATTAATGATGCCCCCGAGACACCACGTCCAGACAGTTTCGTCACCATTGATGGTAAGAGCTGGCCAGAAGTGTTCATGTTGATTTGGAGTGATCCTAGCATGAGTATCTCTTCTGCTCTGGCTGATCTTGATAAGCGGTATAATGCAGGTCTTGAACAAGCTCTTGCGAGTGGCGCTATAGATCCTTCAATTTACTAGATTCTATTCGTTTGCAACTAGAGCCCTATTTCATGGGAAATAGGGCTCTAGCCTTCAGGAGTACATATATGAACGCAAAGAGAAGAGGATATAGGATTGATTTCCAATATTTTTCAATGATTCTTCCCCAGTTAATCGGTTTTTTTGTTTTTTCCATATATCCGATATATTGGATTATCAAGCTCTCATTTTTCCAATGGCCGGGTTTTGGTGATATGACCTTTGTTGGAATGCAAAATTTCATCAGGCTTTTAAATGGAAGCAACCCGGAATTTTGGACAGCATTAGCCAATACACTGCTTTTGACATTTGGAAAACTGGCAGTCGAACTTCCCCTAGCTCTCTTTTTGGCCCTATTTGTGAATCAGAAATTTCTTAAGGGACGGGATTTCTTTCGAACAGTTTTTTTCCTTCCCACAATGATAAGTGCAGCTATACTTGCCTTGATCTTTTCATTTATCTTCGCTTCTCACAATGGGATCATCAATTCTCTGCTGATAAAGATGAGCCTCATCGAAAGCCCTATTAACTTCTGGGATACCCGCGTGAAAGGAATGCTGATCATCGCACTAGCCTCAATCTGGCAAGGATTTGGCATCAATATGATCTTTTTCCTGTCCGGTTTGCAGAGTATACCTGAATACCTGTATGAAAGTGCCACCCTGGACGGAGCAAGCAATGCCCAACAACTTTGGCATATAACACTTCCCCAGCTTGCCCCTATCCTGCAGACAGTCTTTATGCTGGCCATGGTATCGACCATGAAAGTTGCTGATGTTGTCATGGTTCTGACCAACGGAGCCCCCGGAGGGAAGACGGATGTATTGATGAGCTATGTATATAAGAAGTTCTTCCAAGTTAGTGGATTTAGACCACAGTATGGATTAGCCGCTTCCATTGGCGTTGTATCAGCTCTCATCATTGCCCTTCTGACCGTGGGGTATCTCTATGCGACGAGAAAAGCAAATTCATTGGAGGAGTAGAGATATGGTACAGAAAAAATATTCATTTGGAAGGGCCAGCATATATCTGATCCTCATCATCGTGACCATCTTCAGCTTGTTTCCCATAGCCTATACCCTCTCTGCTTCCTTGAAAAGCAATGAGGAGCTCTTGGTTACCGGCGCAACCCTGATACCGGAAAACCCTTCATTCAGAAACTATGTTGAGGCATGGGAAAACGCTAATTTTTCACGGTATATTTTTAATAGCCTCTACATGACAGTCTTAGCCACTATTGGGTCGATCATTGTAACTACCTTGGGAGGATATTCTTTCTCCAGGGGAACCTATTGGGGGAAAAATTGGATCTTTGCCCTGTTTACAGGAACCATGTTCCTAAGCCTGGGAACCATCAATCTCTTTCCCCTGCTGCAGATTGCAAGGGGGCTGCATATTACAGGCTTGACCGGTGTTGTCCTGATCAGAGTCCTTGGTCTTAATGTCGCCTCGTTGTTCCTTGTGAGGGGGTATGTCAATACGTTACCTAAGGAGTTGGATGAGGCTGCCTATATCGACGGGTGCTCGCCGTATCAAATTTACTGGAGAATTATCTTGCCTATTTCGAAACCCATTGTTGCGACTGTCGGGCTGTTGGCTGTACGTGCGACGTGGAACGATTGGCTATTGCCAAGAGTCTTCACCCTTGGTGAAAAGAGTAAATATCCTCTGACCGTAGGAATTCTGGCATTGAAAGATACGGGAGCTGCTGCAAGCAGCTGGAACCTCATGGTTGCTGGGGCAATAATATCTATCATGCCCATAATCATATTGTATCTTTGCTTTAACAAATATTTTATTGCCGGCCTGACAAGCGGTTCGGTAAAGGGGTGAGCATGTTTGATAGCAATACCATGACGTTGATCTATCCTAGCCGTATATTCCTTGAGGGATCAGAACTTCTCTCCTTCTCCTATGATGGTGAACTCGGGTACAGGACCCTATGGATTATGGACAGGCTGGAAAACCAGAAGCCCTTCTCTGAAGAGTATATAGTTGGACAAATCTCAGGAGACCCAGCGATCTGGACCAACTTTCCAAGAGTCCATGGGGACATAGCAGGGCGTTGGATCCTAGCAGAAACGGTATTCCACTCCGGCAAACAGAAAGCGCCAGAGAAACTTTCTAAGATGATCTCCCATGTTTTGGACTTGCAGGACGAGGATGGCAGCTTTGGATATATCCATAAGGCAGATCAGAATCTCAACATGCATAAGATGTACGGAAATGCTTGGCTCTTGAGAGCCCTGGTGCAGTATGCCTTCACCTTTGGTGATAATCGATCTACCCAGGCAGCAATTCGTTTGGGAGATTTCTATAGTTCAGAACTTCCCCTTTGGCTAGACTTTGACTTGGGTGAGGGAGAGACAGGCTTCTATGCCATTTCCCGAAGTTGTTATTTTCATGCAACTGATGGATTGGTGGCCCTGTACCGTCTGACAGGGGAAAAGAAGTACCTCGATCTTGTAGGAAGTTTTATTCCCCATCTCACCCCTTATGAGACTTCCGGCCATTCCCATATGTTCCTCACTATCCAAAGAGGCCTCATCGAGTATTATCTTGAGGTAGGGGACAGCTCTGCCATACAAGCCATTACGCAGTGTCTTGATGAAATCTATGAGAAGGAAGTGCTTGAGAATGGAAGTATCCCTGAAAGGTTTCATCTCACAGGCGGAGAATCCTCTGTCGATGAAGCCTGTTCTGTGTTTGATTGGTTTTTCTGCTGTATCAGATTGTATGAGGTCTTAGGTGAAACCTGTTGGCTCGATAGGGCGATCTTGACGCTACAGAATGCAATATTCTTTAACCAGACCTATAACGGAGGGTTTGGCTCTACTCCCATAGGGCCTCATCTGGTTCCAAACTGCAAGGAAGCGCCGTGGTGTTGTTCCCTGTATGGGGGATGGGCCTTGAGCAGGATAGGAGTTCACCTCATCAGTGAAAAGGATGGCAGGCTTACCATTAACTATCCGCAAGGGGGAACTTGGAATTTCAAAGACGTTTCCGTTGTGGTCAGTATGGATGAGAAACAAGGCAGGATTGCCATCCGATGCATTGCAGGAGTACTAAAAAGTCTTCGGCTCTATGTGCCGAGATGGATGAGGGTCAATGAGACAAGCGATGCTTTCGTTGAAATGCCTTTTGTTGATAATGCAGTTGAAGTTTCCTTTTCCTACCTTCCCTGGTTGAGCCGTGTGGGGGCAAGTCCAAAACCTGTGCAATGGGAACCTGGTTTGGAAGCCGAACTATTTTACGGGCCTTACCTGATGGCTCATAGAGGAAAGGATAGCAAACTAATAACGAACATCGAGGGCACGGTAACTTGGCTAAAGGGCTTTCCCTATTATTCTGAGAGTTTTAGGTACACCGTACCATCAAAGGTGACATACAGTATCTATGATGTGTTTCTGGGGGTTCGGGAAGAGGATGACCAGCTCTATCTGTATCCCATAAAGGAAAAAGAGTCCCCTGATGGCATAACGACGCATGTTTTGCTAGAGGAAGAATGGTAGTCATGAAGGATGTTATGTATGTTTTTTCAACCCATTGGGACAGGGAGTGGTATCAGACCCTGGAGGAGTACCGCATCCGTCTAGTGGATCTGATGGACAATATTCTTAACCAAATGGAAACAGGCTCTTTCTCGGGTAATTTTTCTACCGACGGGCAGACCAGCTTGCTATCGGACTATCTAGCTATCAAGCCGAAAGCCTATCCTAAGATACAGAGTCTTGCTCGGCAAGGAAAGATTTGTGCAGGCTCTTGGTTTGTCATGCCTGATGTCTTTTCAGTTTCAGGGGAATCATTGGTACGCAACCTTGAAAAAGGAATAGCCTATAGCGTTGCGTTAGGGGGTAAGAGGCCCTCTTCCTTATTCCTCTGTGATGTATTTGGTTTGACTGGACAACTGCCCCAATTGGCAAAGGAATCGGACCTGAAGGCCGGATTCATTTGGCGTGGAATCAACAGGACTGAAAAGCGGAACCTCTTGTGGAAAGGTAGCGATGGAACAGTGCTACCATCATACCGATTTGGGCAGAATGGCTATTGGCACTATGCTGTCCAGGTGAGAAACGGATGTAATAAACTTGATCCCTTTAACAAGGAGGAGTTCAACAAACGTCTTGACCAATTCATCAGCAATGAGAGCAAAGCTACTGATATCGACAGTATTCTCATGTTCGATGGAATGGACCACAGTGAACTGGACCTAGAGGCGTTCCAGACATTGAAAATGAGCAATAAGGCTACATTCTCCGACTTGGATGCATTTGCTGACATCCTCTCACAGCAGAGCTCTTCCATAACCAGTACGATAGAGGGGGAGCAACTCGACCCCTCCATATATGACAGTGAAGAGCATTCACTCCTGCTAGGGACCCTTTCATCCAGGATATATCTGAAAAAAGCGAATCGATATTGTGAGGATTTGTTGACCCAAATAGTCGAGCCCATACTTGCCTTGGCAAAACTCAATGGTCATGATGTGGTAAACGATACCCTGTTTTTGCATCGGGCATGGGATCTTGTGCTACAATGCCATGCTCATGACTCCATTTGTGGGTCGGGCATTGATGAGATTCATCAGGACATGATGAACCGATTCAGGAATGCACAGGAGATAGGGCTCTTCCTAGCTAGGAGAAATCTCGAGAAGCTCTCCCCTAGGAAGGGGGGTAACAGAATACAGGAATTTTCTTTCTGCAGGAGTATGTCTCCGTATAGGAGCATCACTGTTCAGATCAGAAAGGAACAGGGCCATAAGGATGATGATCAGGATAAGGAGCATTGTTTTGCTCTGATAGATGAGCAAGGCTACTCTATCCCGTACCAAATTGCTGAAATTGAAAAATCTGTGCATGGGTATGAAACCTTTCCCATAAAAAGTCCCGATCATTTTGAGTATGACAGCATACGTTGTATTATCCCAAATACCCTTAAGGCACATGCCATATCCTGTTTACAGGTCTCTACAGCATCAAAGCCTTGCTCAATAGAGTGTGTAACTGACCTGCGATGGCATCATTCAGTGTTGGAGAACTCCCTCATCAGGGTAGCGGTACTGCCTTCTGGTCTTATAGCCCTGGCTGACAAAAGGACAGGACAGCTCTATACAGACCTCTTTGCGTTTGAAAGTGAGCCCGAGCTAGGAGATCCTTTCCACCATGTGACGAGCGACCCTGCACAGGTGCAACAGAATGATCAAAGTAAGGGGGTTTGCAGTATTGTCTATGGAGGATCGTTTGAAGCATGTCTGAAGATAGAGAAAGTTTTTGTTGTCCTTCAGGATCACGGTCAGATCCCTAGGAATGTGCATATTGAACTATACTTGTGGGTACGGGCAGAAGACCCCATAGTCTACAGCACCATCGTTGTGGACAATTGCTGTCCCGACCACCGATTGCAGGTCCTGTTCCCTTCTGGGGCACAGACCGATACCTATGTTGCTGACAGACCGTTTGATGTAGTCGAAAAGAAGTACGGTAAGAGGGCAGTCTTTAAGCATGGATTCGAAAAGGAAGTGGAGACACATCCCCAAAGCAGCTTTACCTCTATCTTTGATGGAAAACGGGGCCTTTGTGTTATTTCCGATGGGTTGAAGGAAGCCTCTGTTTTGGAAAGGGATACCACTCCAATAGCACTGACCCTGCTAAGGAGTTATCATAAGTTCGCCTATAGCAAACAGGGAGAGCTTGATTCTCTTATGTTGGACAGGTTCTCCTATCAGATGGAACTTATCCCACTTGAAAAAGAGGTGGATCGAAGTGCCATACTACAAGAGGCCCAAAGCATGCTCTTTGGTAATTTCTCTGTGCAGACCTCAAAAAGGATCCATGCGAAACTGCTGCACCTTCCTTATCTGCAGGGGCCTGGGGTTGTCTCCTCACTGAGGGAGACAAACGGTCTCATTGAAATGCGTTTGTGGAATCCAGAAGAGACATCGATTCAGACAGTGCTGCATTGCCAGGATGTAAAGACAGTTGAAGCGACAAACTTCTTAGGTGATAGCAAGGGTGAGTTGGCTGTAACCAACGATTCCGTTCCGATTATCTTGCAAGGCAAGCAGATCATGACCCTCAGGATACGAGTATGAAATCAAGCCTTTTTATCTCGAGCGTTTACGGTTTGTAAATTGTCAGGATATCAGTCTCTTCCATCAGCTTGAGTACCTCTTTCATGCGTTTCTTATCGAATTTTCTCAAGATATTGTTTACATGGGTGCGTATGGTCACTTCCTCGACAAATCGCTCTTTTGCTATCTGTTTATATTTCAGGCCTTGGGAACAAGCCAAGATGATATCGAATTCAGTGGTTGTCAGCTTTGAGAATACATTCAAGGTGTCGATGAGATGTTCTTTCTCATTGATCAGACGCTTGAACTCTCCCTGTATCTTTTGGGTGATGGATGGGCGCAGGGCCAACGTGTTGTTATAGACATCCTTGATGGATTGGATCACCTGTGTGATGGAGCTGTCCTTTGTAAGATAATCCTGTGCACCTTTGCTGAAGGCTTGGAATAGCATCTTGTCTGTTTCATCCATGGTGAGCATGATGATCTTTATTGCAGGGTTTTCCTTGAGGATCTCCTCGATCGCATCTACTCCTGCTGTTTTTGTCTCCATCATGATATCCATAAGGATGATATCTGGTTGTAATTCCTTTGCCCGCTGAATAGCCAAATTTCCTGTATCTGCAGTTCCCATGATGGTAAATCCAGGTTCTTTTGATAGGATCAGGGTGAAGTAGTCCCTGATCTCCTGCACGTCGTCTACGATAAGAAGGTTAATATTCATTGTGGATTGATCCTTGGAATGGTAATAAGATTTCAACGGTGGTTCCTTTGCCCTCTTCGGATTCGATATTCAATAATCCTAGATGGGCAGAGATGACACGGTAGCTGAAGGTGAGTCCAAGCCCCCAATTGTTCGAAGTGGACTTAGTGGAGAATTGGGGGCGAAGGATTTGTGCTTTTGTTTGCTTGCTCATTCCAATTCCATTGTCAGTGATCGAGATGCAAACAAATTCCTCATCCTTTTCTGTCTTGATGAGTATCTTCCCAAGCGAATTTTTTTCTGCCTTGATGGATTCTACGCTATTGTTCAGGATGTTTGTCAGTGCTTCGGTAAGATACACCGGGTCTCCTATTATGGTTGCTTGGCTCTCATGTTCAAACTCGATGATAATAGCATCATGGGGAATGACTTTGATGGTCGCCTCTATAAGGCTGGCTACATTTACTTGTACCGGGTTTAGGTGAATCCTGTTTACCGATGAGGAGAGCTTTCTGAGATTGTCCTGCATGGTTTTGATGGTGTTGATAAGGGGGGTCAACTCCCCTTTGTATTCAGGTGGGAGCTTTTCCTGAATGCTTATGCATTTGCAGTACAGGCTGAAGTAGTTGTTTTTGAATATATGGAAGATGCCCCCAAGATTTTTCCGTAATGACTTGGAGTTATTAAGAATAATGCGCCTTCTCACCATATCTGAGGGGTTCATGATGTGTGAAAAACGCAGGTACAACAGGAATATTTCTGTGCTGATCATTAGCAACAGGGGGATCGTATTGTGAAAGTAATTGGGGAATTTTCGCATATCCACTATTTCAAGCAGCGTGGCTCGACGATACATTACCCTGAAATAGTTAAATCCTGAGTTGAGAATGTAGATGCAGAAAAAGATGTTGAGAATGATCAGGCTTGCCAATACAAGTAGGATCTGTTTTCTTTTGATGTGCAACCGAGTTTTCTTACAGGTAAGGAGCATGGTCACTATGGGATAGATGAAGAGTACGAGGCCAAAGAATACTATTTGTAATAGGGTAAAGAGATTGATGACATTGAGAGATATACCAGGATCGTCGGATGCATATTGCAGAAATATTAAGTAGAGGTTTTTCGGGTCATTGATGACAAGGAAGAACAAGACTCCCAGCGTGACTATCGATGGGATGAGAATCGTATTGAGGCGATCCATCTTTGAGTTCTTTTCAAGGAAGGGCTTTAGGACGAATGGAGTCGAGACAATGAACAGGCAAACTCCACTGTTGAGGATCCTAACAAGTGTATAGTAGGAAATATGCCAGCGGGTAGCCCAGATGAAGATTTTGGTATTTAGGTTGGACAGTCCGAAGTAGAATCCTGTCTGAGCTCTTCCGCCAAATAAGATCAGCGATAAGAGTACAATATCTAGGCCAATGATCCTGAGATAAAAAAGCCTGGAGAATGATGGTTTCAACAATGATTGTCTGAGCTGGAAAAGAGTGAATACTGTCAGAAAAATAAATGCTATTCCCATTGATACTCCTAATCTGTGTGTTTGAGCATTGTGCCCTTATTACAACACAGAACTGCATGGTTCGTATATAATCCTTTGCTTTTTGCAGTACCTCCATACAATCGCTCCTTTAGGAGGATGGTTGTGTCACAACAGACCAGGGGTTTCCTTCCTAGTGGTGCACCATCAAAAGCATGTATACAAAGTGATACAGAAAGATGGAAGGGGAGGGTCCCTCTTACCAGAGACTCTCTCGATTCCCTCCTTTCGTAAAGAGTTTCAGTTGGGTTTTTACAAGCTCTAGGATATGGGTATGAGCTTTTTCATCCCATAGGTTATTGTACTCGTTGGGGTCTTCCTCAAGGTTATACAGCTGTCCCATCGGAGTGTCTGCATAGGCGATAATCTTGTATGGATAGGAGACCAAACATACCATTTTCCCCTGTTCCCCTTCAATATAGATTGGCTGTTCAAACTTCCCACTTCCTTCTAGAAGTGGCAGTAACGAGACTGCTGTCATTTCTGGTGGTTCGATCCCTAATACATCAAGGAGAGTGGGCATGATGTCAAAGTTCATCACAGGGGTTGTTATGATTTTACTTTGTGTTTGGGCTACAAGCTTTATGATAAGAGGGACTTGTATCAGGCCTTGGTAGAAGAACTTGCCTTTTGTCGCTATCCCATGGTCCCCCAATAGTTCGCCATGGTCAGAGGAGAAGATGATGATAGTATCATCAAAAATACCCTCATCCTGTAGCGTGCGCATGAGGCGACCTATCCCATCGTCGATTAGGGTAATCATGGAATAATATAGCCGGATTATCTTTTTCCAATCTTCAGGGGTATGTTCACAAAAGGGTTTTCCTTCCTGCTTCCAGATGTGGGTATACCACTCTTGAAAATGGGGTGGCAGGTTTCTAAATGAGGCCTCTGAATGAGATATTGGCTCATGGACTGGCTTGTTCTCATAGAGTTTATCATAGGGGTGTGGGGGGTCGAAGGGGTGGTGGGGATCCCAGTAGGAGAGGTGCATGAAAAAGGGCTTTTCCTTGTCACGCTCCTCGAGAAGTCGTATCGCACTGTCCGTGATGCATGTGGAACGGTGCAGTTCCAAGGGAATCGGTGTAGGATAGGCTTCAAAGGGCATGGTCGAATCATATCCGGGCTTGTGATTTGCTGCTTTCAAAAGCTTTGGATGGTGTTTCTCTATCATGCGTAGGTAGTCAGAATGAATACCTTCAACACTATATACTTTTTGGAAACCCATATAAGGAAGGGAATCAACCTCACCAGGTTCATGTGGCGGGGTGTCGAAATCGCTTGCGATCGGATTGAAATGCATTTTCCCACTGCTAAGCGTTTCATATCCATGGTCATTGAGAATTTGAGGCAGGATTGGGTAGCGCTTCTGATACTTGATCCCGTTTGCTACGGTACCGTGCTCAGAGGGATAGCGTCCTGTAATGATTGAAACTCTTGATGGTTGGCAAATAGGGAGGGTACAGTAGGAATTGGAGAAGTTAGTACTCGTTTGTGCCAGGGCGTCAATATTGGGAGTCTGAATATACTCATTCCCGTTCGGACTAATACAATCTAGGCGCAACTGGTCTGTCATTATCAACAGTATGTTAGGTTTTTTCTTCATCACTTTAAGGATATCATGATTATCCCATATTGCTAGTTGGAGATATTCTCAACATTGTTCATCATTGAAAAATACGAAGACGAGTAGAAAGGACCATAAAGCTCAATTTAGGTTGTTTGCCTGCAAAAAATACTGGATAGGGCTCCCCTTACTCTATTCTCAAATCCCCTCATTAAACCCCATGGTGTAGGAAATCTTCATTGCCGTCTCCCTGAGCTTGGGAATGGCCGCTTCAACCTCTTCGCTACTCATATAGGGCTCGAGTGCTGAGATGCTCAAGGCAGCAATGATCTTGTTTCCTCTGCCATAGATGGGCACTGCACTGCAGTTATCCCCGCTGATGAACTCATTGCGGTCCCTTGCTACCTGCTCAGTACGGACCTTGAGCAATTCTTTCTTGATGCCCTCTGGTGTTGTAATGGTCTGCAGTGTGTACTGTTTGAGCCCTTTCTCCTTGATGAGTAGATCAATCTCTTCCTCTTCGAGGGTGCAGGTCAGGATTTTCCCAAGGCCTGTGCAGTGGAAGGGAAGGGTACGCCCCGGGGTGAAGTACGTCCTGGGGAGCGATAGGCTGTCTATCCTGTCTATTACCAGCACATCCTGCTGGTAGTAGACAGCCATGTTTGCATTGGCCTTGGGAAAGGAGTTCCACAGCAGCTCCAGATAGGGCATGCATACCTTCCTGATCTCGATCGACTGCAGGGCATTGCGGGAGAGCCGTAGGGACTTGAGGGAGACCGAATACAACCCGGTGGAGTCATCCTTGCTGATATAGCCGGAGTTCTGCAGGGATGCAAGGAGCCTGAAGGTCATGTTGGTGTTGATGTCCAGAGCTGAACTGATGTCCTGGATAGAGACTGGACGAGTTTGCTCGCTTGTGTAGTCAAGGATCTGAAAAGCCCTTTCAACGGTTTTTATGGTATAGCGGTCAAGATCTGCAGCCATTATGGTTCCTTTGGGTTGGTATGTGAGCCGTTCCGTCAAGATACAGGAGGATCAACTCTTTCCATATACTATCAAACGTAAATTGAAAAATCAAATGAAATAGTGAAATAATCAAATATCATTATGCAAATTCTTATAATAAGTAAAAAAATTTGATAAATGCTTTTTGACTGTGACTTAATAATTCATAACCTTGTTTGCAATGCAATTATTGCTATTCTAAAATTCCTACCGATTTGGGATACTTTATCCTTTTACCTATATATGGTTATGTATGTCGAATAGAGAATCAAACGGGGGGATAAGGGAAACTCCATTTCAAAGAATTTTAGGTGGTTCACCTTATCATGAAACTATGCAATAGTTGTGGTGAGAACATGCTCGCCTTAAGGCTGTATGTTTAAAGATGCAAGGAATGAAGGAGTTAGACTATGAAATTTCTTAAAACTTCAAATGCTTTGTTGCAGGATATGGGACAAGGTGTTAAACGTAAAATACTTGTTCACAACGATGACCTTATGATGGTTGAAGTCCATTTTCAAAAAGGGGCAGTGGGTTCGGTTCATTCACATACCCATCAGCAGATGACCTACATTCTTAGTGGGGTATTTGAATTCGAGAATGATGGAGAAAAGCAGATAGTTGAACAAGGAGACTCTCTCTTGTTTGCAAGCGGTGTGACCCATGGGACTGTCTGTAAGGAAAATGGGGTCTTGTTGGATGTTTTTACTCCAACTCGTACGGATTTCATATAAGAGGTTTTTTCTCCGTTCACCTGATATAAGAGTCCTCCCTTTTCTACTGCTTACAACGAGTTGCTAATGGGGCTACTGTAGGCAGTGAGTTTTATCTCATCTACGAAAAAGGCTACTGAAGGTAGATGTCTGATAGCAACTAATGTGTTGCTACAACGTTACACGTCCACCCATTCATATTCCAAGTAAATACTACTCCCTTTTTATAGCAGGGACCTGATTACATACTCAAGAGAGTCCTTGGTGAGTATAAGATGGAAAAAGCAAAAAAAATTGATATATGATTCAATTTTATGATTAAAATCAAACACCAATTGAAAAAAATCAAATAAAGATTGACAACTCCAATAAGCAGGGGTATTCTAACAATATAAATTTGAAAAAAAATGGATTCAAGGGAATTCTCCCCAATATATATAGTATTGAATTACTTAACCTTAGAAGAACATTTTTTGCAAGGAGCACAATATGGATGTTGGATTCATTGGTTGGGTACTATGAGCAGGCCTATGGATAAGAACCTCATTAAAGCAGGACACTCCCTAGTGGTCTGTGATTTCAATGCAGAAACTGTAGCCACTTTTGTTGCTTTGGGTGCCCGTCCTGCCGCCAGTGGTAGTGAAATTGCGAAACTATGGGATCTCATCATTACCATGGTTCCCAACTCCCCTCAGGTTCGTAAGGTTGCTCTTGGTAAGGGTGGTATTATTGAAGGTGGCAAGATGGGTACAGTGCTTTTAGACATGTGTTCCATCAATCCTGTTGAGAGTCGGCTCATCGGAGCTGAACTTGCCAAGAAAAATATTGAGTTGATAGACGCCCCTGCAAGTGGTGGAGAGCACAAGGCAATCGATGGGACATTTTCCATTATGTGTGACGGAAAACAGAAGTTATTTGAGAAATATAAGCCTTCCCTTGAAGTCATGGATGGTTCTGTTGTGTTTGTTGGTGATCTTGGGGCAGGAAACATTGTTGTTTCAAAGGGAGATAACCAATGCTAAAGCCAGAAGGGATAATTACTCCTATCATTACGCCTTTCACCCAAGATGGTTCTTTTAATGAACCTGTATTTAGACGACTCATCGATAAGCTTATCGAAAATGGGGTGGATGGTATATTCCCCTTGGGCACGACGGGAGAGTTCTACGCATGCAACACGAGTGAGGTTGAGAGAATCTTCACCGCTACTGTTGAACAAGTTGCTGGAAGAGTCCCTGTCTATGCAGGAGTAAATCACATCACGACACGGGGTGTGCTTGAACTCGTGAAGATTGCTGAAAAGTGTAAGGTATCAGCCCTCAGTGTGCTGACGCCCATGTTCATAAGCCAGACTCAGGATGAGCTCTATGCATATTATAAGACAATTGCTGCCGGTACTCATCTACCTGTAATAGTTTACAATAACCAGCCGAAGACCAATGTCACTGTATTTCCCAAGACCATTGTACGCCTAGCTGAAATCGAAAACATTGTGGGAGTCAAGGATAGCACAGGAGATTTCACCAATACGGCAGAATATATACGGCTGACAAAAAATAGGAATGATTTTTCGGTTCTTTTAGGTCGTGATACACTAATTTATGCTGGACTGTGTTATGGAGCTGTAGGTGCTATCGCCTCCTGTTCCAATATTGCTCCCCGAGTTACCTGCGATATTTACGACTATTATATGCAAGGGAAAGCACAAGAGGCTTTAGCAGCACAGTTCAAGTTGGCTTCGCTTCGCCTTGCAACCAATATGGGTACGTTTCCACAAGTTATTAAAGAAGGACTTATGCTGTTGGGGTACGAAGTAGGATCGTGCCTCCCTCCTATTGATAGGATCACCGGCGAACAATTGTCGAAACTCAGAGCAGTTATGAAAAACATGGAATTGTTATAGAGGGAAGGTTGAAAAATGAAGATTATTAGTGTTGAAGCAAAGAGAATTCACCACACTTCGGTGATGGTTCGTGATGCTGAAGGACATTCCCATCCGGGAAAAGTCCATGATGCATCTACCCCCATTTTGACGATAACCTGTGATGATGGGACACAAGGTTTTGCTGTCGGTGGAAATATGAATGTTGATATCCTGAATAACGTAGCTGGTCCAGCTCTTATTGGCGAAGATCCCTTTTTTCGTGAAAGGATTTGGCAACGGATGAGAACCTGGCAACGGTTGCACTCGACCTTTACCGATAGGACCCTATGTGCATTGGATCTGGCTCTGTGGGATATTTGCGGAAAAGTTTGCAACCAGCCTGTTTATAAGCTGCTTGGTGGGTTTAGGGAGAAGGTCCCTGCTTATGGCTCCATCATGGTTGGTGATGACTTTCCTGGAGGCTTGGATACTCCCAAGGCATATGCAGATTATTCTTTGGAGCTGGTCAAGAGGGGATATAAAGCGATCAAATTGCATACTTGGATGCCACCCATCATTCCCGAGCCAGATCCGAAATTGGATATTAAGGCGTGTGCGATGGTTCGTGAAGCAGTCGGCCCGGATATTGAGCTGATGCTTGATCCTTACCATGACTATACCCGACAAGAAGCCAGATATATTGCAGATGAGTTGGTGAAACTAAATTTTCTCTGGTTGGAGGAGCCGATGGATGAAAACTCCATGTCCTCATACAAATGGCTAACCAATACAACCAGTTTGGATATCTGTGGGCCTGAGACTGCTGAAGGGAAGAATCGTATCCGTGCAGAGTGGATTCTTGCAGGTGCTGCTAGTGTTGGACGTGCAGGAGTGGAGACTAATGGTGGCATAACCAGTGTTATGAAGTCTGTCCATCTGTACGAAAGTTTTGGTATGAGTATTGAATTGCATGGTAACACCCTTGGGAATCTCCATATCCTTGGGGCAATGGGGATTGCTGGCAAGTACTATGAAAGAGGGTTACTGCATCCCTTCTTGGATTATGAAAAGCCCTCACCTTTGTTCAATACGATTTTTGACCCTATGGATAATGAAGGGTATGTGACAATTCCTACTGTGCCTGGCCTTGGTTGGGACTTGAATTTTGATTATATTCAGTCGAATTTGCTGGATAAATAAAAGAGGAGAAAAGTATGA
Organism: Sphaerochaeta sp.; assembly: GCA_048264225.1. GTDB lineage: Bacteria > Spirochaetota > Spirochaetia > Sphaerochaetales > Sphaerochaetaceae > Sphaerochaeta. The sequence continues at coordinate 16,503 of JBLXDK010000028.1, forward strand.
AAAAGTTGACTATTGTTATGCTTTTGATTGTTCTTGCTGTAATGCCCATGTTTGCACAGGGTGGAAAAGAGACAGCAAAAACCTCAGACGGACCTGTGGTGATTAACCACTGGTATTGGGTTCCTAATGCGGATTTGGGTCGCTATAAGGAGTTGATTGAAAATTTCAACTCAACACATCCTGGCATTCAAGTCGTTTGGGAAAATGTTCCAAAGAATGATGTGCGCAGTAAGTTTATCACTGCCTACCAAGTAGGAGCTGGTCCCGACTCCTTTGGTATGAGTGAGTCATGGGTTTCTGAGTTTGATGCAATGAATATGTTGGCACCTTTGGACTCCTACCTTGCTACTTGGGATGGATTTGATGATGTTTTTCCAACTCTTTGGGAAGCTGGGAACATCGATGGTAAACAATACGGAATTCCTTGGAAGCTACTTGTGACCTATATGTACTATCGTGCCGACTGGTTTGAAGAAGCCGGAATTGAAGTTCCTGATACCATGGATGAGTTTGTAAAAGCTGCAAAAGCTTTGACAGGCAAGTATACCAATGAGGCTGGAGAAACAGTAAATAGGTATGGATTTGGTATGCGTGGTGGTTCGGGAAATGCTCAAGGCTACTACATCTGGACTCAGACCTATGGTGCCAAGCTGTATGATGAGAATGGGAAGGTAATCTTTAACTCACCTATTGCTGTTGAGGCAACTCAGAAATACATTGATCTTTTCCAGAAAGAAAAGGTGACCCCACCTTCAACCGTCGGTGATGGATTTGCAGAAATTGTCGGTTCCTTCAAAAGCGGTAAGACTGCAATGTTCCAGCACCATATCGGAACTTCTGTAGAAATTTCCGAGGCATTGGGTAATAAAGTCGGTGTCATGTTATTTCCTTCCAATGCTGAAGGTCACCGTTGGAGTGAAGGCTCTACTATTTTTCATGGTATCAGCTCCATCTCAAAGAATAAGGATGCTGCATTTGAATTCATTAGTTGGATGAGTGAGAATGAGGCAGTTGAATTCCAGAGCAAGTACTTGGGATCAATTCCAATAACTAAGCCTGTCAGTGAGCAGGACTACTTCTCCCGGAACCCATTCTATTCAGTTTCGAATGAATCTATTGCGTTTGTTGGTCCTTGGCCGAAAACAGTTGGGTGGTCCAAGATTGTTACGAATACTACTGTTAAGCTTTTGCAACAGGCACTGATGGGGCAAATTACAGCCGAATCAATGGTTGAGCAATTGGCTAAAGCATTAGCTGAATAATTATAATGAATTCCCTCCCGGGTATTTTGTACCCGGGAGTATTCATACAAGGATTGGAGTATGCATCAACTTAAAAGACAACGTTGGTACCCCTATGTATTAATTTTGCCCACACTGCTGGTTATTGGATTAATCCTCGTCTATCCAATTTTTAAAGGTCTCCTTCTCAGTTTTCAAGACCATATCCTTACTAAGCCTGTCCCTGCTGGAGAGCGGTTCATTGGATTTAATAACTATAGAAAAATGTTGCAGGATGATATTTTTTGGATATCATTAGGCAAGACTTTCTGGTGGGTGTTTGGTTCAGTAACGTTTCAGGCTCTTCTGGGAATGTGTACAGCACTTCTACTTAATCAGAAATTCCGTGGACGAGTGATAGCCCGTGGCCTTGTGTTGATTCCTTGGGTGTTGCCTTCAGTTGTATCTGCTTTGTTATGGGCTTGGATAATGGATGGGACGTATGGTCTTATCAATGATGTATTGATGCGGCTACATCTAATTCAGGAAAACATTCCCTGGTTGGCTAACCCCAAGACAGCGTTTCCTGTGGTCATAGCTACTAACATCTGGAAAGGATTTCCCTTCTTTGCCATCAGTTTTCTCGCGGGACTGCAAAGCATCCCAAAAACACTGTACGAAGCTGCTGATATTGATGGTGCTGGTAATGTGAAGCAATTTATCCATGTGACCATCCCTCATCTGAAAAAAGTGATAATAACCACAACTGTGTTGCGCCTGATATGGACTGCAAATACTACAGATCTAATATTCACGATGACTGAAGGTGGTCCGGGATATACAACAAATGTGCTTGCTTTGTATACGTACCTGACAGCTTGGACGGACCTTGATTTTGGATATTCCTCTGCAATGGCAATAACATTGATGCTCATAATGTTGGTATTCATCGGAATTTACTTAAAACTAGTAAATAGAAATTATGAGGAGATTTGAGAATGAGACGTAACAATCAATCATGGTATTTCAGGCTCTTTGTTATTTGGATACCGGTAATCCTCATAAGCGTGTACTCTGTTCTTCCTGTTGCGTGGGCTTTTGTCACCTCGATAAAGCCTGCGGTAGAGATACATACTGCAAAAATTCTCTACTGGCCAAAAAATCCAACTTTTCAGAACTATATTGAGGTTTTTAAGGAAACAGATTTCCCTCTTCAGTTTAAGAATAGTGTAATAGTAGCGTCTAGCACGACTCTGATTTGTGTTGTGATTTCGATAACAGCTGCCTATGCATTCAGCCGGTTTAAGTTTAAAGGATCAAAATTTCTCAAGAACTTTTTCCTGTCGAGTCAGATGTTTCCTAAAGTACTGATTATCATACCTTTGTTTGTCATTATGCGTGGCTTGCACTTGTTAAACACCAAAGGGTCTCTGATAATTGCGTACGCTTCCTTTTCTCTGCCCTACGTAATCCATATGCTCATTGGGTATTTTAGCGGGCTGCCCCAAGAGCTGGATGAGGCAGCAACTGTAGACGGATGTTCCAAAACCGGAATCCTCTTTAGGATTCTGCTGCCTCTGGCGGTCCCTGGCATAGTTGCAACTGCTATCTACACATTCATACATGCCTGGGATGAGTTGATGTTTGCTGTTATGTTTACCTCCACCAGTGCTCAAAGGACACTGCCTGTTGGATTGAAGATGTACATTGGCGAATATGGTATCGAATGGGGCAACCTCTGTGCTGCAGCACTCATGACTTCACTTCCAGTTATTGTGCTATTTATGTTTTTACAAAAATATCTCATCTCGGGTATGACCAGTGGGAGTGTGAAGGGCTAACGATTAGAATTGAGCATTGATGGACTTCTCTTGGCTTTTAACCATAGCATTTTATCATGCTGAGAGAAGTCTATTTTTCATTAAAATCACAGATGGAGGCCCGTTTTTCACGATTACAGGTACGAAAACGGAACTCTTCCACACCTGTTCATAAGATAATTTTTTCTGAAATAATGTGCATAGGTTTTCAAGAAAACGAAGAAAACATTCTCACAACAGAGCCTTCTTAAGGGTTTTGCTGACGATCCCTATCTTGGATGCACGAAATAACTCGTCAGAGAGGAGTTCTGTGGAATTAGGAAGAGAACACCAACTGTGCCCCTCGGTGTTTAGCCTTCTGTTTTTGAACATCCGCACCAGCTCTATGGAGTGCGGTGGATGCAGAAGGAAATCGATATAATCTATGAAGCCAACACCATCTGTCGTCAAACAGTCCAATGCCATTTCAAGCATCCTAAACAGTCTTTGTGTCCCTTCTGATTCTTTAGTAACATCGAAAGCAACTTCGCCTCTTCCACTATTATGGTGGTACTCACTTTCGGCATTAAAAAATCCAACTTTTTTGAATTAACATAAAACTCGATTGCTACTCTAGTTCTCCCCCTGGGATGAGGGGGGGGTCGTGTTCCTTGAACACAGTGATTCCGCTGTCTGATATGACAATATTGTGCTATGTTTTTATCTTAAATATGGTTTAAACTGTTCTATAGAAAGGGTTTAAACCTTAACAAAATGACTTTATATGCTTAATCTGTAAGTAGTTAAACCATTTTTGGAGGTTCATTCCCGTGAAAAAAAGATCATTCAGCCACTGCATAGCAAGCATCTTTCCTTCAGGCATTACCCGATCCTTTCCGCCTTCTTCAAGAAATATGGGCTCTTTGAGTTCTTTGACTCCCTCCTTCCCAAGAAACGCCATCATCTAGTCTCCCATGCCCAGTGCCTGCTGCTCTTTGTGTGTGACTGCCTCACCTCCCGCACTCCCCTTTACCTGTACAAGAACCTTGTTGAGGATCTGGATGTGGAGATGATATTCGGCCCCGGTGTCAGGCCTGAACATCTTAACGAGGATGCGATGGGCGAGACGCTGGATGCAATCAAGAAATTTGGGGGAAGCAAGCTTTTCTCCATGGTGTTGCAGCACCTCAGGAGCCAGATAGACCTTGATATGACGTATCTGCATGTGGATACCACCAACTTTTCAGTGGCTGGGGAATACTATGGAGGGGAGGATAGTCCGTCCTGCATCAACATCAATTTTGGCCACCCGAAGGATATGCGGACAAACCTCAAGCGCTGGGCACTGATGATGATTGTCAATGCCCAGGGCATACCTGTGGCAATGAAGGCTCTGGACGGCAACTCCAGTGACAACCTGACGATCATAGAAGGCATGAAGGCGCTGGCAGAGGCTCTGGGTACCGAGGAAGTGACTGACAGCATCTTTATTGCAGACAGTTCCTTCTACACCAAGGCCAACATCACCTCTTTCGACGGGAAATGGGTCACCCATGCACAGGACAAGCTGAAAGAGGTGAGGCGGTACCAGGAGATGGCTGACCTCCCATTTGTAGATTCCCAGGCAGAAGGATATAAATTGTATGGTTTTTCCTCTTCCTATGGGGATGTTAAGCAGAAATGGGTCCTGGTACTTAGCCAGCAGATGTACAAACGGCAGGTAAAGACCCTGGAGAAGCAACAGGAGAAGCATCTGAAGGCAGCCAGTGCAGAGGCTTATCATCTGAAGGCCGAAACGTTCAAGTGCGAGCAGGACGCTTTGGCGGAGTCCAGGAAGCTGATAGCCAAGTGGCCTTTGCTGAAGGCAATGGAGCCTGAAATCAGTTCCAAGTCGGTGAAGGCGAATGGAAAGAGGGGCAGGCCGAAGAAGGATGAGAAGTCGGAAGTCTTCTCAGTCATCGTCACCTTTGCCAAGGATCCCCTGGCCTTTGAGGAGGCTTGCAGGCCGCTGGGGAAATTCATGCTTGCCACCAACGACCTCACCCTGACAGACGAGGATATCTTGCAAGTATATAAGCAACAAGGAACTGTGGAACGGGGATTTAGGTTTCTCAAGGACGGGACTCTCCGTCTCACCCCCGTATTTCTCAAGAGTCCCGGTCGCATAGAGGCCTTGAGCTTCGTCATGTGCTTCACGCTTATGGTCTATGCGATACTGGAGAATCAGCTGAGGGAGGCCCTTGCAAAGAAGAATGAGACAATCCATATCCAGAATGCGGGCCCTGCCGATTACAGGGACAATGCCAAGCCAACCCTGAAGAAGGTCTTTGTGCTGTTTGAGCAACTGGGTACGAACTCGGTCACCATGCCTGGGGGACAGCGGCTGCTGATACGAAACTCCCTTCCCCCCGAGGTGGTCAAGGTTCTGTACTTCCTTGGGCCCGATTACCTGAAAGCCTTTGACAGGAGGCTATGAGCAAGCAAAAAAACAACCGAATAGCATACCAATCTTCCCGAAAAAGCCACCCGTACAGGAGTGGTCATCAAACATTTCTACAGGAAAGACAAGATGGTGATAATGCTTGGTTAAGCCAGATAATCTTGACCTTACGCTCCCAGAAAATGGAGAAATGCCAGGATGTAGAGGTAAAATGTCAAGTTGAAGATGGATTCTAGGGCTGGATTTTAGTTATTAGAGATTCTGGGAATCCTTTACTGCCGAAAGTGAGGTGGTAGGCAATAAGAGTTTTTTCAAAGCCTTGTCTTTTCTCGATACCAACAATGTCTATATCAAGCATGTTCAATAGTCGAATGAGGAAACCAAAGTCTGCAAGCTCCCAGCTTTATGTTGATAGTTCAAAAAAAAACTGGGAATCAGAGGATTTCACTTCAGCAAGAATTCCTATGTGGTTGGTAGCTTGAACAGAGAATTTCTTTTCGAGTTTTTCAGTTGTATAGACGCTTGTATCCAGAGTACAGAATACATGGTTAACTCAAGTATGTAGAGACGGATATGACTTCAACGTGCCCATTTTAATTTGATAAACACCTTTATATATTGCTTAAAATCAAATGGTAATTGATAAAATCAATAATCGTGTTGACAAACTCAAAATCCAAGGGTACCATACATATGGAGCAGCCTGTATGTTTGGTGAGTTTTATACTGATACTCTCCCTCTTGCTGGTTTGTATACGGGTTGTGAAGATTTTCAGAGAAATAATTAATCGTAAGGAGCATATATGAACATTGGATTTATCGGACTGGGAATCATGGGAAAGCCCATGGTGAAGAACCTGCTGAAGGCAGGACATGATGTGGTGGTCTTTGACCTGAACAAGGCAAGCGTCGAGGAAGTGGTTGCTGCTGGCGCAGTGGCAG
>JBLXDK010000029.1:0-21718 GCA_048264225.1 Sphaerochaeta sp.
TCCACTGATGAATAATATCCGGATTCTGCTGATGAAAAATTTCCGGATTTCAGTGATGAGAAAGACCGGATTTACCACCGGTAAGGATCTCAAGACGTACACCCCCTGTTGCTGCGATAGCTTGGTTTGTCTCATCACGGTCACGCTGTAAGGATGCAAGGCGAGTGTTTGTGCTCTGGAGCATCTGATCTTGTCTCTGCTGTTTAGAGCGATCCTTATCGAGCTGCTGTGTAATGAGGACTCTCTTGTTCTCTGCGTAGTAGTATTTCAGGACATCGCGTATCTCAACCTTATCAAGGACCTCCTCTTCGAGGGCCTGATGTTGGTCAAGGTTGGCAACCAAAGGATTGAGGGCCTGAATCTGTCTTTTGGCCCGTAGGATGGCATTATGTGACCTATCCAGATCCTCAAAGTGATGTATCAGGTTGTCTATCGGGGTTATGGAGTCGAAGCTCTCCAACATATGATCCTGGACGAAGGAGGTCAGGTTCCCTACAGTCTTCAGCGATACTGTCTGATGGAAGAGGTCCAGGGCCTGTTCGTTCTTCAGGCCAAAGCGCCTGCGGAAGGAGTACCCATATTCATTGAATCTGTTGTAGATCTCTACAGCATCCTCTTTCTTGAGTCGCCTTTTGAGCTCTGAAAGTTCCTTGCCAAAATCAGAAAAGTCATCTTTGATGGAGAGGGCCCTGTCAGAAACGACAAAGAACCTGTCCGGTTGCCCACTGCTATCCTTCTGGAAGAAGACCTGGGCAAGGGAGACTGTTTGTGACAGCACTTCGTTATAGAAGACTCCGAGGATGACAGAATGGGTGGTCCCTGCCTCCCTGAGGGGGACAGGCTTGGTGGTATACCCACCTTCACTGCGTTCTGACTTGTAGTAGCCCATGACGTATGATCGCAACGATCGTTCTTTGAAGTCTGCTCCAGCGGCTTTGTTGTAGGCTACCCGCTGAGACGGGACAAGCAATGTGGTGATGGCATCGACAAGGGTCGATTTCCCCGACCCGATGTCGCCGGTAAGGAGGCTGTTTTTCCCATCCAGGGTCAGGGTGACGACCTTGTTGTCAAAGGTTCCCCAATTATATACCTGGACTTCAGAGAGCCTGAAGCCGGCACTGGTGTCATCGTCGCCAAATTCAAAAAAACCCTCATTCATCACTGTCTCCTTGTCCATCAGAATCTGAACCGTGAGTCAGATACTCCTGCAATTTTGTATCGAAATCATTGAGCCATTGGGCATCAATATAGGCTTTGAGAATCCTCTTGACCTCAAACTTATCCTTCTTCGCATCCAGGAACCTGATGAACCCAAGATCACTGATACGCTGCAGGTGTGCATCAAGGCGTTTCAGCACCTTTACTTCGTTGTTGGAGGTTGGAAAGAAGGACGATACCATGTTTGTGAACTCATCGACTCCGATGATAAGGCGTGGTTCACTTGAGTAGGTGTCGCTCTCTGTCAGCTTCCTTCGGAGCAAGGCAAGCATCAGGCTGACAGGATAGGAGAGGGGCCTTCGTGCCATGAGACGAGGTAAAGGAGGAGCACCCTCCTCCTCTTCCTTACTCTGCAGGTAGGCAAAGCCATCACTGTCATAGATTCTAAGATCGAGGTTGATGGTAGCGAGGTAATCCCTTACAGGGCCCTCTGCATGTTCCATGGACTGCCAGACTTTTGGCTTGTCTTCCTTATAGAGGATCCCCTTCATCAGGTGGATGACCACTTCTGAAAGTTCCTCAGTATCATGTTGTTCCATGTGTGCTCCTTCGTGTGAAGATTACCCTCGGAAAGTGTGCTCTTCGAATCCTATCGCCTTCCCCATCCCATTCTATCAAATCCTTCAGGTCCTCTGATACTGATGCAAAGGTTTCCGTTTCAGCTATATGGAGGTAGGTGAGCAGTTCTGCTAATCCTTGTTCAAGTGGGTTCTGCTGCACAATTTCATCAAGGCGAACCTGCTCCCTATCATTAAGGGCATGTTCGATATTTTTATGCAGTCGTTCCCTGTCTATATATACAAGATTGAAGAGGGCCGAGGTGTCAATCTCTTGTTCGTCTTCGATCTCTATCATCGAGACAAGCTCTTGGATAGGCGGGGGTGAAAAAAGTGGTTGTTCCATCGGAAGGTTGATAGTGACCTTCGACTCCTCTATCTCCATCCAGGGCCCCCCAAGGCTATGGTCTTTTACCGTGAAAGCTTTTTTCTCAATAGATTCTAATATTTCAATGATTCGGCGATTCTCAAGGACAACCCGGTCATCAAGGAAACGGCGTAGCTGACCCGACAGGCGGGCTACGGTTCGTTGGGTCTTCTCTCCAGCTTCTATCCAGTCGAAGTGGATTCGTCGCAGCGTGTTGTCCACGAGCAGGTCATCAAGCTCTTTCAGGGCAAAGACCTTGTCGAGCTGGCGAGAGAGTTCTTCCTGGCTGTCCGGTGACATGATGAAGTCCCAGAAGGCACGGAAGCTCTGCCCTTCATCTGATTTGGTAATCTTGTCATGGTCTCCGAAGAACTGTTCAAGTAGATCGCCCTTACTGCCATCCCACAGGGCGATCTCCTCGCGAATCTCCCGGTCGAGCTCACGGAAGTTCCCTTCCACGGCCGTGAAGTCACTGCGCAAGTCCCGGGCTATCTGCTTGAATTGCATAAACCGTTCACGTATCTGGCGTTGGTCCATCATAGGGATATCACCACCAGAGATGCGCTCTATTTCATGCTCTATCTGGCGTTTTCTCTCCTGCAGTTCGAGGATACGTACCTCTGAGTCAGTTTCCACACCCTGGACGATCTGTTGGAGGAGAGAAAAACAGGTCTTGAGTCTGCTTTCAGTGCCAATGAACTGCCGGGCAGCCAGTGTATCCATCCACTGCAGGACCCTTTCGCTCCCTGGGGTCAACTCATAGTGGGCGATATCACTGCCAGCGGGATAGAACTTCCGAAGCCATCCCTTTTCTCCGCTGGTCCAGTCATCAAGGTATTCACTGGGAGACCTGGGAAAAGGGTTTTCTTCATTACCATCCACAAGATGATAGAGAAAGTCATCAAGCTTCATGACCAGCTCATATTCACCAATCTGACGACTTCCCCCTTCACGGAATACGCTATCGAAGAAAGCGATGAGAAGGGGTCCATTATCAGAGGTCATCAATCTCCAGGAGGGGTCATTCTTCTTCTTGTTTACAAGCTCATAATATTCAAACGGCATGCCCTACCCTACCACCAAAGAGGGCGGAATACAACTGGGCTTGATGTGGAGAATACAGGGATTTGGTGTCACATATCAAGTTAGGTAAGGTACGTGCCAGTTGGTTTAAGATTTATGAGATTAGAGGGTTTCTCATACATGTTTTGAGAAAGAGGATTACAAATCAGCACTAGTAAAAAAGGCACTTATCATTTTCTGTTATAAAGTTTTGAACATCCTGATTTTTTGAACAAGAGAAACTACTAAGAAACGATAGCAACCTATCTTCAGCAGTCTTCTTAGTTTTTTTTGAATCCTTTATCCCCGATGCATATTGGGAAAGACTCACTTCCTTACCATCAAAAATAATAGAGTTACTCTTTGTAATCTTATTGGAAATTAGTAATTCCCTTTTTTTAATTCATCGATAAGGAAATCATCTAAAGCTTTTTGAAGAGGATAGATTGTTCGAGAGATAATATATGCCTCAACTTCTGATTAATAATTACGTAATATGTTTTTTACTTGAGAATCTGATACAATTTTACTACCTTTAGGTGCAATTTTACGCACACTTTGGGTAGAGTTTTCTTTTATAGAGGTTCTTAACAGTTTTATTGCTCTACTGCTGTTTACGATAATATCACGAGAAAATGATTTTGTAGCCACAGTCGAACCTCCTTATAAAGATTGTGTTTAACATATAGGATAGTGACACACTTATGTCAAGTAAGACTTACAAGATAACCACTATTACTGTTTGATTCAAGATTTGTCTGGAACGTGTTGAATGTTTTAGTGATTGGAATTTGTAAAGCAATATCTATCCTTAAGCTATGGCAGGCACATTGGTAAGAGTTACCGACACACCCGCACATACCTGACAAACGCCCTCTTTGTGACCGTACAACGGTCTACAATGCTAAAGCCTGCATCGATAATATCCTTGTCCATATCTACGCAGGTGATAATGACGATTTTCTTGGTAATACGCCTGGAAGAAGCAATGATAGCCTTCTGTTGGGTATGGGTTACATGGGAAAACAACCCATAGGGAAGATCGAGGATAGCCACATCATAGTGCTCGGTTACCCGATGCATTGTCTCATGTACAATACAAGGGTCGTAGCCAAAGTACGCAACATTTTGCTTGGCCTGGTTTGCAATGATCCAGCTAATCTCATACCCTGTCACGTTAACTCCTAAGGACAAGGCTTCAAGCACGACTGTGCCTATCCCACAACAGGGATCCACCAAGCTTGCTTGTACATGCTCTCCGATAGCAATATTGACAAGAGCACGTGCTGAACGCGTCTCCAGGGAATTGCTATTGGTGAAAGGCTTGTTCATATTGTGCTGAACCCAAGGATTCTCATTCTTTTCGTATATGCCAAAGACCCAGAGGCCATCAACTATCGTAATGCCAAACTGGATAGTGGGGTTCTGCATATCCACTTCAGCATGGATAACCTTGCCTAACTCCGTGACACTATATAACCACGTTGCATAATCAAGGGTGCCCTCTTCAATTTTGAAGCGTGCAAACTTGAAGTTGCCACAGGTGATTTGCTTTTCACGGACAAGGGGAACCAGCTCTTCAAAAGAGGAAGCACTGCACAAGACAGAAATTCTCAATTTGAAGAAGGGACTTCGTGAAGGGTCAATGTTTCTAGGCGAATAGAAGTATTTCTTCGTTGGTTCCACATCAAAGAGGCTTTTCATCTCCAACAGGCATAAAGCCTTCTCTTCCTTGGAATAGTTAACAACATAGAAATAGGTTTGTTCACCTGTATTGCTCAATGGCATACCTTCTCCCCTCTCGAAATCTCAAATCTACATATGCCTGCGAGCCATAGGAAACAGATTCAAAGAAAAACAAAACAACACGTTTTACAGATCAAGGTTTTCAACATCAAGTCTTGGAACCCGTTTCTTCATCTTCTTCTCTATCACATGGAAATGTGTCTCTTCTGAAGGACTGACAAATGTAATGGCTTCACCAAAGCTTCCTGCACGGCCGGTCCTTCCTATCCTATGGATAAAGATTTTAGGGGAACGCGGCAGTTCATAGTTTATGACAAAGGGAAGGAACTCAATATCAATGCCTAAGGCTAGGAGGTCGGTAGTAACCAACACTTGCAACTTACCCTGCTTGAAGGCCTTTAGCAGGTCTGTCCTTGCTCCCTGGGACTTCTTGCTATGAATTGAAGCAGCGTCAATACCATTCTTATACAGTTTGTCTGCAACCCTATCAGCCCTTGCTACAGATGAGGTAAAGACCAGGACTTGCTTCATGTCCTGGTCCCTGATGAGGTAGCGTAAAAGAGGACCTTTTTTCTCTTCAGCTACGAAGTAAACACTCTGCTGTATGAGTTCTATTGGATCTGATTCCTCTTCCATCCTAATCACTACAGGGTCATGCAGGAGAACTTTCTCCAATGAGTGAATATCTTCATGCAAGGTTGCAGAAAACAGCAAATTCTGGCGGCTCTTGGGAAGGAGTGCCAAGACTTGGTCCATTTCCTTTGCAAAGCCTGCAGTCAGCATTTTATCCGCTTCATCAAGCACCACTATCTTTACAGAGGACAAATGCACTGCATTCACCGAGACCAGTTCCAGCAATCGCCCAGGGGTAGCAATGAGAATGTTCACATTTCTCATCGCCATCATCTGAGGATTGATGGAAGCTCCCCCAAAGACCGCTAAGGTTTTTATATCAGAGGATGTATCATGGATATATTTCAGAAATACAGAATTCACCTGGGCTGCAAGCTCCCTGGTGGGAACCACTACCAAAGCCTGGACATGCCTGTCTTTCATAGTCCATTTTTTTTGATTCTTTTGTGTATTCATGAGTATAGGCAATACATAGCTCAGGGTCTTACCCGATCCAGTCTTTGCAATCCCAAGAATATCCTTATTGTTCAAAACTGCTGGAATCACTTCTGTTTGTATTGGATAGGGTGTTGTTATGTTCTCTAGTTCCAAGACAGTACAAAGAGATTCTGAGATTCCCAAAGAAATAAATGACATATATGGTTGATCCTTTTTACACGGCGTACGTAGCGGTGCATTGGGAATCATACGGTATTGCTTCTTGAGAGTATAGGGGAGCTTTGATAGGTGAAGGAATGCATAACCCAACTCAAGCTACCCCAGACAGCCACTTTGTAACCCTTGTCAAGTTCACCATTGATAAGCTTGAATGAAAGTGGGAAACGATATACATAGATCCATTGCAAAAGTTCTCACTGGTTGAGCCCGATGAAAGTATGAAAGGTATCCCTAAAAATATGGTAATTCGACACTGGCAATAGAACCATGTCCGATGATATTCTCCGAGACAGCCCATTTTGACGATGATAGGTTCTGATTGGAGCAACCTTGTGCTCCCACCCTATCTGTGGGTTACGCTCCATTCAAAACAAATCACTATGCGTTCCGTTTCGAATCAGGTTCAGGATGAGTGCATGCTGGACAATCTTATACACGAGCAACCAATCAGGTTGAATATGACATTCCCTCATACCCTTGTAGTTTCTTGAATTGGCAAGGGGATTGATATGACTGAGGCAGCGGCTGCTCATTACAAAGAATCGTAACCACCTCTTCTAGCTTTCGGGGATCACATCCTCTCTTAACCGCCATCGTATAGTCTTTCTTAAACTATCCTGTATATTCTGGCTTAAGCATTCAGATGTGAATAAATGGGTTGGTTTTTTTCTCTCTCATATTCTCTTGAATATTTGACAAGTGAGATGGAAAGTGCTTCCATAGTCTCACTATACCAATTTGCTCTGGAATTATCATTAAAAAACTTTTTATACCAATCCAATACAAAGGCCATATTTCCTAAACCTATCATCATCCATAACATCTCTAATCTTGAATACTATTTTGCTATTAACCTATTCAATCCACGCTCCAGCATGCCACAAACTTTGTTGATATTACTTCTTTTCCTTCATATACGTTACTTCAAATCTCTTGCATTGCCGATACTCCTGCATCCTGTTTGTAAGGGCCAGACCATCGTTCATTTCAAATTTTTGGAAAATATCCAGACCTCTGTCAATATCAATTTTCCATCCAGTATCGGTGATGATGTGCCTGGCATGGATGGTTCCCTTGACATCATACTCCCAGGAGAAGTCGATACCTACCACCTGCATTACATCACTGAGCTTGTCCAGGTTGTCCTGCTGCTGTGCACTGTTAAACTCATCAGGGCAAGTAATCAGTTTAACCCTAACCTCATCCTCAGGAGCCTTGAACCTTACTACCGTCTCCAGGAACTCCATCATATTCCGAATCTGGAAATATGCTCTGATATAGGGGTCAGTAACAAGAATCTCTGCTGCTCCCACTAAGTATGGTCCAAACAGCACATCGTAGGAGACGCCTTTCTGGCCCTCCTCATAGATCATCTGATGCTCCTTGAGCCCTATTGCCTTTTGACCTGCATTGGGGGCTACAGCCCCTTCTACAGCCTTCTGGCCAGTAGTACCAGCTGCCACTTGATGAGTCTCTAGGGGAGTAGCTTGGTCCTCCAATTCAATATTCTGGTAGTAGTGCCTTGGATACTCCCGCTCTTCCAACGTAGTTACCGAGTACTCTCTTCCAGAAGAGTTATCCTTGTACCCAAAATGAACCTTGGGAAAAGTGTGGTCGATGCGGATCATCTGATCCTTCACACGCTTTCTTCCCTCAAGGGCAAAACGGAGTATCTCCTCAGTCTCTTCCTTCGTAGCCTCTCCCGTAGGATAGAGGATCTTCATGAGGCCTGAGAATGTCTTGCGAATCGCATCCCTATCACGGGTGGAAATATCGGCAGAGAGAGTGAAGTACTTGCTGATCCTATCTGAGAAGTCAACATCACGGAATGAACGCAGAACTTCAGCAAGATAGTCAACAACAAAACCATACCCCTCTGAGAACATCTCACCTCGTATGATTTCCACTTCCCAACCAGGGATGTAGTAATGCAGGCGGTCAAGGAATGCTGAATCCCGATATTTGTCAGGTAGTTCATCAAATAAGTCTGTATGCTTGAGCATGTACGGAACGTTGTGCTGCGTATTGCCTACGAAAGCAATAGAGGCTTCTGCACCAAGGGTTTCAATACCTCGTGAGAAGGTCTTGTTGGCCATATACCCCTTAAGAATATCAACAAGGGCCTTGTCAACTCTCTTTGACTTCCCTGCAAACTCATCAAAGGCAACTGTATCCCAATACCCTACCAGACCTATCTTACCATTACTGTTGTTGACAAACAGCTTTGGCACAGTAACCTCTCCACCGGAGAGCAACATACCATGGGGGGAAAACTCCGAGTAAATATGGCTTTTCCCTGTACCCTTGGGACCAAGCTCTATGAGATTGTAGTTACGTTCACAGAAAGGGATGAGACGTGCCAGCTGAAGCAGCTTGCTACGCTTACTGAAGTGCTCGGGATTAAAGCCAATGCTCTGCATCAGGAGGTCGGTCCACTCTTCAGAAGAGAACTTCTGTCGCTGCTGCAGGTAGAAATCCATATCAAAGCTTGATAGCTGGATGGGCTTGAGCATATCGAGTATCCAAGGAGAGACCTTCTTGTCCTCCGATGGCTCATACTCCAAATCAGCAATGCACCATACCCCGTTTACCAGTAGCTTTGGATGAGCCTTGATGGTATCAGAATCGACAAGGACTTCCTTTAAGCCTAGGTTTGAGAATTCTGCCTCATAGACATCCCTCTTGTCATTGAGGTTCACCTGGATCTTATCAATGACCTTGTGATGCCCTTTCTCCTTTATCAGGGAACGAGTAAGGTTTGCCTCGTTTCGATGGACATAGTGGCTGACTAGAATGCCCTTTACCGTATCAATACCACTATGGATGGTATCTTCATCGTCTGAGGCACAGTACTGCCCCAGAAGGTATTCCAGAACGAAGGTGGGGACTATGGCATTGCCTTTCACTTCCTTGACCAGGTCCTTGCGTACCACTAGCCCACCGAAGAATTCATTTATTTTTTTATCAAGATCAGTCATCACAAACCTCCGTCCTCTTAAAAGTCAGTAGCCATCTGTCGTTGCAATAGATAGGTATGGCTTGCATAGTGTTTCCACTTGTTCGTATTCTCAATGGGAACTTCCAGTCTCAACTCAACCTGTTGTATCTTCATAGCATCGGATGAGTTGCCAAACATGAACCGTACCTTTGTATCACGGTCACGAACATTCTCCGATGTAAGGTCAAATACCAGCTCCTTGCTGTCACTGATAAGCACATCCTGCTTCGTATAGATACCTGCACGTATCGTAAGCGGCTTTACCTTGTCGGTGACAGGCTGCTTTTGGTAAAAGGTCACACTCAGCTGCCCGCTGGTGATCTTATTGCTGGGACTCCTGACGACATCAACCTCCACATAGGAAGTGTCAGCCTGTCGCCCCTTGTTTACCTTGATCACAGGTACTACTACTTCCTGAAGACTAGCACCACCGTGTACGTACCTGCTTCCTGAGCCCTTCTTACGCATCCTGTTGATGCCTCGGGGGACCTGTACGGTGAAATCACCAGAGAGATGAAGAGCCGTTGCGCTATAGGAGAGCATGGAGGGATTGTCTTTCAGATTCTTACCTACCAGGAACCTCCGGTCAGTAAGGAAGGCCCCTTCATCAGAAACCGGCATGGAGACAAAGTCGCTCTCTTCTAGGGCACTGTTCTGATAAAGGAACCCATGATCTGCAGTAACGATGAGATTGTACGCATTTGCAGAGGTCAGCTTCCGTACCAGTTTCTGTAGTTCATCCAGTGCATCGGAGCAGGCTGAAAACACCCGCTCTTCTGAGTCGCGGCTGTCCCCAACCTTGTCGATCACGTTGTGATAGACATACAGCACCTTGTTGTCCCGTACATACGAGCGAAGCTCTTCACCCTTCATGCCAAGGATGGTCTCAGCATCAAAGACAATGGCCTTGCCGTTCAATGCTTTCTGCAGGATCTTCTCCCTATTCGCCTTTCCCATTGTAGAGGCTTCATCAGCAAGTACTGCTGATCCATCCTCCTGAAACGAAAGAGTAGACTGGGGAAGCAAAGCTGCCATCCCCAGCTGGGTATAGGATGGCAATAGGGTCAGCATTGGCTCGATTGTTGCAGAATGTTTGTCTATGCCATTTACCAAGGAGACCAGCTGATCCCCTACTTCATAGCGCATGCCATCGGAGATGATGACACAGATCTTGTTGTCCTTATCGACAACAGGCTTGATGTAGTGATTGAAAAAGTTGCTCTGCAATTGATAGGGAGAAGCTTCCCATTTGCCTGTCCGCTCGATGGCATCACTCCATGCATGATTCAACGGCATGAGATAGGAGTTGTTGTAGTGGTTCTCTATGGAAGTAGTCATCGAGGAGAAGAGCGAGGCAGCCTCAGCATTTCCCACATGGTAGAGGTATGATCGATAGAGCTGATCGATCTCCTTCCAGAGACCGCTGTACAGCCTGATTCCTTCTGAAATTGACTGGATAGAGAGGGATATGCCTTGCAGTGCAGTAAAGAACTTGGAAGCACTGCCCAACGCCTCATAGTGATGTTCATACGTGTCATACCACTGTGAGATTCTGCGCTTTCTGATCCACTGCCCCACCTTCTCATCATTAGCGGTTCTGTTCTGCACCTCATTGTATATTCCCACAATGCAATGCTTGTCGATGGCTTTGAAGAGATCACAATCAAGAAGGGTTCGGAAGTCAATTGAGGAAAGTCGAGAGGCAATATCCATTTCCTCTTCGCAGTGACTAGCGTACCACATGTACCCAGTGCTGAAGGCCTTGCTATCCTTCCAGTGCTTCAGAAATACATCGGCATGCAAGGAGAGACTGGGTTGTTCCCCTATTTGCATGGCAAAAGCTGAGGAGAAGAGTTCAAAGGCCAGGTCTGTCATTCCTGGCTGGGTCTGGGCATACCCATAACGTCTCTTGATCTCTGCCCAGAGATATGCTTCAAGGTTGCACCGTTGGATAAGCCTAAGCTTTTCGTCCCCCTCCTGTGAGGCTTCACTCAGCAGTGCCATCAGGGAGTATTCGAATTGGGCATTGTCATTGTTTGTACAGACAGCAAGAAGCTTTGCAGGGAACTGCTGGACACTCTCCTGGGAAGATAGCATTCGCTTCAGGTGCTGTAGACGGACCTTGCTGTCGAAGAAGGCAAGGTGCGTGTTGATCAACGAGAGGAACTTAGCTTCCAGTCCAAGGTCAGAGAGGATAATCGCTGTCTGGTCAGTATGGAACTGGCCGTGAGAGAGCAGAAGATCCAACAGCCAGTTCTCCTCATCACTAGGCTTGGGTCCTTCGTGATAGAGCAAAAATTTTGTCTTTGGCTCTTCTCGTAGCAGGCGATACTTCAAGGTAAATTCATTGTCAGCTATTTCAAGCTTAGTTACACCAGAAAGCTCAAGTGCTTCAAAGTCTTCCCTGAGTGTCCTTTTATCATCATACCAGAAGACTATGCGGTACTGGTCAAAGAGCTTCATTAGGCTTGCTATGCTTCGTTCATCCATCTCTCTACTCCTCGCCCTTTGCTTCCAACCCGGGGATCTTCTTTAAGGCTACCCCAAACTTGGGATAGTTGACTTTCACCCCGTCATCGAGATCAATTTCAATTCTCTGGTTTGCCAAGGGGAACAAAACGTCCCGCTCATACGCAGTCAAAACATCTTGTGTCTTGCGTAGCTTATCCAGCTCCTTTAATGCGGATACCTTCTCCCCTTTGCTCAGGTCAGGGTTGGCTTCCTTCCTTTGCAGGTTGTCCATGTAAGCTGTTAGTCTTACCTGATACTCGCGTAGGTACTCACTGAGGACAATGCTTGCCGTATCAGGTCTATAGCGATGCATGTAGATGAGGGTATTGAAGCTTCCATCGGGGGAACTGAACATCCAGTAGATAGGCCGCTTCTTGTAGCGCCTCACATGGTCGTTGTAGAAGTCACGCAAGAAGTATTGCCGTAGGTCCTTCCCTAAGGCAGCCTCAACAAAACGCAGGTTCTCTTCATACCGTTCTTCTCCAAAGGTCACACGCAGGAACTTCCTGAAGCGGGATACGATGTCATCACTAAACCAGTCTCCATCGAGGACAGGGATGGCATTATCAGGATCAGCAGGAAAGGTAGAATCAGGAACAAGTCTACAGTAGTCAGAGTAAGTTTCTCCCTGGTTGGCCAAGATCAAGCCAGGCTTGTCGATGGAGTAGCGACCGAACATGCACCCTACTGCATAAGAGATGAGCTCCTTCATGGTATCTGCAAGCAGCAGTGCTTCCAACTCAGATTCACTCTTACTATCTCCGTATCGATAATAAGGATTGCAGGTAAGGGTTATCTCCTTGAGAGGGACATCTGGGGTCAGTTCATCCCCTAGCCCATAGGCTTCGATAAAGATCCGATTGTTTTCTTCTTCAAGCCTTTGCATCTCAAGTGTCATCTCGTTCCAATGAGCTCGGAGATTCGAATATGTGGAAGCAATGGTATCCCCACGATAGGATGCATCAAGCAAGGGAAGAGAGGCGAAGTCCCAGGAGGTTTCATAGGAATCCCAGTCGGATTTTGAGATTTGTATCATCATATTCGGAAAGAATTCAATATTTGTATGAATGATTGGTAATGCGTTAATACCGATTGAGCTATAGTCTAATGTCGGACATAAGATATTTAAAAGTTCTTGAGCTACACTACAATTAAGAAACGAGATAAGCATCTGTAGAGATATTCTTTTTGGGAAAATGCAAGAACCTTTAGTATCAAATATAAATCCAGGAGAATTATATCGAGCTGAGAATAATCCAGAACTCAATGATGAATAAGTAATATTTTCTGAGAAATAGTATTCTTGATTCTTTAATCTACCTCCAGGTCTGAATTTATTAATCTCTTCTACAAACGTTCTGAGTTCAACTCCGTCATACTGCCAGTTAACTAAAAAAATATTATTTCCGTACCACCTTCGAAACTGACCTCCCTTATTATATGCATACCATTTTTCAATTCTTTTCTGGGATTCTTTATGGCTTAAACAATTGAAACACGAATTATTGATTATTACCTCATGCCAAATCCGTAAAAACCTTTCATTATCAGAAGTTGCCATCCCCTGTTTTGCTTCTGCAACCTCAGACAATCTATTCTTTTGAAAAGCATCTCTTAACTTCTCACTTACCCAATATGCAATTGGACTCCCGGGAATCTTTTGGAAATCATCTACTGACACTCTATAGAACCATCCACATTCAGGATCACTAATTGCTTCTTTGAGTGCATTGAGCTTTTCTTCTTCAGATCCTCCATCTATCAGTCGTACAAAGGAACCTTGCTTCCCTTGCATATGTTGATTCTCAATGACGAAGGCAGTAGTAGAGACAACCTCTCCACCAATGCTATCGAAAGCTCTTGCTCCAAGGTGTGCCATTGATGTAATAGTTGCTTCCTTTATAAGACTTTCTCGTAATCTCTCATAGGAAGACAGGAACATCCAGCTTTGCATGGTAATCATAGCAATATCACCCTTCTTGATTGCTAGTTGAAGACTCCTTTCAATGAACATAGTACACATATCAGACTTGCTGTTTGGATACTGATTTTTGACAAAACCTGAGAGTTTGGGATTCATATTCCCCCCGCCCATATACGGTGGATTAGCTACTACCACATGATATCTCTGGCTCAGGTACTCAGCTTGTTCAAGAGCAATCTTGACTTGCTCATGAGTCTCTGAGAGGAACATCTCACCTTCCATGTTCTTTTGGGATAGAGCGTTGAGTACTTCTCCAGCATTACTTGTTGCTGGAATGATTAGGGACCCAAAGTTATCTGCTTCCTCAAACTGATTCAGCGTAGTCAGCACATCTTCACTGAAGAGATCAATACCAACATGGTTTACATACTCTTTAAGATCCTCTGGCTTGATCTTCACATTCTCAAGGACACAGATATTGGGTTCTACCGGATTGTTGAAGAACCGTCTGCTCTTCTGCCTTGCCTTCATCGTGAGGGCAAAGGCAGCAAGCTCTCCTGCCCGTTCATCTATCTCAATACCGTAGAGATTGTGCTTGAGAATCAGAGTAGGAATGGAAGACGGGTCATACCCCTCTTCCTCATAGATAGCGTAGAGAAGATCAAAGGCATAGGTGAGCATATGCCCTGATCCGCATGCAGGATCACATACCTTGATTTTCTCAGGCTTGTCTATCCTCAGGAAATCAGACTCCTCTTGTTCTGGCTTGATGTAGTATTCCATCTTATTCAGGAGGTTTGACCTTGGATGGTTGAGCATCCAAAGCCTTCCCAGGGAGTTCTCAACCAGGTAGCGAACTATCCAGTGAGGGGTGAATAACTGTGTAGCTGCTGGAATTTCCCTTGGACCTGCCTTCTTTCCCTTCTTGAAGTTCTTGAACACTTCATCCTTTCGCTCACTGATGTAGTACTGATACAGCCAGCCAATGACCTCTACATCCTTACAGGCTTCTGGTGTCATCGCAGTCCTGCACTCAGCAAGGATGGAGTTGACTGCCAGCAAGTTTGTAGGCAGAAGTAGCTCTGTGAAGTCGGTGATACGTTCAAACAGGTAGGGAATCGTCTTATTCAAATGGTTGCAGTAGGAGACCAAGAGAAGCCGATAGGCTTCACCCTGGGCATCCTTGCTCTTCAACCTCCCAGAGAGAAGATCAAGGGCCTTCTCCTTGGTTTTGGCCGATATAACATCCTCATCAAAGACTCCCATCTTTGCATCGGAGAGTATCTCAGGTTGTGTCTGCATATCGGCAGGAGAGACTACACCAACAGAGTTGTAGCGATTCATATCCATGAACCTGAGTGCACAGAAACGATTGAACCAGGTATAGGCAACCTCTTCAATGACTACCTCCCTGGTCTTACGTTCTATCCGTCCTTCAAGGAGGCGAACAGCTTTCTCCTGTTCCCTGCGGGCGAGGCTATCAGAAGCAAGCACCAGCTTCAATTGGGCACCTACTTGGTGTATCAGGTCAACACGTGCCTTCTGGGCAAAATTCTTCAACGCTGTGGTATCCATATATGGTTTCTATCTCCTACCTATCCTATACAAGAAGGCTGTTGCCTTTATCCAGTTCAGCGAGCAATGCTGCCTTGAAAGCCTGAACATACTCTTCTACATCCTTTCGGTCCATGAGGAGGGTCTTATTGTATCCAGGCCTCACGCTTGCTATAGTGACCGGTGGTTTTGGTGGGGTTGGTTTACTAACAACAGGTGGGGGATCAGTTGGATTGATTGGTGTTGAATAATCCGGCTGTGTTTCATCCACTTCCTCACCCCATTTTTGTATTTTTTCTGCCAAAAAAGGATACTCATGGATCTCAAAGTTTCTGAACTGATCATTCAGCATGGAAATTTGCGTAGCTGAACGCAATCGCATCAATGTTGAATCCAGGCGTCGACCCAACTCATCAAGATGATCCTGTGAAAGATGTTCATAGTTTTCGATATTTTCCAGCCTTTTCCTATAGCTAGCTAGTTGGTTCTCTTTTTCCTGTTTCAATTCATCCAAGCGTCTGGCTATCTTATCAGTTAGAATATCTACATTCACTTTAGCCGAAGTCATGAGGTTACCCCTGAAACAGTTCACATCAGAGAGAATGCTTCTCAGCTTTTCTGTTTCATCACCGTCTATATAGGAGAGGTTGTATTGCTGATCAATGAGGAACTGTCGTGCCTCCCCATAAATGCTCTTTTGTGATCCGCTGAGGAATCCTAGGATCGGATCCACTGTATGCTCAAACATATCAAGCAGCTCAGCTTCAAAGGCATCAAGGTTGGAGTAGTACCAGTCATAACTCTTGGTATGCAGTTTGCCCAATAGTGCAACTACTGGCTTGAGCTGAGTAAGGAAAGGGAACACCTCAATGCGTTCCAAGTAGCGGGACAACTCAAGGTATTTCACCTGTACTGCGCTGCTGAACTCAGTTGCCAACGCCTTGGCCTCATTGATATGTATCGGCTTGTGGAACGTGTCGCTATAGAGGTCCTTCAGTCTCTTAACCTTGTTTGGGCTGATATCCAAAACAGGAAGGAGTATGATCCTGGTATGATAGGTAGAGTTTCTGATGGTTCTTTCAAGAACATGCTCTTCAAGAGCTTTGGTATCGAAAATCACCTCTATCTTTGCCATCCCATAGAGACGGGCAACCATACACAGGATTGAGGCATAGGACCAACCATTGGGCTTCTTCTCAAAGGTATCCAATAAAGAAGTCAGTGTCGTACGGATGCCATCGTTCTTGTTCCTGGAGATGAAGGAGAGGATTTCAGTCTCTGGTGCAGACATCTGGATAAGAAGGTCTTCTAAGGAGTCCTTGCCAGATAGCATGTGCTTTGCAATATCCTTTTCATCATAGCGAGCTTCACCAAGCATTTCGAGATTTGGATACGCTTTTTGGATCAGCCTTTGAAACCCAAAGGAGATGCGCATTCTTGGCTCTGAGATTTCAGTAAGCACATCATCACCTGCCACGAACATCTGCGCCTTTCCAAGCAGCTCTGAAGCCTGCCTCTTGATTCGTTCAAAACGGGACTGGTTCTGATGACTCTTGTCGGTGACAATGGCAATCTCCTCTGCGGACCTTCCATGGGAGCCATTCTGTCTCACATAGGTTTCAGTCTGAAGATAGAGCCGTATCTCTTTATAGAACAGAACATCATCAGGAATCAGAAGCACTAGGTCATCGTATCTGATGCTGAGTGACCGCAGGGTGTCCATGGATCGGCTTTCAGTGAGTATGTGGATTCCCAACTCATACTCCTTGCTGAAGCTTTGGTTGTCCAGACGTTTGGTAAAGGGGAAATCCTGACCATTCACCTCATACCGGATCTTGTTCAGATTAAGGGCACTGCTGTAGAACAGATTGGACATCTGCTCATTGATGGCTTGAGGATCGACATCTTGGCTTTTTATATCCTCCTCAATATCGCGTTCCTTATCCGTGAGGTACTCGTAGAGCTCCTCATTTCTCTTGATATAGGTCTGTTGCTCAAGTTTGTTCAGGGACCCTTCCACACGCTTTCTGAGTGCAACCAGATCTTGGTCAAATCGCTCGATTAAGAGAACTGAGAGGTTGCGGGAGGTGGCCTGGAACTCTTTCACGTACTTGACCAGGAATAGCACCTTCAGCACCTTCTTGGTGAACTCGTCATCCATCTGCTGTTCAGACTGCGTTACTCCCCAACGAACATTTGCCTTGATGACATCACGAACACCTTCAAACATGAGGTTGAAGGTAGCAAGTCTTCCTACATCATCGGATGCGATTCGCTTCACAACATCCTGAAATACTTCCAGCATGGAGCGTTCTCCGACTGATTGGTATTGTCCGGAGAAAGCATCGTGCTTGGAGAGGTTCTGGATTGCTGACTGGAACAGGGGGAACTGATAGGGAATGAAGGGATAGGAACTGACGAAGTGCTGCCTATCCTTGTAGTTCTTGTACTTCTTCGCTCCATCAGGGAGGTCGAAGAGTGTCTTGAGGTTGTTCTGCTGGACCCCATACAACGAATCAAGCAGGTCCTTGCCCTGGTTGTTCTTCGCAAGAAGCCTTAATCGGATAACCTCATCGACGTTTGCACTGGAGAGGTTGACCTTACACTTGAATCGTCCTTGGATCTTGGAGAAGTCATGACCTGCCTGCTTGGTCATTTCGCCAAGAATTGCATCCATATCCTGCTGGGCAGTGACCACTATCCAAGCTCTTCCAGAACACTTGGTGGCAAGGCTTTCTGCAATTGTCTGCAGGTCAGTCATCAAACGTACATTATTGGCAATGTACTGGCCCACCTCATCAACGAAAAAGTTCAGGCGGAAGTTTTTGTCCTGCTTTTCGATATACTTGTTCACCATATTGGCGAAGTCTTCGATGGACATCTGGTAGTGGGTGCGATACTTCTCAAGGATCGCACTTGCTTCCGGACCACTGGAGCCAGTGGCCTGGGCGTAGGCCTTGGAGATATTGCCCGCTTCAATAAGTGGCAGTTCCCTACCCCGTTCCCAATCCTTGTTGGAGATGGCCTTATAGGTCTCCTTGAAAGTGTCTAACAGTCCATTATAGTCAAGATCACGCTCAAACTGGGCGATATAGCCTTGCTTGCCGAAGTAACCGCACATCTCATCAAAGACCTTGATGAACGTGCTCAGAAGGCCATCAGAGTGGCTCTTGTTCACTATGTTTGCCTTCTGTGCAATATTGAAGAGAATGCTCTTGGAAGGAATGTTGCAGGCTTTCTTGAGGTTTTCTTTGAAGAATTCATCGTCTGTGATTTTGGGGAGGAACATATCCAGTGCATGATGGTCATCGACAACACGGTTCTCCAACAGCAGTGCAAGCATCTTCAGCAGGTGGGATTTACCGGAACCAAAGAAGCCGGAAATCCAAACACCGTTGACCACACTGCTGTCGAGATACTGGTTGATCAGTTTATTCAGTGCCTTGCGTACCTCATCGGTGATGACGTACTCTTCGATCTCGTTAAGCAGGCTTCGCTCGTCATCAGCCTTGATCACTCCATCGATGTGTCGGTCTACAGGCTTTAAAAATATGTCTTGGATGGTCATCGTATTCTTCTCCCTTACGGTTCGTATCGATAAATGTTCATAGCCCGATAATATTTGTCAGCAGGCAAGCGATCAAAAAGCTTGAGCGACGCTCCTGTGTTGAGGGTTTGTTCGTATTGTCCTGGAAAGAACATGATCAGAGGGCGTGCGTACAAGTACTTGGCTAGGTTCTCCAGCAGTGCATGGGTACGTACATAGGGGTAGACTTCACCAACTCCCTCCAGGAACAAGCAATCGTACACTTTGTCTTGCATTTGTTCATATATGGCAGGGGCGAGGTGGGTCTCCGCATCAAAAAGCAATTGGAACTGTTCCAGCCATTCATCTCTGGAATGTTCTGATTCTTGCTCGATTACCGTTTCCCAGAGTCCCTCTTCATTCTTAAGCAGACTGATACAGAGGTCATAGAGGTTGATGCGTGCAATAGTAACTCCACGATGTTCAACCTGAATGGCAAGGCTGTCGATAGCCTTGTACATCTCAGTTGTTTCTTCAGGATGAAAGGGACAGATAAAGAAAGGGACTTCGTTACCCACTCCTTCCATTGCCAGAAACCGTTTGCCTGATACGGTCTTGACCAAATGGTCAAATCGTTCAGACAGTGGCCTCTCCTCAAGGTCAGGTCTCATATGCGCCTCCCTTTATCATCAATGGTGGTAAACCAACTCAGTTCGTTGGGTGCGTTCATGAGGATGTTGTTCTCTACCAGTGAACTGAGCATTACAGTGTTGATTTGGTTATGCTTGGTGATCAAGCCTACTTCACGCATCATCTTAAATAAGACCATTCGCAGTTTATTTCGTGTGGAATCGCTTATACGCTCAAGTTCAGGATGCTCCATTGCCTTCTGATTCCAGAAGAGGTTGAACTCATCTGTTCCAACTGTTTCCTTTAGACCCAAATACCGGTCATGTACCACCTGGGTGTAAAAGTCTGCTATGAAGGCATGCCTTCTGCAAATGGCAAGCCAGAGCAGATGACGCTGGTCCTGGTCGGTTGAGGTACGGAAGAGATGCAGCTCCCGTTCGGATAGGAGTTTCAATCGGGGTATGATTTCTGTGAGCATCCGTTTTGCTGAGCTGATCATACGAGCCTGCAAGAGGTTTTCTTGTATCATCAACGCTCTTGCCTTGTCCCAATCATTGCTTGCGAGGTAGGCGTTGGTTGCAATCAGAGATTCACGCAGGTTCAGCCCGCCAATTGAGAAAGACATAATATACGGTTCAAGAAAAGCCATGACAACCTTACCTTTTAGTAGTGAGTACCCAGCAATAAGGGATGGAACCATAGGACCATCCCCCAGAGTTTGCAAAATCAGAAAAATAGCGCATCTATGCTATTCACTGGTATCATGCCAATACTAACAGCAATTATACCCCCCGGGGAACCTGAGTCAAACAAAAAGTGACTAAAAGCAGTAAGCTGACGACATTCCATCATGTTTTTCTTCATGTTTAATGATTTTCCCATTGCCCATGGGTTAAGAAACTATTCAATTTCAATTAATCATCCATGAATTATGGTATTTGTTCTTCTTGTTATTCTTAATGAACAACATGAATTTTTTTGTAAAATCACACATAACAACGTAAACAAGCGCCAATATACGTAAACATACACCAATCGACACACTTTAGCTTGACACTTTTATACACGGATAGCATACTATCAACGTAGGGCAAGAGTCCTGCTGGTCATACACAGGATGTATGGGCATTCCGATGATTGCAGGGTTGAGCCAAGACGCAGCGCTGCATGAGGTGTAAAGGGTTTAGTACGAACCGCACCTTGGCTTTGGAGGCGGTGTTGCCGATAAGGTGGTGCCGACTGAAAGAATCGTACTTTATTTAAAAACCTGAAGCTGTGTCTTCAGGTTTTTTTTGTTATGTAGGGGTAAAACAGAATTGGATGATCTGCGCAACTGTTACAATGCCTATGAGAAGCTACTAAATATTCAGTACCGCTTTGTATTAGCTAGAAAGACCAAAAAATATAGAATCACGATACTATTCAAATGGGAAGACTTTTTCCACCTTACTGGAATGCAACATCTAAAGGATATCCCTCAATTGGTTATATCCAGAAAGGTTCTTCGCACAAAGATTAGAGTTGGAGAAATTACAGCACAAGACCTAAGAGCAAGTATGTTTTGCGTCACAGACACCATTGATATTAATTGCAGGATAAAATACCTATCCTACCTAGACCAGTTTATTGCATCGGAAAATACTGTTCTTGACTACATGAATAAAAAAGACAAAGGTTCAAATATAAAAGCTGATTGGATGATAACAGGAGAGTTTAACTCACAAGACTGTTACCTTTTTATTGAAGGTTATAACTCGCGAAATAGAATTGATAGAATAAACGATGAGTACTATTGTAAAAGTTTCTTCCCGTCCCTAAAAACAAAATATGGAGCATATGCTACCTCTACAACCATCCTTTTAAAAGAAAGACTCGACGTAACTGCTAATACAACAAAAACCCTATACCGCCACCCTACATTCTCAGAAGAATTCTAGCTTCTTACTCATAAGAAGTATACCTGCAAGTTCTCAATATTTGGAATATTTTTTCACACTATTTTTGCCTCAATTCAAACTCACTTCTATTTCTTTGGTAAAAACCTTTCTTCTGTATTTCGTTGAAATTACCATGTGTACAACAAAAGGATTTTGTTATGACTTTTGTATACATGCTCATCCACCTCGTCGTATTTCTCATCTCTTTTTTGCCACAAGAGGAGGGGATTACACTCCCTTTCGATTAATCCTTGAAAGAATCAGGATTAATATTTAGTATTCATTGGTTTTTGATATATAAAAAAACCAGCCAATTCAAGCAAACAATCGGGTAGGAGGATGAGCCTTAGTGGCTCATCCGTCCTCCCACAGATCCGCACGTACCGTTCGGTATGCGG
>JBLXDK010000030.1:0-17297 GCA_048264225.1 Sphaerochaeta sp.
GCCAGCCAGGAGGTCGAGAAGGCCTGTAGGGAGAAGAAGGTGCGCATGCTCGATGCCCCTGTATCGGGTGGGGAGCCAAAGGCTGTCGATGGGACGCTTGCCATCATGGTCGGTGGCGAGAAGGCCCTGTTTGAAGAGGTCAGGGACCTCCTGCTGGTCATGGGTGCGAGTGCTGTCCATTGTGGCTCCATTGGGGCAGGAAACACCACCAAGCTTGCCAACCAGATTATCGTCGCCCTGAACATTGCAGCCGTCTCAGAGGCATTCACTCTGGTGAAGAAGGCTGGTGTCGATCCCCATCTGGTGTTCGACGCCATCAAGGGCGGGCTTGCGGGCTCGACAGTGATGAATGCCAAGGCTCCCATGATGATGGACTCCTCCTTCAAGCCCGGCTTCAAGGTTGATCTACACATCAAGGACCTTGCCAATGCAATGGATACCGGCCATGGGGTGGGTTCCCCACTCCCTCTCACCGCCAGTGTGCGCGAGATGATGGAGACCCTCCACGCTGATGGGTTCGGTGGTGATGACCACAGCGCCCTTGCCCGCTACTACGCCAAGCTCAGCGGCACGAAGATTGGTAAGTAGGTGAGTATGCACAGCAAAGTAGAGAGAGCTCAAACCTCTTCCAGGATTCCGTATATCACAGACATGCAGGTCTACCCTGTGGCAGGGCATGACTGCATGCTGCTTAACCTCAGTGGTGCCCACGCACCGTTCTTTACCCGGAACGTGGTCATCCTCACTGACAGCCTGGGCAATACCGGTCTTGGTGAAGTTCCAGGCGGTGAGAAGATTACCGCTGCCTTGAATCAGGTAAAGCCGATTGTAGTGGGAAGTAAGCTCTCTTCCTATAAGCAGACATTGCTGCTCGTCAAGGAAGCCATGGGTGATCAGGAGAGTGATGTTCGAGGGCAACAGACCTTCGACCTTCGTACCGGCATCCATGTGTTGACTGCCGTCGAGGCCCCTTTGCTGGATCTCATGGGCAAGTTCCTTGAAGTTCCGGTTGCCTCCCTGTTGGGTGATGGGCAGATGCGGGACAAGGTGAAGGTGTTGGGCTATCTCTTCTATGTTGCTGATCCCGATAAGACTGACCTGCCTTACCTGAGGGAAAAAGATAGCACTGAGCCTTGGTATCGCCTCAGACATGAAGAGGCCATGACCCCTGAAGCCATTGTCGCCTTGGCAAAGGCAAGCAAAAACCTGTATGGATTTTCCGATTTCAAGCTTAAGGGTGGAGTCCTGTCTGGTAAAAAGGAAATTCTTGCCATTCGTGCCTTGAAAGAAGCGTATCCTGATGCCCGCATCACCCTCGACCCCAATGGGGGGTGGTTGCTCAAGGATGCCATAGAACTCTGTAAGGACATGCATGGGATCCTCACCTACTGTGAAGACCCTGCAGGTGCTGAGGGTGTCTATAGTGGTCGTGAGATCCTGGCTGAGTTCCGTAGGGCTACAGGCCTTCCTACCGCTACCAATATGATTGCTACCGACTGGAGGCAGATGACCCACTCCCTGGCTTTGCAGAGTGTGGATATCCCGCTTGCTGACTGTCACTTCTGGACTATGAGCGGGGCCGTGCGTGTAGGACAGCTCTGCAATGAGATGGGCCTGACGTGGGGAAGCCACTCCAACAACCACTTTGATATCTCCCTTGCCATGACAGCTCAGGTAGCGGCAGCCGTCCCTGGCAATCCTACTGCAGTTGATACCCACTGGATCTGGCAGGAAGGGGTAGAGGCTCTGACCAAGAACCCCCCGCTTATAAAAGACGGTCATATTGCTGTCGATGGGACTCCTGGTTTGGGCATTGATGTTGATATGGATCAGATACTGAAGGCACATGAGCTGTATAAGCAGCACTGTCTTGGCTCCCGTGATGATGCCGTCGGCATGCAATATCTGATACCGGGATGGAAATTTGACCCGAAAAAACCTGCATTGGTTAGATAGGAGACCTTTTGATGTTCAAACCATATGGGATTATCCCACCAATTATTTCACCTTTGGATGAAGAAGGGAGATTCAATGAAGAGGTCTACCGCACTCTTATCGATCGTCTGATCGATGGAGGCGTGCATGGTATTTTCCCCTTGGGTACCACCGGGGAGTTCTATGCCTTTTCCGTTGCAGATAGCAAGAGAATACTCCAGATCACGATGGACCAGGTAAAGGGCAGGGTTCCTGTCTATGCTGGGGCAAACAGCATAACGACCAGGGGTACGATCGAGCTTGTCCAGGTCGCCCAGGAGTGCAAGGTCGATGCGGTGAGCGTGCTCACCCCGATGTTCATCTCCCAGACACAGGAAGAGCTGATCCACTTCTACACGGACGTTGCCAGCAGTACTGACCTGCCTGTGATCATCTACAACAACAGGCCGAAGACCAATGTGCATGTGGAGCCGAAGAGTGTAGCCAAGCTTGCCGAGATCGCCAACATCGTTGGGGTGAAGGACAGTACCGGCGACTTTACCAATACGGCTGAGTATATCCGCCTGACACGGGGCAATGAAACCTTTGGTGTCTTGCTTGGTCGCGATACCCTTATCCATGCAGGACTCTGCCATGGTGCTGTTGGTGCTATCGCTTCGTGTGCAAATGTGGCCCCCCGCATCGCTGCAGACATCTATGACAAGTATATGAGCGGCGACATTGCAGGCAGCTTGGAAGCTCAGTTCTTGTTTGCACCTCTTCGGATCGCTTCGAGCATGGGCTCCTTTCCTCAGGTCATCAAAGAGGGGTTGGAGTTGCAAGGAGTTCCTGTAGGAAAGTGCCTCGATCCCATCAGGGCTCTCAGTGAGCATGAACGCGAGACTTTGCGCTCGGTCTTGGCCGAGATGCATTTGCTTTAGTAGTGGTATTTTCCCGGAAACGGGTAAGAATATAATAAGGAGATTTGAAGATGAAAAAGATTGTAGCAATTGCACTTTCTGTTTTAATGGTCGGTTCTCTGGTGTTTGCAGCTGGTGCTGGGGAAACCCAGGCGGCTCCCACTTTCCAGGGAAAGAATGTTCGCGTAGTAATTGGTTCCACCTCCACAGGCGGTGACTCATACCTTATCGCTGAGACTGTAAGCCGCTATCTGGCAAAAGAGCTTGGTGCTAACCTGAAGGTTGACGCTGTAGGTGCTGCAAAGGCACTCGATGCAATGCAGACCTCGAAGCCTGATGGCAATACCATCATGATGTTCCACGACATGACCTACCTTGGCATCTCCTTCGGAGCCTATGACAAGATGTACAGTCTGGAAAACATGACCGTCGGTCCTCGTATCGCCCAGAACCCCGGTTCTGCTTGGGGTTCCAGCAAGAAGGCCCCGTACAATAGCCTCTCTGAGATTCCTGCCTATTTGCAGAAGAATCCCAATGCGATCGTTCGCATGGCTTGTGAAGCAGGAGGTGTCTCTCACGTTGGATTCATCGTATTCTGGCAGTGGGTCAAGGATACCTACGGACAGGACATCGCTGATAGGATTGTTGTGGTGATCGGTGGTTCCACCGGTGACAAGCTACAACTCCTCTGGGATGGTAATGCTGATGTTATCTTTGCAGATTACACTAGCCTCCTGCAGTATACCCAGACTGATGATCCTAAGATTTCCATGAAGTACATGGGCCTCTTGGATAATATTGATGGAGTAGACGCAACTTCCTATGCTGACCAGGGGATCACCCTCAACAAGAAAGAGTTCCGCTTTGCAAAGGACTTCCTGATCTACCTGCCCAAGGATTTCCCAGCAGCCCTTGTTGCTGAACTTGATGCAGCCATGAAGAAGGTCAACACTGATCCAGCTCTCATCGCAGACCTTGCCAAGATGACGTATCGTCCTGGTAAATATCTTGATTCTGCAGCTAGCAAGGCTTTCATCTATGATAAGCGCGATAGCCTTCAGGGCCTGATCGAAAATGCTCCGTCATTGGATGATCTGGTACTGTAAGCAAAGAATCACTGATGAGGAGCTGTGGGCATGGTATGCCTGCAGCTCCTGACTTCTGAGGAGAGATGTATGTTCCGAGTAAATTACAAGCCTTCAACCTCCCATTGGATCTTCCCTCCCATCATTTTTGGGATACTTGGATTCCTGCTGGTGGTGATGGCTATCCAACGCATGATCAAATGCAAGAGACAGGGAAAGCCCTTCTTTGCATTCAAGAACTACCACTTCTTTGTGGCCAACTGGGATAAGATTCGGCTCATGGGGACCCTGGTCCTGCTGGTCCTGTACTTCCCTGCTATGAATCTCCTCGGATTCCTTCCCGCTTCCATCTTGTTTGTGTTTATGTTCAACATATTGTTTTGCGGCGTGCAGCAGCTTGCATCGATTCCAGTTGCTTTTAAAACCCGAACGTTCTGGTCTAATCGTGATTTTCGTTCCTTGCTGAGCTCTCTGATCATATCGGTAGTCTCTTCGACGCTCATATGGCTTATCTTCGGCAAGCTATTCAAGATCACCTTACCATAATAGGAGGAATCAAAAGTGATGGAAACGTTTGTATTCGGAATTCCGCAGTTACTGATGTCGCTTACAGGGGTTATGGTAGGAATTATTTTTGGTGCCTTGCCGGGGATGACCGCTACCATGGCTATCGCCATTTTCCTCCCCCTAACCTATGCATATGACCTGAACACCTCACTATACCTCCTGCTTGGGCTCTATGTTGGAGGTATTTCAGGTGGTCTCATACCTGCCATCCTCATCAATATCCCAGGCACCCCTTCCTCTATCTGTACAGGCTTCGATGGCTTTCCCATGACCAAACGAGGCGAGGGCCTCAGAGCCCTTCGCATCGGTATCACTGCAAGCCTTATCGGGGGTATGATCAGTCTGGCTTTCTTGTGGTTCTTTACACCCCCCCTGTCAAAGGTGGCGATCAACTTCTCAGCAATTGAGAAATTTCTCATCATTGTGTTTGCTTTGACCATTATCGCAGCCTTGAGTAAGGGCAGTCTGGTCAAAGGCATATTTGCAGGATTCTTTGGGGTGTTGGTAGCCTTGATCGGCCAGTTTGCCGACAACAATAAGATGCGCATGGTTCCCGACATGTTTAAGGTTGACCTGAGGATGGGCTTCCAGCTCCTTCCTGTGCTCATAGGGCTGTTTGCCCTGGTACAGATCTTCCAGGAAGCGGAGACAGGGATGAAGGAGGAGCATCAGAGCACCGACCTTTCATCCCAGTCGAAGAAGTTCTCCTTCAGGGATTTCAAGGGGCAAGGCATCAATGTGATACGATCGGGTATCATAGGCACCTTTATCGGAGTCCTTCCCGGTGTTGGGGGCAGTGCTGCTTCCTTGCTTTCCTATTCACAGGCAAAGAGCCAGTCAAAGCATCCTGAGAAGTTCGGCACAGGTTGTGTCGATGGTCTGGTTGCCTCCGAAGGGGCGAACAACGGTCTTACCGGAGGGGCCCTCATTCCGCTTCTCTCCCTGGGAATTCCTGGGGACAGTACCACAGCAGTCCTCATCGGGGCCTTCATGCTTCAGGGCATCCAGGTGGGACCGCTGTTCATCACCAACAACCCCATCACCTGGAAGACAATTCTCCTGGCTATGGGGCTGGCGAACCTTTTGATGTTCATTGTGATGTTCTATCCCATCAAGCACATTGTGAAAGTCATCAACTTCCCCAAGACGCGAATATTCCCTGTGATCATACTCTTGTGTACGGTCGGCTCCTATGCTGTGCAGAACGGAAACATGTTTGATGTCTGGACGATGCTCTTCTTTGGTGTCCTCGGATACATTATGACCAAGTTTGGCTTTAGCGTACCGTCGTTCCTCATTGGATTCATCCTTGGACGTGACCTTGAGAAGTACTTCGTGGACTCCATCAAGGGAGCTGGTGGATCGCTGTCCACATTCTTCTCCAGGCCCATCGGTAATGTGATCTGGGTCCTTATCGCCGCTTCCTTGGGGTGGGCATTCTATGATGAGTACCGAACCAAGAAGCGAGCGCGACTGGCAAAGGAAAAGAAGCAATGATCCGACTTATACAGATAGACCCTCGGGACAATGTCGCGATCGTGACAGAGAATGTAAAAAAGGGTACAGAGCTTGAGGGCGTTGTCCTGCTTCAGGATATTCCCCAGGGCCATAAGGTTGCCCTGACAAAGCTGCAGAAAGGGGAGGAGGTCGTCAGGTACGGAGTTACGCTTGGATATCTGCTTGAAGATGTGACGCAAGGCTCTTGGATCAATGAGCATATGCTCCAGCTTCCAGATCTTCCTCCCTTGGACTCGCTGACCTTTGCCCAAGGGGAGCGAGTCGTTCTTCCTACTCCTGCAATAACTACCTTTGAGGGGTATGACAACGGACAGGGCAAGTTTGCAGGGACACGCAACCTTTTGGCTATCACCACAACAGTACAGTGTGTCTCTGGTGTGGTGGACCAGCTGGTGGCCCAGATCAGGGCTAATCTGCTTCCCAAATATCCTAATGTGGATGAGGTTGTTGCCATCAACCACGCCTACGGCTGTGGAGTTGCCATCAACGCCCCTGATGCTGTCATCCCTATCCGCTCGATCAGGAATATCATGCGCAACCCCAACTTTGGGGGAGAGATCATGGTGGTGGGCCTTGGGTGTGAGAAGCTGACAGTTGACAAGTTGCTGCCCCCTGAAGAGAACAATGCTGAGAATGTGCTGATATTGCAGGACTATCCTGGCTATGCTTCCATGATGGAGGTTCTGCTGAAGATGGCTGAGACCAAGCTGCAGACATTAAACAAGCGGGTGCGCACTACGCTTCCCCTTTCCAAGCTCTGTATCGGCATGCAGTGTGGAGGCAGTGATGCCTTCAGCGGCATTACCGCAAACCCGAGTGCCGGGTATGCTTCTGACCTATTGGTCAGCGGTGGTGCTACGGTGATATTCAGTGAGGTGACCGAAGTCCGTGACGGGGTGCATCTGCTTGCCCACCGGTGTGTGGACAAGGAGGCACGGGACAAGCTGGTCAGCGAGATCGCTTGGTATGATGCCTACCTTGCCAAGGGTGAGGTTGACCGTTCGGCAAACCCAACCCCTGGAAACAAGAAGGGAGGACTCTCCAATATTGTGGAGAAGGCGATGGGTTCCATTGTCAAAAGTGGGAGAGCCCCCATTGTAGAGGTGCTTGGTCCTGGCGAACTGCCTACCAAGAAGGGCCTGATCTTCGCAGCAACCCCTGCCAGTGACATCGTATGCGGTCCTTCCCAGCTTGCAAGTGGAATTACCTTGCAGGTATTCATGACAGGACGGGGGACCCCCTACGGGCTTGCTGAGGCTCCTGTGATAAAGGTATGTTCCCGCAATGACATGCAAGAGATGTGGAATGACCTCATTGACCTGAATGCAGGTGGCATTGCTACAGGGGAAGAGAGTGTGGAAGAGGTGGGGTCACGTCTATTCGACCTAATACTGGATGTGGCAAGTGGCAAGAAGAAGCCCTATGCAGAGCAGTTCAAGCTCAACAACTTCCTGTGCTTCTTCAATCCGGCGCCTATTACGTAAGGAAAGCAAAGAACAGAGCAGAACTAGTTTCAGGTTTTGAATATTTGGTGAAGTCTTGTTGAAGCCAACAGCCAAATGAATCATGATTCTCCTTGGGTTAACGAAGAAGGGAGAGATGACTTGCCTTTAGGGTACAGAGGATCTCTCCTTTCTTGTAGTAAAAGAAAGCCATAATTGGGAGAGTTACTCCTAGGTTGATTGAGCTTGCCGTCATAGGTGCGGAAACGGAACTCCCCCATACCTGTCCATAAGATAGTTATTTCTGAAATTATGAGCATAGTCTTCCCCTGCAAAGGAAGAGACCCTTCTTATAGCAGAGCCTTCTTCAAGGGTTTTGCTGACGATCCCTATCTCGGATACACGAAGCAACTCGTCAGAGAGAAGCTCTGTGCAATTGGCTGTGAACACCAGTTGTGCTGCCTTGGTGTTGAGCCTTCTGCTCTTGAACACACGCACCAGCTCTATGGAGAGGCGTGGATGCAGAAGGATATCGAGATTGTCTATGACGGCAACACCTCCTGTTGCCAAACAGTCCAATGCCACATCCAGCACCCTAAACAGTCTTTGGGTCCCCTCTGATTCTTCAGTAATATCGAATGCAACTTCGCCTCCTTCACTATTGTGATGGTAGGCGATAAGGGTCTCTTCAAAGCCTTGTCGCTTCTCAATCCGAACAATGTCTATATCGAGCATGTTCAATAATCGAACGAGGGAACCAAAGTCAGGAGGAACTCCTACTTTGTGTTGGTAGTTCGTAAAGAACTGGGAAGCAGAGGGTTTCACTTCAGTGAGAACTCCAATGTGGTTGGTAATGTAGGAAAAAGCTGAGGTAACTTCACTTGAAAGACCTGCGAACCCTCGAGCAAGGACCTTCAGAAATGTTTGTTGATAACCCCCTTGTACAGAAAATATCTCTTCAAGCTTCTCTACTGAATAGACGTCTGTAGCCAGAGCACTGAATGTATGGTCATCACCAGCATAGGAGAAGACCACCTCTTCGTTGACAACCAAGCGTTCTTCATTGATGCTCTCCTGGTTGTAGGCTAGGTAATATTGGTAGGTGTAACCCTTGAAGAAGAAGCCAAGTTCAAATGAAGTTGATGCAGGTCTTGTTCTGGCAAGCCTGTTTGGGTTGTATGGGTGACCAGGAAGGTTTCTGGCAATGATGCTCTGTAGCAGGGCAAAGCCTTCCATCACCGTTGATTTACCTGATCCATTTGCACCAAACAATCCAAGGCAAGGCACAAATCTAGGCGATCCTTTCTCCTGCAGGAAGGGTAGCATAGTCATCTCCCTGTAGCCTTGGGGGGCCTTGGATTCAGCAAAACTGAGATCAAGGCTCAGGTGTTGGATTGACTTGAAGTTCTTGATGGAGAAGTATGAGAGCATTGTGGTACCTCTGTTGGGTTGTTCAGCCCCTTATGTGGATACAGCATAAGGTTGGTGGTAGTATCCTGTACAGGCTGTAAATCTTTCTCAGTATACCCCGCATTCCAGAAATCCTGAGTATTTTCTGTTCGATTATGGTTAAAACTCTTATCACCACGATTGTAAGGTCAAGGCTTTTGGTACTATCAGGTCCTAAGCTTCTGAATTCATGTAGAGGTATGAAAAAACAGACATGGCAATGATGCAAGATAGTATGCGTATTGATGGTATAAATACGAAAAATTCGATTATTAATACGTATTTTGTTGTAAATACTGAGAAATAGTATATATTTATATATAGATATACGAAAAATTCGGAAAAGAGGCCTGCTATGCTTGTGCAATTTATTTTTGATAATTATCTTTCATTTGGCTCACGGCAGGAGTTTAGTATGTTCAGTGGAAAAAGCAGGACATACCAACAAAGAGTTAAGCAAACAAGCACTAAGGGAATTCTGAAATTTGCGGCACTTTTTGGTGCAAATGCTTCAGGGAAGTCAAACTTTATCAAAGCAATGTCCTTTATGGATCAAGCAGTAGAAGAAGGGTGTATTCCTTTAGGAAATGGGAATAAGTATTGCCGCACTCTAGAGAGTAACCGTGAACGTGTCAGTTACTTTGAGGTTATACTGTTGGAGAAAGATACTTTCTATAGTTATGGGTTTGAAGTTCTCCTTTCGAAAGGACACTTTACTTCTGAATGGTTGATAAAGCTGGGCTCCAACGGAGAAGAGCTACCAATCTTTACTCGAGACCTTACAGCCAACAAGACGGTGATCGGGCAGCAGTTTTCTCCACAATCAAAAAACCGACTACAGATTTATGCTGATGATATGCAAGGGGATTCTTCAGCATTATTCCTCACGGGAATGAATACAAACAAAACAGCTTTATATAAGGAATACCCAGAATTTTCAATATTTCAGCAGGTGTATCAATGGTTTTCAAAGAAGTTTGCAGCTAGTGAGCCAAAAGTACCGGTCACTTTTGGATCGACATTTCTGGTTGAACAGAAACTAAAAGAGGTTTCGGCTTTGCTTCAAAGCTTTGATACAGATATTGTGGAAATAGTAAATGATACTTTGAAACTTGGTGAGATCTCTCCAACACTGCAAAAGCAAATAGTATTGTTTGAAGATTTGGCCAACAAACAGTTTCAAGAGGAGCCTTTAACACAAAAACTTACTACGTTGCTACGTGACAAGCACAATTTTGTGAGCATCTCAAAGGATGCAAGTAGCAATGACTATGAGATTAAGAAGATATTTTTCCGCCATGCAGATGGGCAAGAATTTTCCATTGACGAAGAATCGCATGGAATTATCAGGCTTATGGATTTGGCAGAGATCCTTCTTACGACTGAAAGTCGTGTATTTGTTGTAGATGAACTTGACCGTTGCTTGCACCCACAAGTGACATATGAATTTGTGCGTATATTTCTTGAACATGCAGCTGAGCACGATATTCAATTGTTGGTTACCAGCCATGAATCAAGATTGTTGGACTTTGATCTTCTCCGACGTGATGAGATATGGTTTGTAGAGAAACGGAAAGGGGAATCAAAGCTATATTCCCTTGAAGAGTTTAATGAGCGTAATGATAGGAAGATTGATAGGGCCTACTTGGATGGACGGTATGGCGGGGTGCCGATTTTCACAACAAAAGTAGCTAGGGAGAGACGCATTCCTTTTGAAGTGGCAATTGACCCGTTTTACATCGATCAGAATACGGAAAGACTTATAAAATCCATCGCGCAGATGGAAGCAACCGGAAATGAGGCGCCGGACAAGAAGTAAGGTATTATGCGGAGAAATGAGCAACATCATACCTTATGATTCTTCAAATTAGATTTTCTTTAGCAGCGTAGGATCAAGGAAATACCCTGTTTTAGGTCCAGTGTCCCCAGAAGGTATCAAGAAACCTTCCAGCAGAAGATGTTGGATATCCCTTGAGGCCGCTGCGCTTGAGCATTTATTCATCTTCGCCCATTTGTCAGTTGACAGCTTGCCCTCGAAAGAGCCGTCGGCAAGCTTGAACAGCATCGACAGCTGGCGAGAATTATAGATGGAGGGATCCAGGTGCTTCATGAAGAGTGTGAGCTTCACACTCTTCTCATAGACCTTGATGGCTTCCTGCTTTGCTTGTACTGTAATATCAATATACCAGACAAGCCACCTCGAGAGGTCAAGAGACTCTGACTGTGAGCTTATCTCATGCAGTAGATGATAGTACTCACCCCGATTTTCTAGGATCAGGGGCGACATACTGGACACCCGATGTGTCTCACCGTACCCTTTCGATAGCACATAGTCTGCGATAGCCCTGGAAATCCTGCCATTCCCATCCTCGAATGGATGAATACAGAGAAACCACAGAGCTACTATTGCACTCTTAACAAGAGGCTTCTCTTCATTCTCCCCATTGATAAACCCAATGAGCCTTTCCATCTCGCTCTCTATTCTCTCTATAGGAAGACCCTCATAGATGATCTCAGTATGTCTGCCATTTCCTTTGCTGATGTACACAGGGCCTTGTCTATATGTACCGATACTCTTGGGCTTGATTCCAGCCTTTGAAGAGAAAAGAAGGGAGTGCCATCCTTTGATCCTTTCTATAGAGAGACCTTCCAGGTTTCCAGTGGCATCGAGGGCCAAGGTTGCTATGCTTTCAGCATAGTGGTCACTCTTTGCCTGTGTCTTCAAATTGATGTCTAACCGCTTACAAATTGAGGAATATACACTGTCATAGGATATTTTCTCACCTTCGATCTCAAGACTGGACAGCATTTCATCAGTGAGGGAGTGCTCATGCATCCTGGCTCTCATATCTGGGTCAATGATGCTGAAGACTATGTCTGTAGCTTTTTTTTGTAAGTCATAGTGCAGGTGATGCTTCTCAACCACTTCACCATCATAGGTATAAGACGGCCAATAGGGATTACTCCAAATATATGACATCTTCATCACTCCTACCTGTAGCATCTCATACCATATGGTAACAATCCATCATTTTTGATGGGGTAAGTGCAATCTTAGATGCATTTCTTCACATTTGAGGGAGTAGTAGATTACTTTGTCATTTCTGATGGTGTAGCAGGGAGCCTCTCTCACCTTGTCTTACTGGAAAACAGGAGACGATCGAGCTTCTTCTTCTCCCTTGCCACCTCTCTCATACAAAGCCAGTAGTTGGTCTCTTCAGTACCCCTTGCCTCCTTGATCTTCTCTTCCAGGATCTCTTCACTGTCCAGCCAGTCGGTTCGGATCCTGCCAAGGTCCAGGAAGTGCTTTGTAGTTGCAAGAAGATCAGTTTGGCCCCTGTTGGTAAGCTTGTCGAGCACCTCCTGGGCATAGGGGTCATAGGAAGCATTGGTAAAGCTCTCGTTGCCTACATTGTAGTTGAGCATGAACTCATCCACCCCTTCGATTCCACTCTCAAGCAGGGCACTGTCCTCTACAGTATGCTCCATGTAGAAGTAGAAGAGGCTTGAGATCCTTTTACCAGTGGAGCGACGCAGGATGCGTCCCAGCCTCTGGATCCTCTGCCTTTGTACTGAGTTGGACGAAAGGACTATCCCCACATCTGCAGAGGGGATGTCAAAGCCCTCATCAAGGGCCTTACACGATACCAGGATGCGAACCTCCCCATCTCTGTAGCGATCGATGGCATGCTTTCGTGCAACCTCGCCCATCTCGCTATGATAGCGGGCAACCCTGTTGGGGTACTCCTTGTCCAAGGCAAGGAACAGCAGGTCCGTCTGGCTGATACGCTCACCAAAGATGATGATCTTCGCCTTATTGCCTAGCCTTGCCACCAAGGCAACGGCCGCTAGTACCCGAGCCTCTGCTTCATAGACGATTTCCTTACGCCTGTAGAAAAGAAAGATAAGCTTGAGAGCAAGATTACCGGCCTTGCTTTCAGGATCCTTTGCCAGCATTTGCAAGGTAGGGATAAATCTGCCATGGGGAACTGACTTGATCGCAGGGTATACTTTTATCAGCTTCTTCATGATGGTGGTTATCTTGTCTGTGATTTCATCGTACTCACCTGCTTCCTCACCATTCAGATAGAGCCCCAGATTAAACAGCACACAAGTGTTTATCACCTTTGCCCTGATAGCCTCAGAGAACCCATAGGAGTAAAAAAGGGGTCCTAAGGCTGGTACCAGGATAGTATTGAAGCCCTCTGTCTGTGGTGTTGCTGATAATCCCAACGAATAGTACTGTTGCATTTTCTTGGTTTTGAGTAGGGCCATGAAGTCAAATATCTTCCTGTTTTCAGGGCTCGCGTAGTGGTGACACTCATCAGCTATGATGAGGACGGGCTCGCCTCTTTTGAGGTTCTCTGCAATGTGCACTGATAACTTGTACCTTGCTGAGTTGACCACGTAGATCATATAGCGCTTGCTGGGATCATCCTTGTTGAGGCCTGAGTAGTTGCCGATATCCTTCTTCTCTATGCCAAAGGTCTCTTTGTAGGTGAGTAGGCTCTCGGTCCATTGGGCAACCATGAACTGCTTGGGGACTATGATCTTTACCTGGAGCGTTCCCTCCAGGCTATCCTGCAGCTGCTTCGCTGCAGAGAGGGCGAGGATGGTCTTTCCCCCTCCCGTCACCACTTGGATGATGCCCCGGCTTTGGTTCTGCTGCCAAGCATCAAGACATTCTTCTTGCCAAGGGTAGAGTTTCAGTTTCATTGCTCAAGGTTCCTCTCTATGGTGAAGGTATCACAAAGGAGAGCCAATAGCCAGAAAGGAGAGGAGGAGGGTTTATAGGTGCTAGTGTTAGTGCTCGTAGTATGGGTGTGATGAGTATTTAGAGGAGTCTTATACAGCATATTCTGGGATGGGCATAAGGATTGAGAAAAACTGCTCTGATTTTTCTTTCTTGTTTGTAGGAATAGAAGTAATTTCTACCAATACCCTTGAAATACCTCCCGTCATGCTCTACTATTTCGTCGATCGCATACGCAACCTAAGGGAGAATCCATGAACTACGAAGACCTGTTTGTCCAGTACCAGAACCTGGAAAAAAGCCTAAAAGATAAGATAAAGCTAGTGGCGAAGCTACAGAAGGCCATTGCCAAAGAGATGGAAGGTGGGGACCTTGTCAAATGCATCAATGACACCGCTTCTATGAAGCGTGCCAGTGAAGAGGTCACGTCTCTTGTCGAGCAGATAGAGACTCTGGTAGCCAGCTTCGACCAGAAAGTGTATATCGAGAGTGGTGACTTCACTGAACAAATGCTTGCCCAGTGTGAAGAGAACGAAGTGGATGTGAAGGGCAACTCCCCCAACTTTGAGATGTTTCCCTACAAGCTTCGCTTTGATTCAAATATGGACATCTTCCTCGATGGAAAGAAGCTCCCCTGCTTCCGTCCCAACACCCTGGTACAGATAGTGAAGAAAGGCCAAGAGAAGCTCATGAAGGCTTCCTTCAATGCTACCCGGTTTGCTACTGAACTTGCCAAGGGCTATGACTTGCTGCTTGCCGACCTTGACAAGAAGACCTCTGCCGATCAGTACTTGAAGAAAATCTACGAGTACATGGTTCCGATGAGTCGCTCCCGTAAGGAGTACGACCTACAAAGCTATGCCTTTGACCTCGCCAGGCTCTATGCTGAAGGCTCTTCAGTGGAGCTCAAGGATGGGCGTAGGATCCAGTGGGGTACCAGTAGGGAAGGAAGGACATCAATTCGTATCCTTGATCGAAATGGTAAGGAACAGCACTTGTCCACCATTCGCTTCTTCTAAGAGAAAATTCTGTAAACGAGGTACTGCATGGTCGAAACACGTGGTGAAAACCCTAAGATCCCAACAACCATCGCGCAACTCTCCTTTGGAGATGTTCCCCAAAACGAGGAGATGCTCAATGCCCTTACTGTAGGGGTCCAGTTCATCACTGACTTCTGGCGTGATCGGTATTTCCGCGAGTTCCTCAAGGAGGGCGGAAGCAAGATCAAGTTTGTGACAGGGCAGAGAGGGAGTGGGAAGACCCACACCCTCAACCTCGTCTCTTCCCTTGCCAAGAGGGAAGAGTATGTGACCGTCTCTTTCTCTGCAAAGGATATCTGGCTGAACGACTTCCGTGAGGTCTACCTGGAAATCCTCCGTCAGAGCAATATCCTTGCCCTGCTACAGGGATGTAGCGACAGGGTGGTGGAAAAGATGGGCTTCTTTCCACAGGACATCCCAGAAGGGATGACCTTTATCGACCTCCTTGGGCAGAACGCTATGGCCGATGCCCTCAACCGGCGTGAGATTCGCCAGCTGTTGAAGGAGATGTTCCTGGACAATCCCCATATGGACAACAACTTTGGTCTTGCCTGTAGCATCATCTGCGGGGGGATGCTTGGGCACCCCTCCTTGGAGGAGCAGAATAGGGACTTGTTGCTTTCTTGGATGCATGGGGACAAGAAGATCAGGGTTACTAC
Source organism: Sphaerochaeta sp. (assembly GCA_048264225.1). Classification (GTDB taxonomy): domain Bacteria; phylum Spirochaetota; class Spirochaetia; order Sphaerochaetales; family Sphaerochaetaceae; genus Sphaerochaeta. The sequence goes on from JBLXDK010000030.1 coordinate 15,348, forward strand.
CCTGAGGCCCCTGGGCCTGGCTCCCACCAAGATAACCAAGTACAACGCACGCAATATGCTGCGCTCCCTATCTGAAGTGGTTACCCTTAGCGGGTACTCAGGCTTGTTGGTGACCATAGACAACCTTGAGGTGCTAGTGGACAAGTCAGGGTTGAACCCGATGCACTACACCAAGATGAAGCGTGAGGATTCTTACGAAAGCATCCGCCAGCTGATAGACGACATCGACAACTTCAAGAACATCATGTTTGTCTTTGGCTTTGGTCGTGAACTCCTGGACAATGACAATGCCGGCTTGAAGTCCTATCAGGCACTGTGGATGCGTATCCAGAATGAGATTATTGGAAGCCGCATCAACAAGTTTACCGATATTGTGGACTTGGACCAGGTAGCCTACCAGGAGTACTCACCAGCTTTGTTGGTTGAGATGTCCAGGCGGCTTGCCGATGTGGTGTCCCATGTCGATGTCACTGCCATGGTCATTGATGAGGAGAAGGCCCTTCAGCTTATCAGGCAGGCGAAGATGGGAGGTATCTCCCTTCCTCGCCTTGTGGGACAGGCTACCTTGGGTTTTGGTGAAGAAAGCGATGAAGGAGACGAAGTATGAGCTTTGATTTTGAAGCCAGGCATATGATAGAGGCCCTACGTTCGGGTATTCCCTCCAGGGCAGTGGGTCAGTGTTTCAGTGATGCAAGGCCTGTAATGTTGGAGAATATCGTCACTCGTCTCGATGCTGTTGTCTCCGATGAGGCAAGTGAAGGCATGATACTCTGTGGAAAGTATGGTGAGGGTAAGACCCATCTTTTGAATACAGTCTTCAATGTTGCACATAAGAATAACATGGTCGTCTCCATGCTCTCGTTGAGCAAGGAGACTCCGCTGGACAAGCTGTACTTGGTGTACCAGAAGCTGGTGAGCAATACCTACCTTCCCAACAGGCTGCAGCCAGGCTTCGCCCAGGAGTTGTCTCGTCTTACCCCCAATGCAAAGCTTACCAGTGACCTGTTGTTGTTTGCCGCTACACAGCTGGAGACAGACAGGCTCTACTACCTCGTGAAGGCTTTGGTGAATTCCGATGACCAGGACGAGCAGTTCCTCCTGCAGACTGACCTGGAAGGGGACTTTGTAGCCAACTTGCAGATTAAGAAGATCTACAGACGTATCTTCAACGAGAAGGTAAGCTTCAATGTGAACTTTGCCAAGACAAAACACTCCCAGGACTATGTTGCCTTTCTGAGCCACCTGTTCAAGCAACTTGGCTACAAGGGCTGGGTCATCCTCTTCGATGAGTCGGAGCTTGTGGGAAGGCTGGGAAAGAAGACACGTCTGAAGGCCTATAAAAACATGGCTCACTTCCTGTTCCCTCCCAGGCAGTTGGAGTCGACCTTCTCGATGTTTGCCTTCACCTCCTCCTTCGTAGAGGATGTCATCGAGGGCAAGAAGGAGTTGCAAAATCTTTCTGAAGTCTACCCTGACGATGAGGAGCCGATGAAGAGTGTGCTGGAGGCCATCATCGACGCCCCGCAGCTTGATCCTTTGAGTGAAGAGGAGATCTTTGAAGTACTGGAGAAGATTATCAACTTCCATGGCAAGGCATATGACTGGAAGCCGGATGTCCATCTTGAGACGATGTTCTCCACGGTCGAAGGTGGTGGTCATCTCCTGAGGTCCAAGATACGAGCAGCTATCGAGTATCTCGATCAGTTGCTGTTGTATGGTGATGTGGGCAAGAGTTCCTTTGCCCAGCTAAGCCAGGAGAGCTTTGCTGAAGAGGCGGAGAGTGAAGGACCTGTAGAGGCTGAATAGATAGAGTGAAAAGACAACGAAAGCAAAGAAGATAGAGAGGTGCCCCAGCTAGGAAAGCTGGGGTGCTTTGGTGTGCTCGGTATGAGCATTCTCTAAAGGGTGAGAGTCCCAAGTACGGGTGATAGCGCCAAGTACATAGCCAAG
>JBLXDK010000031.1:0-4747 GCA_048264225.1 Sphaerochaeta sp.
GGTGCAAATTGGTACCTAATTTTTTGCGAAGCAAAAAATCGCGTAGTTAAGTTTCCGAAGGAAACTTATTAGCGTCTTTGTATATCTGATATTCATAGTATAAAGGTGCTCGCTCCTGAGGGGGGCGCTCGTTAGAGCGCGGTGGTTTTGCGCCCATGCTGGGCGCAGTAGTATTTGGCTAGCGCCAAGTAGTTGGGAAGAGCGGGAAGAGATTAAGGCCTGACGGCCTGTGAGGATCAAAGTCAAGAGATTAAGGCCTGACGGCAAGTGAGGATCAAAACCCAAAACCCGATGGGCGCTTAAATGCACGCCCGGTGGTTTTTGGCTGACGCCAAGCAGTATTTTGCTATCGCAAAGTAGTTAGGAAGCGCATAAAAGATTAAAGCCTGATGCCTTGCAAGAATCAAAACTAAACCCATTACCCTCCCAAAAAAAATAGTCTTACAACAATAACAAGGGTCGATGCAAATGCATCGACCCTTTAAACAGTTTACTACTATGTCTATATCCCTTATATTAACTAACTCTACGAACTTAATCTTTTCCCAACCACTTGGCGCTAGCCAAAAAACTAACTTGGCGTCAGCCAAAAACTACTGCGCGTTCCTCAGCGCCCACTAGAGAGCACAATCATTTCCCCATCCCTAAACCCACTCAAAATCCGCTTCATCACCTTTTGCATGAGCTCATTGTTCACACCTAGCAGAAGCACCGCAAATTGCGTATCATTCCAGCGTGTGAAACTGTCACCCTTGCGCAAATGGGTCAACAAATGTTGCTTAAGCTGATTGATCCTAAGTTCATTCTGAGCGAAAGTGTATCCGGGTATCGGATCGACACTCAAAACAGCAATACTGAAATCAGCACCAGACCGCTCACAACGGCGACGTTCAAGCTCATAAATCGATTTGAAGACTTCCTGCTCACAATAAAATGCATTCTCAAGCACCTTATCAGTCTCGAAAAGATCCGATAAACCAGAATCCGATTGAATCGTAGGATGTACCTGGAGCAATAATTTATAAAGCGCCCGCATTTCATCGGAAGGCTTGAGCCCCATTTCGTGATAGTAAAATCCGGTAATTTGCTCGTAATGCACAAGAGCATCCTTCTGTAATCCCTTTGCCAAAAGCGCCTTCATCAAATGAATATGGAAAATTTCCTCATAAACATCAATCTGCACGGCATCCTGACAAACCTTCACAATAGTATCGTAATCCGCCTTAGCGGAAAGCAAAGCAACAGTCTTTTCAACCGTCTGCAAATAAAGCCTTCTATAATAATTCCGAATCGAAAAAATCCAGTGTTGACTCACAAGATCCGGCAAACAATCGCCCTCATAGAGTTCGAGAGCCTTCAAATAATGATCGAGTGCCACATCGGAATCATCCAACGCACTGGCACCTTTTCGCACATGTTCCTCAAAAGCATCCAAGTCCACAGAAACTGAAATCTCCGGATTCCACTGATAATAACCATTCAAATATAAAATCGACTCGGTACCATTTTCCTTCAAAATGCCCCTCAAACGGTGCATCTGACTTCTGAGTGTGCTACGCGGATCGCTATAAGATTCAGAAACCCAAACTTGATCAATCAAAGCCTCAGGCGTGAACTTTCGGTCGCGGTGAACCAGAAGAAACTTGTAAAGTTCCCACAATTTTTTACTCGACGAAGCAGACATCACAAGTGAGACGTCGCCCTTCACCACATCGAATTGCCCTAGTGCCCTAATAGTATAATCACTGCTTTGAATGATGCCCATAAGAAATTCCTCTCACATTGTTTATATACTTATACATTATATCAAATTTATAAAAAAGAAACACATTTATTTAGCTCAAATCATATCCAAATACCCACAATAACCCGACAAATTGTGCTCCACATCATCAATCCGCACTCTGAACGAATGGTGCCTGATGAAAAAGCCCCACAAAATATGCTCGGGCACCTTGAAATACATCGCCACCTCCGGGTACATGAGACCGTTGAGCTGGTAACTCGCCCTGTGTTCAATTGCCTTAAGCAATTTGACTTCGTCAAATTGTGCCATATAATCACAAGTGATCGACAGAGACTTTGCATATTTCAGAGCCTTGTTCGTCGCCAGCAAAAGCTCAAGCAGCGTCGGAAAAGTCGTCTCGCGCATCAAACAAAAATCCAAAATACCATCCGCATTCTTGAGATTGAACTCGAGAATTCTCGGGTCCGACTCCGTCTGAAAAAGTTCATAAGAACAATAACTCAGCCAGTGATCGCTGTTCTTCCAGTATTCATTCACTATAAAATAATCAAAAGCCTTGTTCACAAGCTCCAGCCACTTGTGATTCCGGTCCATTCCGTACATGCGCATGAGCGCAAAAGCAGCCTCACCATCATAATAAATGATGCGGTTCTCTTCCTTCACAGACAGCTCAGGATAATTGTAGACATGCACAAAGGAGCCGTCATCATTTTGGAAATACTCAATACCACTCGCCAAAAGCTCAGCCACAGCAACATATTTGTCGTCTTTGAACACGCTGGTGTATTTCGTGATTGCAAGTATAGCCGCCGCATTCGCACCGAGCTTGATCTCATTGTCACTGGAATGCTCCACTACAAACGCCCTCTCAAGCCCATCAGGCGTCTCAAGCGTCTCTACACCTTTGTCCATCAGATACTCAAGAGCAAGTTCAATCGGTCTCACCAAACTCACATCTCTATTGACTTCATAGGCCTCAACGAGTGAATAAGTCGAACTCGCATGCCTCAGAATATTATAATGATCAATGGACTTATCGAAACATGGGAAATACCCATATTGGAATTTGCCATCCTCATCCACCTGTGAAGCCAGGTAACCAGCTGCATTGTCAATCACAGAAAGAACAGTATTTCTTGTCAGCTCCTCGACAATCCGTGTACCATTCGACAGGGGATCATCATTAAGAAGAAAACAATTTGCTCCATCATGAAACAAACTCCGGGTACTGAAAGTATAAATATTATGAATCACCTTGTCATCAAGCAAAAGATTATGACCAGTATTCCGTTTGATATAGAAATTGACATTCTTCCATGCCATAGTTTTTCTACCTGATTTCTTGAGTTCGTGAATGAAGACATTCGCATTGACTTCCTGCTCCATGAAAGCCAGATTGAAATTTTGATCAAAAGCAATCCCTTCACGCAAATAATTGGTCTTAATTCCAGAGATATAATCCAAAAATTCTGCATAGGAATGCTCATGAACCTCAGTAACCCAGTCCAGCTTCAGCCATATCGGTACCATTCCAACACTCTTCGCCTTGATTCTAAAATGTTCCTTGGCGTCCTGCCAACTGTCTTCCCAAGTCAGCCCTTTGCCCTTGACAACGTACGCCCTCGATTTTCCGTCAGAAAAAGACAGGAACAAAATCCTCTGCTCCGGCGTAAACTCAGCAGTCTCCTGCTCAAAAATATATTCCATTTGCTTGAATTGTTCAAATAAATCAAGTTCCATCATATAAATTCCCCCTTGTAGTGTTATATATACCAAATATGTGAGAGATTTAAAACAAATATTAACGGGGACAGGTCCAAACTGGTACCTAGGGGTGCTGAAAAGCGCACCCAGTGGTTTTTGGCTAGTGCCAAGTCAGTTTTTGGCTGACGCCAAGCAGTTGGGAAAAGATAAAAGCCCAAATACGATTGGGGACAGGTCCAAACTGGTACTTGTAAGTGAATAAGGGTCAATGCAGTTGATGCGCATCGACCCTTATCTGTTAATCTAATCAATTAATTAATCGAAACGATTTACTTAAATGGATTGAATCCTTTTATTTTCTTAAGTCCAACACCTAGGAGACCAAGAATTGATCCAGCTCCATAGAATGCGCCTGCTGGCAATTGACCAGTTTGTGGCAATGCGTTTCCGAGTGGTACAGGTTCATCAAGTTCTATGATGATTTCTGGTTCAGGATCAGGACTTACTGATGGGAAGCTAGGAATTTCAGGATCAGGACTTACTGATGGAAAACTAGGTGCGCCTTCAGGAATTTCTTCTTCAAGTACCACGATAGTCTCATCTTCAACATCACTGTCTGCGTCTGCATCAGCGTCAGCATCAGCATCAGCATCAGCATCGGCATCTGCATCTGCATCAGCATCAGCATCAGCATCAGCGTCAGCATCGGCATCAGCATCAGCGTCAGCGTCTGCATCAGCGTCTGCATCAGAATCAGCATCAGCGTCTGCGTCAGCGTCAGCATCAGCATCAGCATCAGCGTCAGCGTCTGCATCGGCATCAGCATCAGCGTCAGCGTCTGCATCAGCGTCTGCATCAGAATCAGCATCAGCGTCTGCGTCAGCGTCAGCATCAGCATCTGCATCAGCGTCTGCATCAGCATCAGCATCAGCATCAGCATCTGCGTCTGCATCAGCGTCTGCGTCAGCATCAGCGTCTGCATCAGCGTCAGCATCAGCGTCTGCATCAGCATCAGCATCAGCATCAGCGTCTGCGTCAGCATCTGCATCAGCATCAGCATCAGCGTCTGCATCAGCATCAGCGTCTGCATCTGCGTCAGCGTCTGCATCAGCGTCTGCATCTGCATCTGCATCAGCGTCTGCATCTGCATCAGCATCTGCATCGGCATCAGCGTCTGCGTCAGCATCTGCGTCAGCATCAGCATCAGCGTCAGCGTCTGCGTCAGCATCTGCATCAGCATCAGCATCTGCATCAGCATCAGCGTCTGCATCAGCATCAGCGTCTGCATCTGCGTCA
>JBLXDK010000031.1:4847-17067 GCA_048264225.1 Sphaerochaeta sp.
GCGTCTGCATCTGCATCTGCATCAGCATCAGCATCAGCATCAGCATCTGCATCTGCGTCTGCGTCTGCATCAGCGTCTGCATCTGCGTCAGCGTCTGCATCTGCATCTGCATCAGCATCAGCATCAGCATCAGCATCTGCATCTGCGTCTGCGTCTGCATCAGCGTCAGCATCAGCGTCTGCATCAGCGTCTGCATCTGCATCAGCATCTGCATCAGCGTCAGCATCAGCATCAGCATCAGCATCTGCATCAGCATCAGCGTCTGCATCAGCGTCTGCATCAGCATCAGCATCAGCGTCTGCGTCAGCATCTGCATCAGCATCAGCGTCTGCGTCAGCATCAGCATCGGCGTCTGCATCAGCGTCAGCATCGGCATCTGCATCAGCATCAGCGTCAGTATCATCGATATCTACAGCAACATGACTCAATACTAGTTTGCCTTTTTTAACATCATCTTCATCAACGATCACATAAGCACTTAGTAAAACATCGTGTCCATCAGTTCCAATGTAGAAATGTTGGTTTTTACTATTTACTTTTTGTGATGAAACAGATACTTCACCTTCATTTTCAAATTCTACATAAATTGTGTATGTAGTATCATCATCTTTGAGTCCGTTTAAAATGAAATGCCATACGACAGGAGCATCAATACCGCCATCATCGCTATCATTCTGAAAATCTTCGCTGGATGCGCCTTCATGTGCACCATGTAAATCTACAACATTGCTCACTACTGAAACAACAACAGCAGGTGGATCAATAACTGAACCGGAGAAATTTGCTTCAGCATATGATGCGCCAGATCCAGCCAATCTTGAAATCATTACAGTTCCAAGTACAAAAGTAGTTAATAATCTTCTTTTTCTAATTTGGTTGCGCTCCCAATTTCTAGTTTGGGCTGCAAGTCTTTTTGACATTTTCTTAGACATATAGTTCATCCTTTCTATAATACTAAAATTAGAAAGGTCGGTTGCACTAGTGGCTCCACATATTTTAAGTGCCCAGTTTACAAAATATGTTTCATAGCCCCCCATGGTTGAATCGAATAAATTCGATACAAACTGTAGACAAACGTCCAAATCCATCGTTACTGCTTAAAATTCAGTTCAGTTACGACGCTTAAGGTCGCACCTTCACTTGAATTTCATTTGTGCCTTGACTTTTAACGTTTACTACAGTCTGCAGTTTGATGACTTTGTCATCAACCTGAATCGAATAAATTCGATTATCAGATTGCCTTTGATTTTGATTCTTCTCCCCAGTTTCTATGGGGAACGCCAACTTTCTGTGTTGCGTTATCGATTAGGTGCAGCATTTCCAGTGAACTTCTAAAATGGATTTTCTCGCCCGTTTCGAGCCATTGGATCACGCCTTGCCATGATTGGTTTTCTTGATGATAGACCGTAACTAGAAAGTTTTGTCCACCCATTGCGCTGGGAGTAGCTGAAGTATTGCTTCTTTTATTCATTGATCAGCGCCTCCTTTATTTTTATATTATGTATATACCCGGCCTTGTGACATGACAGGAACATCTCCGTTACATATGCGTTACACAAATGAACTTCATACAAACTTGGAATGAATACAAAAGAGGGAAGAGCAGGGAAAGCAGTAAATGCAAGGAGTGCAGGAAAGAATCAAATCAAAAAACTTAAAAAAGATTAATTTCAAAAGAAATGTTTAAACAAAATAAGGGCCGACACATATTATCAATGCATCGACCCTATACCTTAAATTATACCATCAATTCTTTTGACCTACGCTTTTCCTGAACTTCCTGCATTCCCTGCACTTCCTGGTTTTCCTGCCTCTCCCTGACCTTCCAGAGAGCCCTCGGCTCGAAACGCATCTGCCTCACTGAAATTACCAAGCAACCTATTAAATATCATCTTCATCTGATCGCGATTCGCCCCATAGAATAACACCGCAAATTGCCGCTCATTCCAACGAGTAAAACAATCGCCCTTGCGCAAATGATCAAACAAATGATTCTTCATCCGCTGCATCACAGGTTCCGAAAACTCATCAATCGTCAAATAGCCTATACAATAATCCGCACCAGTCCGCTCAACACGCTTATGTTCCAGCTCCGAAATGGACTTAAACACATCCGGCTCGCAATAATGCGCATTATCCACATGATCCTTGATCGAAGACGGCGCACTCACCGGCTCAGTCGTCAGCTGATTATACAGCTCACGCATCTCCCTTGACGGCTTAAGCCCCATCTCGCGGAAATAAAATCCCGTAATCTGCTCATAATGAAGCAGCGCATCCTTAAGCAGCCCCTTCGCCGCCAGCGCCTTCATATAATGAATGTGAAACATCTCCTCATGCACATCAATCCGAATCGCCGCCTGACAAATCCGAACAATTTCATCAAATGCGTGCTTATGCATCAAAAGCTTCACCGCATTCTCCACAGCCCTCAGGTACAGCCGCCTATAATGATTCCGCACCGAAAAAACCCAGTGTTGATTCAGAAGATCCGGCAAATAATCCCCTTTGTACAGCGCAATCGCCATCAGGTAATGCCTCAGCGCTTCTTTAGAATCTTTTTGCATATAAAGGTCGCCGCTGGCGACTTCAGCCTCAAAAATATCCGAATCCACCTTAATAGAAACGCTGGAATTCCACATATAATAGCCACTCGCGAACAAAATCGTCCACTCATTCTCATCTACAGGCTCTTCCTTAAGAATCTGCCTGAGTCGGTGCATCTGCCTTCTCAATGTCCCTCTATGGTCACTGTAGGATTCCGACACCCAAAGCTGATCCGCAAGTGTCTCCGGCGTAAACTTCTGGCTGCGATGAACGAGCAAAAACTTATACAGCTCCCACAGCTTCTTCGAAGAAGAAGCCGACATCACGAGTGATTCATTATTTTTGACAACATCAAATTGTCCAAGTGTTGTTATAGTGTATAATACAGAAGTTTTGTCAGTCATAATGAAGTCCTTTCAACATTGTACTAAGTATATTCAATCTATACCAAAAAACATTCCTCACAAACATTTCAACATATTCAAAATTCTTTTTCAACTTAACATTTTATTAACAAAGGGGTCATAAGCTATACACAGTTCGCCTATATAATGAAACCATGTTAAGGCAACTTAGCACACAATAAACCCCCAAAAATATTTACCCCAAATGTAACAAACCCCAAAATGAATCCGAGTGGGCTCCCCCCAAATTTGCCCACTCGTTAGATTCCCCCCCTTCTTAACTTTTTTTAGGTTGAAGACTATATCTCCCGTGAGTGTAGTCTTTATTTTTTTGCGCCTGAAGGGCGCAGGGAAAGCAGGAAGTGCAGGGAAGGCAGGGAAAGCAGGAAGTGCAGGAAAAAAGGAAGAGAAAAAAATCAAGGTCAAATGAACTTGCTAAATCATTTGACCTTGATTATTTATTAATTCTTTCCCTGCTCTCCCTGCTCTCCTTTGCTTCTCTCATGTTTTTTAATCAACCCATTTAACATCTTGTCAATTTCAAACAATAGATATTGAAGTTCGCTATGATTTTTCGTATCTATATAATTCAAGTCATTTGCAAGTAGTGTCTGATATTTGACTTCTTCAAGAGAACCTCTGGCATAAAAAAGGAATCTTAATAAATCTTTATCAGAACCTCGAGCTTTTCCTTCAACTATATTGCTAGGTATAGAAACAGCAGCTCGTCGAATTTGAGAAGTAAGTCCAAATTGTTCACTTGAAGGAAACCTTGATGTAAGATCATAAATTTTCAGGACTAATTCATGAGACTTTTTCCATACAATTAAATTGGTAATATTGGAATGCAATAAATCATCCTCCTACACTAATCATTTACCATAATTATACAGCAAAAATAATTAACTGAAAATACAATTACCAAATTAATCCAATTTTATTGTTTTATTCTTTTGACTTTTATCCCGCTCCTTGGAGCGGATCCTTTCCCGCTTTACCTGTTTTCCTGCCTTCCCTGCCTTCCCTGCCTTATCCTGCCTCTCCCTGTCGCGTTCCCCAGCGACTACTCCAAAACCATTTCCAAAAAAGCATCCACAACCGAAGGCTCATAATAAATCCCAGAAAGCTCCTTGAGCTCCTGAAGCGCATGTTCCACAGACTTGCCCTTCTTATAGATCCGATCTGTAATCATCGCATCGAAACTATCGCAGACCGCCAAAATCTTAGCCTCTGTCAGAATCTCAGGGCCAGTCAGCCCTTTAGGATATCCCTTGCCGTTCAAACGCTCATGGTGCTGTTCAATGATCTCAAAAACCCTCTTATTGAAATGTTCCGTCACAAGCTCTCGCGAAAGCGTCACGTGGAGCTTGATCGCATCGAACTCATCCGCCGTCAAAAGATCCGGTTTATTGAGAATCGCATCCTCTATATAAATCTTACCAAGGTCGTGATAATAAGCCGCCTTGGTGATGTTGTTCAGTTCTTTCGCTTTGTAACCCATACGAATCGCCAGATTCTTCACCAGTTCATAGACGCGCATGGAATGTTCGCCCGTGTAGTGGTCCTTTGCCTGGATGTCTCCGAGCAGACGGTTCACCGTATCCTGAGTATCCTGGATCGTTTTGTAGGCATCGTACTTCGTCGCATGCACCATGATCTTGCAGGGTTCCAGCGTCCGAAGCGTCTGCACCTCGTTTCGGTTTTTATATATGAACAGATCGCCAGGATAGAGGCGCTCTTCAGTTTCAAAAATCATACAGCTCCCTGATAAAATATAATAAGTCTTGTAGCTGTCGTCGCTCTCCACAGGATCGATGTAAAGCACACGATTTTCAGACAGGTTGTACATGGACACCTGAAGTACATCATCGTGATACTTCTTAACAATACTTGAACCTTTTCCCTTGATTTCATAAACCGATTCGGACTCTCGTGCCTTGATCAACTTGTAAACCATTGCCATCCTCCTGTGATGCGACATTATCTAGAATATATATCCCAATCTACTCATTGTAATCATTTAGTCATAAAGTCATATCCACTATGTGCCGATAAATAAATGTAAAGTCCATTTAATAATAAAATACCACAGATATTTGATATAATACAACTATCTTTCTACAAACAAACCACTTAAAATAAATCGGCGCGAGGTGTATATGAAAAAGAAATTGATACTTATGTTGGCACTACTTACAATACTGGCATCATTGCCTATGTCGCATCTGGCGGGGTATGCGCTCGTCGTCGGCAACAAAGGCGATGCGGACATCGTTGTCACCGACATACGTTACGCCATCAACCATGAAGTCTTCCAGATTTCAGGGGGATTCATCGAGATCCTGGGCTCCAGCCTTAAGGACGTCGAAGTCCTCTTTGAGAAATATGGACAGGGTTTTGTTGCGCTTGGCACTCGGGTCATCAACTCCGAAACCTTCGTCAAGTATAATTTCACGCGCGAAGAGACACAATCGTTTACGGGAAGAATCCGCATAGGCGGTCAGACCATCAATCTCAATACCGGCACGTTTCCCAACATTCAAAGTTCGGATAAACAGACCGTCAACAAAGATGATCCCGACAGATTCATCATATTCACCGGTAATTATCTCGACACCATCAACACAGGAAACATTACAGGAACATACGGCTCAGGCCTATCATACACCTCAATCGGAACAGGAGAATCACCGACCAAACTGACACTGGACGAGCCAATCAACCCGGGTGCGCTCGGTTACCAGAACATCATCCTCAGACAGACCACGACATCCGCCGATCCAGTTGGTGGAGCGCCAAACATAGAAATAGAATACACTTACCAAAACGCCTTCAGAATCATAGAGAATCTGGGGCTTGATGACGTTAGAATGTTCCCGAACACAGGAACAAAAGGCAATACCGCCACAGGCGTCCTCGGAGACGAAGTCTACTTCAGAGCGGACAACTTCTCAGATACAAAAAACTACCAAGTATACTTCCTTAAAGCCCTCGACGGCTCTGATAAATTCACCGATGTCAACCGTGCACAGTTTGTCTCGCTCGGACTCAACGTCAACGGTGACGAAGACGTCCTCACAGTTCGTGTGCCAAGTCATCCAGACTTTGAGCGCAGGAGCTACTTTGTCGTGCTAACAGACTTTCAAAACGGACAAGTCGTCGCAGAACAGGTCGTACTAAGACTCGACGGCACACCTGACGAGTTCACAGTCATCGAAGCCGACTACAAGCCGTCCATCGTCAGCATCTACCCTGAAAAGGGACCTGACACAGGTGGCAACGTTGAAATCAAAGCGAATTTCGTACTATCGCTCAACATACCGGACCTCAATGCCACTGGTAACTTCTTAGGATTGCCTCAAGGAGAGGAACAAGACGAAAAACTCGTACTGACCTATACTGATGGCATCTACAAAAATGAAAATGTCACCATTGTCAGAAACATCACCGCCCAAATCGGAAAAAAAGTAAAATTCTATAGGGACTCCACAGGAGAGTTCCAACTCATAAAAGGTACAACCGATCAGTTCATCGTCACTACAGATAGTGTCACAGACGCTGAGACCGATCCCTTCAAAGACGTCATCATTGAAATGCAGACCATCATGACCATAAAAGACGGCATCAACGCCGGCAAACAGTTCGTATTCAACCAGATCATCGTCAAAAAAGATGGCTTTGAATTTGAACCGAGCACCTACACACCAGTCATCGACACTATGCTGCCAAATGTCATCCAGATCGAAGACACCGCCAGCATCTATTCCAAACTTAAAGAAGATACACTGATCTCCATAAAAGGCAGTCTGTTCCTCGTGGATAGATTCGTAGACGCAGGCGGCAACGTCATCACCAGAAAACCGACCGTACTCGTCAAGAAAAACGACAACAACACCTTCAACTCCCGTTATCAACTGGGCTTTTTCCCAAATGAGGAATACACCTCCCCTGACGGCGTCACAGTGAGAGGCATCATTAAATATAAAGAGACAGAAGATGCACTGGTAGAAAACGTACTCACCGATTCAAACGGCAGAGCCATACAGCTCGATATGACCATTCTGGATGCTACAGGTAAAGTCGTGGACGGCACGGGCGGCAACCAGCTGGGAACAAAAATCCTCATCAGGATACCAAGCATCGCGCTGATTGCAGACGGTGGCATTAAGCACATTCAGGTCACCAACCCAACACGTAAATCGGACGAGTTCGGAAAATCGAGCATCAAATCCGATTTCGTGGAATTCATTAAGACATCGGACATACCGGTTATAGAAAGCGTCAGACCGAACATCATCACAGTTGAAGGAGGGGAACAGATCGTCATCACAGGATCCAACCTCCAAAATGGCATGCGCCTTTTCCTCGACGGTGAGGAACTTACAAACTTCACGCGTACGCTTGATACAACAGGCAACAAGACGCTCGTCACATTCACAGCACCTCCGGGAAGAGAAGGCACCACACAAGTGGCCGTCCTCAATCCGAGCGGTGGAATCGACGTTGCGGACTTCAGTTATGTGAAAACATTCAATCAGAATCCGATATTTGACGACTTTTCACCAAAACTTGGCACCTTTGGCACATTAGTCATCGTCAACGGCGACAATTTCCTCAAACCCGACCCGACAGCAGTCACTGAAAAAGGCATCGATGCATTCAGACTCATCGGATCGCGTATGATCATGGACGGAAAAGAAGTCAACACCTATAAAAGAGATCCATCCGGCACCATCACTTTTGAACTCTATACTGCGCCTGCCACCGATGCTCTGATTCAAATGGAAGTCGGTAAAGCGGTGTATTCAGAGTACAGAGACAACACAGAAGTGGTGAATTCAGCAGGTGAAGTCGTCACCCTCACAAATGACGCCAGTGGCAATCCGGCTTTTGCAGTTGGAAATGAGACTTACGCCATCAGAGCCTCAGGCACCGGATATGAGGCCTATGCCTCAAATGGAGCGCTTGTCGGTAACGCAAGCATATCATTTGTCCAGGCCACAGGTGTTACCACCGTCGCCATCTCAGGCGGTCCTACATTCACCGCCAAAATGGACAACCATCTGGTACGCATCGCAAAAGACTCAGAAGGTGAGACCAGAGTATTCCTTGCGGATTATACCGATTCCATCACACTTAAATCAGGAGACTCCGAGCGATTCACACTCAGCTACAACTTTGAGGGCGCTCCAATCCTTACAAATGGTAGAGATAAAAACTACACGCTGAAATACTCCGCGCCGGCTAGTGTCCTTGCGGAAGACGCACTTGGCTTCACCAGGCCGGTCGCCATCAATGATGCTGGCATCGAACTCGACGGCAACCAGCTCAACATGATCACGCCATACCTCGTGAATCCAACCACTGGACGTATAGACGGCAATCTCTCTAAAGTGCTGTCAAAAGACCAAATCCTTTTCACAGTGCCATCACTCACCACAGGAAAAGGATACAAAGACCTTACAGTAATCAACCCGGATACCAAGAGTGCCAGCAAGACCGGCACAAATGGCTTCTATTATATAGCACAGGCCACATCGAACCCGATCATCACCACTATTGAGCCGAGTAAAGGCTCAGTGGATGGCGGTTACTACGTCATGATCTCGGGCAGCGATTTCGAGGATGACGTCAAAGTCTACATCGATTCCGTGGAAGTGCCAAAAGCAGACACCTATGTCGCACTGGACGGCAGTTGGATCAAGTTCAAAATGCCAAAGTCCATCAAAAAACTCAACGAAGACTATGGTGTCGATGAACTCACCGTTCCAGTGGTCCTCGTGAACCCGGATGGCGGAAACGCCTCCAGAGTCAACGGCTTCACCTACATTATCCCGCTATCTGATCCGGTCATCGATCGCATCCTGCCTTCAGGCGGATCGTCAAACGGCGGAGAGATCGTGGAGATCATCGGTTATGAGTTCAGATACTATGAACCATACGAAAATCTGGTGGGTGGACCGAACTACGATCTTGGCGACACCTTCCAGGACCTTTTCAAAAACAGCAAATGGGACGACCTTTTGGCACCGGGCGTGGATCCGAATGCCATCACGTCACTCCCGGAAACAGCAAACCCATACTATGATGAATATTATGAATCCGTTATCCTTCCGAAGATTTACTTCGGGGAAAACGAAGCGAAAATAGTGGAATATTCCAAAGGCTTCATCAAAGTCATCACACCTCCGCATGCAGCGGGCGTCGTGGACGTTTACGTCATCAACAACGACTCGGGTGTGAGCAACAAAGTGAGGTACACTTACACCTCCACAAATCCGACCATCTCCAGAATTGTACCCAACTTCGGAAGAAGACAAGGTCAGGAACCGAAAGACCTTTATGGCGCCAAAATGTACCGCTCTGAGCTTTACGGCTACAGAAACGACAACTCAAGTGCCATCGAACTTCTGACCAACGTTCAGGCATTCGTGAGATTCGGAAACATCACCAACAGAAACATCGAAAGGACCGCACCAAACGCGGGACTGATCAACAACCAAAGGACCTCGGTGACACTGGATGGCGGCCTTCAGGTCAGCTATTATGGCGATTTGAACGAAGTGCGCTTTACACTCACAGAGAACAATGTCATCTATACGAGAACATTCTCCTATAACAATGAAATGGTCTACGTGCCAATGGACATGCTCAAAAATGCGGCTGGCGAATACTATGTGCCAAACGGCCTCAAAGGCGTTGATTCGGGCACCTATTCCGGAAACGTCTACGAGTACGTCAAACTGGAGATCGCCGATAGAAGACTGATCGTCGAAAGAGGGTATTCACCGCGCGTCACCTATAACAACGAGAACCACGTCACCGTGTACACCCCATCTTATTACACCATTGGCACAGTACCGATGACCTATATCAACACAGACGGCGGAAAAGTCACGAAAGATTTCACTTTTACCAATCCGGCAAGTGAACCGAAACTCCTCACTGTCGAACCGAAGATCATCTCATTTGACGAGAGCAAATGGCTCGTTGAGACCTCGGTGGATGGCGGCATCGACATTGAAATCATCGGAAGTGACTTCAGAGCAGATGTGGAAGTTTTCATCGGCCCTTATAAAGCTACAGTGAAAGAGCTCACCACAAAAACGATCAACGGCATCGTCTATGATCTGATTGTGGCAACCGTTCCAAAAGCCACCGTCAACGACGTCGACCAGGAATACCCGATCATGATCCAGAACGCCGACAAAGGCCTTGCCACATCCGGCAACCTCATCGACCTCATTGGACCAAATTATCAAAATACGACCATACCAATATATTTCGTCTACAAAAAACCACTTTCAGGACCGAGAATCGACACCGTCACCCCTGCAAAGACTTCCATCTTTGGCGGGAACACAGTCACCATAACAGGTAGCGATTTCCGTGAAGGCGCATATGTGATCATCGGAACCAGAGCAGGCGTGCCGATCACGAACCTCACCATCTCGGACCGAGGCACCAAAATTACGTTCAAGACACCAACCAACATGACCCTCGGTTCAAAAACCGTGCAGGTGGTCAACAACGACTATGGTGTGGCGATCAAAAATAATGGCATTACAGTGGTATCCGCACCGACCATCGATCCGATCGTCAGAGATCTGGATGGCAATCCGATTCAGAGAATCAACGTGACAGGCGGACAGGAAATTCTACTCAAAGGCACCGGCTTTGCCACAGGCGCCAAAGTGTACTTTGGGGGCGAATGGCTTCCAGTCTTGGCAGCGGACAATATTCCCGAAACGGAGCAAGGCATTTACAGAGACGACTCGCTCCACTATGTGAAGCAAGGCATCCTTGCCAAAACCGTCGAATTTGTCGATGAGAACACTCTGAAAGTCACTACACCGGAAGTCACATTTGAAGGCGACATCAAAGTCGTCGTCAGAAACGCGGACGGCGGCATCACCGACGACAGTGCAAAACTCGAGTACACCGTACCGATCCCAAAAGATCCTACAGGCCTCAAAGTGGCAGTCGTCGATAACAGATACATCAAAATTTACGATTACACATCTGAAGATACCAACTACTATGAGATCTACGTGTACATGGGCACCAAGACCAACTCGGAACTCACAAGTGTAGGCTACAGGGATTTCAAATACCTGGGCATCACCAACATTGAGCCTTACAAGATCACAGATCTGCCAGGGCTTGATAGAAGAGATACAGCAGACCGAGTCGTCTTTGTACTCAAGGCTGTGAACAAGTTCGGACCGTCCGGCTACTCGAACCTTGCGGCGCTCGGATACGAACAGCTTAAGAACATAAGAGAACTCGGACCGACAGATTCAGACGGTGGACTGGGCGTACCAGCCGGCCAAGATTATGGAGTGGACCAATCGGGCAACACCTTGCAGCTCAACCTTGCAACACAAATTGCAAAGCCGTCGCTCATAGTGGACCTTACCAGCAGGATCGGTGCCACCACAACAGAAAAACGCATCGTACTTCCTGAGGCGCTCGTGAGAAGCAATCTCACAAGCATCACCGCAAACCTGGGGACAACCCTTTACAGATTTACACCGGTTGCCCTCAATACACAGACGTTCAGGACAGTGTCAGATTATAACGACGCTTACGCAAGAATCATCGAGGACAGCAGCATGACCACAGCCCGTGCGTACCTCACACCGAACATTAGAGGCAAAAGACAAGTATCAAAAGTTTACAGCATCGGATTTGACGCCAGCTCAAACGACGTGGTGCAGAAGTTCACCGCACTGTCGGGTTCGCTCGACTTTACGCTGAACTACAACGCCACAGGCATGACCTTGGCAAAGGAAATGCAGATCCAGCTCTACAAATACAATCCGAGCACTGGCACCTATTCAGTCGTTCCAGCCACACTGGATACGAATCTCAACAGGGTCAGCACCAGAATAAACGAAGCCGGACACTACGTCCTGCTCACCAACTATTAGGCGAAGGAGGGGGAAATGAAAAAAATCATCGCATTCACAATCATCTTAAGTTTATTGATCGCTCCAGCCAGCTTTGCCTATTCGCCTTTTGACACACTCGTGCCCCAGTTCACGGCCATGAAAACCGATGTGACGGATCCCGAGGTCCTCACAGGTACGGCAAAAGGCCTTGACCTTTTGATCAACGCAAGCTTTATTGATATATCAAACGCTTACGGCAAGGAGGCCATCGTTCGTATGGCCGCTCTTGGCGTAGTCAAAGAATACGGAGAAAGAAGGTACCATCCATCTGACGCCGCCACCGGTTATGATGCGCTCACTCAGCTCGTCAGAGTA
>JBLXDK010000032.1:0-16678 GCA_048264225.1 Sphaerochaeta sp.
GCAAGCCCAAAGATGGGAGATGCGTTGATTCGCTACCCTATAGAGGCACCCCAATTCCAGAAAAATTGGGAGCAATGAAATTCATAGGGAATAAGTGCCTAAAGGGTGAGGAATGTGGGTTCTTATGTCAACATTGATAAGAAATATTTGAAATATAAAATCTATATTTCTAGTATGGTATATTAATAAGTAACAATATATAGAAATGTATATAACTTACAAGCAAAAATTACTATGAAAACAAAATTCGGTTGGAGTGTTCCTAATTCAAAAGGGCACATGGAATTATATTCACTGCAAGATTAACACTTTATCAACTCAGATGAAAATATCGGACAGTTTTTAGGGAAAAACTCACTTTCGGCAGTAAAAAATTTCACTTTTTTGAATTAACCTAAAACTTGGTGTATTCTCTTGTCTCCCCCTGGCTCTAGGGGGATTTTTCGTGTTCCTTGAAAAGGATTTTTCCGCTGGCTGTCATGATAAAATAGTGCTAACTATTTGTCATAAATATGGATTAATTTGTTCTATTGGAAGGGTTTAGACCTTGACAGAAATGACTATATATGCTTACTCTGTAAGCAGTTAAACCATTTTTGGAGGTTCCATGAAAAAGATTATCCAGCCGCTTCACAGCACCCATCTCTCCTTCAGGCATTACCCGATCCTCTCCGCCTTCTTCAAGCGATATGGGCTCTTCGAGTTCTTTGACTCTCATCTCCCTAAGAAACGCCATTTCTTCGTTTCCCACGCCCAGTGCCTGCTGCTCTTCGTGTGTGACTGCCTCACTTCCCGCACTCCCCTCTACCTGTACAAGAACCTTGTTGAGGACCTGGATGTGGAGATGATATTCGGCCCCGGTGTCAGGCCTGAACATATGAACGAGTATGCGATGGGCGAGACGCTGGACGCCACCAGGAAATTCGGGGGAAGCAAGCTCTTCTTCCTCCTGCTGAAACACCTCAAAAGCCAGATAAAACTTGATTTGACGCATCTGCATGCAGATACCTCCAACTTTTCAGTGGCAGGGGAATATGAAGAGGGAGAGGTGGAGCCGACCGGTATGCGCGTCAAGGTCGGGCCAGCAAAGGACATGAGGGCAGACCTCAAGCGCTGGGCGCTCATGATCATTGTCAATGCCCAGGGCATACCCGTGGCAATGAAGGCGCTGGACGGGAACTCCAGCGACAAGAAGACGATCATAGAGGGTATGCAGGCCCTGGCCGATGCTCTGGGTGCTGAAGAAACAGCTTGCAGCATCTTTGTTGCAGACAGTTCCTTTTATACCAAAGACAACATCGCAACCTTTACAGGTAAATGGGTTACCCATGCACCAGACCAGCTGAACGAGGTGAAGAAGTACCAGGAGATGACCGACCTCCCCTTTGTGGATTCCCAGGCCGAAGGGTACAAGATGTACGGGTTATTCTCTTCCTATGGGGATGTTGAGCAGAGGTGGGTCCTTGTCCGTAGCGAGCAGATGTACAGGCGACAGGCAAAGACCCTGGAAAGGAGACAGGAGAAGCAGCTGGAGCAAGCCAGTGCAGATGCCTATCATCTGAAGGCCGAGAAGTTCACGTGCGAGCCGGATGCATTGGCGGAGGCCCAGAGACGGATAGCCAAGTGGCCTTTGCTGAAGGTCATCGGCACTGAGATAACAACCAAGTCTGTGAAAAAGGATGGAAAGAGAGGCAGGCCGAAGAAGGGGGAGGAATCTGTCGTATTCTCCGTCATCATCACCTATGCCAAGGATCCCTTGGCCTTTGAGGAGGCTTGCAGGCCGCTGGGCAAATTCATGCTAGCCACCAATGACCTCACCCTGACAGATGAGCAGGTACTGCAAAGTTACAAGGAACAGTTTCATGTTGAGAAAGGCTTTAGATTTATCAAGGACGGGACTCTCCGCCTCACCCCCGTCTTCTTAAAAAGCCGCGGTCGCATAGAGGCCTTGAGCTTCGTCATGTGCCTCTCGTTTATGATCTATGCGATATTGGAGAATCAGCTGAGGGAGGCCCTTGCAGAGAAGAAGGAGACAATCCACATCCAGGACTCGGGCCCTGCCGAATACAAGGACAATGCCAAGCCAACACTGAAGAAGGTCTTTGTGCTGTTTGAGCAACTGGGAACGAACTCGGTCATTATGCCTGGGGGTGAGCATCTGCTGATACGGAACTCCCTACCCCCTGAGGTGAGCAAGGTCCTGTATTTCCTTGGACCAGATTACCTGAAAGCCTTTGACAGGAGGCAATGAGCAGGCTAAGAGAACAACTGACTCTCATACAAAGCATCCCGAAAAAGCCACCCAAATAAGAGTGGCCATCAGGCATGCCCTTAGGCAGGACAAGATAGTGATAGCGCTTGGTTGGGCAAGAGAAGTTTATCCATACGCTCTCAAAAATAGGGGGGGAAACTTAAGATGCAGGGGCAAAATGCCAGGTTGGGAAAGGCTTCAAGGACTGGATTTCCATTATTCAGGATTATTGGGATCCATTACTGCCGAAAGTGAGGTGTATCTTCCCATGTATGTTGTAGTTCATTCTGTTTACAATAGGTTGTACACTATAGTATATAAGGAGACCCTCCATGCATATTCCGCAAGCTCTGTACTCTTCTATGCGATTTGTCTTTCTGTATGCTGATATGTATGAATTCAGAAAAGGTTGGATGTACCCTGAAACAACAACGCCGTATTGTCTCCTTCGCTATATAATCGAGGGTAACGCAATCTTCCATATAGATGGAGTGCCCATTGAGGTCCATGCTGGTGAAGTGGTATACATATCTGAAGGAAATACGCTCAGATGCAATTCCAACGATGATGTCTTTAGTTTTTATAGTATCAGGTTTGTCAATACGCTGCGTTTGAATGCCAACGATTTTCTTTCTGAGTTTTTTTCCCTACCTAAGGTATCGAAAGATGTCCCTGATTGTGTCCAAGAATATTTCCGGGCTCTGTATCTCAGTGCAAGTTCTTCTCGTATTGACAAACTATTTCGTATACGAGGATATCTTGAGTTGATTATCGCTGAACTTGTCAACCATGCAAATCGAAATGAAGAGCAGGAAACAAAAGGCCAGGACAATCCAGATCCCATGTCTTTACAAAAGATACTGGAGCGAGAACAAATATCCAAAAATAGATCGAGGGATATAAAAAGTGATTCTAGGATCCAAATTGTAGTTAGCTATATCATTGCTAATCCTACCAAAACGTTTGATGAAGATTACTTGTGTAGATTAGCTTGCCTTAGTTCTTCTTCATTGCGAAGACTATTCAAACTGCAGACGGGAAAAAGTCCAAGTCATTTTGCCAAAGAACTCAAAATGCTGGCAGCAGCGCGCGAACTGTTAACAACTGATATCCCTATTGCAACCCTTTCAACAGAACTCGGATATGAAGATCCCAACTATTTTTCGCGTGCGTTTAAGACGGTTTTTGGGGTATCACCCAAGAATTATAGAACTAGTGCGAGATCGGAAGCATCAGAACAGACCGTTAGCAAAAATGCGATTAACCGTCAGGGACAACTGGCTGATATTCATGAGTAGTACTACTAATGTGTTGAAATATAACTAGAATTTGATCGAACTGTGCTAGTTTTTAGCTTAAAATATCTTGTAACCACCGCAAAACCACCAGTAAGCTTCTTATAGTAATGGAGATAAAACATCTCCTAGTAAAAAGGAGCATCGTATGAAAAAAACAATTGGAATCTTTCTTCTTCTCACCATGTTGCTGGTTTTGAATCCAGTTTTTGCAACTGGTTCCAAAGAGACTGACCTAACATCTTCCAAAACTGGAGAATTATCCGGGGAAATTACATTCTGGCACTCGTTTACCCAAGGTGGGAGACTTGAGTCCATCAAAAAATCAGCTGATGAGTTCATGAAAATGAATCCCAAGGTAAAGATTACCATCCAAACATTTTCCTGGAGTGATTTTTACACAAAGTGGACTACAGGCTTTGCTTCCGGTAATGTTCCTGACATGAGCACAGCACTGCCTAACCAAGTTGTTGAGATGTTAGATGCAGATGCCCTCATTCCGATGGATAATCTTATCAACTCAATGGGGCGTAGCCGTTTTGCACAAGCTCCATTGACGGAGATGTCAGTTGATGGAACATGTTATGCAATCCCTTTATATTCACATGCACAGGTCATGTGGTATAGGAAAGACCTATTGGCAAAATATGATCTTGAAGTCCCAACTACCTGGGATGAGTTGTATACTGCTGCCACCGTCATTAACAAAGGAGAAAATGGTGCAGTATATGGCTGTTCTGTTCCCTTTGGAACAAATGATATGATGGGTACCCGTTGGTTGAACTTCTATGTGCGCAGTGCAGGCGAGACTCTTATAACAAGAGACGGCAAAGCAAATCTTACAAGTAAAGCTGCAATAGATGGCATCAACTACTGGGTTCGTATGTACAATGAGTGTTCTCCCCAGGATTCGATCAATTACAACGTTCTAGACCAAGCTACTCTATATTACCAGGGGAAAAATGCCTTTGATTTCAACTCAGGGTTCCATATTGGTGGAGTAAGGGCAAATAGTCCTGATTTGTTGGATCAGATTGATTGTGCTCCGATGCCTACGTTAGTAAAAGGTGCAAAGCAGGTGGGATATGAGACTTCAAACATCCCCTTGGTGATTTGGAAAAACTCAAAGTATCCTGAGATTTGTGAAGCGTTTATCGAATATCTGTATGAACCTCAGAATTATGTTCCTTTCCTTCTGTCCGTACCTGTTGGGATGCTTCCTGCTCTTCCTGAAATTGCAAAGGAACCGGAAATGCTGAATGATCCTACTGTGAAAAAATTTTCCAATGCACTTCAGGTCATCAGTGATGCAGTCGGTACTGGAACAGCAATTGGTATGGAATATGGCCCTCGCCCAGAAGCTGGTCTTCTGACAAGCCAAGGCATCATTGAGACCATGTTCCAGAAGATTATCATCAAGGGCACTGATGTGCGGACTGCTGCCAAAGAAGCAGAAGATAAGCTCAACGGTATTTTTGAGACAGTACAGTAATCATATTTTCCAAAGCATGGGAGTAGATGTACTCCCATGCAAATTAGGAGTTCTTCTTGTTGCAAAAAACAGTATTCAGAAAGGATAGTATTACCGGGTTTCTGTTCTTACTGCCGGCATTCTTGGTTGTGGGATCATTATTGATATATCCGGTAATATCAAGCATGTATTTTAGCTTTACATCCAAACACTTGATCAAGAAAAGCTATGATTTTGTTGGACTATCCAACTACGTTAAGATTTTGAGTGATCCAGGCTTTTATCATGCTTTTTTTATTTCTGTGAAATGGACAGTGTTATCTCTCCTGGGGCAAGTCTTAGTGGGGTTCACAGCAGCATTAGCATTGAACAGGATAAAGAGAGGGCAAGGATTTTTTCGGATAATGTTGATAATCCCTTGGGCTTTTCCTTCAATTGTTATTGCACTGGTCTGGAAATGGATCCTCAATGGTGTCTATGGTTTTCTTCCTAATCTAATGGTCAATCTAGGGCTCTGTTCTACTCTCCCGCAGTTTTTTAGTGATGCGACCCTGGTATTTGGAACCTTGGTTTTTATCAATATTTGGTTCGGAGCACCTTTGATTATGGTAAATGTCCTAAGTGCGCTTCAGACGGTTCCTAAAGATCAGTATGAGGCTGCCAAAATTGATGGAGCATCAACGCTTCAGTCTTTTGTTTATATCACGTTGCCTCACATCAAGGTGGTTGTTGGATTGCTGGTAGTTCTCCGAACAATATGGGTATTTAACAATTTTGACACCATTTACCTGCTGACGGGAGGTGGCCCTGCAGACCTTACACAGACATTGCCCATATATGCCTATAATTTGGGATGGGGTCTCAAGCAATTGGGAAGATCCTCGGCAGTGACTGTTTTGTTGCTACTGTTTTTGCTGGGAGTTTGTGTTTTCTATTTCAAACTATTGGATAGATGGGAAAGGGAGAGTTCATGATGAATAAAGGCCATACATTCAAAAAGAGTTGGATTGGAGATTCAATCAGCTATGTGTACATAGTAGTATTGTCCATTATCGCAGCTTTCCCCCTGGTCTGGATTCTCCTATCGTCAGTCAAGAGTAAGGGGGAGATTACAGGCAATCCTACAAGCTTCTTGCCCAAAGAGATAACCTTTGATTATTACAAGACTGTCTTAGGTCAACTTGAGTTCACCACAAACATTGGGAACAGTATTTTTATTGCATTCAGCACAACGATACTGACTATTGCCATATCCTGTTTGGGTGCGTATGGGATAGTCCGATTCTTTCCGAAGTTTGGTAAGGCAATGACCCGGGTGCTCATTACGACGTATATGTTCCCTCCGATTTTATTGGCTGTCCCTTATTCGATCATGATGGGAAAAAGTGGACTCGTGAACACAAGGGTTGGACTGATCATCGTCTATCTGTCTTTTTCTGTCCCCTATGCGATTTGGCTGTTGGTAGGGTTCTTTCAGACAGTTCCGCTTGAAATAGAGGAAGCAGGAAAGATTGATGGAGCAAACAAAATGTCCGTTTTTTTGCGGATCGTAATGCCAATTGTTTCACCTGGGGTGGTTGCCGTTGCCATATATACATTTATCAATGCTTGGAATGAATTCTTATACTCTTTGATACTTATCAACGACAATTCAAAGATGACTGTCTCTGTAGCTCTGAAGTCTCTGGAAGGGCAAGAGGTATTGGATTGGGGAACCATGATGGCGGCTTCTGCTCTTGTTGTGATTCCATCGATTGTGTTTTTCATGTTCATTCAAAAGAAGATTGCCGGTGGGCTTGCCCAGGGTTCAATTAAATAATCATAGGAATAAGAAGGCAAAATATGAAATCTCTTGGATATGCTGTCATTGGAACAGGGTATTTTGGTGCGGAGTTGGGACGAATAATGAAAGATCAAGAAGGCGCTAGGATTGTTGCCGTATTTGATCCAGAAAATGGGAAAGTAATTGCAGAGGAATATGGGTGTGAAGTTGAAAACAGCCTTGAAGCAATCTGTAGCCGACCTGATGTTGATGCTGTGATAGTTGCAACACCAAATTACCTTCATAAGGATCCGGTTCTTGTTGCAGCCAGAAATCATAAACATGTTTTTTGTGAAAAACCTATTGCCCTCTCGTATGCAGACTGTGATGAGATGGTACATACATGCAAAGAGCATGGGGTAGTCTTTATGGCGGGACACGTAATGAATTTCTTTAATGGGGTTCGCAAGGCAAAGCAGTTGATTGGAGAAGGGCAGATAGGGAGTGTCCTGTATTGTCACTCAGCCCGTAATGGATGGGAAGAACCTCATGATACGATCAGTTGGAAAAAATTGGTTTCAAAATCAGGAGGACATATATACCATCATATCCATGAACTCGACTGCATCCAATCCATATTGGGGCCTGCTTCCACTGTCACTATGGTAGGAGGGAATGTGGCACACAAGGGGGATAAATTCGGCGATGAGAATGATATGCTGATTATCACCCTTGAGTTTGAAAATGGGGCATATGCTCTATGTGAATATGGTTCTGCATTCCGTTGGCCAGAACACTATCTCCTGATTCAGGGGACTAAAGGTGCAATAAAAATAGATATGTGTAATGTTGGGATGACTCTCAAACTTGCAGATGGAAGTGAGAGTACATTTCTTGTCCATGAAACCAAAGCAGAGGATGATGATAGAACACGTATTTACCATGGCCTCGAAATGGATGGAGCAATTATGTATGGGCAACCGGGAAAGAAACCTCCAATATGGCTTCATAGCATCATGAAGAATGAAATGAAATTTTTTCACGAACTCATGCTGGGCGCATCACCTGCAGAAGAGTACCAACCTTTGCTGACAGGGGAGGCTGCTAGAGCCTCAATTGCGACAGCAGATGCTGCAACCCTATCACTGAAAGAAAATCGAAAGGTCTCAGTTGCAGAGGTTATGAAGTAATACGACACGTTCCCTGCGTATTGTACAAGGGAAATGGAGAAGAATATGAATGCTAATACAAAGAAATATCAAGGAATACTACCCGCTTTTTATGCTTGTTATGATGACAGAGGCAATATTAGCCCTGAGCGAATACAGGCCTTTGCGCTTCATCTGTTGCAAAAGGGTGTTCAAGGGTTATATGTGTGCGGTTCTTCTGGTGAATGCATATACCAGAGTGTTGATGAGCGTAAATTAGTTCTTGAAAATGTTATGACTGCAGTGAAGGGGAAGATGACAGTCATCGCCCATGTCGCATGCAACAATACAGCCGATAGCATTGAACTTGCACGCCATGCGCAAAGGTGCGGGGTAGATGCTATCGCATCAATCCCTCCAATCTATTTCCATCTACCCGAAGATGCAATCGCCTCGTATTGGAATGATATTAGTGCAGCTGCCCCAGATACTGATTTCTTCATCTATAATATCCCCCAACTTGCAGGCACTTCACTGACGATGAAGCTCCTTACAACCATGCTTAAGAATCCGAGAGTCGTTGGGGTAAAAAATTCTTCCATGGCTACACAGGACATTCAGATGTTTAAGATGGCGGGAGGGGAAGGCTTCACCGTATTCAATGGACCTGATGAGCAATTCATAGCTGGACGTATCATTGGTGCGGATGGAGGGATTGGTGGAACATATGCTGTAATGCCAGAGTTATTTCTCAAAGCAGATGAACTTCTTAAGCAAGGGAAGTTTCTAGATGCGCAAGCAGTCCAAAATGCCATCAATGCGATCATCTACAAGATGTGCGAAGCAAAGGGAAATCTCTATTCAGTGATGAAGGAGATCCTTCTTAGGCGAGAAAAGATAGCCCTCGGCAAAGTGAGAAAACCCTTGCAAAGTTTCTTTGCAGAGGATGAGCCAATAATTGCTTGTTCAATAGGGCTCATCGATCAAGCCATGAAGGATTTTTCCTGATGCGATACACATCGCTTAGGCGGCATGCCCTGAAAGTAAGAAATGGGGATCAGTTACAGGCCCAGCATCAACGAGACCGTACCGAAATAGATGGTCAGGCCGGTGATGTCTACAATGGTAGTCAAGGCTGGGCTGGCTACCAGAGCTGGGTCGAGTTTCAAGGCCGCAGCTCCTAGGGGGAGCAGGGCTCCTATGATGGTTGCTGACACTACCTGGATAGCTAGGGCTACAGCAATGGCAAATCCGATAGTTGGTAAGGTGAAAGCCTCTGGGATAGATCCGGGATTTGATATGAACACTACCCGCATAAAAGCTAGGACGGCCAGAACCATTGCCAGCAGGACAGAGACCCTGAACTCTTTCCAGATTATCCTGAATACGTTTTTGGGTGTGATCTCCTTGAGGGCTAGGGCCCGTACCATTACCGTTGCAGCCTGGCTTCCAGTGTTTCCTCCAGTATCTATAAGCATGGGAAAATAGAAGGCGAGGATCATCAGGCTGGTCAGCGTCCCTTCGTAGGACTCCAGTATTGTTCCTGAGGTAAGGCGAAGAAAGGCTAGGATGATCAAGCAACCCACTCGTTTGCGAAAAAGGGTCCAGATGGAAATAGGCAGATAGTAGTGAATTATTCTACGATACCCACAAAAGTAGTGTCATACATTCACCTCGTTTTCAGAACCCTTTACACAGGTTCAGGGTTTCATCCTTGAATGTTTTCAAGCCAACCGACGAAGGCACTTTTACTTTCATTTCTTTATAGAACTCCTTCACCTGCTTGTTCGGGACTTCAACAATACCCGTCCCATACATGAGCGGCTGGGCCTTCCCAATGAGCTTGCACGTGGAGATACCAGTTCCTGATATTCTTTGCCTAAGTTGCAGCAATTCAATGGTTGATAGGATATCGGATAGCAACTTCCCCCTAACGGAAAGAGCCGACCATTTGGATAGTGGCTGGAGATCCAAATATTCATTGATGGTCTTGAATACCGTCTCAATGCGTGTTCTGCCGAAGTAATCATACAATTTTTCATCAGGTTCCTTCATCTCGGTGGAAAGGAGGATGAAGAATCCGAAGCGCACCGAGGTCCAGTTCTTCTCCTTGTCGGTAAGCTTCTTGTATGCATCCTCATGCTTGAGGCGGTAGTCCCTGCACCCTTCCAATGCATTGTCCTTGTCCACATACACATATGCATGCATCTTGAAACCGAATACTTCGGTCTCGAAACGCTTGCCGAAATAGGTATGTCCCTCTCTGATGAACTCGTACTTGGCAATACCAATCTGTTTTCGCACCTTGTTGTAGAGCGTCTTGAATGGGTATCGTTTTTAGCAGGCATGAGAGTGGTCATGGTCTTCCCCTGTTCTCACCCGCAATGGAAGGTCCCAATCGTCTCCTTACTTGCGTATTCTGCACCAAGGATGAAATCATCGATTCGGATGTCAAGGGTCTCTGCCACATCCTCCATCGTATAGTGGAGGGCTCCAAGGCCCAGTACATTGCCTGGAATTATGGAATACCATACGGGGAAACCCGTCTTCCCATCCAAGACGAGCACAAGCCTCTTACATGAACTCAAACAGATGAATGCATGCAATTGAATTTTCACTATGAAGGCGCACTCCTTTGGGGTACACTTTTGTTGTTGGCTGATAGTACATATTTCGTTGACTTTCAGTGCCTGGCAGTTTATCGTAGATTTTGTCAGCCTAGACAAATTTATACTTGCGTTTTGTATCTATTGAAGAGTTCTCATTTCCATTGCTCCTATGTGAGATAGGAAGATATGAGCTTTGTAATCATATTGTTAGTTTGAATTTTTTACCAAACCTGTTTTGCGACAGTGAGGAAATATAGGAGCTCCAATAAATGATAGTTAACCTACGAAATGATAGTGGTCAAAGTAATGAATGTCCTGTTGGTTTTTCTTGGACTACGCTCTTCTTTGGTGCTTTTGTACCACTTATCAGAGGTGATTGGAAATGGTTTGTCATCATGATTTTGTTATCGGGTGCCACACTCGGCATATCCCTGCTGGTCTTTCCTTTCCTTTACAATGGATTCTATATCAACGAACTGTTGGGAAAGGGCTATAAGGTCACAAGTGCTAGAGATGCTTCAATACTCCAAGAAAGGGGTATCTCTGCATCGTATACGCCCAAATCTGAAAAAGGGTCAGAATTAGGACATACTTCACATAGAGCTGATGAACGTGGTAACGAAAGGCATCTCCTACAATATCAGCCATTGGATTCTTCTGGTGAGCAAATGGGGATTATGAGCCAGAGTTTTTCTGGTAACCAGGAGGGAGTAGGATTAAAATCAATGGTTCCTACGGCAAACCGTATAGGTACATTTGATTTTACCACTGAGGTGGTTCTTGATTGGCCTGTAGAGTTGCACGCTGGGACCATTGAAAGGATAGTCGATGAAACAGGCCTTGAAAGTTTTACTGCAACCCTAGAAGTTACCAATGTACAGAATCGCACTATCACCTATATGGAGTGGGAGCTTGAGTGCTTTGATATCCTAAGGAGGCCCATTCTTTGCGAATCCCCTATGTTTGTTCGTCATGAGGTGAAGCTTGAAGCAGGTCAATCCACTATTGCAACTACCGATGGTATACTCCCTTCCAGGACAAAGTCTTTTATTCCCAAGCTTAGTGTCGTCCTGTACCAAGATGCTCAGATAGTTGAATTTGCAAAGGATGCAAAGACCTATGCTGTTGATCCCAGAAAAGTGATAGAAGAGTTTGAGGGTTTTGAAGCTGAGTTTCTTGTTTCCTTTCAAAATGACTATGGTCTTCCAAAGTCTCCAAAGTACATCCATGAAACCAATGATCAAGGTGTCTGGACCTGTGCTTTCTGCGGAACACGGAACGAAGTGGCTTCCTATGAATGCAGGCTCTGTGGGACAAGTATCTCTCACCAGAAGCCTTGCACTCATGCTAGTGTGGAATCTGGTTTGAGTGTATGGGTGCAGCAACAGGAAGAGATAAGCAGGCAGGAAGCACAGCTTTTTGAAATACAGAGGCAAAAGGCAGAGCAAGAAGCTGAGGACCGAAAGCTTAGACAGGAACAGGCAAGACAAGAGGCTCTTGCACAAAGAATACGAGATGAGAAAGAACAAAAGGTTCGCCAACGGAAAAAGAATATTTGGATGAACAGCATTGTTGGCCTTGTTGTTGTTGGGATCCTTTTGTGGGTTTTTCTCGTGGGGCGAGACATGAGTGCATATAATTTTGCATCATATTTACTGGAGTCTGGTGCTTATTATGAGGCTCAAGAGAGATTCGCAGCATTGGAAGACTATAAGGATGCAAGGCAACGTTCAATAGATGCTTATGCAAAGTATAAGCAAGAGTATGCCCAAAGTATTCATACATTGAGTTTGCAGGATCAACAGATAGGGTGGAAATGGCTAGCGTCACAGGAATATCCCGATGCTAAAGGTTCGGTATACTCCACTTCTGATCAATTGGAAGCAAAAGGGGAATATTTACAGGCCTTTGAGGGGTTTAAGTTTCTTGGTGATTATAAAGACGCATATACAAGGTTCCTGGAAGCCTATAGGAAGTTTGTCCAGCAACAACCATCACTAGATTTCCGCCTAGAAGGATACCAGTGGTTACTCGATCAGGGGTACTCACAAGAAGCCTTATACGATTATGCTGTTTCATTTGCAAAAAATAATAACCTCAATGCAGCCTATCCTCTATTCAAAGCCCTTGGAAATTATAAAGATGCTTCGCACATGAGTGATACCCTGGAAGGGATACTCTAGCTTTCCTTTGGGATTCACTAGGAAAAGAGTTGAAAATGTGTGCCCTACATTACATACACTGAATCTCCAAAATAAATCGCATAGTATCTGGAAATGTAGTACTATTTGATAGCTTTCAACGTATTGAAAAGTACCCTTGAGGATTGTTGATTTAGAAATAGTATATTTTACTGTCCAATCCACGGTTTTGCTTCAAGTAATGTAACGGTGATGCCTAGGTTGCCAGTTATTGGCAGTTGGCAAAATTACTGTGCCCCGCTTTGCATTTGACGTTCATCAGAAACGATTTGCAAAATGAGCGACAGGATTCATTAGGCTCAAACAGATCCTTTTGAGCCGCCAGGATAGTTATGTTGCATTGCTTGAAGCCATGAAAAACCAGTTTGCCATGCGTGAAGTACAAGGAGATGATAGGTGGAGAGAGAAAGCCGAAAGCTTAAGATAATGGTGTCGTCAACCGTATATGGTATTGAAGAAATGCTTGAACGCGTGTATACGCTCTTGACCTCCTTCGGCTATGAGGTCTGGATGTCCCATAAGGGAACGGTTCCTGTTTCTTCTAGTCGGACTGCGTTTGGAAATTGTCTGAAAGCTGTTGAAAATTGCGACCTTTTCCTCGGTATCATCACCACCTCCTATGGAAGTGGCCAGGATCCAAAAGATCCGTTGAGCCAATCAATAACTCATCATGAAATCTTGAAAGCAATAGAGCTCAATAAACCCCGTTGGTTGTTAGCCCACGAGAATGTTGTATTTGCCCGTACTCTGCTTGCCAATCTTGGCTACAAAGGGAAAAAAGGAAGGGAGAAATTAAAATTGAAAAAGAACCAGGTTTTCACAGACCTGCGTCTGCTCGATCTCTATGAAGAAGCCACTATTGATCACGAAGCACCTTTAACTGTTCCTTTGGCCGAGCGACGTGGGAATTGGGTCCAAAAATTTCGTTCCAACATTGATGGCTCAATTTTCGTAAGCGCCCAGTTTTTCCGCTATCAGGAAGTTGATGAATTCATCAGGGAAAATTTCCAAAATGGGGATCCGTTTCCTAAAAATGGAGAGAATACATGACAGCTGAACAAATCAAGAAATTACTCTTCCTTGGAGAAAGTCAACGAGTGGAGTTCAAGGCTTCTACTCAAAATCTGGATGGGCTGGGCAAGGTTGTTTGCGGATTTCTAAATACATCTGGTGGCTATCTGATTTGTGGGGTGAATGGCAATGGTGATGTAGTCGGTATTGATGATTCTCCCGACACTGTTAACCGTGTTGAGCGAATATTTATTGAAAGAATTACCCCCAAGGCTTACGTTTCAGTTCAAGTCGAACAACTGGAGAAAAAACAGGTAATTATTATTGAAGTTCCATCAGGGACCGATGTACCATATGCCTTCAAGGATATCATCTACATCCGCTCCGGAGAAGGCACACAAATAGCAGATGCCCAAACTATCCGCGACATTGTATTGCGGCATCAGGTTGAACCAGAACGATGGGAGCGCCGTTTTTCCTTTGCTAACATTGAGGAAGATATTGATGTGATAGAGGTGCGGTCTGCGGTGTCCGACGCTGGAAAAGTACAGCGAGCATTTTTCCGTGATGAGACCCATCCTTCCATGGTATTGGAAGATTTATCGGTTGCAAGGTACGGAAAATTAACCAATGGTGGTGATGTCCTTTTCGCTGTCAATCCGGCTATCCGGTTACCACAAATTCGAATCAGAGCCATGCGTTACAACTCAGACAAAGCAAGCGATATTTTCAGTGATATGAAGTCTTTTGAAGGCCCGCTTCACCGTATTTTTGAAGAAGCTTATTCCTTTATCATTCGCAATACTCCCAGTATCTCCACGTTTATTACAGGAACCCCCAAACGCAAGGACTCCCCACTTTATCCGGAGGAAGCGGTACGTGAAGCGCTGATCAACGCATTGGCACACCGTGACTATAGTGCGGCTTCCGGTGGAGTCAGCATCCATGTGTATCCGCGTCGATTGGAGGTTTGGAACTCAGGGTCGCTACCCAAGGGTGTCAGTGAGCAGAGTCTGTTGAAAGGCCAGATATCTGTGCTTCGTAATCCAGATATCGCTCATGTACTGTACCTGCGGGGACTTATGGAAAAAGCTGGTCGCGGTAGTGTGCTTATGGTACAAAAATGCCTCGAAAACGGATTGCCTTCTCCATTTTGGAAATCTGACCCACTGCTGGGAGTGACGGTGACTTTTACAGCACCGGAAGTTGCCACGGAAGTTGCCACGGAAGTTGCCACGGAAGTTGCCACGGAAGTTACCACGGAAGTTACCACGGAAGTCACCATGGAAGTCAAAAGGCTGTTACGGCATCTTACGGGAGAAATGGATCGACAGGCTTTGCAAGATGCCATGGGTCTTAGGAATGCAGAGCACTTCCGGAAATCATATATACTTCCGGCGCTGGAACTCGAAGCTATCGAAATGACAATACCGGACAAACCCACGAGCAGCAATCAACAGTATCGAATTAGCCAGATCGGCAAACAAATACTGAAGAGATACAGAGACGAGGAAAAAGATTCCGAGAAATAAGGGTTAGGGATTATCTGAATCAGATGGAGAATATTCTTCTTTCTTTGAGGAAGGATTCTATCACAATGGTGAGATATTCTTTTCTTCTGTGGTTTTTCTCCCGAAAAAAGGAGAGAAGCTGGAGACGATGTCCTTCAACTCCTTTGCTGGTTCTCTTGGGTAGTGTTTTAGATTCCCAGCATCAACGAGACTGTCCCGAAATAGATGACCAGCCCTGTGATATCCACTATTGTGGTCAAAGCAGGACTGGCTACCAGTGCGGGGTCGAGTTTCAAGGCCGCAGCTCCTAGGGGGAGCAGGGCTCCTATGATGGTTGCTGATACTACCTGGATAGCTAGGGCTACAGCTATGGCAAATCCGATAGTTGGTAAGGTGAAAGCTTCTGGGATAGATCCGGGATTTGATATGAACACTACCCGCATAAAAGCTAGGACGGCCAGAACCATTGCCAGCAGGACAGAAACCCTGAACTCTTTCCAGATTATCCTGAATACGTTTTTGGGTGTGATCTCCTTGAGGGCAAGTGCTCGTACCATTACCGTTGCAGCCTGGCTTCCTGTGTTTCCACCGGTATCTATTAACATTGGCATGTAAAAGGCTAGGATCATCAGGCTGGTCAGCGTCCCTTCGTAGGACTCCAGTATTGCCCCGGAGGCAAGACCTAGAAAAGCCAGGATAACCAACCAGACCACACGCTTGCGAAAATGGATCCAGATGGAAGTCTTTAGATAGGTGGTATTATCATGCTTGCCTACAATGGCCATGAAGCGTTCCATATCACTGGTTCGTTCTTCTTCAATGACGTCCAAGGCATCATCATGGGTGATATTTCCCAGTAGCGTGTTGTGTTCGTCAATAACGGGGAGAGCAACAAGGTCATACCGTGCCATCATGAAAACAGCTTCTTCCTGGCTTTCATTGACGCCAATGCTTACAATTTTTGTTTTCATGACTTCAGAGAGCTTTGCAGCAGGGTCAGCGAGGATAAGGTCGGTGACCGAAAGGGTTCCGATCAGTTTTCTGGCAGTATCTAGTATATAGATACGGTAGATTGCTTCCTTCTGTGCCCTCTCCAGTCTTATTCTCTGTAATACTTCCTGGATACTAAGATGCTGGGGAAAGGATATATAGTCTGTGTTCATGATAGAACCTGCCGATCCTTCAGGATATGAGGCAAGTTTTATAAGGTCTTCACGCTCTTTCTTAGCCAATACGGGCAATACAGCATCATACTGTTCTTCAGGAAGTGCCTTCAGCAGGTCAACCTGGTCGTCAGGGGAGAGGCTTCGCAGCAAGGAAACCAATTCTGAAATTTCTAGTAACCTGTAGTTCCCGCTGGCTTTTCTAACTACCCTGCTTTTCCTTACTCCGAAAATTCAATAATTCCCTACATTTGTT
>JBLXDK010000033.1:0-14983 GCA_048264225.1 Sphaerochaeta sp.
GATAAGCTTAGAAACGTCTCAAAGGTAGCAAGATGGGAGGATTTGAGGGCTATGACTTTTCCTCGATTTGTTTATGACGTCCTTGAAACGACTTCAGAGGATGAGGTTTCAATATGATTTGTCAAACAGAGCCAAAAAAATATACATTGGCAAATCTCATATATGGTATATCCTAATGAGAAAGAGAGAAAAACATGAAAGACAAACCTAACATCTTACATATTTTTACCGATATGCAACGCTTCGACACGATACGCGCACTGCAGAACAACGAGATCAAGACACCAAACTTGGACAGGCTTGTCAACAAAGGAATTTCCTTCACATCCTGTTATTCCCCATCACCTGTGTGCATAGCAGCCAGATGTTCCATGATTCACGGCCAAGAACCCTCTCATACAGGATGTTATGAAAACACCATCATGCCGATTGATGGGCGTCAGACCTTCATGGGTGCTCTCACCCAAGATGGATATAGGACCCATGGGATTGGGAAATGTCATTTCACCCCAGACAGATTTGCCTTGAAAGGATTCCAGACCAGGGAAATCCAGGAGGAAGGCGAGGAGTCCCTGGACAACCTACAAAAGAATGACTACTACACCTATTTGCACGAGAAAGGTTATGACCATCTCTGTGAACCCAATGGGATACGAGGAGAGATGTATTACACTCCACAACCCAGCCAACTACCCCAAAAGGATCACCCCACCCAGTGGATAGGCGATCGAAGTGTAGCATTTATCAAAGAAGAGCAAGAAAAACCATGGTATCTCTTTTCTAGCTTCATCCACCCTCATCCTCCTTTTACGCCTCCAAACCCTTGGCATAAACTCTACAGGTTCGATGATGTAAGCCTTCCAGTATTTGGTGATGACGAGGAGCTGACTCTCGTTAACAAGATCCAGAATCGGTATAAGTATGCTTCTCTTGGATTCAACGCGTATCAACATAAATTGATGAAATGCTACTACTATGCCTGTATTTCTTTTGTAGACTACCAGATAGGAAGAATCCTTGATGCCCTGCAGCAGAGTGGACAAGAGGATACTACGCTCATACTCTTCTCTTCCGACCATGGGGAGTATCTGTATGACCATAGGTGCCTAGGGAAACGTTCCATGCATGATGCCTCTTCTAGGGTTCCCATGATCATCTACCAAAAAGAAAGGTTTGAGGGAGGAAAGACCTGTACTACCCCTGTCAGCCTCATTGATATCGCTCCCACCATTCTCGCAAGTGCGCATATAGATACAAAATCTCTTGATACCCATCCTCTCGATGGTAAGGACTTGTTTGACATATTGGGAAAAAAGGAAAAGCGAGATGCGGTATTTTCTCACCTTTCCTTCCAGTCTGGCTTTGCGAAAGAAATCATCCAGAAAGACCAGAGAGAACTCTACCTCAGAGAGAATGCTCAAGGGATTGCCCACTTTTCCACCTATATGGCTGTCAGTGAAGCATGGAAGTATTTTTACAGCGCCCCTGATGACAAGGAGTTCCTGTTCGATAGGAGAGAAGATCCTCATGAGCTGGTAAACTTGGCTACTGAAAAGAGTTTACAATCCCAGAAAGACGAAATGAAAAAGAAGCTTCTCGATCATCTCGGAGAACTGGGGGAGACCGAGGGTATTGAGAATGGGGACTTCAAACATTTTGAGAAGATACATACCAATACAGATCCTTTCACCGGCTTACTCATCCAGGATGCCTATACGCCTTGGGTGAATATGAATCTACCTAAGGAGTATCAAGACCAAAAGAGCGAAGAAGTTCAAAGCTAATAGCGAGGCCTTGAATTCATGCTATCTGGATGTATGGATTATATTTCTATGAGATACCCAAGAGAGAGAACAGGGAAGGTGTCTTCTCTATTCTCTCTTTTTGGACTCTTTGTAAGGTGAATGAAATAGAGAGGCATAGGCCTGTTATGAATACATCCTCTCTATCCTAGGGTAGTCAGTTTCAGTATTGATACACCAGGTAAGTAGCCTGATAAGCATATCGTTAATGAGGGCCTTATGCTTAGGGGATTTGGATACATCACTAAACTCATCCGGGTCATTAACCAGATCAAAAAGCTCTATCCTCCCATCAACCCTGTATATCAATTTCCACTGTTTGGTCCTGATCATTTTGGCCCGATACATTGAAGAGGGGTAATCCACCATGAGTACCTGTTTCCATACGTAGTTGGGATGTCGGCTCTGGTGATCGGGAGAATCGTAGTGTACCGACCTATCAAGGGCATGTAATTCGACGCCCCCTTCTGAGAATACCTCTTCCTTGTGGATTAGCGTTGCATCATGCATCGATGGAACCAGAGATGAGCCATGCATATGTTCAGAAACAGCAAGACCAAGCAGTTCCAGGATGGTAGGTGCAATATCTATATTTTCACAGAGCGTTTCCCTGCGTTGTCCCGCCAGTTGGTTGCCAGGAAGCTTGATGATGAGGGGTATATGCGTAAGACAGTCATAAAATAGGGTGTCACATTTTTCCACAGCACCATGCTCACCGGCAAAGTCCCCATGGTCAGAAGTCATAATAACCAACGTCTGTTCATATAATCCCTGCTGCTTGAGCGTATCCATTATCTGGCTTATCTGATCGCTTACATATGCTATAAGGCTGTAGTAGCCTTCAACAACTCGTCTCCACTTTTCCTCCGACATGGCTTCAAGATCATACACCATCCTAGTCTGTGCAAGAACTTCAGGACACTGTGCAAGGTTCTCAATGGTGGGAAGAGGAATATGCATTGCGCGTACTTGTTCGATAAATGGGCTGATATCAGTGTAGGGAGGATGGGGGGAATTGTAGTTGATCAACGCAAAGAAAGGTTGCTGCATTGTTTCTTCCAAGAAGGCTTTTGCCTCCTGGGTAGCAATAGTATCCCGCATTTGCTCAGTACAAGAGAAATCACCCCGATAGAATGCTCTGAAGAGGTCATCATCAGTTTCATCTTCCCTTCTCTCCCAAGGAACATCTATGCCTTTGAGGGTTTTGCAATATACATCAAGATTCTCTTCAAAGGCATCTTGCTCGAATGTATGGTTCTTCCCAAACATCCCTGTCCTATAGCCATGTTCTTTCAAGGTATGGATAAAATTGGGCTCACCTTTCCTAACTTCAAAGCCAGGGAGGGTACGATGCCCATCTGTATGACAGTATCTTCCCGTAAGCATTGCAGCACGCGAAGGTACACATTTGGGCATGACAGTGAAGCAGTTTTCAAAGAGTATTCCATCATTGGCAAGTGTTTGTATTCCATCGTTTGCAGCGATCATACCATTGTAGCACCCAAGGGCAGAGGCTTTGCACTCATCCATTGTAATCAATACAACATTCGTTTTTTGTTTTTGCATGCAAAAATTGTAGCACAGTATAGCAGAGACGGAAGGTTGAGTTTTTCTCAACAGTTTTGAAAATACCTTCTCAAAGTAACATGAAAACATGAGTGAAAAAGCATGCAACTAGAAAGAATCTTCTCTATCTGCATGCTTTCTTGCTTTGTACTGCTTTTGTCGTCTCCCAAATCAAACTACCCTCTTTCTGATAGTCTTAATTTAGAAAGTATACGATCAAAACCTTTCCTACTTGTTCACCACATTCACTGCCTTCCCCTCAAGAAAACTCTTGAGGTTATCAACAGCTATACCCATAAGACGTGTCCTGCTTTCCTTTGAGGCCCAGCTGATGTGTGGGGTGATGATGCAGTTCTTAGCCTTCAGAAGTGGGTTATCAGCCTTGATGGGCTCACTGGATACCACATCCAGACCTGCTGCATAGACCTTGCCATTGTTGAGCGCATCAGCGAGATCCTGCTCAATGATAAGAGGGCCTCGGCTGTTGTTGAGGATGATGACCCCATCCTTCATCTTGGCAATGCTCTCCTTGTTGATGATGCCCTCAGTCTCGGCTGTGAGCGGGCAGTGCAGGGCTATGACATCGCTCTTTGCATAGAGCTCATCAAGGTTCACATATTTGCAGTCAGCATTGGGGATAGGGTATCCGTCATGGGCGAGCACCTCCATGCCAAATGCCTTGGCTATGCGCCCAGTAGCTTGTCCGATCCTGCCAAAGCCGATGATCCCGATCGTCTTGCCAAGAAGCTCCATCAGAGGCTTGTCCCAGAAACAGAAGTCAGGGCTCTCTGTCCATCGCCCCTTCTTGACCTCATTGTCATGGTGGGAGACATGGTTGGCAATATCCAACAGCATGGCAAAGGCAAACTGGGCTACAGCATCAGTACCGTAGGTAGGGATGTTGCAGACAGGGATGCCCTTCTTTTTTGCCGCTTCACCATCGACCACATTGAAGCCCGTGGCCAACACCCCGATGTATGAGAGTTTTGGGGCATTCTCTATGGTCTCACTGGTAAGGGGGGTCTTGTTGGTGATGACAATGTCAGCATCACCGATACGGGAGAGAATATCCTTCTCTTCAGTACGGTCATAGACAGTCAGATCCCCTAAGGCAGAAAGGCCATCCCAACTGAGATCACCAGGATTCAGCGTATATCCATCAAGCACAACAATGGTGTGGTTCATCTAGATTTTCCTTTATGTTTCTGACATTAGTTGTTTCAAGCAAGGATACAGTTTCTTATATGTCTGAAAATTTTTTCCAAGTTTTTCCTCTACTTCCTGCGGTTCATAGGTAATTTTGGATATCTGAAGTGTTGGGATGTTTTCTGCATCAGGTCCACCAAAAATACCAGCTGCACATCCGCCCATGAGAGCTGCCCCATAGGCAGCAAAATCAGTAAAATCAGTAGTGTGGTAAGGAACACCTAACAAATCCGCTTTTAATTGTGACCAATGCTTACTTTTTGTCCCATTTCCTACAGCAAGGATGGAGTCAACATCAGTCTCTAAAGCAGAATTGGCATGTTGTAGTATTTGTTTTAGGGCAAAGGCTCCTGATTCATATACGGCTTCGATCAAATCATACCGTGTGGTATTAAGATCCATTCCATACCAAACCCCCTTCGCCTTAGGATCCCATATAGGGCTTCTTTCACCTGCCATGTACGGAAGAAACACTACCCCATTAGCTCCTCTTTGAAAGTTTGAAGCAAGAACATCCAAATCTCTAGGTGATGAGTACTCCATAAAGACGTTATTTATCAACCAATCTAGTGATCCTCCCATCAAAGAAGTCGCACCATGGGCTAGCCATCTGTCAGGATAGACATGGCAACGATTCATAAAGATAGGATCAAACAGGGGTTTATCCAATACAAAAGAGAGCACACCTGAGGTACCAACTGAATCAAAGGCCTGTTTTGTCCCACGAAAACCCAAACCAAATGAAGCTGCAGCAGTATCACCACTCCCTAGTGCAACTGGAGTGCCTTCCAAAAGTCCAAGATACTCTGCTATACGTTTCTTCACTCCCCCAACCAGATGAGTTGGAGAGACAACTTCTAGTAATTTATCTCTGGGGATATCAGCCAATGCAAGTAATTCATCATCCCACCCATATGGGCGTGCAAGCGTAAATATACCTGAATAGGATGCTTGTGTAGTATCAACAGCCCCTGACCCAACAAGCTTAGCAGCCAGAAAACTGTTCAGCATTCCGATGTGCCTTGTATTTTTCCACCGCTCAGGTTCATGTTTTCTTACCCATGCAATCGAACTACTGAAACAAGTAGAAATAGACGCCCTATTGCCAACACGTTGAAAATAGGTTGTTTCATTCTGATCAAAATTATCAAGATACAAATCAAGTTC
Organism: Sphaerochaeta sp.; assembly: GCA_048264225.1. GTDB lineage: Bacteria > Spirochaetota > Spirochaetia > Sphaerochaetales > Sphaerochaetaceae > Sphaerochaeta. Next base: position 5,742 of record JBLXDK010000033.1, read on the forward strand.
TTCAGTAGCCCGGTTATCAAGGTAAGAAATACTATTTCCCAGACTGTTAAACTCATCATCCATGAAAGTTATACAGGGGCATGTAGTCGAAAGGCCAATTCCTAGGACATGATAATCTCCTGCCTTAAGAAGAACCTGCATAGCAGAACTCAAAGCATGCCAATGCTCTTCAGGATTGATCTCCGCTCTTCCTTTCTGGGACGTATTGATAGATACAGGTAACGATTGCTTAGCGATGGGCCTCCCCTCAAGAGAAAAAGCACATACCTTTACACTGCTCGTTCCTGCATCTATTCCTATAAGTACCTTCTGTTTCACGGTTTTACAATGACCTTTATTGCCCCACCTGATTCAGCCAATTCGAATGCTTCAGATATTTGTTCCAATGGAAAAACCTTTGTAACTAATTGTCTCACATCCACAGCACCACTTGCAATCAGATTTACGGCAGTCTTCAAGTCTCTCCGCTGAAGAGAACTAGCACCTACTACCACCAATTCATTATAATGTATAACATTCACATCAACACCAGGCATGTCTCCTTTTGAGAAACCTGCAAACATACTGATCCTTCCACCTTTTCTTGCACAATATATGGCATCATTGACTACTCTAGGGTTACCAATTGCTAATATTACCACATCAGCCCCAAGGGTATTCGTATGTACTCTTACTATATCCACAAGATTTTCCTTCATCGGATCAATAACGAGATCTGCACCCATTTCTTTTGCTGCATTTCTACGATATTCATTGGGTTCACTGACAATAATCTTTGCACCACCTGAGGCTCTGGCTATCATCAAATGCATTATCCCAATGGGCCCTGCACCAATAATCAATATGGTTTCACCCAAGGTTATATCTAACTTTCTTTGTCCATTGATCACACAGGCTAGAGGCTCCGCAAGAGCTCCCTCTTCATACGATACAACATCAGGTAAAAGCTGGACATTTCCTCGAGTAATAAAATCTCCAGGAATTCGAATATATTCAGCAAAACACCCATCAAATTCATATCCAACTGCTTTGCGATTCAGACAAACATTCTCTAAGCCATTCAAGCAATAGGCGCAACCACCACAAGGGAGTACCGGGTCGACAGTAACCCTATTTCCCAGTTGGAATTCAGTGACATTTTTACCAACCTCTGTAATGACCCCTGCAAACTCATGCCCAATAACGGATGGATACCGAATACCTTTTGTCTTCTTACCCCTGACTATTCTTACGTCCGTGCCGCAAAAAGCTGCGGCATGGACGCGTACAAGAATGTCATCATCCGATATTTTGGGTTTTTCGATCTCCATATATGCCAAATCGTCAACTTTTTGTAATACACCTGCTTTCATTCTATTACCTACTATTTTGCGTTCAATGCATACAGTTCCATTGCTTCTGCAACAGAAAGATCGTCATGAATTAGTCCCATAAGAGCTACTACAACTGCTGTAGGATAGTCATCACCCCACACACTGCGGCCAAATGTCACACCTGCCAACCCAATATCCAAGGCATCCCTTGTCATTTTGAAATAATCAATCAAATTATTTCCTCCAGCGCCCCCAGCAAGACAAACCTTAGCGGGACAAGAATCTATTACTTTCTGGAAGGATTCAGCTGAACCACTCCATAGCGTTTTTATTACGTCAACACCAAGTTCTGCACCAGCACGCACTGCATAGGCCAGAGCGTCAGCATCACTTGAATTTTTAACCATGGAGCCCTTGGGATAAATGTGTGCAACCAGAGGCATCCCTGCTTTCTCTGCTTCCTTACTAATCCTACCAAGGTGAGTAAGTTGTTCGGCTTGTTCAGGGCCTCCAACGATCATGCCTACTGATATTGCGTCTGCACCAAGAGAAACCGCTTCCTCTACATCAGCTACAGGGGCATCAACATACGGGTGATAAAATTGTGAGTAAGAGGAAGATTTCATGATGAGAGAACACTCACCAGCATAAGGCTGGAAAACTGAGCGGGCAATTCCTTTCTGCATGGTAATCGCATCAGGTTTACCTGCAACAACCAACTCCATTGCCCTATGAATATTCACTAGACCTGGAAGGACGCCTCTGGTTATGGGGTGATCCATAGTAATTGCGCAAAGTCTTCCAGACTTTTTATTAAACAAACGAGCCATTCTGATTTCTTTTCCGAGGTTCATACTTTCTCCTTAAAATTAATAACTTTCTATATTAATAGATTCGCAAAAAACGTTGATATCTGAGGCGTAACGGCATGGACTGCAATAAATGAAAAAAGGGTAATGTATAAAGGTAAAGCAGCCTTTGATATTTTTTCAATTGAAAGTTTTGAAACTAATGCAGTAGCATACAAACATACCCCCACAGGGGGCGTTGAAAGCCCAATTGACAGTGCAGTAACCATAAAAACAACAAAATGGACTGGAGGAATACCTACAGCGGTAGCAGTAGGCATGAGAACTGGAGTCAATAATAAAATTGCTGCAGTGATATCAAGGAACATGCCGATGATGATGAAAACAAGACCAATCAACAACATTATTATCTTTGGATTGGTAGAAAGACTAAGCATTGCTGCACTTACTTTAAGAGGTAATTGATCTACAGCGAAAATATACGTGGCAATGGAAGCAGTCATCGCAACTAAAAGAATCGTTCCTGACGTAACGCCTGCATTGATCACCATTTTAGGAAACCTCTTCCATGGCATTTTCTTATAGATGAATGTTGAAACAAGCAAGGTATATACTACTGCAAGCGAAGCAGATTCCGTAGGCGTTACTATACCAGAAAACATTCCAGCAAGAATGATAACTGGTGCTAATAAGGCAGGAATTGCCCTTATGAATATCAAAAATATTTCTTTTCCAGATAGTTTCTTAATAATACCACAATTATGTTTTCGAGCAAAATAGTAGTTTTGGAGCATAAAGATGATAACCAAACTAATTGCCGGGCCAAACCCTCCAGCCAAACACCTACTAACGGATTGATTTGCTGCAACCGCTGCAACAATCATTAAAATTGAAGGAGGGACGACTGAAGATAACGTAGAAGTTACCATCGTTAAGGCTGCTGCAAATTCTTTTGGGTACCCTTCCTCTGTCATAGCTTTTATTTCCATCGGCCCTAAGGTAGCCACATCAGCAACAGAAGAACCGGAAATTCCACCAAAAATAAACGAAGCCACAACGTTTACATGCCCTATACCACCTCTGAATCTACCCATCCAGGAATTGGCAGACTCAAAAATCCTATCAGAAACACCTCCTTCTTGCATGACATTTCCTGCCAAGACAAACAAAGGAACCGCGACGAGCAAAAAACTGTTCATCGATGTATACATGAGCCTTGTAACTATGGATAGCGGTAAACCGAAGAGTGATAAGGTAAGTATTGAAGATATGCCAAGTGATACAGCAAGTGGAATCCCAAGGAAGCTTAAGACAAAGAAAAGGATAATTAAAAATAAGCTCATACGTTGTCCTCCCGAATTCTCACAACATTGCCTTCTATTACAGCACTTTTTAAACAGATCAAATCTCTAACCTCTTTATCGAAAAACACACTTTGAATCAAAGCAATAATTGCTAAAATATCACAAATGAATAGGGGAAGCGTCACAAAGTACATGGGAATCCCTAAAGCGGGAGATGTTTCAAAATTTCCGACTTGTCTTCTTGTCATGCCAAAATTCCAATACATGGCGAACAGGAAAAAGGAAGTACAGGCCACGAAGTAAATCCACATCCTTATTTTTCCCACTAACTCCTGATGTTTCTTAAATACGGTAAAGACTATAGTTACACTGGCATGACTCGCTTCCAACAATCCTATTGTCATACCAAAATTAACTGTCCATAGGAAACAGTACCTAGTAAGCTCTTCAGTCCATGGTAATGAACTTGTTAATGTTCTACCTACAACCTGGACAATCACAACAATCAACATCGTCATTACATTTATAAATATGATGCCTTCAGTTATTCTCCAGAGGATATTCTTTTTTTTCATTCTGATTTCCTACTGATCAAGAGATTCCCTTTTCCGAATGGAAAAGGGAATCAAACCGGGTTACCTACCAAGGAAGCTAAGTGACTTCTTAACAAATTCTGCACCAATCATAGATTCAAAACCAGGGTAGAGTTTCAAAGCTACCGTCTGGAAAGCCTTTACTTGTGCTGGGCTCAGTGAGTTGACTTTCATTCCCTTATCAATAAGCTTTTTGACAATCTGCTCTTCCTGCTCAATATCAGTCTTGTTCTTGAAAGCTGCGGCTTCTTGTGCAGCTAGCTTCAACTGACTCTGTGTATCGGCATCAAAGGAAGACCAAACATCATGATTGAAGAAAATTCCAAAGGAATCGGCGATGTGGTTAGTCCTAGACATGTACTTCTGCACTTCGAAGAAATTGTTTGCAAAAGGAACCTCAACTGGGTTTTCCTGTGCATCGATAGTGCTCAACTGTAGGGCTGTATATACTTCTTTAAAGTTCATTGGGGTTGGGTCAGCTCCTAAAGCTTTAAAAAAATCAACCCAAAGTTTGTTATTAGGGACCCGAATCTTCATTCCAACCATATCACTAGGAGAAAAGATTGGACGTTTAGAGTTCGTGACAACACGATATGTTCTAATAGCCAATGCAAGACCATCGATGTTCATGAATTCAAGTGACCTCAACAACTCCTGACCTGGATCCCCATTCAAATAAGAGATAAATTCATTATAATCTGAGAAAAGATAGGGAAGGGATACAGCATTCATCTTGGGCTGGAATGATGCAAATACGGAAGTTGAGAGAATTAGCGAATCAAGTCCCCCATCTTGTAGCATATTGATTGCAGCATTCTGGTCTCCACCAAATAAAACTCCATCAGGGAAGACTTCAACCACTACAGATCCATTAGTTTTTTCTGAAGCCAATTCTGCAAACTTCTTGGCATAAGCACCAACTGAAGACCCAGCAGGATCAGGAATAGAAAGCTTGACTTTAGTGACTGCTGCCTTCGAAGGTACCTCCACATTTGCATTTGCAAAAATAGGGAGACAGATTAAGCTAAAAATGATAAGAACTCCAAGTACTTTTTTCATACATATACTCCTTTGTATTTTTTATCATCATAATATGACTATGAATTTATGTCAAACTTTATTTTCTAAAAGCTGAACTTATTTCCATTAATTAATAAATAATCACTCAAGGTATTACATATGCTTATGTATCTTATATTCCCCATGCTCATATCTTTGAAAGCTAAAAATTACCTAATATTCCATCAATTTCCAGCGTTATATAGCTTGGATTCCAAAAAAGAAGGAAAGAATTGAGTTCTCGTAAAATTGGAATAGTGAAAAGAGGTTATACTAATTCAAATTTATATACTGATCAAATTTTACATTTTTTGATATTTTTTGGAATTTTTTTTTATAACCTTGATTCCTTTTTTAAAATTTTATCAATCTTATTGATTTAGTTATTTTTCTGATACATACTTCTCAAATGAGTAGAACACGAATAGAGAAAGAACAATTTACAGACGACCAGCATATCTCATTTTCACAATGCATGAGTCGTGAGATGGACTGGCTGAGCAAGAAAGAAAAACAAACATGTGAATATTTGAAGAACAATTCCCAAGATGTCATCCACATGACAATTTCCGATTTGGCGGAATGTTGTACGACAAGCGAAGCCGCGATTGTCAGGCTTTCTCAAAAGCTGGGATACAAGGGTTTTCAAGCCATGAAAATTGCAATCGCCCAGGAAAGCATAAAACCAACTTCTCAGATATATGAGAAACTATCCCCTGATGACACCATTCTCACCATAGTCGAGAAAGTTTTCCATTCTAATGGACAGGCACTAATCGAAACCTTAAAAGTCTTAAACATCGACAAGGTGGAAGAGGCTGTAAATCTCATCATAAATTCTAATCGCCTATTTTTTTATGGAGTTGGTGGATCAAACATTATTGCCTTGGATGGACAACATAAATTTTTACGAATTGGGTATCTTGCCCATGTATTCAGTGATACAAACCTACAGATGATGTCGACAGTTTTGGTTGATAAAACTGATGTAGTGGTAATAATCTCTCATTCTGGGGCATCAAAAGAGATCCTTGAGATGGCTAAAATTGTAAAAAGTAAAGGTGCTCATATAATTTCCATTACGAATTATAGCCGTTGTCCTCTTTTGAAATATAGCGATGTCCCACTATTTACCTCATCTCCAGAGACTGCTTTCAAGCCGGAAGCAATTTCTTCTAGAATAGCAGAATTAACAATCATTGATTCATTATTCATTGGTGTTTCGCTGACAAAATATGACAGTGCACTAGCTGTGATGCAAGCCACGAGGAACGTTCAAGCGCCTAGGAAAGTCTAGAGTCACTGTGAAAGGAATTCGTTCGAGTATATTCAAGCACACTTGCTACAAGAAAATTGGCCCCAAAGACCAACTATCTTATTGGAAGGGAGAGGAATTCATTTTTCACTTCTTCTTGACTTCATAGCTTAGCACGACCTATTTGTTCAAAATCTTCAGTCTTAAAGCCCAGGAATAGGTTCCTCAGCTAGTCAAAGATTTTCAGATTACCAATCTATAAACCATCAATAATACTACTTGAAAGAGGGGATCTCCTTATCAAGGCGATCCCTCTTGCTTTCTTTGTTCTTATTAGGTTCTGAGTCGTATCCTACTTGTTCACCACATTCACGGCCTTTCCCTCAAGAAAACTCTTGAGGTTATCAACAGCTATGCCCATAAGTCGGGCCCTGCTTTCCTTTGGGGCCCAGCTGATGTGTGGGGTGATGATGCAGTTCTTAGCCTTCAGAAGTGGGTTATCAGCCTTGATGGGCTCACTTGAGACCACATCCAAGCCTGCTGCATAGACCTTGCCACTGTTGAGAGCATCGGCAAGATCCTGCTCAACGATAAGGGGGCCACGGCTGTTGTTGAGGATGATGACCCCATCCTTCATCTTGGCAATGCTGCCCTTGTTGATGATGCCCTCAGTCTCGGCTGTGAGCGGACAGTGCAGGGCTATGACATCGCTCTTTGCATAGAGCTCATCAAGGCTCACATATTTGCAGTCAGCATTGGGGATAGGGTATCCGTCATGGGCGAGGACCTCCATGCCAAATGCCTTGGCTATGCGCCCAGTAGCCTGCCCGATCCTGCCAAAGCCGATGATACCCATCGTCTTGCCAAGAAGCTCCATCAGAGGCTTGTCCCAGAAACAGAAGTCAGGGCTCTCGGTCCATCGCCCTTTCTTGACCTCACTGTTATGGTGGGAGACATGGTTGGCAATATCCAACAGCATGGCAAAGGCAAACTGGGCTACAGCATCAGTACCGTAGGTAGGGATGTTGCATACAGGAATACCCTTCTCTTTCGCTGCCTGGATATCGACCACATTGAAGCCTGTGGCCAACACCCCTATATAGGCGATCTTCGGCGCCTTCGACAGGGTCTCCCTGGTAAGGGGAGTCTTGTTGGTGATGACAATGTCAGCATCTCCGATACGGGAAAGAATATCCTTATCTTCTGTACGGTCATAGACAGTCAGATCCCCCAATGCAGAAAATCCGTCCCAACTGAGATCACCAGGATTCAGCGTATATCCGTCAAGCACAACAATAGTATGGTTCATCACGATTCTCCTCTCTTCACTAGTATGATCATATGAAAGGTTGTCCAAACGGGCAACCTTTCATACAAGTCTTTGGTTTTTATAGCGTACAGGAAGTTTACCTACTCGGCAAGGAATCCGCCCGTACGTAGGGCCTCCCTCATTCTCTCTTGCTGCGCCTCTGGAGATGGCTTGTTAGGAAGATACGGGCTACCTACCTCAACACCAACCATATTCGCATAATCCTTCGTTGCAACAGGGAAACTTGAAAGATCAGTCATAAGACGGATAGGATTGAGCTGCATCTGAGCTTCCAAAGACCCTTTGAGATCTCCCGCCACATACTTGTCGTATATCGAGCAGACAAGCTTGGGAACATAGTTTGCAGTAGAGCATACCGCTCCTACCGCCCCTACCCCAAGACCCGAATAAATCAAAGTATCCTTGCCGCAGACCACCTTAAAAGCAACATCAGAGTTGCGTCTGATGAACTCCATAGTCTGGGTAAGGTCGCCGCTGCTATCCTTCATGCCGACCAAGTTGGGCACAGAGTGAGCAAGCTCCTCAACAAGGGCCTGGCTCATCGCATAGCCACATCTGCCTGGGTTGTTGTACAAGAGGACAGGCGTATCAGGTACACTCGCTGCAATAGAGCGAATATGTGTCTCTAGCTCATCCTCGGTGGGCTTGATGAACATAGGCTGCAATATGGAAATGCTCTTCGCCCCACAGCGCACTCCCATCTGAGCGATGCGGATACATGCCCTGGTCTTTATGGCACCAACCCCCATGTAGACAGGTACCCTGCCAGCGGCTTGGTCTATGATGATGGAGAGACCTCTCTCCATCTCATCCTCTTCGATCATGTAGAACTCGCCATTGGATCCAAAGGCGAGTATACCTGAGCTCCCCCCCTCGATGACAAAATCGACAAGGCGCCTGAGCGCCACTTCGTCGATCTTCTCATCGCTCGTTATGGGAGTCACTATAGGGGGAATGATCCCCTTGATAAAACTGCTATCCATGCTCACCCCTACTCGCCAATCTTCGTGCCACTGAGCTTGGCGTAGTAGCGGGCTAAGGCGCTGTGGTCATCGCCACCGAACCCATCAGCGTGGAGGGTCTCCATCATCTCGCGCACAAGGGCGGTTAGAGGAAGCGGAGAACCCACCCCATGGCCGGTATCCATTGCATTGGCAAGGTCCTTGATGTGCAGATCGATCTTGAAGCCAGGCTTGTAATTCGAGTCCATCATCATAGGTGCCTTTGCATTCATGACAGTCGAGCCTGCAAGCCCGCCCCTGATGGCGTCGAACACCAGGGCCGGATTGACACCGGCCTTCTTCACCAGCGTGAAGGCCTCTGAGACGGCTGCAATGTTCAGGGCGACGATGATCTGGTTGGCTAGCTTGGTGGTGTTTCCTGCCCCAATGGAGCCACAATGGACAGCACTCGCACCCATGACCAGCAAAAGATCCTTGACCTCTTCAAACAGGGCCTTATCCCCTCCGACCATGATGGCAAGCGTCCCGTCGACAGCCTTGGGCTCCCCACCCGATACAGGGGCATCGAGCATGCGCACCTTCTTCTCCCTACAGGCCTTCTCGACCTCCTGGCTGGC
>JBLXDK010000034.1:0-14926 GCA_048264225.1 Sphaerochaeta sp.
GTTAAGCGCCCTCACGCCGATGGTACTACGGTTTTCCGTGGGAGAGTAGGTAGCCGCCGGGCCTTTTTTTGCCCAAATGCCAGCACTGCTTTTGCTGGTTCCCTATATAATCCAAGAGGCTCGTATGGACACCTTCACTTGAAGGGACCATACGAGCCTTTTGGTGTTTTAGAAGGAGAGGCCTTGGCTCACTCCATCTTCAAATGAATCTATGAAACGGGAAATGGCTTACCGACACGATAGGAGCTTATCTATCCCTTCAACAAAACCTTCGCCTCCCTTTTGGGCTGTGATAAAGGTCGGCAAGTGCTTCATGTAGTGAGCGTACTCTAAAACACTGGCAACACCAACACTTAGGGGGAAGTGGGAGAACATGGGCTCATCATTGGGAGAGTCTCCGAAGAAAAGCACCTGGTCGCGTGTATCCTCATAGCCATACTGCTCGGTCAAGAATCTGGTGGCCATGCTGAGTTTGTCATAGGTACCCATCCATGTATTCACATGAATGGAACTAATTTTGGCAATTGCTCCCATCTCTTCGCAAATCTCTTGAATCTTTTTTGCGCTCTCCAATGGCAGACGCGGCTCTTCTTCCGCGAAATCAATCGCTATATCGAACATGCGTGCAAATTGGTCGCCTGCAATTCTGGCCTGAGGAACTTCCCGCAGCACCCTATCTTTAATTTTCAGGAGGGTATGGTGCGTGTTAGAGACAGCTTCCTCATCAAAAAGACGGTAAAGATGCCCATCTTTCTCCCAGAATACCAAAGCACCATTTTCGCCTACCACCCCATGCACTGGCCACTGTCGCACAATAAGATCACACCATCCGGCAGGGCGACCGGTGATAGGAACCACTATCAAGCCTGCATCATAGGCCTGCCATAGTGCTGTATATGCGCAAGAAGGCAGTTTGCCGTCTGTGGTGATGGTATCGTCAATATCCATTAGTACGTACCGAATATTTCTTGCTTCTTGTGCTGATAACTCTGTAATAGGTCTCATAGTCAGTTTTCTTCCTTGTCTTGTAATGTACATACTACGTATCAGTATGGTTAGTTTTCGCTCGGGTTTTCAGATAGAAAGATGCTCAAGGGTGTGGATTGTTCTAGGAATAAGGGCTGTTGCCCTTGGTCTTTTGATAGTTCATTCTCCCAATGCCTCTTTTAGGAACGTCTGTAGGGATTTTCGGATGAAACCGAAAGATGTTTCTCTACCACGGTAGAGGAGACCCACTCTTTTCTTCATATAGCATAAAGATTTAAACACACACTGTGTCCTTACCAATACTCTTTTGCAAATGTAAAACATAGAGCAGTCTCACTGTTTGTCGATCTCTCCCTAAACATACTAGAGACTGCCTCTTCTGTTCTATGCATTTTTTAAATTCTAAAGCCTCTATTTTGTGTCGAAGGCCACTGAATACTCTTTAAAGATGAAGCCCTAGGGTATGAGAACGATCTTTAAGGCATTATCCTTTCCAGATTCTGCTAAAGCGAATGCTTCTTCCCACTGATCCAACGTAAACGTATGGGTGACTACACCTTCGGTTGGCATTTTTCCGTTGGTAATCCACTCTGTAACAGTGTCGTAGCAGTAGGGACTTAGGTGTGCACCTAGCACATCAAGCTCCTTCCTGTCACTGATAATACTCCAGTCAACTGTAACCATCTCGTTGAAAACGCTAAACTCTACAAAAGTTCCCATTTTCCGTATCAATTCAAGGCCCTGATTAACAGACTTGGGGTGACCGGTTGCTTCGATGTAGACGTCACAGCCATACCCTTCGGTCAAATCCATTACTATTTTATGGACATCATCCTTTTGGGGATTGAGTACAATGTCAGCTCCAAACTTTTTGGCCAAGTCCAAGCGGTTTTGTTTGAAGTCGAGTACTATCAAGGTTTTGGGATTACGCAACCGAATAGCTCCGACCATTCCCAATCCCAGTGTGCCTGCTCCGGCAAGTACTACTACATCCTCATTGGAAATATTAGCACGATCGACAGCATGCTTTGAACATGAAAAAGGTTCGATAAGGATTGCCTTCTCTAAGGGTAACGTTTTGGGCACATGATAATTCAGCGCTTCTTTGGGAAGTCTGATATATTCAGCCATACCTCCATTCACGTTATTCTGGAATCCATATACATCGTGTTTTTGGCACATCCAGTGGCGCCCGGTCCTGCAGAATCTGCACTCTCCACAGGGAACAATTTGCTCAGAAGCAACACGGTCACCGACAACAAAGTTTGTTACCCCTTCTCCCACTTCTGAAACAACCCCAATGAATTCATGGCCTGGAATCATAGGAGCCTTGATATACGGAGGATTTCCCTCTCCTCCCCAGAAACTGGGAGCCCCATGGTATGATTTAATGTCTCCGGCACAAACACCACAGCCTTCGACCTTCAGTATCAACTCCCCTGGTCCTGCTTTCGGTATATCTGCTTCTTCCAGTCTATAATCAAAGGGTGCATATGCAACCAGTGCCTTCATCTTAGTCTTCATCACGTATCTCCTCTTGTTGGTCTATTATTAGTTCATCTGCTAAAATTATTTTGATGCCTTTGTTAATGAGTTGTTCAAAGTACTCCTCTGGGAACCCTTTTGTGGTCACTAGGATATCGATAGAGTCGATAGGGGCAGTTAGAAATGGTCCAACCTTGCCTATCTTTGTGTGGTCTGCAACAACTATGACTTTTCCCCTTGTCTGTTCGATCATCTTTCTGTTAACGCTTGATTCTACAAATGAGGAGTTAGTCAAACCATATTTCATGCTTAGCCCATCGACACCAATGATACACTTTGTTGCATAAATTTGGTTCAGCATGTTCATTGCAGCATCGCCTACAATACTGTGTGACTCCTTTCTGAACTCACCGCCCAGTAGGACTAAAGAGGTCTTCTCCCCCAAATCAATTAGGGTGAGCATTGGGTTGTTGGTTATGATTTTTAGAGCGAGGTCTTTGAGTTCCATGGCAACTTGTACGACGGTAGATCCTGAATTGATGAAAATTGTGTCATTGTCTTTTAATAGCTTGGGAACTATTTTCCCTATTGCCACCTTCTCGCTCTTCATTTGAATGCTTTTGGTAGCAAAAAGATTTTCAGCATTGATCAGTTTGATCTTGGCTGCACCACCCCGTATCTTTTCCAACAATCCTTTCTTTTCCAGATAGGTTAAGTCTCTTCGGATAGTCATGTCTGTGACGTCCAGCATCTTTTGGAGCGAAGAAATTTTAACCTTATCCTGTTCATCAAGAATTTTTAGAATCTGATCGTGTCTTTCACTGGGAGTCATTTGTATCCTCTTTCAGACTAGTATAATGGTTTTTCCCGGTTTGTATGAATATATCTATCCTGTCAGTAGTAATGATATCAACACCCAAATCAATGCAAGACGCGAGTTGTTGTGTATCATTTACAACCCAAACTCCTGTAATTAGTCCAATGGATTTATAGTAAGTTACCTTATCAATTGTAGCAAGCGAATGTTTTATTCCAATATAGTCAAATAGCTGTTCAGGTGTTTCCCTCTCCTTAGGGACGTTGGTCATCAGTTCCAACGGGAAGCCCTGTACCTTCACCTCGGCACTCATAGATTTGAGTTTTTCCAGCACACTATAATCAAAACAAGTGAAAACAGTCCTGTGCAATAAACCATGAGACTTGAGGGCATCAAATACCAGGTCCAGACACGTATCTTGATAATCTTTTATTTCACAGTTAATTATTGCTTCCGGATACCCAGAGAACAAGGTGATCAACTCTGCCAGGGTAGGTATTGGCTCGCCGTTTTCGACTGTTCCTTTTTTCGTATAGATGATTTTGAATTTTTTCAATTCAGTTGCAGTGTAGGAGGATACGAGGCCAGTGCCATCTGTAGTCCGGTCTATGGTAGCGTCATGCATGATTATAGGGATGTTGTCCTTGGTGAGACGCACATCAAACTCAACTATATCAGCTCCCAGGTCGAGAGCTGCTTTAATCGAGGGTAATGCATTCTCAGGAAGACTCCAAGGAATTCCCCTATGGGACATCAGCTGTATTTTATTCATGGAAGTTTTCATTTTTTACCTTCTAGTTAATTCCTAGGTTTCGATCATCAAGCCATTTTCGAAGGCGGTCAGGATAATTGCATCCAATTGAGTCAATTCCAATTTCAGCCACTTTCTCAAATTCCTCTTCCGTGTCGGCCCCCCAGCAACTTACCCACATGCCAGCGTTGTGTGCCTTTTTAATGTCATCTGCATGCAAGTATTTCCAGTAGCATCTGAAGGAGTCGGCATTTGCCTGTAAAGTCATTTGGACAGGATCAATCGGACGGCCAGTGTAGAGGATCCCCGTCAGGATGGAAGAAAGTTCTTTGATTCTCCTGACTGATTCATGATAGAAGCTAATGATTAGGACCTTATCGAGCATTCCAAACTCGGTAACCTCTTTAACAACCAGTTCTTCGATTCCTGGAGCTGGAAAGGGATCCCCTTTAATCTCTATTATCAGTTGAATTTTATCTTTAGCCCAGGCAAGGACCTCTGATAGCAAGGGAACACGGGTGTTTGAAAATAGATCGGAGAATCGAATTCCAGCATCCAAGGCCTTGATCTGTTCAACGGTCATGTTTTGGATTCTTCCGGTTCCGTCAGTTGTGCGGGAGACTTCAGGGTCATGCATAACAACCAGTTGATTGTCTGCACTGAGGTGCACATCCAGTTCCAGTACGTCTGCACCCATCTCATAGCCTGCTTGAAAAGAGGGGAGTGTGTTCTCCGGGACATGCCCAAGAGCCCCTCTGTGTCCCTGTACGATAATCTTACCCGTTCCGCCGTATTGTTTTTCTATCAATTTGATTACCCTTTATAGTATCTATCGAATTAAGTTGCTTAAATGTTTGAAAATCTCTGATTGCTTAACAATAGCACAACTTATTATAAAAAGACAACAAATATTTTCATTTAAAAGGCGTTTAAAGCCTTTATATGAGTTTTTCTAGGCTAATACAAAGAAATAAATGTTTGTAAAAGTTAATAAAAATAGCTAAAATGTAACAAATTAACAAAATGAATAAACCAAGAAAATAAATAATATTTATGATACAACAAATTAATTAATTTTAATTCCAATTATTATTATATTTTTATTTTTATTGACAACATAAGATGTGTGAACTAACATAATGAATGTGATTTTTAGTAGTCACTAACAAAATTCTCGGAGGTTAGAATATGAAACGAAGAGTCGTTGCTTTGATGCTTTGTGTTGCTCTTTTGGCAACAGGCACAATTATGGCACAGGGAGAGAAAGATACAGCAGCTAAACCCGCTGGTCCAATTACCATTGATTTTTGGTACTCTATTGGTGGTAACCCACAAAAAGCTACTAAGGCATTAGTAGAGAAGTTCAACAGTAGTCAGGACGAAGTATTCGTAGATGCCATGTATGGTGGATCTTATGAGGATACCACCAAGAAACTGCTTGCATCTGTTGTAGCCGGCGAAACGCCTGTCGTTGCCCATATGGCTATGGCTTATACTGCTCAGTTTGTTTTGGATGGTTATTTTGAAAGCTTGAACAAGTATTTCAAAGCAGATTCTGAAGTCAGTGAAGCTGACTTTGTAAAAGGACTGCTAGAACTGAACCGCTGGAAGGGTGAACTGTATGGCATGCCCTTCAACTGTTCCAATCCTATCATGTTCTACAACAAAGACCTATTCAGAGCCGCAGGACTTGATCCTAACAAACCCCCAACGACTTGGGATGAGTTGTATGAATACAGCAAAAAGATTTCTGCTCTTGGACCAGACACTTACGGTTTCAACATCGAGAGAGGCTCAGGTTGGATTAGCCAAGGGTATACCTGGCAGTTTGGTGGCGAATGGATTGCTAAGGATAACTCCACCGTCCTCTGGACCGATCCTGCTGCTGTAGAGGCTTTGAGCTTCATGCAGAAGATGTACAACGAGGGTGTTGCAGTTTATCAAGGTGGAAACACCATGGACTTTAGTGGGAAAGTTGGAATGATGATTCGTTCAACAGCCACTCTCACCGATACAATCCAAAGTGCTAACTTTGAAGTTGGAGTAGCTCCAATTCCTGGTAAAGTACGGAAACAGGTTCCCATTGGTGGTGGCAGTCTCTATGTGTTCGAATCTGCTACACAGGCAGAGAAAGATGCTGCTTGGAAATTCCTGAAATTTATGGGAAGCAAGGAAAGCCAGATGTACTGGGCGGAAATGACAGGATACCAAGCTTCATCAGTTGCAGCTTTGGAATCAGCTGAAATGCAAGCTCTCTGGGCTAAAGATGGTCGATTCAAGACAACATATGACCAAGTCCCTTATGCTGTGGTGGAAGACCAGACCCGTTTGATTCCTTTCAATGAAGTCAGAAGCATTTTCAATGATGCATGGGATTCAACAATTTTGAAAAATGAGAATGCTGCTAAGAATTTGGCAGACGCACAGGTCAAGGCAAACAAAGTTATTGCACAATACAAGTAATTGTACTGATACCATCGATCGGTACCGATATGAAACTCATATTGGTACCGATTTAATATGAATTTTTAGGTTAAAAAAATATGAAAGTGAAACCGAAGAAGATGTCGCCTCAAATGCGAAAAAGAAAAATGAAGGACTCGCTGGTAATTGGTGTGTGTCTAGCTCCATCAGTGACAGTTATACTAGTATTCACGTATATAGCCTTTATTTTCTGCTTATATCTCAGTTTTAATAAATGGAATATGCTGAGTCCAATGCGATGGGTTGGATTTGGTAATTATCGCGAAGCATTTCACTCCCCAGATTTCTGGAACTCTGTGAAAGTTACATTCATTTATGTCTTGGTTGCAGTCCCGTCCTGCGTTTTTTTTGGTCTTATCATCGGACTTTTCTTAAACTGGATAACGTTTGCAAAAGGAATGTTCCGATTGCTCCTGTTCCTTCCAGTAATTACCTCAATGGTCATTGCAGCAATAATTTGGAAGTGGCTGTTTGATCCGAATATTGGGTTTATAAACCACATTCTGTTTTCGATGGGGTTTCAGCCGAGCCACTGGACACAATGGCTTAAAGATCCCAGTGGGGGGGCTCTGGCAGCGGTATTGGTTGTTGGTATTTGGAAACGTGTAGGATATAATAGTGTCCTTTTCCTAGCTGGACTAAAGAATATTTCGAATACTTTTTATGAAGCCGCTACAATTGATGGTGCCTCTTCACTACAGAAGTTTACTAAAATTACCCTTCCCTTGCTCTCCCCGACTACATTTATTGTTACTGTATTACAGTTTTTCTCGGCATTTAAGGTTATTGAATCGGTTTTGGTAATGACTAAAGGTGGCCCTGCAAAAAGTACAGACGTGTTGGTATTGCATTTGTATGAAAATGCCTTCAGCTATCTGAAGATGGGATATGCTGCAACTGTATCTGTAGTGCTGTTTTTCCTGATTATGGTATTTACCATAATACAGCTAGTGCTTGAGAAGCGAATGGTTCATTACCAATAAGTAGAGGAATTAAAATGCTAAAACTAACTAACCGATCGTTTACTTGGAAGAAAAAGTCATTAGGTACAATTGCTATATACCTAGTCTTGTTAGCGCTTGTTGTAATAATAAATTACCCTTTTTTCTGGATGATCACAACGTCCCTGAAGTCTAGATCTGAAGTCTTTATAATTCCACCTACCTTGATCCCCAAAGCTTTGATGTGGAGTAACTATAGCGAAGCCTGGGCCTTGGCTAATTGGTCGACCTACTTCGTCAACACTGCTATCGTTGCAATAATCCCAACATTGGGACAAATGTTTTTTGGATCTCTGGCGGCTTTTGCTTTTACCCGTCCTTTCAAAGGCTCAAAAGTACTGTTTCTTATGTTTCTTGGCACTATGATGATTCCTAGCCAGGCAACACTCGTCCCCAATTATGTGATCTTGAAAAATCTTAACTGGATCAACACGTATGCAGGTTTGACTGCTCCATTTGTCGCTTCTGCTTTTTCAGTTTTCTTGTTACGGCAGTTTTTCCTTTCAGTGCCTAGGGATTATGAAGATGCTGCAACAATTGATGGTTGTGGTCCGTTTTATTTCCTGTTCAGAATTCTTATACCCTTATCAAAGTCCGCGCTTGTAACAGTAGGCTTGTTTGCTTTTATGGACCGGTGGAATGACTTCATTTGGGCGTTGATCATGACGACCAAAGACTCAATGCGGACAGTGCAAGTGGGAATGGCTGTCTTTCAAAGTGAAGCAGGAACCGAATGGACATATATGATGGCCGCTGCAACTTTTGTCAGTCTGCCTGTTATTATTCTTTTCCTGTTTGTACAACGTCAATTCATTGAAGGGGTCATGATGAGTGGTGTAAAGGGCTGATGCAAGCAAAACAATAGGTAAATAATCCTAGTTATTATCTCACAAACCACTCTAATCATACTTTAGGAGCATTTATATGCAAATTTTATCATCACTTAAGGATCAGCTCATCACCAAGATATTTCTTGCTGAAGCTGGCAGCATCAAGCAAATAAAAGATGTTGTTGATCAAATAAACGTGCAGAAAAGACCTGTTTTAATCATATGCGATCGTAATACACAGAGAGTAGCAGGTGATGCGGTCCTTGCAGCTTTAACTGGAGGAGGGGTGGATGTCTCCTGTATGGTTTTGCAATCTTCCTTAGGTGACCCCATCCCGGCTGAGTACTCAATTGTTACAGAAATACGTGAGGCACTACAATCCAAAAACGCATTTCCTGTTGCGGTCGGGGCAGGGACTATCAATGATTTGGTGAAAAGAGCCGCATTTGAGGTCGATGTACCCTATGTATGTGTCCCTACAGCCTCCTCGATAGACGGGTATTGTTCATCAGGAGCATCCTTGATTAAGAATAGCTTAAAAACGACACTTGCATGCCCACCTCCTGTTGCCGTAGTTGCCGACCCTCAAATACTTCAGACCGCCCCTAAGTGTATGACTGCTTCAGGGTATGGTGACTTGTTTGCGAAGTTGGCTTCCGGAATCGATTGGAAATTAGCTGACCTGTTGGCAGTCGAACCCATCCATCCTATAGCTTGGTCTTTGGTGCAGGACGACCTTCAGAGCTGGTTGAAAAATCCAGAACAGGTATTTAATCCTGAATCTGAAACCTTTTTCAACCTGTTCAAAGGGCTCTCTTTTAGCGGATTTGCGATGCAAGTCTATAAGGATTCACGCCCAGCCTCCGGTGCTGAGCATATGATAAGTCACATCTGGGAGATGGAGCATCTCTCAGTAGACGGGGTTCATGTTTCCCATGGTTTCAAAGTGGCCCTTGGCACGGTGATTATCACCTCGCTGATGGAAAAGTTATTCTCACTGGCCCCAGAATCGATTGATACAGAGGCTATTATTACCTCACGTCAGAGCTGGGAGCAACGGGAATCGGAAATTAAGAAGATGTTTCCGGATGAATCCCTGCAAAACTCAATTATAAGAATTTCACGATCGAAATGGGTGGAAGACGATGTGCTGGTAAAACGCCTGGCACTGCTTCGTTCAGCTCTTCCTGAACTACAGGCAATGTTTGCAGACCGTTTGCAATCAACAGCCTATGTCGTAGGACAATTGAAAAAAGCCCGTTGTCCTGTGGCATTGCAAGATCTTGGAATTACAGAAGAGCGGCTAAAAACAACATTGGTGAAAGCACAAATGATACGACAACGGTATACAGTGCTTGATGTGTTATATGAAACAGGGCTTCTTGCCCAATGTATAGGGGAACTCTCGCTATGAATATAAGATATTTTCGTATAGCAAGGGTGCATAAGATTCTTCCTATGCTTGCATTATTGCTTGTATTTGGTTTTTCCCTTAGTGCTGTAGAGGGGAAGTTTACTATACTGAGTTTAAACGATACCCATTCCCATCTGCTGCCTTGGTTTGACGCTGACAAGCAACGGGAGTATGGGGGTGCCGCACGATGGGCTACGGTTATAAAGGAGACTAAAGCAGAAGTTGGAGACGTGCTAGTTCTTCATGCAGGTGATTTCCTAACCGGATCAGATTCGAATTACCTGATCGAGCATAGTCCGGATTGGGATCGAATACAGACCTATGGCTATAGGGGATTGGTAGATATTCCAGTTATGAACATGGTTGGAGTAGATGCCGCTTGCATAGGAAATCATGAATTTGATTTTGGGCTACCTTGGTTAATGCGTCTTTTGGGGCAAGCCGAGTTTGAAGTCTTGTCAGCAAATGTCAAAATACTGCCTGTACCAAAGACAGAAGAGTATGCAAAAGCCAACATGATGCAACCTTATGCTATCTTTGAGCGCGATGGAGTTTCGATAGCCGTTATTGGGCTAACCACCGATGAGTTTATTAAAAGCAGCCAAGTGCGTATCCAGAATCCTGCTGAAGCGGTTCAAGCCTCAATGCAAGAGATTGGCAATAAGGCTACGGTTTTTGTAGTACTGAGTCATCTAGGATACAAGCATGATATTGAACTGGCTAAAGCCGTTCCACAGATAGATATCATCGTTGGGGGGCATTCCCACACAAAACTGTTGCAACCAACATATGTCGGAAAAACTGTCATCACTCAAACTGGTGCCTTTGGAGAAAATCTTGGAAGACTGGATGTTGTCGTAAAGGATTCAAAGGTTTTTGATGTTTCGTATCGTTTAGTTCCCACTGGTTTTTCAGTGCCCGAAGAAGAAGCTGTTTCACAGGTAATCTCTAGGTATCTGGCATCCGGGGAACTCAAGTCACCGCTAATATCTGATTTGCAAGCACTTTCGTCTATGGGAGAATTTGTGAGTGAGGCATTGAGAAAGAGTCTTGATGCTGATTATGGAGTATTTACCAGTAGGTTTGCCTTAGGTGAACTAGATGCTGGGGTGGTGTCAGTACAAGACTTTTTTTCTGTATTTTGGCCGTATAGGATGAGGAATTTGGGGCCAAACAAGGACATGACTCCTGGACAGGTTCTTGATATCCTGCATGGAATTGCGCCTCGCCTAGCTCGAAAATTACTCTATATTTCTGAAGGTGTGACGAATGTAATGCGGGTAAGTGTTCCATTTTCAGCGTTGGAACAGATCTATTCGTATAATGCAACGCTTATCGGTTCCGATAGCTATTTGCAGATCAGCGGGAATGAGTCTGGAAAGACAAAGGAAACTATTTTCCTGGCATTGGACTTACAGGCCTATCGTAGCCTCTATGAAGAGGGAATTCTCGATAAAACGATGCCTTTTGATCTCTACGATAAAGAGATATTTGATATTATGTTCGAATCCATAATGGGTAGAGAGGTGTAACAGTCCTCACGCCCCATGTGCTTTAGTGGAATTGTTGTGTGTATTGACAAGTATGAATTAATTGATTGAAGGAGACCATCTCATGCAAAGAATTATCAATGATCCAGATTACGTTGTAGAGGACTATCTGAAGGGCTTTATTAAAGCCCATAAGGATATTGTCTCTGCTACAGATAATCCTAGAGTTTTAAAATATGTGGATGCCCCCATCCCTGGTAAGGTGGGTATTGTTACCGGAGGTGGAAGTGGGCATAAACCTGCTTTCACTGGCTATATAGGGAAAAACCTAATCGACAGCGTTGCAGTGGGTGAAATCTTCAGTTCTCCTACCGCCAAGGCTTTTTACGACGCCATTAAAATGGCTGATAGTGGAAAGGGTGTTGCGGTGCTCTATGGCAATTATGCCGGAGACAACATGAATGTCGCCATGGCGATGGAAGATGCTCTGGATGATGGGATCGAAGTTAGGAAGGTAGTGGCCAATGATGATGTTCCCAGTGCTCCTAAGGAGACTCTTGAGAAACGGCGGGGCGTTGCTGGGGAAATAATGATGTGGAAGGCTGCTGGAGCCAAGGCTGCCATGGGTGGGAGCCTGGACGAGGTTATCTCTGTCGCACAAAATACAATCGATAATACCCGTAGCGTGGGCATTGGGTTGGCTCCTTGTACCATTCCTGCCGTCGGTAAACCCAATTTTATAATCGATCCGGGAATGATGGAGTTTGGCATCGGCCATCATGGAGAGCCTGGTATCAATGTTGAGAAATTAGGCACTGCACGAGAAATGGCGGAAAAAGCTATAGCTTGTATCCTTCCCGATCTCCCCTTCTTGCCAGACGATGAGGTCGTTGTGCTCGTTAGCGGGTTAGGGGCGACTCCCGTAATGGAGTTGTACATCTTCTACAATGAAGTGGAACGTCTTTTGACAGAGAAGGGCATTCGTATTCATCGTCAATACGTTGGCAATTATTTCACAAGTCTGGAAATGATGGGCGTGACCATAACCCTGACGAAAGTTGATGATGAGTTGAAGGAATGTATCGATATGGAAGCCTATTCGGTAGGCTTGAAACAGTAGTGAGGCAGAGTATGAAGAGTGGGTTCCCCACATCACAGGGTATGAAGATAGTTCAGGACCTTACGGTGGTCATCAAAGAGAACAGACAGTATTTGAGCGAAATAGATGGGGCTATCGGAGATGGTGACCATGGTATCAATATGGACAAAGGATTTTCTCTCGTTGCCCAGCGTCTGGACGGGCAAGAGATGGATTTTAGTGAAGCCTTGCGAACACTTGGAACAACATTGCTTGAGGATATAGGTGGGTCAATGGGCCCCCTGTATGGAATGTTCTTTAAACAGATGGGTCGGGTGGTAAAGAAGGTTGAGGTAGTGGATATCACCGTTGTGCATGAGATGTGCAAATCCGCAATGGAGGGAGTCATGCGTCTCAGTGATGTGCAGATAGGTGATAAGACAATGATCGACACCCTTTATCCTGCAGTTGAAGCATTGTCCGAAGCCGTCGAGTTGAAGAAGCCCTTTGGTGAAGGTATCGATGCCATGATTGAAAGTGCCTATGCGGGTTGGCAATCAACAAAAGATCTGGTGGCAAAGATAGGGCGTGCAAGCCGTTTGGGCGAGCGCTCAAGAGGGGT
This sequence comes from Sphaerochaeta sp., assembly GCA_048264225.1. Classification (GTDB taxonomy): domain Bacteria; phylum Spirochaetota; class Spirochaetia; order Sphaerochaetales; family Sphaerochaetaceae; genus Sphaerochaeta. Next base: position 12,960 of record JBLXDK010000034.1, read on the forward strand.
TCTGGATGCTGGGGCAACCAGTTGTTATCTGATCTTAAAGTCTATGGGTGAGAGCATGAAGGAGTTGGCACAATGAAGGTAGCGATTGGATGTGATCCTAATGCATCCGCACTGAAAATGGAAGTTATTGAAGAACTCAAGAGCTTAGGGCATGAAGTGGTGGATTTTGGCTCAGAAGATGAGATTTATGCAAATGTTGCCATTGAGGTTGCAGAATCTGTGGCAAATGGGGAGTTCCACCGAGGTGTAGTGATATGTGGTACAGGAATAGGCGTGAGCCTTGCCGCTAACAAGGTCCCAAAGGCCCTTTGTGCTTTGGTCACAAACGCCTACCAAGCAGAACGAGCGGCGTTGAGCAATAATGCAAACATGATCGCTCTGGGATCGCAAGTAACGGGGGACAAGCTAGCACGCCTGTTGGTGCGGACCTGGATGTCGCTTGCATATACGCCAAACAGTCGCTCTGACTCCAAAATACAGCGAATATACGATTACATTTCACAGTAAACAGAGCTAGTACTAGAAGGGGCTGTTTCAAAAGTAGAAATCTTTTGAGGCAGCCTTCCTTGTTTTTCAAGGTGTGTCAGCAAGATGTAGAATTTCATGCAAATGATATAGTAAGAAATGTAAGAGGGAAGCTCTTCTCGGTATGATGTTACACTAGCCTTTTGGACAGACACGTCTGTATCGGAGTCGTTAGGTGTCAGGTGGCAGTAAAGGTGAAGGTTACAGTTCCGGTATAGTTACCTGACACAGCTGCATCAAAAGTCGTAGCATCGACGTTGAGGGAGATGGCTTTTGAGCTGCCTGTGAGGTGTGTCAGTTACGTGACAGTTACTATTGTCGGTGGAACTGTTTCAGAAGCCAGGGTAGTTAGTACATCAACACCGTTACAGCTCACTGTATAGTTGATGTGGCTGGTTATCGCACCTTCAATAGCACTGGTCATGGGCGTTGCGGACATACTGACCCTATACCCAGTACGACAGTTGCACAGGGTTGTCATAAATGCTGTAAATTCCTGATCTCCACTGGTTGTAACATTGAGGGTGGTGAAGTTACCCGAGTCGGTATATGCAGCAATGGTATTGTCTAAAATTGCAGAGGAGGAAACCTTCATGTATCCGATCAAGGCGATATCGGTTGTGACAGTGAAGTCGCTTTCTACAGAAAAGAGGGATGTTGAGGATATGACCAAGACCAGCAATGTAGCAAATATAAGTCTTTTCATGTCTGTTCCTTAAAAAGTTTGCTCGTGATAATTTTCCATCTATATTTATGATTAAAGCCAGTTTTTCTTACCCACATTCCTCACCCTTTTTCCATGATTTCTGATGAATTAAATCTGGCATGTTTAACGGCTCAAGTTATTGGGTCGGGGCCCTCCTGAGACGGCACATTGCACTTCACTGCGACTGAAAGCGCCTGATCCGAGACAGCCTTCATCTCGGCCATGATGGATTCGACTTCCCTACGGTTTTCTATCCATTGTTCGATAAGAATAGCCTCTTCTTGACCAAGGCGCCTGTTAACAGTCTTTCCATTAACCTTGGTTGTCCAATAGGGATATGGGCCATGGCGTGCGGCCGGGTCCTTGCTGCATGCGCAATTCGGCTTTCCACACACTTTCCAGCGCCACTGGATGCTTCCCGGCCAGATGAAGCCAATGGAGGCAATCTGTCTGGCAAGTTCCTGATGTTGCATTTTCAATGTCTGGAGCTGTAATTCGTCCTGTTCCATGCAGTATTTCCTTGCAATGCGTTAAATCTGGTAGTATCATACTACCAGACACAGAACATGTCAAGGACTGCTGAGGAAATCCACAGGTCCTTTCTGTCCCTAAGGAGGAACCGCCATGGCCGCTTATCCGTTCGCTGATACCCGTTTTTCCACCCATGCCTCATTGCCCGTCGCAGCCGCCTATTGCCGTACCCTTGATGTGATGGGTGTGGTAAACCGCCTCGTAC
>JBLXDK010000035.1:0-14256 GCA_048264225.1 Sphaerochaeta sp.
TATATACCTGTTTCACTATGAAATCTTTACATTCAAAATTCCAATACTTTATTATTGTATATTTTATTATTATATCTTTTTTATATTGGTATATATAATTTTTTTGTCTGTTCGATATTACTTTGTATTATTTAGTATCGGTTTTTCTATCTATACTATATGTAAGCACAACTTTTCTTACATATAGCTACTATCGTTTCTCTGTTTATTACTAAAGTATATTATGATTTTGATTAGTTTATACTAAGTTATTATAATATTCCTATATGTTTTTTATTTGTTCTAATAAATTTGTTGCAATTTTTACTATAGTTCTAATTAGTTTTTTAATGGTCTTATGGTTTTCTTATACATATATATAGTATGAATGTACATTATTTAGCAATAAACCTATATAGAAAATTGTATTTTTTATACAGGTTTATACATTTTCAGTACTATAATTTATAATGCATAATATTTGCAATTTCTGCATTTGCTTAGGAAAACTCACAATATCCGGTTATCACATCCCGCATCATGTAGGCGCTGTCCTTAGGGATTCTCTCTTGGGTGTTGTAGTCGACATATATGATCCCGAATCTTCGGCTATATCCCCACGCCCATTCGAAGTTATCAAGAAAGGACCAGATAAAATATCCCTTGAGATTGATGCCTTCGTCTATGGCCTGCTTACAGATGGCAAGGTGCTTGATGACATAGTCACATCTGAACAGGTCATGGACACGCCCTTCCTCCACCACATCATCATGTGCACATCCGTTTTCCGTAATATAGAGAGGAAGGGATGTATCCAAGCCCTGGATGTAATGGAGAATCCTCAGAAGGCCATAGGGGGTGACCGGCCATCCCTGGTTGGTCACCCTCTGCCATACAGGAACTTCACCATATTTGAGCTTTTGGTTCTCGTCAAAGGCAACCGCCCCTTCCTGATAGTAGTTGATTCCGAGGAAGTCAATCTTCTCAGCTATGATTGCCATATCACCCTCCTCTATGGGATAGGTGATGCCCAAATTCTCTGTCACCAGCTTTGGATAGCCTTGGTTAAACAAGGGAAGCAGGAATACATCGGTATTGAAGGCCCTGGCATACTCGCTGGCGAGCAGGTCTTCCTTCTTTCTGGAAGCGGGTCGTGGCATGATGGGGTTCAGTGTTGTCCCGATGGGTGCAGTGAGACCTGTCTCCCTGTATGACCGCATGGCAAGGCCATGAGCAAGGTTCAGATGATGTACAGCGCGGTTGGCCTGGTCATCATCAGTGATACCGGGGGCATGCTCTGCCGTACGATACCCAAGGTATGCAGCACAAAAAGGCTCGTTGAGGGTTATCCAACGATCGACATACGGACCGAGATGCTCATAGCAGGCCTCTGCATAGGCCTGGAAGTGGTAGGCGGTCTCACGGTTTGCCCACCCTCCCCTATCCTGCATCACCTGGGGAAGGTCCCAGTGGTAAAGGGTAGCCACCACCTGCATGCCTTTGCTCTTCAGCTCTTTACAGAGGCGGATGTAATAGTCGACACCCTGCATGTTTACCTCTCCCACACCATCTGGGATGATCCTAGGCCAGGCAATGGAAAAGCGATACGCTTGGAAGTTGAGGCCAGCCATAAGCTCTATGTCCTGTTCGTAGCGGTGGTACTGGTCAACAGCAACGCTGCCGTCATCACCGTTGATCACATTTCCGCTCATTTTGGTGAACGTGTCCCAGATGCTGGGCTTCCTACCACCCTCTTCAATTGCACCCTCGACCTGGTAGCTCGCTGTCGCACATCCCCACAAAAAATCCTTATCAAACTGAACCTGTTGCATGCTTTCCAATCCCTTTTCTGTATTTGAGAGACATTCATGTCAAAGGCAGATTACCACCTCAAATATACCATCCTTCTTCAATTGCCTGTAATACTACCATAGCCAGTACGGCCTCTCAACCTTATGTATTTCCTGGAACAAAGTTGTTTCAGTGTACAAATTATTAGTATTTATATACTGTTTCTTTATTTTTTACTAGTGTTTCAACAAATTCTGATATATATATTATAGCAAATCCATACTAACTAATTGCCATCGCAATTCCACTGGGTCCGCATAGAGAACCGCGTTGATGCCATAAGCGGAGGCTGCCTCACAATTTTCTGAAAGATCATCAACGAAGAGAACCTCTTCAGGTTTCACCTGTTCGGTTTTAAGAATTGCCTCAAAAAAAGAGCTTTCAGGCTTCACTTCCAGCATGTGCAGAGATGCATAGACTGCATCGAAGATCTCATATTGGCCTTGTTTCTGATGAATGGCATAATGTGCCTCTTCAGTGTTAGTGGCGCAGACGACACGATAGCCCTTTTCCTTGAGCTCTTCAATGATAGCCACCACATAGGGGTCAAGTTCAGGCTTGAAATATCTGCCCCATAACGAATCTTCATGGGGAGGAACGGCGATGCCTGTCATCTCTGTGAAACGAAGCCATAAAGTCTCTTCATCGATAGAAGCTTTGCTGTGCTTTGCAAGCAAGGCTGGGAGCCTCTGGTCGAGGGAGGTGAAGCTGTCATAGCCTGTGATGCCGAAGTCCTGCAAAAGAAGGCGTTCCATCGAGGAGTCGGTGTGTTTGGCAACCACTCCCCCCATATCAAACATACAGAGCCTGATTATATTTTCCATGGGTGCAAGCATATCAAAGCGCTGAGAATTCTTCTAGTACTTTTACAGATTGAAAAAATAGGATATCCTAATCGGAACCAAGGAGTGAAACACCATATGAGCCTATTTTTTCCAGCAGACTACACACCAACCATGAATCAGGTACAGACTGAGCGTGCTATCAAGTACATCAAGGACACCTTTGAAAGCGAACTCTCGGCAGGACTTAAACTCAGCCGGGTGACCAGCCCCCTGTTCGTCCCCCGCGGTTCAGGCATCAACGATGATCTCAATGGAATTGAGAGACCTGTTCGCTTTCAGATCGGGAATCTTGACAATATGGAGATGGAAATTGTGCAGTCCCTGGCGAAATGGAAAAGGCTCGCCCTTGCCGACATGAACATGAAAGCAAACTCCGGCCTCTATACTGATATGAATGCCATCCGGCCCGATGACGACATTGATGCGATACACTCTATCTATGTCGACCAGTGGGACTGGGAAATGGTCATGGCGGGTAAGGATAGGAATATCGAATTCCTCAAAAGAATCGTCAAGAAGATCTACTCCTCGTTGAAACGCACTGAGTTCCTTGTCAGTGAGATGTTCCCCCTCTGCCCGCCAACGCTTCCTGAGCGGATAACCTTCATCCATTCGGAAGATGCACAAAAGGAGTACCCCTCCCTGACACCCCAGGAAAGGGAAAAGGCACTTGCTGAGAAGTATGGGGCGATATTCCTCATCGGCATAGGAGCCCCCCTTGCCGATGGCATCAGCCAGGGAGGCAGGGCTCCTGACTATGATGACTGGTCTACACCTAGTGACTCTGTTCATACTGGCCTCAATGGGGACATCATCGTATGGGACAGCATTCGCAAAGACTCCCTTGAACTCTCGTCCATGGGTATCCGTGTCGACATCGAGACCTTGCTCAGACAGCTTCAGATACGCGAATGCCCCGAACGTTCAAAGCTTTACTGGCACCAGAGGCTGCTCAACGGGGAGCTTCCCCAGACCATAGGAGGAGGCATAGGCCAGAGCAGGCTCTGCATGCTGTTGCTCCACAAGGCACACATAGGTGAGGTGCAATCCTCAGTGTGGCCGCAGGAAGTCCAGGATGAGGCAAAGCGCCTTCACATCTCACTGATGTAGGGGAGACAAGGATGAAACTTGTCAGTTGGAACGTCAATGGACTTCGTGCCTGCATGAAAAAGGGTTTTGAGGAGTATCTCACCGATATTGATGCGGACATATTCTGTCTGCAGGAAACCAAGCTGCAAGAGCACCAGATCGAACTCGAGCTTCCCTCCTACCACACCTATTGGAGCTTTGCAGAGAAGAAGGGGTACTCCGGTACCGCACTTTTCTCCAAGGTAGAACCGATTTCCGTCGAGCAGGGCATCGGCCATGAACTCGACAGTGAGGGACGGGTGGTTACTGCAGAGTTCGAGGATTTTTTTGTGGTATGCTGCTATACACCCAACAGCCAGGATAAGCTCGCCCGCCTTCCTGTGCGTATGGATTGGGACGAAGCCTTCAGAGGATATGTATCGTCCCTCAAGGAGATCAAGGAGGTGCTTATCTGCGGAGACCTCAATGTGGCGCACAAACCTATAGACCTGAAAAACCCCAAGGCCAACGAGAAGAATGCAGGCTATTCCATCGAGGAGAGGGAGAAGTTCTCCCTCCTTCTGGAAGCGGGCTTCATTGACTCCTTCCGCAGCCTCTATCCTGATCGCACAGAAGCGTACTCCTGGTGGTCCTACCGTTTCAATGCAAGGGCGAACAATGCCGGGTGGCGTATCGACTACTGGCTTGTCAGCGAGGAGCTGAAGGATAGGATCGAGGAGAGCAGCATAGATGCTGAAGTCCTGGGAAGCGATCATGCTCCGGTTGTACTCTCCTTACGTCTCTGACAGTAAGCTGTCTTTGTGAGAAACAGGGGAACAGAGACTATGAGCTCTGCTAGCGTCCCTCAAGAGAATGTACTGACCCGACTATAAAACGGGAAAGACAGTAGAGAGCGAACAAAAGCCTGAAGGATAATCCTTCAGGCTTTTGATTGCTCTCTACCGAGACTTACTGTGCATTGCTTGCATCCAATTCCTAGAAGAGGAAGAGAGCTGACTCCTAGAGCAGATATGCTGGTATCTCACCCCTACTCTCGAACACCTTTCTGTTCTGTGTGGAGAGGATCTTCTTGCACATCCGTATCGAGGTGGGAGTAACCTCCACCAGCTCATCATCCTTGATGAACTGGATCGCCTGCTCAAGGGAGAGCTTGGAAATGGGAGAGAGGGTCACCGCATCATCATGGCCGGAGGCGCGCATGTTGGTAAGCTTCTTGGTCCTGGTAGGATTGAGGGTGATATCCATGTCGCGGTTGCGCTCCCCTACTATCTCCCCTTCATAGACAGGGTCGCCTGGGACGATGAACCATCTTCCCCTGTCCTCAAGCTGCCACAATGCATACGGTACGGCGACTCCGGAGCGGTCACTTACCATCGATCCGCTGAAGCGGTCGGGAAAATCACCCTTGTAGAGCTCGTAGCCCTTCATATAGCTGTTCATGATGCCCATGCCCCGGGTATCGGTCATGAACTCGTCATGGTAGCCGATAAGGCCGCGGGCAGGAATCTCAAACTTCATCTTGACCCTTCCGCCCTCGGTATAGGTGATGTCACTCATCTTGGCCTTGCGTTTGGCAAGCTTGTCCATCACCTGACCGCTGCTCTCTTCAGGACAGTCAACGCTAAGGTATTCAATGGGCTCGGTCTTTTTCCCCTGCTCATCGGTCTTGAAGATCGTGCGGGGTCTCCCTACACAGAGCTCAAACCCTTCACGGCGCATCTGTTCCACGATGATAGCCATCTGGAACTCACCTCTTCCCTTGACGGTAAAAGAGTCATCAAGGTTTTTCTCCACCCTGATGGATACGTTTCGCAAGATTTCCTTCTGTAGTCTCTCCCAGATCTTTGCAGACGCGATGATCTTCCCTTCCTTACCAGAAAGGGGGCTGATATTCTTTGAAAATATCATGGCCACGGTGGGTTCGTCGATGCTTATCCTGGGCAGGGCCTTAGGATGGGCATTGGTACAGATGGTGTCTCCTATAGAGACATCCTCCACACCTGCAAGGACAATGATGTCCCCGCTTGCAACATTGGTCGCATCATGGAACGTTGGCCCGTCATACGCCTGCAGCTTGGTGATCCTCAACGGACGAAGCACACCGTCTTCCTTGACACAGACCAAAGAGTCATACATGTTAGCCTTCCCATTGATGATCTTGCCAATGGCAAGACGACCGAGGAAGTCACTGTAGGAGAGGTCACTGACCAACATCTGAAAGGGCTCTTCATCATCATATACAGGGGCCGGGATATAATCGATGAGACAATCCATCAGCTGATGCATGTTGTCATCAAGACCTGTAGGGTTCAATCCACACTGCCCGCTCTTCCCGATTGCATAGAAAACAGGGACTTCCAGCATGGCCTCATCATCGCTGAGCTCAAGCAGGAGATCATACACTTCGTTGAGGACCTCTTCACTGCGAGCATCCTGGCGGTCAATCTTATTGATTACGATGATGGGAGTACGGTTCAGTTTCAAAGCCTTCTCAAGCACAAACCGTGTCTGGGGCAACGGGCCTTCTGCAGCATCCACAAGCAGGACAACACCATCGACCATGGAGAGGCCCCGTTCGACTTCGCCTCCGAAGTCTGCGTGTCCTGGAGTGTCGATGATATTTACCTTCACCCCTCTCCATCTGATGGCGCAATTCTTAGCGCTGATGGTAATTCCACGCTCCCTTTCAAGGGTACCACTATCCATAATCCTATCCTGGTCGTCTCTGGAAACCAGACCGCTCTGCTTGAACAAGGCATCTACCAAGGTAGTCTTGCCATGGTCGACGTGAGCGATGATGGCTATGTTCCTAATATGCTTATTTTGTTTAATCATCAATAATTCCTTCGGCGTCAGTGTATCATGAAAAGGGGGAGGTACTTAATACTCCCAGACATTCTTCACCGTTTTTTTTCCACTAAAAAATTTGACCAGTATCAGGACAAACATACAAAGCAGGGCAATGCTGATCGTAGCAAGCCCCCCTGCTATGCCAATCTTCTGTGCGACAGAGCCGACTATGATGGGCATGCTTATAGCGCCGACTGTGGCTGTGGCAATGGTTGTACCCACAGCGATGGTCGATGCATTGTACTTGGGGTTCATGGTGGCAAGGACTGTGGGGTAGGTTCCGCTCATTGCGAGACCAAAGCCAAAGACACTCATATAGATGAGACCATAGTTCCTTGCAGTGACCATCATCAGAAAGAATACAATCTGGAAAAACCCCAGCAGTACCAACAGGAAGTTCTTGTCCAGACGGGTTGAGAGGAACGCACATCCAAGCCTTCCTATGAGGATGAAGATCCAGAGGGCTGAGCTGGTTGTCTGTGCCAAGGCAGGACTGAGAATCCCTGAATCCGTAAAGTAGGTCACCAGCCACCCCATGATGGAAGCCTCGTTACAGAGGTAGAAGAACAGGATAGCGGTATTGAGCCAATACGTCCTGCTCTTGTAGAAACCTGTAGCCTCATCCTTTTGCTTTTCGATGCTCTTACCGGAAAGTGAGGAACGACTGAAGAAAATCATCACCAGAATCTCCAGGATCACCACAGTCCATAGGCTGAGCCTCCAGTGCACACCAAACACGGAGGTGGAAAGTATTGCAAGGAAGGGAGCCATAAATGCCCCGACGGCGAACGAGGCGTGCAAGAGGTTCAAGGACGCTGTCTTATTGCCTGCAATGTCGCTCATCACCACATTGGTGATGTTGCTCATGGTTCCACGCCCGATACCTGTAAAGAGGAAGGCCAACAGGAGAAACAGGGGATTGCCGGTAAGGGTCATCAGCAAAAACCCTATGACAAATCCTAGGGAGAGCATGATAGTACTCCTTTTCCGGCCTATGAGGTAGGGAAGGAATCCGCTGATTAGCAAGGCGAAGAAATTTCCTATCTGGTGTGCCGATATGACAGCACCACTGAGCACATAACTCATGTTGTATTCTGCTTTCATGAAAGGAAGAATGGTCCCAATGAGGGTGTTCATCATACCACTGACAAAAAAGGCAAAGTACACAGTGTACATCAGAGGAACATGTTCCCTCTGTACGCGCAACATCTTAGCAATCGGACTCATGAGACACTCCTGCACAGGTGATAAGAGGGAACAAACCAGAATTGTAGGACCCTACCCCTATGTAATACAATTATTTGCAACAAATGTCCACTAGCCAAAATGAAACGGCTGCTACGTAAGAAGCCCCTTTTCGATCCGAGCAGAGAGGTCTTCTAGCTTCTGTTCGATAGTCTTGATGATCGCGAGAAACGCCGCATCATCCTTTCCTGTAGGATCTTCAAGGTTCCAGTCCTCCCTGTGCTTGCATGGTAGGTGAGGACAGTGCACCCCACACCCCATGGTGATGACAACATCGACAGGGGGAAGCTCCTCCAGAAGCTTGGGCCTCTGGCTTGTTGCCATATCAATGGAATAGAGATCACTGATCAAACGTAGTGCATCAGCGTTTATGGAGGCCTTGAGCTCAGTTCCCGCTGAGAAACTGGTAAAGGTTTCTGCATGGAAGGCGGAACCCAACGCCTCTGCTATCTGACTCCTGCAGGAGTTATGGGTACAGACAAAGGCCACGTTGCACTTGCTATCACTCATGCATCACCTCGTTTCTCTTTCAGAAGAGCCAGTACATCCTCCTTGGAAAGGACCTTCCCTGCTGAGAGGACTTTTCCATCGACGACAAGAGCAGGGGTGGTCATGACACCATATCCTGCGATAGCGACAAAATCGGTGACATGCTCGATGGCGGTATCCATACCCAGTTCAGCAAGGGCCTGTCTGGTATGCTCCTCAAGCAGGTTGCAGTTTGCACAGCCCGAACCCAGTATCTTCACCGCCGATGATACCAAATCTTTTTTTGGTGCTTGATCTTTCTTGTTTTTTCCAATTCCAAATAGTGCCATGATGTAATCTCCTATATTTTTCAGACAAACAGGGGTCCGAAAGCGTTGAACATATACCCGATGAGGATAATCCCCACCGTAACTATCAAAAAGAACAGGCCTAGCAGACGAGGCTTTATCGCCTTACGCAGCATGACCAAAGAAGGCAGGGAGAGGGCTGTGACACCCATCATGAATGAGAGGATCGTCCCTACCCCCACTCCCTTAGCCCAGAGGGCTTCGGCTATGGGGATGGTGCCGAAGATATCAGCATACATGGGGATTCCGACAAAGGTTGCAAGCAAGACTGACAGGGGATTGTTCTCTCCCAAGACCAGCAGGATTGCCGAGGCAGGTATCCAGTTGTGTATCGCAGCCCCTATGCCTACTCCAACTACAACATACCAGAACACCTTGTGCACAGTAGAACGTACCTGAGACCAGGCATAGCTGAGGCGCTCTTTCGTATTGAGAATCTCCTCCTCCCCCTCAACGCTCTGTATGTTCATGATGAAGGGCTCCACATGGTCCTCCATATGGAGCCGTTCTATCAGGCTCCCTCCGATCACGGCGAGGACCAAGCCTACCAACACGTATGCAATGGCTATCTTCCAGCCGAAGATGCTTGTAAGCAGCACCAAGGATCCCAAGTCGACCAGGGGCGAGGAGATGAGAAACGAGAACGAGACACCCAGGGGCAAACCGGCACTGGTGAAGCCGATAAAGAGGGGTATGGAGGAACATGAGCAGAAGGGGGTGACCGTTCCCAATAGGGCTGAAAGGATGTTGGCCTTGATGCCCTTATACCGTCCCAGTATCTTTCTCGTCCTCTGTGGGGGAAAGAAGCTCTGTATGTAGGAGATTATAAAAATAAGGAAGGAGAGCAGGACAAATATCTTGATGATATCGTAGATGAAGAACTGCAGGCTGGAGCCTACCCTCTTTTCGATATCCATGCCGAAGGATGTGAGCATGCTTCCCACAAGAGAGTTCAGCCAGTGCATGGAGAGCATCTGGTTCTGGAAAAAGTCCCAAGCTACCGACATGTGCATACTCCCTTCTCCGTACTGCAGGAAATCTGGTCAACAAAGGAACGGAAATCCTGCAAAACAGGGCAGTTGATGGAGTAATAGGACCATTTTCCGTCCTTGCGCACCTCCACAAGGGAAGCTTCTGCCAATATTCGCATATGATGTGAAAGGGTCGGTTGTGTGATGGAGAACCGCTTTAGCAGTTCACAGGCACACTGCTCTCCTTTGGTGAGCAACAGGATAATCTCCAGGCGATTACGATCGCCAAGAGCTTTCGATATCAGTACATAGTTGTCAATGTCCATGGTAGCCTCTCATATTGATTGATATCGATATATTAACAATTCAGATAGACGACTGTCAATATGATATGGATAATCTGTACACTTTATATTTCGTACTGACCGATTTTCCCCAAACAAGTCTCTCCAAATATCCCAGCATCTGCCAGGCTGCACCAGAAAAGCACAAGGATTGTAGTTGTATGCAGCACGAGCATTCGAATGTGCCGGTTGGGTATGCTACGAGCGAACTATCGAATACGGGAGAATAGGGAAACAGGGTGTACAAAGATGAATGGATTGGTGGAAGCTTGGATACATGCCGTAAATTAGGAAAGAGATCACAGAAAAATACAATACCAATACAGAAGCGGCCGAAAACAAATCTTGTTTCGGCCGCCCTATTCCTTCATGAACTGAAAGGGTGTTATTTGATGGCTTTCCCGTAGTAGGCAGCTTCAAAAATCATCCTTATGTCTGCAGCTGTCGGCGTTCCAGGATTGGTCAGAGTACAGGGATCCTCAAAGGCATGCTCGCTCATACGATCCAGGACAGAGAGGAACTTGTCTTCGGAGAAATCAACTTCTGTACAATCCTTGAAGGTGAGGGGAATATCCATCTCTCGGTTCAAGCGCTGGATCTCGTCCGAGATGTTCTCGATACCCAACATCTTCTCTGCATAGGCATACTTGTCCGAACTTTTGCGGTTGTAGGCGATGACATACGGAAGCAGGATGGCATTGGAAAGACCATGGGTCACTCCGAACTCACCACCGATCTTATGTGCCATGGAGTGAACCAGGCCAAGGGATGCGTTGGTGAAAGCCATACCGGCAAGGGCTGAAGCCTCATGCATCTTCTCACGGGCAACAAGGTTCTTGGGCTCCTTGTATGCTGTTGGAAGATTCTCAAGGACCAACTTGATGGCCTCGATGGCATAGGGATCGGTAAAGGAGGTGGCTGCTATGGAAGCTACTGCCTCTATTGCGTGTGCCATGACATCCATGCCGGTGTTAGCCGTAATATGGGCAGGCATGGTCATAGGGATGTTGGGATCGAGGATTGCGATATCGGGTACCATGTCTGCTGCAACGATTGGGTACTTGATATGGGATTTGGTATCAGTGATGACTGAGAATGCTGTTATCTCACTAGCAGTTCCACTTGTAGAGGGGATTGCTATGAAACGGGCCTTATTGCGCAAGGGTGGCATGGATCCGGGTTCGATGATTGCTTCGAAGGATAGATCCGGATGTTCGTAGAAGCACCACATGACCTTTGCAGCATCGAGGGCTGATCCCCCACCGATGGCTACGATCCAGTCAGGTTCAAAAGCGAGCATCTCCTTCGCTCCGCGCATGACAGTTTCTACAGAGGGATTGGGTTCGACACCGTCGATCAGGATGGATTCGATTCCCGCCTTCTTCAGCAGTGCCTCAGCCTGATCGAGAAAGCCAAACTTCTTCATGGAACTTCCTCCGGTAACCAGTGCCGCTTTCTTGCCCTTCAACAGGGAAAGCTTCTCCAATGCACCATCGCCGTAGTAGATTGTCCTTGGAATTGAAAAACTCATGACGCTCATATGTATCTCCTCATCAGTGACCCTCTCAGGTCGTGTTTTCATGAATCAGGTTCTAAACAAACAGGGTGTTCCTGTTTCCTGATCCTTATAGGTAACAATATATCGATAAATTGAGAACTAGTTAACCGCTTTTGCAAATATTGGAGTATATTATCTAAACTTTTTCCTTATTATCAATATCATGGCAATGAAACCTATTGTTTTTGTAAAATACACTTTTTAATGTGAAATTATTTCTGTTTGTTATGTAAATTAAGATATTATAATAGACATTTCACCAAAATAACTGACATTGTACTGGTACATGTAAGCTCAAAGATCTCTTTCCAATCATATGGCCTGTGTCTAGGCTTCTTCAAAGAAGCTTGCATGACAAGACCTTTTGATGGACTATGGAGATGAGGAGCATCCAGATGAACACAAGCAGGCTCTATACCGTTGGTGAAGGATATAATCACCTGGTTCTTTTGTTCAGGACAGTCCGCTTTGTCAGCAAGGCTCGACGTCAGGAGTTGTTGGACAAGCACTTTATGGAAAGGATCATGTTGGGAGTCACCCAGGTCAATGGGTGTCCTCTCTGCTCCTACGCCCACACCAGGATGGCATTGGAAATGGGAATGGAAGAGAGCCAGATCGAGGAGTTGCTTGGAGGCGAACTTGACAACATACCCCCAGAGCAGTTGAAGGCGGTCCTATTCGGACAGCACTATGCAGAGACGAAAGGCAAGCCTTCCCAAGCTGCCTGGAACGAGATAGTGGATGTATATGGAGAAGATGCTGGCAAAGGAATTCTGGGAACCATCCGCATCATGATGGTGGGAAACATCTGGGGTGTTGTCATCGGACTGCTGAAGGACAGGATCCAGCACAGAAAGGTTGATGAACGGAGCTCCTTGGGGTATGAGCTGCTTCTTACCTTTGCCATGATTCCGTTCATCCCCATTGCAGCCATCCATGCCCAAATCCTGGCACTGGTAGGGACTCCCCTCCTAAAGTTTTCACAAAAAGAAGATGTGGAATACCATGAGAAATAGGGAAGGAAAAGGATCTAGCCCAACAATGCCTCTATTATGATCCAGAGCCCGGAGATTCCCACAAACAGGTAGACAATGCGTTTGAGCATAGCTGCAGGAATCTTATCGAAGAGCCTCAAACCCATAAGAGTGCCCAAGCCAATGGTTATCCAGCCTAGGGGTATCAGGGGCAACTGCTCCACTACCAATGCCCCATTGATAATCCTGATGAAGATGGACTCAATGTTACAGAAGAAAAAGTATGCCTGGATGGTAGCAAGGTACTCCAGCTTGCCTGGGACTGCCGGAAGCAGGTATAGGGCAACCGGAGGGCCTCCTATGCCGAACAATCCGTTGCCAAGTCCTGCAATGGTTCCCATCAACAGGCCATTGCGAACTCGCCCCTGAATCTGTATGGACTGGGAGAATGCTACAAAGTAGAGGGAGATGGCAACCAATGCAATTCCAAGGATGATGACAAGCTTCCCCCCTTCAACAGAGAGACTGAACACTGTGACGAAAGCTGCTATGAAGAGTGAGGTAAAGAGCAAAGGGAACAGTGTTCGCCATTGGATTTTCTTCCAGTACCGTACCATAAGGTAACCGGTGCTAGCCATGGCTATGATTTGGGTCAGGGTCACTGCTGTGGAGAAGTCAAAGATTCGGGGAAAGACTATCATTGCGATGATAGGGAAGCCGAAGCCTATATTGGCCTGGAGAAAGGCCCCAACAAACACGACGAGAAGAACAGCAACCAGATTATCCATCACACCCTCTTGGCAAACAGTGTAACACAGGATTACCGATATAGGGAAACAAGAGGATACAGGCTTAATCAACAGATTCCTCAGGTTCATGGGATACATTTGTAGGAGCTTGCATTCCTACATAAGGCACTTGGTGGTGGATCTAAATGAAACTCCAATGCCTATGATGTAGTTCTAAAAATAAAGACATCTTTACCCAAACTTTGCATAATTCATACCTATAGAAGATTTTATACATTGCCTTTGGATATATTCGTTTGTATTATATATATCATAGAACAAAAACTAATTGTCAGGAGGACTATCGTGGATACAAAAGACACAAAGCATGATGAAGAGAAAATGATCACTGAAAAAGAACAGATGCACAAACATATTGAAGTTAAAGTTGAAGAGATGGATGATCTAGGTGAAGCCCGTCACTTCCAATACTATGACATGCACTCCATTACAGCTCTCATTCTAAGTATTTTTGCAATTCTATCACCGTTTATGGTGTTTGGGTTAGGAGGGCTCTTGGGAGTTATCTTAGGGGTAATAGCTCTGTACCAAGTAAGGCAGTCAAGAAAAACATTTGATAATGATATGAACCACACAGCTAAGGTCCTTGCAGTCATTGGCCTTGTTATTTCAGGGGCTTCATTACTTATTTCAGCCTTGATGCTTGTTTCAGTTGCGTATCGCTTCCATGCATTCTCAGGTGCTTCACAATTGTATATGAGGCCAAGAATGACCTATTTCCATAGATTCTGGTAACTCATAGTGGCTACTAGACAACAACCCCTTTGTTGATTACTCAATGAGGGGGTGTTTTTGTAAGGAACCTATTCATATCTAGTATTTTGGCAAAAAAAAAGGCCCGGCGGCTACCTACTCTCCCACGGAAAACCGTAGTACCATCGGCGTGAGGGCGCTTAACTGCCGTG
>JBLXDK010000036.1:0-11176 GCA_048264225.1 Sphaerochaeta sp.
TCAAAAGGCGAATAGGCAAAGCTGGCTGGAGCGATCAATAAACTTAAGATGATTGTGAATGCGATGATTTTTTTCATGTTCCCCCTCCTTCGCCTAATAGTTGGTGAGCAGGACGTAGTGTCCGGCTTCGTTTATTCTTGCACTGATCCTGTTGAGGGTCGTATCCAGCGTGGCCGGAACGACTGAGTAGGTGCCAGTGCCCTGATTGTATTTGTACAGCTGGATTTGCATCTCGCTGGCCAGGGTCATGCCTGTGGCATTGTAGTTCAGCGTGAAGTCGAGCGAACCCGACAGTGCGGTGAACTTCTGCACCACGTCATTTGAACTGGCATCAAATCCGATGCTGTAAACTTTTGAAACTTGTCTTTTGCCTCTGATGTTCGGTGTGAGGTACGCTCGAGCTGTGGTCATGCTGCTGTCCTCGATGATTCTTGCGTAAGCGTCGTTATAATCCGCCACAGTCCTGAACGTCTGAGTATTTAGGGCAACCGGGGTGAATCTGTAAAGGGTTGTCCCCAGATTTGCGGTGATGCTTGTAAGATTATATCTCACGAGCGCCTCAGGGAGTACGATGCGTTTTTCTGTTGTGGTGGCTCCGATCCTGTTGGTAAGGTCCACTGTGAGCGACGGCTTTGCAATTTGCGTTGCAAGGTTGAGCTGCAAGGTGTTGCCCGATTGGTCCACTCCATAATCTTGGCCGGCTGGTACGCCCAGTCCACCGTCTGAATCTGTCGGTCCAAGTTCTCTTATATCCTTAAGCTGTTCGTATCCGAGCGCCGCAAGGTTCGAGTAGCCGGACGGTCCGAACTTGTTCACCGCCTTGAGTACAAAGACGACTCGGTCTGCTGTATCTCTTCTATCAAGCCCTGGCAGATCTGTGATCTTGTATGGCTCAATGTTGGTAATGCCCAGGTATTTGAAATCCCTGTAGCCTACACTTGTGAGTTCCGAGTTGGTCTTGGTGCCCATGTACACGTAGATCTCATAGTAGTTGGTATCTTCAGATGTGTAATCGTAAATTTTGATGTATCTGTTATCGACGACTGCCACTTTGAGGCCTGTAGGATCTTTTGGGATCGGTACGGTGTACTCGAGTTTCGCGCTATCGTCGGTGATGCCGCCGTCCGCATTTCTGACGACGACTTTAATGTCGCCCTCAAATGTGACTTCCGGCGTGGTGACGCGCAGTGTGTTCTCATCTACAAATTCGACGGTTTTGGCGAGGATGCCTTGCTTCACATAATGTCGCGAGTCGTCTCTGTAAATGCCTTGCTCCGTTTCGGGAACATTATCTGATGTAAGGACTGGAAGCCATTCGCCTCCAAAGTACACTTTGGCGCCTTCGGCGAAGCCGGTTCCTTTAAGAAGAATTTCCTGTCCACCTGTGACATTGATTCTCTGGATCGGATTGCCATCTAGATCTCTGACGATCGGATCGATGGTCGGTGCGGATACCACTGTGATGCCATTATTCTTGATCGCCACACCATAATCGTTGTTGACCACTTGAACGGTTTTCGAGCCGAGGGTCATGTTGGTCGGTGTCTTGAATGTGATCTTGGTGCCACGGTCCGAGATGGTGAGGTTTGTGATCGGCACGCCCGCTCTGGTTCCGATGATGACGTATGCGCCTTCTCGGAAATCGCTACCGGTTATAGTGACTGTGTTCCCGCCATAGATGGAAGTCTTGGTCGGGGTGACGGTGTCGATTCTCGGTCCTGATAATGGTTTTTTGTAGACGAAATATATCGGTATGGTCGTATTTTGATAATTTGGTCCAATCAGGTCAATCAGGTTGCCGGATGTGGCAAGGCCTCTATCGGCGTTCTGAATCATGATCGGATATTCCTGGTCGACGTCGTTGACGGTGGCCTTTGGAACGGTTGCCACGATCAGATCGTATTCGATGCCGTTGATCGTTTTAGTCGTGAGTTCTTTCACTGTGGCTTTATAAGGGCCGATGAAAACTTCCACGCCTTCTCTGAAATCGCTACCGATGATTTCGATGTCGATCCCGCCATCCACCGAGGTCTCGATGAGCCATTTGCTCTCGTCAAACGAAATGATCTTTGGTTCGACGGTGAGGATCTTTGGTTCACTTGCCGGATTGGTAAAAGTGAAATCTTTCGTGACTTTTCCGCCGTCTGTGTTGATGTAGGTCATCGGTACGGTGCCTATGCTGTAATAGGAAGGCGTGTACACGGTGACGTGGTTCTCATTGTTGTAAGTGACGCGCGGTGAATAGCCTCTTTCGACGATCAGTCTTCTGTCGGCGATTTCCAGTTTGACGTACTCGTAGACGTTGCCGGAATAGGTGCTGGCGTCTACACCCTTGAGTCCGTTTGGCACATAGTAGTCTCCTGCCGCATTTTTCAGCATGTCCATTGGCACGTAGACCATTTCGTTATTATAGTCAAATGTTCTCGTATAAATGACGTTGTTCTCTGTGAGTGTGAAACGCACTTCGTTCAGGTCGCCGTAATAGCTCACCTGAAGGCCGCCTTCCAGTGTCACGGAGGTCCTTTGATTGTTGATCAATCCCGCGTTTGGTGCTGTTCTTTCAATGTCGCGGTTGGTAATGTTTCCGAATCTCACGAATGCCTGAACGTTGGTTAAAAGCTCGATGGCACTTGAGTTGTCGTTTCTGTAACCGTACAGCTCAGAACGGTACATTTTGGCACCATAAAGGTCTTTCGGTTCCTGACCTTGTCTTCTTCCGAAGTTCGGTACAATTCTAGAGATGGTCGGATTTGTGGAGGTGTATGTGTACCTCACTTTGTTGCTCACGCCCGAGTCGTTGTTGATGACGTAAACGTCCACGACGCCCGCTGCATGCGGTGGTGTGATGACTTTGATGAAGCCTTTGGAATACTCCACTATTTTCGCTTCGTTTTCCCCGAAGTATATCTTCGGAAGGATCACGGATTCATAATATTCATCATAATATGGATTGGCTGTCTCAGGGAGCGCTGTGATGGCATTCAGATCCACGCCCGGTGCCAAAAGGTCGTCCCATTTGCTGTTCTTGAAAAGGTCCTGGAAGGTATCACCTAGATCATAATTCGGGCCACCCACCATATTTTCATATGGTTCATAGTATCTGAACTCGTAGCCAATAATCTCCACGATCTCTCCGCCGTTTGACGATCCGCCTGAAGGCAGGATGCGGTCAATGACCGGATCAGAAAGCGGAATGATGTACGTGAATCCACCCACTCTTGAAGCATTTCCGCCATCCGGGTTCACGAGGACCACAGGTACTGTGAGTTCATCGACGCCATAATCTTCATTGAGTTTTTTGATGGACTTTGGCATTTTGAACTTGATCCAGCTGCCGTCAAGTGCGACGTAGGTGTCGGCCTTTGGCACTTCCACTGAATCGACATAGACTTTGACATCATCTTCGAAGTCGCTGCCCGAAATCATGACGTAGTATCCGCCATCAACAGAGCCTTTGTTTGGCTCTATGGTGGTGATGATCGGATTTGATGTGGCTTGTGCTATATAATAGAAGCCATTTGTGCCGGTCTTGCTAGCACTTTTGGTATCAGGATTGATTACTGTAAGGTCTTTGTACCCTTTTCCTGTGGTGAGTGATGGTACTGTGAAAAGGATCTGGTCTTTTGAAAGCACTCTTGAAAGGTTGCCGTCAATGCGTCCAGTGACCGGGTTTACGATATATGGCGTGATCATGTTGAGCTGATTGCCATCGAGTTCGATGCCTGCATCGTTTATGGCGATCGGTCTTGTAAATCCCAGTGCGTCTTCTGCAACCACACTGCCAGGTGCGACATATTTCAGAGTGTAGTTTTTATCTCTGCCGTTAGTGAGAATCGGTGCGCCCTCAAAGTTGTAACTGAGTGTGAATCGCTCCGAGTCTCCTGATTTAAGTGTGATGGAATCGGTATAATCTGCAAGGAATACTCTGGTCTCGCCTTCTGCATCTTTTGCGATGCGCACCAGATGGTTGTCCATCTTGGCTGTGAAAGTCGGTCCACCTGAAATAGCGATGGTGGTCACTCCTGTGGCCTGAACGAAGGTCACTGTGGCGTTACCAACTAGCGCTCCATTTGAAGCATAGGCCTGATAACCAGTGCCTGCAGCTCTGATGGCGTAGGTCTCGTTTCCAATTGCAAATGCAGGGTTCCCACTTGCGTCATTGGTGAGTGTGACGACTTCACCAGCAGAATTCACGACTTCTGTGTTGTCTCTGAACTCTGAGTACACTGCTTTACCGACTTCCGTTTGAATCAGGGCATCAGTGGCTGGTGCGGTATAGAGTTCGAAAGTGATGGTTCCGGATGGGTCTCTTTTATAGGTGTTGACTTCTTTTCCATCCATGATCATACGCGATCCGATGAGTCTGAAGGCGTCGATGCCTTTTTCGGTGACTGCTGTCGGGTCGGGTTTGAGGAAATTGTCACCATTGACGATGACCAGAGTGCCAAATGTGCCAAGTTTTGGTGAAAAGTCATCAAATATAGGATTCTGATTGAATGTTTTCACATAACTGAAGTCTGCTACGTCGATTCCACCACTCGGATTGAGTATGGCCACTTGTGTGGTACCTTCTCTTCCAGGAGGTGCTGTGAATGCCACGAGCGTCTTGTTACCTGTGGTATCTAGAGTACGCGTGAAGTCCGTGAGTTCTTCACCATCGAGGAACAGGCGCATGCCATTTTGGAGATTGGATCCTGTGATGATGATCTCTTCTCCACCCTCTACTGTGATGATGTTCGGTCTGACACTTTCTATAACCGGTATGTCCGATGTCTTTATGAATTCCACGAAATCGGATTTGATGCTCGATTTTCCGAATTCGTCCGATTTACGTGTGGGGTTGGTGACCTGAATATGCTTGATGCCGCCGTCTGCAATAAGGGCGATGCTTGGGATTCTGATGAGGATTTTTGTACCAAGCTGATTACCGCCTGTACCGTCCACAACATTGCCGTCCTCATCGAGTATGGTCATGTCGAGCTGTATGGCTCTGCCATTTGCATCGGTGAGCACGTTTTCTACCAGTGCATCTTCTGTCGCTTTGTATTTGATGATGCCTCTCACTGTGACGCCATCTGGGGAAGTGTATTCCTCATTTGGGAAAAAGCCCAGTTGGTAGCGGGAGTTGAAGGTGTTGTTGTCGTTTTTCTTGACGAGCACGGTCGGTTTTCTGGTGATGACGTTGCCGTCAGCGTCAACGAATCTATCCACGAGGAACAGGCTGCCTTTGATGGAGATCAGTGTATCTTCTTTGAGTTTGGAATATATGCTTGCGGTGTCTTCAATCTGAATGACGTTCGGAAGCATGGTGTCGATGACCGGTGTGTATGTGCTCGGTTCGAATTCAAAACCGTCTTCTTTGGCGATGATCTGGTTGAACACGAACTGTTTGCCGGCGTTGACACCATCTTTGATGGTCATGATGGTCTGCATTTCAATGATGACGTCTTTGAACGGATCGGTCTCAGCGTCTGTGACACTTTCTGTGGTGACGATGAACTGGTCTGTGGTGCCTTTGATGAGCTGGAACTCTCCTGTGGAGTCTCTATAGAATTTTACTTTTTTTCCAATTTGGGCAGTGATGTTTCTGACGATGGTGACATTTTCGTTTTTGTAGATGCCATCATCATAGGTCAGTACGAGTGTTTCGTCTTGGTTCTCTCCTTGAGGCAAGTTCTTGAAGTCTCCTGTGGAGTTGAGGTCAGGTATATTGAGCGATAAGACGAAGTTTGCCTTAATTTCAACGTTGCCGCCTGTGTCCGGCCCTTTTTCAGGATAAATGCTGACGATGGATGGTTTGTAGTCGGCTTCGATGACTGTGAATTCGTCTACTGTTCCGTCGAGTCTGAGAACGACTTGCTCTGCGACGACTTGTCCGTTTTGGACGTCTGTGAGCACGACAAAGTAGCTCCTGCGCTCAAAGTCTGGATGACTTGGCACACGAACTGTTAGGACGTCTTCATCTCCGTTGACGTTGAGTCCGAGTGATACGAAGTCTGCGCGGTTGATGTCTGTGAATTTATCCGAGCCGTCGAGGGCTTTTAAAAAATAGACCTGGTAGTTGCGAGTGTCTGAGAAGTTGTCTGCTCTGAAGTAGACTTCGTCTCCGAGGACGCCTGCCTGAGTATTGCCTTTTGTTCCGGTGTTCGGGAACATTCTAACGTCCTGTAGCCCCAGATTCTCTATGATTCTGAAGGCGTTTTGGTAGGTGTATTCAATTTCTATATTGGGCGCTCCATTTACCGGATCAGCGGATGTCGTGGTCTGTCTGAGGATGATGTTCTGGTAGCCGAGTGCTCCCGGGTTGATCGGCTGGTTGAGTGTCAACTTGGTCGATGACTCTCCTGTGCCGATCGAGGTGTATGAAAGGCCTGAGCCGTATGTTCCTGTGATGGTTCCGGTATTGATGGTGTTGAGGTTATTTCCTGTAAAGGTGATGAATCTGGTGGGATCATCTTTGTTGACGGTCTGTTTATCCGAACTTTGAATGTTGGGAAACGTGCCGGTATTGAGATTGATGGTCTGGCCACCTATGCGGATTCTTCCCGTAAACGCTTGTGTCTCTTCGCGCGTGAAATTATACTTGACGAAGGTTTCGGAGTTGATGACCCGAGTGCCAAATCCTACAAAGCCCTGTCCATATTTTTCAAAGAGGACTTCGACGTCCCTCAGGCTCGAGCCGAGGATCTCGATGAATCCCCCTGAAATCTGGAAGACTTCATGGTTGATGGCGTAACGTATGTCGGTGACAACGATGTCCGCATCACCTTTGTTGCCGACGACGAGCGCATAACCCGCCAGATGCGACATAGGCAGTGATGCCAGTATTGTAAACAGTGCCAACATAAGTATCAATTTCTTTTTCATAAACACCTCGCGCCGATTTATTTTAAGTGGTTTGTTTGTAGAAAGATAGTTGTATTATATCAAATATCTATGGTATTTTATTATTAAATGCACTTTACATTTATTTATCGGCACATAATGGAAATGACTTTATGTCTAAATGATTACAATGAGTACAAACTGGATATATATTAGAGGTGATGTAGGGGAATCTCTGCATCTAATGTCGCATCACAGGAGGATGGCTATGTTATACAAATTGATCAAGGCACGGGAATCCGAGTCGGTCTATGAGATCAAGGGTAAGGGTTCAAGTATTGTTAAGAAGTACCACGACGATGTGCTTCAGGTGTCTATGTATAACCTGTCTGAAAATCGTGTGCTTTATATCGATCCTGTGGAGAGCGACGACAGCTACAAAACTTATTATATTTTGTCAGGGAGCTGCATGATTTTTGAAACTGAGGAGCGCCTCTATCCTGGCGATCTATTCATATACAAGAACCGTACCGAGGTGCAGACGCTTAGGACGCTTGAGCCTTGCAAGATCATGGTGCATGCGACGAAGTACGATGCCTACAAGACGATCCAGGATACGCAAGATACGGTGAACCGTCTGCTCGGGGACATTCAGGCAAAGGACCACTACACGGGCGAACATTCGATGCGCGTCTATGAGCTGGTGAAGAATCTGGCGATCCGTATGGGTTACAAGGCGAAGGAACTGAACAATATCACCAAGGCGGCTTATTATCACGACCTTGGTAAGATTTTTATAGAGGATGCGATCTTGAACAAACCTGATTTGCTGACGGACGATGAGTTTGATGCGATCAAGCTCCACGTGACGCTTTCTCGAGAGCTTGTGACAGAGCATTTCAACGAGAGAGTTTTTGAGATCATCGAGCAGCACCACGAGCGATTGAACGGCAAGGGATATCCAAAGGGGTTGACCGGTGGCGATATTCTGATGGAGGCTAAGATTTTGGCGGTCTGCGATAGCTTTGATGCGATGATCACGGATCGTATCTATAAGGAAGGCAAGTCTGTGGAGCATGCGCTTCAGGAACTCAAGGAGCTTTCGGGGATTTATTATGAGCCTTCGGTTGTTGAGGCTTTTTTGGAAATGATACTAGAGTAGCTGCGCGGAGCGCGGGCTACTCGGTGGTTTTGCACTCTTGCGAGTGCAGTGGTTTTTTGGCTGACGCCAAAGTAGATAGTGGTTGGGAAGGTCAAGGGATTAAGGTCAAAAGATTGAATTCCGATTGGGGACAGGTGCTTTTTGGTACCTGGGTTGAAATCGGTAGCTTGAGTAATCGGCGCTCCAAGGGAGCGGCCGGGAAAGTCAAAAGATAAAGATAAGTGAAAAGGATTATTAAGTGATCGGCGCTCCATTGGAGCGACCGGGAAGATCAAAAGATGAAAAGCAAGTGACAAGGAATACTTTA
Organism: Sphaerochaeta sp.; assembly: GCA_048264225.1. Classification (GTDB taxonomy): domain Bacteria; phylum Spirochaetota; class Spirochaetia; order Sphaerochaetales; family Sphaerochaetaceae; genus Sphaerochaeta. Next base: position 8,295 of record JBLXDK010000036.1, read on the forward strand.
GTTCTCGGCGCTCTGTGGGAGCGGCCGGGGAGGTCAAAAGATTAAAAGACAGTAAGTGAAAATGAACCGGAGCAAATCAAATTGATTTGTCGGTTCATTTTTTTTACTAACTTGATAGTTTATTGACTAAACCATTGATCAGTCTTCCTATGGTATGGATAAGACTTTCTATTTCCTTGTGATCTTCAGTAGATATGTAATTCAAATCTTTTGCCAAAAGGATTTGATATTTCACTTCTTCAAGTGATCCCCTAGCGATGTAAAGGAATCTTATGTATTCTTTGTCTGATCCGCGTGCTTTTCCTTCTACTATATTGCTGGGAATAGAAATGGCGGATCTTCTGATTTGTGATGTCAAACCAAATGTTTCAGCTTTTGGAAAACTCATGGTCATTTTATAGATTCTAAGAACCAGGCTATGAGACTTGTTCAGTACTACAAATTTGCTATTATCTAACAATAGGGTAACCTCCGATATAATGATTTGTATACTATTTATTATACATCAAATTGTCAGAAATTGTAATATTTTTCCATTTTAGTCCAACTAGGATCCACCTGTTCTTAGATTCTGAGCCAGAGCTAATTAGTCGACGAAATCTGTGATTTCGATTGATCCTTGAGGGCACAAAAAAACAATGCTATAATGTTTCGTCAACGATGGCTAAGGAGTATCTGTTCTTGAGTTCTTCGCCATCGTGTATTCTATACATGCATTGTTTTTTTTTGCGGTCAAGGACGACGTCATGGATTCATCATATGATCAGCAGAGTCAAGACTCTCTATCCGCATTTTCATCTTTTGACCTTCCCAACCACTAACTACTTGGCGCCAGCCAAAAACCAACTGCACTCGCTAGAGTGCAAAACCAGCTGGGAGCTGCAAGCGACATTTGTTCTTGAGTTCTTCGCCATCGTGTATTCTATACATGCATTGTTTTTTTATGCAGTCAAGGACGACGTCATGGATTCATCAGATGATTAGCAGAGTCAAAACATCTAAGAATGACAATTTAAAGCGTTCAATGCTGACTCCATAGACCCCCTTTTGTAACATTCAAATTTATGTAACTTTTCAATTGTTACGTAAGATTAAATGTTACAAACGTTGTATCATATCAAATTTCAATTAACAAGAATGTTGCGTCTGAGTCACTGATTGTCAGCGCTGTTGTTGAACCAAAATCATACTCATAATCAAAGCGCATCCCTTTTTCAAGGATACTTTTTAATTTACAATTCATACTTTTGACAGGTTGCCTTAATATTCATAAATCAATAGAACATGTGAATCAACCGAAGCTTGACTTATCAGTTCTTCTGAAAATCCTGACTTAGAATAAAGTACATAATATTTATCAAGTGCATCATCAAATCCCATGCTCTTTTCTCGCAACTTATTAAGTGTAGATGTTCCAACTTTCTCATTTTTCCATTTGCATTCACCAAAAATATAATTGCCATGAATATCAAATCCAACCATGTCGATTTCCGTTTGTTTATTCCACCATCTACCTATTTTTACACATTTGACTGGTAACAACCCCTTTGAGTTGAGCTTTTTCATATGATCAAGCGCTATCTTTTCAAACTCCAATCCTATAAAATCACTTAATTGTTTATTGATCACTTCATCAAAAATAATTTCGGAACCCCCATCCACAATCTCTGAAAGATATGGGTACACAAAGCGATAATAAAAACGAAAAAAACTGTTGTCAATCATATATAGTCCCATTCTAGACTTAGGCATTTCTTTTGTTTTAATGGTACTAGGATATTCTTTACGTACAATACCTAAGTCAATCAAACTGTTTAAGTAGTATGAGAGCTTTGTTTTTTCAATGCCAGTGAGCTGCACAATGTCATTTTGTTTGGTTCTTCCTAATGCTATTGCAGTAATAATTGCATTGTAGACACTCACTTCTCTCAATTCTTGTTTTAACAAAAATTCAACTTCACTAAAAAGAACTGCTCCGTTCTTAAGTATGTTATTGATGACATTGTCTTTAAATGATTTACTGGAATCAATTAGGCTCAAGTAATAGGGAACCCCACTAAAAACACTATAATATGCCACTTGTTGTTCGTTCTTCTCTGTGACATAGAAAGATTTCGTTGATTCAAAATCCAATTCACCCATTTTATAGATTCCAGTTGCTCTTCCATAAAGTGGATTTTTCTCACTAAGTACTTCCTTTTCCATAAAGCTCATCGATGAACCACATATGATAATCATGATATTTTTATCGCATAAATAATGGTCCCAAGCAGATTGCATGATAGATGGAATGCTTGCATTTCCTTCAACCAAATATGGGAATTCATCCAAAACGATGACGGTTTTCTCATCATTTTGAAGATTTTCAGAAATATATTGAAAGACATTTTCCCAGTGATCAAAAGTATCTGAGTAAATCTTTTTGTCAAAGTGTTCTGTGACAATTCCCGTTAATCTTTTAAGTTGCAAGGCATCTGTTATTTGATGTCCATAATAGAAAATGTGCTTTTTATCCTTAACAAATTGTTTTAACAATTCTGTTTTGCCAATTCTTCTTCTACCATAAATAATTATAAATTCAGACTTTGTACTTGAATACTTTTCATTAAGAAATTCCAGTTCTTTTTTTCGACCTATAAACATCTTCAATAACACCTACTTTCTATATGAAAAGCATATCACTATGAAAGAGTATAGTCAAGACTAGTATAAACACGACTATACTAATCTTGACTATGCCCTGTGTACCGATTGGGGACCAATGTCATTTAGTTAAGTGTATCATCTAAAGAACGAATCTGATTTCGTTCTTTTTTTTATGTGTTTTTTTCGAAAAGTTACAATTAACACTTGACAAATAATGGAAAAAATGTGGCGAAGCC
>JBLXDK010000037.1:0-8901 GCA_048264225.1 Sphaerochaeta sp.
TTCATGGCGTGTGTATGCACGGTCTGTCACCAGGGAGGCCATGCACTCATACAGAGGCTCCAACCCTTTGGCAATGCCATAGGGATGGACAAGCAGGGGAATTCCAAGGGTTTTAAATTCCCATTCCAGTTCCCTGATTCCTTCCAACATGAAGCGGTAATGCCTTCTGTTGGCTTCAGGAAAGGAGCCGGTAATACCAAAGTAGACAAGCAGAGGCTTACCCATGGCATTGGCGGTTTGTATAGCATAGGCAAGGGCATCATTGTCTATGATGCGTTGGGATGCTTGCATCCAATAGACAACATAGTGACCATTGGTATTGGGATCTTTATCATTGAGGGCCTTGAGACGGTGGATGTTAATCATGGAGGTAGCTTACCATGCAAAAGGGATAAGAGGATGAAGAATTTGATGGATGTATGGAAGGATCCAATACTACCAAGGGATTATAACCCTCCAGGCTTGCAGGAAATTGATACGTATCTCATTCACTTGCCTTAGCCACCACTCTAGAACAGCTCCTTTTGGATGTATTCTTTCCCATTCAGCTTCTTCTTCATTCTGGCTATGGCAGTCTTCTTTCCCAATTTGACATAGAGTGCAAGGGCATCGTCGTAGCGATGCATGGCCTCATAGGTTTTAGCCATACCAAGGTTATCCTTACTCTTCGTGTAACAACGCAGCGCATCGAAGTGATACCCATTTTCCAGATAGATCTCCGCTGCCCTCTTGTAACTTTCCACTTCTTCGTGCAAGAGCGCCATCTCTTTCACCAATCCCGCCCTGTAGCAAAAACCAAGTATTCTGGAGGGATCCGCATTTCGCTTCTTGAGAAACTCAAGGGCCTGGGCAGATCGTGTGGGGGCGTGACTGAACAGCAGATAGTTGTGCATGTCGATAGGCAGGTCTTGTAATACCGTATCCAAGGCAGGAGGAAGGCTATCTTGGGCAAGTGCTTTCAGAAGAGGATCGTTATACGAGAATGCACGAGAAAGAATCCGTCTTTTGAACAGCCCGACAAATGATTCATCAAGAGTAAGGCTTCCGTTGACGATCTGGAATATATGGTTGAGATACTGGGTATCTATCACAAGGTCGATGAAGGCTTTGGGAGCCTTATCCACTTGATGGAGCGACTCGTACGATGAGAGGTATGTCTGGATGATTTCTGAAAGATCGAAGGGGGTCTTCCCTGCATGAAGTTTTACCAACAGCTCCAGGAGAATCCGAGCACCCGTATCATAGGTCAATTCCCCAATGAACCGATAGTTTGACCTCCTGAGAAGCTTCTTCAAATAGCCTTCAGAGATGGAGAGATCCCTTTTCCTACTGACGAATTCGACCCCATTCTCAGATTTGTTTACTTCTATGAAATAGTCGAGCACATCCTCATCTCGTCCTTCTACAAGCAACGCAGACTTGAGCACTCCATCAGACTCGTTCACAGCAAGGAAGTGTGTAAGGGCTTTGTTATACTGCTTCTTTCTGTAATGGAACTCAGCTTTCTCATAACAAGCCTGTATCTGATTCTGATCATAGCGTCGTCCCTTTCTCATGCGCGAGCGCAGGATATCAATCACCTCAAGATAGGATTCACTGTCTCCGATCTCCTCATACAGATTGATAGCCTGCTCTGTCTTATCAATGGCGGTAAAGGAGATGGCGGCCATTTTTTTGTCACCAGAGTGCAGATACTCATCTGCGGCCAGTTCGAATTGTTTCTTATGGAAAAATAGATTTGCAGCTTCCTTATGATGCAACATAGCTGCGTACCGTATTCCGGCTTTGATCATCGATCGTGAAACAGTCTCCATTTCTTTTGCTTCATCGAGCAGTTGTCTCTTCTGTTTCTTTGAATCGTTGGCGTAGAGGGAGAACTCCTGGATTGCCTGCTTGTATTCCTTGCGTTTCTCATATAAGACACCCAGCTGATAGTGATCACCGAGGGCAGTATAGCAAACAATCACATCATTCCAAGCCTTCAGGCGGATATAGAGAGGGAGAGCTGTAGCGTGCTCACCTCCGGCAACGTAGTAATCAGCAGCTTTTTTCAGTTGCTTCAGCCGCTTGTAGCAGAACGCCGCATCAAGAAACTGATCGGCAGCGGCAAAATATTCGCCTGCCTGACTGTACGAGCGCAACTTACGATAATACGAACCCAGCTGTGAATATGCCTTAGCCTTTTTCCAGTTCTCCACAGCCCGGTCAAAGCGTTTCTGCCGAACCCAGAGATCAGCAGCCTCTGCGTACCTACCCTCTGTCTCTAACAAGGAGATCTCACAAGGGATAATTCTATCTTTGCGTTTCAGCTCCTTCCAAATGGGGAGCGCCTTGTGATAGGAGAGCCCATCCTCATAATCCTGGGCCGCCTCGGCCTTTCTCCCACGGGCGAAGAACAAAGCGGCAGATTCAAGATAGAGCTTCTCCCCCCTCTTGATGTATGCTTGGCACACGTCTTGCATTGCATCGTTCGAGCTGTTTCGATAGCATTCTGCTGCAACCGAGTAGTGCTCTCGTACAAAGAAGTAGTCGCCTTGAGCGTTCCACTCCTCTGCAGTCGATATTCGTTTCCAAATCTGCTTGAGGGCATCCTTTTCCTCTGTGATGAAGATGTTCGGTGCCAGGGCCTCTACCTGCCATACCGGGGAGGTTCGTGCCCCATCGTATATGATCAGGGTGTTTCTTGCCCTGGTCACAGCCACATACAGAAGGTTTATCTCGTGCCTGATCAAGGGCAGATGGTTCGAATCAAGGATGTTTTCCGCAAAGATCTTGCGCCAGATATCGGAGGATTTGGCATCGGATGAGAATTTCCATAGGAGCACGGTATCAAACTCCAAGCCCTTCGCTTCATTGATGGTGAAGACGAGCTCGGTATTGAGAGCTTTTATCAGCTTTCGCTTCTCACTGTCACTACGCACGAGGATTACCTGACCTGCTGCAGTAGAAGCCACCTCACGGCTCATCTCCACCTCGGAGATGCCATGGATGAGATACGGAGGACGACCATTGAATTTCCACTCCTCCATCTGTTCGTGGCCGCTGATCCCCACCAGTTGCTGCTTCAGTTTGAGCAAGGCGTTGGAAAGCTTGACCACACTACCGACGCAACGGAAGTTGAGATGCAGGTGCTGTACAGACGGTACCGGCAGGCCTTGCTCGTAGAAGCGGTTCTTCAGCTCCTCCCAGCGGAACCCGCTGGGGTTGATGATCTGTTTGGGGTCTCCTGCACACACGAGATCCCCTGGTTGTTTGGAGAGCTTGAAAAGGAGGGTGAGCTGTATATCCGAGAAATCCTGCACTTCATCACTTACCACCAGATCCCATTGGAACTTGTCACCGAGCTGTTCCAAGGCGACTATCGCACGTCTACAGAGATCGATCTCATCGAAGCGCTTTTCCGCCTCGAGCTGAGCCTGGTAATATTCGGCTATGCTGTAGATCTCCTGACGGTCGTAGAGGAAGTTGGGAGCCCTCTTCTTACCCAGCTCGCTATACTCCGCAAGCGAGAGCAAAGGAGAGCTGAGATGGCTCTCCTTTGTCTCGAGGATACGCATAATCTCACCGAGGACAAAGGCGAAGGTGGCATAGTCAGCCTGTTGATTGGGCAAGGAGAGTCTCTGTACAAAGTCGGTGAAGTCGATGCATGCACTCTTCTTTTCGATGATCCTTTCGAATTTTTTGCTGAAATCATAGGCTTTCAAAGCAAGAAGTGCATCTTTCAGCTGGCGAAGTTGGATAATGGTGAGAGCATTGCTCAGATAGCGTGATATTAGGGTACGGTAATGGGACAGGCTTACAGGAGGATTCGCTCCCTTGATGATGGAGCGAATCTCCTCCCATACCAGAACGGGATCATACTTCTTGGCAAGACTATGTCTGTTGAATATCTCAATGAAACCCTTCAGATCCACCTCCTGCTTCAGATCCTGATGGAGTCCTGCAGCAGAAAGAATCTCCAGAACCAGAGTACGAAGCATGACAAACCGGACTTTTCCGATCTTGTTCTCCAAGGAGGAGTGAACTATCAGGCCCCGATAGAGTTTTTCTGAATAGTCTCTGAGGAAATGACTGCAGGTGACGAACAGCACATCATGACCGGTATGGCTGCCCTTTACCAGATAATAGATTGCCAGGGTGGTTTTTCCACTGCCGGCTGTACCTGACAAGAGCACCGGAGGTTTCAGATTGAGCACATCTTGCTGCTCACCGGTAAGGTAGAGAAAGAGCTCAAAGAATTCTGGATTACTGTTCCCTAAAAGCCTTTTCAGCTGTTCGTCGCCGATATCCATCCATTTCTGCGGACCATAATCTTCGAGAACCTTCTGCTCTATCGATTCCTGGGTGAACAGATCATCAGACAGGGAGTCGATGAACAGATCGTCAAAGCTCTCTTCACTATTGGTTTCGAAGTGTAAGAACGGGGCATTATCTGGAAAGATTGAACGGGCCTTGGAACTGATATTATCATGGTGGACAGCCCCCCACAGGTAGATGCAGGTGCGACAGCCGTCTCTTCCAAGGGTGAAGATAAGCCGATCCCCTTTGCTAATACGAGCTTCAAAGATAACCTTGTTTGATGTTCCTTTGAGCTTTTTAACCTTAACGCCAGTATCCCACATACCGTTTTCCAAAAACGACAATTTCTCATAAATTCGTTCTCTCTCTTTTACCGTGAGGCTGAGGAGATCTTTCTTAAGTTGTTCGTTGAGCAACAGGAGGTAAGATGTGTTTTCCATGATGGCCCCATCATAAAAGCAAGGGGCATGTTTGTCCAGTGAATGCTGCAAGATGGAGATGCTAGGGATAGTTGCTGATGAGTATATTCCTGTCTCGGTTCAACAAGACCTGCCTGTCTGCTATCACCGGTAGGGCGACACAACCTCACAAAGAGATTAGTAAATCCATTGATGGAGGAATACCCAATAAAACCCTGCAAAATCATACTTTGGTATGATGCGCATTCCTATAGGTGCCCATATGGTGTAGTCAGAATTGAAAGTGAGGAATCGTCCAGAAATACTCCAAGAGCAATGCAGCAATGCCATTGGAATCGATTCCCACTCAATTATTGAGAACGCGATGGCCTTTGGGCCGATCATAGGAGGAAAAGAAGATGATTTACCGTATGAGAGTTGTTAGTATGGCATTGCTGCTACTTCTTCTGGCAACATTGGTATTCGTAGCATGTGAACTGAATGGAACCCCCCTTACTGGAGGCTCATTGAAAATCATCTTCAGCGATGATGTAAATGCAAGGACGATCAAGCCCGACCTACATATGGATGTGGCTTCCTACAAGGTCAGTTGTATCCGTAACGGTTCCTCTGATCGGATAGGACCCGTTGATGTTCAAGGTTCTTCCTATATGTTCGAAGGCATCCTGGAAGGGAGTTGGATAATTACAGTCGAAGCCTATAACGGCGATACGCCACCGGTAAAGATTGGGGAGGGGTCAAAGGAAGTAACTGTCACCAAGGGTTCAACCACTGAAACATCTGTCTCGATAGTTCCAGTAACCGGGAATGGCACGTTCACCTTCACCCTGGACTGGACAGGTAATCTCATAGGATCGGCACAGATCGAAGCCTTCCTTACACCTGAAAAAGGTTCAAGTGAGATCCCCATTGATGCTTCAGACATCAGTATTTTAGGCTCAGTTGCGACTATCACAGTTGACATGCTTGGTGTCGGGTACTATGACTTCTCTTATGTCCTGAAAGAGGGAAATATCCCAATTGCCGGAAACTTCCATGAGGTAAGGATTCTCGCCGGCCAAACAAGTTCTGCATCTGAGACTATTCCAGTCTCACCTCTTGGCATCAATGCTTCTATCGTCAATAATCTGTGTAATCCTTTCAGCGTGAACATTTCCTCAGACGATTACGTCATGGAAAGGACCAGTGTCCAGCCTTTTACCGTTTCCCCTGCTAATTGTGTTGCGTACCAATGGTACCTTGATGGTATGAAGATTGCAGGGGCGAATGAATCAACGTACCACATGGATGGCGAGGCAATGCCGTTCGGCTGGCATAATCTTTCAGTGAAAGTGAAAAAGGCTGATGGTTGGCTGTCCTCAGGGACAGTAGCATTCCTGATGGATGAAAGTGCCGGCGATGGACTCTTCATCAACCTGGAATTCACCAGCAAAACCAATAGCGCCGATACATGGGAACTCTCCATGGCTAGCGGCCCTGCAGAGGATTCAGTCGCCTTTAACGCTATGGGGACATACCCGGGTTACAATATTCCTATCCACTTTGAGATGATAATGGAAAAGACTGCGAATCACTACCAGCCTGGATCTTTCATGGTAGCCTCATCCGTTCCTCTAACCATCGGTGCAAACTATAATATGTACCCTATGGCAGGTGAGGGTGAGGGGTACATGGTGACAGGCTTCGGAGCGTGGGGAGTCGATGCGACTAATGTACTATTGGATCATCCCTACAGTGGATCCCTATTCATGGCATTTACAGAAGATGCCGAGGGGAAGCGGAAGACTTTTGATTGCATCACCAACGTGTACAATCCCAATGATGGGCCTGGTGGCACATTGAGATGGGGAGAGTTGGTGGAATCGGAAGATGGAGGAGTCTCCATTACCTTCACCAAGTATGGTGATGGCCTTGGATCCTATGTGAAGGGAACAATCAGCGGAACGGTAGCATCTGTCATCCCCGCCCATACGAGTCCATATACCAACGACACGGATACACTCGGATATTACTCTGTGTCAGGAACGTTCATCACCTCAAGAGGAATCTGGACGCCACCTTCTGACTAACTTCTTCGATTACAAAATTGTAGATACCTCTCGGAATTACTTCCGAGGGGTATCTCGCTTGCAAAGAAAAGGAGAGGTGGCAAAAAATGGGAAGTTGAATTTCTACAACAAGGGTAAGAAGGGCACTGTGTGCCATCAGGGCTGAAAGCTGTGAAGTGTCTTAGAGGTTGGGATTTCCTCTTGTAATAAGGCATATAGCTCGCTTCGGCTGGAAATGCCAAGTCGGTTATACAAGCTGGTTGTATGGGTCTTCACTGTGGCTAGGCTGATGAACAACGCATCTGCTGTCTGGGCCTGGGATCTTCCGCTTATGATATGCCTTAGGATATCTGCCTGCCTCTCACTCAAGTTGTACCGAATGATAAAAGCCCTCAAATCCATGGTTGGTTGGCAAATACCAAGAATCCCAATCCTATCACCCCACATGTCGCTAATGATCGAAAAGCTTGTCACCACCGGTACTGAATGCCCTCCAAACGTACGCAGAAACCCTGTCTGTGAAAATATGGTGCTTTCTGCATCAACATTTGCCTGAACTCTCTTTATGATCGCTTGTGCATCAAGGAATACGCTTTCCATAGGGATGGGATGTTTCAAAGGCCCGTCTCTTTCGATAAGAAACAAGGCTGCATCATTGAGGTCGGTAATGTTCCATGAGGAATCTATCATAAAAACAGCCCGGTCCATGTGTTTGACAAGTTCGCGATTAATATGTGCTGGGGTGTATCGCATCAGGCCGTACCGCATGATGGCAAAACATATGGGCACCATCCAAAAGACGGGAATCACACATGATATGGGATTATAGCCTTTCAACCCAGAAAGAAAGTCCACACTGACGCCGATAATCGTGCCGACAATCGTACTGATGACGATTATCTTCGCCTGTATCTTCACCCTATACAACTCTGATTGCATGCCCCAAACAAATGCAACCGTCGGTATACATAATGCTTCACAAGCCGATACTATTTGATGGGACAAGAACCAGAATCCTGTTGGGAAGTCTCGTGCAAGCAGGTTCCACCCCCAATTTGCTGTTTGGTAGACAGCTATGCGTAGGATGATCATCAGCAGAATGCATCGATATACCCGTTTTCCCCAAGTATCAGAAAGAAATAGCATAAAGACAATCCCTGCAAGGATGAATAGCTCGGAGCCTGAGAAATACATCTTCTCAAACAGTGAGCCCCACAAGCTGCCTTGAAAGAGTTGTTGCCCGATACTGCCAAAAGACCAGAGGGCAAGCATAGCACACAGGGCAACAAAGGCCTTCTGTGTTGGGGAATTTTTTCCCAGCACCAAAAGGAGGATCCCAAGATTACTATAGGTCACACATGCAGCAGTCGAAACAATTGCATACATCATCATGGTGTGTCCATCTTACTCCATGGCTTCTCACATAGCAAACAGTTGTAACAACCATTGCATCCTTTTCACAAAAACTGATACATGTCATGGGAATGATCAGAGGCTGAAGCAATATGGCAACCAACGGTGAAGAACCAGTCTGAACTCTTCTGAGTATGAAAAGCAGTCGAGACTCATGAAAAAGGGAGAAGCAACGAAACACTGCGAGGACACCTCAGAAGAGGAATCAGGGTCACTCGCATTGAACATCCTGAAGGGTTCACCCTTATTGAAGATGCTGAGCGATAGAATATAGGTCTTGAAGATATTGATCTGGTTATCCTGGTAGTCAACCACAGTATGAGAGTCCTACCCTCGCCCACTTCAGAGGCATTCCTTTCCCAAGCGCAAGATTCATCTCTAGACGGAAAATCCCCGGAATTAGGGAGTCTCATTGAGAATTCCAAGTAGGGAAAAGACATATGGATCTTTTTGATGAAGATAACTTAGTTGCCGATGAATCCTTCTTAGAGTCGTTGCGATCATGAAGGAGAGTGATATTGCCGACCTTACTCACCCCGCCTATCAGCAAACAGCGTGTCCTCATTAGAAAAGCTTGCTACACCCCCAGCCTGCAGTTGCTCTTCAATACGACGTACGTACCCTTCCATCTTGAACTTCCTCTCAAGGCCCTTGTCATTCATATACCTGACCATGCCAAAGATTCCCCGTTCTGCCCAAGGCCTGTCATGCTTGCCAAAGCA
>JBLXDK010000038.1:0-7283 GCA_048264225.1 Sphaerochaeta sp.
CAAAGAAAAGGAAATCCGATCGTATTTGATACAGATGAGTTCCCTAAAGCGGGTTTGACGATAGAAAAACTCGGAAAACTTAGACCAGCATTCAAGAAAGATGGTTCGGTTACAGCAGGTAACGCCTCAGGAATCAACGATGGCGCGGCAGCACTGGTTGTCATGTCGAGAGAAAAAGCGGACAAGTTAGGTCTCACACCGCTTGCAACGATTGTGTCTTATGCAAATGCAGGGGTAGATCCTTCAATCATGGGTATAGGACCAGTACCGTCATCTCAAAAAGCACTTGAAAAAGCTGGAATGAAGCTTGAAGATATGGATCTCATTGAAGCGAATGAAGCATTCGCAGCACAATCACTCGCAGTGGGCAAGGAACTGAACTGGGATGCTTCAAAAGTAAATGTCAACGGTGGTGCAATCGCACTTGGTCACCCAGTTGGAGCCAGTGGAGCAAGAATCCTCGTGACATTATTACATGAAATGGAAAAGCAAGATGTGTCTTATGGCCTCGCTACATTATGTATTGGTGGAGGTATGGGCACAGCACTTATTGTAAAGCGATAATCAGGAGGGTATACATTGAATAAGCGAACGTCACTTCAGCCCCAAGAACTTTTGGAACTCTATGAAAACATCTTTGACCATTCCTACAACTGGATGGTGGTTGTAGACGCAGATGGAAAAATCATCCTGATGAATGAACCTTATTGCAAATTTTTAGGGTTCACAACTGACGAGGTCATAGGCATGCACGTTACAGATGTGATTGAAAATACGCGCATGCACATTGTTGTTAAAACAGGTGAACGTGAAATCGGTGACGTGCAACAGATCAAAGGGAATCAGATGATTGCTGACCGTGTCCCCATTTACAGGGATGGCAAAATAATCGGTGCTGTTGGATCCGTTATTTTCAAAGACATCGTGGAACTGGATTCTTACGTGAAACGTGTGACCACCATGGAAAAAGAGCTCGATTTTTATAAAAAGGAACTTAAAAAAGCACTTGGAAGCCGTTTTACGTTTGAAAATATCATTGGAAACAGTAGAGCACTTGAAAAGGCTAAAGATATGGCACTCCAGGTATCTATGAGTAAATCCAGTATTCTGTTGCTCGGAGAAAGCGGTACGGGGAAAGAGCTTTTTGCCCATTCGATTCATAACGCCAGCCCGAGAAGCAATTATCCACTCATCAAAGTGAATTGTGCCAGCATACCAAGCGAACTACTCGAATCAGAGCTATTTGGTTATGAACCAGGCGCTTTTACTGGCGCGGGTAAAAATGGCAAGCCTGGCAAATTTGAGCTTGCTGACAACAGCACGATTTTTCTCGATGAGATTGGCGACTTGCCACTTGCTATGCAAGCCAAGCTTCTAAGAGCGCTTCAAGAGAAGGAAATAGAACGGGTTGGCGGGACAAAAAGCAAGAAGCTTGATGTTCGAATTATTGCCGCGACCAACAAAAATCTGGAACAAATGATCAAGGATAAATTATTCAGGGAAGACTTATATTATAGACTGAATGTCATACGGATCACCATTCCTTCTTTAAGGGAGCGACAAGGGGATATACCAATACTGACAAAATACCTCATCAAAAAACTGTCCAAAGAGATGGATCGTTTTGTAACCGGCATTTCTGAGGAGGCGATGAAACTGCTGGTATCCTACGATTGGCCGGGTAACATCCGCGAACTCGAAAATGCTATTGAACGTGCAATCAACCTGGTGAACAAAGAGGCTGTGATTGATGTGGTACACTTGCCATTCTATATCCGTGAGCAGAATTCAGAACTCGCTGGAATGGCTACAGGTGAAGGATTACGAGATCTTGTGGCTCAGCTTGAGATCAAAGAGATCAAGAATGCTCTTGAAGTATCGGGCAACAATAAACAGCAGGCGGCAAAGTATCTTGGTATCAGCCGTACCAATCTTTATGAAAAGATGGCAAAATATGGGTTGTAGGGAAATCAAACACCATACTGAAATCAGACACTCGTATAAAATTCTTGTTAATCTTTAGACTAACGTGGTTTTTCAACTGATACTTGTTGAGGTTTGTAACAATCTTTGTTAAATTTTCGAAATATTGTGTCTGATATCCGTACACTTTTACCTTCACTTCTTATGAGTGACCAACAACTGAACAGCCAAACAGGCAAAAAACCATTAGTGCAGTGCTCAAACAATTGGAGTACTGCACTTTTTATGTGCTGTCCAAAAAGTTGGCAACGATTTTGCGTATAGATATTAGTACAAGCTTGTAACACATGATATTTCAAAATTATTGCAGGGAGGTTATTGGATGGCAGTGAAATTTTTGACCGCTGAAGAGGCAGTAAAACTGGTTACTTCATCAAGTACAATTGCCACAGGTGGCTTTGTAGGAAATGCAGTGCCGGAAGAATTAGAGATTGCCATTGAGAATCGGTTTCTTGAAACCGGCGAGCCGAAAGCGCTGACTTTGGTTTATGCGGCCGGACAAGGCGATGGAAAGACCAGAGGTCTTAATCACTTCGGACATGAAGGATTGCTGAAGCGTGTTATTGGAGGTCACTGGGGACTCGTTCCCAAAGTGCAGCAATTGGCGCTGGAAAACAAAATTGAAGCATATAACTTTCCACAGGGCTGTATATCGCATTTGTTTAGAGATATTGCGGCGAAGAAACCTGGAACAATCACCAGAGTGGGACTGAAGACGTTTGTAGATCCTAGAATCGAAGGAGGAAAACTTAACTCAGTAACGACTGAAGATTTGGTGGAACTCATCGATATTCTTGGTGAAGAGCATTTGATCTATAAATCATTCCCAATCGATTTCGCTTTTATCCGTGGAACATATGCAGATGAAAATGGCAATGTCACAATGGAAAAGGAAGCTGGATCACTTGAAGTTTTGTCCATCGCACAGGCATGTAAAAACTCTGGCGGGAAGGTCATAGTACAAGTGGAGAAAGTTGTGAAAGCGGGCACTTTGGATCCAAGACTCGTCAAAATCCCAGGAATCTATGTGGATACCATTGTAGAAGTCGCGGATATGAAGAATCATATGCAAACCTTTGCAGAAGCATACAACGCCAGTTATACCGGCAATATAAAAGTTCCAGTACATTCGGTAAAGCCGATGGTACTTGACGAAAGAAAAGTTATAGCAAGAAGAGCTGCTATGGAACTTGTACCACATGCGATAGTCAACCTTGGAATAGGAATGCCGGAAGGTGTAGCTGTCGTGGCCAACGAAGAAGGTATTGGCGATGAGATGATTCTCACGGTAGAGCCTGGTCCGATAGGTGGAATTCCAGCAGGAGGTTTGAGTTTCGGTGCTGCGACAAATCCTCAAGCGATTATTGATCAGCCATATCAGTTTGACTTCTATGACGGTGGTGGACTAGATGTCGCATACCTCGGTCTTGCCCAGTGTGATTCAGTTGGCAACATCAACGTCAGTAAGTTCGGACCCAAAATAGCAGGAGCTGGTGGTTTTATCAACATCACTCAAAATGCAAAAAAAGTCATATTTTGCGGTACTTTTACTGCCGGGGGGCTCAAAGTCGAGGCTGCAGATGGTAAACTGATTATACATGAAGAAGGCAGATCGAAGAAATTCATTCAAAATGTCGAGCAAATCACTTTCAGTGGAGATTATGCCAATGAAGTGAATCAGACGGTTCTATACATTACTGAACGAGCAGTGTTTGAACTTGGAAAAGAAGGTATCGTTTTGACAGAAGTAGCACCAGGTGTTGACATAGAAAGAGACATTCTAGCACAAATGGATTTTAGTCCTACAATCAGTGATCACTTAAAAGAAATGAATCCACTTATCTTTAAAGAAGCGAAAATAGGTATTAAAATCTAATATTATTGGAGGATGAATTTATGTTGGGTATTATTTTAGGGTTGGCTTTACTGATGTTCCTCGCCTATAGAGGCATGTCCATTATCTGGATCGCACCTATTTGTGCGATGCTTGTAGCAATAACCGGGGGACTTGATTTATTGCCAGCTTATACAGATGCGTATATGTCTGGTTTTGTAGGATTTGCAAAAGCTTGGTTCCCGGTATTCATGCTGGGTGCGATTTTCGGTAAAATCATGGATGAATCCGGTGCCGCTAAATCCGTAGCACATGCAGTCATCAATGTAATCGGTAAGAAATTTGCAATCATGGCAGTCGTACTGGCTTGTGCGGTATTGACATATGGTGGAATTTCATTATTCGTAGTTGTATTTGCAATCTATCCACTTGCACTTGCATTGTTCAGAGAAGCAAACATCACTCGTAAATTGATTCCTGGCGCAATTGCACTTGGCTCATTTACATTCACAATGACTGCTATCCCAGGGTCACCTCAAATTCAAAACCTTATTCCTATGCAATATTTCGGTACAACTCCAACTGCTGCGCCAATTATGGGTATCGTCGGTGCAATCATCATGTTCGGTGGCGGTATGTTATGGCTCACATATCGTGAGAAGAAGTACAATGCTACTGGCGTTCTTTATACTGAACTCGAAACAAAAGTTGAAGAAGTGGATTTAAGCGCACTTCCAAATCCAATCATCTCTGCACTTCCACTGATCGCAGTAATCACAGTACTTAACGTATTTGGATTCCATATTATTACATCACTTTTAATTGGTATCGTACTTGCCATCGCACTCAACTTTAAGCGTTTGCCAAAACTGGTTCAAACTATCAACGGTGGAGCATCCGGTTCAGTACTTGCAATCATCAACACAAGTGCCGCAGTAGGATTTGGCGCTGTTGTAAGAGCGGTCCCTGGTTTTACAAATTTGACAGATATGGTACTCGGAATCAAAGGCAATCCACTTGTTTCTGAAGCCGTGGCAGTAAACATCCTCGCTGGTGCAACTGGTTCCGCATCAGGTGGTATGGGAATCGCACTTGAGGCACTCGGTGCAAAATATGTTGAACTTTCAGCATCTTCAGGCATTCCGCTAGAAGCATTCCATAGAGTCGCTTCATTATCCAGTGGTGGACTCGATACACTTCCACATAATGGCGCTGTATTGACTCTCCTTGCCGTGACCATGATGACACATAAGGATTCTTACAAAGATATTTTCATGGTAGGCACACTTATTCCTATCATCTCTGTAATCGTTGCAATCATTCTTGCATCGGTTGGATTATACTAAGACCATCAATTTTTCAGGAGGACAACACATGAGATTAAAAGATAAAGTAGCCATCATAACGGGTGCCGCAAGAGGCATTGGAGAAGCTACAGCAATAAAGTTTGCAGAGCAAGGAGCGAAAGTCGTCGTATCGGATATGGGACTTGACAACCTTACTGAAGTCGTTGAAAAACTCAAAGGTATGGGCGCTGAGGTACTAGCGTTCGATGTCAATGTAACCGATCGTGATTCGGTAAAAGCCATGATGGATGAAGTGGTTTCCAAATGGGGAACTGTAGATGTTTTGGTCAATAACGCTGGAATTACTTCAGATGCGCAGCTCGTTAAGCTGGAAGAAGCGGATTTCGACAAAGTCATAGATGTCAACCTTAAAGGAGTATTCAACTGTGCACAGGCAGCTGCCAAAATCATGAGTGAAAATGGTGGCGGTGTCATTTTAAATGCCTCATCAGTTGTTGGACTTTATGGCAACTTCGGACAAACCAATTATGCAGCCACAAAGTGGGGCGTCATTGGATTCACTAAGACTTGGGCAAAAGAACTAGGTAAAAAAGGCATTCGTGTCAACGCAGTGGCTCCTGGATTCACCATGACACCTATGGTGGCAAAAATGCCAGAGAAGGTTCTGGATATGATGAAGGGCAAATCGCCACTCGGTAAATTGGCAACACCTGAAGATATTGCAAATGCATATTTATTCCTAGCTTCTGACGAAGCGGCATTCATCACAGGTACGGTACTTAGTGTGGATGGCGGCGTCGTGTTATAAGCACTCCCCCTATAAAGAATCCTCATCATGAAATTTGATGAGGATTTTTTTATTTGACAAATGGGGACAGGTCCAAATTGGTGAAAATCAAAAGGGGACAGGTCCAAACTGGTACCTAGCTTTGCTAGGTACCAATTCAGACCCGTCCCCTTTATCACCAATTCAGACCTGCCCCCTTTTGTTTTTCAGAGATTATCACATTGCTGCCACATTTCAAAGTTATACTGAGTATATAGTCTTGAATCAATAGACATAAAGGAGAAAAAAATTATGAGAAAAACATTACTAATACTAGTTGCGGTTTTAATTTTATCAGTACCAGTTGGATCATTTGCGGCAACATTTAATCCAACAGGGGAAAGTTTGGTTTTGACTGAACAACAAAAGACGGATTTAGAAGAATCTTACGCGGACATGATTGAATTAAAGAAAGAGTTCATCAATAAAATGGTCAATAACGGACTGATGACAGAAGCTCAAAGTGAGATCCAATTAGAACGACTTGATGCAATGCTTGAATATCACAATGACAATTCAGGTGGCATGTTCAACTGGATGATGAGTGGATATGGCATGATGAGTGGATATGAAAGCGGTCGTGGATTTGGTTATGGCATGATGAGCGGATATGGAAGCGGCTACGGTTATGGCATGATGAATGGTTACGATAATGAATACAATAACGAATACGGCAATAGAAGTAACATGATGAACGGAAACGGTTATTTCAGAGGAATGATGGGTAACTAATATACAGACAATAACTGCTTCTTAATTGTAAGCAGTTTTTTTCATTTTGAGTGAGGTGAAGATAATGAAAATCAAATGGGGCATTACTCTCATAGTAATTGCACTAATCATATTGGTCGGGACCTATGTGTACGATCTGAATCGATCCAATGATATGCCAACACAATCTGAATTCCCAACACAATCTGAATTCCCAACACAGGCAGGAATACAGGTAGAAGAAAGTACAAACAGTTCTTTACCGATTCCTGAATTGCTCATAGATTCGAATCCCGATGAAAATATATCGGATTATTATTTGAGTGCTCAAAATGGCATATCAAATTTTTTTGAAGGCAAACAAACAGCCACTTTAGGGTATAATGGCAACTATCTTGGACCAGTAATCAAAGTCTACGATGGTGAAGAGGTGCGCATGCATGTCGATAACGAACTGGATGCACCAACATCTGTCCATTGGCATGGGCTAGTGGTTCCAGGTTCAGCGGATGGAGGACCTCATCAATTAATACCAACTCAATCCACTTGGGAACCGAGTTTTACAATTGACCAACCCGCATCAACACTGTGGTTTCATCCTCATGTGATCGGGTCGACTGCA
>JBLXDK010000039.1:0-7163 GCA_048264225.1 Sphaerochaeta sp.
AGCAGAACGCCTCAGCTTCTATTTCAAATGGTGATTTCCCGCACCAACAAGGACGATGTCTTCGGAATCATGGATCTCGTCAGTGAACTTGGAGCGACTCAATTCATAGTATCCAACATTTTGCCTGCCTCTCTGGTGGACAAAGACCTTATACTCTATTCCGAGAACGATTCACCTGAAATGAAGGCGTTTTATCAAAAAATTAGAAATCATGGTCTCCGCAAAGGACTCGACGTCAAACTCTCAGAGTCGAAACTCAAAACTGAACGAAGATGCCGCTTCATAGAAAACGACACAACAGTCATCAATGCTAGAGGCGATGTGAATCCTTGCTACAGATTTGCACATAGTGGTACAGAAGTCGTATTCGGAAGGGCAAAGAAGATTGATGCCCACGCTTTTGGACATGTCATGGAAGAATCGCTTGAAAATATCTGGGATTCCGTAGAATACAAACGCTATCGTGCAATGGTCTACGACAACCATTATCCATCATGCACAGACTGTGACCTCGTGGATGGTTGCGACCTCGTAAGAGACACCATCGGCGATTGTTATGGCAACGCACCCTCATGTGGCGACTGCCTCTGGGTACGCAATCTCATCTATTGCGTCTAGTAAAGAAAGGACTATGCTATGGAATTTAAAGTTAGACTTTTTGCAACACTTAGAATAGACAGAGGACGCGAGCTCATGGTGAAACTGGATGACGAATGGACAGCCAGAGCCATCATCGACGAGCTCGACATCGCAGAAAAAGATGTGGCAATCCTCATGATCAACGGTAGGGACGGCCTTCTCGACACCACCCTAAAACCCGGGGATGTGATCTCAATATTCCCACCTGTCGGAGGAGGTTGATATGGTCCGTTATCTCAAAAACAAAAACATACTCAGTCAGGAAGAATGCGACCTGCTTCTGAGCAAAAGCGTCTGCATTGTCGGCTGTGGTGGTCTCGGTGGTTACATCATCGAAATGATCGGCAGAATAGGCGTCGGCAAAATTACCGCAGTGGATGGCGACGTCTTTGATCTCACCAACCTGAACAGACAGCTACTTTGTACAGAAGAACACATCGGGCTTGGCAAGGCGGAAACCGCCAAAGAACGTATGGAAAAGGTCAACTCAGACATCACCTTCACCGCCATCAGCGAGTATTTGACTGAGGAAAACGCTGAAGAAATCCTCCGTGGACATGACATCGTCATCGATGCACTGGATTCCATCGCAGCACGTTTCATCCTGCAGGAGACCGCCTCAAGACTTGGAATCCCCATGATATATGGCGCCATTGCAGGTTGGTATGGACAGGTCAGCACCATCATGCCTGGGAGCAAATTCCTAAATAAAATTTATCGACATCATGAGGGCAAAGGTCACGAAGCCCAACTTGGCAACCCTTCGTTTTCTCCAGCACTTGTGGCATCTATCGAGGTGAGCGAGGCTGTAAAGGTTCTGATTGGACGGGGAGAGACCCTGGATGGTAAACTGTTGATGATTGATTTATTGAATAACGACTTTGAAGTAATTTTTTAGGAAGCGATTTTCAGCTAAGCTGAAATATCCTTCTTAAAAAATCGTGTAGTTAAGTGCAATGTTTTGTGAAACGAAACATTGGGTGTAGGTATTTTTTTGTGGAACAAAAAAACGCGTAGTTAAGTTTCCGAAGGAAACTTATTAGCGTCTCATCTGATATTTCGAGATATACCTGAAGAAAACTACTGGCCTTATGTATATATGTTCTCGCCCCTAGAGTGCCCAAAAAACTTGGTCGCTCTTTTTGTGTATTGATTCTTGTTCACAATCATGTTACAATTAATTAACGCGTTGATATGTTTAAACATAAGAGTATGTTATGGAGGACCATAATGAAAGCTAGGATTCCTAATTCATATGTTTTACTTTTTGGAATAATTATTGTTTTAGGCTTGCTCAGTTACATCATTCCGGCTGGGAGTTTTGAAAGGCAAGTAGATCCGACCAATGGATTTGAATATGTGGTCGCAGACAGTTATACGACTATGGAAAGCACACCGGTATCATTGTTTGATCTTTTCAAGGCGATTCCTGAAGGCATGATGGACGCAGGAGATATCATCATCTTCGTACTGATAGCAGGTGGTAGCTTTGGCATCATTCAGGCAACGGGTACGGTTCATATCGGAATAGCGTCAGTGGTGAAGAGATTTATCGGAAGAGAGAAAATGGTAATCACTCTGGTGATGATCATACTTTCACTGGCAGGAGCTGTTTTTGGTACAGCAGAAGAGGCACTAGTTTTGTATCCAATGCTTATAGCACTTTCCGTCGCACTCGGATTTGACCGAATGACGGGTGTGGCTATGGGGCTTTTGGGTGCAGGTTCTGGTTTTGCAGCTGGATTTTTAAATCCGTTCACGACTGGTGTAGCACAACAAGTTTCTGAACTCCCATTATTTTCAGGGATAGCATTCAGGATGATCGCATATTTGATTTTTGTGACGACCGCAATATTGTTTGTTCTCAATCATGCAAAAAAGGTCCAAGTCAATACGACAGTGCTCAGTCATGAAGAGGACGAAATGGTCCCAAGTTATGAGTTCGAAAGCATGCCTGAACTGAACAATAGACACAAACGTGTACTTTTTATTCTAGGAGCCTTATTTGTTTTTTTAGTTTATGGTATACTGAGAATGCAATTTTATATACTTGAAATTGCAACGACGTTTTTCATTATGGGTATTGCGAGTGGATTGGCTGGAGGCCTTAAACCAGGCCGATTGGTCAGTGAGTTCATGAAGGGTGCATCAAGTTTGATGTACGGAGCATTGATTATAGGTGTGGCTAAAGGTGTTATGGTCATCATGTCATATGGAAATATCATGGACACGATCATTTATCAGCTGTCTAAGATTGTCATTGGACTTCCTGCAATGCTCAGTGCGGTGGCAATGTTCATCGTTCAAAGTATCTTCAATATTTTCATCACATCGGGAAGTGGGCAGGCAGCTGTCACCATGCCGATCATGAAAACACTTGCAGATATGAGTGGTGTCAGTAGACAAACAGCAGTTTTGGCATTCCAATTTGGAGATGGATTCTCCAACATCATCAGTCCGACTTCGGGTTATTTTATGGCCGCACTCGCCATAGGTGGGATTGAATGGAAGAAATGGGCGAAATGGGTCTTGCCTTTATTCGCGATTTGGTGTGTCCAGGGCATTGTAATCATCATAATAGCTGTAGCCACAAATTATGGACCATTTTAATGAAATCGGATAGACTGTAAACGAATTGAGGGAACAATATGGCAGGTTATAATTATAATCGCATAGATGTAGAAGTGCTGAAAGCCTTATCGGATGAAACTCGAATCGAAATCCTCGACCTGCTTGGTAGGGGGGAAATGCATGTCAATGAGATTGCATCACATCACACCATCTCACGGCCTACGATTTCCCACCATTTACAAATACTCAAGAGGGCAGGGATTGTTGAATCCAGAAAAGAAGGCAAAGAAATCTATTATTCCGTCAATCATTTTACATTGACGAATTTGGCTCAAGAATTACTTAAGTTTTCAAGTTTGGGGCACTTCTGAAAGGAGCGCCCAAATTTATAACATACGCGTTGAAATGTTTAAACATATAAACGGAATGGGAGGTTTAAAATGAAGGTTTTAGAACACATTAGTGAGCAGGAAATTTTGGATTTGGTGCTGGAAATGGTGGGGACCGAAAGTCACAAAGAATGTGATCAAAAAGAGGAATCTGTAGCGAAATGGATGGTATCCCAGTTTGAAAATGAGGGCATTGAAACAAGTCTCGATGCCGTAGTTGAGGGACGTCCCAATGCATATGGTGTGATCAAAGGCGATGATGAGGCAATCATGTTGATGCTCACAGGTCACACCGATACTGTTCCTGGATTCAAAATGAAATACGATCCATTCAAACCATTCGTAAAAGACGGAAAAGTCTTTGGTAGAGGCTCTGTTGACATGAAAGGTGCACTTGCCGCAATGATGGCTGCCATGTTCGCAGTCAAAAGATCTGGAGTTAAATTGTCGCACACAGCAATGTTCGCAGGGGTAATCGACGAAGAAGAATGTTCAAAAGGCAGTGAGCACATGATCAAGACAAACATTGTCCCTAAACATGTGGTCATTGGCGAACCAACGAATTTGGACGTCACCATAGCACATAAAGGCATGGAATGGGTCGAGGTGAAATTCAAGGGCGTCGCCACACACGGCAGCAGACCCAAAGAAGGTATCAATGCCATTTACGCCGCATCATTGTTCAGCAACATGGTCAGAGAAGAACTGGAACCGAAAATTGATTCAAAAGTATTCCCGCTTCTGGGCAATGGGTCAATCAATATCGGTAAGATCAAGGGTGGAGATGACCCCAACATAGTTCCAGATGAATGCACAGTTGAAATCGACAGAAGATGGCTACCGAGTGAAACTTTAGAATCCATCCATAAGGAAATCGAAGAGTTGGCAATCAAGGCAGCTGATGTCATCGGAGCAAAAGTTGAAATCAGGGCTATGAGAGAATTGACTTCATCCATGATCAACGCACCTTACAGCATCAGTGAAACGGATGATTTCGTAAAAACCGTTTGCGATATATCTGAAGGCATCACGAAATCAGATAAAACACCAAAAGCGTTTCCGGGTTGGAGTGATGCGGGCTTGATAGGAATCCACACACCGGCAAAGTGCATCATCATGGGACCTGGAGACATAGTTCAGGCACATGCAAATGATGAATTTTGCTCAGTGGAACAAATCATGCAGGCATCTGAAATCTATTATGAGTTGATTCTTAAAATGTGTAAGTAAGAGGAGGACGTTATGAAGAAGTTTAAAATGAAAATTCCGCACACCTATGCACTTTTATTTATGATTATTGCACTTGCTGTTGTCATGACCTACGTTGTTCCTGCCGGACTGTTCGACAGGGCAGTGGATGCGGATACGGGCAGAACGTTTGTTGTTCCGGATAGCTTCAAGTATGTGGACAACACTCCGGTATCGGCATTCGGACTCTTCAAGGCCATTCCTAAAGGTATGGACAGAGCCGGGTACATCATATTCTTCGTACTCATGATCGGTGGCGCTTTTGGAATCATTCAAAAGACAGGCGCAGTGGATGCTGGAATCGCTGGAGTCGTCAAGAAGATGGAAGGCAAGGAAAAGCTCGTCATCCCAGTGACTATGTTCATTTTCTCACTGGCAGGGGCCATGCTTGGATCAGCTGAGGAAATGTTGCCGTTTTACCCGATAGTGATCTCTCTGGCATTAGCTCTTGGATTTGACACCATCACCGGAACGGCAATGGTGCTTCTAGGCGCAGGCGCAGGTTTTGCAGGTGCATTTCTGAACCCGTTTACAATCGGTATAGCACAAGGCATCTCTGGTTTGCCGCTGTTTTCAGGAATAGCTTTCAGACTGGTAGCATATGCAATTATCCTAAGTGTCACAATCATTTATGTCATGCGCTATGCTTCCAAAATCCAAAAGAATCCGGAACTTAGCCCGACATATGAGATGGACCAGAAGAAGCACAAGCACTTTGATATGGACAATCTCCCTGAGTTCACCACAAGACACAAATTTGTTCTTGGAACATTGCTCGTGGGGCTTGCAATATTGGCATACGGCGTAGTCCAACTCGGCTTTTATATCGTCGAATTGACCGCCATGTTCCTGATCATCGGTGTCGCTGCTGGTATCATCGGCAAACTGAGCATCAACGGTATCGCGGAGGCATTCGTGGATGGCGCTAAAGAACTCGTTTACGGCGCGCTGATCATAGGCCTCGCCACTGCAATCATGGTCGTCATGGAAGAGGGTAATATCATGGACACCATTATTTTCAGCATGGCCAATCTGGTTAAAGGATTGCCGCCGGCAATCAGTGGTATCGGTATGTTCTTCGTACAAAGTGTCATCAATCTCTTCGTACCATCAGGTAGTGGACAGGCTGCAGTATCCATGCCGATCATGGCTCCAATGGCGGATGTTGTAGGAATCACCAGACAAAGTGCCGTGCTTGCATTCCAATTCGGTGATGGATTCACAAACGTCATTTCCCCTACATCAGGTTACTTCATGGCTGCAATCGCTATCGGTGGAATCAAGTGGGAAAAATGGGCCAAATGGATGTTGCCGCTTTTCTTGATTTGGACAGCAATAGGTGCAGCACTTGTTGCTATATCAGTCTTAATCGACTACGGTCCATTTTAATATGAAGAACGAACTGGTGAGGTTCAGACCGACGCGGCATGAAGATCTCCTTTATGTCATGGAGACTGAATCCAAAAAGGAAAATTCAGATTATGTTCTCGTATGGCCTGAAGAAAAACATCTGGATGTGATTATCGGTGAAGATGAAGGACATTACATCATTGAAGAGTGTGCAACTGGCAAAATGATGGGCTACTTTCTTTTGGCAGGACTTAAAAATCCACACAACAGTATAGAACTCAGACGGATCGTCATTTCCGAAAAGGGAAAAGGATTTGGCAAGTCATCCATAGAACTGATTAAAAAAATGGCCTTTGAAGACCTTAAGGCACACCGTTTGTGGCTTGATGTGAAACTTTACAATACCGTAGCTCAGGAATTGTATTTGAGAACAGGATTTGTGAAGGAAGGCATACTCAGAGAGAGTCTTTATTCAAATGGTGTTTATGAGTCTATGCGGGTTATGTCTATATTAGAATCAGAGTATATGAATCAAACAGTTTGATAACTATTTACCCCCCCTAGAGTGCCTGAAATTTTTTCAGGCGCTTTTTGTATGTTATTACACTTGTCATCTGGGTAAAAACCTATAGAATAATAATAAAACGTTGGGGTGCCCTATGAACAACATAAAGAAAAGAATTTTACTCAGTCGCGAAGCCATGCTATTCGACTCGCCACTATATATCCTAAAAGGATTCTTGAGCATGATGACCGCCTATTTCCTATTTAATGACCACTACATCATCGGTAAGGATATGATTTCCGTATTCTTCGGTATGATGATGACGCTGGAGCCAGTGAATGTCTCGGGACTCAAAAGTGGATTTGGACAAGTGCAGGCTACCATTTTAGGCGGAGTCGTTACAGCAGTCATCATCTATTTTTTCGGAGTGAACTGGCTGACCATACCGCTGGCAGTCGCAA
>JBLXDK010000040.1:0-6671 GCA_048264225.1 Sphaerochaeta sp.
GATGGATCAAAGACAAGTATGGCGTATCATGGCAAATCTCACCAACTGTCTTGAATGACATGATGGATGATAAGGACCCTGAGGTAATCAACAGAGTCACAAAGGCATTTCTGGAAATGAAAAAACTGGATATAGCTGAAATTGAGAAGGCTTATAAAGGATGACAATTATTTAATAAATATGTTGACACGTGCTTAACTAACGTGTAATATGAATTTTAATAGATTTCAAATGCGTCGATTGAGAGAAACATATCTGGACATTCATTGCAGAGAGCTACTGGTTGGTGGAAAGTAGCATGAAGGGGATATTTAATAATCACTCATGAGCAGCAAAGTTTAAAGGGATTCCGAGTAAACTGCGCCGGGCTGACTTACGTTACATGGTCAGGATTAATTCGATTGGAGCTTCAATCGAACGATCTGGTTAGCAGCTGACGCTGGAATGCAGGGTGGTACCGCGGGATCAATATACTCGCCCCTCGACAAATAATATTTTGTCGAGGGGTTTTTTGTGTTCAAAAAACAGAAAATATTGGAATTGGAAGGAAAATATGGAAAGAACACTGAGAGCTTATATCGAAAATGAACCAGAGGTCATGATGCGGGTAACAGCACTTTTAAAGCGAAAAGGTTACAGCATGAGAAAGATCCTAATGGAGGCAGATGAATTCAAATCGGGAGCATGGCTGAACATCACGCTTGCTGACGAGGGACCAACATTTACGGTTGCGATGAATACGGTAGGAAAAGTAGTGGATGTACACACAGTCGAAGAAATATAAAATTTAATGGAGGCAGTTATGGCGAAGATGTTTTATGAGGATTCATGTGATTTATCAGTATTCAGTGGAAAAAAGGTTGCTGTATTAGGTTATGGAAGTCAAGGTCATGCACACTCACTTAATCTTAAGGAAAGTGGTGTTGATGTCGTAATAGGTTTATATAACGGATCAAAGAGTTGGGATCGTGCTGTGAAAGCGGGGCTGGATGTGAAAGTCAGCGAGGATGCTGTCAAAGAAGCTGACTTTGTCATGATGCTTTTGCCAGATGAAAAGCAGGCAAAAGTATACAACGATGTGGTAAGGGTCAACATGAAAAAAGGAGCTGCACTGGTCTTTGCACATGGATTCAATGTCCACTTCAATCAAATCGTACCACCTGAAGATGTGGATGTGTTCATGGTCGCACCTAAAAGTCCGGGACATCTCGTAAGAAGGCTTTACACTGAAGGCAATGGTGTACCTGCTCTTTTTGCTGTATACCAAGATGCTACAGGAAATGCCAGAAAATCCGCAATGGCATATGCTGCTGGGATAGGTTGTGCCAAGGCGGGAATAATCGAAACGACTTTCAAAGAAGAGACAGAGACGGATTTGTTTGGTGAACAGGCTGTTCTTTGTGGCGGTGTCAGCGAACTGATCAAAGCGGGTTTTGATACTTTAGTGGATGCTGGATATCAAGAGGAAGTGGCTTACTTCGAATGTCTCCACGAGCTCAAGTTGATTGTGGATCTTTTATATGAAGGCGGGTTCGAGCGGATGAGATATTCTGTTAGTGACACTGCGGAATACGGAGATTACAAAGTTGGAAAGAGAATTATAACGGATGAGACAAGGCTCGAAATGAAAAAAGTGCTTTCCGAGATTCAAAGTGGAGAATTCGCTCAGGCTTGGATACTTGAAAATATGGCCAATAGACCGATGTTTAATGCGCGTAGACGCCAAGAAAAGGAACATCCAATGGTTGCTGTAGGTAAGAAACTCCGATCAATGATGAGTTGGCTGCCAAAACAGGAGGCCTAGATGCGTAGTCACAAATTGACCCAAGACATAGAACGCGCCCCCCACAGATCGCTACTAAAAGCACTTGGATTGACGGATCAAGAGATGTCACAACCTTTGATCGGTGTTGTCAGTGCGTTCAGTGAAGTCGTACCTGGCCATTCCCATCTTAAAAACATTACAGATGCAGTCAAAGCAGGAATCAGAATTAACGGTGGTACTCCAATGGAATTCCCTACGATTGGAGTATGCGATGGTCTAGCCATGAACCATGAGGGGATGCGGTATTCTCTAGCCAGCAGAGAGGTAATAGCAGATTCAATAGAAATCATGGTGATGGCTCATAGCTTAGATGGAATAGTGCTTGTGCCAAACTGTGACAAAATTGTTCCAGGCATGTTGATGGCGGCTGCGAGACTTAATCTCCCAACGATCTTGATCAGTGGAGGTCCAATGCTTGCAGGTGAGACAAATGGAACTGTAGTCGACCTAAGCAGCGTCTTTGAAGCCGTCGGAGCTGTAAAAGCCGGTAAAATGTCAATGGAAACATTGTCGGAATATGAAGAAAGTGCATGTCCGACTTGTGGGTCGTGTTCTGGAATGTACACTGCGAATTCCATGAACTGCATGACTGAAGCGATTGGGATTGCCTTACCTGGAAATGGAACAATACCTGCAGTTTACTCTGAAAGGATCAGACTGGCGAAACAAACAGGAATGCGAATAGTGGAGCTCGTCACTGATGATTTCACAAGTTCCAGGTTGTTCACGAAAGAAGCTTTCCATAATGCACTAAGGCTGGACATGGCCCTTGGTTGTTCCACCAACACCATATTGCATCTCACAGCGATTGCACACGAATCCGATGTGCCGTTCGATCTTGAATGGGTGAATGCAATCAGTAGATCCACTCCAAACCTTTGTCGTTTAAGTCCTGTCGGTCAACATCACATGGAGGACCTTTATAAAGTGGGAGGACTTCAAACAGTACTGTATCAACTCGAAGAAGCTGGGCTTCTTTATGGTGATGCACCTACAGTACAAGGAAACACACTGGGTGATGGTGTCAAAAAACACAAGAAGAAATCTGCAGATGGTCATGTCATCAAATCATTTGATGCACCTTATAGTGATTCGGGTGGTATACAAGTCTTAAGAGGTTCACTCGCTCCAAAAGGTGCTGTGGTTAAGAAATCGGCGGTTGCAGATTCCATGATGAGACATACTGGACCTGCACGCGTGTTTGATGGTGAAGCTACGGCTGTAGAAGCGATAATGAGTGGTCATATCCATAAGGGTGATGTGGTTGTCATCAGGTATGAAGGCCCCAAGGGAGGACCAGGGATGCCAGAGATGCTCACACCGACTTCAACACTTGCGGGGATGGGGCTCGACGAACACGTCGCACTCCTTACCGATGGAAGATTTTCAGGTGCGACGCGAGGTGCGGCTATAGGACATATATCTCCTGAAGCTCAAGAGGGAGGACCAATCGCCCTTATTGAGGAAGGCGATCAGATCAGTATTGATATATCAAAAGGGACACTGGATCATCATCTCACAGATGAAGAAGTAAGGAAACGTTTGCTTGCATTCAAACCGAAACAGCTCAGTGTCAAAGGGTATTTGGCCAGGTATGCGAGACTTGTCTCGTCAGCATCAGAAGGAGCTGTGTTTGGAAAATAAAACAGAGGAGGAGTCACAATGATAATAAGTGGTGCGCAGATAGTAATAGAGTGTCTCAACGCTCAAAAAGTTGAAACCATATTCGGTTTTCCCGGTGGAGCTGTGATTCCTTTATATGATGCGCTCTACGACGCGAAGTATCCAATGAAACACTATAGGACGTGTCA
Organism: Sphaerochaeta sp.; assembly: GCA_048264225.1. Classification (GTDB taxonomy): domain Bacteria; phylum Spirochaetota; class Spirochaetia; order Sphaerochaetales; family Sphaerochaetaceae; genus Sphaerochaeta. Next base: position 3,637 of record JBLXDK010000040.1, read on the forward strand.
TGAGCAAGGTGCAGTTCATGCGGCTGACGGGTATGCCAGGACTACAGGGAAAGTTGGTGTTTGCATTGTCACATCGGGACCTGGTGCAACCAATACCATTACCGGTATTGCAACGGCATATATGGACTCCATGCCTCTTGTCATTATCACTGGTCAGGTGGGTAGACCTTTGATTGGTAGAGATTCGTTTCAAGAAGTGGATATTACAGCAATGACTCTGACCATAACCAAACATTGTGAAATGGTTAAGACTGTCGATCAAATCGAAAGTACACTCATGAGGGCATTTGAAATAGCAAGGTCAGGTCGACCTGGACCGGTATTGATCGATATTCCTAAAGATATTATGACTCAAATGGCAGAATATCGAGGTGAAACCAATGAGCATAAGCATATGGCGTCGAGTTTGGATATAGATGCTATTGAGGTTGCGGTTGATGCGCTTAAAAAGGCGAAAAACCCCGTGATATTAGCAGGTGGGGGTATTGGAATTTCGGGTGCCAGTGATGTTTTAAATGAATTTGCCATTCGCTCAAACATCCCCGTAGTCAACACTCTTATGGGCAGTGGAGCTTTTCCGCAGAGTCATCAATTATCTTATGGTCTTATCGGTATGCATGGTTCTGTGGAAGCAAATAACTGCATATCAAATGCCGATGTCATACTTGCAGTTGGTGCACGGTTCAGTGATCGCGTCATAAGTGCTTCAGACAAATTCTGCTCAGATGCAAAAATCATCCAAGTAGACATAGACATCAATGAAGTCGGAAAAAACAAGGAAATCATGTATCCGATTGTTGGAGATGTGAAGGATGTTTTGACCATGATCAGCGAAAAATTGAGTGGTTATAGCTGGCCACCATTTTCAGTGTTAGGACAAGAAAAAGAAGTGGATCATAAAGCAAAACAGATGCTCTCAGCGATTAGACGAACATTTGGTGAGGACACTATAGTCGTGACAGAGGTGGGACAGCACCAAATGTGGACTGCCCAGTATTATGGATTTGATAAGCCACGAAAGTTCATAACATCCGGTGGACTCGGAACAATGGGTTTTGGTCTTGGCGCTGCTATTGGGGCTCAAATCGGTAATCCCGAACAGACCGTTGTTCATATTGCTGGGGATGGCAGTTTCAAGATGAATTCAAATGAACTGGGAACGGTAAGCAAGTATAATATTCCTCTCAAAACTTTTGTATTCAATAACAATGCCCTTGGAATGGTCAGACAGTGGCAGCGCTTATTTTGTGATGCGAGATTCAGTGAGACCGATGGAGATGATTCTGTCGATTTCGTGAAGTTGGCAGAAGCTTACGGTATTGATGGCTATAGGGTGAGAAGCATCGATGAACTTGAAGCAGTACTAGAGAAAATCAAAAGCACTAAACGTCCGGTTGTTGTGGATTGTATCATTGATCATGATGAAAATGTGTATCCGATTATTCCACCAGGAAAAGGGATCACCGAAATGGTAACAGCATTCGAAATTATAAAAAGTGAGGTGCGATTATGACATTAAATGCAGTTTATGAGAGCATTCTCGATGCAGACCTGAGGCTTAAGGGCATACTCGATCAAACGGATTTAATCTACAGCGATTTTTTCAGCACTGAATCTAACAATAGAGTTTACATCAAACCTGAAAATCTTCAAAAAACAGGCACTTTCAAAATTAGAGGTGCTTACAATAAGTTGGCTCAACTGAATGAAGAGGAGCGTAAATCAGGCGTGATAACTGCTTCAGCGGGCAATCATGCTCAAGGTGTCGCATACGCAGCGAGTCTTATGGGAACCTGTGCCACCATCGTCATGCCAACAACAACACCACTTATCAAAATCAATGCGACTAAAAATTATGGAGCAGAAGTAGTGCTTTATGGGGATTCCTACGATGATGCTTACGCCCACGCACTGGATCTTCAAACCAGACGTGGAGCGACAATGGTCCATCCGTTCAATGACTACGATGTGATTGCTGGGCAAGGGACGATAGGAAAGGAAATCCTCGATCAATTGCCAAGTGCAGATATCATTCTGGTACCTGTCGGTGGTGGTGGACTAATTAGTGGAATCGGTGCATATATGAAGAGTGTCAATCCGAGCTGCAGAGTGATCGGTGTCGAGCCAGAAGGTGCTATGTCAATGAAGAATGCACTCGATCAAGGTGAAATCGTCAGACTGATCTCAGTTCATACAGTAGCAGATGGGGTTGCGGTCAAAGCAGTGGGCGAAAAAACTTTTGAGATCGCAAAACAAGTGGTGGATGAAATGGTTGCAGTAAGTGATTATGAAATTATGGATGCATTTCTCATGCTGCTTGAAAAACACAAAATCGTTTCGGAAAATTCGGGTGCACTCAGTTTGGCAGCCATCAAAAAACTGAATGTGAAAAACAAAACCATTGTCAGTGTGCTTTCTGGAGGCAATATAGATGTGGTCACAGTATCTGCTATGATCAACAAGGGACTCACAAAAAGGGGACGAATATTTTGTTTCTCTGTGGATTTACCGGATACCCCCGGACAACTATTGACGATTTCACAGATTCTATCGGATCATAAGGCGAATGTCATCAAACTGGATCATAACCAGTTCATGAATTTTGACAGATTCAATCATGTACAGTTACAGGTTACTGTCGAAACCAATGGACATGAACATATAAATAATATAGTTCATGGATTGAACCATGTAGGTTACGTTGTGAAACAAGTCTATTGATTGAAAGTTTTACTTTTTATTGGGTATCTATCCATACAGATTGATAGAAAGGAACGTGAACTCATGAAACTTCCAAAAAAGGTTTATAAAAAGAAACTTGCAGAACTTCAAACTGAACTCGTCAAGCTCCAGGAATGGGTGGTTCAGGAGGGACTTAAAGTGGTTATCATATTTGAGGGTAGAGACGCGGCAGGCAAAGGCGGTGCCATCAAAAGAATCACAGAAAGTTTAAATCCCAGGACTTGTAGAGTCGTTGCGCTTCCCAAACCAACTGAAAAGGAAAGGACTCAGTGGTATTTTCAGCGTTATGCCGC
>JBLXDK010000041.1:0-6098 GCA_048264225.1 Sphaerochaeta sp.
GCGCCCGGTCAACTTACCCCATTTCCACCCTTTCCGTCAAGGCCCTGCGGCCCTTTCCTCCAAGCTTTCCATGCGGCTTTCGCTCGCCGAACAAGATGGGATACTACCGGTATAGGCTCATCCTGTCCACCCTCTTTTGATAAAAAACGTAAAAAAAAAGTAGACAATTGCATTATGCTGTGATTTGCTAGGTTAGCATGGAGATTCTTGCAACATACTTGCTTTCACTTGCTTGTGACAGACCTAAAAATAGTTTTTCAAGGCCTACTATTTATTTGAATTTTTTCCAAATACGCCAGATATTTCTGAGTTTTGAGTCATAGTTTTTTTGTTGTGCCAATTATTTCTTTCAATATTCTATTCTTTTTATTCCGAAACTATCGTTTTCTTGTCCCCCCCTTATTATTCGTGGTAGTATGCAAGCATGAACCAAAGCGAATGACAATGCGACGAAGATCTTAAGAGGGCCACCATACAATGAAACTATTGGTCTTTGTTCTGAACAACGAAGAACTATTGGAAGAGGTGCTTGAAGCGTATGTCGAGGCAGGCGTAACAGGAGCCACTATTCTCGATTCAGAGGGAATGGGTCGTTTTCTCGCCTATGAAGTACCTTTGTTCGCCGGATTCAAAGAATTTATGAAGGGGAACAAACCATATAATAAGACTATCCTTTCGGTAGTCAGGGATACGGCAACGGTAGAAAGGGTCAGCTCTCTGGTAGACCCGCTGATCGGGGGGTTGGACAACGCCGGAACCGGCATCATGTTCACACTCCCTGTCGACTGGGTCTCGGGCTTAGTCCCAGAAGATGAAGAGGTGTAGAGATGGTAGGGATTTGCAAACGACTGGATCCGTCCTGTATCTTGCTCGACCTGCATGAGCAGGAAAAGCAAAGGATTATACAACACCTGGTGGATGCCCTGCATGCTGTGCACCACCTCTCCGACCCGCAAAAATTGCTGGACGATATTATGGCACGTGAAAAGCTTGCAAGCACCTGTCTCGGTTCGGGTTGTACAGTACCTCATGCCCACTCGGATACACTCGACACAAGCATTCTGGCTGCGGCGCGGATCACCCCCCCTGCAAAGTTCGAAACACCTGACGGCCAACCGATCTCATTGGTATTCCTCTTGGTGGGCCCACCGAGAAATGCTGTCGTTCATTTGAAATTGCTATCCAAGCTCGCCCGGTTGCTCCATGACGAACCATTCAGGCAACAGTTGCTTGCATCGAACTCAGCCGAGGAGTTCTATGCACTGATCTGCAATAAGGAGGGCTAACAATGCGAGCCGAGAGGAAGTGGGGATTCATCCGTTTCTTGATCACAACTCTCTTTCTGTACGCAGTATGGCTCCTTTTCACAGCCAGTGTCGAACCCTATTCTCTCATCTTTGGCGCAGTGGGATCACTTGGTATCGCTGCCTTGACCTACAACATCTTCATAGCCCGACATCAGGCAAACTTGAGATATATCATCCCCAACCCCGTCCACCTTATCCTCTATATATGCATCCTCGTGTTCTTTCTCTACCAATCGAGCGTACGTATGTTACGTTCAGTTGTCACAGGAAAAGCCAGTCCACGCATTGTCCATTTTCGGACTCGGTTGAAATCAGACATGGCGCGCATGGTTCTGGCAAACTCCATAACCCTTACACCGGGAACCATCACCGTCGACTTGAACGATGACCACCTCACCGTCCATTGGTTCTTCTGCGACACAAACCATACCAAACTGGCAGGGGAACGAGTCAAAGGGAGACTGGAGCGATTCATAGGAAATATCTGGTTATGAGTACACTCCTGCTACACTATATGCAATGGTTTCTCGTGTTCTGTATCGTGGTATGCGTTGTCAGGCTGTTGCTGGGACCTACTGCTGCCGATCGGCTGGTTGCCCTGAACATTCTCTCGGGAGTCACCCTCGCCTTTCTAGTAGTTCGAGCAGTTTCCCAACAGAGGGTCCTCTATCTGGACGTTGCCCTCGTTTATGACATTTTTGGGTTTCTTGGATTCCTGGCAATAGCCCGTTTTCTCAAGGATAAGATCTCAGAAAAGGAGGAACACTAGGCATGAGCATACGTGAATGGCTGGCATTATGTGCTTTTCTCTCAGCGGTTATCTTCGGCCTTGCCGGATTGGGGGGATTGTTCAGGTTCCATGACCCCTTCTCCCGCATGCAGGCAGGAGGACTGTGCGGCACGACCGCAGTGTTCTCCACTTTTATCGGAGCGTTGCTACTAGCCCCCAATACTGCAATTGCTGCACGGATCGTAGTAATCATGGCCTTCTTTCTTGTCAGTGCACCGACCGGATCCTATATCGTGGCGAGATTCACGTGGCAAACGGGAATATCTGCTGGGGAGGCATCGGCCAAACCTACAAGATCGCCCCACCAGAAGGAGACCACATGACCATCATCCTCCTGATACTTATTGTTTCTCTTGCTCTCTATACCCTGTCCAGTTCAGACCTGTTGCATGGTGTGATCGCCATGTCCACCATCAGCTTACTGAGTGCGATACTATTCTACATACTGCAAGCACCCGATGTCGCCATCACTGAAGCAGCTGTAGGAGCTGGGGTTTCCACCGTTATATTCGTGTGGGCACTCCGACACTCCCAACGCAAGGATGAAACCCATGAGTAGCAAGAGATCATGGCGCAACACACTGCAGACCATCCTCACCATCGGTGCGATGGCTGTTATCCTTCTGCCCATATTCCTTTGTGAAACCCCTTGGCCGACTGCTGCACGGGATTATCTGGCCCAGCATGGTCAGGATGAAAGTGGTGCGCTCAATCTCGTCAGTGCCATCTATCTCGGCTATAGGGCCTTCGACACGTTAGGAGAGACCATTGTCCTCCTTGTAGCGGTCATCGGAACCATGGGATTGCTTGCACGAGTCGAATCCCTGATCACACCCATCGACGACGATGGAAATACCATACGCTCTGTATCCGTATTCTCATTGCACAACGAAAAAAGACGGTCACATATGCTTCGTACCAATCTGCTTGAAGTGGTTACAGGAACAATAGGGCCGATAGTCCTTCTATTTGGGTTTTATGTGATGCTCTATGGTCACCTATCGCCGGGAGGAGGGTTTCAAGGAGGAGTGATCATCGCTTCAGGTATCGTATTTCTTGCACTGGGAAACCAGCAGGACAAAGCCTCCGCACTCTCCAAATCCTCTACCCTGGGAGGAATTGAGACGGTATCGTTCCTGTTGTTGCTCCTAGTGGCCATCAGTGGATTATTCTTTGGCAAAGGCTTTTTTGGAAATCCTTTGGATGAGAGTGCCTACCCTGTCGGATATATCATTCTTATGAATTCGATCATTGGCATGAAAGTCGGTGCGAGCATCGGGGCCATGTGCATCGTGATGATGGGAGGGCACACCTGATGGTGGAAAGGCTGTTGTTGCTCTTTTTGTTCCTTATTGGGTTTTGGGGAGTGGTCGCCAAAAGAAATATCATCAAGAAGATCTTTGCCCTGAATATCCTCAACGCTTCGGCTGTCATTCTGTTTATCCTTGAAGGGAACAGGATTGGAACCGAAGCCCCGATCATGGGGGAGGGGATTTCCCAGATAGTCGATCCTATCCCCCAAGCCCTCATGCTCACCGCAATTGTAATCGGAGTGTGTGTGACAGCCCTTGCCCTGGCGCTGGCCGTTCACCTCTATCAAATTACCGGTTCGTTCGATATCAATACGATCGGAGAGAGGGTGCATGATGAGAGCTGAAGATTTTGTCTTTGCTACAGTAATGCTACCCTTGCTTGGAGCCTCTCTGGCTTTTTGTGCAAAAATCCTTCCGGAAGGACGATTTGCCACCATCTTGGAATACACAGGCGCTTGTATCGGGTTGGGCCTTCCATGGATCGTCCTCATCCGATTGTTTCCTTCAGTATTCAGTGGAACGAGCATTACAGGCATCATAGGCCAATGGTCTGACACAGTTGGCATTGCATTCCAATTTGACGGGTTGGCATGGCTGATCAATATCCTGGGATACACAATCGGAGGGGTTGCATGGTTGTATTCTCTGGGTGCCGGTCCTCGGGGCCCGGCATTCACCGGAGTGTTCCTCATTCAGACGGCTGCTCTCTCTGCGACAATCATGACAGCTGATCTTTTCAATCTGTTTATCTGCCTTGAGATCATGGGGATCACGTCCTATGTGCTTATCCCTACCTCGGGTAAACCTGGAGCTACCCTGGCATCTTTCTCCTATCTTATGGTGAGCGCCTCGGCGATGGTATTTTTCCTGCTCGGAACATATGGTTTTTACAGGCTCACCGGCTCTCTCTCCTATGAAGGGATAGCAACGGGCTTACAGTCTGTCGCCTCTTCAGATATAACGTTGTCACTTTTCTCCTTGGCCCTGGTGGTATCTGCAATTGCCATCCGAGTTGCCGTGATGCCGTTGTACGGATGGCTTCCGGATGCCCATGCGCTTGCTCCACATGCCGTTTCAGCAGTTCTTTCAGGGGTTCTGATCAAAACTCCCCTGTTTGCCCTCTCCCGAATATTGCTATTGGTTCCTGCTGGCATGGAGGTTGGGGATCTTATGGGTATCGTAGGAGGCATCACAGCTGTAGTAGGGGTGCTTATAGCCCTGTCACAGCAAGATGCGAAACGGCTTTTGGCATACCATTCCATCAGCCAGATCGGGTATATTGTTGCTGCTTGGGGCATTGCCATCAAAGTAGGGGTACAAACTCCAGCAGGGACAACTCTCATGGTCGCGGCCTTCTTGCATGCGTTCTACCATGCCTTGTTCAAGGGATTGCTATTTCTCAGTGTAGGAACAACTGTGGATGTGGCGAAGGAGAGGAATGTCTATCTCCTTAGGGGAGCGATTGGAAAGTTGAAGAATGCGGGAGAACGGATTCCCGTAACATTCATAGGATTTCTCGTCGGTGCACTCGCAATCAGTGCCATACCTCCATTAAATGGCTTTGCAAGCAAAGGCGCCATCACCTATGCCATGAAGGGAACTGTAAACTACTACCTGCTCTCTGTTGCTGCGGTGGGCACTGTGGCATCCTTCATCAAGCTTTCCAGAATCTATTGGCCCGCTTCCAAACACAGAGAGACAACCAAAACTCCAAATACGCAACAGCCAACCAAAAGCTTTGGATTGGTAAAACGGGGGTCTGCCCAATCGATATTGACTCTGCTTTGTCTGACAGGAGGTCTCGCCTTTCCAATAACCTTACCAATAGTCGGTACCCTTCTCTCCAAGGGTGGGCAGAACATAGCAATCCAGCCAATTCTGTACTCATCTGACAATCTCCTGAAGACTGCTTTTACCACCATCGCCGGAATCTTGCTCTTTTTCCTAGCAACATCTAAAACTGGTACACGGGTACTGCATATCATACGAAACCGTCCCCTAAGTTTTCAGGGCTTATTTGTATCCTTTTCTTTGGGAACCGCAGCTCTTGCCGCGTATCTGGTATTGTGACTATTTAGACAGGTTGGACCATTCTAGCTGTATTAGTATCCATACTATACCGGCATCTTGGTAAAGACCTTCAGGCTTTGCGTGCACTGCTTCACGTTCCCCTCCTAGACATCTTCCACTTGCGCAAACTCAGTTTGAAGTTCTCGTAGGTCCATGAATCAGGCAAGAAATCAGTTGGAATTTAAAATCACATTCAAAATAGGTTTACGCAAGTGAATTTACCATTGCTGTACGTATGTGAGTATTAATGATACCGTGATGACAGAAATCCCCCTGAGAAATACAAAGGATTTGGACCAAGGAGAAGTCGCTATGCAGCACGAACTTGACCGTCATACTATTGTACAAAACTTAAAGGATGGGCAAACTACTGCAGCTTTCAAACTGCTTGAGCTCTTGCACCCAACAGAGATTGCAGAAATACTTTCTTCTTTTTCCTTGGATGTTATACAATCAGTGCTTTTTTTGTTTCCCAAACAACGTCGTGGTGCTATTTTCTGCGAGCTCAGTTATGCCGATCAAGCTGATATTGCCCAGTTACCTGTAGTTCCCTGTGACTTATTCTAACTACACAACCTCTTTGCTTAAGGAAATCTGATGAGGAACTTTCAGGTCCAT